>NZ_JBIAKJ010000037.1:0-1217 GCF_042872365.1 Streptomyces sp. NPDC005263 | reverse complement strand
ACAGCGAACCGACCCGCATACGAGCCCCTGGCACAAGCACTCAGCACCCCCGCCCTGCTGACACCCACCCAATGCCACCAGATCACCCACTCACATGGCTGGAGGGCTACCAGGCCCTGCTGCGCTGGCGGAACGAGAACGAGATCACCGGCCTCTACGCCGTGCCCTACGACGTCGAGGTGCAAGTGGGGGTCACGAAGGATTTCCGCTGGGGCGCTGGGTCCACCAGCAGAGGAAGGCGCTGCGGGCAGGCGAACTGGAGGAGCGGCGCAAGACCCTGCTGGACGCGCCGGAGGCCGGGATGGTGTGGGAGCCGGGCGAGGAAGCGTGGGAGAACAAGCTCGCCGCGCTGCGCTCCTACCGGTGGCTTTGTCAGTGAGTTCTGACACCGGTTGTCGGTCGACGGCGACACCGCACGGTGTTGGCGGAGAGTAATATCGCTGAGTTTTGACACCACTTGGGTGCTTGCGGTGGGAGGCTGGGAGTGCTCTGCGTGGTGAGGGGGCGCCGGTGCCACCGAAGTCCAAGGTCGATCTGTACGCGGCGATCCGCCGTGATGTCCGGGCGGGGATGTCGAACCGGGCCTTGCAGCGCAAGTACGGGGTGGGTTTCCGGACGGTGAAGGCGGCCGTGGAGTCCGTCTGGCCGGAGCCGCGCAAGCAGCTGCCGCCCCGCAAGACGCGGCTGGACGTGTTCAAGCCGGTGATCGACCAGATGCTGCGGGCGGATCTGGACGCGCCGCGCAAGCAGCGGCACACCGTCAAGCGGATCTTCGACCGGCTGCTGGACGAGCACGGTGCGGTGGAGGTGACCTATCCGATGGTGCGGGCCTATGTCGCTGATCGCCGCCCGCAGATACGGATAGAGGCGGGACGCGGACCGTTGAACGCGTTCATCCCGCAGACCCACTTGCCGGGAGCGGAAGCCGAGGTCGACTTCGGGGACGTGACGATCCGTCTGGCCGGCGAGCAGGTCAAGGTGTTCCTGTTCGCGATGCGCCTGTCGTACTCCGGCAAGGCGGTGCACCGCATCTTCGCCTCGTGCGGCCAGGAGGCGTTCTTCGAGGGCCACGTCCACGCTCTCAGCGTGCTGGGCGGCGTCCCTCGCGGCAAGGTGCGCTATGACTGTGAGGATGATCGGGTGCCGCTTCGAGCGGTGGCCTGACTCGCGCTACGACTGGCTTCGTGCCCTGAGTGTTGATCTGTCGGTCACTGCCC
>NZ_JBIAKJ010000036.1:0-1232 GCF_042872365.1 Streptomyces sp. NPDC005263 | reverse complement strand
CTAGTGCCGCATCAGGCAACGTTCGCCCTGTTCACCACGTCACGGAGGCGGTCGTCGGCAGCATGCTTGTTGCGCCAGATGATGTAGCGGCGGATCATGCTTCCTTGCTCTTTGTGGCTGGCGTGGTCGGTGCCGTCGAGAGCGAAGTAGCGCAGGGCGGTGAACTGGGCCTCGATCCGGTTGAGCCAGGAGCTGTTGGTCGGGGTGTAGGCGATTTCCACGTTGTTCGCCGCGGCCCACGTCCCGACCCGCTGGCACCGCTTCGTCGTCAGGTGCGGTGAGTAGTTGTCGCAGACGATCGCGATGCGCTTCTCGACCGGGTGCAGCGAGCGCAGGTAGCGGCAGAACTCCAGGAACTTCGACCTGTTCTTGGTCTTCTTGATGTGCCCGTAGAGCTGGTCTTTGGCCAGGTCGTAGGCGGCGAACAGGTGACGGACCCCGTGTGGGCGGGTGTAGGTCGCCCGCCGACGAGGCCGGGGATCACGGTCGGGGTCCTTGTGCCGGCCGCCGCGTTCGGCCCAGTGCCGGCCGGGGTGCGGCTGGAGGTTGAGCGGCCCGAACTCGTCCATGCAGAAGATGACTTCGGGCTCGCCTTCCTCGGGTATGACCTCACCGTCGGCGATCGCGTAGAGGTGCTCGACGCGGGCCTTCTTGGCCGCGTAGTCCGGGTCGCGTGAGGTCTTCCAGGTTTTCACGCGTTGAAAGGAGACGCCCTCCTCGCGGAGCAGGATGCGCAGGCCCTCGTGGCTGATGTCGTCGACCACCCCCTCGGCGACCAGGAAGTCGGCCAGCTTGGCCAGGCTCCAGGTCGAGAACGGCAGGCCGTGCTCGGCCGGCTTCGACTTGGCGATCTTCTTGATCTCCCGGCGTTCGGGGAGGGTGAAGGTCTTCGGCCGGCCGCCCCTGTACTTGGGATACAGCGAGTCGAAGCCGTCCGCGTTGAAATTGTGGAGCACGTCGCGGACCCGATCGTCGCTGGTGAACGTCACCTCGGCGATCTTCGTCACCGGCATGCCCTGCGCGGATAACAGCACCATCTGGGCCCGCCGCCAGGTCACCACCGAGCCAGTGCCTCTGCGGATGATCCGCAGCAACCGCCTGCCCTCGTCGTCATCAATTTCCCGGACCCGCACGCGTTCAGCCACGTGATCATTCTGGCCCTCTGGGACTTCCCGACGCAGCAACTGGGCGACACATCACGACAGGGCGAACGAAGCTTGATGCGGCACTAG
>NZ_JBIAKJ010000035.1:0-1297 GCF_042872365.1 Streptomyces sp. NPDC005263 | reverse complement strand
GGGCCTTGACCCTTGATCCTGGACACACGAGACACTGGATCCTGAGGATCTGAGAACGGACATCTCGTGGTCATGAAGAACTATCCGCCGCAGTTCAAGGCGGACGCGGTCGCGCTGTACCAGTCGCGGCCCGAGGCGACGATCAGGCAGGTCGCCGCCGATCTGGGGATCAACCCCGAGACCCTGCGGAACTGGGTCCGAGCGGCCGGAGCGAGCCGGCCCCGGGGGCGCCGGGCGGAAGTGCCGACCGAGCCGCCGACACCGTTGGAGGCGGAGAACGCCGCTCTGCGCCAGAAGGTCCGCGAGCTGGAGGAGGAACGCGAGATCCTGCGCAAGGCGGCGAAGTATTTCGCCGGGGAGACGCGCTGGTGAACCGCTTCCAGTTCGTCGCCGACCACCACCGCCGCTACGGCGTGAAGCGGCTGTGCACCATCCTGGGCATCGCCCGCTCCAGCTTCTACTACTGGCGTCGGACGGCCGCGGACCGGGCCGCCCGGCAGGCGTCCGACGCCCGCCTCGCCGCCCGGATACGGGCCGTGCACCGCGAGTCGGACGGCACCTATGGCGTCCCCAGGATCACGGCCGAGCTCCGCGAGGCGGGCGAGCGAGTCAACCACAAGCGGATCGCGCGGGTGATGCGGAGCATCGGTCTGGCAGGCGTGCGGCTGCGTCGCAGGCACCGCACCACTGTTGCGGACCCGGCCGCGGCGAAGGCCCCGGACCTGATCGGCCGCGACTTCACGGCAAGCCAGCCGAACACGAAGTACGTCGGCGACATCACCTATCTCCCGCTGGAGGGCGGGAAGTTCCTTTATTTGGCCACCGTCATCGACCTCGCCTCACGCCGCCTGGCCGGCTGGGCGATCGCGGACCACATGCGCACCGACATCGTCACCGACGCCCTGGCCGCCGCCGAACGGACCCGCGGCAGCCTCGCCAAGGCGGTCATGCACACCGACCACGGGGCCCAGTACACCAGCCGGGCCTTCGGCGACGCCTGCCGCCGGGCCGGCGTCCGCCAGTCCATGAGCACGATCGGCAGCTCGGCGGACAACGCGCTCGCCGAGTCCTTCAACGCGACATTCAAACGCGAGACGCTCCAGGGCCGAAAGCGCTGGTCCAGCGAACGCGAGGCCCGTCTCGACGCGTTCCGCTGGCTCAACCGCTACAACACCCGACGCCGACACTCCAGCCTCGGACAACGCAGCCCCATCGCCTACGAGACAGCACTCGACACAACATCAACTACCCTGGCCGAAGCCGCATAGCCCGTGTCCAAGATTCCGGGTCAAGGCCC
>NZ_JBIAKJ010000034.1:0-1362 GCF_042872365.1 Streptomyces sp. NPDC005263 | reverse complement strand
GACTGTGAGGATGATCGGGTGCCGCTTCGAGCGGTGGCCTGACTCGCGCTACGACTGGCTTCGTGCCCTGAGTGTTGATCTGTCGGTCACTGCCCGAAGCGGTATCGGCTGCCGCCGGGCAGGAGATGTGTCCCGATAGGGGCCTTCGCGACAGGCACCGTCACAGTCTTGACCTCCCCGGCCCGGCGGGTGGCCACCGTTCCCGAGGCGATCAGGAGACAGGCGACCTTGCCCAGCGTCACGCAGCCCAATGCCCCGTGTCACGTCCCGTCCGATTCTGTAGAGGAGGTCCTGCTCGGCGTCGACACGCATAAGGATGTCCACGCGGCAGCCATCGTCACCGTTCTCGGCGTCGCCCTGGACGGACGCACATTCCCGGCGACGACTGATGGATATCGTCAACTCGTGTCCTGGGCCCGGTCGTTCGGCACGCTGCGGCGGGCTGGCGTTGAGTGCACTGGCTCCTACGGCGCCGCGCTGGCCCGCCACCTGGGCGCCGAGGGCATCGATGTGACCGAGGTCAACCAGCCGGACAAAGCAGTACGCCGACGCCGCGGCAAGACCGATGCCATCGATGCCGAGGCCGCGGCTCGCGCCGTGCTGTCCGGGCGTGCGACCGCGGCCGCGAAGGCCAGCGACGGCCGCGTCGAGATGTTGCGGCTGCTCAAGCTGGCGAAGGGATCCGCGATCAAGTCCCGGACCCAGGCCATCAACCAGCTCAAGAGCGTTCTGGTCTCGGCGGACGCCGCGCTGCGCGAGTCGCTGGCCGGGCTGAGCAATCCGCGCCTTTTCAAGCGGTGCGCCGAGCTGGGGGACACGGAGGTCGCAAGCCCTGCAGGCACCGCGCGACACGTCCTGAAGCTGCTGGCTCACCGCATCCAGCACCTGACGGAGGAGATCGACGACCTCAACAAGCGCATAGCCGAAGGCGTCGAAGCAAGCGTCCCCGGTCTTCTCGACGTGCGCGGCGTGGGTCCGGACAGCGCCGCGACTCTGCTGGTCGCGGCCGGTGACAACCCCGAGCGCCTCGCCAACGAGGCATCATTCGCGGCTTTGTGCGGCACCAGCCCCGTTGAGGCGTCATCCGGTAAGACCCAGCGACGCCGGCTCAACCGTGGAGGCGACCGACAGGCCAACGCTGCCCTCTACCGGATCGTCCTCAGCCGACTCCGCTGGGAGGACCGTTCCCGGGACTACCTCCAGCGACGGCTGGCCGAGGGCAAGACGCGCCGGGAGATCATCAGGTGCCTCAAGCGCTATGTCGCACGCGAGATCTACCGGCTGATCGTTCCCTCAGAAACGGCGGCTGACCATCCAGACTCCGCTGGAGCCGTGAGTTGACATCCATAGGGGCATCAACCT
>NZ_JBIAKJ010000032.1:0-2403 GCF_042872365.1 Streptomyces sp. NPDC005263 | reverse complement strand
TTCGTGGTTTCAGAACCAACACAGTGGACGCGAGCAACTGAGGACAAGCCCTCGGCCTATTAGTACCGGTCACCTCCACACGTTACCGTGCTTCCAGATCCGGCCTATCAACCCAGTCGTCTACTGGGAGCCTTAACCCCTCAAAGGGGGTGGGAATACTCATCTCGAAGCAGGCTTCCCGCTTAGATGCTTTCAGCGGTTATCCCTCCCGAACGTAGCCAACCAGCCATGCCCTTGGCAGAACAACTGGCACACCAGAGGTTCGTCCGTCCCGGTCCTCTCGTACTAGGGACAGCCCTTCTCAATATTCCTACGCGCGCAGCGGATAGGGACCGAACTGTCTCACGACGTTCTAAACCCAGCTCGCGTACCGCTTTAATGGGCGAACAGCCCAACCCTTGGGACCGACTCCAGCCCCAGGATGCGACGAGCCGACATCGAGGTGCCAAACCATCCCGTCGATATGGACTCTTGGGGAAGATCAGCCTGTTATCCCCGGGGTACCTTTTATCCGTTGAGCGACGGCGCTTCCACAAGCCACCGCCGGATCACTAGTCCCGACTTTCGTCCCTGCTCGACCCGTCGGTCTCACAGTCAAGCTCCCTTGTGCACTTACACTCAACACCTGATTGCCAACCAGGCTGAGGGAACCTTTGGGCGCCTCCGTTACTCTTTAGGAGGCAACCGCCCCAGTTAAACTACCCATCAGACACTGTCCCTGATCCGGATCACGGACCCAGGTTAGACATCCAGCACGACCAGACTGGTATTTCAACGACGACTCCACCTGAACTGGCGTCCAAGCTTCACAGTCTCCCAGCTATCCTACACAAGCCGAACCGAACACCAATATCAAACTGTAGTAAAGGTCCCGGGGTCTTTCCGTCCTGCTGCGCGAAACGAGCATCTTTACTCGTAGTGCAATTTCACCGGGCCTATGGTTGAGACAGTCGAGAAGTCGTTACGCCATTCGTGCAGGTCGGAACTTACCCGACAAGGAATTTCGCTACCTTAGGATGGTTATAGTTACCACCGCCGTTTACTGGCGCTTAAGTTCTCAGCTTCGCCAAGACGAATCTTGACTAACCGGTCCCCTTAACGTTCCAGCACCGGGCAGGCGTCAGTCCGTATACATCGCCTTACGGCTTCGCACGGACCTGTGTTTTTAGTAAACAGTCGCTTCTCGCTGGTCTCTGCGGCCACACCCAGCTCACCGTGTAAAACGGATCACCAGACATGGCCCCCCTTCTCCCGAAGTTACGGGGGCATTTTGCCGAGTTCCTTAACCATAGTTCACCCGAACGCCTCGGTATTCTCTACCTGACCACCTGAGTCGGTTTAGGGTACGGGCCGCCATGAAACTCGCTAGAGGCTTTTCTCGACAGCATAGGATCATCCACTTCACCACAATCGGCTCGGCATCAGGTCTCAGACTATTGCCAGGCGGATTTACCTACCTGACGTCCTACACCCTTACCCCGGGACAACCACCGCCCGGGATGGACTACCTTCCTGCGTCACCCCATCACTCACCTACTACAAGTCTGGTCCGTCGGCTCCACCACTTTCCATTCCCCGAAGGGTCCGGAACGGCTTCACGGACTTAGCATCGCCTGATTCAATGTTTGACGCTTCACAGCGGGTACCGGAATATCAACCGGTTATCCATCGACTACGCCTGTCGGCCTCGCCTTAGGTCCCGACTTACCCTGGGCAGATCAGCTTGACCCAGGAACCCTTAGTCAATCGGCGCACACGTTTCCCACGTGTGTATCGCTACTCATGCCTGCATTCTCACTCGTGAACCGTCCACCACTGCCTTCCGGCGCGGCTTCACCCGGCACACGACGCTCCCCTACCCATCACAGCGGGCGTTGGCCCTCATGCTGCAATGACACGACTTCGGCGGTACGCTTGAGCCCCGCTACATTGTCGGCGCGGAATCACTAGACCAGTGAGCTATTACGCACTCTTTCAAGGGTGGCTGCTTCTAAGCCAACCTCCTGGTTGTCTGTGCGACTCCACATCCTTTCCCACTTAGCGTACGCTTAGGGGCCTTAGTCGATGCTCTGGGCTGTTTCCCTCTCGACCATGGAGCTTATCCCCCACAGTCTCACTGCCGCGCTCTCACTTACCGGCATTCGGAGTTTGGCTAAGGTCAGTAACCCGGTAGGGCCCATCGCCTATCCAGTGCTCTACCTCCGGCAAGAAACACACGACGCTGCACCTAAATGCATTTCGGGGAGAACCAGCTATCACGGAGTTTGATTGGCCTTTCACCCCTAACCACAGGTCATCCCCCAGGTTTTCAACCCTGGTGGGTTCGGTCCTCCACGAAGTCTTACCTCCGCTTCAACCTGCCCATGGCTAGATCACTCCGCTTCGGGTCTTGAGCGTGCTACT
>NZ_JBIAKJ010000031.1:0-4548 GCF_042872365.1 Streptomyces sp. NPDC005263 | reverse complement strand
AACTGCGGCGGATAGTTCTTCATGACCACGAGATGTCCGTTCTCAGATCCTCAGGATCCAGTGTCTCGTGTGTCCAGGATCAAGGGTCAAGGCCCGAGAAGGGAAACTCGTCGCATTCCTTGCCGCCGCTGGCGTAGTCGTTCCCCCAGTTTTTCTTGCAGGTCTTGATGGCTTCGTTCCGGTTGTCCGTGCGTCGCTGCTTGTCGTGGTAGAGGCGGGTGAGAGGCCGATCGGCTGTTTGACCGGGCAGGCTCTTGCTGCTGTTCGTCGGCTTGGTGGCGGTGGGCTTGGTGTAGGCGTCCTTGATGTGCTGTGCCGCCAGCCGCTCCTTGGCTCCCGCTTTGGTGCTGAACGGCATGGACACCACGTAGCTGAAGACGGCGCCGCCACTGCGGGAGATGTAGGTTGCCGTGTCCCAGCGGGGCGCCAGGAAGAACAGGCTGCCTGACAGCGCGCCCGTCATCCTCCACCCGCCCGTGGGCTGCAGCTTCACCGATGGCTCATAGACGGCGAAGACGGTGTCGTCCGGGTTGGATCCCTGCCCCTTGTCGAACGTCAGATCGTGAATGAATCCCGGCTGCGACTCCGCTTTGAGGGCAGCCCAGCTCTGTGCTCCAGGAATGAGGCCGCCCTGGTGGGACTGTGCGCTGGCCGGCCACTTCTGCGGCACTGTCACGGACGGTGTGATCATCAACCCGCTCGTGCCTGTGATGCCGGTTTGATCCAGGTGGGTGTAGCGGTACTGGACGTGCATGGTGCGACTGTTCTTGGCCACAGTGCCGATGGCGAGAAGCACGAAACGGCTCTCTCCTGACGGCGTACCGTTACGAATCCAGGTCTGCCTGAACTCGGCACCGGAGCAGACGGCGAACCGAGACTTGATGAAGAACTTCTTGTCGGTTCCCAGCCCCTTCTCGCATTCCCCGGCCGTCATGGTCCGCGGGGGCTCCGGGTAGAGGCCAGCCGCAGCTGCCGTGGCAGATACCAAGGGTTCAGGATCAGACGGCGTTGCGGAAGGAGTATCCGAACGGCGCGCGTAGGAAGCAGCCGGTCCCACGGTCTCCGGGACCGTCTGGGTCTCGACTTCCTGCTGCGAGACCTCGGCCGTCAGGCGGCCTTCGGCGGCCTGCGACTGGAGCTGATCCAGACTGAGCATTTCGGCGCCTACAGGTGCCACGGAGGACACCATCAGCAGGTCATCTGCGGCTTCGTCCGCGTGCGCGGCTCCCCCGCCCGCCTGAGACACTAGCAACGCGAGCGCAGCGGCTCCCAGCATCAGCCTGGACTGGGTTCTGAACCGCGAACGGACAGAATTTTGCAGCATGGTTCCCCCAAGGGTCGTGGTCGATGGCCCTCTTTGCGTACTCGCAAGTACGCTCCAGACTCGATCATTTTTGCGATGAAGCAGTCAACAGGGTTACCAAGCAGCCCAGTTGCTCTCACCGGGGAGACCAAACAGCGCACCAGGGCGCGGAATCTGTACGCAAGACCTGGTCGACAGACTGGTTCCGCAGTGCGGTGCCCACCGCGCCGCAGGTCTAGCCTCGATCGTTCATGAGTCCTCGTCGGTGTGCTGACGGGGACTCTGTGTTTGTGAGGTGCGGTCTTTTCCGGGTTGCTGCACGCTGAGGGGCCCGGCTCTCGTGTCGGGTGGGCGCCGGGTTCCACTTCGCCGTGCTGTCGGCCAGGGCTACGACACCGGGCTTGTCGGCCTGGCCGCGGACTACGGCATCAACGTCGAACCCTGACAGCGAAGTCAATGTCCGCCGAGCCCTCTGCGGCGGCGCTCGCTCCTGCGTGACCTACAACGCCCGCACGGGGCCCGCTGGTGGGCACCGCCTGGCAAGAAAGAGGAGCATAGTCGAGTCATCAATGCGGCGGTGGGCTTCGCCTGGAGACGCATGGGGGTGCTCATGGGGCGCAGGGCCGGTGACGTGGCGAGGGCAGACGGGCAGCAAATGCTGCAGCTGCGGGCCATGGCTGCCGACATGGTCGTCGAGCTGCAGCGAGCGGATGCCAAGGCCACTGCCGTGTGCGGGGCTGCGGCGGGACTTCTGACGGCTGGCGTGGCGACGTTGTGCGGGGTGAATGCCGCTAGCGGCCTTGAAGTGGCGCTGCTGTCAACCTCGTTGTTGTTGACGGCGGCGGTAGGCGCGGCCTTGTGGGCTTTGCGCCCAGTTCTTCCCCCGGCCGGTGCGCCTGACGAACTGCTCGGGTTGCGGCGGGGAGCGGACGCCGGGTTGCTGGTGGCGTCCTTTGCCGAGATGAGCAGTGCGCGCCAACGGCACCTGGCGGAGAAACGGTTGTCGGTGATGGCCGTTCTGGCGCGGCGGAAGTTCCGGGCGGTCCGTCTGGCGGTGGATCTGGTGGTGGTTGCCCTGGCGGTGGCCGGAATTGGGCTGTTGATCACCTACATGCCATGTTGAGATCATCCGGATGTGAGGGGCGACACACCTGGGGGGACTGTGTATCAGCCGCATATCACGGTAATCGGTGAGCAGTTGTGGTCTCAGTTGCGTGATCTCGCACCGCGGAGGTCGCGGCCGGCGCGCAGTGTGCTGTTACGGCAGGGCGATCCCGGGACGCATGTGATCCTGCTGGATTCCGGTTCCACGCTCGTGACTCTGACGGGCCAGAGGGGGGAACGGACCCTGCTGGCCGTGCGGGGGGCCGGTGAACTGCTGGGTGAGCTGGCGGTGCTGGACTCCCAGCCCCGCTCGGCGTCAGTCATTGCGGCGGAGACCTGCGTGGTGCACATCGTCCCGGCCGCGGACTTCCTTGCCTTCGTGGACAAGTTCGACTTACTGGCGCCGTTGCTGCGGCATGCCATCGCCCGCGTACGTGAGGCGGAGTCGGTGCGGCTCGAGCTGGCCACGGCGTCGGTTCCTGCCCGGCTGGCCTCGGCCCTGACCCGCCTGGCGGACCTCTCCTCAACAACAGCACGCGAGCTGTCGGTCCGCCTCACGCAAACCGAGCTGTCGCAGATGATCGGTGCCTCCCGCAACGCTGTCGGCACCGCTCTCAGGCCGTGGCGCGAGCAGGGCTGGCTGGACACGACCCCCGGCGGAGGGCTTGTCGTGCGCGACATCGCGGCCATCCGACGGCACGTCCGTGCCGAAACGTGACGCACCGCATCACAGTGATGCCCATTCCTGGGCACCACCCGCAGAAGGCCTAAATCAGCATGGCACCTCTTGTGACCGCCATGACTGAAAGGCCCGGCTTCCATGGATGCTTCTGTCCTTCCGGACAGTCTCGATGTACCCCCGGAGCATGCGCTCCTGGTCGTCGACATGAGGAACTACAGCCAGCTTCCCGAAGCGAAGATGGCTCCGATCCGTGCTGACCTGGATGACATCATCCTCAACACGGTCTTCCCGCAGAGCGGGCTCGACGACCCCCGCTCGCGGGAGGGTGCTTACCGGGACACCGGCGACGGCGCCATCTGCGTGGTGCCGGCGCGTGACACTGCACGGCTGGTGGACCCGCTGCTCGGCCACCTGAACGCGGCTCTTTCTCGCTACGACCAGTCGCGGCTGCGCGGCGGATCCGCGATCTGGGTCCGCGTCAGCGTCCACGTCGGTCCCCTCTCTTTGCCTGACCACCGAGGCGACGCCATCAACGAGGCCTGCCGGCTGGTCGACAGCCAGGCAGTGCGGCAGGCCATGACCGCGGCGACGAAGCACGGGGCCTACGTCGCGGCCGTCCTGTCAGGACCGGTGTTCGACCGCACCGTGCACGCCGGGCGCACGCCGCACCTGCAGCAGACGCACTTTCTGACGGCTGTCGCGCGCGTTGAAGGCAAGAGCTTCGAGCAGCCCTGCCGGCTCCATGTCCCGGGGATGGCGGCCGAGACGCTGCAGGGCTATGTCACCGAACTGCCCCCGGCCGCCGACGCGGTCCCGGCTGATCCGCCGCCGCCCCCTGCAGGTTCCGGGACCACGATGCAGTTCCTGGGGCCCATGAAAGACACCAACGTCATCGGCAGCGTCGGCACCTACTACCACAACAGTCCTGGGCGCTGACGCTCGCACTCAGCGTCCGCCGTTCCCCATCACAGACGAGGCAGTGCATGTCAGAACAGGATTTCGGGCCGTTAGGGCCCGCTCATTCAGCCACCCCCCAGCCCAGTGAGCCGGAGCCGAATGGATCCGGCGGCTGGCGGCCGCCGTGGCGGCGGCAAGGATCGGACCGGCCGGAGGACTCTTCCTCGAACGGCGTGCTGCCGCAGGGCTCCGTGTCGGAAGGCCCACACGCGGGCACAGGGCAGGCCGATGCCGTGCCAGATGTACTCCTCACCAATGGCGCCGCTACTCATCTGTACGGCAAGGTTGACGTGGTCGCCGGCAGCATCAACAAGTTCGTCAGGCAAACGCGCAAGCTGGACCTGCTGGAGGGTGTGCCAGTCGATCGTGGAGAGGTTTTGAGCCAGCCCTTCGTCTGCGAGGGGCAGTGGGGCCTTGACCCTTGATCCTGGACACACGAGACACTGGATCCTGAGGATCTGAGAACGGACATCTCGTGGTCATGAAGAACTATCCGCCGCAG
>NZ_JBIAKJ010000030.1:0-5626 GCF_042872365.1 Streptomyces sp. NPDC005263 | reverse complement strand
GCGAGATCTACCGGCTGATCGTTCCCTCAGAAACGGCGGCTGACCATCCAGACTCCGCTGGAGCCGTGAGTTGACATCCATAGGGGCATCAACCTCGCCCCGGCCGTGAAGAAAGTGATCTTCCGCAGTCGCTCTCGGGAGGAGAACCCGCGCTGGACCGCCTTCCATGAGCACTATGGATTCACTCCGTTCTCCTGCGAGCCGGGCCTGCGCGGCGCCCACGAGAAGGGTGGAGTCGAAGGCCAGGGTCGGCTACTTCCGCCGCAACTACCTTACTCCGGTGCCGCAGGTGGACAGCCTGGACGAACTCAACGCCAAACTCGCCGAGTTCGAGGCGAAGGAGGACGAGCGGCGGATTGGGGCGAGGATGCGGACCATCGCGCAGGACTGCGCCCGCGAGGCCGGCCATCTGCTGCCCTTGCCGGACGATCCGTTCGCCACCGGCATCACGCTCACGCCCCGCGTCGACCGCTACGGCATGATCACCGTGAAGATGTGCAGGTACTCGGTCCCCGTCCGCTTCATCGACCGCAAGGTCACCGTCACCCTCACCTGGGACGACCTGACCGTCCATGACGGCCGCCGGGAGATCGCCCGCCACCGGCGACTTACCGGTCGCGGCGCCGAACACCTCGTGCTGGACCACTACCTGGAAGCCCTGCTGACCAAGCCGGGAGCACTGGAACGCTCCGAGGCCCTCCACCAGGCCCGCGCCGAGGGCACCTTCACGGCCGTCCACCAAACGTTGGTCAAGGTGCTGTTGCTGCACCGCCATCAGCAGCACGCCGACGTGGTGGCCGGGATCCGCGGAGCGGCTCGTCGAACGGCCCGATGATCGGCTCCAAGCCGAGGCTGCTTAAGGTGGCGTGATGCCCGTAGCGACAAGTCTCGATGAGAAAGCGAGCGGCATGGACATCGTCGTCGACGACCTCTCCGGTCGGCAGATCGCCGAGTTCCTCGAAGAGCACGTACAGGAGATGCGCGCCATCACACCGCTGGAGAGCAAGCATGCCCTCGACCTCGACGAACTTCGCATCCCCGAGGTCACTTTCTGGTCGGTCCTGGACGGTGACGCGCTGGTGGGTTGCGGTGCGATCAAGAAGCTGGACGCGGGTCACGCAGAGCTGAAGTCGATGCGTACCTCGTCGGCGCACAAACGAAGCGGGATCGCATCCCAGCTGCTGGAGCACATCCTCACCGAGGCCAAGCGCATGGGCCTCACCCGGATCAGCCTGGAGACCGGCTCGGCTGAGTTCTTCCAGCCGGCCAGGAAGCTGTACCAGAAGTTCGGGTTCGACTACTGCGAGCCCTTCGGGGACTACCAACCCGATCCGAACAGCGTGTTCATGACGCGGACGCTCTAACAGACGTATCCACAGGTCTTGACTATTGCTCGTACCAGGCTCCGGACCCGGCGTCGGGGTTCGATGCGCGAACCGGCCCGCGATGCGGCACATCAGGCCCTCGAATCTCTCCTGCCAGCGGGCAAGGTCTACGCTGTGACCTGCGGCCACCGTATGATCGTTTGTCTTCACACGCCGATGATCAACGGTGGCCGAATTCACGTGCGGATCGGTCCCGACCATCAAGACCGCCAGATGTGCGGCCGACTGGAAATGGCGGGACGCAGCCGGTCATCCCGGCTTGAGCGCACCCCGGGCGATGACCGCCTCACGCAGACGCGCGGCCATCGAGGCCGTCTGCTCCGGCGACAGCGTCAGGGCCCCGTTCTCCGTCATCAGAGCATGGAACTGCTGCTCAGCATAGGGAACGCCGGGCGGCAGGGCGGCGATGTGCCAGTGCAGATGGGCATTGCCCTGCTGGCTGCCGAGCGAGTACAGGTAAGTGCGCTCTGGCTCGCTGACGGCCCCGACGGCGAGGGGGATCTCCCGGACGAACAGCATGAGCCGGCCGTAGGCCGCCTCGTCCAGGTCGCGCACGACGTGCTCGACGTGCGCCTTCGGCGCGACCAGGACCTTGCCCGGCACCGTGGGCCATCTGTCCAGGAACGCCACGTGATCGGCATCCTCAAAAACCGTCGCATGCGGGTAATCCGGGTTCCCGGCCAGGAACGCACAGACAAAGCACGGGCCGCTTCGGGTCCGCTCCACATACGCCTCAAGATTCATCGGCTGTCGATCCGTTGGCGCCTGCGCGCCTCTCCGTAGGGGGTGCACCAGTCTGCCGCAGCCCTACGACCTGCTCTCGACGGGGACGCACTCCGCGGGGTCCGCCTTGGGTGAGGCGGCGGGTCAGTAGCGGATCACCTCGCTCGCGCGGAGAGCAGCCCGACACCAGCACCCGCGAGACGCACCACCAGTCCTCTCCGCGTGAGCGGAGGTGCTCCGGGTGGTGGGGCGCCGGCTCCCTGATCTTCGGGGTGCTCCCTGCGTGACCGGATTACGTCGGGCCGAGGTGGAGCCTCAGGGCGCTGGAACGGAAATCCGCTGAGGGCGCTTTGGAGCACTCTCCCTAGCTGGCACGATCATTCTCGGTGTCCTCGGTTTGAATCCCTGTGGGGCTCGTTGGGGACGCGTTGGGGACACAAGGATAGGAACAGACAGACAAAGGCGGGGGAGTGTCGGCATGGTTCACCCCGGCTGACCTGTAAGAACGTCACGGATCGGAGTAGGAAGGCAAGGACCGCCAAGATCCCCAAAGGACTCATAATCCGTCGGCCGTGGGTTCGAGTCCCACCCGCCCCACCACTCGCTACGCGAGGAGAATCGATCTGACCAGCAACGTTGCTGGCGGGTCGGGTGACTTGGGGGATCTTGGCGGCCCGTCCCGATCATGTTTTCATGATCGACAAGACAAATTCGGGACGCAGGTCACGCGGTGGGACGCAGACCCTCGTCCGGGTCGTCGTTCTCGGTCCTGAGGCCTGCCTTCGAGGCTTCGTCCTGGTCCTTCGGCTGGGACGGCTTGTCCGGTCCGGGGCCCTTCTTGCGGGCCCGTGGCACGACCGAGATCGTGGACTCCGCCTCGGCCGTCATGAGCTGAGGCAGGACGCTCGTATACGTGTCCGAGGTGATCTGGCGGGAGCTGTGCCCCAGCCGCTCTTGGACGACCTTGATGTCCGCCTTGCCCAGCAGTGCCAGCGTTGCCGACAGGTGCCGTGTGTCGTGCAGCCTTATCGGGGGGAGCCCGGACAGGCCGACGAGCCGGTGAACCGCCGACTGATCCAGTCGGGGTGCAGAGGCTCACCGTTTTCGTGGGTCCAGACCCGGTTGGTCTCGACCCACGCTTTCTCACCAGACCACTGCTCGCGTTCCCTCGTCTGGGTAGCCTGCCACTCCCGTAACAGCTCGCGGGTCTGACGGTCGAAGGTGACGGTACGCACACTGTCTTGCTTGGGGGCCTCGTCGTACTGGCGGTAGGCGATCTCCACGATCTGCGCGGAGATGCGGAACCATGAGCCGGACAGGCTGACCTCGGGCCAGGGAAGGGCGCACATCTCGCCGCGGCGGGGGCCACGGAAAATGAACGTGTGCCACATGGCGCAGAGACGGTCGTCACATATGAAGTCGAGGAACTCGCCGGCCTGCTCCGGCGTCCAAACCATGACGGGACTGGGCTTCTTGCCCGTGCGCTCCCATTCTTCAACCCGCTCCGGCGTCCAGACCAACGCTCTCGGCCGCTTGACCGCCGGCAGCTCGACAAACGCGGCCCAGTTGGTCGAGTACTCGCCCCGCTTGATGCCGCTTCCGAGGAACGAGCTGAGGGTGGCGTTGATGCGGTGCATCGTCGCGGCGCTGGTGATCTTCCGTTTGCCCTTACGGCTCTCGCGGAGTGCAGCGTTGGCGTCGCGGTAGGCCCGGCGCGCAGCGCGGCGCTCCTCCTTCTTCCCTGCGGCCCGCACCCAGGCCGTGTGGGCCGCATCGTGTGCCTCTTCCAGCTCGACCACCTTGGAGTGGTGGATCAGCCGCTCGGCGTTCTCTCGCTCGATCGCGTCGTACATGGCCTCGATGTGGCGAAGCTTGAGGTCTCGCCGTTTTATGTGCCCGAGTTGCGGTTCGAGATACAGAGCGATGTGCTCCTCGTACCCGTGACGGGTCGTGCGGGCCAGGTTCCTCTTCCTCTTGAGCCATGCGCGCAGGTCCTCGCCGACAGTGGCGTTGCTGAGCACGTCGCCACCGCCGATGACATCTCGATAGACCTCGGCCGCCTTGACCTTTGCCTCGTCCTTCGTGGCGAAG
This sequence comes from Streptomyces sp. NPDC005263, assembly GCF_042872365.1. Taxonomy (NCBI): domain Bacteria; kingdom Bacillati; phylum Actinomycetota; class Actinomycetes; order Kitasatosporales; family Streptomycetaceae; genus Streptomyces; species Streptomyces sp. NPDC005263. The sequence goes on along the minus strand of NZ_JBIAKJ010000030.1, from coordinate 1,427 downwards.
CCGCCTCGTCGCACGCGCTGACGCTTCCCGCCCTCGCCCGCTTCGAGTTCGAAGTAGAAGTACCAGGTGCCGTGCCCCTTCTGTGTGAGCTTCGGGCAGTCCGCGCCGAGCTTGCGCATCTTCGGAGTGCCGTCACCGTTGACTATCGGGTTGCCGCCGTCGTCCACTGCAGGCTCCTGGCATGCGCAGCGCCGCTGGTAGCTGCGGTTGAACACGAATCTCCCCTTCGTGACTTTCACTTGTGCATCTTCTGTGCCGGTCCTTGTCGAACCGATGTCCATCTTGCCCCAACACTCCAGTGTTGACGTCTCCTTATGAGACGTTGGCGTGGGGGAGAACGCGACAACAGAAATGACAACGAAGGACGCTTCTGTAGCTACGGACTCCCGGGTGGGCCAGATGACCCTGGAGGAACTACTTGCGCTGCCGCCGACGGTGAACGTCACGACGGCTGCGCGGGCGCTTGGGATCGGCACGCACAAGGCTTACAACTTGATCAAGTCTTTCCCCGTGCAGACGCTCCCTCTGGGCAGCACGGTGAGAGTCCCTACCGCTGCGCTTTGGCGAGTGCTTGGGGTGGCGCCACCAGTGCAGTGATCTGTGTAGCCCTTAGGCCGTCGATCTTCCTGGGTCACAGCTCAGACAACGTGCTGCGGCTCTAGGGTCGGGCGGCCACGGGGCGCACGAGACGAGAACGGACCACCGCATGCCACGGCTCTACGGTTTCGACGATCAGTCGCGTCAGCGGCTGCGTGATGGCGAAGTGGACTCGCTCCGCCAGATGGTGAGTCGCGCGCTGATTGACGCCTCCATGTCCAACCAGGGGATCGCCGTATGGGCGAACGATGAGGGCTATCGGGGCACGCTCGGCGGGGAGTGGAAGGACGCGTCGATCGGACGGCTCTTCCGCAATCCGGCGATCGCGGGGCTGCGCTACGAGGACGGCCAACTCGTCGACGCCGGCCACCCGGGCATCATCACCCGCGAGGAGTTCGAGGCCCTTCAGGCGCGTGAGCAGAGCCGCAAGACGGCCGATGCGGATCCGCCGTACGACTACCTGCTGACTGACGGGGCCTGCACCTGCGGCAAGTGCACCAAATGGCTACAGGGTGCTTGCTCTAACGCAGGCACGCCTGGTTACCGGTGTCGTCCCAAGGACAAGCAGGGGCGGGGTGGCTGCGGCGAAGTCCGGATCGACGCCGAGCTGCTGGAGAACCACGTCGGCGAGTATGTCGTAGCGGAACTTCTCAAGCCCGGCCTCCGGGACCAGATCCTCAAGGCACAGGCCGCTGTGCGCGAGCAGGTCAATCACCTCAACAGGGAGGTCGAGGACCTAGTGCCGCATCAGGCAACGTTCGCCCTGTTCACCACGTCACGGAGGCGGTCGTCGGCAGCATGCTTGTTGCGCCAGATGATGTAGCGGCGGA
>NZ_JBIAKJ010000029.1:0-7510 GCF_042872365.1 Streptomyces sp. NPDC005263 | reverse complement strand
CAGCCCCATCGCCTACGAGACAGCACTCGACACAACATCAACTACCCTGGCCGAAGCCGCATAGCCCGTGTCCAAGATTCCGGGTCAAGGCCCCTGTGCTGGCGGCTCCTGGCTCGGTGCGTGGCGCACTGGCGGAAGCGGCGGCCGGTGTGCCGCGGCGCTGTGCATGTCGGCCCGGCCCCGGCGCGAGGCGAGGGACCGGCCCGTGGGGCCACGCGTGGCGTGCGGTGCTCGAGGTGACTTCAGCGGTCCTCGGCGCTGTTGAGGGCCAGGAGGGCGTCGCGGTGTTCCGCGCCTGCCTCTGCGACGACTTCCGCCGTGGACTGGGCGGTGCGGATGGGGACGAAGACCGTGCCGTCACCGGCACTGCTGAATCCGTGTACGGCCGGGCGGGGCAGGCTGTTGTAGGAGAAGTGGGACGAGAAGTAGTAGGCGCCGGTGTCGCGCAGGACCACCAGGTCGCCTTCCGTCAGCTCCGGCAGCTCGCGGCCGTGGGCCACGACGTCGCCGGCGAAACAGCATGGCCCGGCCACGTCCTGGACCAGTTCGCGGCCGCGGCGGCGTCGGCCGCCGGCATCGTAGGCCTCTACTCGCAGCGGCCACGCCTGAGGCATGAACACGGTGCGCGTCGCGGTCTGCGCGCCGGCATGGGTGATGGCGATGCGCCGCCCGCCGGCGTCCTTGGTGTATTCGACCAGCGCGGCGATGAAGCCGTTCTTTGCCAGCAGGGACCGACCGAACTCGGTGACGAGCGAGTGGCGGCCGCTGAAGAGTTCGGGCACGCGCGCCCGCAACACCGCTACGTACTCCGTGTAGCTGGGGCGGACCGAGTCGTCGTCGAAGTTGACCGGCAGGCCTCCGCCGATGTCCAGGCTGGTTACCTGGCGCCGCCCGACGGCGGCGTTGATCTCTTCGGCGAGTTCATACGCCGCGCGCACGCCCTCGGCGATGAGTTCCAGCGGGCAGCCCTGCGAGCCGACGTGCACGTGCAGGCGCGTGAGCCAGGGTCGGGCGGCAAATGCCGACACCACTTCGTCGCGCATGCCGGGATCGGCGAGCGGGACACCGAATTTCGAACTGGCGGAGGCCGTACTCATCGCACTGATCGACCCTGCTCCCACCTGGGGGTTGACGCGGATTCCCAGGACGGAAGCCGTCTGTGGCGTGACCAGTTCGTCGATCCGCTTGAGCTCGTCGAGATTGTCCGCGTTCACCGCCACCCCGAGGTTGAGCGCCTCGGCCAGTTCTGCGCGCGTCTTCGCCGGCGAGTCCAGAACGATGCGTTCGGCAGGAAACCCCGCGGCAAGAGCCTGTGCCAGTTCGCCCGGGCTGGCCACCTCGCAGCCGAGCCCTCTGGCTGCCAGCAACCGCAGCACCGGGACGAGCGGGCATGCCTTCGCGGCAAAGGCGTGCAGAACCGCGACCCCTTCGAACGCGCTCTGCAGTTCTCCGACCGTCGTGTGCACCCCGTCGATGTCGATGAACCCGGCCACCGGATGCGCGGCCCCGGTGAGTCCCGCCTCGACCGCGGCCCGAACGACCCGATCGAATCGGCCTTCGCTGGATGGCTGACTGTCCCGGTCCATGGATGCACCTTCCTGTTCGTGTCCCCCAGACTCACCCCACTGCGGCGCACCGGATCCTGGGCGCTGAAATTCGTCACATGTTCGCTGAATCAAGCCGAAATATTGCATACTCCTCGACATGCCCCTCAGTGACCTGCCTGATCTCGTCGTCGATGAGGTCGATCTCGAGCTCATCAACGCGCTGCAGGTGGCCCCACGGGCGACGTGGGCCGTCCTGGGCCGGACGCTCAGGCTCGATTCGGCCACCGTCGCGCGGCGGTGGCAGCGCCTCAGCGCGGCCGGTCTGGCCTGGGTGACCTGCACCGTGGGCCCGTCCATGCACAGCGATACGTGCATGGCGTACGTCCGCGTCGTCACGGCACAAGGTCACTTCGATGACGTGGCGACACGTCTCGTGGAGAATCCGGCCGTGCGCTACGTGCACCACACGACGGGAGCGAGTGCCCTGCTCGTGGTGGTCGCCCGGAGAAGCCCCGCGGCCGTGGCCCACTTCCTGCGCGACGTCCTGGACCTCATGCCCGGCGTGCTGTCGTACCAGTCCGAGATCCGCACGGTCGGTTACAGCGAACCGAGTCGTTGGCGCCTGCGGAGCCTTGCCCCAGCACAGCAGCAGACCCTCCAGGCGCCGGCCGTCGAAGCCCGCGGAATCAGGGTGGACGAGGTCGACCGATCCCTCTACGAGTTGCTCCACACAGACGGGCGCATGGGCTTTACGGAGATGGCCGAACAGGCAGGCGTCAGCGAGGCCACCGTCCGTCGGCGGGTGAACCGGCTTCTTGCCAGCGGATCCCTGCGGCTCAGATGCGAGGTGGCGCAATCGGTGTCCGGATGGCCGACGACCGCCATCCTGTGGGCGCGCGTACCGCCCTCTTCTCTCGACCAGGTCGCGCGTGCGCTCGTCCCGCGCCCCGAAGTCCGCCTGAGCTGCTCCCTGTCGGGTCCCGAGAACCTGCTGACGATGGTGTGGCTACGAACCCCGGCAGAGCTCCCGGAGTTCGAACGCGTCCTGTCCGAGCGCCATCCGGAGTACACCGTGACCGACCGAGCCGTCTGCCTGCACACCATGAAGCAGATGGGGCGCCAACTCGACGCGGACGGGCGCTGCATCCGCGCGCTCGCGATGAACCCGCATGCTTTCCCCGTCACCTGAGCCCGCCGCCCTGGAGCATTGGGTGGGCCGCGCCACACCCGCGGACGTCTTGGCCGTGTACCACGACCGGCTGCGAAGGGGAGTAGCCCCGCAATACGGTCGTCGACACACAGGAGCCCACGGGTTCCCGGTGACCGGGCCCGTGATCGTTGAGACTGCGGGTGGGCGAGACCTTCGGCCCTTTGTCGACGACATTAAGTGCGTATCGGCGGGGTCGAAGACGTTCCGCCGCTCCTCGCGCCGCTCGTCCTTCGAGGCCCCGCCGGTGCGGGAAGGCTGGACGAGTCCCGTGATCCATTTCGTATTGCTCATCGCCTGCGCTGTGGCGATCTACTTCTCCTGCGAGTGGTTCGTCAACGCCGTGGAGTGGCTGGGCGAGCGCCTCAACGTCGGGAAGATGGCGGTCGGAACGATCCTGGCCGCCTTCGGTACCGCCCTGCCCGAGTCCGTGGTGACGCTGGTCGCAGTGACCACCGGCGCAACCGAGGAGGCAAAGAACATCGGCGTTGGTGCCGCGATGGGCGGTCCACCCGCCCTGGCGACCGTCGCCTATGGCGTGACCGGCACCATGCTCCTGCTCAAGCGCCGCAAGGAACGTGCCGCCCTCCTCGCCACGGTGGGCGGTGGCGGAAGCGACGTCGCTCCGCCTGACAGCGATGCCCTCGGCGACGCGGAGGACCATTACGGCCAGGACGACGAGCTCCACTGGATATCCGTCGATCGCAAAGGGCAGTGCGCTGTCGAGGAACTCTTCTCCACGCTGCCGGGGGCGGCCTCGAGGGTGGCCCTCGGCGCGGAGTTGGTGGAGTACGCCAAGCTCCTCAAGCAGCAAGGCATCAGCCTCGGCCAGAGCGCGGCCAAGACCGGCATCCCGAAGACCTCCCTGCACCGCTACCTCCAGGCGTAACTGTGCCGGGGGTAAGGGGTAATGAGGTGGTCAAGGCCGTACGAGACCCCCGCCGGAGGTCGGCGAACCACGGTGGCCCGCTCTGGTGATTGCCGCGGTACGGGGCCTCGGGGCCAGTGCGGCGCGGAGTACTGGGGCGAGGATGTGGCGGGCCTCGGCCGGGGAGAGGGCGGCCAGGGTGGGGAGCGGGTTGAGGTAGCGGGTGTAGATGAGGCCGCCGAGGATCGTCACCAAGGCCGTGGCTCGGGCGGTCGCGTCCTGGCCGCCGAGAAATTCAACAAGCCGGGCCAGCAGCTCCCGTTCCAGGTATTCGCGGATGACCTCGGCCGCCTCATCACCCTGGACGGTGAGCTGACGGAAGTCAGCGTCTTCCCACAGGTCCGTCACCGCGTCGACCAGGCGGTCGGGGAGGGTGGCCCGGTCGCCGTCGAGGACGTCGTCCACGGTCAGCGCCTGGGCGCACTGGAATTGCATCACGTCCGCGAACAGGCCCTTCTTCGAGCCGAAGTGGTACGCGATCAGCGCCGGGTCGACGCCGGCTGCCCCGGCCACCGCGCGCACGGTGGTGCGCCGGTAGCCGCGTTCGAGGAACAGCGACCGGGCCGCCGAGACAATCGATTCACGGGTCGGCGGGTTGCCGCGGGGACGGCCTCGGGTGCGGACGGGGGCAGGGGCGGCGTTATTCATCAGCGTTGAGCCTGCGTTCCGTGATCGGCACAGTCAAGGGCGTTCCGCGATCCACACGAAGGGATACCCCGAGATCATGCGTATCGCAGTCTTCGGCGCCAACGGGCCGACCGGCCGCCACCTCACTGACCAGGCCCTCACTGCCGGGCACGAGGTCGTCGCCGTGACCCGCCGCCCGGGCTCTCTGCCCGCACGGCCTGGCCTGACCGTGGCTGTCGCCGATGCCACCGATCCGGCGGCCGTCGACGCCGCGGTCAGCGGGACGAACGCCGTTCTCTCCGCGCTGGGTGCGCGCTTCAGCAAGGAGACCATCACCACGTACTCGGCGAGCGCCACGGCCATCACCGCGGCCATGACCCGCCACGGCATCAAGCGCCTGCTCGCCGTCAGCTCCAGCATCGCCGACCCGAAGTGGCGGCCAACCGGCGCGCACTTCTTCAACCATGTACTCGACCCGCTGGTGACCCGGCGCCTGGGCCGAACCCTCCACGAGGACATGCTCCGTATGGAGGCCGTGGTCCGGGAGACGCGCCTCGACTGGACTCTCGTCCGGCCCTCAGGCCTCTTCGAGCACCCGGCCGTCACGGACTACCGCACCGCTGAGACCAGCGCCGACGGCGTCTTCACCGCCCGCGGGGACCTCGCCGCGAGCATGCTGCGCGAACTGGAGGAACAGCGGTACGTCCGCACGGCCATGGGTGTCATCACCACGGCAGTGAAGCCGAACATCGCCAAGCTGATCTGGAACGAGGGCGTGAAGAAGAAGTGAGCCGAGCGACCGCCGAACTGCCAACCGCTGCACGGGCGTTCCTCACCCGCCCTCACGCAGCCACCCTCGCCACCATCCGTCCCGACGGAACCCCGCACGTCACCCCTGTCCGCTTCACCTTCGACGCTGCCGCGGGCCTGGCCCGGGTGACTACCCGCGCGGGGACCCGTAAGGCCCGGAACGTGGCGGCGGGCGGACCCATGGCTCGTGGCGCGCTCTGCCAGGCGGACGGCTTCCGCTGGGTCACCCTCGAAGGCCGGGCTGCGGTCAGCGATGACGACACGCGTGTGGCCGATGCGGTGCGCCGCTACACCGACCGCTATCGCATGGCTCCTCCCGCCCCGCCGGATCTGGTCGTCATCGAGATCTCTGTCGAGCGCGTCCTGAGCCTCAACCTCTGAATTTCCCGTACGGAAAGCGAAGTGACACCGCGATGCCCACCGTTCCTGTTCTCGACTCCACCTTTCACTACCGTGAGAGCGGCGATCCCGACGGGCTGCCGTTCGTCTTCCTCCACGGCAACCCCACCTCCTCCCACCTGTGGCGAAACGTCCTGCCTGGAGTTGCCGCGCCCGGCCGTCGCCTTCTCGCGCCCGATCTCATCGGCATGGGCGACTCCGGCAAGCCCGACCTCGCCTACTCCTTCGACGACCATGCCCGTTACCTCGACGCCTGGTTCGACGCACTCGGCGTCACCGAGGCCGTTCTCGTCGGCCACGACTGGGGCGGCGCGCTCGCCTTCGACCGCGCCGCCCGCCTGCCGGGCCGCGTCCGCGGCATCGCCTTCACCGAGACCATCATCAAGCCGCTGATCGGCGATGAATTCCCGACAGCTGGCCGGGAGTTGTTCACCCTCCTGCGCACCCCTGGAGTGGGCGAGGAGATGATCCTGGAGAAGTCACTGTTCATCGAGGGGCTCCCTGACACTCTCGCCACCCCGCTCGCCCCTGCCGATCTCGAGGTCTACCGCCGCCCTTTCCCGACCCCGCAGAGCCGCCGCCCGGTGCTGGCGTGGACGCGCATGATGCCGTTGGACGCCGAACCGGCAGACGTCGTGGCCCGCATCGAGCACTATGATGCGTGGCTGGCCGCAAGTCGCGAAGTCCCCAAGCTGCTGGCCGCGTTCGAGCCGGGCCCGGGAGCGATGACCGACCAAGAAGCCGTGGCCTGGTGCGAGAAGCACATCGCGGGTTTGGAAGTCTCCCGCCACGGCCTCGCCGGACACCACTCCCCGGAAGACCGCCCCGAGGAACTGGCCGCCGCGATCAGCGCATGGGCCGACCGTCACGGATTGGCAGACCAGTAGCCGCGGCCCTCGATCACGGTGGCCGCTCGCCCCGGTGTCGAACAAGCTGCCGCCCCTGGCGGTGTACGCGCCGAGAATCGCCCTCGCCCGTCGAACTGAAGCCATCGAACGCCGCGACCCGGCAGGGGAACCCTGCGCCGAGGACGGCAACGGCGTCACACCAAGATGACGGCTCAATCAACTCATAGTCGACGAGCAGATGACTTCGGGCATCAGCACCGCCGACTTCGAAAACCGACATCGATCGCCATGCCCGCCCTGCCCATCCGGTACTGCCGCAGAAAATGCGGCATTTACTGCGGCAGGCACAGTCAGGGCGCACTCAATCCGATGGAGTATCAAATCGTGTGACACCAAACTGCACTCTCTGCTTGGTTTCTACTCGACCCCCGTGTGAGGCCGACCTCGCGGGCGAGGCGGCCGTACTTCTTGTTGTGCCAGCGGCGGTCACCGCCGCTGACGTCGACGATGCTGCGGGTGAGGGCCAGGCCGGCCGCCGAGCCCGAGGGTGCCGGAGGACACTCGAAGTTTCCTGCGGTTGCGCCCGGTTCCCCTCGGTCATCTGGCGAATGGGTGTTCCCTGGTGTCCGAGCTGGGATTTGGGGCCAACTCAGCCGGCCTGGAATGCGGCAGCCGCGGCGCCGACCTCGCCGCGGCTGATCGACGACGCCGTACGGCAGCGGTGGCAGCCCGAGGTGCGCAAGAGCCGGCAGCGCCAGGCCGCCACCACCGGCGGGATCACGGTGGAAACCAGGGCCCGGTTCGGGTACACCGCACCGGTCGGGACGAGCGACGACGGACGGTTTAAGGCGACTGACCGTGCACCTTCCTCCGGAGTACGCCCGGCGTCTGTTCGAGGCCCGTGACGCGGGCCCCGGCAAGCAGCAGATCAGGGCTGATGCGTTCTCAGGGGGCGAGACGGGTGGTGTCGGCTGATATCGGTGCTCAGCATGTGTGCCTGGCGCGGCGTCGTGCCGAAAAATTCGGTTGACCGCGGTGGGGCGGCGCGGGCTAGTGCCGCATCAAGCTTCGTTCGCCCTGTCGTGATGTGTCGCCCAGTTGCTGCGTCGGGAAGTCCCAGAGGGCCAGAATGATCACGTGGCTG
>NZ_JBIAKJ010000028.1:0-9756 GCF_042872365.1 Streptomyces sp. NPDC005263 | reverse complement strand
TCAGCCACGTGATCATTCTGGCCCTCTGGGACTTCCCGACGCAGCAACTGGGCGACACATCACGACAGGGCGAACGAAGCTTGATGCGGCACTAGTGGCGCGGCGGACCGAAGCCGGTACGCTCTACGGCCAGCGGCAGATCAGCGGCGACTCGTTCGTGGCGGCCGATCGTGAGATCACGGCGAGTCTGAAGTCTGCGCGTTCGCGGCTCCGTTACGCGGAGCAGATGGCCAACTTCTCACTGGGTAACGCCAAGGATCTGGTGAGGTGGTGGAACACCGCGCCGACCGCATCGAAGAAGGCCATCGCCATATTGCTCTTGGAACGCGTCGAGGTGTTTCCCGCGAGCGCCCGCGGTGTCCGGACCGTCGAGCCGGGGCGTGTCGTCCTCCACTGGCGCAAGCTGTCCAACTTGTCAGGTGGCTGAGGGGGCCGCTATGCGCGAGGCGAGCCGCCTGCCGACCATGGCCATGGTCAGTCCGGTGATAAGTGAGATCACGGCGAGTCCGGCAAGGAGCGGCGAGACGACCTCCTCCTGACGCAGCGGCCACGGGTGGCCCAGGTAGTGGGTGACCAGGTATGAGCCCTTGCTGGCCGAGTAGGCCACGCCGAGAAGGGCGGCCGTCGCCGACATGCCGAGGCCGCGAGCCGACCAGGAGTGTCCGCCCCGCCGGGCAACGAGAGCCATCCCCGAGCACAGGAACGCGATCTCACCGCAGGTGATGGCCACATAGGCCAGGTAGACCATGAGGTAGACCGTGACGCCTGGCACCGTGGCGTATTCGGTCGTGAACTCCACGCTCTCATCGGTGGTCTTGACGAACAGCGGCAGCATCAACGCGAGGACACACACTGCGAAGGCGATACGTGCGTACAGGCTCGCCTTCAATACGTCCTGGTTGTACGACCAGTCCACGAGCATGAGCTGAAGACTGCCGCACCACAGGATCGCGCAGAAGTGCGCCCCGAGCTTGGCCGCGTTGTTCATGCCGGTCGCGGATTCGACGAAGTCCTCAATCGGCGGCACAGCGAGGAGGACGCCCAGGGTGCAGACGCCGAACGCCACGGTGCGGGCGAAGCGGGCTATTCGGTATTCGTTTCGAGCGCGCTGGCGCCAGGCCTCTCGGGCAGAGAGTACGGTGCCCGCTAAGCCGAACAGAGCACATAAGCCGAAGATGACGCCGTCCATTTGGTTCAGGTTCCTTCCAGATCAGAGACGGCCCGCTCAGCTGCTTCAGTGAAACTGAGACGCCTCCGCCGGCCTGGCCGCGGTGGTTCGGCAGCGGGATGAACGGGCTCGGGCACCTCTGGGACGGCGTGATCGTTGTGGCCGTGTCGCTGACGGATCTCACGCGCAGCCTCCAGAAGTTCGGCAGCCCCGGCCTCGCCCAGGTCCTGGACAAGTCGAAGTGCCTCGCGGGCGTCTGGGTACTTCTCGTAGGCCATTAGGGAGGTCAGGCCGTTGTAACCGGGGAGTAGGTAAGCTACCGGAAAGTCCAACGCCCGTGCGAGACCGGCAAGTTGGGAGACAGTCGGCTTCGACTTGGCTCCGTTCAGAAGGTCGTCACCAAGTTCGTGGACGACACCAACAGCGACCTCGGCTTCGGCTGGCACGTCCTGCAGCAGGCCCACGACGAGGGCGAGGCGGTATGAGCAGCGCCCCCACCACGACGTTCTACGAGGCGTACCCGCTCGACCGACTTCGCCCCGCCGACTACAACCCGCGCCGCCTCAGCGACGAGGCGTTCGTCCGGCTTCAGGCGTCACTGCGCCGCCACGGCGTCGTGAAGCCCGTCATCCTCAACGCCGACGGCACACTGGTCGCAGGCCACCAGAGAACCAAGGGCCTCCAGGCCATCGGCCTGACGCACACGCCCGCTGTCATGCTCGGCACGAAGGGCAGGTTGCAGGACGAGATCCAGTTCAACCTGCTGCACAACCGAGTCGAGACCGAGGCCAGCATCGTCTACGCCGAGCCCGGCGTCATCGGCGCCTGGTCGTGGATTCCATGGCAGTCCATCCGGGTCGCGGAACGAAAAAACCTCTCCTTCGTCAACGCCATCGGGCACATGACCGCCGGCCACGGCCCCTGGGGCAGCGTCGTCATCGACGACCAGGGCCGCATCGTCCTCAACGCCGAATACGCCGTCGTCGCCTCCATCAACCGCTTCAACCTTCTCGCCTGGACCGTCACGTCCGCCGACGCCGCCCAACTCCACGCCGACCTCACCGGCGAGTACGGCGTCTACGACTGGACCGCCATCGAGAGCAAGGCCCCGGTGTGGAACCAGCACATCGTGCAGCCCAAGAGGCTCCGCAAGTTCTCCTCCAAGGCCAAGGCCGGAAAGCTCGCCTACGGCTCCGAGACCTGGGACCGGCTCGTCACGCCCTGGCTCAAGCCCACCCACCGCGTCGTGGACTTCGGCGCCGGGTACGGCGACTACGCCAAGCACCTGCGCGCCAAGGGCTTCAACATCCACGACTACGAGCCCTACCGCTGCCGGGACGGCTCGTACGCCGTCGACATCCGCGCCGTCGTCGGCATGATCCGCGACATCGACAAGGAAATCCAGGCCAACGGCCTCTACGACGTGGTGGTCCTCGACTCCGTCGTCAACGCCACCACTTCCCTCGAATACCAGCACTGGGTGATGACCACCGTCAACGCCCTCTGTGCGGCGGACGGAGTCGTGTGCCTCGGCACCCGCAACCTCGCCCGCGAACTCCGAGACGAGCAGGCCAAGCGGGTCACCTCCCAGACCGCCACCACGAAGATGAGCTTCCTCGACGAGGACAACGTCGAGATGAACTTCGTGAAGGGCAAATGGCAGAAGCTCCGATTCCACACCCCCGAGACCCTGGAGCCCCTCCTCCGCCGCTACTTCGAGGACGTTCAGGTAACCGACCTCAGTGGCTCCAACATCAAGGCCACCTGCCGTCGCCCCATTGCGCTCCCCGAGGCGGAATACGAGAAGGCATTCGAAGAGGAATTCAACATGCCCTATCCGAATGGTTTCAGGCATGACAGGCATCTGGAATTGGTGGGAAATTTGATAAAATTGGTAGTAGGGAGAAATGAATCTCTCGTCAATTGAACGGGTAAATGGGGAACGGATGTCACAGCGAATACAGGTGCAAATCGAATCACGCACTCGGTACCACATTATGTGGCTGGCAGGCGTGCGGCACGTAGCCCTCGACCAGCACTGTCTGCGCAGCTTCGGCCAGCCCGACCGCTCCCGGCTCGACATCAGCCGCCGGCACCAGACCGTCGAACTCCCCGAGCACAACCCGCCGCTGGCCTGGTACCTGTGTGCGCTGCCCAGCCCCTGGGAGTGGAGCGACAACGCGCACCTGGCCTTCGAAGGTGCGCCGGGTGAGCAGTGGGAGGGGCCCGCCCTGGTGCCCGGCTTGTTCGTGCGCCTCGACAATGCTCGCCCTATCACTGGATGGGGCGAGGACAGCATCCCTGAGAGCGAACCACGCCGGAAGTCCTACCGCTTCCGCACCTGCCGCAACTACCAGTTCGCCTGGTGGCTCCGGACGGAGCGCAAAGCGCCGAACGCTCCACCCGAGTACGTGCCGCCGAAGAGGCATGGCGAGGGCGAGCAGATGTCACTGATCTGACCTCGGCGGGGTCCGTGTAGCAGCATCCGGCCTGGGCACAACTACTCAGCAGAAAGTCGCCATTGATGTACCAGGAGGTGTCAGCCAGGGCCTGGTACATGGCGGCCAGGTTCGGATCTTCCTCGGCAAGCCTGCGGCCTAGTCCCGCAGGTGATCGCCGACCGTCGACGGGGCGTACAGCCAGCCGTCGTGCCCGACGTGCACCCCTGGCTCACCCTGCGCGACCGTCCAGGAGGCGGCGACGCTTCAGGAGTAGCTGGCCTTTGGTTTTTGTCAGCCATGAGACTCTGCCTCAGAAGAGATCCACCGCGGGCCAGTCGGAGATGTGGTCAACTATCGTCCACATGAGGCTGTCGAGGTCGGTGCGCATCGTGTCGAGCTCAGCGTCGTTACGGGTGTTCACGAGCACCGCCCATCCCTTTCCGCTGCTGGTACGGACCATGACCGATGCGGTGCCGGGAACATCGCCAGCGTGCCACCGGTTGCCTGCCGCGTTGGTGGCCCACCCTTTTGCGTATCCGCTGGCGCCGGCGGTTGTCGGTGTGCACATAGTCGTGATGGATCCCGCCGACAGCAGGTCTGGCTTGGTGGGGAAGCCATCCACGCGTACGAGGAAGCGCATCAGATCGGTAGGCGATGCAGTCCAGCCGCCGTGGGCGTCCATCCGGGAGATGCGTATGCCATATGGGCTGACTGCACCCTGCTGCAGGTAGATAACCTCGTTGATGCGCCGGTCGGCCAGGGTGTCGCCTGCGATGTGCATGTCGGTGATCCCGCAGCGGCTCAGCACGTGTCGGCGGACGGCGTCCGTGTAAGGGAGTCCGGTCACTGCTTCGATGACCCGGCCCAGCAAGCAGTACCCGAAGTTGAGATACTCGAAGGTCGTCCCAGGCATGTGCATGAGAGGCTCGGCGTCCAGCATCCGGTCAATAAGCTGCCCCTGCGTCAGCTCAAGGTGCTGGAACATTGGGTCCTGCGACCGTGTCCATCCGCTGGTGTGTTCCAGGAGATGCTGAACGGTGATTTGGTCGATACCTGGACGGTAGGGCTGTGTGCCGAACCTGGTGCCCAAGATGCCAGCCGACCCGAGGACGCCGTCGCTGAGGCGGAGTTGCCCCAGCTCGATCAGGCGGAAGACGGCGACGGCCGTGATGGGCTTGCTGACGCTGGCGATACGGAAAAGATGTCCCGGAGTGACGGGTTCGTTCGTCGCCGGGTCCGAAGCGCCATATCCCCTAACGAAGACCAGACGGCCCTGGTCAGTGAGAGCCACAGAGGCGCCCGGTACGCCATGGCGGGTCATGAATCCCATTACCGTGCTGTGGATGAGGGTTTCGTCACCGTCGCTGAGGCTGGGCTTGTTCAGCACCGGAAAATGGTTCCCCCTACCTCATGGGCCACGGCTTCAGCCACATCGAACCAGGCCACGTTGTACCGGTCAGCCTGCCCGTGCGTGACGTGCCACCTGTTCATGTTGCAGTCAAGAAGGAAGGCACTGAGATACATCGACCACACCAAGCCGCCGGCGCTGTTCCTGAAGAACACGTTGTTGGTCATGCCGTAGGGTTCGCCGTTGAGGCCCCGCCCGGTACGCCATCCATGTGATGTGGCCAGGTAATCAAGGTTGACGACGACGAGCGGCCTGCCAGTTTGTGGGTCGTTCAGTTTCATCGCCGTGATTGTCAGATTATCGAGTGTGCCCACCGGCTGATGGTCGGCGGTGAACAGTTGGCCAGTGAACGCCCACGTCTTGACCGCTGCATTTACGGTGGGAGCGAGATCTTGCGTTTGCCCCAGTCCGAAAACCTTGGCGACTGTGGAATCCAGGTCGAGCTCCTGTATGTGGGGGCTCGCCCCGTTTGCCGGGACAATCTCATAGTCACACAGTGCGAGCGGCTGCTCCTTCGTGTAACTCTGCCTTTGTGCCTGACTGGTCATCTCTTGAATCTCCTTGCCTGTGGATCGTGGCCCCCGCGTGAACTGGCAAGCACCAACCACGCAAAAGCGCGTACTGGACCAGCCTGCTCGCCATCGAACCCGCATGCATCCGCAGTAGGCCGTTTGGGTGAACAGGGTGGGGCGGCATCCGGTCGCGGGCCTCTGACGAAGGAGCGGATACGGACCGGCGCCAGCGCGGGTCTCAGACACCACACCAGGCCAGCCGCAGCGAAGTGGGATCATGGACTCGGGCGCGGGGGCGCACCCGAGCTGTGAAGGACCCCCGCCGTGGGACGCCCCGACAAAGCCGCGCGTGCGGCCATCGCGCGCCGCCGCTCGGACGCCATCGATCTACGTCTCGCCGGCGTGGACTGGTTGACGATCGCCCGCAAGCTCGCCGCCGACCCGACCGTCAACTCTGACGGCATCGCCTACCCGCAGGGCTACGGAGTCGATCGGTACCGAAAGAACCAGGACCCGCCCACCAACGAGGCCCTGATTCACGCTGCCTGCCGGGATGTCCGCACCGCACTCGCCGACCGCCGCGCCGAACTCAACGACGACGTAGACGAGTTGCGCGCACTGGAAGCCGACCGCCTCGACCGGCTGTTCTTCGTCGCCTACAAGAAAGCCGTCCGCGACCAGGACCTAGCCGCCATCGACCGCACCCTGCGGATCATGGAGCGCCGCGCACGGCTGCTCGGCCTCGACATGCCCGTCCGCACGGAACTGTCCGGCCCCGACGGCGGACCGGTCCAGGTCGAAAACGTGACCGTCGACGAACTCGATGCCCTGATCGCGCTCACCGATCCGGACGCCGAATGACCCCGCGCGACCACGAAAGCGTCATAGCCCACTACAAGACCCTTCCACCGGCGCAGCGCCGCACCATCGCACGGGCCGCATCGCCCACGCTGCGCGCCGAGTTGATGCGCGTCGAACGCAAACTCGCCATGGACCGCTCGCCAGGTGCACTCGCCGCCGTCCTCACCGGCGGGCGCGAGATGCAGGCCCCGCACCTGGATCTCATCGACCAGGCGTTCATCGACATGGCCGCAGGCCGATGCGACCGCGTCATGCTGACCATGCCCCCACGGCACGGCAAGAGCCGACGCGCCTCCCGCTGGGCGCCCCTCTGGTACCTGCGGCGCAACCCCGGCCACCGCATGATGATCGCCAGCTACTCCGCCGACCTGGCCGACGACCACGGCCGGTGGATCAGGGACGCCATCAACACCTGGGGCGACGACCTCGGGATCCAGCTCAAGGCAGGCAGCCAGGCCGCCAACCGCTTCGACATCGTCGGTGGCGAAGGCGGCCTCCTCGCAGCCGGTATCGGCGGCGGCCTCACCGGACGCGGCGCACACATCGCCATCGTCGACGACCCGGTGAAGGACATGGCCGACGCCGACAGCCCCACCATGCGCAAGCGCGCCTGGGACTGGTGGACCTCCGTACTGCAGACCCGACTCGAACCCGTCGGCGCCATCTGCCTCATCCAGACCCGATGGCACGAAGACGACCTCGCCGGACGCGTCCTCGCCACCGAGCGCGACGCCTGGCGCGTCATCGACCTGCCCGCCATCGCCGACAGCCTCGACGACCCGCTCGGCCGCGCTCCTGGCGAGGCGCTGTGGCCCGAACGCTTCGACGTCACCCATCACGTCAAGACCCGCAAGCGAGTCGGCGAACGCGTCTGGGCCGCGCTCTACTTGTAGAAGCCCCGTCCGCCGGAGGGAGGCGTCTGGAGGCGGGAGTGGATCGATACCGCCCGTATCAACGCTGTCCAGTTCTCCGGCCTCGATATGGCGCGCATCGTCGTCGCCGTCGACCCCGCCGGCGGAGAGTCCACGGTCGGCGACGAGACGGGCGTCATCGGCGTCGGCCGCGACTTCGACCGGCAACTGTACGTCCTGGCCGACCGATCCGGATCTATGGGCGCCAACGACTGGGGCTTGGCCGCATGCCGTCTCGCCCTCGAACTCAAGGCCGACGCGATCGTGGTCGAGAAGAACTACGGCGGCGACATGGCGCGGCAGATCGTCACCCAGGCATGGGAGCAGCTGCGCCGCGAGGGCGTCACCAAGGGCCTCCTGATGCCCATGATCCTGGAGGTCACCGCCAAGGTCGGCAAACGCCTGCGGGCCGCCCCCGTGGCGCAGCTGTACGAACAGCAGCTCGTGCACCACGTCGGCGAATACCCCGACTTGGAAGGGCAGATGGTGACCTGGGTCGAGGGAATGGACAGCCCTGACCGCATGGACGCCGCCGTGCACGGACTGACTGAACTGGCCGACCCTGACCAGCTCGACACCCTGCCCACCGACACCGATGACGACCGCTTCGACGGCCGCCGCTGAACAGGCGAGGGCAGACGTACGACCGCAAACGGCCCCAAGAGGAAACGGCCCATGAGGATATGGCCCCTGGTGACCTGCCTGGGGACTTGCTGATCTACGGGCTGTCCCTCTCCACGCGCAGCGGCTCGTCAGCGACCAGGCGGGCAGCGATGTCCTGTGCTTCCGGGAACGCGGAGGACGTCAGTCGCAGCCCGGCGTGACTCATCGCCGCGGTAACGCGCTCCGCCAATTCCTTGTGTTCTGCGTCTGGAACGCTGCTGAGGTTGAGGGAGAGCCAGAGCCGAGTGTCGTCGCCCTGCGAGACGAGGACCGGGCCCTGAGGGGGAGTACAGGAAATCGCCGCGTCTGTCAGCGCCTGGACGACTTCGTCCCGTAGTTCGGCTGTGCTCCGCTGGTCGACGGCGCGCGTCGCAGCGTAGATCGCGGTGCACAGTGCATCCGCGGCGGGGACTGCCGCGCTGACGGAGATGCTGAACGGCCCCATAGTGACGGTGTCGGTGACCGGGTCGTAGCCGAAGCTCCAGAAGTCGCGGGCCACGTCGCGCGGGTCAGCAGTCTTGCGGGCGTCTTTCTGCGGCCCGCTGCCCCCACCGCGGGCCCAGTCCTCGAAGTGAGTGAGGCCGTCGCGGATGTGCTTGATGTTCGGCAGGGCGTCAAGGAAGACCTGCTCGGCGTCATGGAGTGCGGTGACCACCGCGGGATCCATGCCGAGGTCTGTCAGAGCGATCCGTTCTAGCTTGACCGCGGCGAGGAGCTGGCGCAGGGCGACGACCAGTGTTCGTGCGTCGATCTGCCGGGAGCTGAACCAGCCGACTTGGACGTCGTCACCGTGCATGCGTGCCACGGTCAAGGCGACTGTGGCACGCAGCCAGCTCGATTCCGAGAGCGCGATTGAGTAGGGATCGTCCGCTGGGGACCAATCATCCGGCAGGTTGCTGTTCATGACGGAATCTTCGACCGCGGAACCCTCGGCTGCTGGGAATTTCCGGATCCCGAGGGACTGGGAACTGCGGAAGTCCGGCGTAGAAGACGTCTCGTAGGCTGGAGGCGCGGCGCGGGGCCAACTGCCGGAGGGGCACTGTGGGCCTGCGCGAGCTGATCACCGACGTCTGGAGCTGGCTGGACTACAAACCAGCCATGGCCGACCCGCGCCGACCGGGCCGTAACACCTGGGCGGAACTCACCCGATCCTGGGTGCCAGACGAAGACCTGCGACGCCTGGCCGCCTACCGGCTCCTGGCCGCGTACGACTCCAACCAGGCCGGCCAAGTCGCCGCCGTGACTGGCGATGACGAGGCGGGCATCGAACGGAGGGAACTCGGCGACGCCTCCAAGCTGGTCGACACCGCGCTCGGCTACCTCCTCGGCTCCCAGCAGGTCATCAGTGTCGCGGGTGCAGAGCACACCGACGACGAGCCGACCGCCGAGGCAGTCGCGGCGCTGGCCGTACAGGACAAGCTGAGAGCCTGGGCGGAGAAGGAAATGCTGCCGCTGCGCCTTCAGCAGGCCGAGCGAACGGCGATCCTGCTTGGCGACGCCGTCTACACCCTGGCTTGGCATCCCGCGAAAGGCAGAGTCCTACTGCGCACCTGGGACCCCGGCCTGTACTTCCCCGAGTGGCCGGAGGACGGAGAGCAGGACGGCGCCGAGTTCCCGCTGCGCGTTCACCTGGCGTGGGAGCTGCCTGAGGACAAACGGCGCGGGCTCAAGGCGAGGCTTCGGCGGGTCACCTACGAACTAGTGCCGCATCAGGCAACGTTCGCCCTGTTCACCACGTCACGGAGGCGGTCGTCGGCAGCATGCTTGTTGCGCCAGATGATGTAGCGGCGGA
>NZ_JBIAKJ010000027.1:0-10420 GCF_042872365.1 Streptomyces sp. NPDC005263 | reverse complement strand
TCAGCCACGTGATCATTCTGGCCCTCTGGGACTTCCCGACGCAGCAACTGGGCGACACATCACGACAGGGCGAACGAAGCTTGATGCGGCACTAGGCCCGATCAGTCCGGCCAGCCATCGCGGCGCAGCAAAGGATGGCAGCCCTGCTCGCGAGTACCTGTACACCGACAGCGGCGATCCGATCCTGGTCACGGGCGACGCGCGCAACGCCGACACAGGACTCATCACCCGCACCTACCCGTGGGCGCCCAACCGGCCCTCTCCGTGGACGTGCTACCTGACCGACGCGGAATGGGACCTGGACGACCTTAAGCACGCCGACCTGCTGTATGACCTTCCGATGCACAAAGCCCGGTACCGGGTCCGCTCGGACGGCGAAGTCCTCGACAGGCTCGACCTGATGGCGGACTTCATACCGTCGTCCACATCACGAACAGCATCCCCGCCAGCGGAGAGCACTGGGGTAAACCCACCGTGGCCATCGTCCTCCAGGCCCTCGACGAACTGTCTGCCACGGACACCGACAGCTCCGGCGTTTCGGCCACCACCGGTCACCGATCATCGGTCTGGCCGGGGCCCGACTGCCGATTGACCGCGCCACCGGCCAACCGCTTCCGATCAAGGTCCGGGCTGGGACGGTGTGGCAGCTCAACGACAACGGCCGCATGGATGTCCTCAACACGGCGGCGCAGCTAGCTGAACTGCGCGCCCGCGTCGACCACATCCTCGACCGCATCGCCGCGAACAGCCGCCTTACCGCCGCCGGTCTCGGCACCCTCGACCCGACCGCGCTGCCGTCCGGTTACGCGCTACAACTCGCACTCGGCCCGCTTGACTCGCTTGTCGCCGCCATGCGCCTGGCCCGCGACCACAAGTACGTCATCCTTCTGCGCATGGCGCAGCGTCTGCACCAAGCCGGACAGGCCGAAGGCTGGCCCGCGGGGGAGTCGTTGCCCGCACGGCTGATGTGGGGACCGCACACCCCGACCGACCGAGCCGCCGTCCTCGACGAAGTAGTCAAGGGCGTGAGCGCCGGCGTGATCTCCGTCGAGACCGGCGTCCAGATGCTCAGCGACGCCGGATACCCCATCGACGACGCCCAAGAGGAAATCGACCGTATCCAGTCCCGTGCCTTCGAAGCTGCCGCCCGGCTTGCCGACGCAACGGGCGACAACGCGGCTGTACGGGCCTTCCTTGGCCTAAGAGCTCGTAACACGATCATGCGCCCCAGTCCCAGTAGCCGTGTCGTGGTGGAGCGTGGGAGCGTGGCCCTGGGTCGTGGGCGATGGCTTGTGCGGGGAAGAGGGGCTGGATGAGCGTGGTGTGGGCGGCGACGTCGCCGGAATCAGGACTGTTCCATCCGGTTGAGAGACGTTCAGAGGTGAAGGATCTGTCAGATCGCTTCAACGACCTGCGTTCCCGCGGGCAGGGGTACGTCGAGGTTCGGTCGCCGAACAGGAAGTTCCCGGTGCTGATCCTGGCTTTCAGAGGTGATCACGCGGTCGTTCATCTGATGAGTGACACCGAGCGGATGTCTCTGCTCGTAGGAGACGGCACTGTGCCCTCGGGTGCCGAGGTCGAAGTCCCGATCATGGACGACCTCGCCGCGTTCACGGGCGACTTTATTTTGGATACCGATCGGGCGTGGGACCTGGTGCACGACTTCAGCCAGACGCGGGTGGCCGGCCCTCTGGGTGAATGGTGTGAGTTGTAGCCAACGGCTCGTGACACGGTCATGATCGGTGCTTCTTCAGTCGCCTCCAGCAGATGAGGCTGCAGGCCAGGGAGACGAAGGCGTCGTGGAGTTCGGTGCGGCGTTCCCATCGGACGGCGAGTCGTTTGAAGTGGTTGAGCAGGGCGAAGGTCTGCTCGACGACATAGCGGAGCTTGCCCAGGCCTTTGATGTTCGGGGCGCCCTTGCGGGAGATGACGGGCAGGATCCGGCGCCTGCGGAGCTCTTCGCGGATGGGGTTGGAGTCGTAGCCCTTGTCGCCGAGCAACGCCTCGGGACGTCGGCGGGGACGGCCGGGGCGACCGGCTACCGGTGGGATGCCGTCGACCAGGGCGAGGGTCTGGGTGACGTCGTTGACGTTGGCCGCGGTGGTTATGACCGTGAGCGGGGTGCCGCGTCCGTCGCAGATCAAATGGTGCTTGCTGCCCGTCTTGCGCCGGTCGACCGGCGACGGACCGGTGTCGGCACCCCCTTTTTCGCGCGGATGTGAGAGCCATCCACGCACGCCCGTGACCAGTCGAGTTCGCCGGCTGCGTTCAACTCGGCGAGCAGGATTCGGTGCAGTTGGTCGAAGACGCCGGCTTGCTGCCACCGTTCCAGGCGGCGCCAGCAGGTCTGTCCGGAGCCGAAGCCCAGCTCCAGCGGCAGCAGTTGCCAGGCTATGTCGTTGTAGAGGACGTAGAGGACGCCCTGCAGGCAGAGCCGGTCTGCCACCGGCCGTGGCCCTGGCGACCGCTCGGGCCAGGGCGGCAGTAACGGCTCGATCAGCGCCCACAAGTCGTCGTCCACGATCCACGGCCGAGTACTCACACCATCACGAACGGCCGAATCGTCTGACCGGTCACGCCCGACCAGGGCACCTCAACAAGATCGTGTCACTTAGCCGGTTTGGACGCCGCCGCGACGACTCGACCGCAACGCGGGGCCCAACTCGGTCGCTGTCGGTCGATCGCGTCAAAGCCAGAACCTCAGTCATCGTCGACAGCGGCCATCTGGCACCGCAGAGGCGTGCCCCCAAGGGCAATGGCGGCCACCGGTGCCGGGCACCACTGGCTTCACATCGACCTAACCGAACATTTGTTCACGGAACTCTCAAGATCTTTTATCGCTAGATAAAGACACACCACCCTTGTTGGCCCATTATGGAATCATGAACGCACATCGACGGTGGATCCTTTGGGGCGGCATCACGTTTAGCCTCACTTTGCTCGGCCTCGGCTCGTACTTCGCCTACATCGGCCTAGAGCAGGCGGATAAGCTGGCCAGCATTCTTGGGTTCTTCGTGGGGTCGCTGGGTTTAGCGATCTCCATCCTGCTGGCTTTGCTCCCGGGTAACGGCAACACCAGCAGCAACACTACCGCCCCAGGCCGCACCGACCCCAGCGTCACGCCTCCGAGTGCGGATGGAGAACTCGCGAACAACCTGAGCAACAATCACTTCCACGGGCCTGCCGCTATCATTAACGGAGACCACGGCAGGCAGCAAAACCGCTTTGGGTGAACCACAGATGCAGGGCAAGGCGAGGACCAAAAACCACACGAACTCCGTACATGATACGGAGATCCGAGGCAGCGTCCAGATTATCGTCGGCGACCACGGAAAGATGGTCAATATATTCAGCCCTGGACTCATTGCGATTGCTCTCGCAGTGCTCGTTACAGTGGCAGTTTCCGTGGCATTCTTAACCGAACCCTGGAAACCAAACGAAAGGAATCGAAACGACCCGAGGAGGATTCCGCAACCTGTCTCACCAGTTGAAGAGGGCGGCCGTTTTTACCTGACCGATGACGCAGGATACCTAAGCGCACTAGACCTCCGTACCGGTAAGGAGCTTTGGAGCTTTCACCAAAGGGGAACGACGGATATTTCGCTCATCGGAAAGGGCGCCTCGCGCATCTATGCAGGGACTTCTGGGAGAAGTTCGACCGGACTGCACGTACTGAATGCATCGAACGGTGACGCGATTTGGAGCAAGACGAACGGTGCATGCACCGGAAATCCCGTCGGGACTGTAGGGGAAATTCTAGTTGTCGATGCGTACGGGTACCTTTGCGGCCTCGACAAGGAAACCGGGGAGGAAGAATGGCGTGTCGAGGGTACCCATTGCGTATTTGGCGACTCAGAGATTCTGTATTTGAACACTGAGAGAGAAATAATCGCACTAAATGCCACCACCGGTTCCACGATCTGGCGATCACCCGGACAGGAAGGCGAGCTGATCTATGCCGCAGGCAACCTGTACCTCAAGACCGAGACCACCTTCCAAATAATTGACTCACAGACAGGAAAACGCGGATGGAGCCTCAATGTCGCAGATCTAGAGTTCAAGGATGCCTCCACGTCAACACCTACGCTTTTCTTTATAAGCGAAACTGAGGTGCAGGCAATTAACGCGAATACTGGAAGGCTCGTATGGCGCTTCATGAGCCCAGAAACCACGGATCTAAAATGCGACGACAGTTTCGTATATCTCTTGACCAATGGAAAGCTAATGTCCATTACTGAAGAAACAGGCGCAAAAAGATGGACGCAGAAAGTCTTCAGCGGAAGCTCTCTTTACATCCATCACGGAAAAATTACCAATCTTCTATACATTCTAGGGGAACGAGTGTCTGCCGTTCACCCCGATAATGGAAAGCTCGCTTGGGACTTGCCCGTGTGGAGCACTGGTCGTGCCCCGGCTCTGGCAGATGGCGCTGCAGCAATACCACAAAACGGTAACGACGTAACAACCATCGATCCATGGAATGGTGCGACTCGTTGGACTTACACATCTCGCGGTCAAGTCGTTTCAATTTCGTACAGTGGTCCGCCAACGGCAATTGATTTCATCGACCGCATTCGTTAGAGATATTGGCTTGGCACCCGCAGGGGCGGTCAGTGCTGGGCAGAGTTGTCGTTCGGGTCCCGAAAACTCGGCCTGCAACCGAACGCCGTCACGCTGCTACCTGAGCACTCGCGGCCTCGGACGTCGCGAGCACTTCTTGGGGGCCTCTGGAACGGTTTGGGGCCGTCATCTCGCGTGTACGAGCTCGCCCGAAGCTCAGTAGTAAATACCGAAGGCCCCCACCTGAGCGAGGGTCTTCCCCTCAGCTGGCTCGAGGGTTACTCGTCGTCACTTCATAGCGAGTCAGGGCCGGGGCAGCACGAGCGAGGCTCTTTGGTACTTAGACCGTGTCCTACGTGGTGAGGCGGTCGTTGGTCTGTTCATGGGGCGGGGTACGTGGAGTTGGGTTGTTCCGGACGGGCTGTGGGAGATCGCGAAGCCGCTGATCCCTCCGTCACGGGTGCGTCGGCAGGGCGGCGGGACACAGGACACGCCTGATGAGACGCTGTTCGCGGCGATCGTCTACGTGCTGGTCAGCGGTTGCGCCTGGCGCCAACTGCCGCCTTGCTTCGGGATATCGAAGTCGACCGCTCACCGCCGGTTCCTGATCTGGTCGAGAGCCGGTGTCTGGGGACGGCTGCACGAAGCCGTGCTGCACCGCCTCGACGATGCCGGCCTCATCGACGTCACCCGCGTCGTCCTGGACACCGCCCACGTCCGGGCTGAAAAGGGGGCGAACACACAGGCCCGAGCCCCGTGGACCGGGGCAAGCCGGGTTCCAAGATGCACGTCCTGTCGGACGCGAACGGACTGCCCCTTCTCGTCGGCGTCTCGGCTGGCAACGTCCACGACAGCGAAGGGCTGAAGCCCATGGTCGAGGGCCACCAAACGCAACACGACCCCTACCGCGGACGGTACTCTCGGGCAGGGTAGGTTTTGAATGCTGGTGCGTTGGCATCTATCTGAGCTTACGGGTAACCCCTGACAAACCCCGCGCCAGTCCCTCACGGAGGGGTGATCTCGTCGAGGCGGGTCACCCGAACGATCTCGACCGTGGAGACTTCCGACGGATCGAGAACCTGCCACACCCGATTCGCGGTCGCCGCGTGCTCGCCCGCTGCGGCCACAACCTCGACACGGTCGTACCGCACGGGAACCGGCGCCGAAATCGGCGTGAGGAGCCGGTACCAGCTGACCGTGTCGTCCAGCCACTCCCGCCCGAGCACGTGCTGCGCGGTCACCTGGCCATGGCCGGACAGGACAGCTCCCCGCCCCTCGTAGACCGCTTCCGCCGGCACCGGCCCCAGGAGCCCCGTCGAAGGGTCGAGTTGAGGCGTTCCCGTTGGGCGGGTGATCCGTACCGTGTCCACCAGCAGCGTTGACTCCAGCTTCTCCCGCTCCGCCTCCGTGTCGATCGGCGTACTCACGAGGCGCCACCAGAAGTGCTGGTGCTGGATTGCGTGTTCTGGTCCAGGAACGTCGTCCGGACCACGGCCAGAGTGGAGGTCTGCCCGACGTCGAGGACGCGCCACGTACGGCCGATCGCTGCGGGATCGGCAGCGTTGACGACACTCACCGTGTCTTCGCGCGAAGCCACGGGGGCGGCCAGGGGCGTGATCAGCTTGTACTTCGACGTGGAGTCGTCGACGTACGCCTGGCCTTCCAGGTGCAGGACGATCCCTGGATCACCGTTCGGGAAGATCCCGCCGTGTCCTTCGTAGATGGTGACGGGTGGGCTGGGCTCGTATTGACCCGTATCCGGGTTGAAGACCGGCTCGCCGTCTCTGCTGATTCGTACCGTATCGGTGAGGATCTTGCGTTCGATCAGGTCGCTGACGGCCCTCAGAGTCAGCCCGTCGGTAGGTAGGCTCATATCTTTGAGCGTACCTGCGCCAGCCGACAGGCAAGATCAGCAACGACATCGGTGCGTCCGCACCGCTTGCAATCGCCTACCTGATCGCCGGGACCCAGACGGGCAATTCCGCTATGCGTACTCCTCTAGAATTCCGCGCAGTTGTGGAGTAGCGAGGTAGTTGACGACCTTGTGAAAGTCGAAGACGTGGATTGGCTGCGACTTGGGTTGGTCCTGGTCGACGTCGTTGAATGAACGCTCGATGCCATTGGGGGGAATTGCTACGAGGTCACCGGGGTCGGCCAGGTTCACCCACCGACTTACACCGGGAGGCCGTTGGCCCCGCTGCTCCATAGGTGTGGGTTGCAGTCGAGGGAAGACCGCGTGCGGCAGGGCCAGTGGCGAGCCGAGCGTCACCAACAAGTCCACGTGCAGCTCGGGGTGCTCCCAGAGAGTCTCGTAGGCGACGATGGAGCCGAGTGAGTGGGCGATTACGACCTGCGGATGATTTGCAGCCAATATCTCAGCCACTCGCTCGCGGACCTGCCCGCGCGCGGGTGTGTGCAAATATCTGGCCACTTCGCGGAAGAAGAGGGCAACGAACCATTCCGTAGCTGGCCGACCGAGACCGCGGGTCTTGGCCAGCCAGGCCACAGCCTGGCGCAGAGGAGCTGTGGCACGTCCGGCTGCTGTCGCGTCTGGCAGGCCGCACTCTTCCAGCCAGTCTGTAACAAGCCTGATTTCATAGTCGTCGAGAGACTCCAAGTCCTCTTGGCCTTGGCTGCCGGGCCGGCGAAGCAAGTCCGCATAATAGGCAACCGAAAACTCGTCTTCCCTATGAGTCTGGCCCCATGACGGAGCAGCGGTACTCGACAGGGCTTTCCGCCAAACCGCCGCCAAGGCTTCGGCCGCTGTATCAGGCTCCTGGCCAGGCCGGTAGTTACCCACGCCGTGAATTCCGACCATCCTCATTGTCCGCCCCCTGTATGGTGCCGCTTCCGTTCCATCACGACGATTTCCGTACCAATACCGATCACCAGAACACCGTTTGGGTCCACCGCTACTGCAGTGACTGGATGCGTTACTGGAATGACCTCACAGGTTGCACCAGCTAGGTCCCAAACCCGCACGGCATGGTCGTTACTGCCGCTCACAGCCACAGAGCGACCGTCCGCCAGGACCGTGCACGCAATGGCGTTCACCGCATCAGTGTGGCCCGTCAAATGCCCAATGCATTCACCCGTGCCCAGGTCCCAAACCCGCACGGCATGGTCGTTACTGCCGCTCACAGCCACGGAACGACCGTCCGCCAGGACCGTGCACGCAATGGCGTTCACCGCATCAGTGTGGCCCGTCAAATGCCCAATGCATTCACCGCTGCCCAGGTCCCAAACCCGCACGGCATGGTCGTTACTGCCGCTCACAGCCACGGAACGACCGTCCGTCAGGACCGTGCACGCCATGTCACGCTGACTGAGAAGGGGAAACAGAGCAGGCAAGTGAGCGATAGGTTGGCTCGTACTCAAGCCCCGCAGTCTCGCGTTGTAGCTGTCACTACTGACGAATGGCCTTCCCGTGACAGCGTCGGCAACGCGGTTGCTCAACTCTGTGAGGCCCTCGGTGAGATCGTCGATAGGTGCGCCCGTCTCTAGGTCCCAGACCAGCGCCATTCCGTCCGTGCTTGTGACTGCGACTGGGCGGCCCTCCGCTACGGTACAAACCGCCCCCCATACCGAGGTGCTATGACCCACCATTGGTTCGCCGACAGTCGGACCGGAAGTGAGGTCCCAGATCCCTACCGTGCCGTAATCGTTTCCAGTGATGGCTACTGGTCGGCCGTCCACGACAGTGCACGCCACAACGCATCTCCTGTCTGCGCCACTAGACAACGGCTTGCCGACGGATGAACCGTTGGACAGGTCCCAGACCTGCACCGAACCGTCGGAGCTGGCAGTGACAGCGACAGGCATATCCCAGTTACGTGTCATGAGATCACGGCTGCAAGCCACGGCACATACCGGAGCAGCGTGACCCACCAGGGGCTCTCCCAGGGGCTCGCACATTGCGAGATCCCACAATCGCACCTCGTAGTCGCGGCTGCCGCTGACGGCAATCGCGCGGCCGTCCAAGACGGTGCACGCCACCGCCGTCACAGGGAGAGTGTGCCCCGTAAGGGGCCGCCCGATGGGCTCGCGAGCATCCAGATCCCAGATCATCACTGTGCTGTCGCGGCTACCGCTGACGGCAATCGCGCGGCCGTCCAAGACGGTGCACGCCACCGCCGTCACAGGGAGAGTGTGCCCCGTAAGGGGCCGCCCGATGGGCTTGCGAGTAGCCAGATCCCAGATTCGCAGCGTGTGGTCGGCGCTGCCTGTGATGGCGATTGGACGACCGTCCAAGACGGTGCACGCCACCGCGAAGACCGAATCCTCATGACCGAGCAGAGGCTGGCCGAGCTGCTGACCAGAAGTGAGGTCCCAGATTCGCAGCGTGTGGTCGGCGCTGCCTGTGATGGCGATTGGACGACCGTCCAAGACGGTGCACGCCACCGCGAAGACCGAATCCTCATGACCGAGCAGAGGCTGGCCGAGCTGCTGACCAGAAGTGAGGTCCCAGATCCGCACCGTGTCGTCGGCGCTGCCTGTGACCGCAACCTGCTGCCCATCCAAGACCGTGCACGCCACCGCAAGCACCGTGCCGCCATGGCCTGTCAGAGTCTCGATGAGCAAGGAGTTGAGCGTGCCACCGGTTGCCCATCGTGGCCGCCAACTGCCCGCCACGAGCGGCTCGGTTAGTTCCTGCTGAAGGCGCTTGGCGCCGAAGCGGGACGCATCCAAGGCGAGGAAGCTGCGGCGGGTTTCGGGGTGGGCCTCACGGTGGTGTTTTAGAGATGTCCGGTAGACGGCGGCCGCCAAAATTGCCTCGCCCGACTCTGCTGCTGACAGCGCCGCGCGAAGACTTTGCGGTTCGGCATAGACGAGAAACTCAGGATCGCTGATCAGCCTGCTGGCTGAGTCTGCATCAAGGGCGTGCTCGATGGCATGGCGGAGCAGGTAGGGGCTGGCGTTTGCCCAGATGAGATGCCTAGCGTTGGTGTGTGAGGCCAGCAGGGCAGCAAGGACCAGTCTTGCGGCGGAGAAGGCGCCGCCTGACGGCTCGCCAGCGGTGTCGCTTGCAGGAGCACGGTGGGGATGGGCGCGGAGGTGGTCGGCGAGCCCTTGATGGAAGGGTCGATAGAGGGTAGTGCCATCGATGTCTACGTGGGTGCGCAGATAGAACATGGACTCGTTGAGGATCTGGGGGAAACTGTCTTGATCGCTGGTGGGATGGAAGGCGTGCGCGAGGGGGTAGGCGAGTTCGGCTGGGATGCCGTTTCCCTTGGCGTGGGCGATGGCGACCAGAAGGGCGCGGGCGGTTTCCGGAGTAGGTCGGGAGGCGAGGTCCAGTTCGAAGACGTCGGGCAGGGTGACTGGCACACTGTCACCGAGGCGGGTAGCGGAGGGGATGTCTGGGGGCACCACCGTGGAGGCTAGGTAGCTGGTGAAAACCGACGCCACCAGGAACTCCCCCCACTTTTCTCCCTGTTGTGGGGTGTGCGCTAGGCGGGCGGCAGCAGCGTGGGCCACAGTTTCACGGAGGCGGCGGGCCGGCCCCGTGTGGTAGCCGTCGACATGAGTGAGAACATCATCCAAGTAGTCGACCAAGTCTTGCTCCAACTTTGGGTCGGCCTCATCGAGGTCGACCAGCAGCCCGCCGTGCCGGGCGAGTTCGTGGAGCTGGTGGAACCTGTCCCACGGGCGCATGCCGAGCAGCAACCGGCACACAGGGCGGCCGTCGGAGCGACTTGCTTCAGTCAGAGGCAGGAGCAAGCCGTCCGTGAGATTGCCTGGGTCAAGTGCTTCATCAAGGGCATCGGGCCTTGACCCGGAATCTTGGACACGGGCTATGCGGCTTCGGCCAGGGTAGTTGATGTTGTGTCGAGTGCTGTCTCGTAGGCGATGGGGCTGC
>NZ_JBIAKJ010000026.1:0-19938 GCF_042872365.1 Streptomyces sp. NPDC005263 | reverse complement strand
GGACGCTTCCTTTGTACTCACCCGAGAGACTCTCTCGTGGCTTTCCTCCGGGCGCTTCCCTTCGGTCTTGCGTTTCCGACTCTATCAGATCTTTTTCTCGATCCGATTCCCTGTCGGCGGGTTGCTTTCCGGCCTTTCGGCCTTCCGGCGATGTTGACTTTATCAGATCCTTTCGGCGTCCGACTCCCAGTCAACCGGGCTTGTCTTCGCGGCTGTTGGGCCGTTCCGACGTCTCAAACTCTAGCTGATTCCCCCGGCAGGTCCCAAATCGAGGTGCCGGGCCCCAATCGATTTGAATTCGGGCGCGCCGAATTCAACCCCGTTGGGAGATCGTGCTGGTGGTTTGAGGTGCCGCTCAGGCGGCGGAGGTGCCGCCGCAGAACCGTTACGGCCCCGTGGCAACCCGAAGAACTTTACGGATCGGGCGAGTGGCTGTCAAGCGCCGTCTGTCAAGATCTTTTGCGGCTGCCGGGTCGGGCCGTCAGTCCAGGTCGACGAGACGGCCGCCGGCGTCCGGCTGGGCGTCCTCGACCCTGCGCAGGAGACGGGTGAGGACCTCGCCGAGGGCCGTGCGGTCGTCCGGGGAGAGGTCCTGGAGCAGGTCCTCCTCGAAGACGGTCGCGAGCCGCATCGCCTCCAGCCACTTCTCCCGCCCCTCTCCGGTCAGCTCGACGATCACGCGGACGCGGTTGGCCTCGTCCCGCTCCCGGGTAACCAGCCCCTCGGTGACCATGCGGTCGATCCGGTGGGTCATCGCGGCCGGTGTCAGACCGAGCCGCTTCGCGAGGTCACTGGGGCCCAGCTGATAGGGGGCACCGGACAGGACGAGGGCCTTGAGGACCTCCCACTCCGCGTTGCTGATGCCGAGGGCGGAGGTCTGGCGGCCGTAGGCGACGTTCATACGGCGGTTCAGCCGGGCGAGCGCCGAGACGATCTGCTCGACCTGGGGGTCGAGGTCCTGGAACTCGCGTTGGTACGCGGCGATCTGCTCTTCGAGTGTCGGTTCGCCGAGGGTGTCGGGGGTGTCGCCCATGGGCCCGAGTATCGCACGGGCTTGCTTGGCGTTGAAGTCCTTCGAGGTGTACTGTTCAACCCTGAACTTTAGCTTTGAAGTCTTCATAGCTATATGCATGCAAGGCTCATTGACTACCTGAGAGAGGTGAACGTGACCAGGGCGATGGGCGCAGCGATGCGCCGGATCCACGTGGGCAACGCACTCAGTGCGTTCGGGCTCGGTTTCACCGTCCCCTATCTGTACGTCTACGTGGCGCAGGTGCGGGGGCTGGGGGCCATGACGGCGGGGCTGGTCCTCGCCGTCTTTGCCGTGGCCGCGCTGATCGTGTTGCCGTTCGCCGGCCGGGCGATCGTGCGCCGTGGCCCGCTGCCGGTGCTGTTCGTCGCCCTGGTCACCGCCGCGCTGGGTGCGCTGAGCCTGGGGCTCGCGAGCAACGCGCCGAGCGTGCTGCTGTCGGCGGCCGCTCTCGGGGCCGGGCAGGCCGTGATGCAGCCTGCGCTGGCGACGATGATCGTGGACTGCTCGTCGGCCGACACCCGCTCGCGCGCCTTCGCCACGCAGTTCTTCCTGCAGAACCTGGGGCTCGGCGTCGGTGGGCTCATCGGCGGTCACCTGGTCGACCCGACGAGCGCTTCCTCCTTCACCGTGCTGTTCACGATCGAGGCGGCGGTGTTCCTGCTGCTGGTCGTGGTGATGTCGACGGTGCGCACGCCGCGCTCGCCGCGGATCGAGGACGCGCCGGGCCGTCCGGGGTCGGCCAGGGGCAGCTGGAAGCAGCTGCTCGGCAACCGGGCGATGGTGCAGCTGTGTGCGCTGGGTTTCGTGCTGTTCTTCGCCTGCTACGGGCAGTTCGAGTCAGGTCTGAGCGCCTACGGGGTGGAGGCCGCCGGGATCTCCACGTCCGCGTTGGGGACGGCGCTGGCCGCCAACACCGCGATGATCGTGGTCGCGCAGTTCGCCGTGCTGAAGTTCGTCGAGCGGCGGAGGCGGTCCCGGGTGATCGCCGCGGTCGGGTTGATCTGGGCCGTGGCGTGGGTCGTCGCGGGGTATGCCGGGCTCGGGCACGGCAGCCGGGAGATGGCGACGGCCGCGTTCGTCTCGACGTACGCGCTGTTCGGGCTGGGTGAGGCGATGTTGTCGCCGACGGTGGCTCCGCTGGTGGCGGATCTCGCGCCCGCGGGGATGGCCGGGCAGTACAACTCGGCGTTCGCCCTGGTGAAGCAGCTCGCGCTGGCTGTCGGGCCGGCGGTGGGCGGGCCCATGGGGGCCTCGCTGCACGCGCCGTACATCGTGACGTTCCTGTTGTTCTCGTTGGGGATCACGTATCTGGCGGTGCGGTTGGGGCGCGGTCTGACCGCGGCGCAGGATCAGCCGTGGGCGGCGAGGAGCCGGGTGGTGGCGCAGGGCGGTCCCGCCCCGGCCGGCCACACACAGGCGCACGCCTGACGTCTCCGGAAGCGGGGCGGGGCTTCGGTCACTTCGTGCCCGCGGGCAGTGCGAACTCGCACCACACCGCCTTCCCGCCCCCGCAGGTCCGTCGGGACCCCCACGCGGAGGCGATCGTCGCAACGATGGCGATGCCCCGGCCGGACTCGTCACCGGCTTCCGCTCGGCGTCGGCGTGGCAGGTGGTCGTCGCCGTCGGTGACCTCGACGATCAGGCGCCGGTCGGTGCGGCGCAGGCGCAGCCGCATCGGCGGGGTGCCGTGTTGCAGGGAGTTCGCGACCAGCTCGCTCACCGCCAGGACGCCCAGGTCGTGCAGTTCCACGGAGAACCGCCAGCTGGTCAGCACGCCGGAGGCGAAGGCACGCGCGCGGGGCGCCGCTTCCACACCGCCGAGCAGTTCCAGCGACGCGTTGCGGAAGAGCTCGCTGTCCGGGCCCGTACGGGCGGGGTGCTGGAGGACCAGGACGGCCACGTCGTCGTCGTGGTCGGCGGTGACGCCGGCCGAGCGGACCAGGCGGTCGCAGACGACCTGGGGTGTGCCCGTCGCGCCGGACAGGGCGCGCTCCAGCGAGGCGATGCCCTCGTCCAGGTCCTCGTTGCGGCGTTCCACCAGGCCGTCCGTGTACAGGACCGCGGTGGAGCCCGGGCCGAGCGGGATGGTGCCCGAGGCGTGCATCCAGCCGCCGGTGCCGAGGGGTGGGCCGGTGGGCTCGTCGGCGCGCAGGACCGCGCCGTTCTCGTCGCGGACCAGGATGGGCAGGTGGCCGGCCGAGGCGTACACCAGCCGGCCCTCGTTCGGGTCGTGGATGGCGTAGACGCAGGTGGCGATCTGGTTGGCGTCGATCTCCGCGGCGAGGCCGTCCAGGAGCTGGAGGATCTCGTGCGGGGGGAGGTCCAGGCGGGCGTATGCCCGTACCGCCGTGCGGAGTTGGCCCATGACGGCGGCCGCGCGGACTCCCCGGCCCATCACGTCGCCGATCACCAGGGCGGTGCGGCCGCCGCCCAGGGTGATCACGTCGTACCAGTCGCCGCCGACGGCGGCCTCCGTGCCGCCCGGCTGGTAGGTGGCCGCGACGCGCAGGTCGTCGGGCTGTTCGAGTTCCTGGGGGAGCAGGGAGCGCTGGAGCGTGACCGCGGTCTCCCGCTGCTCCCGTTCGCTGGCTCTGAGGCGTTCGGCGGCCTCGGCGTGGTCGGTGACGTCGGTGGCGAAGACGAGAACGCCGCCGTCGCCGCCGTCGCCGCCGTCTTTGCCGTCGCCCTGGGCGACCGGGGTGCAGGTGAAGGTGTAGGAGCGGCCGTCGGGGGCCTTGCGGGACTTGACGGTGCGGGGTCTGCCGCTGCGCAGGACCTGGTCCAGGAGCGGGAGCAGGCCGAGCTCGGCGAGTTCCGGGGCGGCCTCGCGGGCCGGGGCGCCGGTCGGGCGGGTGCCGAAGGCCGTCACATAGGCGTCGTTGACGTAGGCGAGGCGGTGCTCGGGGCCGTGGAGGAGGGCGACGAGGGCGGGGACGCGGTCGAGGACCTCGCGCACCGGCAGTTCGTCGACGGCGGGTACCGGTGGGTCGGCGTCGGTGAGTTGTTCGGCGCGGGCCGCGGGTACGGAGGAGCCGGTGGCGTCCTCCTTCCGGTCCGGGGTGACCGGGTGGTCGGTCCGCGCCGCGGCGCGGCGCTGCGTTCCGGGGAGGCGGGCGTTCCAGCGCGTGAAGTTCACGAATCCTTGCCTCGTGTCGTCGTCTGCGGCGTCTTCGGCCGGCTCCGGACCCGGTCAGGGGTCAGGGGGGCGGCACCCCGGGGTTGCGGCACTGGGGAAGCCTCGTGGGTTCGAAGGGCGGGGTCGGTCCGTCCAGGGTGGGGGACCAGTCTGGCAGGGCGGCCGACCGGGTCGACATCGGTCAGACGCCTACCCCGGGGTTGAAGTTCCTCGGTCCGGTCAGGACGACCCCTTCGGGTCGTTCGGGGTGTCCTGAGGAGGCTTTCCACCGGCCGCGAGTTCGAACTCCGCGCGGGGATGTTCGAGTGATCCCAGGGAGACGATCTCCCTCTTGAAGAGCCCGGACAGGGTCCATTCGGCCAGGACACGGGCCTTGCGGTTGAAGGTGGGAACCCTGCTGAGGTGGTAGACGCGGTGCATGAACCAGGCGGGGTAGCCCTTCAGCTTGCGTCCGTAGACGTGTGCGACCCCCTTGTGGAGCCCCAGCGACGCCACCGAGCCGACGTACTTGTGGGAGTACGTCCGAAGGGGCTCGCCGCGCAGCGAGTGCGCGATGTTGTCGCCGAGGACCTTCGCCTGGCGCAGCGCGTGCTGGGCGTTGGGTGCGGTCTCCTTGCCGGGTTCCTGGGCGGTCACGTCGGGGACGGCCGCGGCGTCTCCGGCCGCCCACGCGTGTGTGGTGCCCTCGATCGTCAGCTGGGCGGTGCATTTCAGGCGCCCGCGTTCGTTCAGGGCCAGGTCGGTGGCGGCGAGGACCGGGTGGGGTTTCACACCGGCGGTCCAGACGACCGTACGGGCCGGGAATCGGGCGCCGTCGCTGAGGACGGCGACGCGGTCGGCGCAGGATTCCAGGCGGGTGTGCAGGCGTACGTCGATGTTGCGGCGGCGCAGTTCGGTGACGGTGTAGCGGCCCATCTCCTCGCCGACCTCGGGCAGGATGCGGTCCGACGCCTCGACGAGGATCCACTTCATGTCCTCGGGCCGGATGTTGTGGTAGTAGCGCGCGGTGTAGCGGGCCATGTCCTCCAGCTCGCCGAGGGCCTCGACGCCGGCGTAGCCGCCGCCGACGAAGACGAAGGTGAGGGCGGCGTCACGGACGGCGGGATCGCGGGTGGAGGAGGCGATGTCCATCTGCTCGATGACGTGGTTGCGCAGGCCGATGGCCTCCTCGACGGTCTTGAAGCCGATGGCGTGCTCGGCGAGGCCGGGGACGGGCAGGGTGCGCGAGACCGAGCCGGGGGCGAGGACGAGTTCGTCGTACGACAGCTGCTGGGCGCCGGTGCCCTCCTCGTCGGTGGCGAGGGTGGTGAGGGCGGCGGTGCGCTTGGCGTGGTCGATGGAGGTGACCTCGCCGACGATGACCCGGCACTGGTCCAGGACGCGGCGCAGCGGTACCACGACATGGCGCGGGGAGATGGATCCGGCGGCCGCCTCGGGGAGGAACGGCTGATAGGTCATGTACGGGTCGGGCGTGACGACGGTGACCTCGGCCTCGCCGCGCTGAAGTTCCCGTTTCAGCTTCCGCTGCAGACGCAGGGCCGTGTACATCCCGACGTAGCCGCCGCCGACAACGAGAATGCGCGCACGTTCCTTCACCATCCCATGACGCACCGGACGCTTGCGTTTGTCCACAGCCTCGACAATTTGTGTGACTGCGCGCCATCGCTGCACAGGGTTGGCCGAATCACCGAAGTGCGGGGTATTTTCGCAGGTCAGCGGGTATGCGAGGGGCGGCTGGAGGGGGCGCAATCGGGACGTATGCCACCCGTACGCCGATCGGGGTGCGCTCCGTGCGGAACGTCCCCCTTCTGAATTGACCCTCACTCAACTATGTTCGTGTGTCGACGGGGTGTAGGGGGATACGCCTTCGGGTCCGGGACCACGGGCCCAGGAAGCGGGCCTGTTCCGTTCACTCCGGCTTTCAGATGGCGGGGAGAGTCTCCGGGGGGAGACGTCATTACCGGGGGATCACTTATGCATGTTCAGGGCTCTCATTGGTCGTCCGCGTCCACCATCGCACCTGGTGGTGGGGCGATGGGCGGCGCGATCGGCTCAGCGATGAGCGCGGCGGCGGGCACCAACGGACGCGGGGACAGCTCGCGGACCACACCGCTGCGCGTGGACGCACAGCGCAATCTGGAACACGTGCTGCGTGCGGCGCGCGAGGTCTTCGGCGAGCTGGGGTACGGCGCGCCGATGGAGGACGTGGCGCGGCGCGCGCGGGTCGGCGTCGGCACGGTGTACCGGCGCTTCCCGAGCAAGGACGTCCTGGTACGACGGATAGCCGAGGAGGAGACCTCCCGGCTGACCGACCAGGCACGGACGGCGCTCGGTCAGGAGGACGAGCCGTGGTCGGCGCTCTCGCGCTTCCTGCGGACGTCGGTGGCCTCGGGCGCCGGGCGGTTACTGCCGCCGCAGGTGCTGCGGGTCGGCGTCGCGGACGAGGGCACCGGGTTCGACGGGGCGCGGGTGCCGCAGCAGCGGACCCAGCAGGGCTCCGGAGAGCTGCGGCTGGTGGCGGAGGAGGTTCCGGTGCTCGCCGCGGACGACACGGGCGCGGCGGCTCTGCTCGAGGTCGTGGGGCAGCTCGTGGAGCGGGCGCGCGCGGCGGGCGAGCTGCGGGCCGATGTGTCGGTGGCGGACGTTCTGCTGGTCATAGCGACGGCGGCACCCTCGCTGCCGGACGCGGCACAGCAGGCGGCGGCCTCGTCGCGGCTGCTGGACATCCTGCTGGAGGGGCTGCGCTCGCGACCGGCGTGAGGAGCCTGGGTTGCCCTGTGGGGGCGGCGCCCGCCACTCGCTGTCGCCTTGCACCTCGCGGCCGTGACTCGAATAGGTGACTGTGGAGAGCGGGCGCCGCACCGCCCTCGCTCCGGGCTCACCCCAGGGGCGCGCTCCGTCGCTTTTCGGTCAACCTTCTCAACTCCCTTACGCGGAATGCCGGTTGAGACCGGCCGGTCCGGGTGACCGCCGGTACCGCGTCGCCTGGAGTCCCCGCGAACCGTCGGAAGTGCTGCGCAGCGGGGTCCTGAACCAGAGCCGATATGGCACTGTGACCGGGTGTTCGGGACTGGTAGGGCTGGCGGCGGGGGCTTTCCGCGATGAGCTTTGACGGGCGGGACGGTTCACTCGGTGACGACGGCGAGGCCGACGGCGCGGCCTCGCCCCAGGTGCCGAGCCAGGGAGGACGGGCCGGCGTTCCGCACGACCCGGTGGCGGCCGGAATCCCGGCGCAGGGCGGCGAGCCCGTGGAGGGCAGCGTCCCGGCCCAGCGCGACCGGCGCGAGGACGGCGGTGTCCCGCATCCGCCCAGCAATCTGCCGCCGTCCGACGCCGACCTGATCCAGCGGATGCGCTCGGGCGACGACACCGCCTACGAGGCGCTCTACCGGCGCCACGCGGGAGCGGTGCGCCGATACGCCCGCACCTGCTGCCGGGACGGTCACACCGCAGACGACCTCACCGCCGAGGTCTTCGCCCGCATGCTCCAGGCGGTGCGCCGCGGCATGGGCCCCGAACACGCCGTACGCGCCTATCTGCTCACCACCGTGCGCCGGGTGGCCGCGAGCTGGACGAAGTCCGCGAAGCGGGAGCAGCTGGTCGACGACTTCGCGGTGTTCGCCGCGCAGTCCACGCGCGCGTCCGAGCTGTCCGACGACGGAGCGGGGCTGGACCTGGGTGCCGATGTGCGGGCGATGCACCAGGCCGAGCAGTCCATGGCCATGCGGGCCTTCCGGTCGCTGCCCGAGCGCTGGCAGGCCGTGCTGTGGCACACCGAGGTCGAGGACGAGTCGCCGAGCGAGGTCGCGACGCTGTTCGGGCTGGACGCCAACGGCACCCGGGTACTCGCCAGCCGGGCCCGCGAGGGCCTCAAGCAGGCCTACCTCCAGGCCCACGTCAGCGCCGCCCTGGCCGGCGACGAGGAGTGCGCCCGCTACGCCGACCGGCTCGGCGCCTATGTGCGCGGCGGCCTGCGCACCCGCGCCGAACGCGGGCTGCGCAAGCATCTGGAGGGGTGCCCGAAGTGCTGGCTCGCCGCGGGCCAGATCAAGGATGTCGCCGGCGGCATCCCGGCCGTCGTACCGGTCGCGGTCATCGGCTGGTTCGGTGCCGCCGGGTACGCCAAGGCCGCCGCGATCATCGCCGGCGGCGCGGGGGCGGGCGCGGCCGGTGCCGCGGGGGTCGCCGCGGCGGGCGGCGGGTCGTCGGGTGCGGTGGGTGCGGGGGGCGGGGCGAGTACAGGGGGCGGTGCGGCGAGTTCAGGGGGAGGGGCGGCCGCCTCCGAAGGGCTCGGCGCGCCGGTGAAGGCCGGTGTCGCGGCCGGTGTGGTGGCGGTGGCCGCCGTCGCGGTGACCCTCGCGCTGGCCGGTGGCGGCAACCCGCCCAGGAGACCGGACGCCAAACCGCCCGCGTCCGCCCCGGTCGTCGAGCCCGCCGAGCCCACCGAGGACGCGCCCACGACCCCGCGGCAGGGCCCCGGCCCGAAGCCCCCGATGATCGCGGCGGCGGCCGCCCTGGCCCCCACGCCCACAGCCGCCCCTGCCCCGCCGCCGACACACCCCCCGACCACCACACGCACCTCCCCGTCCACGTCCGCACCGAAGCCCACACCGGCTCCGCCTTCCCCGCCGCCCCTCACACCGACGCCGAAGCCGGCCCCGACACCCGCCCCCACACCGCCCTCACCGGCTCCCCCGCCTGCCCCGCCTGCCCCGCCTGCCCCGTCGACCGTGTTCCTGTGGAGCGAGCTGTCGTACGACATCTCCGGCGACGGCACCGAGCCCGAGATGCGGATCGGTGGCAGCAGCTGGGTCTGGCAGCGGTACGGCGTGTCGATCGCGGACAACCGGTACACGCACGGCGTGACCGTGCACGGGAACTCCTCCGTCACCATCGACCTCAACCGTGAGTGCACCGCCTACGACGCCCTCGTCGGCGTCGACGACATGACCGCGGGGCTCGGCAAGGTCGACTTCACCGTCTACGCCGACGGGGTCCGGCTGTGGCGGTCCGGGAGCGTCGAGGGCGGGGAATCCGCGGTGCCCGCCCATGTGGACCTCGCCGGGCGCGAGACCGTCCGGCTGGTCGTCGAGCCGCGCAGCCACCTCGACGACCTGACACTCGCGGACTGGGCGGAGTCGAGATTCACCTGCTCGTGACGCCGTAACCGAGAAGGCCGTAGCCGCGGGGCCGAGCCCACAGCAACCGCACCCCCGAAGGCCGGGGACGGGCCATGAATCCACGCGCGCCCTACGCGAGCACCGCCCCGCCGCCCGACGCCCCCGCCCCGAGTGCGCCCTGCTGCCGTGTGACGCCCGCCGGGACCGCGCGCGTGCGGGCGGGCGTTCCGGTCCAGCAGGTGCCCCGGCGGGCGATCAGCCGGACCAGCCACAGCTCCAGGGACACCAGGTCCGCCAGTCCGTCCAGGGGCAGCGGCTCACCCTCCGCCGCCGCGCGCAGCGCCTTGCGCACCACCCGGGCCTCGACGAGGCCCGCCTGCGCGAGCAGGGGTGTGCCGAAGAGAGACATCAGGGAGTCCGCGGCCACCCGGAGCCCGGTACGGGCGGCGGCCGCCGAGGGCCCGTGGGAGGGGGCGCCCCAGCCGGGCGGGAGATCCGCGACCCCGGCGCCCTCCAGGACCGTACGGAGGATGGCCGCGCGGGCGCCCGGTTGGACCCGTAGGGCCTCCGGCAGGGCGCGGCAGGCGCGGACGACCTGGTTGTCGAGGAACGGGGCGTGCAAGCGCTGGAAGCGGACCTCGGCCGCCTGTTCGAGAATGCGCAGGTCCGCCGCGCTGCGGGTGAGGGCCGCGCGGGCGCGGAAGTCGCCCGGTCGCTGGCCGGGACCGACCCCGGAGCGCTGGGTCGCCGCTTGCAGGCGAACCGATACTTCAGCCAGCGCCTCGCCCGTGAGCCAGCGCGCCGCGGGGCCCGGTCTGGCCCAGGTGAGCGCGGCCAGGGACGCCCCCACGGCACCTCCGGGTTCGTCGAAACGGCGGCGCATGAGCCGGTCGGCGAGGTTCTCCAGACCGGAGCGGTAGGGCGTACGGGCAAGGCGGCGGGCCGCGCCGTACACCCGCGCGGGGACCAGGACCGAGCCGTCCGCCTTGGCGAGCGCGGCGACGGGACGGACCAGGTGACGGCGTTTACGGTCCATCAGGAGGTCCGCGAGGCGGGCCGGGTGGGCGTCCAGGACCTGGCGGGCGCCGTAGCCGGTGAAGTGGTCCGCGCTGCCGGCCGCGAGGCGGGCGCGATGACGGGCGGCGGTCACCAGGGAGGCGGCGGGCTCGTCGGTCAGCGGGCCGTCCAGTTCGGCGTACGGGAGGGTCTCCTCGTCGCCGGTCACCACGACGTGGTGCAGACGCGGGTTGGCCGCCAGGGTGCCCGCCCGCTCCACTTCGGCCTCCCGGCCGCCGACCACCAGATCGTTGAAGGTGACCGCCAGCAGCCGCTCCCCCGCGCCCGTGCCGTGGCCCAGCACGGTCCCCGGCATGCCGGGCAGGCCGGCGGCGAGCAGCGCCAGGGTTCCCGAGGCGGGGCCGCCGGACAGGTCCGCGCCGATGCCCGGGACCGGCATCCCGCGCGCGGCACGCCGTTCGGCGGGCCCCATGCCGGGGACCGGGCCGGGGTCTATGTCGGCGCCAGGGACATGACGAGGGGCGGACAGCCTGGCGCGAACGGCGTCGACCAGGGCGTCCCGTACGGCGTCGACCGCGCTGTCCGGGTCGGCGGAGGGCGCCGCCACGGCGAGGGAGGCGACCTGCTCGTACCCGGCGACCTCGCGTGCCCCGGCGCGCAGGATCAGCGCGTGCCCCGGCGGAATGCGCCGTACGCCGTCGTAGGGGGTGGAGTCGTGCAGTGCGGCCGGGACGTCGGGGGCGGCGAGCAGCGCGGCGAGGTGGCCGTAGTCGAGGTTGGCCTCGATGAGGTCGGCGAGGGGCAGCGCGGCCGTCGCGTAGGCGGTGCCGCCGGCCCAGGGGGTGTGGAACACCGGGCGGGCGCCCGCCAGATCACCGC
This sequence comes from Streptomyces sp. NPDC005263, assembly GCF_042872365.1. Taxonomy (NCBI): domain Bacteria; kingdom Bacillati; phylum Actinomycetota; class Actinomycetes; order Kitasatosporales; family Streptomycetaceae; genus Streptomyces; species Streptomyces sp. NPDC005263. The sequence continues at coordinate 8,753 of NZ_JBIAKJ010000026.1, read as the reverse complement.
AGACGGTGATGCGGCGCCCCACCTGGACGACGGCCGTGTAGCTTCCCGGCCACGCCGTCAGGTGCCGAAGTGCCCCGCCGCGCGCCGCGAACAGGCCGACCTTCAGCTGTTCGTCGGAGGCGCCGCAGGTGCCGAGGACGGCGATCCGGGTCCGGTCGTCGGCCTTCAGCACCCGCACCTCGTCCGGACGCCAGTCGCCGACCGCCCACAGCGGATCGGGGTCGCCCCACAGAAGGTGCGAGCCCACCGGATGCAGTGTCTCGCCGTCGTGCCCCACCGCGCCGGCGGAGCCGATCTCGGCGGCCACCGTGGCGGTGCTGCTCCATCCCACCAACCACCGCATCGCCGCCTCCACAGGCTGTGGACAACCAGTGCACCGTACGAACTCGGCACCATGCTGCCATGAAGGAGGCGCGACGGAGGGACGGCGGTGTCGCTCGCGCTCCGGGGAATGCGCCCCGGCGGATACCGTCCCCTCGGGCCTGGCCCGCCTGCGCACCCCGTCGAACTGCCGCACGAGGCAAGGAGATCGAGCACGTACGGGGAGTGTTGATACGGTGACTGCGACGCGAATGCGCCCCCAAAACGCTCCCCAAAAACTCCCAACGCGCCCTCAACTGCCGTGGTGGGAGGGCTGAGACCCCGCACAGGCAGGGTCGATTTTCAGCCAAATCGGCGGCAACGGAACAGGTTTGAGCACGCTCCGTACACACCCCGGCCGCCGTCCGGCGAGCGCACAGCCCGGGAGACGGAACACGCCCCCCGGGCCGGTCCGCCGCCCGCGGGGATGTAGGCGGCGGTGTCCCCCAGCCCACTGGATCCAGTACAGCGGGCCGACCCACGCACGGCCCATGGAACCGCTCCCCCGATGGCCGGAGAAGAGCGCACGGCCGGGCGCACGGCCACACAGCGGGAGCGCGCCGCAACCGTCCGTCGCTGAACCGTACTTCAGTACGGACCACAATCCCGCCAACCGGAACAATGCCCCTTAACGCTTGGGATGCGGCGAACTACGCTGGGTTTACGAATGCCGCATGGTTATGCCAGCGCGGCAGCCGTCTGTGTCGAGGGGTGGCGCAATGTCCAGGGAGCAACGCGGGCCGAACGAAAAACTCGGCGCCGTTCTCGCCCTCGCGGGAATCAGCAACGCAGGACTCGCCCGACGCGTCAACGATCTTGGCGCCCAACGCGGGTTGACTCTTCGCTACGACAAGACGTCGGTGGCGCGCTGGGTGTCGAAGGGGATGGTGCCGCAGGGTGCCGCGCCGCATCTCATCGCCGCCGCGATAGGGCAGAAGCTCGGCCGCCCGGTGCCGCTCCACGAGATCGGCCTGGCGGACGCGGATCCCGCACCCGAAGTGGGCCTCGCCTTCCCCAGGGACGTCGGACAGGCGGTGCGGTCGGCGACGGAGCTGTACCGGCTCGACCTGGCCGGCCGCCGGGCCGGCACCGGCGGCATCTGGCAGTCGCTGGCCGGATCATTCGCCGTGAGCGCGTACGCGACGCCCGCCTCACGCTGGCTGATAACCCCGGCCGACAGCTCGGTCGCACGCGAGGTGAACTCCGCCGAGGCCTCCGGGGCACCGCTCAAAGTCGGCCACAGCGACGTGCAGAAACTGCGGGAGGCCGCCGAGGACGCCAGGCGCTGGGACTCCAAGTACGGAGGCGGCGACTGGCGTTCGTCGATGGTGCCGGAGTGCCTGCGGGTGGAGGCGGCTCCGCTGCTGCTGGGCGCGTACTCGGACGAGGTGGGCCGGGCGCTGTTCGGCGCCAGTGCCGAACTCACCCGCCTCGCCGGGTGGATGGCCTTCGACACCGGTCAGCAGGAGGCCGCGCAGCGGTACTACATCCAGGCGCTGCGGCTCGCGCGCGCGGCGGCCGACGTCCCCCTCGGGGGCTACGTCCTGGCCTCCATGTCCCTCCAGGCGACCTACCGGGGCTTCGGCGACGAGGGCGTCGACCTCGCCCAGGCCGCGCTGGAACGCAACCGGGGGCTGGCCACCGCCCGCACCATGAGCTTCTTCCGCCTGGTCGAGGCACGTGCCCACGCGCGCGCCGGAGACGCCCAGGCGGCCGGCGCGGCTCTGAAGGCGGCGGAGGGCTGGCTGGAGCGGTCCCGCGACGGCGACAACGACCCGTCGTGGCTCGGCTTCTACTCCTACGACCGGTTCGCCGCGGACGCCGCGGAGTGCTACCGCGACCTGAAGGCCCCACGTCAGGTGCGCCGGTTCACGGAACAGGCGCTGTCGCAGCCGACGGAGGAGTTCGTGCGCTCGCACGGGCTGCGTCTGGTCGTCTCGGCGGTCGCGGAGCTGGAGTCCGGCAATCTCGACGCGGCGTGCGAGCAGGGCGTGCGGGCGGTGGAGGTCGCCGGGCGCATCTCCTCGGCGCGCACCACCGAGTACGTGAAGGATCTCCTCCACCGTCTGGAGCCGTACGGCGACGAGCCGCGCGTGGTGGAGCTGCGGGAACGGGCACGGCCGCTGCTCATGACTCCGGCGTAGCGCTCCGCCCGGGTCGCCGGGTGCCGTCGCGTCCGCCGTGCTGATCCGCGTCCGCCCTTCCGGTCGGTCGCGCGCTCCTCGCCGGGCTGCGGTCTTTCTGGTTTGAAGGCATTGTCAGTGGCGCAGTGCACTATCGAAGCCGGGAGGTGGTGCAGGTGGCGAGGCAGGCGCCGAAGATCGCGTACGACTGTGACGTGCTGGTGATCGGTGGCGGGATCGTCGGCCTGTCGACGGCGTATGCGATCACGCGTGCCGCGCCGGGCACGCGGGTCACGGTGCTGGAGAAGGAGCCCGGGCCCGCCCGGCACCAGACCGGGCGCAACAGCGGGGTGATCCACAGCGGCATCTACTACCGCCCCGGCTCCCTCAAAGCGCGGTACGCGGTCAGGGGCGCCGCCGAGATGATCAAGTTCTGCGCGGAGTACGACATCCCGCACGCCGTCACCGGCAAGCTGATCGTCGCCACCGACCGAGCCGAGCTCCCCCGTCTGCACGCGCTCGTCCAGCGCGGCCGGGAGAACGGCATCTCGGTGCGGGAACTGGGCGCGGCCCAGATCGCCGAGTACGAACCGGAGGTCCGTGGCCTCGCCGCCATACACGTCGGGACGACCGGGGTGTGCGACTTCGTCGCGGTCGCCGGGCAGCTGGCCGAGGCGTCGGGCGCGGACATCCGCTACGGAGCTCGTGTCGTCCAGGTCGACCGGCGGCCGGAGCTCGGAGTGGCCGTGCGGACCGCGGACGGGGACGTCGTGCGCGGGCGGGCCCTGGTGAACTGCGCCGGGCTGTACTGCGACGAGATCGCGCGGATGACCGGGGACGAGCCGGGGATGCGCATCGTGCCGTTCCGGGGCGAGTACTACACGCTGACCCGGCCGGAGCTGGTGCGGGGGCTGGTGTATCCGGTGCCGGACCCGGCGTTCCCGTTCCTCGGGGTGCATCTCACCCGCGGCATCGACGGTGGCGTGCACATCGGCCCCAACGCGGTGCCCGCACTGGCCAGAGAGGGATACGACTGGCGGGCGGTGCGGCCACGGGAGCTGGGGGCGACCCTGCGCTGGCCGGGCTCCTGGCGGATAGCGCGGCGGCACTGGCGGTACGGGGCGGGTGAGATGCGGCGGTCGGTGTCCAAGGGGGCGTTCGTCGGGGCAGTGCGCAGGCTGCTGCCCGCGGTCGAGGAGGCGGACCTGACGCCGGCGCCCGCCGGGGTGCGAGCCCAGGCGGTGCTGCGCGACGGGACACTGGTGGACGACTTCCTGATCAAGGAGGGCGCCCGAACGGTCCACGTACTGAACGCGCCGTCCCCCGCGGCCACGGCATCACTGCCCATCGGGCGGGAGGTCGCCCGCAGAGCACTGGCCGTGCTGGGGACCGTATGAGCAAGAACCCCACCACCCCCTCCGTGCCCACCATGCCCGCCAGCGACGCCGCCGGCCCCACCGCCGTAAAATCGACGCACTGTGTCTGACTCTCTCAACGCCTCCGAAACCCCGCACACCCCCGGTGTGTCCCGTCGCCACACCCGGGCCAAGGGCGAACCGCGTTTCCCGGACGGGCCGCAGGCCGATCCCGCCGGGTCGCACTTCGAGCGGCGGATCCGGAGTTTCCAGCCGCGCCGCAGCCGGGTGACGGCCGGGCAGGCGGACGCGCTGCAACGGCTGTGGCCCACGTGGGGCCTGGACATCGACGGGCAGCGGGTGATCGACCTCGGCGAACTGTTCGGGAACGACGCTCCCGTCGTCCTGGAGATCGGCTTCGGGATGGGCGAGGCCACCGCGGAGATGGCCGCCGCCGACCCGGGCAGCAACATCCTCGCCGTGGACGTACACACCCCGGGGCAGGGAAACCTTCTCAACCTCGCCGAGCACAACGGGCTGTCCAACGTCCGCGTCGCCAACGGGGACGCGATCATCCTGCTGCGCGAGATGCTCGCCCCGGACTCCCTCGCCGGCCTGCGCGTCTACTTCCCGGACCCCTGGCCCAAGAAGCGGCACCACAAGCGTCGGCTGATCCAGCCGGAGTTCCTCACCCTCGCCGCCGCCCGGCTCCGGCCAGGAGCGATCATCCACTGCGCGACGGACTGGGAGCCGTACGCGGAGCAGATGCTGGAGGTGCTCGACGCGCACCCCGCCTTCGAGAACACCCAGGCCGACGGCGGTTTCGCGCCGCGTCCCGGCTTCCGGCCGCTGACTCGTTTCGAGGGCCAGGGTCTGGAGAAGGGACATGTCGTGAACGACCTGCTCTTCCGCCGCGTAGAGCACTCGTGAAGCCCTCCGCAAAAGCATCGTTAGGGTCAATGCCGTGGCCACCGTTCCCCCGTATCCGCCGCACCCCGGTGCCCCCGTCGGCGGCGCCCTGCGCCACGCTCACTGGTGGCAGCGGAAGTGGGTGCGCTACGGCGCGCTGAGCACCCTGCTCGCGCTCTCCGGGCTGGTCATCCTCGCCCTGGTCCGCGAACAGACCGGCACCGAGGGATTCCTGGTCGGGCTCGGGCTCGCGGTCCTGCCCGTGCCGCTGCTCACCGCCGCGTTCCGCTGGCTCGACCGGGTCGAACCGGGCCCCTGGCGCAACCTCCTCTTCGCCTTCGCCTGGGGCGCCTGCGCGGCGGCGCTGATAGCGATCGTCGCCAACAGCTTCGCGACCAGATGGATCGCCACGGCCACCGCGGACCCCTCCAGCGCGGACACGCTCGGCGCGACGGTGATAGCGCCGATCGTGGAGGAGTCGGCCAAGGCCGCCGCCGTCCTCCTGGTGTTCCTCTTCCGGCGGCGGGACTTCACCGGCATCGTCGACGGGGTGGTGATAGCCGGAGTCACCGCCACCGGGTTCGCCTTCACCGAGAACATCCTCTACCTCGGCACGGCGTTCGGCACCGACCAGCTCACCGGTGACCGCGGCATCGCCTCGGTCACCGCGGCGACCTTCTTCGTGCGCATCATCATGTCGCCGTTCGCGCACCCGCTGTTCACCGTCCTCACCGGCATCGGCTTCGGCGTCTCCGCGCTGTCGGCGGAACGCCAGCACCTGCGACGGGTCCTGCTGCCGCTGTCCGGGCTGCTGCTCGCGATGGGCATGCACGCGATCTGGAACGCCTCGTCGACGTTCGGCGAGTACGGGTTCATCGCCGTGTACGCGGCGTTCATGGTCCCCGCGTTCGGGCTGCTGACCTGGCTGGTCATCTGGACCCGCCAGCGCGAGCTGAGGACCGTACGGGAGGAACTGCCCGCCTACACGGTGGCGGGATGGCTGACACCGGCCGAGCCGTACGCTCTCGGATCGATGCGGGCACGGCGGATGGCCCGCGAGTACGCCCACCGCCACGGGGGCCGCCCCGCGGCGCGGGCGGTGGCCCAGTACGAGGCGTACGCGACGTCCCTGGCGTTCCTACGGCACCGGGGACGCCGCGGACGAGCGGGGGCCGACTTCGTCGTACGGGAGCAGGAGCTGTTGCAGGAGCTGTGGCGGCGGCGGGACGTGGCCCGCCCCGCGCTGGACCACGCCGCCCGCGCGACGGCCCCGCCGGTGGCGGTGACCGCCCCGCCCTGGCCGCTGTACGGGGCGTACGGCTACCCGGCCACGCCGACCCACCCGGGCTACTTCGGCCAGGCGACGGCGCCGTCGGCGATGCCGTACCCGGCGTACAACCCGTACCGGTCCTAGGGGGCCGGACAGGCCCTCAGGCCGAGGCCTCCGTCAACCGCGCGACCTCGGCCTCCGTCAGGACCAGGTCGCCCACGCCCACCAGCGCCGGCAGCTGTTCCACCGTGCGCGCGGACGCGATCGGGGCCGCCACCGTCGGCTGGGCCGCGAGCCACGCCAGGGCGACCGTGGCGATCTGGGTGTCGTGGGCCTGGGCGACCTCGTCGAGGGCGGTGAGGACCCGCTGGCCACGCTCGGTCTGCAGGTGCTTGGCCGCGCCCTCGGCCCGCGCGCTGTCGACCGTCGTGCCGGGCCGGTACTTGCCGGTGAGGAAGCCGGAGGCGAGCGAGAAGTACGGGACGGCGGCGAGGCCGGCGCGTTCCGCGACGGCCTGCAGCTCGCCCTCGTAGGTGTCGCGGGAGACCAGGTTGTAGTGGGGCTGCACAGCCACGTACCGCGCCAGGCCCACGCGTTCGGAGTGGGCCAGCGACTCCTCCAGCCGCTCGGGCGAGATGTTGGAGGCGGCGATGTACCGCACCTTGCCCGCCCGCACCAGCTCGTCGAGCGCGCCGATGATCTCCTCGACCGGCACGTCCGGCTTGTCGAAGTGCGTGTAGTAGAGGTCGATGTAGTCGGTGTCGAGGCGGCGCAGCGAGGCGTCGGCGGCGGCCTTGATGTTGGCGGCGGTCAGGCCCTGGTACTCGGGGTGCTGGCTGACCTTGGTCGCGATGACGACGTCGGAGCGATTACCGCGGGCCTTGACCCACTTGCCGATGATGGTCTCGGACTCACCGCCGGAGTTGCCCTCGATCCACGCCGAGTACGAGTCGGCGGTGTCGATGAAGTTGCCCCCGGCGGCCGTGTACGCGTCCAGCACGGCGAAGGAGGCGGCCTCGTCGGCCGTCCACCCGAAGACGTTGCCCCCGAGGGACAGCGGGAAGACCTCGAGGTCCGACGTACCGAGCTTGCGAAGAGAAGTCATGCCTCTCTTCAACACACGCGGCGGAGCGCCTCATTCCGACAGGAGTGAGACGCTCACACAATCCACGCAACCGCGACGGTCAGGGGTTGAGCCCCTTGCTGCGCAGCCAGGACATCGGGTCGATGCCCGTGCTCGCACCGCCCGGGTGGACCTCCAGGTGGAGGTGGGCCCCGGTGACGTTGCCGGTGGCGCCCACGCGACCGATGACGTCACCCGTGCTGACCTTCTGGCCGACGCTGACGCTGATCGAGGACTGGTGGCAGAACCACAGCTCGGTGCCGTCGTCCAGGGTGAGGATCGTGCGGTAGCCGTACGAACCGGCCCAGCCCGCCTCCGTGATGGTCCCGCTGTGGACGGCCTTGATGAGTGTGCCGGTGGGAGCGGCGAAGTCGAGGCCGGTGTGGTAGCCGGACGACCACAGGGAGCCGGCCTGACCGAAGGTCCCCGTGAGGGTGTACGAGGAGGTCGGCAGCGTGTACTGCTTGGCCAGCTGGGCGAGGCGCTCGGCCTCGGCCTTCCTCTCGGCTTCCTCCTCCGCCTGCTTCTTCTTCTCGGCGGCCTTGGCCTCGGCTTCCTTCTCCGCCTTGGCGACCGCGTCGGCGACCTGCTTCTCGGCGGCGGCCGCGGCCTCGGCGACGACCTTGCTCTCGGCCTGGTCCTGCTGCTTCTCGGCCTGGGCCATGATCCGGGCGCGCAGCACCTCCCCGGCGTCCGAGGTGCCCTCCGCGGTCTCCTCGGTGGTCACGCCGACCTCGCTGAGCGCGGTCGGTGAGCCTTCAGGGGTGTCGTCCTCGGAAAGGAGGGAACCCACGGAGGGAAGATCGGGCATGGAGATGGACACCGGCGGCTTACCGGTGTTGGCGCTGGCTATGCCGCCCGCGCCGACGGCGGCTATGACGCCGACGCCCAGGACGGTGGAGCTGCGGGCGAGTCCGCCACGCTGCTTGGCGACACGGTGCCGACCGCGTACCGGACGAATGGACTCCTCGGTGGGGTTCCACTCCGTCCAGGGGCCCTCGTCGGTGCGGTACTCGCCGTAGCCGAAGGTCTCGGTGTCGCGCTGACTCGGCACGAACGGGGCTTCTGGGGCAGGCCGGTTGGACGCCACGTGGGCGTACTCCTTTCCTTCCTTCTCGCCTACCGGGTTAGCTGACGGGTTCGGAGCAGGAAGGTCTCCTACGCGCGTATACCAACCGTGAGTTCACGGTGATACCCGCGCGATTCACCCCAAGTAGTGGTTCCCCGGTTCCCTTGCGGAATTCGGCGCATGCGCACGGAGCCGACTCTTGTGACGGCTGGGACGACCGCGCTGCGTTATCGAACGTTAATAGACCCGAGGGCCCGATTCCAAGCGGTTCCGCTTGATCATTAACGAAATTCCGCCCGACCAAGACCCCATGACCGGCGAAAATCGGGCGAGTTGACCACCCCAGGAACCCGCCCGGGTATTGACGGCACGTCAGTTGCTACGCGGAGGGCACCGGCACGATCACTCCTCGTAACCTCCTCAAACCGCACACACACATGCCACAACACACCGAGGGCCGGAACCCTTTCGGATTCCGGCCCTCGGCCTTCAGTAGCGGGGACAGGATTTGAACCTGCGACCTCTGGGTTATGAGCCCAGCGAG
>NZ_JBIAKJ010000025.1:0-22826 GCF_042872365.1 Streptomyces sp. NPDC005263 | reverse complement strand
CGCAGCCCCATCGCCTACGAGACAGCACTCGACACAACATCAACTACCCTGGCCGAAGCCGCATAGCCCGTGTCCAAGATTCCGGGTCAAGGCCCCTCCTCCACCTATGAAGGAGCCGCGCAGGCGCTGAAAAAGTACGACCCCCAGCAGAAGGCTCCCAAGAACAACTTCTCGGTCAGGCCCATACCCAAGGACGACAACGGAGCAGGCGGCCGGCTGATGGCCGACTTCTACCGCCTCAACCGCATCATCGACGGGTCCAACGACGGCTTCACCATCAAGGTTTCCTAGAAGAACGCGGTGGGCGGGCAGCCGACAGTCCCCTCTGCCCGCCCACCGCTCACGCCGGCCAGAACTGCACCAGGAACTGCTCCACCCCCGCCGGCACTTCCTGCTGCGCAAGCTCCCGAACCCGCTCCTGCCCCCGCACGTAGGCCCGCACCCGCCACAACGTATCCTCCGCCCCCAGTTCCACCACCGGATCGCTCGGCCCGCCATACGACCACAGCGCCACCTCTCCGGACCGGCAAAACCACTCCACCTCCGCGCTCGACTCCCAGGCGCGCTCGTCCTTCGGCGGAGCCTGATCCCACACTTCGGCGGTGAAGACGGCATGGTGCGTGTGACCACCGCTGCGGAAACACAGACGTCCCTCACCGGACGTCAGGAGTTCTACCGCGGCCTCGGGGCTCTCCTCCGACTCCTCCGCGTACGCATCTTCCGCCCACAGAGCGTAAAACTCGATGTACACCTCAAGTTCCTGACGCCTCAACAGGGGCATAACGAGTTCCCTTCCCACAGCCAGTCGTCAACAGCGCAGTCGACACTATCGGCGCGAAGACTTGTCCCGTAACGGCTGGTCACAGATGAGATGACCTTGGCGTGAGTGGCGTGATCACGACGGTTGCGTACCCGCACAGCGCACCAGGGCGGCCATCCACCGTCACGAAGACCCGCCTGAATCCGTCGAACAGCGTCCAGCCTGCGCCATAGAGACGCGCTCGTCGCGGAGGGGAGGCCGTCATGCAATGACCAGCCGGGAGCCCGGCAGATGTAGGCCGGACGGATGCCGTGCACACGCCGTCCGTTGGGACTGGTCCGCAGCACGTGCACGGCTCTATGGAGCACCACACCGAACGGACGTGCCTGTGGGAAAGCTGACCTTAGTGGCTGGCCGCAGTAGCAAGAGTGTGCCGCGCCGTTTCCCAGCTGCCTGCGCCTGCGATGACGCTCCGGCAGTTACTCACTTTCGGGTGACAGCTTGCACCGGAGTGGGACGGCGTGGCGCGGCGCCTGCGGGACTTCAGCCAACTCCAGCAAGAGGCCAGGAGCTGCTGCGCCGTCAACATTGTGCGTTAAGCCCATAAATGGGCGATACGGGCGAGAGTCACGGAAACATGGGCAAAGAGTAACGCAGCCCCTGTTTCCACACCAACTCACGCATGAGGTGGACAGAGTGTGAGTGCGGCCAGTCCGGCCGCCACCCGCACACCGCGCCCGCCCCTCACGGCAGCAGTGAAAGCCCGCCTGGGGGAGGGGTGCCCCACATCATCAGAGGGACGTCTTGTCCGCTTCCGCTTCTGCCGCCACCCGTCGTCTCGCAGCCGCCGCACTCGCGGCAGGCGTCTTGCTCTCGGTGGCGGCGCTGCCGGCGTCCGCAGCCGACCACGCACACCCGCACCAGCCGAAGGTGGAGATCTCGGCCGTCCAGTACGACTCCCGGGACGCGATGACCGCTCCAACCGGTCGCTGAACAAGGAGTGGGTGGAACTGACCAACACCACCCGCCACACGGTCAACCTCGACGGTTGGACCCTGAAGGACGACTCTGGCTACACCTACACCTACACCTTCGACCGCTACCGCCTGGACGGCCGCGCGAGTGTCCGCATCCACACCGGTGAAGGCCGCGACACCCGCATCGACATCTTCCAGGACCGCCGCGCCTACGTGTGGAACAACGACCACGACACCGCCACCCTGCGCAACGACCACGGCCGCTACATCGACGACTCCTCCTGGGGCCGCGACCGCTACCACCGCGGCACCATGCGACGCTGACCCTGCACACCGCGCGGGCGGCTGAGCACGCCGCCCGCCACGCGCACATACGGCGGCACGCCCGGCCTAGATGGCTGTGAACGGCTTCTCTGGCCCCGGTGGAACGAGTCCGTTGGCCCCAGGCTCTGCGCGGCGACCGTGGACAGCCTCACCTTGGGCGGCAACATCATCGAGACCGGCAGCGAGTCCTACCGCCTGGCCCACACCAGAGCCCGCCAACAGGCCAGCGCGGGCTCCTGACGACCGGTGTCACCGTTCCCGAATGCGCCACCACCACCAGCGCCCCGCTGTCCACTCGCTCACCCAACCCGGGTCCGGAAGAGTACGCCGCTCGAACTCGATGTCGATCTGCTCTACCAAGCGGCTCAGATCAGCTCGGGCTCCTCTCGGGAGGCGCTGGAAAGCCACTTCCAGATCATCTCGACCGTCTTCGATCTCGATGCCGGGACTCTCATAAGGGCCAGTCAGATATCGTCCCGGCTGCCTGAAAGCCCACTCGAACCGGCTCAGTGCGTTAGCAACGGCGTCCGGCCACAAGTACTCGGCCTCAACACGTCGCACTGCTGCCCGGGTTCGAGCGGATACACCCGGAATCTGACGGACCAGCACGTGCCTGGGTGGCCGCCACCGCTCAGCGCGGACGGCCTTCGGGCGCCTACGCGGCATCGCCCTTTCGGATCAGAACCATGTCGGCATTTCTGCCACGGCCCGCGCCTTCGAGGGTGGGGCCAACAGACTCGGTCACGTTTCCCAGCGAAGACCCCCAACTGGGGCCATGGGTGTCGTTCCTCTGGGGCCAACAGACATGTTCGAGGCCACCCGGACGCGCCGCCGACGCGGTACTCGTAACTGTTGTAAGGAAGAACAGGCTCCTCGTCGTGTGGGTGCGGGCTCGTAGTTGACCGTGCCGAGTCCGGCTCGACGTGAGAGGTCGTGGGGCGGGGATAGGCGCGTTGCGAGGATGTTCCCAGTCCTCGTCGTTGGGGGATGTCGTCGTCCGGGGCTGCTGTCATGTGGCGGACGTGCTCAAGGCCTTTCCCGGCGGGGCCCACCTGTTTTCCGGAAGCGAGTGGGCACGCCCGCACCCGCCCCGCTCTCGGCCGCCCGGCGCATGGCCGACATCTTCGCCAAGCTCCGCGGGCGGGCCGCCGTCCCTCCCTACCACAGCCGTTTACGGCCCCGCACCAGCGCGCCCAGTCCACTCAAGCGGCACTGCCCACATGCGAGAGCCGGTGACACCGCAGGCGAAAAGGGAAACGCCCGAACCGCGGCTGCCGGTGCACCGGCACGACGGCCCCCAGGGCGGTCATGGGGAGTGCGAGCGGCCCTGCCAGGGAGGGACGGTGTCAGATGACGTCGACGTAGTCACCGGCGGCGGTGGCTGCGGGTGTGGTGGATGTGCCTGCGAAGACGTAGCGGTAGTAGCCGTCGGCGGTGGCGTTGACGGTGGTGCTCAGCTTGCCGGTGCTGTTGGTCGTGATCGTCTTGACGGTGGTGTAGGTGTTGTTGTTCTTGGGCCGGTACTGCAGTTTCACCTTCTGGCCGCTGTAGCCGGCCCATTTGCGCGTGTTCCAGTTCGCGCGCGTCAGAGCCCCGGCGACGGTGATTGGCCTGCCCTTCCGCACGGGCTCGGGGGAGGCGTTCACACTGAGCTTGGAGGCGCGCTGCACCTTGGTGACGGCGTAGTCGTAGACGGCGGTGTGCGTGCGGTCCTTGCCGTAGGCCCAGGCGGCGATGTGCCAGGTTCCGGCCTGGGCATTGGAGACCACGTTGGTCATGTCGCGGGTGTCGGCCTTCACCTGAAAGTTCATGGTGCAGGTGGTGGAGGTGCCGCTGGTGGTGCACTGCGGAGCGTCGTAGGACAGGGCCCGGTCGCGACTGGCATAGGTGCTGCCGTGCCACAAGTTGACGTCGGCCACGGATATCCCGGCGGTATAGGTGGCGGTGATCTGGGCGCTGAACTTGGTGACCGTGGTGGGGCCGATAACGATGTTCTTGCCCTTGTTGACCACAACCTCGGTGATGACCGGCCCGGGTGCCGCATGGGCAGGGGCGGCGAAGAGAGGGATCAGCAGGGCGGCAGTCGCTGTTGCAGCAACCGCTGCGGCATGTGCACGCATACGAGTCCGTATCGAAAAAGGCCGGCCCCGGCACCATTGGCCACCGAAACCGTGCGGATCATGAAGGTCGGAACCTCAGACCCCGGCAGGCAGCGCAGGGTTGTACGCGGATCGCGGCTGTCTCGCTGCGAACGCCCCTCGCCCTCATACGAACGGCCTCCGTGCTGTCAATTGCCAGTAACCCAGGCACCGTTCACACGAATATGTGCGGCGGGACCGGCTGGCGACCAGTCGCGATGAGGGAGGATTCTGGGGCCGCGACCTGGCGTTGATGCACCTGCGTACCCCGGTCCGGGCCAAGCCCGTGCGGATCGCCTCGACCACGCCGCCGGACAACACGCCCATCCGTCTCATGGGCTGGGGCATGACTTGCGACGACAGCACCAATCCGGCGTGCTTCCCCACGCGGCTGCGGAAGGCCGACACCGTGGTGCAGCCGATCTCGACGTGTCCGTCACATGCGGCTGACGGAGAGTTGTGCGTCGGTAGCGCCGACGGCAGCGTCGCCGCGTCGAACATGGACTCCGGCGGTCCTGCGCTGGTCCGCGAGGGCGGTCAGTGGGCCGTGGCCGGTGTGGTCAGCGGCCCCGACGAAAGCGGCAAGACACTGTACTCCGATGTCACCAGGCACGCCGACTGGATCAACGGCATCATCACGGGCACCGACGTGCCCCCCGATGATCGAATCCCGGACATGGAAGGGTCGGTGGACCTGAGCGGCTGTGCGGGCTCGGTGGTCCGTACCCCCGCATCCCGTCCGCAGGATCCGGCGCCGTTGCTGACCAACGGTCACTGCGTGCAGGGAAATTGGCCCGCTCCCCAAACCACGATAGTGGACCAGCCTGCCGACCGCGAGGTGCCCATCGTCGACCGTCGGGGCTATCCGCAGACCACGGCCCGTGCGAAACGGCTGGTGTACGCGACCATGACCGGCACCGACATCGCGCTCTACCGCCTGGACAAGAGCTACGCGCAGTTGAAGGCCGAAGGCACGAAGGTCTTCCAGCTCGCGTCCGCCCCCGTGCGCGCAGGCGACCCACTGACCGTCGCCTCTGTCGGCGCCCGCTACCACTGCACCGCCGAGGCCGTGGTCCCGCACCTGCGGGAAGGCGGCTACCAGCTGAACAACTCGATCCGCTTCACCACCAGCGACGACTGCGCCCCCTGGCACGGCGACTCCGGTTCGGCTCTGCTGGCCCCCGACGGCACCACGGTCGTGGGAATCCACAACACCCACAACGACGACGGCGAGCAATGCACCGACAACAACCCCTGCGAAGTGGGCCCGAACGGGGAAGTGACCTCCACGAAGGGTCGCAGCTACGGCCAGCAGGTTGACATGATCACTGGCTGTCTGGCCAAGGGATCGACACTGGACCTGTCCCGCCAGGGCTGCACCCTCACCGGTGCCCCGCCCCGTCCCGACCACCGCGACAGCCACCTCGGGGTCTGGGAGCCGAACCACAGCTCCCAGACCCGCGAACCCTGACCCGACAGCATCACCGGCGAACTCGACCCCGGCGTACGCGTGGTGGAGACAGAATGTGGCAGGGCGGGATGCCCTGTCGCATGATGGACCTTCAGCAGCTACGCCCGATGGGGAGAGATGTCGGATCCAGTGGCCGGGGGGACCGCCCTGGTGCCCGTGGCGGTCCTGCTCGTGGAGGACGACGAAGTGATCCGCAGATCGGTCACCTTGGCACTGGAGCGCTACGGCTACCGTGTCACCTCCGCCGGTGACGGCCTGACCGGACTCGAACTGTTCCGGGAGGGCCGGCACGACCTGCTGCTGGACGTGATGCTGCCCGCCCTCGACGGCATCGGGCTGTGCCGCCGAGTCAGGGAGACCAGCATGGACCCGATCCTGATGATGTCCGCGCGCGGCGACGCCTTGGACGTGGTCTCCGGCCTGGAGGCGGGCGCCGACGACTACGTGGTCAAACCCGTCGACACCGCGGTGCTGGTGGCCCGGATCCGCTCGCTGTTACGGCGGGCGACCTTCAACCCCGACACTGCCCCGGCCATGCCGCACCACCCCCCGACCGAACCGGTGGGTGGTGCGGCACGGCCGGGGGATTCCGGTCGCCCGGGCGAGCGCGCCCAGCTGGTCTTCGGCGACCTGACCATCGACACCGTCGGCCTCGACGTGTTCCGGGCGGGCGAACCGGTTGCGCTGGCCCCCACCGAGTTGCGGCTCCTGCTGGAGTTCGCCGCGAACCCCGGTGTCGTTCTGGACCTGCACATGCTGCTGCGCAACGTGTGGGACTACGGCTGGGACGGCGACAGCCGCGTGGCCGACCTGTGCGTCCAGCGGCTGCGGAGGAAGATCGGAGCCGAGCGGATCCAGACCGTCCGCGGCTTCGGCTACAAGTTGCGGCGCTGACGTGGGTACCCTGCGCGACCTGCTCAACTGGCGTTCACTGCGCTGGAAGATCGCTGTGCTTGTCGCCGTGGCCTGCTGCGCCATCGCGCTGACCGTTGGTGTGCTGGTCCACCGCAGTACCCTGGCCCGGTCCCTGCGCCGGCGTGGGGGTCACCGGCGGGCGGCGTCCGCGGACCGGGCTCGCGGACTCCAGGAGTGATGCCAGCTCAAGCAGTGCGTCCTCGGCGTGCCAGGGGGTGACAAGCTGGACGCCTATCGGCAGGCCGTCTGCGGTGGCACCGAACGGGAGCGACAGCGCCGGCAGACCGGTGAGGTTGAACGGCACCGTGGCCCGCATGACGTCCCGCGCCGGTACCTCGACCCCGTCGATGTGGTGGACGGGCCGGGCCGGCAGCGGGGCGGGGATCGTCACCACGGGGCACAACAGCGCGTCATATCGGCTGAAACAGGCGGCGAACTCGTCCCGCAGGCGTTCAACGACGCTTTGGGCCTGGACCACATGGGTCGACGAGGGCTCCCTGGCTCGCAAGGTGGCGTGTGCGACCTGGTGCAGGCTGTCCTCGTGGCCCGCGGTCAACGTCCGCAGGAACGGGAGTACTTCGGCCGTGTACAGGGTGGCGCTGAGCCGGGTGGCGTTGTGCTCCTCCAAGACGGGGATCCGGACCGGCTCGGCAGTCAGGCCCGAGGAGATGAGGGCGTCGGACGCGGCCCGGACCGTGGCCGCGACATCGGTGTCGACGGGGCCGAATGCCGGCGAGAGCAGTACGCCGATGCGCAGAGGCGTGCCCTCGGCCGAGTCGCGAGGGATCTCACGCGGCGCGGTCGCGTATCCGTCGATGCCGTCAGGTCCGGCAAGGATCCGGTAGGCGGTGGCGATGTCCCGGACGGTGCGTGCCATGGGGCCGACGTGCCAGTAGCGACGCAGTACGGGCGGCCAGTGTCCCGTGTACGGGATACGGCCGTGCGTGGCCTTCAGGGCGACGATGCCGGTGAAATGGGCGGGACCACGGACCGAGATGGCCACGTCACTGCCCAGGCCCAGCGGTGACATACCGGCCGCGATCATCGCCGCCTCACCCCCGCTGGACCCGCCCGGAGTCCGGTGCGGATCCCAGGGGTTGCGGGTGCGGCCCACCAGGAGGTTGTCCGTCTCCGTCCAGTACGAGAACTCCGGCAGGCTCGTCTTGGCGAGCGGGATGGCACCCGCGGCACGCATCCGCGCCACGGCTGTCGCGTCGGCCGTCGGCACGTGGTCGGCGAACAGCCGCGATCCCCGCGTGGTCACCACGCCCGCGGTGTCGAGTGAATCCTTGATCGTGAAGGGGACTCCGTGCAGCGGACCGAGGTCGTCGCCGCGCGCGACAGCGGAGTCCGCTTGATCCGCCGCGGCGAGAGCCTGTTCACCAAGCAAGGTGATCACGCCGTGTATATGGGGATCCAGAGCCGCGATGCGATCGAGATGGGCCTGCACCACCTCACGGGAGGACACCTCACGGGCCCGGATGCACCGTGCCAGTTCCGTCGCGTCCAGAGCGTTCAGAACGGTCATCAGCCCTCCACGAACGTCACGGCCGTACGGCCGACACCTTACAGACCGGCTCCCGGCCGCCGAGGAGCGGCTTTCCACGAGCAGTCCTTGCCAACACCTGACAGTGCTTCTGCTCCGCCGCCAGAAGTGACACGGCGGCCGCCGATAACGCTGAAGCAGGTCGCATGCTTCGCAGCGGCAAGGGATGCGATCGGCTCTCGCAGGGGGCGCGGGGGAGCGCGCACACGGCGCGCCCTCGCACTCTGCGCCTCAAGTGCCTTGCCTGGCAATGCGGTTGGGTGCGTGGGGCCGTGCGTGCCCGTCCTACCGTGGGAATGCTCCCTGTCCGCGGCGTGCCGAGCCCAGCTCTGCGGGGGCCGCGAAATCTTTTCGCGCGAAAGGGGGGACGACGGGCCGCCCGCGCCCCACTTCTGCGGGGCCGGGATCGTCCCGGCCGTCAGAGGAAGGGGTAGGGCCAATGCCGCAGCGAATCAACGAAGCGCACCTGGCCGAGGACAGGGCCCTGGTACAGGAGTTCAGGGCGCAGCAGCCGCCCTCGCCGCAGCGCGACCGCGCCTTCGGACAGCTGCTCACCGGGCACCAGCGCATGGTGTTCACGTACTGCCTGCGGATGGTCGGCGACCTGGGCATCGCCGAGGACATCACGCAGTTGGTCTTCCTGGCGCTGTGGAAGAACGGCCTGGACCGGCTGGAGAATCCCGACGGCCTGCACAGGTGGCTCCGCACGGTCGCCGTTCGCGAGTGCGGCGCGCAACTGCCCAGCCCGCCGCGGAACACGGCCAGGGAGGAGGTGGCCGGCCTGGACGGGGCCGGCACAGGCGGGGCGTCCGCGCGGCGGAGCCACCACCGGCTCCGCCTCTCGGAGATCCCGTCCTCGGACACCGCGGCGATGTTCGACCGCCCGGCGGAGGGCGGCGGGGAGGACCTGGACAACGCGCTGCTGAACGTGCACGTGGAGGAGCTGTACACGCTGCTGGACGAACTCGTGACGGTCCTGCCGCCGAAGCTTCAGCAGACCTACGTCCTGCATGTGCGGGAGGGCTGGGACGGCATTGGGCTGGCGCGCCGGCTCGGCGTCGCGGACGTGGAGGGGCGGCGGCTCAAGCACGAGCTGCTCAAGAAGGAGCTGCCTGGCCTCCTGGTCGCCAACCTGGTCGCCCGGGCCGCCGTAAGCGGTGGCGAGGAGGCGGGCTGCAACACGCTGGTGGCCCTGCTCAGGCGGGCAGGCTGGTCCACGGGCCCGCTGCCGCGCAGGCTGGCCACCAAAGTCATGAACCACATCTCCGGCTGCGCGGACTGCGGCGGCCGCGCGGAGAAGTTCTGGCGTCAGTGGCGGCCGTGGATGCTGCCGCTGATGGTCGACTCCGACCTGCGCAGGAGCATTCTCGACCGCGTCGAATCCACTGCCGCCACGGCGGACGCGCCCGATACGGCCGACGCCCACCAGCCCGGCAGCGGCACGGGACCCGATTCGGTCTTCACCAGGAGCGCGGTCCGCGCTGCAGATGCGAGCCGCACCCGCACTCAGCCTGCCAGCGAACTCGCGCCGGTCGGACCCCGCCCCTCCCCCCGCAGGCACCCGGGCCGGCCGCGGCGCCGCATCGCAGCCGCCGCCGTCCTGGTGCTGTGCGTCATCGCAGGCGGCAGGGCCTGGCAGGTCAGCGGCCAGCCCATGCTCACAATTGCCACCGACCCGCCGTCTCCGAGCGTACCCACTTCCTCCCGTGGCAACGGCGACCAGGACGATCACGGTGACCTCGCTCCCGGTACTTTCCACCCGTCCGCGCCCCCGCGCCCGGACCGCGAGGACACCCGTAGCAGGGCCACGGCGAGCGCAGGCACTGGCCGTACCGGCGACGGCAGCGACAGCGGCACCTCCGCAGGCAGCACCCGAGGCTCCAAAGAGTCGCAGGGCCGCGGCTCCGGCAAGGCCGCCACCACGAACGGGACCGGCAGCACGGACGGCTCTGCCGACGGCACGCCTGAGGACGATTCCGCGGGCAGCGGTGACGGCGCGCCTGAGGACGATTCCGCGGGCAGCGGCGACGGCGCGCTCAGTGGCAGCACGGACGGCTCTGCCGACGGCACGCCTGAGGATGACTCCGCGGGCAGCGGCGACATCGCCGGCCCCCCACCGCCCCCGGCATCCCGGACATTGGTCGTACACCTGAGCGCCCCGTCCGACGGCGGCATCGCCGTCACGTCGAACGGCGTCGGACTCGGCTCCTGCTCCAAGGCCTACGCCGAGGCGGCCAAGGACTGCGTCTACACCGTGCACGACGGCGACACCGTCCGGCTCACGCCGCAGGACTTCGTCTACAGCTGGGGCGGCGCCCCCTGCGCCGGCGTGGGCACCCACGACGCCTGTTCGTTTTCTGCGACTGCCGACACCGGCTTCAACCTCTACGTCCAGCGCGAGGCGGGATGATCCACCCCCGCCGCGGGTGACCGCCGACATCTGAAGAAAAATCTCGCAAGAACGGGGGACCCCACCTCCAACGCGCCCCACTTCTCCGGTGCGCGGGCCTGACGCCCGCGCACCGGATCCGTTTCCCACCCGAGGAGACCAGTAATGCGCACCAACTCGCTCCCCCTGCACCGGCGGGCGCGGCTCGCCATGCTGCCGGTGGTCGGCGCGGCCCTGGCCGCGGCGGCCCCGACGGAGCCCGCCGCGGCCGCCCCCGCAGGCAGCTGCCCGCATGGCACCGTCGTGCGACAGGCCCAGCCCGGCGGCGACCGACCCTGCGTCGCCCCGGCGACGCTCGGCCGCCGGATGACCGCCTTCATCCCCGCCCGCCACGTCTTCGCGTTCCGCAACGACTTCAAGACGGCCCCGTGGTTCGACATCCGGTTCGGCGGCCTGTGCGGCGGCATGCCGTACGCGGCGCTCGACCACTTCTTCACCCACCGCCCGATCCCCGCCCAGAACACCCGCCCCGCCACCGGCACCCCGCTGTTCCGCTTCATCAACTCCCGGCAGTGGGCGTCGCTGCAGCCCAACCTGGACAAGTGGCTGGAGTTGACCACCAACCCGTTCGGCTGGCGCAACCGGGAGTTTTTCCGCTGGGGCCTGCAGGGCCTTGGAGGCGGGCGCCTGCAGGAGCTGCGGGAGTCCATCGATGCCGGCCGCCCCCGCCGCCCACAGGCACTGTGGCGAGAAGCCGGCCGCCGTGCCGTCCTCGGCCTCGCCAGTTCCACCGGCGCCGGCCTCGTCGCCACCCTGGAATGGTGGATGCGCACCCGCTGACCTGCCGCGCCCATCCCCGGTGTCGATTTGCGCGAACAAGCTGCCGGTCTGCAACTGTGCGCGAACAAAGCTGCTGGTCTGCAACGAGGGACGGCTGAGAGGGGTATGTCCGCCACCGTGGCGGACACACCCCTCCTGCCCCTGGCATTGACTCACCGGATACCGAAGCGTGCGGCGCCCCATGCCGGGGCGCCGCACGCGGCCATGGGCGGTCGGCACACACAACGAGGCGGGCCCGGATCACTCGGTGCGCCGGCCGCGACAACGGCCCATGCCGTGTGGACTGTTGAGGCTAGGCGTCGGCACCAAGGTCCTTGCGCATGGCATCCCGAAGGGCCTGGTAGGCCTTGTCATAACGCAACCGGCCTGCGACGTACTCATCGCTGTCCCGACTGAAACCATCGGCGACGATGTCGCGCAGGTCGCGTAGCCGTCGGAACGAGTCATCTGATGGCCCGACGATGAAGCGAGGTGCACAGATTGATACTTCGTAGCGCAGGGCCGTGCATGCCTCGAACGCTTCCCATACGGCGCGCCTGCGCTGGTCTGGTTCCGGTTCGGGCTCTCGCACGGCGACGCGGCAGGCGTGTTGAGCCGTTGCCAGCGCGGTCAGGTAGGAGACGTAGAGGGAGCGGCGGGTTTCGGTGTGCTGGTCGCCTCGCTCTCTCCTCCATCGGCGATGGTCCAGGAGTCCGGCTGACGCTGTAGCGATTCCACCTCCTACTACGGTGCTGGCCAACGAGATCCATTCCATCGGCACCCCCGAGAGCTGAGCTGTTCGGCGTTCCAGCGTGCTCCTGGGTCGTGCCCGGCGTCGAGGTGACGGTGCCGGTGACTGCTTTTAGGCTGGGCATGCTCGGGGTGTACTGCGGAGGTCGGTCATGCCCCGAACCATCTGGTCCGGCTCGATCAGCTTTGGCCTGGTCACGGTACCTATACACGTGGCGAGTGCTACGGAGAATCACAGCATCCAGTTCCACCAGTACCACCTTCAGGACATGGGGCGGGTACGCACGCGGAAGGTGTGTGAGCTGGAGGACCGTGAGGTCAGTCAAGGGGAGATCGGCAAGGGGTACGAGCTGTCGGAGGACAACGTCGTCCCGGTCCCGGACGCCGAGCTCCGCGACCTGCCGCTGCCCACGGCGAAGGCGATCGAGATCCAGGCGTTCGTGCCGTTGGAGTCGATCGACCCGATCCGGATCGCGGAGGGCTACTACCTGGCGCCGGACGGGGCCGTCGCGGCGAAGCCGTACAAGCTGCTCGTCCAGGCGCTCGGCCGCTCCTCGAAGGTCGCCATCGCCAAATACGCGTGGTCGGGCCGGGAACGCCTCGGTCTGCTGCGGGTGCGTGACGACGTGATCGTCCTTCACGCGATGCGCTGGCCCGACGAAGTCCGCGACCCGGCCGCCGTCGACCCGCCGACCGGTGACGTGTCTGACGAGGAGATCGAGGGGGCGCTCGCCCTGATGGAGACGATGACCCGTGATGATCTTGAAGGCTCTGAGTTCGAAGACGCCTACACCGACGCCCTCGCCAAGGTCATCGAAGCGAAGCGGGAGGGCCGCGAGCTGCCGGAGGTGGCGGAGCCGGCCGAGCAGCCGGGCGAGGTGCTGGACCTGATGGCCGCTCTGCAGGAGTCGGTGTCCAAGGCGAAGACCGCCCGCGGTGAGGGCGACACGCGCGAGCCGAAGAAGACCCAGGCGAAGAGGGCGGCGAGGAAGCCTGCCCGGAAGCCGCGGTCCGCCTAGTCCTTCAGGATGCCGAGGGTCTGGTCGGGCCGACAGGGCTGGCAGGGGTGGCAGGGGTGGGTGAAGCTGGCGTCCTTGACGAGCGCGTATTGCGCGTCGGTGGAGGTGAGGGTGGCGACCGGCTGGTGGATCTTGGGGCAGTCGGCGGTGTGGACGGTCACTCCGACGGCCTGACCCGCGCGCCGCTCTTGTTCGGTGATGTAGCCGCCGGTCGCCCGCGTCTGCTGCTCGACCTGTTCGATCTTCCGCTGGGTGTCGCGTAGTTGCCAGCCGAGCCATACCTCCAGTGTGCGGAGTTTGGCGAGGCGCTCGGCAGGCGAGAGGTCGGACGCCTGTTCGATATTAGGGGGTAGGCTGCAGCGCCGACCACCCGGGGGGCCGAGAGGAGTAAGCGTGAACGAGCAGCGCTACCACCTCACCTTGTCGTCCGCCGGCCGCCCGATGATGCAGGGGTGGTGGGAGAACGAGGAGATCGCGCGCGGCATTCTGCCCGTGTGGGTGGGGAGCTGGGGGGGGGGAGCTGCCGGATGCCCGGGTCACCCTCGTCGACGAGGAGAGGGGCGAGACGTTGGCGAGCTGGCCGCAGACGCCGCGGGCGTCTGCCACCCTGGCGCCATGAGCGACGAGCAGCAGACGGCTCCGCAGGACGATGACCGCTTCGAGGACGTGCTCACAGACGTGGCGGACACCCCGCCCGCCGACGAGTACCGCCTGTCGACACGCCCCGGCGTTGTCAGTGGCGACGCCTAGGCTCAGCGCCATCCGGCACCGTCCATGCGGAGTTTTGCGCCCTGGCCGAGCGTCGAACTCCGGCCGGGGCGCGCTGCTGTCAGCCCTCGACGGGCTCCGGGTACCGGACGGCCTTCTTCACAGCCATCTCCACCTCAACCCGCGGCTTGCCTTCGGCTTCGGCGTGTTCGGTGACGGCGGCCTGGAAGGCGGCGAATGCATCCCGCCACGCCTGTCACTGCTTGTCGTAGTCGACGCCCAGGTCGTTGAGGCGGGCGTGCGCGTCGACGGCTGCCTGCTCCAGCGTCACGAGATATTCGAAGGTGTGTGCCACGTCGGGATCCTACGTGCAGGTCCTTCACCGCCCGCGCATGCAGCTACGGATGCCGGGAGTACGAAAAGCGGAGGCGCCCTGTCCCCGGCATTCCAGCTGCCGGGGACAGGGCGCCTCTGCATCCGTGAAAAGGCCGGGCTGCTCTGCGTCGTTAGGGGAGCACGAGTTGGCGTCAGGTGCTGATGGCTGGGTGCTGCGATCACCGTTGAGCTGCACCGAGTGCGCACACAGACCGACGACATCGGGGCGCCGGCCCCGCAGCGCCGAGGCGTCGTCTCTTAGGTGGACTTGGTTACGATCCCGGCCGAATAGAACTGCGTCAGTGCCGGGCAGTAGACGTTCGACCAGCCGCTGGTGCGCCAAGCGACAGCCTCGAGGTCGATCAGGCCGCCGCCGTCCAGGCGCGTGCAAAGGACGCTGGCCTTGTAGTGGCCGCCATTGCTGTGGGAGCAGCGGGCCATTGCGCCGTTGTCGAAGTTGTTCTGATATTCGCAGCCCGTTGGCCAGCCGGTTGCCCCGGTGGGAGCTGCGGAGGCTCCACCCTGGAAGCCGAGAGTGAAGGCGACTACTACGCCGCCTGTGATGAGAGCCGACCACTTCTTCATTGACGTGGAGCCTTTCGCTGTGTCGTCATTTAGAGGTGCAGTGCCGGGGGAGGCTGGCGCGTCGCGTTCAGGTCACCTTGGTTTCGATGCCGGGTGACGGGTTCCTGTACGAGCCCTGGCAGTAGGCCTTGGAGAACGAGCCGTTGTTCCGCCAGTCGCCCACGAACTCTTGGAAGCGGCCAGTTTCTGCGTCCTTGCACATCGCGAGGGCGCGGTAGTGGCCGCCGTTCGCCTCGCTGCATCTCGCCACAGTCATCTGCGAGTTAACGGCCTCGTAGGTGCATCCCGTCGGCCTTCCCGTAGCGGCTGCTGATGCCGTAGCGGGCGCCGAGAGCATGAGCCCGAGCATCGCGGTTCCTGCGAGTATGATTCTTGATGTCGTACGCACTCTTGGATTCCCGTTCGTTTGGATTCGGTTTCCCTGTGCCTCAATCGGTCATCCCTCTTCCCCCTTCCTCACCGCAATAGTTGAGCGGACGGACCGGGTGATCTGGGGGGAGGGCTGCGCGTGATTGAGGTTGTCAGGGACCTGAACAACTGTCGTGCGCACTCCGTCCACGGTTCCCTGTGCAATGCGTCCACGCCGGAGAGGCCCTGCCAGCAAACGCCGAGCCGCTGCCCGACCGGCCGTTGCTGACGGGGACGGTGCTCAACAAGCCCTAAGCACGCTGTACGAGGGATCACAGCACCCTCTTGTGCGGGGTCCGGTCTGCGCGGGCCTCGTGTTCCACAAGGTCACGAAGGTCCCGGCCCTGAGCGCTGATCTTCTGACGCTCTACGCATCAGCTGACCCCCACCGATCGCGCGCCGCCCTCTCCTGTACCCATACGCGGTACTCCATGGGTGACACTCCGTACGCGCTCCGGAAGGCTCGCCCGAAGTCGGAGGCGCGGACCATGCCCCAGCGGGTGGCGATGGTGTGGACTGGTGTGGAGCTGAGGTTGGGGTCCGCCAGGTCGCGGCGGGCGCCTTCGAGGCGCTGGTCGCGGATCCAGGCCGCGACCGTCTCGCCGGGGGTGTCCTCCTTGAAGATCCGGTGCAGGTAGCTCAGCGAGATGTGGTGCGCGGCGGCTATCACGGGCGGTGACAGCTCGGGGTCGTGCAGGTTCTGGCGGATGAATGCCCGTACGCGTGTCGTCAGCGCCCGCTGGCGGGTCTCCGGCGGCAGCGCGTCCTCTGCCTCCAGCACCTGGGCGAACCAGGCGGACAGCAGGTCGATCAGAACGGTGCCGAGGCGGGGTGCGTCGGACGGCTGGAGGGCGTCGGCCTGCGGCTCCAGGCCGGTGAGGAACCCTGTCAGCAGGGCGCCCACCCCTTCCCGTCCCGACAGCCGCCGCCCCAGCAGCTGTTGGACACGGGCGGGCGGCAGGGGTAACAGCGCCTTGGGAAAGTCCACGCCCACCCCGGTGAGCACCACACGACCCAGGTCATCCGGCACGAGCACTTCGTACGGCCGCGACGTGTCGCTCACCCACAGATCGCTCGGACCGTACGCCTCGGCTCGCCCCACGTGCTCGAACCCCAACCCGCCACCGAGCACCAGCGACAGGTGGTACATCTCCGGATCGGACTGCCGCACCAGCTTCTCAGTACGCCTAAACCCCGTCGGCAGGTGCGACGTCGGCCACACCAGCACCGGCCCCAGCTCCAGCAGCCTCTGCCGCGCCCAGAAGTCGTCGGCAAACCGGCTGCTCATGTGGCTGGGGGCGATCGCCTGGTGCATCAACTCGCACCAGTACTCAAACCGGTGCTCCTTGGGCACGTCGTCGCTCCGGTAGACCGCTCCGATCATGTCGGGGCCAGGCGTGAGCGGCGTAGGGGACAAAGTCCGCCCAGACGGCGGGGACGAGGGAGAGCTGAAAGCCGGTGGTGTTCTTGGACTTGCGGAGGAGCCGTGCATGGTGAGGCCCCGACACCGGCGTCCCGCACGTCCGCATCAAAGTCCAGGACGACGAGCTCATTCTCCTGCTCGCCGAAGTCAACAACGGCGGATAACACGACCCCCGCCTCCCTCTTGGAGTTCCGGAACGACACCCAAACCGCCACCACGATACTGCCCACGGCTGCCCCCTTTCGGCTTGCCCGGGTCAGGTCTGCCGGCGCGCCCCGGGCGCCCTCGCTGGCACGCTCCCCGTCGTCCCCTCCACCGCGCCGGCCGCCAAGGCCCACGCTCCGGCCACCGCCCGCTGCGCCCAGAACCGCGCCCGACTCGTAAGCAACGTGTCACAGCCGAGGCAGAGCTGGAGCGGGTCCGGGAGGAGCGCCGCCGGGCAGATCAGCTCGCTCGGGAAGCTGCCGAGCAAGTCCATCAGCTGACGGAAGAACTCGAACGCCTACGAGGTGACGTGCCCGATGCCGCAGATGGTGCGGAACCGGCGACAGAGATGCTGACGCTGCAGGGACCACCGGACGTGGAAGCAGACGACATCGATCTGGCTCTTTCCAAAGCGTCCCGCCACCTGGATGACCGAGCCGACCGCCTCGAGCAACTCGCCAGCGAACTTCACCTGGACAACCGGACAACCCGCTCACCTCGGGTGACGCGGCGGACAACTCCCCGGACAACCCACAGGCGCCAGCTCCCGGCCAAACAGCCCTGACTGCGGGAAAGGCATTTGCATCCGGGATCTCGTACTGGGCCCCTCACGTGGCTTCTTCGGCCGGCTCACGCTCTTTGGCAGCAGGCTGCGCCGGGGACGGCCTAAACCCTCGTGACGTTGTGAGACGCGAGGCCCGGACAGACCGGAGCCCGCACAAGAGGGTGCTCACGACTCCTCGTACAGCGTGCTAAGGGCTGTACGAGCGCCGTCCCCGTCAGCACCGCTGGTCGGGCAGCGGCTCGGCGTTGGTGTCGGTCTGTGCGAGGCGCTCCACCGGCTCGGACACCCGGTCCCGCACGATCGTCACGACGAAGTCCACGTTGCTGCTCCCGGGCGGAAGGTGAAAGCGGTGTTGGCCTGGCTGCAGGCGCCTCTCCGGCGTGGACGCATTGCATAGGGAACCGTGCACGGAGTGCGCACGACAGCTGTTCAGCTCCCTGGCAACCTCAATCACGCGCAGCCCTCGCCCCCGGATCACCCAATCCGTCCGCTCAACTATTGCGGTGAGGAAGGGGAAGAGGGATGACCGATTGAGGCGCAGGGAACCGAATCCAAAAAGAACGGGAATCCAAAAGTGCGTGCGACGCGAAGAATAGTTACAGCTGCAACGACAGTGGCCACTTCGGTGGCAGCATTGCTCGCCTTTGGTACGCCAGCCCATGCCACTACTACCACCTTCTGTAACGCCCCTTATTCTTACGCACCTGGATGTTTCTACTCAACAGGCGACAAATTCACCGTTCAGGACCTGCGTGCTGATGGAATGCGCGCTGTCCTCGTGTGGCTAACGGATTACGGACGCAGCGGCGAATGCCACGACGCGAACGGCGCCAACAACCCTCCCACGACATGCGATGAGGACCTCGCAGAAGGGCATACTGTGACCTTCTGGACAGTTCTGCGGAACGGTGCCAACGGCGCGGATACGTGGGAAAGCGAGCCTATGGTGGCATGGACATCCGGCCGATAGGGACGGTTTATGCCAGGCTTGGCCCTTGGAGCTCGTAACACGATCATGTTGAAGTGTCCTGGTCGAGCGTGAACGGTGCGGTTATCAGGGGATTGAGGACTCGGCCGTGGATCTTCATGCCTCAACGGAGGTCAGGAACGGCTCAGCAGGGATTTCGCAATGGCGATGGAAGACGATGCGAGCGTGGTCTCGCCGTCGTCGATATCCCACAGCGAGTTCTGCAGCAGCCGTCCCAGCGTCCAGCCTGTCGCACGGGCGCGGTCCAGGCCGAGGACCTCGGTGAGCAGGTCGAAGCGGCGCCGCACCACGCGCCAAGGGTCGCCCTTCGCGACGTCGTCGTCCCACCGGCTGTCCAGGGCCGGCCACAGGTCGAAGCCGGGATCTCCGGCGAGCGGTTCGGGATCGATGGTGTGAGTGGGTGATCTGGTGGCATTGGGTGGGTGTCAGCAGGGCGGGGGTGCTGAGTGCTTGTGCCAGGGGCTCGTATGCGGGTCGGTTCGCTGTCATGAGGTGACCAAGCAGCTGCTGTTTTCTGACCTGTGTGGGGCGGGTCGGCTGTCGTGGGGGTGGCTGTTCCCACCCAGGAAGAGAAAGAACAGCTATTCTCCCTGCTCATAGGCCTTGAGGGGGCTTTACTACTGGGTCTCTCCATCAGCCAGATCGGCATCACGCCAGACCGCCCGCGGGCTGAAGTCGAAGCCTGACCCCACGACGCGGGGCCAGACAGGATCACCCTGCCCGGCCCCGCTGTTCGTCCGTACGCGGCTATGCCCACCGCATACCGATCGCGGACAGTTGCTCCATCCGCTCGGGGGTGAGCGTCGCGGCCCTGCTCCGCTGATTCCCGATCCATGCACCGAGCCGGTGCTCCCGCTCCTCCTGGTCCTCGCCGACGATCCGTTCGACGTGCTTCCTTGGGACCTGAAGGTGCCCTTCGCGTTCGTAGAACTGCTTGGCGGCCGCATAGTGCATGGCCCACTTGTCGGCCTGCGTACGGCGCGGGGGCGGCTTCTCGTCCTCGGCCGCGGGCTCGATCCCGAGGACCTGCTCGCACATCCACTGCTGCACGGTCGTGAGCTGGTCCCAGCCGAGCCGGACCGACTGCACCCACCGCCCGAGGTCCTCGCCCTGGCGCAGGACCTCGCCCGCCTCAGTGGGCAGTGCCTCACCGGAGTCCAGGTGCATCCGGACCAGGTGGAAGCACCGCTGCCACGTCACCGGCCAGCTCGGGCACCAGGACGCGTCGATCTCCTCCAGCTGCTCGCGCCGCTCGTCCGACAGGGCCCCGGCCGACGACTGAACCGGCAGGCCTTCGGCACGGCGCTGTTCGATTTCGGCAGCCTTCCGGGCGGCGGCCCTGGCGTTCTTGAGAAAGATCCCGACTTTTGACCCCTGGTACGTGGCATCGAGCGGGGCGAGAGCGTGCCCGTGTTCGGCGGCCCACCCGCGAACGGCAGCCAGGCACTCCTCCCACGCGACATCGAAGTGCGACCACACCATGCCGAGCTTCTCCAGCTGCGCGACGCGGTCTTCCCCCATGTCTCCGCGGGCGTAGAACCTTCGAGCGTCGGCGATCCATTGCCCCAGGGGGAAGGAGGCGAGGGAGGCCGGCCACCGTTCGGCTTCTGCCTCCTGGTCCCCGCGCTCGGGGACGCGGTATGTGAACGGCACTTTCAGGTTTCCGTGGAGCCGGTTGTAGATGGTGGCGGATTCGATGCCGCGGCGCCAGTGCTGGTGTTCGGGGTTGAGGACGCGCAGGTTGATGAACGCGGCCAGCTGCGCGGGGTCGCGCGGCATGCTGAACTTCAGCAGTTGCCGGGCCGGCCCCGAGAGTCGGTCGCTTCGGTCGCTCTCGGCTTCCTCACCTTCCCCTCCGCTGCGGCTCTGTACGCCCCTGACACGGCTCTGCGCCTGTTGCTCGGCGAGCTGCTCGACGATGCGGGCATCGTGTGCACGGAGTGCCTCGAGCAGTTTCGCCAGGCCGCCGTACGCCCGGCTGGTGAGCATGTTGTCGGCGCTCTCTCCCGGCCCGAGCAGGACGGGCACGACCAGCGAGGCCGTTTTGCCTTCGCCGGGCTGCATGCGCAGTGCGCGGCCGACGGCTTGGACGAGGTCGGGCATGGAGCCGCGCACATCCGCGAAGTACACAGAGTCACAGTGGGATGTATCGACGCCTTCACCGAGCACGCGAACGGACCCGAGGAACGTCTTCTCCACCACGGTGCCGTCAGCGGTGATTCCCCTGGAGAACTCGTTCAGGACATGGCGCCGGTGGAGGGGCTTGTGGTCGCCGCACAGCCAGTTGGCCCAGATCGCCTTCGGGTACAGCTCCGGGTCGGCGTCGTGCAGCCGTGTGGTGACGTGGGGGAGGCCGGCCGCGAAGCTTTCGGCTTCCTTGACCATGTGGTGGAAGACCAGCGTGCGGCGGAAGCCTTCCTCGGCCGATGCCTTCACCAGGGCGGTCTGCAGGGCGGCGAGCCGGGCCCCGCGGACCTGCTCGGACCGTGCGTCCTCACCGAGCAGCTGGGCGGCCTGGAGTTGGGTGTCGGTGATGTCCACGCACACGACCTGGTACGGCGCGCAGATTCCCCTGTCGATCGCCTCCGACAGCGTCAAGGTGAAACATCTGCTGCCGAACGGCGAGTTGGGGTTGTCGTCCATTGAGGCCACCAGCTCGCCCGGCGCGCCCTGCTCGGAGTCCTCGTCGAGCTGCCACAGCCGGGGTGTGGCCGTCATGTAGAGGCGGCGCAGGGCGGGGATGCGGGTGTTGTCGTGGACGACCGCCCACGGTCGGCCGATCCTGCCCGAAACCCGGTGGGCCTCGTCCACGATGATCAGCGACCACCCCGGAAGGCCGGCGGCGTGCGCGCGTTCCAGCGTGCCGAGCCCGAGCGAGGCGTACGTGGCGAAGACGGTGACTTTGTCGAGCGGCCGCACCCAGTCAACCAGCTCGCCCACGTCTGTGGTGTTGGGGAAGGACACCTCCTCGCCCCGCAGAGACGAGACCCCGATCATTGGGCCTGTGCGACCGCCTTCGCGCCACGCGGTCTCGGTCTGGGCGAGCAGGTCCAGCGAGGGTACGAGGACCAGCACGCGGCCCGCACGCAGCTCCTCCGCGCTGCGCACGGCGACGAAGGTCTTGCCGGTCCCGGTGGCCATGATCACTTGAGTGCGCAGACCCCGCCCGGGCACAGCGGATCGTGCAGGAATTTCGAGCGCCCGGAGTACCGCGTCCACGGCTTCCCGCTGATGGGGACGGAGTTCCTTCATAGCCATTCTCTCGACCCTTTCCAGCGGAGTCGGGCGACCGTTCTCGCAGCCCCGCCCGACCAACCAGCATGCAAACAGCAGGCGATGGGCCACTGCTGCCCAACAAGACACCGCGTTCCCGCCTCTGCTCCGGGACACAGATGAACACTCTGCAGCGGCAAACAGATCCCACAACCCTGGAGTCACCTAAATCCAGAGTCTATCGCAAGTATAAAATGAAGCACTCTCTCTCCGAGAGTCAACACCGATGCCACGGGTACTCGGTCATCCGTCACTGTCCACCCCGTCCCGGAGAGTCATGACACAGAAGACTGGCAACGATGAGGGAAACCGGTTCTGCAAGGCCTGCGGTACGCCAGCCGAGGACGGAAAGCTGTGCAATCACTGCGGCACCGTCCTGGACCTTCCCGACGATGCGGGGCTGATCGAAGACCACGGCGCGTCCGTACAACGAGACTTCGAAGGACGCACCGAGCAGCAAGAACAAGAGTGAGATCGACCAGCAAGGACGAGCAACCCGCTCGGTGAAAAGCGTGGACCGGGGTACACGGGCCGGCATGGCAGCGAACACCGATCACCCGATGTCCCTGCGGGCCGTGCGACAGCTGCGCCGAGTCCGCGCCTTCTACGCGGCGGGCGTCCTGCTGTGGGCGGCCTCCACCGCCTGGATGGGCTGGGAGCACCCAGCCAGTCGGCAGATGTGGGTCTCCGCCCTCCTCCTGGCCGTCTTCACCGGCCTCCTGATCACCGCCTCTTTGTGGATTCGACGTCTTGAGGCCACCGGCGCGGACAGGCCCGTTCACCACGCCGCGTCACATAAGACGACAGGACCACGCCACGCACATGCCTGAGCTCTGGTCAGCAGGGCCGCAGGACCCGTGACCGGATGTACCCCCAACCCCTCGCAGCCAGCCAGGCCCGCGCCAGCGGGCCCAACGGTCCTGGAGGCGCAGCCGGAAGGACCGCCAGGCGGGGGAGCGCAGCGGACCCGCCCGCCGGGCTGGAGCGTTAGCGGAAGCCCGGCTACGGGACAAAGTCCCGCAGCTCCGGGAGCGAAGCGGACGGAGCGTCAACCTGACTGCGCAGCAGCCAGGTTGAGCGGGCCGCGCAGCGGCCCGCCAGCGCTCCCGCGGAGCGGGAGCGCAACAACCTTGCGCAGCAAGGTTGTTCGCTTGCACATCGCGCAGCGATGTGGTACCCGCTCCGCGGG
>NZ_JBIAKJ010000024.1:0-25814 GCF_042872365.1 Streptomyces sp. NPDC005263 | reverse complement strand
CCCTCCCCCCCCCCCCCCCCCCCCCCCCACCCCCCCCCCCCCCCCCCCCCCCCCCCCCCCCCCCCCCCCCCCCCCCCCCGGCCCCGACCCCCACCAAACCGCATGGCGCTACAGCCACCCCCACCGAACCCGCACAGGCCGCCGCAGGCACCCCCACCACCCTCCCCCACCCCATTCCCGCAGGTCAGACACATTGTCAGTCCCGAGGTGCAGGATGGACACATGGTCAGCTCCGCACACCGAGCCCTGGACGGCTTCTCCCCCGCGACCCGCGGCTGGTTCACGGGCGCCTTCGACGCGCCCACCGCCGCCCAGGCGGGCGCGTGGCAGGCCATCTCGGCGGGCTCGGACGTCCTGGTCGTGGCCCCCACCGGCTCCGGCAAGACCCTGGCCGCCTTCCTCGCCGCCCTCGACCAGCTCGCCTCGACACCCCCGCCCGCCGACCCCAGGAAGCGCTGCCGCGTCCTCTACGTCTCCCCGCTCAAGGCCCTCGCCGTCGACGTGGAACGCAACCTCCGCAGCCCCCTGACCGGAATCCGCCAGGAATCCGTCCGCCTGGGCCGGCCCGAGCCGGAGGTCAAGGTCGGCATCCGCTCCGGCGACACCCCGCCCGCAGAGCGCCGCGCCCTGGCCACCCGCCCCCCGGACATCCTGATCACCACACCGGAGTCCCTGTTCCTGATGCTGACCTCGGCCACCCGCGAGGCGCTGACCGGAATCGAGACGGTGATCCTCGACGAGGTCCACGCCGTGGCCGGCACCAAGCGCGGCGCCCACCTCGCCCTCTCCTTGGAGCGCCTGGACGAACTCCTCCCGAAGCCGGCCCGCCGCATCGGACTCTCGGCCACGGTCCGCCCGGTCGACGAGATCGCCCGCTATCTCTCCCCCCGCCGCAAGGTGGAGATCGTCCAGCCCAAGTCCGGCAAGGAGTTCGACCTGTCGGTCGTCGTCCCGGTCGAGGACCTGGGCGAACTCGGCGGATCCCCGGTCGCCGACGGCAGCGAAGGCGCGGAACGCCCGTCGATCTGGCCACACGTCGAGGAACGCATCGCCGACCTCGTGCAGGCGCACCGCTCGACGATCGTGTTCGCCAACTCCCGCCGCCTCGCCGAACGACTCTGCAACCGGCTCAACGAGATCGCC
Source organism: Streptomyces sp. NPDC005263 (assembly GCF_042872365.1). Classification (NCBI taxonomy): domain Bacteria; kingdom Bacillati; phylum Actinomycetota; class Actinomycetes; order Kitasatosporales; family Streptomycetaceae; genus Streptomyces; species Streptomyces sp. NPDC005263. The sequence goes on along the minus strand of NZ_JBIAKJ010000024.1, from coordinate 24,671 downwards.
TACGAGCGGGCCACCGGCGACCCCCTCGACGAGCAGCATGCCCCCGCCGAGCTGATGGGCGGCTCCGGCGCGGCCCAGGGCGCGCCCCCGGTCATCGCCCGCGCCCACCACGGCTCGGTCTCCAAGGAGCAGCGCGCCCTCGTCGAGGAGGATCTGAAGGCCGGCCGCCTGCCCGCGGTGGTGGCGACCTCCAGCCTTGAACTGGGCATCGACATGGGCGCGGTCGACCTGGTCATCCAGGTCGAGTCGCCCCCCTCCGTGGCGTCCGGTCTGCAGCGCGTCGGCCGCGCGGGACACCAGGTCGGAGCCGTCTCCACCGGCGTGGTCTTCCCGAAGTACCGCGGAGACCTGGTCCAGGCGGCGGTCGTCACCGAGCGGATGCGTACCGGCTCCATCGAGTCCCTCAGGGTGCCCGCCAACCCCCTGGACGTCCTCGCGCAGCAGGTTGTCGCGATGACCTCGATGGACACCTGGCAGCTGGACGACCTGCTCGCCATGGTCCGCCGGGCCGCACCCTTCGCCTCCCTCCCCGAGTCCGCCTTCACGGCCGTCCTCGACATGCTCGCCGGCCGTTACCCGTCAGACGCGTTCGCGGAGCTGCGTCCGCGTGTGGTCTGGGACCGGGTGGCCGGGACGATCACCGGCCGCCCCGGTGCCCAACGCCTGGCCGTGACCTCCGGCGGCACGATTCCCGACCGCGGCCTCTTCGGAGTCTTCCTCGCGGGCTCCGACCCGAAGAAGGGCGGCGGCCGGGTCGGTGAACTCGACGAGGAGATGGTCTACGAGTCCCGAGTCGGCGACGTCTTCACCCTCGGCACCAGCTCGTGGCGTATCGAGGACATCACCCGCGACCGCGTCCTGGTCTCCCCCGCACCCGGCGTCCCGGGCCGGCTCCCCTTCTGGAAGGGCGACCAGCTGGGCCGCCCGCTCGAACTGGGCCGCGCGGTGGGCGCGTTCCTCCGCGAGGTCGGATCCCTCCCCCAGGAGGACGCCCGCCTCCGCCTCCTCGCCGCGGGCCTGGACGTCTGGGCGGCCGACAACGTCCTGTCCTATCTGGCCGAGCAGCGCGAGGCCTGCGGCCACGTCCCGGACGACCGCACGATCGTCGTGGAGCGCTTCCGCGACGAGCTCGGCGACTGGCGGGTCGTGGTGCACTCTCCCTTCGGCGCCCAGGTGCACGCCCCATGGGCCCTCGCGCTCGGCGCCAAGCTCTCCGAGCGGTACGGCATGGACGCCCAGGTCATGCACGCCGACGACGGCATCGTCCTGCGGCTGCCCGACGCCGATCTGATGGGCCTGGACCTGCTCGACCAGGCGCCCATGAAGGCGGGCACGGAGTACGACTCGGAGCAGGCGCCCGTCGGAGCGGCGGACGTCGTCTTCGACAAGGGCGAGGTCGACCAGGTCGTCACCGACCAGGTCGGCGGCTCGGCCCTGTTCGCGTCCCGCTTCCGCGAGTGCGCGGCGCGCGCGCTGCTGCTGCCCCGCCGCACCCCGGGCAAGCGCACACCGCTGTGGCAGCAACGCCAGCGCGCCGCCCAACTGCTCCAGGTGGCAAGCGAGTTCGGCTCCTTCCCGATCGTCCTTGAGGCGGTCCGCGAATGCCTCCAGGACGTCTTCGACGTCCCCGGCCTGGTCGAGCTGATGGGCGACCTGGAATCCCGCAGGGTCCGCCTCGTCGAGGTCACCACCCCCGAGCCCTCCCCCTTCGCACGCTCCCTCCTCTTCGGGTACGTCGCCCAGTTCCTGTACGAGGGAGACTCACCGCTCGCCGAGCGCCGGGCCGCCGCTCTCTCCCTGGACTCGCGTCTGCTGGCCGAGCTGCTCGGCCAGGCGGAGCTGCGTGAACTGCTCGACGCCGAGGTGCTGACCGAGCTGGAGCAGGAGCTCCAGTGGCTCACCGAGGACCGCCGCGTCAAGGATGCCGAGGGGGTCGCCGACCTCCTGCGCCTCCTCGGCCCACTCACGGACAACGAGCTCGCCGAGCGGGGCGCCGAGCCGCAGTGGGCGCCGGAGCTGGCTGCCGCCCGCCGCGCGATCCGGGTCCGTATCGCCGGCGCCGACCACTGGGCGGCGATCGAGGACGCGGGCCGTCTGCGCGACGCACTGGGCACGGCGCTCCCGGTGGGCGTTCCGGAGGCGTTCACCGAGCCCGTCAAGGACCCGTTGGGTGACCTCCTCGCGCGCCACGCGCGCACGCACGGACCGTTCACGTCGGCCACGGCCGCGGACCGCTTCGGTCTCGGTGTCGCGGTCACCGAGGGCGCCCTGCAACGGCTCGCGGCGACGGGGAGGGTCGTCCAGGGGGAGTTCCATCCGGCCGGGATCGGCCAGGAGTGGTGCGACGCGACGGTCCTGCGTCGCCTGCGCCGTCGCTCCCTCGCCGCCCTGCGCCACGAACTGGAGCCGGTGCCCCCGCCCGCGCTGGCCCAGTTCCTCCCCCAGTGGCAGCACATCGGCACGGGCCACGGCCTGCGCGGTCTCGACGGGTTGGTGCGAGCCGTCGAGCAGCTTCAGGGCGCGTCCGTACCGGCGTCCGCCTTGGAGAAGCTGGTCCTGCCGTCCCGCGTGGCGAACTACGCGCCCGCGATGCTCGATGAACTCACCGCCGCCGGAGAGATCGTCTGGGCCGGTGCCGGCTCCCTCCCCGGCAAGGACGGGTGGGTCTCGCTCTATCTGGCGGACGCGGCTCCGCTGCTCCTCCCCACTCCGCACCCCCTGGAGCTGACCGCGCTCCACCAGTCCGTCCTGGACGCCCTCTCGGGTGGCTACGGCCTGTTCTTCCGCCAGATCGCCGACCAGGTCCGTGCCACCACCCACCCCGACGCGACCGACCCCCAACTGGGCGACGTTCTCTGGGACCTGGCCTGGTCCGGCAGGCTCACCAACGACACGCTGACGCCCATGCGGTCGCTGTTGGGCTCGGGTCGTACCGCGGGCTCCACGGCCCACCGTGCCAAGCGCACGATCCCGCGCGGGCGGTACGGCTCGCTGACCGCCGCGGCCCGCCCCGCCTCCCGCAGCGGACCGCCGACCGTCGCGGGCCGCTGGTCCCTGCTCCCGGACCGGGAGGTGGATCCCACGGTGCGTGCCCACGCTCTGGCCCGCGTCCTCCTGGACCGGCACGGCGTGGTGACCCGGGGAGCGGTCGCCGCGGAGGGCGTGGAAGGCGGCTTCTCGGCGGTGTACCGCATCCTGTCCGCCTTCGAGGACAGCGGCCAGGCACGGCGTGGCTATGTGGTCGAGGGCCTCGGCGCCGCCCAGTTCGCCATGGACGGCGCGGTCGACCGCCTCCGCGCGGTGGCCAACGCCCGCGACCGCGGCGAAGCCCCACCGCTCCCCCTCCGGACCGACGGCCCCCCCGGCAGCTTCGCTCCCCACCCCGACCCCCTCCAGGACGGCTCCGCCCCCTACACCGACTTCGGCCCCGACGCCTTCGGCCCCCTCCCGGACTTCCCCGAGGATGTCGCCGGCGCACCCGACCTCTTCGGAACCGGAACCGGAAACGACGAGCAAAACCCCTCGGCCGGACAGAACCAGCCCGACGACCAGACCACCCCCACCGAACCCGGCACCCCATCCGGCACACCGTCCGGCACCGCCTCCGGTGACGACGGCTGGCCCCCCTTCCCCGGTCCCACCTCGCGCAGCGAATGGACCTCCCCCCGCGACCTCGCCCCCCAGACCGGCCCGTACAGCCCCTACAGCTCCGCGCCGCCCGGACGCCGCCCTCGCCCCACCCCCGACTCCCGAGCCGTCGTGCTCGCCGCCGCCGACCCCGCGAACGCGTACGGCGCTGCTCTCCCCTGGCCGGAACCCCCGACGGGCGCCGGGCACAAGCCGGGCCGCAAAGCGGGCTCCCTGGTGGTGCTGGTCGACGGTGAACTGACCCTCTACATGGAGCGGGGCGGCAAGACCCTGCTGGCCTGGCCCGCCGACCCCGACGGCACAGCCACCGACGACTCCCGTCTGCGAACCGCGTCCGAGGCGCTCGCCAAGGCCGCGAAGGCCGGCTCCCTCGGCACGGTCACCGTGGAACGCGTCAACGGTTCCTCGGCCCTGACGTCCCCCTTCGGCACCCTCCTGGAAGGAGCGGGCTTCATCGCCACCCCCCGCGGCCTGCGCCTGCGAGCCTGAACCTGCCCCCGGTGGGCATCCGGGACCCCGGTGTCGCCGGCCGCACACCCCGCACGCCCCGCCCCCACCGTGCCACCCTTGACCCATGCCCGAAGGAGACACGGTCTGGCAGGTCGCCCGGCGGCTGCACACCGCCCTCGCCGGCAAGGTACTGACCCGCAGCGACCTGCGGGTTCCCAAGTACGCGACCGCCGATCTCACCGGCCGCACGGTCCTGGACGTCACCCCGCGCGGCAAGCATCTCCTCACCCGCGTCGAGGGCGGTCTGACCCTCCACTCGCACCTGCGGATGGACGGCTCGTGGAAGGTGTACGCCAACGACCAGCGCTGGACCGGTGGCCCCGCCCACCAGATCCGCGTGATCCTGCAAACCGCCGACCGCACGGCCGTCGGCTACCGTCTCCCGGTCCTCGAACTCCTCCGCACGGCCGACGAAGACCGGGCCGTGGGCCACCTCGGCCCCGACCTCCTGGGCCCGGACTGGGACCCGGACCTGGCCCTGGCCAACCTTCTCGCCGACCCCGCCCGCCCCCTCGGCGAGGCCCTGCTCGACCAGCGCAATCTCGCCGGCATCGGCAACGTGTACAAGAGCGAGCTGTGCTTCCTCCTCGGTGTCACCCCCTGGCTGCCCGTCGGCGCCCTTCCCCGCGACCGCGCCACGCACCTGCCCGTGCTCGCCAAGAAGCTCCTGGAGGCCAACCGGGACCGTCCGATCCGTATCACGACGGGCCGCCGCGGCCAGGACCTGTTCGTGTACGGCCGCGCGCCCCGCCCCTGCCTCCGCTGCCGTACGCCCGTCCGCGTCGCCGACCAGGGCGACGGTTCCCGCGAACGCCCCACGTACTGGTGCCCGGGCTGCCAGTCCGGCCCCGCTCCGGCGCGGGCCCAGACCCGTACAACTAATTGACGCACCGTCAGAAACCCTCGTACCGTCCCCTCATGGCCGTCAGCGCGTACGACCTCACCGGACGCACCGCCTTCGTCACCGGCGCCGCCGGCGGCATCGGCCGCGCGTCCGCCGTCATGCTGGCCCGGGCCGGCGCCACCGTGCACTGCGCGGACCTCGATGCACCCGGCCTGGAAGAGACGGCGAGGAGCATCAACGACGCGGGAGGGCATGCCCACGCCCATCACCTCGACGTCACCGACCGCGAGCAGCTCAGCCAGGCCGTCGCCTCCTGCGGGCGTCTCGACGTGATGGCCGCGATCGCCGGGATCATGCACAGCAGCCCGGTCCTGGAGACCCGTGACGAGGACCTCGACCGGGTGCTGAACGTCAATTTCAAGGGCGTGCTCCATTCCTGCCAGGAAGCCGCCCGGCTGATGCTCGCCCGGGACGTCAGGGGCAGCATCGTCACCATGGCCTCGGGAGCCGTGGATACGGGCGGTGCCGGCCTGCTCTGTTACGGCGCGGCCAAGGCGGCCGTCGTCCAGCTGACGAAGACGCTGGCGACCGAGGTCGGCCGACACGGCATCCGGGTCAACGCGGTCGCGCCCGGCTGGATCCGCACCCGTATGACCGACCGCCACGACGCCGAGGCACAGGCGCGCACCGAGTCACTGATGGCTCGTATGTCACCGCTGGGCCGGGTCGGTGAGCCCGAGGACATCGCCCACGCCGTCCTCTACCTCGCCTCCGACGCCTCAGCCTTCACGACGGGCCAGATCCTGCGTCCGAACGGTGGGGTGGCCATGCCTTGGTAGCAGCAGTGCCCTCGCCCTCCCCTCCCGGCACCGCTACGGCAGACCCGGCCGCCCGCCACGCCCGCCCCCACCGCCCCGCCGCCACAGCGCCCGCGGTCCGCGTCTTCGGCACACAGTGCACCGGCAGCAGACTCAGCCCCCATCCGCCGGCCGCGACCGCCCCCTCCAACGCCCCCGCGTCCGGCGACAGCGCAAGCCGCAGCACGGCCCACCACCACAGCACCCCGAGCCCCAGAACCGCCCCACGAAAGCCCCAGGAACCCCAGAAACTCCTGGATCTCCAAGAAACCCGAAGACCCACCAACCCCGGAGCGCCCCCGAACCGCCAAGCCACCCCAGCGCCCCAAGCGGCACAGGCCCCGCGCACGCGCCCAAGCCCCACGGGCACAGCCCCACGCCCCGCTATCGGCCGTGCCATGGCCCACCTCCAGCCCGACGCCAGACCGCCGTCCACTCCCGCAGGGAGGGCGCACCAGCGGCACACGGTCGCGGCCGGAACTCGCTCACCCGGGTCCACGATGCACGAAAGCCCCGGCCGGCGCCTCTCCAGAAGATCCGTTTCCGGACCGTCCGAGAGACCCCGACCGGGGCCCGCACACTTCTCAGTGCGTCGTCAGCTCACGCGCACTACCGCGCGATGTCACGCGGCGACCACGTCCACCGCTTCGGCCGGCGCCTTGATGGTCACCCGTTCCGGTGGCACACCGGTCACCGAGACGGAACCCAGCATCGGGCGAACCGGCGTGGTCACAGGCTCGCTGGGAGTGGCCGCAGCAGACTGGGCCAGCTCGGCGAGGGCGAGCTCGTCGCTCACTTCCCGCATGAGCTCGGACATCCGTACGTCCAGCGCGTCGCAGATGGCGGAGAGCAGCTCAGAGGAAGCCTCCTTCTGCCCCCGCTCCACCTCGGAGAGATAGCCGAGTGAGACTCGGGCGGACGAGGAGACTTCGCGCAGAGTACGGCCCTGGCGCTGGCGCTGCCGACGCAGCACGTCACCAAGCAGGCGACGGAGCAGAATCATCGGTGGCTCCCTCCTCGGACCGCGTAGCCGCATCCTTCTCGCCCCACCGTACCGCCTAGCGCCGCGGCCGTGCGGGGAGCGATGTCGTGTTCACTCAGGGCTGCAAACATCAAAACCCCCCGTTCCGTTCCGTATCCTGTGCCCGCTCATTCCCGGTCTGTTCGCTCGCAAGCCCCTCCAGGAGCAGTGCGAGTACGCTCCGTACACTCTCCATACGAATTTCCGCCCGGTCGCCGTTCAACCGCAGCTCCGTCACTTTCCCGCCACCGGTGTTTTCGAAATCCGGGGCGGACGGCCCGTCCACGGCCACGAAAACCGTGCCTACGGGCTTGCCGTCCTGCGGTTCCGGCCCGGCGACTCCGGTGGTCGCGATGCCCCAGTCGGTGCCGAGCGCCTTACGCACTCCGGCGGCCATCTGGGCCGCGACCTGCGGATCCACCGCTCCGTGCTCCGCCAGCAGAGTGGCGTCGACACCCAGCAGCCTTTGTTTGAGTTCGGTGGCATAGGCGATCACCGCGCCTCGAAAAGCCACCGAGGCTCCAGGGGCCGCTGTGACCTCCGCCGCAACGAGTCCGCCGGTGAGCGACTCGGCGACAGCGAGCGTCTCACCCCTCACCGTGAGTAGTCTCACCACTTCGGTGGCCGGGGAACTCACGCTTCCGTCTCCTCCAACGCCGCCTTGCGCTCGGCGATTCCCTGCCGGCGCAGCACAATGGCTTGTCTCACATAGTCGAGTCCGGTCACGACGGTCAACACGACCGCCGCCGCCATCACCCAGAACCTCAGAGTGGCCAGCCACCCCGTCAGTGCCAGGACATACATCCCGACGGCCACCCCCTGGGTGAGGGTCTTCAGCTTGCCGCCGCGGCTGGCCGGGATGACGCCGTACCGGATGACCAGAAAACGCAACAGCGTGATCCCGAGTTCCCGGCCGAGGATGACGGCCGTCACCCACCACGGCAGGTCGCCCAGCGCGGACAGACAGACCAGCGCCGCACCCATGATCGCCTTGTCCGCGATGGGATCGGCGATCTTCCCGAAGTCGGTGACGAGGTCGTACGTCCGCGCCAGATGCCCGTCGAACAGGTCGGTGATCATGGCGATGGCGAAGGCCGCCCAGGCGAGCGAGCGCCACGCCGGGTCGTATCCGCCCTCGGCCAGCATCAGCGCGACGAAACCCGGCACGAGGAGCAGGCGGAGCATGGTCAGGAAATTGGCGATGTTCCAGACACTGGCCTGGTTGACGGCCGCAGCCGTGATCTTCCCGCCGCGCGCAGCTTTCGCATCGGCATCAGCCCCGGAGCCACCGGAAGGACCGGAGACGGCAGGCGGGTGAGACGCGCCGGAGGGACCGGAGACCATACCGGCGGGGCCGGCCGAACCGGAGGCGGCACCGGACGCCGACGGAGCACCCGGGGCCGAAGCGGCCGCACCCGCGGTCCCGCCCTTGGCGGCGGAGGAGCCACCCGCGGCGGACGCCGGTACTCCGGTCATCTTGCCGCCTCCTCACTACACGCGAGCGAACCCTGCAGCGGCTCGGCCACCAGGTCGACACCCTCCGTACCGACCACCTTTGCCTCGACCATACGGCCGACGCTCAGTCCTTCGCCGCTCGTGAGCAGTACCTGGCCGTCGGTCTCGGGTGCCTGGTGCGCCGCACGGCCGTGGACGCCCTCGTCGTCGATCGACTCCACGAGCACCTGCACGGTCTCGCCCACACGCTCCTCGGACCGCTGGGAGACGAGCTCCTCGGCGAGCCGGGAGACCCGCGCGAGCCGCTCGGCGACGATGTCCTCGTGGAGCTTGTTCTCGTACGTCGCCGCTTCCGTGCCGTCCTCGTCGGAATACCCGAAGACACCGATGGCGTCCAGCCTCGCGCCGTTCAGGAAGCGCTCCAGCTCGGCCAGGTCGTCCTCGGTCTCGCCGGGGAAGCCCACGATGAAGTTGGAGCGCACGCCCGCCTGGGGGGCCTTGCTCCGGATGGTGTCGAGCAGTTCCAGGAAGCGGTCGGTGTCACCGAAGCGGCGCATCGCACGCAGCACGCCGGGCGCGGAGTGCTGGAAGGACAGGTCGAAGTATGGCGCCACGTTGGGCGTTGAGGTGAGGACGTCGATCAGCCCGGGCCGCATCTCGGCCGGCTGGAGGTAGCTGACGCGCACCCGCTCGATGCCGTCGACCTCGGCGAGCTCGGGCAGCAGCGACTCCAGCAGGCGGATGTCGCCGAGGTCCTTGCCGTAGGACGTGTTGTTCTCGGAGACCAGCATGATCTCCTTCACACCCTGCTCGCCCAGCCAGCGCGTCTCGTTCAGCACATCGGAGGGCCGGCGTGAGATGAACGAGCCGCGGAAGGACGGGATGGCGCAGAAGGTGCAGCGCCGGTCGCAGCCGGAGGCGAGCTTCACCGAGGCGACCGGGGAGCCGTCCAGGCGACGACGCAGCGGCGCGCGGGGTCCAGAGGCCGGAGCGATCCCTTCCGGAAGATCGGCAGGGGCGACCGCGGCATCCTGCTCGGCCGGCCCATGCCCCGGGAGCGCGACGGACGCCGCCGACTCCTGCCGCTCGGCCGGACTGATCGGCAGCAGCTTGCGCCGGTCACGGGGGGTGTGCGAGGCGTGGATGCCGCCGTTCAGGATGGTCTGCAGGCGGTCGGAGATGTGGGTGTAGTCGTCGAAGCCGAGTACACCGTCGGCCTCGGGGAGAGCCTCGGCGAGGTCCTTGCCATACCGCTCGGCCATGCAGCCCACCGCCACGACGGCCTGGGTTCTGCCATGCCCCTTGAGGTCGTTGGCCTCCAGAAGGGCGTCGACGGAGTCCTTCTTCGCGGCGTCGACGAAGCCGCACGTGTTGACGACTGCGACGTCCGCGTCGGAGGCGTCCTCCACGAGGTCCCAGCCGTCCGCCTCCAAACGGCCTGCGAGCTCCTCCGAGTCCACCTCGTTGCGGGCGCAGCCAAGAGTGACAAGTGCGACGGTACGGCGTTCAGGCATGGGCTCAAGACTACTTCGTCCCACTGACACCCCATGTCGAAGGGGGCTGGCCGATCCCGGCCAGCCCCCTTCCTCGCCCCAGCGCCCCTGACCGACACCGGGGCGTTCTCACCCGACCTGAGGGTCGCCCTTCGTGTACGTGAGCCGCTCCACGGCCCCGGGCTGGAAGTCGTTCTCGATCTTCTTGCCGTTCACATACAGCTGGATCGCGCCCGCGTCTCCGAGGACGAGGTTGACCTTGTCGCTGTCCTGGAAGGTCTTGGACTCGCCCTGCTTGAGCAGTCCGTCGAACAGGAGTCGGCCGTTGTGGTCCTTGGCGGAGATCCAGCTCTTCCCGTCGGAGGCGCTGACCTGGACCGTCACCTTGTCCTGGGGCGCGGCCGCGATGGCGCTGTCCGAGGATTCCGGCTTCGCGCCCTCGTGCTTGTCGCTCTTCGGGGTGGGCGAGGACTTCTTGCTCGCCGAAGGTTTGACACCCTCGGCGACCTGCGTGTTCGCGCCGTCGTCGTCGCCACCGCCCTTGACCGCAGTGAACCCGACGAACGCCACGACGACGACGATCGCGGCGACCATGGCCGCGGTCCAGTTGGGACCGCGCCGCTCCGGCCGGATGCGCTCCGCCTCGAACAGAGGTGCGGCCGGCGTGGGAGCCGGACGCCCACCATGATCGGCGTCGAACTGGGCGAGCAGCGGTCCAGGGTCCAGCTGGACGGCCTTGGCCAGGGTTCGGATGTGCCCGCGGGCGTACACGTCCCCACCGCACGGACCGAAATCGTCCGCCTCGATGGCGTGCACGATGGGCAGGCGGACCCTGGTGGCAGAACTGACGTCGTCGACTGTCAGCCCGGCCGCGATACGTGCTTGTTGGAGGACGCGACCGATGGAGAGGCGGGCTTCCTCACGGTCGTCTTCGAACGGACGCTCGTCTTCAGGGGAGTTGCCGATGGACACGGGGGCGCCTTTCGAGCGTTTTAGCCGCCTGTGCTGGAGGTTCAGTCTATGGGGGGTACGAAAGGGTGAGGCAACCGGACGGTGGGACTTTGTACGCCATCGGTATGGCCGGACACGCCGATGGCGGGCGGTACTTTTCGCTTCCCTCAACTTGACGTACGCCGAAGGGAAACGGTTGCTCAATGATCCCTTACGAGTGAGTCACGATCGAACACTCGCCTTGGGGCTCTCTTTAAGCCTCCCCGCGGATCACCGCGAGCACGCCGTCCAGCTCGTCAGGCTTCACAAGAACGTCACGAGCCTTCGACCCTTCGGTCGGTCCGACGATCCCCCGGGACTCCATCAGGTCCATGAGCCGCCCCGCCTTCGCGAAGCCGACCCGCAACTTTCGCTGCAGCATCGACGTCGACCCGAACTGGGTGGAGACCACCAGCTCGGCCGCCTGGCACAGCAGGTCGAGGTCGTCGCCGATCTCCTCGTCGATCTCCTTCTTCTGCTTGGTGCCCACGGTGACGTCGTCGCGGAAGACCGGCGCCATCTGGTCCTTGCAGTGCTGGACGACGGCCGAGACCTCCTCCTCGGTCACGAAGGCGCCCTGCATACGGGTCGGCTTGTTCGCCCCCATCGGCAGGAACAGCCCGTCGCCCTTGCCGATCAGCTTCTCGGCACCGGGCTGGTCGAGGATGACCCGCGAGTCGGCCAGCGAGGACGTGGCGAAGGCCAGCCGGGAGGGCACGTTCGCCTTGATCAGACCGGTGACGACGTCGACGGAGGGCCGCTGGGTGGCGAGCACCAGGTGGATGCCGGCCGCGCGCGCGAGCTGCGTGATGCGCACGATGGAGTCCTCCACGTCCCGCGGCGCGACCATCATCAGGTCGGCGAGCTCATCGACGATCACCAGCAGATACGGATACGGCGAGAGCTCCCGCTCGCTGCCCTCCGGGGGCTTGACCTTCCCTTCGCGCACGGCGCGGTTGAAGTCGTCGATGTGCCGGTACCCGTACGCCGCCAGGTCGTCGTACCGGAGGTCCATCTCCCGTACGACCCACTGGAGCGCCTCGGCGGCCCGCTTGGGGTTGGTGATGATCGGCGTGATCAGGTGCGGGATGCCCTCGTACACGGTCAGTTCGACGCGCTTGGGGTCGACCAGGATCATCCGGACGTCCTCGGGTGTCGCCCGCATCATGACCGAGGTGATCAGGCAGTTGATGCAGGAGGACTTGCCGGAACCGGTCGCGCCGGCGACCAGCACGTGCGGCATCTTCGCCAGCGAGTGCATGACGTAACCGCCCTCGACGTCCTTGCCGAAGGCGACCAGCATCGGGTCGTCGTCCTCGGCGGACTCGGCCAGCCGGAGCACATCACCGAGGTTGACCATCTCGCGGTCGGTGTTCGGGATCTCGATGCCCACGGCCGACTTGCCGGGGATCGGGCTGATGATCCGCACATCCGGACTGGCGACGGCGTACGCGATGTTCTTGGCGAGGGCCGTGATCCGCTCGACCTTCACCGCGGGTCCGAGCTCCACCTCGTAGCGCGTGACCGTCGGCCCACGGGTGAAGCCGGTGACGGAGGCGTCGACCTTGAACTCGGTGAAGACGTTCGTGAGTGAGGCGACCACGGCGTCGTTGGCGGCGCTGCGCGCCTTGCCGGGACCGCCGCGGGTGAGGAGGTCGAGCGAGGGCAGCGCGTAGGTGATGTCCCCGGACAGCTGCAGCTGCTCGGCCCGCGCGGGCAGCTCGCGCGGCTCGCTGGGCGGCGACTTCGTGAGGTCCCGGACCTCTCCCTTGCGGGGCGTGTCGAGCTTCTCCTGCTTGGGCCGGGAGGCCGGCGCCGGTACGGGTGTCGGTGTCGGCGTCGTCTCCGCACGGTCCGCGACGGTGACCCCCTGGGTGAGGTCCGCGACGATCGGCGAGGGCGGCATGCCGTTCATGACGGCACCGTCGAGCGCCGCGGCGGCGGCCGCGGCGACGTCCACGGCGTCCGGGGCGCGGTTCATGTCGGGCTGCGGAACGGCCGAGCGCCGAGGACGACCGCGGCGCTTGGTGAGCGCGTCCTGCTCGGCGCTGTCGGGGTCGTACTCCGCCGGGACCGAACCGCGCCGGCGGGTGCGCGCGGGCAGCGCCTCGCGCCACTGTTCGTCGTACCGCTCGTCGTCGTCGCCCAGCTCGTACTCGACCGGGTCGTGGATGATGCCCAGCTTCACACCGAGCAGCCGCAACCGCTGCGGGATGGCGTTGACCGGGGTCGCCGTGACGACGAGCAGCCCGAAGACCGTGAGCAGGACGAGCAGGGGTACGGCGAGGACGTCGCCCATGGTGTACGTCAGCGGGGTGGCCGCGCCCCAGCCGATGAGGCCGCCGGCGTCCCTTATCGCCTGCATGCCGGCGCTGCGGGCGGGCGAGCCGCAGGCGACGTGGACCTGGCCGAGCACGCCGACGAGCAGCGCGGACAGCCCGATCACGATGCGCCCGTTGGCCTCGGGCTGCTCCGGGTGCCGAATGAACCGTACGGCGACGACCGCGAGCAGTATCGGCACGAGCAGGTCGAGCCGGCCGAAGGCTCCGGTCACCAGCATCTCGACGAGGTCACCGACGGGGCCGCGCAGGTTCGACCAGGTGCCGGCGGCGACGATCAGCGCGAGACCGAGGAGCAGCAGCGCGACGCCGTCCTTGCGGTGGGCGGGGTCGAGGTTCCTCGCGCCCTGCCCAATCCCGCGGAACACCGCACCGACGGCGTGCGCCAGACCGAGCCAGACGGCACGGACGAGGCGGTAGATGCCACCGGTCGGGCTCGGCGCCGGCCTCGGGGGCACGGCTTTCTTCGCCGCTGCCTTCTTGGCGGGCGCTTTCTTCGAGGGGGCCTTTTTCGCGGCGGCCCTCTTCGCCGGAGCGGCCGCTTTCTTGGCGGGCTTCTTGGCTGCGGAGGGACGTGAGGCCATAGGTGTGAGGTTACCGGTGGAGACGGCAGCGGACACGCGTGCCCACTGCTTCACCCATTCGTGTCGCCCCTGAAAGGGAGCAGAATTGACGCCCGCTCACGCTCGACGCCGCCGACAGCGCGACAGACCCCCGCGAAAAACGCCAACCGCAGCCAGGCAGCCCTGTAGGCCACGCCGACTACGGCATGCGTCAATTCTGTGAGGGCACCGCGGGAGAACTCCCGGTACCCGGCTCGAGCGCGTCCAGCGCGCGACGCAACCCCGTGAGCTTGCGTTCGAGATGGGCCGCCGTGGCCACCGCCGCCGCGTCCGCGGAATCGTCGTCCAACTGCTTGGACAGCGCCTCGGCCTGTTCCTCGACCGCTGCGAGCCTCGCGGACAGCTCGGCGAGCAGTCCCGCGGGCTCCTTGGCCTCGCCGGCCTCGGACTTGCCGCCGCCGCCCTCCAACTGGAGCCGCAGCAGCGCCGCCTGCTCGCGCAGCTGACAGTTCTTCATGTACAGCTCGACGAACACGGACACCTTGGCGCGCAGCACCCAGGGATCGAACGGCTTCGAGATGTAGTCGACCGCGCCCGCCGCGTACCCGCGGAAGGTGTGATGCGGTCCGTGGTTGATCGCGGTGAGGAAGATGATCGGGATGTCCCGGGTCCTCTCCCGCCGCTTGATGTGCGCGGCCGTTTCGAATCCGTCCATGCCCGGCATCTGGACGTCCAGCAGAATGACCGCGAAGTCGTCCGTGAGCAGCGCCTTGAGCGCTTCCTCCCCGGACGATGCCCGCACCAGCGTCTGATCGAGCGCAGAGAGGATGGCCTCCAGCGCCAGCAGATTCTCCGGCCGGTCATCGACCAGGAGGATCTTGGCCTTCTGCACCATGGCCCGCCCTCCTCGCCCCGGCGTGGGGCCTCCCCTGTCCGCAGGACTCGGGGTGACGCCGACCGGCGCCGCCCCCGGGGACGACTCCCTTGCGCCGCCCGTCCTTGTGCCGGTCATCGTAGCCGCACCCCGCCTGTCGCCACACCCTGTCACCGTGATGTCACGGTGCACATAGCAGAAACGCAGCGGGAGACCAGAAGGTTCCCCGGATCCCGTACTTCTACACGACCCCGGCCACCCCGGATCAGCAACTCCGCGCTTCCACCGGAGGTTCCCGCGACATCGGCACGAAGCCCGAACACGGTCCGACCGTTCCCGTCACTCCTCATCCATCCACCGGTCACTCGCCACGCATCCACTGGTCCATCACCGACAGCAGGTGATCCGGATCGACCGGCTTGGTGACGTAGTCGGAGGCACCCGACTCGATCGCCTTCTCCCGGTCCCCCTTCATCGCCTTCGCGGTCAGCGCGATGATCGGCAACCCGGCGAACTGCGGCATCCTGCGGATCGCCGTGGTCGTCGCGTAACCGTCCATCTCGGGCATCATGATGTCCATCAGGACGACCGCCACGTCGTCGTGCTGCTCCAGCACCTCGATGCCCTCGCGGCCGTTCTCGGCGTACAGCACGGACAGCCCGTGCTGTTCGAGGACGCTGGTCAGCGCGAAGACATTGCGGATGTCGTCGTCGACGATCAGCACCTTCTCCCCACCGAACCGGATGCCACGACGCGGCTTCGGTGTCGATTCCTGCTCCGTGACCGTCGGCCACTGCTCCAGCTGCGCGTGCCGCTGTTCGATCTCCTGTACGGGCCTGCGGCGGCGGCGGAAGAGCGCGGCGGCGCCGTTCTGCGTCTCCTGGTACGACTTCACCTCGGCCGGCGTCTCGATCTCCACGTCGGACAGCTCGATCGACTCGAGCTGCCTCGTGGCGGACGCCACCAGGTCACCGGCCCCCAGAGCGGGCGCGAGCTGCTGATAGCCCTGCGGCGGCAGTTCGCTCGGGTACAGCGGCAGATACAGCGTGAACGTCGATCCACGCCCGGTCTCGCTCTGCGCGTGGATCTCACCGCCGAGCAACTGCGCGATCTCGCGCGAGATCGACAGCCCCAGACCGGTACCGCCGTACTTGCGACTGGTCGTACCGTCCGCCTGCTTGAACGCCTCGAAGATCACCCGCATCTTGCTGGCCGCGATCCCGATACCGGTGTCGGTCACCGAGAACGCGATCAGGTCGGCACCCGCGTCCCGCAGCGAACCTGCCTCCAGCAACTGCTCGCGGATCGCCGCCGGCACATCCCGGCCGGCCGGCCTGATGACCAGCTCGACCGCGCCGGAGTCGGTGAACTTCACCGCGTTGGACAGCAGGTTGCGCAGCACCTGGAGCAGCCGCTGTTCGTCCGTGTGCAGCGTCGCGGGCAACTCCGGCGACACCCGCACGGACAGGTCCAGGCCCTTCTCCGCGGTCAGCGGCCGGAAGGTGGCCTCCACGTAGTCGACGAGCTGGACCAGCGCGATACGCGTCGGCGAGACGTCCATCTTGCCCGCCTCGACCTTCGACAGGTCCAGGATGTCGTTGATCAGCTGGAGCAGGTCGGAACCGGCCCCGTGGATCGTCTCGGCGAACTCGACCTGCTTCGGGGACAGGTTCCCCTCGGCGTTGTCGGCGAGCAGCTTGGCCAGGATCAGCAGCGAGTTGAGCGGCGTCCGCAACTCGTGCGACATGTTCGCGAGGAACTCGCTCTTGTAGCGCATGGACACGGCGAGCTGCTCGGCGCGCTCCTCCAGAACCTGACGCGCCTCCTCGATCTCGGTGTTCTTGACCTCGATGTCCCGGTTCTGCTGGGCCAGCAGCTCGGCCTTCTCCTCGAGTTCGGCGTTCGAGGCCTGCAGAGCCTTCTGCCGGTTCTCCAACTCGGCCGACCGCTCGCGCAGTTGTTCGGTGAGCTCCTGCGACTGCTTCAGCAGCACCTCGGTCTTGGTGTTGACGGAGATGGTGTTGACGCTGGTCGCGATCATCTCGGCGATCTGGTTGAGGAAATCCCTCTGAATCTGCGTAAAGGGAGTGAAGGAGGCCAACTCGATGACTCCGAGCACCTTGCCCTCGAACAGCACCGGAAGGACGATCACTTGTGCGGGCGGCGCCTCTCCGAGACCGGAGGAGATCTTGAGATAGCCGCTGGGCGCGTTCTCCACCAGAACCGTGCGCTTCTCCTGGGCGGCCGTCCCGATGAGCGCCTCACCGGGCCGGAACGACGTCGGCATGGAGCCCATCGAGTAGCCGTACGACCCGAGCATGCGCAGTTCGTACTCGTCCTCGCTCTCGGCGCGGATGTCCTTGCCGTCGAGGAGCGGCATCGCCAGGAAGAACGCGCCGTGCTGCGCGGACACCACCGGCGTCAGCTCGCTCATGATCAGGGAGGCCACGTCCGCCAGGTCGCGGCGGCCCTGCATCAGCGCGGAGATACGGGCCAGGTTGCCCTTGAGCCAGTCCTGCTCCTTGTTGGCGATCGTGGTGTCACGCAGGTTGGCGATCATCTTGTTGATGTAGTCCTGGAGTTCCTGGATCTCGCCGGACGCGTCCACGTCGATCTTCAGGTTCAGGTCGCCACGGGTCACCGCGGTCGCCACGCGCGCGATGGCACGCACCTGCCGGGTCAGGTTCCCGGCCATCTCGTTCACCGACTCGGTGAGGTCGCGCCAGGTGCCGTCGACGTCGCGCACCCGTGCCTGACCGCCCAGCTGGCCTTCCGTGCCCACCTCGCGGGCGACTCGGGTGACCTCCTCGGCGAACGAGGACAGCTGGTCGACCATGGTGTTGATCGTCGTCTTGAGTTCGAGGATCTCACCGCGGGCGTCGATGTCGATCTTCTTGGTCAGGTCACCCTTGGCGATGGCCGTGGTCACCATGGCGATGTTCCGCACCTGACCGGTCAGGTTGGACGCCATCTGGTTCACCGACTCGGTGAGGTCCTTCCAGGTACCGGCCACACCCGGCACCCGCGCCTGACCGCCCAGGATGCCGTCCGTGCCCACCTCGCGGGCCACCTTGGTGACCTGGTCGGCGAACGAACTCAGCGTCTTCACCATGGTGTTGAAGGTGTCGGCGAGCTGAGCGACCTCACCGCGCGCCTCGATCGTCACCGTCCGCGTCAGGTCACCGTTGGCGACGGCCGCCGCGACCTGGGAGATGTTGCGCACCTGCACGGTCAGGTTGTTGGCCATCAGGTTGACGTTGTCGGTGAGGTCCTTCCAGATGCCCGTGACACCCGACGCGTGCGCCTGCCCGCCGAGGATGCCCTCGGTGCCCACCTCACGGGCCACCCGGGTCACCTGCTCGGCGAACGACGACAGCTGGTCCACCATCGTGTTCACGGTGGTGACGAGTTCGAGGATCTCGCCCTTCGCGTCGACGGTGATCTTCTTCGACAGATCGCCCTTGGCGACCGCGGTCGTGACCTCGGCGATGTTGCGCACCTGGATCGTCAGGTTGTTGGCCATGAAGTTCACGGACTGCGTGAGGTCCTTCCAGGTGCCGGAGACCCCCTGCACCTCGGCCTGACCTCCGAGGATGCCCTCCGTGCCCACCTCACGGGCCACCCTCGTGACCTCTTCGGCGAACGACGACAGCTGGTCCACCATCGTGTTCAGGGTGTTCTTCAGCTCCAGGATCTCGCCGCGCGCGTCCACGGTGATCTTCTGGGACAGGTCACCCCGGGCCACCGCCGTCGCGACCTGGGCGATGTTGCGCACCTGGCCGGTGAGGTTGGACGCCATGCCGTTCACGGAGTCCGTCAGGTCACGCCACACCCCGGCGACGCCGGGCACCTGCGCCTGACCGCCCAGCTGCCCGGCCGTGCCCACCTCGCGCGCGACCCGGGTCACCTGGTCGGCGAACGCGGACAGCTGGTCGACCATCGTGTTGATGGTGTTCTTCAGCTCCAGGATCTCGCCGCGCGCGTCGACGTCGATCTTCTGGGACAGGTCACCCCGGGCCACCGCCGTCGTCACCTGGGCGATCTGCCGCACCTGCGAGGTGAGGTTGCCGCCCATGAAGTTGACGGAGTCGGTGAGTTCCTTCCACGTACCGGACACGCCCGGCACCACGGCCTGACCGCCCAGCCGTCCCTCGGTGCCCACGTCCCGGGCCATCCGCGTCACCTGGTCGGCGAAGGCCGAGAGCTGGTCCACCATCGTGTTCACGGTGTTCTTCAGCTGGAGCATCTCGCCGGAGACGTCCACGGTGACCTTCTGGGAGAGGTCGCCGTTGGCCACCGCCGTCGTCACCTGGGCGATGTTCCTCACCTGTCCGGTGAGGTTCCGGAAGGCCGTGTTGACGGAGTCCGTGAGGTCCTTCCACGTACCGGCGGCCCCCGACACCTGCGCCTGGCCGCCCAGCTCACCCTCGACACCGACCTCGCGCGCCACTCGCGTGACCTCGGCACCGAACGCGGACAGCTGGTCCACCATCCCGTTGACGGTGTTCTTCAGTTCCAGCATCTCGCCGGCCACGTCCACCGTGACCTTCTGCGACAGGTCACCGCTGGCCACGGCCGTGGTCACGGCGGCGATGTCCCGTACCTGGATCGTGAGGTTCCGGAAGACCGTGTTCACCGAATCGGTGAGGTCCTTCCACGTCCCCGCCGCACCCGGCACGTTCGCCTGCCCGCCGAGCCGTCCCTCGGCTCCCACCTCGTTGGCGACCCGCGTGACCTCGTCGGCGAACGTCCGCAGCGTCTCGGTCATCTGGTTGATCGTGTCGGCGAGCTGCGCGACCTCGCCGCGCGCCGACACCGTCACCTTCTGCGACAGATCACCGTTGGCGACCGCGGTGGTCACCTGGGCGATCCCGCGCACCTGAGCGGTCAGATTGCCGGCCATGAGGTTCACCGAGTCGGTGAGGTCCTTCCACACCCCCGCCACACCGGGCACCTGCGCCTGGCCGCCCAGCTCACCCTCGACACCCACTTCGCGGGCGACCCGCGTCACCTCGGAGGAGAAGGACGAGAGCTGGTCCACCATCGTGTTGACGGTGTTCTTCAGCTCCAGCATCTCGCCTTCGACGTGAACCGTGACCTTCCGGGACAAGTCACCCTTGGCGACCGCCGTCGTCACCAGCGCGATGTCCCGCACCTGCGCCGTCAGCCGGTACGCCATCGTGTTGACGGACTCGGTGAGGTCCTTCCATGAACCGGACATACCGCGCACCCGGGCCTGACCGCCCAGCTTGCCCTCGGTACCCACCTCACTGGCCACCCGCGTGACCTCGTCGGTGAACGTCGACAGCTGGTCCACCAGGTTGTTGACGGTCCGCCCGACCTTCAGGAACTCACCGCGCAGCGGATGCCCGCTGCCCTCCGGTACCTGCGTCCGCAGCTCCATACGGGGCGACAGATCGCCCTCCGCCACCGCCGACAGCACCCGGCCCACCTCGGCGACAGGCCGTACCAGATCGTCCACAAGGGCGTTCGAGTTGTCGATCGCGGCCGCCCAGGAACCCTCACAGGCGCCTGTTTCCAGCCGTTCTGTCAGCTTTCCCTCGCGCCCCACCACGCGCCGCACCCGCGTCAGCTCACCCGTCAAATGGAGATTGCGGTCGGCCACCTCGTTGAAAACCGCGGCGATCTCCGACATCGGACCGTCTCCGGTCACCGTGAGCCGCTTACGGAAGTTCCCGTCGCGCATCGCCACGAGAGCCGCCATCAGTCTGTCCAGGGCAGCCGTGTCCACCGCGGTGGTCCCGCCACGCGTCTTGCGCTGGTTACTCGGGGACTGTCCGCCTTTCGCGCGCGTTTTAGTGCCCCGCGTCGCTGCGCCAGACTCCACTGTGTCCCTCCCGCAGGGGTCGACCGTTACTGCTGTGCTCGCGTACTACTGCTCGGCGTACGAGTTACTGCTGGGTATCCATGTCCGCTATATCAGGCCGCGCCAGGGGGCTGCTGCCCACCGCGTGCAAACCTCACTCAGCCTGCCAGTACCTTCACCGGAAGCTTGCCCAGTGTTTCACCCCGGCCGAACCAGGCCATAACAGTTCGGCAGCTTCGCACATCGTCCGCACACCCTCCGGGCGGAAACACCGCCGACCGGCATCCGCAGGGACGGGGAAGGTAAGTAACCTTGCATGCGGCTGTCCAGCCGCGCCGGTCCGTCCGGCCTGGGCGGTGGCACGAGAACGAGCGGGCACGGAGGGGCGGCCGCACACATGACCACCGGACTGATCCCTGGGGAACAGCCCCCGGACCCCCGGCCGACGGGTGGACTGCCGCAACAGCGGCACCATCCGGCAGGCCAGGCAGCCCAGCACGTCGACAACAGGCCGAGGAGTTCAGTGATCACCGCGCGCGCGGCCGCCAGCTTCGAGCCCGTCGGGCGATCGGTCGCAAGCGCCCGATCCTTCGTTCGCGACACCCTGCAGGGCTGGGGCTTCGCCGACATCATCGACGACGCCGTCGTCCTTACGAGCGAACTGGTGACCAACGCGGTGGTACACGCGGGCACCTCCGCGGACGTCCTGTGTCTACGCGGTGACGATGGTGTACGGATCGAGGTGGCCGACCGCTACCCGGAGCGCGAGATCCCCCTCCAGGGCCAGGCCGTCAACATGGGCAACCTCGACCGCGAGGGGGGCCGCGGCCTCCAACTGTGCGCGGCGCTGGCGAACCGCTGGGGCGTGGACTACACGCCCACCCACAAACAGGTCTGGTTCCAACTCGACCTCCCCGAACGCCCGGTGGGTACCCGCGCCGCCGGCCCGTCGCTGCCCTCCGCCCTCCTCCCGCTCGCCGACGGCCGTGTCCGTGTCGCCGTCGTCCAGATCGACCGCACCGGCGCCATCACGTCCTGGAACGAGGACGGCGAGGAACTCTTCGGCTACGCAGCCGAACACGTCATCGGCAAGCCCCTCACCGACCTCGCCGCCTGGCCGCACACCCCCGGCACCAGCACCGGCATCGCGGAGGCCCTCCAACTGTCCCGCTGGGAGGGCAGTTACGGCATCCGGGCGGCCACCGGCCGCGTCACCTCCGTGTACGCGTCCCATCTCCGGGTCCGCGACACGACCGGTGAGCCCTCCACCGTCTGCCTTC
The DNA here is from genome assembly GCF_042872365.1 of Streptomyces sp. NPDC005263. Lineage (NCBI taxonomy): Bacteria > Bacillati > Actinomycetota > Actinomycetes > Kitasatosporales > Streptomycetaceae > Streptomyces > Streptomyces sp. NPDC005263. Next base: position 2,970 of record NZ_JBIAKJ010000024.1, on the reverse strand, counting down.
TCGTCCGGGACCACGAACGAGCCGTTTTGCAGACACCGTTGCGCGTGCCCGCCTCCGACACGACCACGTCCTCCGACGGCCAGAGCACCGACCCCTTCGAGGTGTTCATCGGCTCGCCCGCCCCGGACGACCTCGACGGTCTCCTCCAGCGCACGGTGGAACGCGCCCGCGACATGCTGGACGCCGACTCCGCCTTCCTGCTCCTGGCCACCGACGACGAAACGGAGTTGGAGGTCCGCGCCTCCACCGGCCTGCCCTCCGCCCGCCAGCGCTTCGCCCGCGTCCCCGTGGAGGCGGGCCCCGGCCGCTACAGCTCGGCCCGTATGCCCGCCGTCCACGACGACCTCACGGCCGTACCGGGTGCCGTACCGCTGCTGAGAGGCACCGGCATGCGCTCGGTGGTCACCGTGCCCCTGAAGGTCGAGGGCCGCCTCACGGGCTCCCTCGGTGTCGCGGCTGAGGCACCCGGCAGATATTCGAACGAGGAGGCCCTGCGCCTCCAGTTCGCCGCCGACCGCATCGCGCTGGCGGTGGAGTCGGCCCGCCTCGGTGAGCTGGAGAAACTGCGCCGAGGCTCCCTGAGCTTCCTCGTCGAGGCCTCGGACCTCCTGGCCGGCACTCTGGACCGCGACCAGACCCTCGCCCTCATGGCGCAGATGACGGTCCCGACCCTGGCCACCTGGTGCGCTGTGTACACCATCGCCGACCAGGCCTCCGAGCCGTATCTGTCGTACGTCCTGCACGAGGACGAGGACCTGATCGACGGCATCAAGTCCCTGCTGTCGAAGGTGCACCCGCCGGACCCGATTCCGACTCCCGGCGCCCGGGTCTGGTCGGCGCCCGGCGAGGCGGCCCACCAGGCGGCCCTGCGCAGTTCCATGCGCAGTCTGGGCCTCAACGGCGGCCCGACCCGTCAGATCGCCTCAGGCATCGGTCCGACGCTCGCCACCGCCTCCGCGGTCGGCGGCGAGACCGTCGTCCTCCCGCTCGTCGCCCGTAACCGCGTCATCGGCATGCTGACCTTGGGCAAGCCCACGGACGAGCACTTCCGCCAGGAGATCCTGGAGCTGGCCGAGGACCTCTCCCGCAGGGCCGCGCTCGCCCTCGACAACGCCCGCCTCTACTCCGAGCGCACAGCGATCAGCCAGTCCCTCCAGCGCAGTCTCCTGCCGCCCGAACTGCCCGAGATCGACGGCGTGGAGGTCGAGGTCATCTACCGCGCGGCCGGCGAGGGCAACGAGGTCGGCGGTGACTTCTACGACCTCTTCCCCATCCGCGACGGCGCCTACGGCTTCGCCATCGGAGACGTCTGCGGCACGGGCCCGAACGCCGCGGCGGTCACCGGCCTGGCCCGTCATGCGCTGAGGCTGCTGGCCCGCGAGGGCCTCAGCGGCCCGGCGGTCCTGGAGCGCCTGAACTCGGCGATTCTCGACGAGGGCGCCCGCAGCCGCTTCCTGACTCTCCTCTACGGCGAGTTGTGGCCACAGGAGGACGGCAGCGCCAAGCTGAAGGTGGTCTGCGCGGGCCACCCTCTCCCGCTCCGTCTCCGCCAGGACGGCACGGTCGAACCGGCCGCCGAACCTCAGCCGCTCCTGGGCGTCATGGACGACCTGGAGCTGTACGAGCAGGACGTCACGCTCGATCCCGGTGACGTCCTCCTGTGTGTCACGGACGGCGTCACCGAACGCCGCGAGGGCACCCGCATGCTGGGCGACGACGGCCTCGCCGATGTCCTCACCACCTGCACGGGCCTCACGGCGGGCGCGGTCGCGGCCCGCATCATGCGCGCGGTGGAACGCTTCGCGTCGGACGCCCCGTCAGACGACATGGCCATCCTCGCGATGCGCGTCCCCGGCCACCACAAGGACTGACGAAGGTCGGACGACGACATGCGAAAGGCCCCCGCCCGAAAGGGCGAGGGCCTTCTTCTTCTGGAGCCCCCAAACGGAATCGAACCGTTGACCTTCTCCTTACCATGGAGACGCTCTGCCGACTGAGCTATGGGGGCCGGTCGCCTTCGAGGTTTCCCCCGCGGCAACGGAATAGATCATACCCCGAACAGGTCTGTGCTCCCAACCACGTGCACCGGGTCCGGCCGCCCTCAGAAGGCCGGCTGCAGCAGCCCGCCGAGGGCATTGCACGCGCCCACGATCCGCTGCATGTCCCGCTTCGTCAGGGACGCTTCCACCGGCAGCGCCAACGTCTCGTCGGCGGCCCGCTCGGTCTCCGGCAGGGACACGCACCGACGGTATTCGGGCATCCGGTGCACCGGTGTCTTCACCGGGACCCGGCAGTCGACACCTCGAGCGCGCACGGCGCGGGCGAAGGCGTCCCGGTCCGGCCGCCCGTTCCCCGGCACCCGCACCACGTACTGCTGATAGCTGTGGCCGACACCTCCTTCAGGCGTCCGCACACCCCGCAACTTCATGTCCAGATAGGCCGCCCGCTGTCGGCGTTGAGCGACTTCGTCGTACGGCGCCTCGGACTCCGCCTCCTGCAGCACGAGAAGCCCATGCCTCTCCCCGAGCCCCAACAGCCGCGCCATGTCGGCCGGCCGACCGAAGCGGTGTACGACGACGACGGCCGCCGTCCGCGAGGTCACGGCCGCCTCGACAGCGGACGGGGCGAGGCAGTAGGTCAGCGGTTCTATGTCGGCGAACACCGGAAGCGCGCCGGCCAACACCACGGCCTCGGCGACCTCCACGTTCCCGAAGGCCGGTACGACGACCTCGTCACCGACTCCGACGCCGGCGGCCCTGAGCATTGCAGCAGTACCCATGCTTTGGATGCTGGTTGCGCAACGTGAACTTCAAGTGACGCACAACAAAAAAGGGTTGGACCCCGAACCGAAGTTCAGGATCCAACCCTTTGAATGATTGTTCGGCGGCGTCCTACTCTCCCACAGGGTCCCCCCTGCAGTACCATCGGCGCTGTAAGGCTTAGCTTCCGGGTTCGAAATGTAACCGGGCG
>NZ_JBIAKJ010000023.1:0-33346 GCF_042872365.1 Streptomyces sp. NPDC005263 | reverse complement strand
GTACTCCCACTGGATCCCCGTATGCAGCACGTACAAGATCCCGCACAGCACATCCCGGTCCGGCAACGGCCTGCGGCCGGGATACCGGAACCTGCACTCACGCTGCGGCAGCAGCGGTTCCACGCGGTCCCACAACTCATCCGACACGATCCACGGCGACGTCACCACACCAGACCGAACGCTCAACTCCCGCACCAGTCACGGCAGCCAGGAACCACCCACCGCTTTGTGTCAGCCGTTGTTAGACCGTGTCCTACGTGGTGAGGCGTCGTTGATCTCGGTATGGGGCGGGGTACGTGGAGTTGGATTGTTCCGGACGAGCTGTGGGAGATCGCGAAGCCGCTGATCTCGCCCTCGAGAGTGCGGCCGCAGGGCGCCAAACGAGACACGACCCCAGGGCGATGCGTTCTCAAGCTGTGAGTCCGAGCGTGGCGGTTGCGTGCTGGGGGCGTGACCGGTAGTGATCGACTGCGGCGGCGATGTTGGTCCAGCCTGCTTGGCGCATGAGTCCGATAGCCAGGTTCCGCAGCGTGGCCATGGCGCGGGGTGCGGTGCCGATACGCACTCGCGAGGCGTCCTCGCTATAGGTGACGTCTCTGACGTGGTGCAGGGCCTCAACCGACCAGTGGTTCTGCACGAGTTGGGCGAGTTGTGCCGGGCGGACCTGCTCGGGCGACCGGCTGGTGACCGCGTAGACGGTCTTCGTCTGGACCTTGCCGGTCCTGCGGTGGGTGCGGCGGCGCTTGATCTCCATGGCCTGGACGGCGTGCGGGAAGAGCAGGCCGGGCTGGACGGTGCAGACCTTCAGGCGGCGGACCTCGCGGCGGCCGTGCCCGGCCCCGGTGGTGCGGGCCTGCAGCGGGATCTCCCGCCAGGGCAGGCGCCGCAACTGCTCGCGCAGCTTCTTCTGGTTTCCCTTGACGACCAGGAGGTAGTGGCCGCCAGCGGTGATGACGTGCTCGGCGTGGGTGCGCTGGGTGTGCATCGCGTCGGCGGTGACGACGACGCCGCGCAGGTCGAGCCGGTCCAGCAGCGGGGCGAAGGCGGGGATCTCGTTGCTCTTCGCGGCGACTTGACGCTGGCGATCACGGTCTGGCAGCCGTGCAGCGCGGCGGCGAGCAGGTGGACGGCCATGCCATCGGTGCGGGATCCACGCACAGTCTTGCCGTCGACGGCCAGGCCGATCAGTGTCTCGCCGGGTTCGTCCACCGGGTCGGCGGCGTACCGGGCGAGCCAGGCGCCCACGGCGTCGTCCAAGGCGTCGCCGTCCAGACGAGCGAGGAGTCGTCCCAGTGTGGAGGCGTTCGGTGTGCTGGAGGCGAGCCCGAGCTGTTCGCGCAGGCTGGAGTCGGTATCGGCGGCGAAGCGGGCGATGGCGGCCAGGGACCTGGCTCCGCCGAGCACGGCGACCAGGCACAGCGCGAGCAGGGAGCCCAGGTGATAGCGACGGCCGCGGGCCCGGCGGGGATCGGGTATCCGGCTCAACGTCTCCGCCAGGGAGGTGAACTGCTGCGGTTCCGGATCCGGGCAGGCGGAGTCGATGCCCTGGCAGTGGCGCTGCAGGACACCGATTAGGGAGGATGGCACGCGAACGCGACCCCTGTTCTGATCAAAGGCTTCGAGAACCTTGATCATCGGCGCAGGTCACCGCCGTGCAGGGCTCCGTGATGCATATTTCCGTCACTCCCAGAGGGACGACTCCTCCAACCCGCCAAGGTTGACGCCGGCTACATCAGCCATCTGTCTTGCCCCTCCGAAACATTGAGAAGCGCCCATGACTCTCAGGCAGAAATTTGATATGCCAGCTATCCGACCGGTCTCAGCGCCCGCGCGAGCGCGTCGACGGTCACACCGACGATCGCCCGGAGTTGCTCCGGGCTCGACCCGGCCCTACCCATCACCGCGAGAGACTGGTTCACGGCCGCTACGTGTACGGCGAAGTCCTCGGCGTTCTCGTCGGACATTCCGCCAGCCTTCAGCGCGGTGCGCAGGCGCGGGCGCTGCAGGCCGAACAACTCTTTGACATGCTCTGCGACGCTCGGGCTCAGCGCCGGACTCGCCATGACCGACTGGGCCATCAGGCATCCGTCGGGCACGGCGGGGTCGGCGATGCGCCCCAGGGTGACATCGAAGAACGCACGGACGGCAGCGACGGGGTCCTCGGCCGCGCACGAGAGGGCGGCGTCGAACTTGTCGCCGTAGCGCGTGGCGTAGCGATCCAGGCAGCGAAGAAAGAGCGCGTCCTTGTCGCCGAGCGAGGAATAGATCGAGCTGCGGTTCAGGCCGGTCGCCCGGGACAGGTCGTCAAGCGAGGTGTCGGCGTAGCCGGAGCGCCAGAACTGGATCATCGCGGCGTCGAGCACCGTGTCCATGTCGAACTGCTTCTTGCCTGCCATGCGGCCCATCCTCCCATCTTGGACTGATCAGTTCAAGACGTGCTAGCGTCGAATCACGGTCCACCCGCCTCGATGGAGGATTCCCATGACCAACCCCGTCCCCGCCCTGCCCCTGCATGACCTGGCCGGATTCACGCACCGCTGGGTCGACGCCGACGGCGTCCGCCTGCACGCCGTCGAAGGCGGTCGGCCGGACGGACCGGTCGTCGTCCTGCTCACCGGGTTCCCGCAGACGTGGTGGGCCTGGCGAAAGGTCATGCCTGCTCTCGCCGATCGGTTCCGGGTCATAGCGATTGACCGGCCGGGCCAAGGCAATTCCGAGCATCCGGAGCTCAGCTACGACACGCACACGGTCGCCGCGCACATCAAGGCCGCTGTGAACGCTCTCGGCGTGCGGGACTACTGGCTCGCCGGGCACGACATCGGCGCTTGGGTCGCCTTCTCCCTCGCCCTGAACGACGAGAGCCGACTGCGCGGGGTCGCGCTGCTCGACGCCGGAATTCCCGGTATCACCATGCCGGAAGCGATCCCTCTCGACCCGACTCTGGCGTTCAAGACCTGGCACTTCGCGTTCCACGTGGTGCCCGATCTTCCCGAGACGCTGATAGCCGGCCGCGAGCGGGAGTACATCAGCTGGTTCCTGAAGACCAAGTCCCTCACGCCCGACGCGTTCGAGGAAGCAGAGCTCGACCACTACGGCGCAGCCCTCGCCGTCGATGGCGGCCTGCGCGCCGGCCTCGCCTACTACCGCGAGGCCGCCGAGTCCGCGCGCAAGAACCGCGCGGCACTCGAGCAACGGCGACTGACCGCGCCCGTCCTCGGAATCTCCAGCAGCCACGGCTCGATCCCGGATATGGCGGCCTCCATCAGCCCGTGGGCCGAGAACGTGACCGGCGTCATCGTGCCCGACGCCGGTCACTACATCCCCGAGGAGCAGCCCGAGGCCGTCGCCGCCGCCCTCACCGACTTCTTCAGCGGCCATTAGTGCTCTAGCAGGAGGGCGTTCCCCATTGCCGTCGGGGGGCCGTCAGTTACGGGCCCGCCCCGCGCGCCTACGGACGTGCCGTGAACCGCCCGTCGCCCCGCTTGTGCAGCCAGCCCCGGGCGGCGAGCTTGGTCATCTTCGCCCGCAAAGGTTCCAGCTTGCCGTGTACCGAGGCGTCCAGCCCCAGCCGCTCGCCGACCGCCCTGACCTGCACCGGGCCGTCCGCCTCCCGCACGATCGCCAGGATCTTGCGGTAGTCGCCGGGCAGCCCGCCCTCGTCGGCCGCGTCGCCGCGGTGCGGGATGAGCAGGACTGCCCGCCCGGCCACCTTCGTCGATGCCGGAGCGACAGCCCGGCATCGGCCCGGGCCTGCTCGGCCAGGCGGTTCAACACTTCGCTCCGCGATCGCCAGTTCGTGCCGCTCGGCCTGCCTCCTGGAGTTGCTTGCCCAACTCCTCGGCGAGAGCATCCAGTTCGCTCCGGCGGGCGGTGATCCGCTGCCGCTCCTGCATCCCCCGCGCCCTCCCGCGTTCTCGCGGTGTGCCGACCTGCTGACGGATCGTAAGCGGGGGCCGGTCGTGGGCGCAGCTGAACCCGGCATCCCGCCAGAACCGGACCTGCCCGATGATCTACACCATGGTCATCGGCCGCCATCTCGCTGGCTGAGAACGCATCAGCCCTGGACACGACCCCCACCGCGGCCGCCACTTCAAGCACCAGCGCATGCACGCGGACAAAGCCTACGACCGTGCCGACCTGCGGAAATGGTTACGCTGCAAGCGCATCGGAGTCCGGATCGTGCGCAAAGGAATCGAGTCCAGCGAACGATGGGGCCCCCGCCGGGTGATCGAACGCACCATATCGTGGCTGTCCGGCGGCACGGAAGGCGCCGTGAACCGCATCAAGAAGATCAAGAGGCAGCTCTATGGCCGTGCCGGCTTCGAACTGCTCCGCAAGATGATCCTGCTCCAATAGCGTCTCGCCCCAGGCTCTGCGGCCAATCCTGATCACGCCAGCGAGTGTGGCGGGCTGAGAAGATCACCGCGAGGCCAGAGATTCCGTCGAGACCACAAAGGACAGGGATGTCGAGGAGACTGCCCGTAGACCGGGCCCAGGAGCGACTTCAACATGAGCTGAGCTCTGGACAGCAGCCCCTCGCCGAAGTGGACTTGGACGAGGTGTGGCTCAGGTTCGTACGCTTCGGCTCCCAACGCTTCGATACCGCGAACACGCCCGACGCTGATGGCCTTCTCTTCCAGTACGGGACTCACGCCTTCGAAGGGCCGCCCGTTTTCACGCTGGACCTTGTCCGGCAGTTCGAGATCAACGACGCTTCCGGCGAGCATGATCATTACATTCAGCTCCACTGCGAACTTCGATACGAGCCCGTCCCCCAACTTCGGGCCCTGGAGCGCTTCGAGTCCTGGTTCTTCCACGACATGGACGACGAACTCGACCGCTGGACCGACGGCCTTGGCCGTCAGGAATTCTGGACAATCATCCGCAACTTCCATCCCAAGGAACTCAAGGTCTACCAAGAACAAGTGTGATCACAGACGTGAAGCGACCTGCCCGATGACGCTCCGCGACCGCTCTGGAGCAGGACCTCGCCCGCCAGGGACCAGACAGCCTTGCCCCCTTGGTGGGTCTGCCTGCAGACAGCAGGTGCCGCGGCGACCCTCAACCACCCCGCGTTCGTGGTGGCACTCCCCGATGAGCCCTCTGAGGACGTCACCTTCGTCCGGATTCAACGGCGACTGCTACGGGTGACCCCGGACGTCGTCCCCGCACCGATGCCGTCGGCCACCAGCAGCTGACCTCCGCCGCCGATATCGCCTACGCCGCTGGCCGGCTCTCACCGGCAACGCGAGCGACGGCGACCGCGCCATCGCCCGGTCGCCGTCGCTCGCGTTGCCGCCACGCGGGAACGGCAGGACGTCCCGCTGCGCGAACGCGCCCTGGCCGTAGCCCGCTTCCCTAACCTGTCAGACCATCACACACGACGACGCGTCACCGACGAAGCAGACCCACAGCCGCACGTCGCGGACGCTGTACCCCTGCGAATTGGCGTAGCCGGGAGTGTCGTTGGCACCGTTGCTGTCCGAACCGAGCTTGGTGTAGCTGTGCCAGTTCCAGGATCCGTTCTCCCACTTGTAGTACGTGGTGTAGAGCCCCGCGCCCTTGCCGTCGGAGCAGTTGTCCCAGATCGTGAAGTTCCAGCTCGTGTCGAAGACCTCGTAACCGCCGGCCGTTCCGACCTGCCACCAGTTGTAGTCGCCGTACACGGACGCACAGCCGTCGGACGTCTGCTGGTAGTAAGTGGCCGCCTGCGCCTGGCCGGAGAAGGCCACCACGATACCGGCGGCGGCAGCCGCGACCGCCAGCTTCCTACGGGCCCCGCTGAACGAAAAGCGTCGTGTCATGGTCATCCCCTGAGATCAGTGACTGTCCCCCCGTGAGTGAACGGGGAGCGGTGAATGCACATGATGCTTGACATGTTCATAGAGTTGTTGGCATTGCGTGCCCGGCTGTGGGCACTCAGCGCACTGTCGGCATTCCGCTGTGCTGGCTCTGCTGCCGGTGGTCACGCGGTGTGATGCCGTACAGCGTTTTGAAGGCGCGGCTGAGGGATGTCGGTTCCGGCAAGCCCCAGCGTGCGGCGATCGAGCTGATGGACCGGGCGCCTAGGCGGGGATCGGCCAGGTCGCGGTGGATGCGTTGCAGTCTGCTGCGGCGTATGCCGTCGGCGATTGTGGTCGCCTGGCCCTGGTGGAGCCGGTGGAGGTAGCGGACGGAGATCTGGTGGGCGGCGGCGATGGCGGCCGGTGTGATGCCGGGATCGGCCAGGTGCTGTTGGATGAACGCGTTGATCCGGGTGCGGACGGTGTGCTGCGTTTCGGGCGGCAGGAGGTCCTCGGTCCGGGCGGCCTGGGCGAGCATGGCGCTGAGCAGGTCCAGGGTGACGCCTGCCAGGCGGGGTGCGTCGCATTCCTCGTACTGGGCCGCGTGGTTCATCAGATCGGTGAGCTAGTGGCGGAACAGTGCGCCGATGCCTGTCTGCCCCAGGATGCGGGTCAGGGTGAGCCGGTCGAGGGTGTTGGAGTGCAGGGGCAGTCCGGCCCGGGGTATCTGCACGATCAGTGAGGAGACGTCCGGGTGGTCATGGGCGGCGGTCCAGGCCTGACGGGGTCGGGAGGAGTCGTAGAGCACTAGATCGCCCTTGCCGACGTCGACGTGCCGGCCCGATTGGCTGAATGCGACCGCTCCACGGACGGTGAGCCAGAGTTGGCACAGTTCCGGATCGCTCTGCCGGATCATCGCCGGGGTCCGGCGCGCATGCATGGGCGGGTAGCTTTGCGCGAAGGTCTGGATGTCGCCCAGGTTCAGTGCCTGGGAGCCGGCGAGGAAGTCATCGAGGTGATCGCTGGCCATCGTGGTGCGAAAGTGGGCCTGGGAGACTATTGAGTACCAGTCGTCGAATCGTTCGGTCCCCGACAGGTTGTTCCGTCGAAAACGCCGTCCAGATCATTGTCCCGCCAGTCCTCTCTCCTGAGGGCCCCGGTTTCCGCGGCCCCGTTCAGGGACCCGCAGACGTCCCGATTAACCCCAATCAGCCGCCGAGCGCGCCAAACGGAGGACCAGACGTCGAATCGCAGGCCTGCAGGCCGCCGTATTTTCTGCTATCTGGGCATCAGATCGCCGGTTCCCTGGATGCCCGGAGTTTGCGGTCGGTGCACTGTTTGCCATGGAGTGCCTCTTGCCGATACGTGCTCGGCGGGATCCCGTAGGCCCTGCGGAATGCGCGGGTGAATTCGGAAGCGTGGACATAGCCCCAGCGTGCGGCCAGGAAGCCGATGGGCTTGTCGGACAGCTGCAGATCAGCGAGGTCCCGGCGGCAGCCCTCCAGGCGCCGCTGCCGGATCCACGCGCTCACGGTGACGCCCTGAGCCTGGAACAGCCGGTGCAGGTACCGCACGGAGATGTGGTGGGAGGCGGCGACGGCGGCGGGCGACAACTGTGGGTCGGCCAGGTTGCGTTCGATGAAGGAGTGGATGCCCGCCATCAGCGCCTGCTGGCGGCTCTCGGGTGGAACGCCGTCTTCAGTGTCCGTGTGGTGCGCGAGGAACGCGGTGATCAGATCCACGGTGAGCCCGCCCAGTCGTATGGCGTCCTGCGGCCGGCATGCGTCGGACTCAGGTGCCAGGCGGGTCAAGAACTGTGACAGGAGGGCCCCCATACCGCTGTCGCCCGGCAGCGGCGCTCCGAGGAGGCGGTCCACCTTCGCCGCAGGGAGAGGAATCGCCGTACGGGGCACGTTCACGACGATCGCCTCGACTGCACCGCCGTCGCCGGAGAAGGCCGAGGCGTCGCTCGGGTGCGAGCTGTCGTACAGCAGCAGATCGCCGACCCCAACTGACGCGTCACGCCGACAATGGGAGAGGCTCTGCCGGCCTCTCCGTGTCAGGGCCAGGTGGTACAGCTCGGGATCGGAGCGACGCACCAGCGCGGACGTGCGACGCGAGCGCAATGACGGATAGGACAGCACCGACACCTGAGCGGCCCCAAGGTCCAGCAGCCGGAAGCAGGCGCGGAAGTCGTCGGCGTGGTCGCTGGTGATCTCCGTGGGCGTGAGCGTCTGCGACGTCATCTCCCGCCACCACGCGAAGCGATCGGCTACCGGTAGGTCCTCACTGCGCAACACGGTCTCGATCACGTGACCACCCCCCTCCCATCATGTCCTCATCAAGCCATCGGGGGTAGGGCGGCCGGCTCTGTGTGTGTACGGCGTGAAAGACCATGACGGACTGGGTTATGGCGTAGCTGTCGGCCTTGCTTAATGATCTTGGTTGTGGCGTGCTGTTGCTCAGTTGTACTGGGCGGCTTTTCTGTTCCCGGGGTGAGGCTTACGTGACGCCAAGGCGTGGGTGATCGCTGGTACGTGGGCTGAGCTGGCTGTTTGGTGCTGCGCACTGTGCTGGGTGGGGCGCGGTTTTTGCGCAGGGTGGTTGGCGCGCTCGAAGGTACGGGACGCAGCTGGCCGCCCGGGGGCTGGAGTGGGTCGCAACTGACGTCGCCGGTGCGGAGGCGGTCCCGGCAGCCGCCCTGTCGGCATCGGCCCGCAGAGCAGCCCGCAGATGGCAGCCCACTTCGGCAGAACGTGAGCCAGCGGCCCCCGCGGGCCGCGGAATGCCGCGTGCTCGGGCAGCCTCCGCTGGGGCCCGCGTCGTACTGGGGTGGGAGCGTGGTCAGGCGTGGTTGTGGTTGCCCGCCCACACGGTGGGGTTGCGGTGTGCCCAGGGGGTGGCCTGTTCCAGTTGTCCGGCGAGGCGGAAGAGGACGTCCTCTCGTCCGTATCCCGCGGCGAACTGGATGCCGATGGGGAGTCCGGTGGCGGGGTCGGTCTCCAGGGGGACGGACATGGCGGGGGTGCCCGCGACGTTGAACGCGGCGGTGAAGGGGGAGCGGTGGAAGAGCTGCTTGAGCCAGCCGAGACCGTCGGCGCCTTCGGCGCCCTTGGCGTATGTGCCCAGGGGCACGGGCAGTTCGGGCAGGGTCGGCGTCAGCAGCAGGTCGTAGCCGGCGAAGTACCGGCCGATCGCGCGCGCGACGCTGTTGCGCACCGCGAGCGCGTGGACGAACTCCGGCCCGCTGACCCGCTGCCCGTAGGAGTAACTGGCCAGCATCTCGGGTTCGACGGTGGTGGAGTCGATGGGTCGGTCGAAAGCTTCTGCGAAGCCGTCGATCCAAGTCACCAGGTTGGCGCTCCACAGGCGGGCGTTGGCCAGGACGAATTCCTCCCAGCCGACGCCGAGGTCGACCTGGACCTCTTCCACCCGGTGCCCCAGGGACTCGGCGAGTCGTGCGGAGCGGAGTGTGGCGTCGAGGATGGCGCCGTCGACAGCCCGACCGCCCCACGGCTGCGTCAGGAGGCCGATCCGCAGGCTGCCCGGGGAGCGGGTGACCTCCTGCGCGTAGGGCCGCTCCGGCTGCTGGGCGAAGTAGGGGTCGCCGGTCTCGGGGCCCCGGATGAGGTCCAGCAGCGCGGCGCTGTCGCGAACCGAACGGCTGACGGCGCCGTGGACGGCGAGCCCGTTGAAGACCTCGTCCGCGTCGGGGCCCAGGGACACCCGGCCGCGGGTCGGTTTCAGTCCGAACAGACCGTTGCTCGCGGCGGGGACGCGGATGGAGCCGGCGGCGTCGGTCGCGTGCGCGATGGGGACGATGCCGGCGGCGACGGCGGCTCCCGAGCCGCCGCTGGAGCCGCCGGGAGTGCGGGTCGGGTCCCAGGGGTTGCGGGTGGCGCCGTACAGGACGCCTTCCGTGGTGGTGCTGTACGCGAATTCCGGGGTAGTGGTGCGTCCGAGCGTGACCAGTCCGGCGCGGCGGAAGCGCGCCATGAGCGATGAGTCGGTCCCGGCGACATTTCCTGCGGCGAGACGGCTGCCCAGCTCCACCCGCTTGCCGGCCATCGCGACGGCCAAGTCCTTGATCAGGAAGGGCACCCCCGCCAGTGGCGTAGAACCCGGAGCCGGCGTGTCCTGTGCGGGCCAGGTCTCGACCACGGCGTTGATCTGCGGGTTGACCGCGTCGGACGCCCGCTGGGCGGTCGAGGCGAGTTCCGCAGGAGTCACTTCGCCACGGGCGACCAGGTCGGCCAGGCCGATGCCGTCGTAGGTCACGTACTCAGAGAGCTTCATTTTCCGTCCTTGGGGAAGGGTCGATACCTTTCGGTCCCACACGATACCGATCGGTATCGTGTGGGACTGTTCGGTAACGTAGCATGGGGTTCGGGGCGGCACAATGCCCGAAACGGACCGATGAGGGGCCGCATGACGAGCACAGAGAGAACCAGCAGGCAGAGCAGGGTGGCCAAGTTGCCGCCCCGCGAGCGGATCCTCGACGCGGCGGAAGAGCTCTTCTCCCGCGACGGGATCAAGAACGTGGGCGTCCAGGCGATCGCCAGCCGGGCCGAGACCACCAAGATGGCGCTGTACCGCCACTTCGCGACGAAAGATGCCCTGGTGGAGGAGTGGCTCCGGATCGTCGCGGCCGACTACACCGCCGCGTTCGACCGGCTGGAGGCCGCACACCCCGACGACCCCCGGGCACAGATCCTGGGCGTGGCCCGGTTCATCGCCGACGGGCTTCCAGAAATCTCCTACCGGGGCTGTCCGTTCATCAACTCCATCGCGGAGCTGCCCGACCGCACCCACCCGGCGCGCCGGGTGATCGAAGCCCACAAGGTCGGCCAGGCGCGCCGGATCGCTGACCTGTGTGCCCGGGCCGGACTGCCCGATCCGGACGAGGCGGCCGCGGAGATCACCTTCGCCCTCGAAGGGGCCCAGGTGAGCGCCCAGAACGGAAGCATCGAGCACGTGGGTGAGCGGCTTGTGAGGATCGTCGAGGCTGTCCTGGACCGCAACTTGGCCCCCGGTGGCATGGCCGGCCACGATCGGTGACCGCGCCCGTCCGGCCTGGCCTGCGTGTTTCACCGAATGGCGCCGCGCCGCTGCCCCGGCGTGAGGGGCATGCGAAGAGGCTTGGCCATGGCCAACGGCTGTGCCTTGGGAACCGCCGGGGCCCGCAGCTTTCCCCGGCTGCCGGGTCAGTGTCGGCAGCGCGCGGCCGAGGCCACTGCCCGGACGGCGCTCAGCGCGTGACCGAGGTGCGGCCGACCACTGTCACCGTCCGGCCCGACGACCGCACGAGCTCGATCGCGTCCCGCTTGTACTCCGCCGAGTACCGATTCGTGTACTTGCTTCCCACCTGGCACTGCTTCCTCTGGGCTCTCACGTCCCAGTCTCCAGGTCTCCACGATCAAGGGGAAGCTTCACGGCTTCCGTGTCCCGTTGTCGGCGGGCGTTTCCGAACCGGCGAGCCATGCAGTGACACTCCCAGGTGACCGCGCTGGACTGCCCGGCCAGCGGCGCGGAAGACTGCTGCACCAGGGCCTCCTGCTGCTCAGTGATTCGACACCAACGAGCTGTTCAGGAGGCGCTGTTCGTATGCACCCAGTCCCTGCGACCACCCGGTCGGGACTCCCGTTCGACGCGCATCCCTCAAGATCGAAAAGACAACAGCTTCTTAAGCTGGCCCTGGCAAGATTTTCGTAGGCGGAGATCATCTTGGTGCCGTGGTCGACCGGTCCGCGTAACGGCGGCGGAGATGGGCGATCAGGACAGCGCGGTGGCGGAGGAGTGGGACACCGGCGCGTCCTGCCATCAGGCGTTTCTGGAGCTTGACGTCGGTGATACGGCCTTCGTTGACGCCGGAGCTGCAGGTGGTGATGATCCCCTGGGTGACGGCGTGCTGGTCTTCACGCAGAGGTCCGGCGATACCGGTAAGTGGTGGCAGCCCGCTGTGGGAGAGCTCGTCGAGCCAGGACGGCAGGGGTGCGGCGTCGCGGTTGTCGAGCATGGCTGCGAACCGGCGGACCAGGTCGTGGGCGTGTTGAGTTCCGGACAGTGCTCGAGGAGCCGGTGCAGGCGGTGGGTGACGTGAGGGCCGCGGCGGTCCCGGCGGGTGGTGATCCAGCGTGCGGCCTCACGTGGGGACGGCGGGCGCTCGCGGGGCTGGTCCAGCGGCAGCCCGCGTCGCAGGGGTGCAACGGCCATCTTCACGCGCTGGTAGTGCCTGAGGTAGCCCTTGCTGCGCAGTTCGTCGCGGTAGGGGGCCAAGGCGGAGGGCTTGCGGGGCGGGCGGCGCATGACCTCCTGCCAGGTGCGGGCGTGGGCATACTTGCGCACCGTGCGGGGGTCCAGACCGAGCTCCCGGGCCACGGAGCTGTAACTCCGGCCGGATCCGGTCAGGGTGTGCACGGCCTCGAACAGCCTCCTGGCGTGCAACCCGGCACGGGTGTCCGCTGCGTCGGCGTCGGTGGCTTCTTCGTCCGGGTCCGGATCGACCTCTGCAGAAATGTCCTGGTAGCGGTAGGCCATGTCGAGCGGGTTGCAGAAAGTGCGTTCTGAAGACGTCAACTGGTTTCCATTCACGGGATTCTGCGCTCCTTCAGTTGCTGAGCGGACGACGGCTTGCGGCCTGCCAGTGCCGGTCGGCGGTGCCGCAGTTCGTGTACGGCGGCCTTGGGCCTGCGGTCACGGGTGAAGACGCTCTTGCGGTTGCCGTCGACGCGGTGGATGCCGTGGGAGGTCTGGAAGTCGGCGAAGTTCCACACGTGTTCGCCGACGCCCCTCGATCCGGTCGAAGACCGAGGTGGGCGACCGCGCTGGTGCGGGCCCTTCTGGTGCTGACGAACCGGGAAGTCGCCCGCTGACGACTGACCTTGTCGGTGGGCTACCGCTCCGGACCTGCCCGAGCCTCCCGACGCCTACGCACACCAGGCCGTCTGACATGCAGTTTTCACGATGCACCCTGCTCAGTGGCGTCGGGCATGTACTTTCACACTGACGACGATCCTCATGCGTCCAGCCCTCCCCGCTTGACGAGCTGAGCCGTGATGACATTGCGCTGAATCTCGTTCGTGCCCTCGCCGACGATCATCAACGGGGCGTCGCGGAAGTAGCGTTCGACGTCGAACTCGGTGGAGTAGCCGTAACCCCCGTGGATACGGACGGCGTTGAGGGCGATCTGCATCGCGGTCTCGGAAGCGCACAGTTTGGCCATGCCGGCCTCCATGTCCACCCGGCGTCCCGCGTCCGCCTCCCGTGCCGCGTAGAGGGTCAGCTGACGGGCCGCCGTGAGCGAGGTGGCCATGTCGGCCAGGTAGTTGCCGATGGACTGGTGTTTCCAGATCGGCTTGCCGAACGACTCGCGTTCCTGGGCGTAGGAGAGCGCGTCCTCGAAGGCCGCCCGGCCGACCCCGAGCGCACGGGCCGCGACCTGGAGGCGTCCGGTCTCCAGGCCCTTCATCATCTGGGCGAAGCCCTTGCCTTCCAATCCGCCTAGGACGGCGTCGGCCGAGGCCCGGTAGTCCTCGAAGGACAGCTCGCAGCTCTCCACGCCCTTGTAGCCGAGCTTGGGCAGGTCACGGGAGACGGTCAGCCCCGGTCCGTGCTCCACGAGCAGGATCGAGATGCCCTGGTGAGCCGGAGCGGCGTCCGGGTCGGTCTTGCACAGCAGGGCGATCAGGCCGGAGCGCCGCGAGTTGGTGATCCAGGTCTTCGCCCCGTTGACCACGTATCCGCCGTCGCCGTCCTTGCGGGCGACGGTGCGCATGGCCTGCAGGTCCGAGCCGCCGCCGGGTTCGGTCAGGGCCATGGTCGCGCGGATCTCGCCGGTGGCCATCTTCGGCAGGTAACGGCGCTTCTGCTCCTCGGAGCCAAAGTGCAGCAGCAGCTTGGCGACGACGGTGTGGCCGCCCATCGCGCCGGCCAGACTCATCCAGCCCCGGGCCAGCTCCTCGGTGATCAGGACGTAGCAGGAGGTGGAGACCGGGGTGCCGCCGTACTCCTCGGGGACGGCGAGGCCGAAGATACCGAGGGTCTTCATCTGCTCGATCAGGGCCTCGGGGTAGGTGCCCGCGTGCTCCAGCTCCTGAACGACGGGCTTCACCTCCTTGTCGACGAAGTCGTGCACGGTACGGACGATGAACTGTTCGTCCTCGGACAGGACGTCGAGAGTGCTCATGCGGCGATGCTCCTTGCTGAACTGACAGGTGGCGAAGGGCGGTTCAGGTGACGTGCTCTGCCTTCAGGCCGTCGATGTCGGCCGGGCTGTATCCCAGGTCGGCCAGGATGGTGTCGGTGTGTTCCCCGGCTGCGGGGACGGCGTCCATGCGCGGGGCCGTACCGGTCAGGTCCACCGGCGGCAGCAGCGCGGGCACCACGGCTCCGCCGGGGATCCGTACGTCCCGCCAGCGGTCCCGGCCGCTGAGCACCGGGTGCGCCAGGAACTCGTTCATGTCGTTCACCCCGGCGCTGGCGATGCCGGCCGCGTCCAGCAGCTTCGTCGCCTCGTGGCTGTCCAGTTCACCGAACCGTTCGGCCACGATCGCGTTCAGCTGCTCGCGGTGGGCGACCCGGGCCGAGCCGGTGGCGAAGCGCGGATCCGTGACGAGCCCCGGCTGGCCCAGGAACCGCTCGCACAGGGCGGCCCATTCCCGCTCGTTCTGGATGGAGAACAACACGTCCTTGCCGTCGGCTGCGGCGTAAGCGCCGTAGGGGGCGATGGTGGCGTGCTGGGTGCCGATGCGGGGCGGCTGGATGCCGAAGTAGCGGGTGTAGTAGGCGGGTTGGTTCATCCACTCGGCCAGTGCCTCGAACAGGGAGACCTCCACGGCACGGGCGACTCCGGTGGCGGCCCGGGTGAAGAGGGCGGTGAGGATGCCGGAGTAGGCGTACATGCCGGCGGCGACGTCGGCGATCGAAACCCCCACCCGGGCGGAGCCGTGTTCGTTGCCGGTGAGGGAGACCAGGCCGGTCTGGCACTGCACCAGCAGGTCGTACGCCTTACGGTCCGCCCAGGGGCCGGTGGAGCCGTAGCCGGAGATCGAGCACGGGATCAGCGAAGGGAAGCGCTCGGCGAGGGCCTCGGCGCCCAGGCCCATCCTGCTCGCCGCACCTGGTGCCAGGTTCTGTACGAACACGTCGGCCCCGGCTAGCAGTTGCTCCAGGACGCCCCCTCCCGCGTCCGACTTCAGGTCGAGGGTGATGGACTCCTTCGACCGGTTGAGCCACACGAAGTAGCTGGACTGGCCGTGCACCGTGGTGTCGTACCGGCGGGCGAAGTCGCCCCCGCCCGGCCGCTCCACCTTGATCACCCGTGCGCCGAGGTCGGCGAGCTGGCGGGTGGCGAAGGGAGCGGCCACCGCCTGCTCGATACTGACGACGGTGATGCCGGCGAGCGGCAGTGCTTCGGGGTGCTCGGACATGAAGTGCTCTCCAGAGGGTGCGGTCCCGTACCGGAGTACCATCATTGATGCTCATGACCGTCTAGGTGAAATAGCAATATGTAATGCCACCATGCGCGACCCGGATGGACGCGGAAAGAAGACCCCCTTGGACATCAAGCAGCTCAAGGCGATCGTCACGGTCGCCGAAGTGGGCAGCGTCACGCGCGCCGCGGACCTGCTGCACCTGGTGCAGCCCGCAGTCACCCGGCAGATCCGCACCCTGGAGCAGGAACTCGGCATCCCGCTCTTCGAGCGCACCGGGCAGGGCATGCGCCCCACCGAGGCCGGGACGATCATGGTGGACCGGGCGCGGCGCGCGCTGAACGAGCTGGAGCGGGCCCGCGCCGAGGTGCAGCCGACCCCGGGTGTGGTGACCGGCATCGTCACCCTCGGTCTGCTGGAGAGCACCAGCGACCTGTTGGCCGAACCGCTCGTGACGACCCTCGCCCGTGACCATCCCGGCGTCGAGCTCCGTCTCATGACCGCCTACTCGGGGCACCTGCAGCAGTGGCTCGACGACGGCGACCTGGACCTGACGCTGCTGTACAACCTGGACAGCACCCCCTCGCTCAACGCCCACCCGCTGCTGCGCGAGCGACTGTGGGCGGTCGCCCCCGCGTCGGCCGGCCTCCGCGCCGACCATCCCGTTCCGTTCGCGGAGGCGGCGAAACACCCGCTCGTCATGCCCGCCTCGGGGCACGCACTGCGCCGGCTGATCGACGCGGCGGCGGGGCGGTCCGGGGCCTCCATGGACGTCATCGTGCAGACCAACTCCATGCGCGTGCAGAAGCAACTCGTCCAGGCGGGGCACGGCTGGACCGTCCTGCCCGGTGTGGGTATCGCCGACGATGTCGCACGAGGCACGCTGAGCGCCGCCCCGCTGAGCGAGCCTCATGTGTGGCGCTCGGTCGTCCTCGGCACACCGCGGTTCGGGCGCACCCCGCCCGCCGTGGAGGTCGTCGCACGCGAGTTGGTCCGCCAGATCAACTCCGCGGTGGTGCACGGCAGATGGCCCTCTGCTCAGGTCCGGGGAGACGAGGGTCCCGCCGAGGCTGAGTGACTCGCCCGCCGCAACGTCCAGGATCGTCCGAGAAACCTGTGGGGACACCCATGACTGACACCGGTCACCAGCTCGACGCCGTCGCCCATGCCCAGGACGGCACGGCACTGGCCTGCCAGCAGCGGGGAGACGGATACCCGCTGATCCTCCTTGCCGGACAGGCGAACAACCATCACTGGTGGGACGGCGTACGAGAGGACTTTCACGCCACGCACTCCACCATCACCTTCGACTACCGAGGCACCGGCGCCAGCGACAAGCCCCAAGGGCCATATGCGACAGAGCAGTTCGCGGAGGACGTGATCGCCGTCCTCGACCGCCTCGGCATCGAGAACGCCGACGTCTACGGGACCTCCATGGGCGGCCGGGTCGCCCAGTGGGTCGCCGCCCAGCACCCGGACCGGGTCCGGCGCCTCGTCCTCGGCTGCACCTCCCCCGGCGGACCGCACGCCGTGGAGCGCGACGCCTCGGTACGGCGGGCCCTGGCCCAGGCCGACCCGGATGCCGTCCGCGAGGCGCTGATCGACCTGATGTATTCCCCCGCCTGGCGCACCGCCCATCCCGGCCCCTACACCACGCTCGGCGACCCCGACATGCCCCCGCACGCGCGCCGCGGCCACCTGCTGGCGAGCAACGGGCACGCCGCCTGGGACGTACTGCCCCTCATCACCGCGCCCACCCTGATCCTGCACGGCGACCAGGACCGGCTCACCCTGCCGGACAACCTCCCGCTGCTCGCCGCCCGTATCCCCGACACCCGGACACACCTGTTCCCGGGCGCCCGGCACGCCTACTTCGAGGAATGCCGCGCGGAGGCCAGTGCTCTCGTCGCGGCGTTCCTCAGCGGGGTCTCGTAGCGGACCCCAGGTCACAGGGCCGCGATCGCTCGGCATGCGCGCGACGCATACGGATATCACATTTTTCTATTGTTCAACATCATTCATCAGCGTTCATGATGCTGGGTACTTGAGCCGACCGAGCACGGAGTCGCTACGGATGAGTCAGACACAAGCCCCAGCCCCTTCCTGGCAGGAGAACGTGTTCGCCGCGTTGAAGAAGCGCGGCGTCCAGCAGATCGCCTACGTCCCGGACTCCGGCCACTCCCACGCCATCCTTGAGGCGCAGCGCGACCCCGCCATCCACGACGTGGTGCTCACCACCGAGGAGGAGGGCGTAGCCGTCGTCAGCGGGGCCTGGCTGGGCGGGCAGAAGGCGGTGCTGCTCATGCAGAGCAGCGGCGTCGGCAACTGCGTCAACATGTTCTCCCTGCTGCAGATGTGCCAGTTCCCCTTCCTCACGCTGGTGACCATGCGCGGCGAGCACGCCGAGTTCAACCCCTGGCAGAGCCCCATGGGCCGCACCACCCAGCAGGCCCTGGAACTCATGGGCATCACCGTCCTGCGCGCCGACCACCCCGAAGACGTCGAGGAGACCGTCGAGGCGGCTCTGGACTCGGTGTTCGAGGCGGGCGAGCGCGTCGCCGTCCTCCTCGGACAGAAGCTGATCGGCCGCAAGAAGTGGGAGCGCAACTGATGACCGCCACCGACACCCTGCCCCGCCTCGACCGGCGCCGCTTCGTCGCCGGCCTGCTCGCCCGTGTCCCCGAGGACACCCTGCTGGTGACCGGCCTCGGTTCGCCCAGCTACGACGTCTTCGCCGCCGGCGACCGCCCCACGAACTTCTACCTCTGGGGCGCGATGGGCGCCGCCGCACCACTCGCCCTCGGCCTCGCCCTCGCCCAGCCGGACCGCCCGGTCGTCGCGATCACCGGCGACGGCGAACACCTCATGGGCATCGGCACACTGGCCACCATCGGCGCCCAACTCCCGCCCAACCTCACCCTCGTCGTCCTCGACAACGCCCACTTCGGCGAGACCGGCATGCAGCCCAGCCACACCCAGCTCGGCACCGACCTCGTCGCCGTCGCCCAGGGCTTCGGCATCCAGGACACTGTGTGCATCACCGACCTCGCCCAGACCGAGGACCTCGCCTCCCGTATCCGTGCGCGCTCGACGACGACGTACGCCCAGGTCCTGATCGACACCACCGAGCCGCCGCGCGCCCTGCCGCCACGTGACGGCGTCGCCAACAAGAACTCCTTCCGCGCCGCACTCGGCCTGAGCACCTTCTAGCCGACGGGAGCCCCCTTCCATGCAGCGCTACGAGATGTTCATCGACGGGAAGACCCGCACGGCCGCCGACGGTGAGTGGTTCCCCACCGACAACCCCTACCTGGGCGCCCCGTGGGCCGAGATCGCCAAGGGCACGCCCCAGGACGTCGACGACGAGGTCCGCGCCGCCCACCGCGCCATGCACACCGGCCCCTGGGCCGAACTCACCGCCAGCGCCCGCGGCGCCCTGCTGCACCGACTCGGCGACACCATCGCCGCGAACGCCCGCCGGCTCGCCGAGATCGAAGTCCGCGACAACGGCAAGCTCTTCACCGAGATGCACGGGCAGGTCTCCTACGTCCCGCAGTGGTTCCACTACTACGGCGGACTCGCCGACAAGATCGAGGGCACCGTGCCGCCGCTCGACAAGAAGGGCTACTTCGCCTACACGAAGAAGGAGCCCGTCGGGGTCGTCGCGGTCATAACGCCGTGGAACTCCCCGCTGTTGCTGCTGGCCTGGAAGATCGCCCCGGCGCTCGCGGCGGGCTGCACCGTGGTGGTGAAGCCGTCCGAGTTCACCTCCGCCTCCACCCTGGAGCTGGCCCGCCTCTTCCACGAGGCGGGGCTGCCCCCGGGCGTGTTCAATGTCGTCACCGGGTTCGGCCAGGACGTCGGTGCCGCACTCGTCGAGCACCCGCTGGTCCGCAAGGTCAGCTTCACCGGCTCGGACGCCACAGGCCGCCGTATCAACGAGTCGGCCGCCCGCGACTTCAAACACGTCAGCCTCGAACTGGGCGGCAAGTCCCCGAACATCGTCTTCAACGACGCCGACTTGGAGGCCGCCGTCAACGGCACCGTCTCCGGCATCTTCGCCGCCACCGGCCAGACCTGCATCGCCGGCTCCCGGCTACTGGTCCAGCAGGACGTGCACGACGAGGTCGTGGGCCGCCTGGTCGACCTCGCCGGCACAGCCCGCATGGGCGATCCGATGGACGAGAACACCCAGGTCGGGCCGATCACCACACCCGCCCAGTACGCCAAGGTCCTCGACTACATCGGCATCGCACAGCAGGAGGGCGCCCAGCTCGCCCTCGGCGGCAAGGCTGCCGACCGTGGCGGCTGGTTCGTCGAACCGACCGTCTTCACCGGCGTGCGCAACAACATGCGCATCGCCCAGGAAGAGGTCTTCGGACCCGTCCTCTGCGTCATCCCCTTCAAGGACGAGGACGAGGCGGTCGCGATCGCCAACGACAGCCGCTACGGCCTCGGCGCGGGCGTGTGGACCGGCGACATCGGCCGCGCGTTCCGCATGGCCGACCACATCCGCTCCGGCACGGTCTGGGTCAACACCTACCGCGCGGTCAGCTACCTGACCCCCTTCGGCGGCTTCAAGGACTCGGGCCTCGGCCGCGAGAACGGCATCGCCGCCCTCACCTCCTACCTGGAGGACAAGAGCGTCTGGATCAACACCGGCGCTCCCACCGGCAACCCTTTCGTCCTGCGCTGAAGGTCCACTCGACTTCGTCCTGCGCTGAAAGGCCGCTCGCCCCCCTGCGCGACACGAGCAACGGAGCTTCCCATGTCGCAGAGCCGCACCTCCGTCCCCGCACGCTCCCAAGTCACCGCCAACGTCATACGTGGCTGTCTGGGCAACCTGATCGAGTGGTACGACTGGTTCGCCTACGCCACCTTCAGCATCTATTTCGCCGCCGTCTTCTTCCCCGAGGGCAACCAGACGGCCCAACTGCTCTCCACCGCCGTCGTCTTCGCCGTCGGCTTCCTGATGCGCCCCCTCGGCGGCTGGCTGCTCGGCGCGTACGCCGACCGGTACGGCCGCCGCCGCGCCCTGACCCTGTCGGTCACGCTGATGAGCGTCGGATCGCTCACCATCGCCCTCACCCCCGGCCACGCCTCCATCGGCCTGTGGGCCCCTTTCCTGCTGGTCATGGCTCGCCTGCTCCAAGGGCTCTCCGTGGGAGGCGAGTTCGGCTCCAGCGCCTCCTATCTCGCCGAGGTCGCCCCGCCGGGCCGGCGCGGCTTCTACTCCAGCTTCCAGTACGTCTCCATCGTGCTCGGCCAACTCACCGCCCTGCTGGTGGCCATCGTGCTGCAGAACCTGCTCACCGACGGCCAGTTGGAGAGCTGGGGCTGGCGCATCCCGTTCGTGATCGGCGCGCTGGCGGGCCTGGTCGTGATGTACCTGCGCCGCACGATGGAGGAGTCCCAGCACTTCCAGCAGGAACAGGCGAAGGCCGTCCATCAGGATCCGGACGTCAGGGAACGCAAGGGACTGCGCGCCCTGTTCACCGAGTACCCGCGCCAGGTCCTCGCCGTCTTCGGGCTCGCCATCGGCGGCACCGTCGCCTTCTACACGTACACCACGTACCTGCAGAAGTACCTGGTGAACACGGCCGGCATCCCGAAGTCGACGGTCTCCGTCATCGGCTTCTGCGCCCTGTTCGTCTACATGCTGCTGCAACCCGTCGCGGGCCATCTGTCCGACCGCTTCGGCCGCCGCCAGGTGATGTTCGTCTTCTCCGTCAGCGGCATGCTCCTGACCGTCCCGATCATGACCGTCCTCGGTGGCACGAGCAGTCCGTGGATCGCGTTCCTCCTGATGACCGTCGCGCTGACCTTCCTCAGCGGGTACTCGGCGCTAGCCGCCATCATCAAGGCGGAGATGTTCCCCACCAAGGTCCGGGCGCTCGGCGTGGGCCTGCCGCACGCCCTGGTCACCGCCACCTTCGGCGGCCTGACCGAACCGATCGCGCTGGCCCTGAAGGACAGCGGCCACGAGACCACCTTCTTCTGGTACGTCACCGCGTGCATCGCCCTGACCTTCCTGGCCACCCTCCTCGTACCCGAACCGTCACGGACCTCCCTGCTGGAGACCGCCGACGCTCCGGCCGCCCCGGCCCCGACGAAGGCCGCACCGCTCACCTGACCCCAGGCCTGCCCCGTACCCAAGGACAGAAGGATGACGCATCCAACCCCACCCCCTCTCGGCTCATACGTGGAGTCCTGGACTCCAGGTCCGGTCACAGACGAAGACCCCCTGCCCACCGGCCCGGTGGCCGCCCTGTCGGCCGTTCTGAACCTGCCCGGCCCGGTCGCGAAGGCCGGGGATCCCCTCCCCCCGCTGTGGCACTGGCTGTACTTCCTCACCTGGCCCGCCGGGCGGGACCTCGGCGCCGACGGCCACCCGCGGGGCGGCCACTTCTCGCCGCCTCTCCCTCAGCGGCAACGCATGTGGGCGGGCGGCCGCTGCGAGATCACCCGGCCGCTCCGCCTCGGCGAACCGACCGAACGCATCAGCCGCCTCCGCGCGGTGACGGCCAAGCAGGGCCGCACCGGAGAGATGCTGTTCGTCACCGAACGCCGTGAGTTCCGCCAGCAGGGCCGTGTCTGCCTGGTGGAGGAGCAGGACATCGTCTACCGGTCCGGGCGCACGGCGGGACAGCACCCGACCGCCCTCGACCAATCCGCCTTCCCCCACCCCGACGCCCCGTGGCAGCTTCCGCTGCGCCCGGATCCGGCCCTGCTGTTCCGGTTCAGCGCCCTCACCGCGAACGCCCACCGCATCCACTACGACACGCCCTACGCCCAGGGCGAGGAGGGCTACCCGGGAATCGTCGTCCACGGCCCGCTGCTCGCCCTGCTCATGCTCGAACTGCCCCGGCGCCACGCCCCCGATCGGCCCGTGCGCTCGCTGTCCTACCGGCTCCGGCGGCCGGTGTTCGCCGGCGAACGACTGGCCGCCTGCGGCGCCCCCGCGGACGATCGCGCCGATCTGCACATCGCCACCCACCGGGAAGACCGGCACGCCACGGCCGAGGTGACTTTCCAATGACCTCGCCGCACGACCGGATCACCGCCGCGACGAGCCTGCTCTTCGTCCCGGGACACCGGCCCGACCGCTTCGACAAGGCGGCCTCCTCCGGCGCCGATCTGGTCATCATCGACCTGGAGGACGCCGTCGCCGCCGAGGACAAGGACCGCGCCCGGCACAACGCAGCCGCCTGGCTCGCCCTCGGCAACCGGGCGGTCGTACGGATCAACCCACCCGGTACCCCTTGGTCCGAGGCCGACCTCACCATGGCCGCCCACCACGGCGGCCCGGTCATGGTGCCCAAGGCCGAGGACCCCGCCGTACTCGCGGAACTCGCCACGCGTACGGCTGGACGGTGTGCTCTCGTGCCGCTCATCGAGACGGCCCTCGGCGTGGAGCGGGCCCGCGAGGTGTGCGCCGCGCCCGGTGTCGCCCGGGCCGCCTTCGGCAACGTCGACCTCGCCGCCCAGCTCGGCGTCGCCCACGACGACCGCACGGCACTGACCTGCGCCCGCTCCAGACTGGTCCTCGCCTCGGCCGCCGCCGGCATCGGCCCGCCGGTCGACGGCGTCACCACCGCCGTACGGGACACGGAGGCCCTCGACGCCGACATCGCCCACGCCCGACGCCTGGGCTTCACGGGCAAGCTCTGCATCCACCCGTACCAACTCTCCTACGTGGCCGACGGATTCGCGCCGACGGCGGACGAACTGCGCTGGGCCCGCACCGTCGTCGGCGCCGGTGACTCCGTCACGACCGTCGACGGGCAGATGATCGACCGGCCGGTCCTGGAGCGTGCACGGCGCCTCCTGGTGCTCGCCCGCGAACCGCACACCGCGCCCTGACACCGCCCGACGGGCGGCGAACCGCACCGAGGCACTGAAGCACCGCGGTGTGTACGCACCGGAGGCAGGCGGCGATTGAGGGCGCCGCCTGCCTCCGGCTGTCCGCCGACGTCGGGGGGTCTACGACATCGTTGTCAGCACTCACGCGCTTTCGGTACACCCTGAGCACGGGCGCGGCCACCTTCGGCCCGAGCCGCAGCGCCGCGAGGGCGGCACGCCGCACCCGGACCGCGGCGGTGGCCGCGTGACTGGACTCGCCGCAGCTCGTGGCCCGTCGTAAAGGGGCGCGTCCAGCACGGTGGCCCAGCAGGTGCTGTGTGCCTTCACCTCGCTCAGGGCGGCTTCGTACTCTGCTCGCCCGGATCTGCGCAGCCTGTCCCGAGGGGCCCCAACTGGCTGCCGCTGTCGAAGGCTTCGCCGAACTCCTGACGACTTGCGCAGGAAATGCAGACGTACTCTCGCGCTGGATCGTCCAGGTCCGCGCAGTCGATCTGCCTCAGGTGCACGCCTTCGCCCGGGGCCTGGAGCGGGACCACGCGGCCGTGATCGCCGCGCTCACGCTTCCGTACAGCAACGGCCCCACTGAGGGCGTCAACACCAAGACCAGGCGGATCGCCGTCTGCGGTCTGCCCTGACTGGCCGGTGTGGGCTGTCAGTTGCCGAACAACTGCAGGGCGCTGAGCCAGATTGCCCACGGGTTCACACGCTCGGGGTAGCGCTGCTTCATCGCGTTGAAGAATTCCGTGGGGTTCGTGGACTGCTCGAGGACGACGGCGCCGCCGTCGAGATAGCGCCGCGTTTCGTCGATGTCCGATGCGGGATTTCCGCGTTGGGTGTCCTTGTGACCGGCCACCACGAACCGTGGCTTCAAGGCAGCGACCTGGTCGAGGGCCCGGTGCCACGCGTCCAGGCCGCCGTCTCGGCCTTCTCCGAGGTACTGGTGGAAGTTGTTGTAGACGACGTCACCGGCTATGACCAGGTCCAGTGAGGGCACGTGCAGCACGCTGGTGTCGTCGGTGTCGGAGTGGCCGACCTCGTGCGCGACGAGGTCGTGCCCGTCGAGGAGCAGCCCGCCGGCTGGGAACACGGAGCCCTGGACAGTCAGCGGAGGCTCGGGAAGGGCGTCGCCGAAGATGTCGCTGTACACGCCGGCCAGCACTCCGCCAGGTGTCTGGCGGGCGATGCCCGCGAGCACTGCGTCGCTCGCGACGACCGTCACGTCGGGGAACCGGCGGAGCAGGTAATTCGTGGTCGCGAAGTGGTCGAAGTGCGCGTGGGTCACATAGATGTAGCGCAGAGCCACATCATGGCTTTCCACCCATGTGATGAGCGTGTCGGCCTGCCCGCGTGTGACCGGCGGGTCGGTCAGCAGCGCCTCGTTCTTCCCGTAGATGAGCGCGTGCGACATCGATGACCAAAGGGACGGCCCGTCGTCCGGCCGTGGCGGAGCCGCAACCGTGACCGGCTCCATGTCCGAGACGAAGACCTCATAGCGAAGGTCGGTGCTGCTCATCGGATTTCTGCCCGTCCGCCTGCCGCGGCGAGGCTCTCCCGCCGCGGGAAATGCTTGCCGTACGCGGTGCCGGCGACGTGCATCGCAACACCGTCCCCGACCACACCGCTCGCTGCGGATGCGGGCGCATTGGCCGTGCGCCCCGGGCCGGGATTCCCTCTCTCCGGGTGAGTGATCACAGTCCATCCTCTCCATCGTTGTGACATAAGCGTACGGCTGACACTTCTGTCAGTGCAAGGGTGGAGCTCGCTGTCTCCGTAAAAAGGTCGTCGGCGTGCCACATGCAAAATATGTACACTTGTGTCATGGAGAAGGACGGGAAAGGCGATCCCGACGTCGGTGCCGCGCATGCGGGCGGCGACGGCAATAGCCGCTTCGGCGTCGCGGTGGCGCCTGGTGAGCTGCGGATCGTTCAGGACCTGCTGAACACCCCTTCCATCCGGAGGGCAGGCGGCGATGTTCCGGACCTCCTGGACGCGCCGGACACGGCGGCGCGGTGGCTGGATGCCTACGGGGTCGCGGGCGACAGCCCGGGCGTGGGCGATCTGCGGACGCTGCGTGACGCGATACGGCGGTCGTTGGTCGAGCGCGACCACGAACCGGATCGCGACGACGGCGCCAGGCCGGTAGCCGTCGAATCAGTCGCCCGCGTTCGCCTCGAAGCGGATGGAACCGTGAGACTCGTGCCGGGCTCGGTGGGCATTCCCGCGCTCGGCCAACGGGTGCTCCTGGCGATCTACGACGCCCAACTCGCTGGAACGTGGCGGCGCTTGAAACTGTGCCGTAATCCGCTGTGCGCGGTGGCCTTCTGGGACAACTCCCGCAACACCAGCGGTGTCTGGCACGACGTGCGCACCTGCGGCAACGTCGCCAACCTGCGGAAATCGCGTGCGCGGAGGGGGCGACCGGGCCGGAACCTCCCGACAAGTTGACCGGACCAGTGGGTGGGTGGGACAGGTTCCGGGCGGCGGGCGAGGGGATCGGGGCGCTTGGTCAGCCGGTTGCGCTCGGCGAGGGCCTCCACACCGCGCCGCCGTCATTGCGGCGGTGACGTCCAGCGGGAGACGGCGGTTGGGGGAGAGGTCGGGGCGGGCGCGGTGCGAGCGTGCGCGGTGGAGCCACCGGCCCGAGGCATCGCAAGGCCTGGCGGCGTTCGTTCCCGGCCGGTCGTTGAGCCTGGGAGGGTCGCGTGGAACTGGGGGCTGCGCTACTTCCGGCTTGGGGAGATGGCGGTCGGGATCAGTGCTACGGAGCTTTCGTCGACTTCGTTTCCGTCGTCGTCGATGAACCCGACGTGCACCGGTCGTTCGGAACCCTCGACCTGGCGCAGGATGCTCGGCCCGTCCGGCCACGGCAGGTGCTTGTCGCCCCATTGCTGCAGTGCGAGCAGGACGACGAGGAGTTCCCGGCCCGCATCCGTGAGCACGTACGAGAAGCGAGCCCGCTCTCCTGGTTCCCGGTAGGGCACCTTCCCCATCACGCCGTATGTGACCAGCGTGTTCAGGCGTTCGGTGAGAACGTCCGGCGCCACACCGAGCCCGCTGCGGAACTCCGAGAATCGGCTCGACCCCGCCACGGCCTCGCGCAGGATCAGAAACGTCCAGCGCTCGCCCAGCACGCCCAGGCTGCGGGCGATGGCGCAGCTGTCATTCGGAATCTTGCCCATGCTGCAAGCCTACCCTGGGTTGTTTCTTCCAACTCAGAGGGTCTAGGTTGGAAAAACCTATCCAGCAGGGAGCTGTGCCATGCAGATCGAAGGACAGACCGCACTGGTCACCGGGGCGAACCGTGGCCTGGGCCGTCACCTGGCGAAGCAGTTGCGCGACCGCGGCGCGACCGTCTACGCAGCCGCCCGCAATCCCGCAGCCGTCGACCTCGACGGCGTGAAGCCGATCGCCCTCGACGTGACCGACCCCGCCTCCATCGCCGCAGCGGCAGAGGCGACTGGCGACGTGTCGATCCTGGTCAACAACGCCGGTTCGGCCACCTACGCGTCGCTGCTGACGGGCGACCTGGCGGACATCCGCCTGGAGATCGACACCCACTACCTCGGCACCTTGGCGGTCACCCGGGCATTCGCCCCCCAGCTCGGCGCTCACGACAGCAGCGCGGTGCTGAACATCCTGTCGGTCGCCTCCTGGGTCAACTTCCCCGACTTCGGTGCCTATTGCGCCGCCAAGTCGGCCGCCTGGTCCATGACGAACGGGCTGCGCCAGGAACTCGCCCCGCAGGGCACCCAGGTCTCGGCGCTGCACGTCGGGTACATGGACACCGACATGACCTCCGGCCTCGACGCGCCGAAGGCCGACCCCGGGGACATCGCACGCATCGCCCTCGACGGTGTCGCCGACGGCACCCCTGAGATCGTCGCCGACGAGACCAGCAGGACCGTGCTCGCGGGTCTGTCCGGAGGCGTCGGCGCGCTCTACCCGCAGTTCGGGACGCGGAATGGCACGCCCGCTTACGTCATCGTCAACTTCGATGTGCTCGACGAGGAAGCCGGCGCGGCCTACGCGGCCGTGGCCCAGCAGTCCATCCGCAGCCACGGCGGCCACTACGTGGTCGCGGGACCCGCTCCCAAGCCCGTCGAAGGCACCTGGGACTCCTCGGGGTTCGTGGTGATCGAGTTTCCCGACATGGACCGGATCCGGGAGTGGTACGACTCCGCCGAGTACCGGCGGGCCCGGGAGATACGAGAAGGCAAGGCCCGGGTGACCATGCTGTTTGCCGAGGGCGCACCGCCTGAGGGGCTCTCCCGCCCGGCTTAGAAGCCATCTCATTTGGCGACCAAAAGAACCCTGAAGTCGCTTGTGAGGGTCGGTGATTGGGCGGTTGTATGGCGTCGTGAGTGACTACTGGACGCCGGCCCATCACGCGGTGGAGCACGATGATGTGGAGACCTTGGCCGGGCTGCTAGCCAAGGGAGCTGACCCGGACGAGGTCTTCGGCAACATGACGCTGTTGACGCACGCGATCGACATGGAGGGGGACGGAGCCTTGCAAACCGGGCATCCGTTGTCCGTGCACACCACGGCGGTGCTGCTGGCCTTCGGTGCAGCTCCACAGCTCGCGGATCCCGATGGGCAAACCCCCATGGACCTGGCCGAGCACTATTGCCATGACTTGGCGATCGAGCTACTACAGCGGCACTTCAGCAGGTGAGTTTGCGGTAGCAGATGAGGGTGCAGGCGATGCTGGTGAAGGCGAGGAAGTGCTCGGCTTTGCGCTCGTAGCGGCGGTGCAAGCGACGGCATCCGGCGAGCCAGGACATCGTGCGTTCTATGGTCCAGCGGTAGCGGCCCAGACGGGTCGAGGACTCGATGCCCTTGCGGGCGATGCGGTGCCTGATGCCGCGCCCGCGTAACCATCGCCGCAGGTGGTCGTAGTCGTAGCCCTTGTCGGCGTGGAGTTTTCCCGGCCTGCGTCGCCGGCGTCCACGCCGAGAGCGGATCGGCGGTATCCCCTTCACCAGCGGGATGAGTGCCTGACTGTCGTGCAAGTTCGCCCCGAGATCCCGACGGAAAGGGGCAGACCGGTCCGATCGGTGATCAGATGGATCTTCGATCCCTACTTGCCCCGGTCGACAGGATTCGGA
The DNA here is from genome assembly GCF_042872365.1 of Streptomyces sp. NPDC005263. Taxonomy (NCBI): domain Bacteria; kingdom Bacillati; phylum Actinomycetota; class Actinomycetes; order Kitasatosporales; family Streptomycetaceae; genus Streptomyces; species Streptomyces sp. NPDC005263. Next base: position 5,161 of record NZ_JBIAKJ010000023.1, on the reverse strand, counting down.
CCTGTCAGATCTCCCTTTTCAGAGCTCGCATGTTTACCGAATCGATCGCGCAGCGGGACCAGTCCAGCTCGCCGCGGGAGCCTAGCTCGTCGAGGACCAGGGGGTGGAGCTTGGCCCATACTCTGGCCTTCGTCCACTCGGCAAAGCGCCGGTGAGCTGTCGCTCCCGAGGGTCCGAACGACGCGGACGGCAATTGCTGCCACGTGCAGCCTGATGTGGCCACGAACACGATCGCCGCCAGCACCTCCCGGTCACGGTGCCGCCGCCGGCCGCCTCCCTGAGGCCGCAACGGAGCCTCCGGTACCACTCGCTGAAACAGTTCCCACAACTCATCCGGCACCAGCCGCTCCACGATCGAAACCACGACAGGCAGGCTACCTAGCCAAATGAGATAGCTTCTAAGGTCGGACAGCTGTTGTGCATGAGGTAGGTGTGGATCATGGGGTGGGTCATCCTCGTGTGTTCCAGACGAGGGGGGCTTTGCGGATCCAGGTGTCGTCCTCGATCGTCTGGACGAGGAACTGGGCGAGGGCGGCGCGGTTGATCCGTGCGGCGGGCTTTTCGGTGCCGGCCTCGGCAGCCCGTACGGGGCCACTGAGGGGCTTGTCGGTGAGGGCGACGGCGCGGGCCAGGGTCCAGTCGATGCCTGACGAGGCGCGGACGACCTGGTCGAGGCCGGTGTGGTCCGCGAAGCCCGCCTTGACGTTCGACAGGTTGATGAACGCCTTGACCAGCGGGTTGAGCCGGGCCCAGTCGTCGCCCGCGCCCTGCGTGGACGTCAGCACGATGCGGCGGATGCCCTGCTCGCCCATGACGGTGAGCGTGTTGCGGGCGGCGTCGGTCATGAACATCGGCGGGCTGACCGGCTTGGCCCACGGGTTGTCGGAGGTGCGGGCGTTGGACAGCGCGCTGATCACCCCCTCGGTGCCTTCGGCGGCCTTGCGGAGGTCGTCGATGTTGGCGGGTGTGCCTTGGATCAGTTCGACGCCGGCCGGTGCCTGCACTTTGTCGGGGTTGCGGACGAGGGCGCGGACGTGGTGGCCGCGCCGGGCGGCGTGCTCCAGGACGTGGGCGCCGGTGCGGCCGCTGCCGCCGAGGACCAGGAGGTTGCTCATGGTGATCAAACGCCTTTCGGGCAGTTCAGAGGTGGATCAGGCGGTCGGCCGGCCGGTCAGGGCAGAGCCCAGGCGGCGGGCCTCGTCGTGCGCCTTGGTCAGGGATGCCTCGTGCATCGGAAGCAGCGGGGCCATCATCGGCACGTACGGGGCCATGGTCAGTTCGGGCAGGACCGTCGTCAGGTCGAGGCCGAGGTTGGTCGGGTGGCCCAGGACGGTTTCCAGCGTGGGCACCAGGTGGTCCATGCCGTGCTTGGGGGCGCCGGGGCCGTAGCCGCCGCCGCGTGCGGAGATCACCGTGGCGGGGCGGCCGAGGGTGGGAGGGGCTCCGTCGAAGCTCAGGGTGCGCCCGGCGACCATGATCTGGTCCAGCCATGCCTTGAACACGGACGGCATCGTGAGGTTGTACATCGGCACGGTGAAGAGGTAGGCGTCGGCGCCGAGGAATTCCTCGATCAGCTCGTCCTGGACCGCCGCGGCCTTCGCTTGCTCGGGGGTGTGCTCGGCGGGGTCGGTGGTGCGGGCGGTGATGCCCGCCGCGCTGAGGTGCGGGGCGGGGGAGACGGCCAGGTCGCGGTGGACGACCGCGCCTTTCCACTCGTCACGGAAGGACCGGGCGACCTGACGGGAGACGGATGCCTCGTCGAGCGAGGAGGCGTCGATGTGCAGCAGGTAGGACATGGGGAAGTCAGCCTTTCGACATGATCAAGGGTGTGTCGTGGGGTGAACGGTGGAGGTCAGCTGCGGGCCGGTACGGCGCAGCCGTCGGGGCCGCAGACCGCAGCGTCGCCGTCGGTCGCGAGGGTGAGCGGGTGGGATGCGTCCCAGGCCGTGCGCAGCACGTCGAGAAGGCCGTCGCTGTCCTGGGCCCCGGGGATGCCGTACCTGCCGTCGACGACGATGAAGGGCGCGCCGGTGGCACCCAGGCGCTGGGCGCGGGCGGCATCGTCGCCCACCTGCCGCTGGTAGCGGTGCTCGGTGAGCGCCCGGCGGGTGCCCTCGCGGTCCAGGCCGATCTCCAGGCCCAGGTCGAGCAGGTCGTCCAGGCTGAAGACGGGGCGGGCCTGACCGAAGTAGGCACGGAAGATCGCGTCCCAGGCTTCGCGGTTCTTGCCCTCGGCGGAGGCGTGGGCGAGGAACTCGTGCGCCAGATCGGTGTTGGCGACCAGGTTGTCCAGCACCCTGTAGGGGGTGAGTCCCTCGGCCTCGGCCAGCGCCTCGATCCGACGCGTGGACGCCTCGGCCTGGGAGCCGCCCATGCCGTGCCGGCGCAGCAGCGCGTCACGGACGCTGAACGTCTCACCCACGGGGAAGGAACTGCTCAGCGGGAACGAGTGGTGGACGACCTCCACCTCGTCGCCGTGCTCGAACCGCTCCACGGCCCGGTCCAGACGGTGGCTGCCCAGCCCGCACCAGGGGCAGGTGACCTCGGCCCAGATCTCGATCTTCATGACGCGCGCCTCCCATGCCTGCGCTTGCTTCCTACTTTTTGTTCGTAGCGCCATGATGGGCCAGTATGGAAGTCGATACAAAAGGCACATCGGTGTTCGTGCCGGAGAGGAATGTGCGTCATGGAGGTCACCGGCAGTTCGGGCGGCGCGGCGGCGGTGGGGCCCTGTGCCCGCATCCCCGCCGAGCACATGGAGTTCATCCGGCAGGTCCTCGACCGCGTCGGCGACAAGTGGAGCCTGCTGCTCATCGCGGTGGTGGAGGCCGGCCCGCTGCGCTACACCGACCTGCAGCGCCAGGTCCCCGGAATCTCCCAGCGGATGCTCACCCTCACACTCCGCCAGCTCCACGAGGACGGTCTGATCACCCGCACCGCATACGCGGAGGTGCCACCGCGCGTCGAGTACGCCCTCACCCCGCTGGGGCGCGGCCTCCACGAGATCGTGACATCCCTGATCGGCTGGGCCGCCGACCACCACGACGAGATCCGCGCGCACCGGGCCCGCGCCGCGGCACCAGCAGCCCGGTCCTGAGCTGGTTCTCTTTCTTCCGGCCTCAAACGGTGTCCCGTACTGGGTCGCTCACCTGGGGGTTTGCCGGACAGGGGGCGGCCTTCGTCTGATCCTGTGCTCCGACCAAGGTGCACCTACGAGACGAAGGCCGTGCGGGTGACTCTGCTGCCTGATGTTGTGCGGAGTGATGCGTTCGCGGAAGCGTCACGCTTGCGGGGCGAGTTCTACGAGTGTCTGACCGCTCGGCGCGACGAGTTGTTCGAGCTGACGGATGCGGTGCTGTGTGCGGGCGGTGCGGTGAAGTCCCCGGTGGACCTGACGCTGCTGCCCGAGCACCGGCGTGGGCACGGAGCTATGTACGGCCCGCGGGGCGTGCTTCCATCAGGGCGACGCGGACCAGGTCGCCGTAGTGCTCGGCCGGCGGCCGGGCTTCCCGGCGTCGCGGCATGGCCTACTCGCCCTTGAGGAGCTGGACGAGCTGCTCGTCCAGGGTGAACTCGCCATTGTCGAGGGCGCCTTCGAGCCAGTCCGCCGCCGCACGGACCCGGCCGATCTGTCGGCGGACGGTCTCGCGCTCGTCCTCGGTGAACTCCTGCCCACGCAGCTGCGGGATCAGCCGACCCAGGGTGGCGACGAAACCGTGGCAGGAGCCGACCAGGTCGAGGTACTCGATGGTGTGCTCGATCGCGCGGACGGCCGGAGTGCGTTGCCGGATCCGCTCGCGCGTCTCGTTCGAGTTGTCGAACTGCGCACGGTTGACGAGCATCCGGGTGGTGTCGTCCCGCATCGCCGTCCGGGCGACGGCCGGCTGACGCAACAAGCCGGTCGTGACCTCCTTCGCGACCGTGTCGTCCCTGGTCAGCTCCGTGACAACCCGCACCCGCTCAGCTGGAGTGACGTGCTCGGTCACCGCCGGCCGCTTCAGCAGATCGGTGGCAACCTGCGCGGCGACCTCGTCCACAACCGAGGCCAGGATGCGATGGACGGTGAACGACACCCCCTCCTTGCGACGTCCCTTCGGCCACCGGTTGGCGGTGTAGCGCCAGTCCTCGACCGTCCGCCGCTCGACGCCGATGTCGTCCGCGAACATCTGCAACGACTCCGTCACCGTGAACAGGTCGTCCGTGCCGTTCGGCATCGACCCGCCCACCGACCTCATCGGCTCGATCTCCAGAGCCATGTCCCCCAAAGCGAACTGCGCGCGGGCGATCTGCGCGATCAGGTCCTTCGCCTGGGTGACGAGCTGTTCGTAACGCTGTCGGGTGACATTCCCAACCCGGTCGGCCACGTCGGCCATGAAGACCACCGCCCTTGCCCGGGCCCGGTCCGGCCACCACGACGTGACCGGTCAAAGGGGCCCCGGCCCCGGTCACCGTCCACCGTGACGCGGGCGCGACACGCCGGGGCAGAGCGTGAACCAGGGGCGCTCGAAGCACCCGTCAGTCGCTCCCAACTCCCCTGCAAAACGGAGGGTGTTCGAGGTGTTCGCGAGGAGTTCGGCTACAGCGTTTCCGTAACGCCGTTCCGCGACGCCCGCCGCTGACGGCATGCCCTCACCCGGCAACGGTTCGAGCAGTACACAGCCGCCCTCGACCGCTCCACCCCCACCGTCCACGACCCGCCACATACCGGGCACTCCACCTGCTCGCCACGCTGTATCGCGATGACTCGCTCACGGGTCTTCTGACGCCTCCGCCATCGCCTTGACTTGCACCGACCTGAACAGAACAGTGCCTCCGCCGCCATCGTCTGCGGCAGTGGATCACCGCACTCCCGGCAATACCGCCGAGCCGTCTTGTCAGCCCCCACAACCCAGATGATCCAGCCGTACACACCTCACGGCCAGGGATCAAAAACACCTACTAACAACGGCTGACACAAAGTGGTGGGTGGTTCCTGGCTGCCGTGACTGGTGCGGGAGTTGAGCGTTCGGTCTGGTGTGGGGACGTCGCCGTGGATCGTGTCGGATGAGTTGTGGGACCGCGTGGAGCCGCTGCTGCCGCAGCGTGAGCGCAGGTTCCGGTATCCCGGCCGCAGGCCGTTGCCGGACCGGGATGTGCTGTGCGGGATCTTGTACGTGCTGCA
>NZ_JBIAKJ010000022.1:0-36641 GCF_042872365.1 Streptomyces sp. NPDC005263 | reverse complement strand
GACCCCGCCCCCGGCACCGCCCGACGACCCGGAACCGGAAGCCGATCTACTGACCGCGTTTCCGGCCCTCGCGGGCGCCCAGCTCGCCCCGCCCCTGGCCCTCACGCTGCCCGCCCTCGCCCCCGACGACGACCAGGACGGCGACGACGACCAGGCGGTGACCGTCCACCAGGACGGCGGGATGACCGCCCGCGAGGCCGCGACGCTCGGGGTGATGGTGGCCTCCGCCATCACCGTGGCGTGCCTGCGCGGCACCGTGGCGTTCGCCTCCTGGTGCCGGGCCCGGGCGGAGCATCACCGCGCGGTGCGCGCGGAGGCCGCCAAGGCAGCCGCGAAGGCGGCCGGGACGGGTGGCGGCCGGGTGCCCTCCGGTCCCGAGTTCGGCCGCGCGACGCGTAGCGGAGGACGCGCCGGCACCGGCTCCGGTGGCGGCGGCCGGTCGGGCGGAGGAAGCGGCGGAGGCCGCGCCCCGGCGACGTTCCGCTCCGGGTCCGGCTCGCGCGGCGCGGGTGGCTCCACTCGCCCCGGCGGGGGCAACTCGAGGCCGCCCACCGCGAACCACAGCGGCCCGGGCGGCAGGCGCAGGAACGGGTCCGGCTCGCCGACGTCGCCCAGCTCGGGCAGCGGCTCCGGATCGAAGCCGCCCGCCCGTCGCAAGCGCAAGAACGGCGGCGACTCCGGAGGGTCCGGGGGCAGCAGCGACGGCGGCGGGACGAAGCTGCGCGGGCCCAAGGGGATCAAGCGCCGCAAGCCGAAGGGCAGCGGTTCCGGGACCGGCGGCGGATCGTCGTCCGGTGGCTCGGGGACGTCGACCAGCCCCAAGGGCAAGAGCAAGGGCCCGAAGGGACCCAAGAGCGGCAAGGGCAAGGGCACCGGCACCTCGCCCGCGTCGACCAGCCCGAAGGGCAAGGGCGGGAAAGGCAAGGGCGGCAAGGGGAAGGGCGGCGGCTCCAAGAGCCCGGCGACCAGGACCCGGGCCACCTCGCCGGCCACCCGGGGAGCCAGGGCCCGCGCCCTCGCCCGCCGGGCCACCGTCCGCGCCGCTCGCCGGGGTGGACGCCTGGTCCGCCGGGGCGGCCGCTACATCGCCCGGGTCACCCCTCCGGCCGCCCGCAGGACCGGCCGCTACCTGAACAGGAACGGCCGCCGGGTAGCCCGGCACACCCGGCGCTGGAGCCGCACCCAGTGGGATCGGATCGCAGCCCGGGCCGAAGTGCGCTGGCAGCGCCGCCAGGCGGCCGCAGCAGCAGCCGCCGCTGCGGCCGCCGGGACCACCAGCCCCGGTGCGGCCCCTACAGCGCCCGGCAGCGGCTCGCCGCCGCCCCCGCCGGGTCCACCGCCGACCGGCCCCGGGACTCCACCGCCGCCTGGCGGCCCCGGAGCCTCGCCGTGGGGTCCTGGCCCGGGCGGCGGCCCATGGGTCGGGTACGGCCCCCTCGCGCCGCCCCCGGCCGTCACCGACCCGTACGTCGTCGTCATGGAGCGCGAGGACGGCGACGAGGCCGCGACCGTCGAATTGCCCGAGCTGGTCGTCGCCGCGGGCGACACCCCGCCGCCGGACGCCCCGCCCGGACAGGCGTGGGAGCCGCTGCGCGGCGTGGACGGCGGATGGGTCCTGGTCGACGTCGCCGAGCTGGTCGACGCCGTCCCCCTCTCGATCCCGGCGGCCCGCACCGAGGCCGCCCCCGCCAGTGAGGAGACAACGCCTGTGAGTGAGCTGCCCGCCACGCCCTCCGCTATCGCCGATGGGGTCGCTGCAATGTCCGGCCCCCGCTACGACAGCGGCGCGAGTGAGCTGACGATCTACGACCTGCTCGACGCCGACCAGGACGCGGCGGAGGAGATCGTCGCCCGCGTCGACACCGCCCGCGAGGACGCCAAGGCGGCCCGCGCGCTGGTCGGCCACATGGAAGACCTCAAGGCGACCTGCATTCGCTACAAGATCCCGGGCGCCCTGTACCGGTACGCCTGCCGCCTCCAGGAGAAGGCCGCCGTTCTGGCGGCCGACGCCGACGCCCTCGCCAAGTCGCTCCCGGCCGCGTCCGAGGCGATCAGCGCGGCGGGCAAGAACGCGGCCGTCCGGCACAAGCCCCTCGCCGACACCGTCCGCGACCACGGGCACGCCGCCCCGGCCGAGACCGAGTACCACGGATAAGGAGCCCCCTGCCCATGTCGGACAACCTCCCCGCGCCCGCCCAGGGCGCCGCACCCGTCACCTCCAGCACCAACACCGGAGCCCTGAAGGACTCGGGCGGCGGCTTCGTCAGCGCGGTCGCCTACGGCGTCCAGTTCACGCTGATGGTCGCCCAGCTCGCGTCCGCCGGCCTCGCCCTCCGGGGCGTCGGCGCCCGGGTCCGGTCGACGTACCGGTACATCGGCGACTGCGCCAAGAGCGTCGACCACCTCGCCGACCTCGCCGCGAAACTCTCCGTCGACCCGGACACCATCGGCGAGCACCGCGACGCCGCCACGGTGATGCGCGCCTCCCTCGCCCGCGCCCAGCGCATGGCTAACACCGTGGACGAGATGAGCGTCATGTTCGACCAGGCCAAGGCCGCCCACCAGGGCGACTACGGCGCCGTCAACGACGTCGCGACGTCCATGCCGGTCGACATGGCGAACCGGAACTTCTACCGCAACCGCTGACCCAAGGAAGGAGGCACCACCGTGCCGCTGCCCCCGCTGGACCGAGTGCGCGCCGTCGTCGGTCACACCCGAGACGCCGCCGGGCGTGTGGGCACCGTGGGAGGGGCCGCCGTCCTGGCGGCCTCCCTCGTGGTCCCCGAAGCCGCTACCGTCGCCCTGCCCGCCGCCGGGATCGCAGCCGGGGGCGGCTACCTGATGTCCATGGCCCCGGCCGGGGAAGCGGCCCCCGGATGGCTGCGAGCGATGTACGCCGCCCCGGCCGTCACCTGCGTTGCCGAGGCCATCGCCTTCCAGTTCGCCCCGGGCGTCCACTGGTGGGAGGTCCTGGCGGCCGCCGGGTGGACCGCCCTCACCTGGTGGCTCCGCCCCTCCAAGCAGGCCCACGACTGGGCGACCGAGGCGGCCGGGAACGAGGCTGCCGCCGTCGTGTACGAGCAGCTCGGCAACGCCGTCGCCGTCCAGGGTCAGGTGCAGTTGACCGGCTCCCTGGAGGAGCGCCTGGCGTCCTGGTGGGCCGCGCACGCCGCCGTGGAGGGCGGCCCCGTCCCCGGGACCCACCTGGAACGGATCGCCGCCATCGGGCCCAAGGAGTTCGCCGCGTGGATCGTCGCCGACGTCCCCGGTCAGCCCGTCCCGACCGTGAGCGTCCCCCGGTTGTCCGCCCTCATGGACATCGAGGAGGAGTTGTTCGCCGTGGCACCGGTCAAGGGCCGGGGCGCCGGGTACCGCCGCCTGCGCGTCGGCGTCACCGCGGCCGGCGGCCCCGAGGACTTCGCGGAGCTGTGGGCGCAGAAGATCGCCCCGACCGCCATGCCCGGCACGACCGTCGTCGCCGTCCGGGCCGGACACATCGACAAGGAGGACCAGGACCAGTGATGCGTGCCCCTGACTTCGTGGAGATCGAGGTCGCCCGGCGGCCCGGCGAGCTGATCACGTACAACCACGCCGCCCTGGTCTCCGCGCTCGGGGGCAAGGACCCGGCGTGCGTGGCCGTGGAGACGGACGGCCTGTCCCGGGCCCTGATCACGGCGTACCGGGAGCCGCCGCTGGAGAACCTGCGCTACGCCCGACCCGAGGACCTGGTGATGGACTCCGAGGGGTTCATCACCGTGGGCCGCCACCACGACGGCATGGCGGCCCGGATGCGGCTGTACGAGCCCGGCTCGGGCGCGCAGCGCGGCGCGATGTTCGGCACCACGGGCGCGGGCAAGTCCCGCGCCCTACAGCTGGTCCTCGCCGCTGAGAAGCGCTCCCGGATCGTCTCCTGGCTCTCCGACCTCAAGGGCGGGCAGTCCGTCCCGGAGGCCCGGGGGCAAGTCGACTGGAGGGCGACCACCGAGCTTGAGGCGATGATGCAACTTCGCGCGGGGCTGTGCCTGGTCCAGCTCCGCACCGAGCGGTACGCCGCCCTGGGCCGGTCGTACTTCGTCATCGGCTCCCCGGACCCGCTGGTCAATATCCGGATCGACGAGGCGAACCGGCTCCTTCAGGAGGGCAGCCCGTGGCGTGACGAGGCCGCGTTCCTCATCAAGGAGATCGGCCGTCTCGGCAGGTCGGTCGGCGTCGGCATCAGCATCGCCGCGCAGGCCGGCCACATCGAGGAGCTGGGCGGCTCGGACACCCTGCGCGCCATGCTCAAGGAGGGCGACGTCGTCCTCCTGCGCTGGTCGTCCAACATGATGGCCGCGCTCGTCTCGGACGGCCTCCTGCCCCTGGGCGCGGACCTGGTCCCGATCCCGCGTCGCTCCGGTCCGCCCGTGCTGCGCTCGCGGTTCGAGCGCACCGGCAACGAGGTCCCCGGCATCTCCACGGCCGGGCAGGCGTACCTCCTGGGCTCGCACCGGCCGACCGCCCTCATGCGGTTCTTCCGGGTCGGCTCCCCGGTGCCCACCCTCGGCCTGGACCCGGCCATCGTGGACCTGTACGGCCCGGGCGAGCCCGCCCGGCTGGAGGCCGAATCCGTCCCGCACATGGGTGGCGTCTACGCGGCCCGGGGCGGCGGTCCGATCACCGTGCACGACGTGGCGGCCGCGCACGCCCTGGCGGAGGGCCTGGAGGCCGCCGGGGTCGACCCGGAGTCCACGGCCTACCTCGCCGGGCCCAACCTCGCCCCGCCCGCGCCGTCCCCGGCCGGGCCGACGATGGACCCCACCGCCCCGGGCGCCGGCCTCATGCCGCCGCCGTCCAAGGGCAAGAGCGCACCGTCCACCCGCAGCCGCATCCTCGACGCCCTCGCCGATGGCCCGCTGAACAAGCACGACCTCCAGGCCAAGGTGAACGCGGACGGCGGCCGCCAGGTGCGGAACGTCGCGCCGACCCTGTCCGAGATGAAGGCACACGGCGAGCTGGAGCAGCCCGAGCGCGGCATGTGGGCCCTGCCCGCCGCTCCCTCGGGCGACTGACCGCCCCGGCCGGGGACGTCCGGCAGATCCCTCCCGGACGTCCCCGGAGGCCGCCATGCTGACCGTCATGGACTTCGAATTCGACTGCTGGCGGTGCGGCACGACCTGTGTCGTCTGGGGGAAGCCCCGCGGTTTCTGGAGCACCACCCATTACGAGCTGCCGGGTGAGTTCGACTGCTGGAACTGCGGCGCGACCAACACCACCCCCGACGACGACTGACCGCCCGCCCTCGCGCGCCAGGCCCGGAGCACCTCGGCTCCGGGCCTTCCTGTTGCCCCACGCACGGCCCCCGGCACGCCCGCCGGGGGCCGTCCTCGTACCCGCCCAGGAGGACCCCATGGAACCGACCCGCCCCGAGCAGTCCCGGCCGCTCCCGCCCCACGTCCGCGCGCTCATCGCCGACGTAGAGAGCGCCTACCAGCCCGAGCAGCAGCCCGCCCTGGTGACGTCGTTCCGCGACGAGACGCCCGTGCCGAAGACCGGCGAGACCGACACCCCGCCCGTGTGGCAGGACGACAAGCGCATCGTGCCCTCCTGGGCGGCCGGCCTCGCGGTCGGCTCCCTCGGGGTCGGCGCCGGGGCGACCGGCCTCGGGTGCGCCGCCTGGCTCGTCTTCAAGGGCCTGTCCCTGGTGAGCCTGCCGAGCCTCCAGACGTTCGCGCTGATCGTCCTCGCCCCGTTCGTCGGCGCTGCGGTGCTCGCTACGGCGATCGGCGCGGCCATCGCCAAGGCGAAGAGGTCGCACACCACGAACGTCTTCAAGGGCTCCGTCCAGGTCACGAACAAGACCGAGGTCAGCAGCACCGCGCGCGGCATGTTCGCCCGCAACCGCAACGACGTCCGCAACTGACCGCCCGGTCGCCCTGCCCGGTCCTCAGCACGCCCGCACAGGGCGTCCCGAGGGCCCCGCAGGCCGACCGGCCGCCACCACCACGCACGAACGGAGAACCCGCCTCATGGCCCTACACCGCGCAGTCGGATGCGACACGTCCGCCTGCCTCGCCCTCTACCTCGCCGCTCCCCAGCTCGGGCCTGATGCCGCCCAGCACGCCGCCGCCCGGGTCGGCTGGAGCATCACCGCCGGGGGCCTGGTGAACCGCTGCCCGTCCTGCGCCCGGGGCGGCCTGCCCGTGCTGGAGCGCGGTGACTGCCCCGTGTGCACCGGCTCCACCTTCGACGGCCGGGACGGCGAGCAGTGCCACCACTGCGGGCACGTCACCCCGTACCCGGACGACCCGGACGACGACGAGGACCAGGAGCACGGCGAGCAGCTGCACGCGGCGGAGGCCGACCGGTGACCGGCGGCCCGCTCGACGGCCGCCCGGTCCGGCCCGAAGACCTCTCGCACTCCATGCTCGTCGCCGTGCTCATGGCGCACGGCGGCTCCCTGACCATCCCGGTCACCGCGTTCGAACCGGACTCCACCGGAGGCCCTGACGGCTCCTGGCACGCCGTGGCGCTGGAACCGCTGGAGGACGGCACGGTGCGCCTGTCCGTCCGCCCCCGGCCGCCCGACATCGACGGCCCCGGCGTCCGCTTCGAGTGACCCGCCCTCAGCCCGTCCACGTTCACCGGCCCGGCCCACGCAGCCAGCAGGTCACCGACACGAGACGAGGCAACACCGTGACACTCATCAGCCCGAACACCGTCCTCGCGAACGCCCTGACGAACGTGGAGGACGTCCTCGCGCCACGCATCCACGCCAACAAGCCGCAGCGGATCGCCCTGGTGGTGGGCACGCAGATCAACGGCGCCCCGCACGCCGGCACCTCTCTGGTGCAGTCGATGGCGTTCGCCACGGCCGCCCGGCTCCACGACCGCCACGGCCTGCCCGTGGAGGTCCGGTTCTCAGCACTGGACAACGCGCCGCACGAGATCGTCACCGACCCCGAATCAGGGAACCGCTACCAACGGGCCTACGCCCACGCCCTCGGTACGGACGGCATCACCGGCCTGGTCGGCGCCCTCTACCGGCCCTTGTTCGACGCCCTGTCGGAGCGGCTGGGCGTGCCGTACGGCGTGGAGACCTACTCGCAGCAGCAGGCGACCGGCCTGTTCCGGGAGACGTGGCTGCGGGTGCTGCCCCGTCTGGACGCCGCAAGCCTCTGGCTGGCTCCCTCCACGGGAGTGCCGCACCTGCGGGTGCCCTGCCCGCAGGCCTGCGGGTGGGCGGAGAAGTACGCGCAGCGCACCCGTGTGGAACTCGCCGGCCGCGGCTTCGCCCGCGTGTCGGCGGTCTGCCTGCACCACGGCCCCTACGTGGCCACCATCACGCCCACCAGCGGCGGCTACCTCGACCTCGCCACGCTCTACCGGAACATGGTCAAGGAACTCGCCGCGCTCGCGGAGGCCGACATCCTCCAGGTGATGGTCAAGGGCACCGACTGGATGCCCGGGAGCCTCCTGGTCGACGGCGCGCTCCAAGCCGTGGGCCTGACCCGGGGCCAACTGCCCGCGCGGCTGTTCTGCCCGATGATCGTCGCCGAGACGGGCGCCAAGCTCTCCAAGAGCCTCATCCGCTCCGGGGAGGCGGCGTTGCCCACAGGCGCCGAACCCTGGATGCTCGACACCCGGAAGTGGCCCGGCACCGTGGGGGAGTTCGCGGACCGCCTGCTGAACCTGGCGGGACTGCTGCTGTCCCACCCCCGGCACTTCTTCCGCTCGTACTCGGCTGCGGAACTGTCGCGGCTGATGTCCGTACCCACAGGGAGCCCGACTACATGAGTCGCACCACCTCAGCCCGCGTCATCGAGCTGAACCTGTACCCCCAGTACTTCGACCTCGTGGCCACCGGCCGCAAGACCCGGGAAGTGCGGGTGAAGTACCCGAAGTTCGACGGCCTGGCCGTCGGTGACCTGATCCGGTTCGCCGTGAAGAACACCGACCGGTCATGCATGACGCGGGTGACACGGGTCGCCGAGTACGCCTCGTTCGAGGAACTCCTGGACGCCGAAGGGCCCTCCCAGGTGAACCCCGACGCGACCCGTGAGGAGCAACTGGCCAACATCCGGCGCATCTACCCGCCGGACAAGGAAGCGCTGGGGTGCCTGGCCATCGGTATCGAGCTGGTCGACTGACCCCAGACAACGAGGCCCCCGGCCGCCCCTCCACGGAGGGCGCGGCCGGGGGCCTTTTTGCGTTCGCGCCCGTGAGGACGACCCGCCGGGCGGTCTACATCATCGGAAGGTCTGCGCCGCCGCACCAGTTATAGGGGCGCGATGCCGGCACCTGGAGGAGGTTGCCCGCAGCGGAGCCGGTCGAGTTCGCCGCCGTGCCGGTCGTGCGGCTGTCGTCGTGGTTGACGCACGTGTTGCCCTCGGACGGCCCGAGCCCGGCCCCGATACCGCCCGCCTGTGCGGACCCAACGGTCATCGCCAGTGCAGCGGTGGTGAGCGCTGTCGTGGCGAGCGCCGTTCGTGCGGTTCGGTACATCTGCATCTCCTGTCGGTCGGCTTTAGAACCTGTGTCTGAACCTCGAACCCGCAGGTCACAGCACGGACGGCTGACAGATTGCAGCAGCGGAGCCATTCGCTTGGGCTCATATCGCCAGTCTTCACTTACCGTGACGGGCGGCGATTGACGTTCACCGTGGCGGTGCCCAAGCTGGTAGCAGGGGCCGGTGAAGGGATCGTGACGTGAGTGGTGGGCGGAGTGAGCTTCCCCGGCTGCTGACGGCAGCGGAGCAGGCGGCGCCGGTGGAGGCCGTCGATATTGTCGCGGAGGACCTGCGGCGGCGTTTCAGGGCCCGAAAGGTCTCTTTCCTCATCGTGGACCTGACAGGGAAAGCGGTGGCACGGCTGTCCACCGTCGGTGCCGCGGAAGGGGGGCGAGAAGCGGAGCGGATCCCGCTCTCCGGCAGCGTCTACGAAAAGGTGATCCGAACCCAGCGGCTGTACCAGGAGGCCGCCGACCAGGGACAGCGGGTGATCGTGCCGGTCACCAATCGGGGGGATGCGATCGGGCTCCTGGAACTCCTCCTGTCGGCTGCCCCCGGCGAAGACGTCCTTGATGAGATCGGGGGAGCCGCCCACGTCCTGGCCTACATCGTGATCGCCAACGGGCGCTTCACCGACCTCTACACCTGGGGCAAACGGTCCAGGCCCCCCACCCTGGCAGCCGAGATCCAGTACCAGCTGCTGCCCTCGTCACTGACGTGCGAGGCCGCACAGTTCACACTGTGCGGGAGCCTGGAGCCCTCCGAAGACCTCAGCGGCGACACCTTCGACTACACCCTGGACCGCGACGCCCTTCACCTGTCGGTAACCGATCCCATGGGCCACGACATCGACGCCGCCCTGGCCGCCACGGTCTTGGTGAGCGCTCTGCGCGGCGCCCGCCGGGCAGGAGCCGGCCTGGCCGAACAGGCCCACCTGGCCGACCAAGCTCTGGCCGACCACGGCCACGGCCACGCCACCGGACAGCTGATGCGCATCAACCTCCACACCGGGCGAGCCCAGCTCGTCAATGCCGGCCACCCCTGGCCACTGCGTATGCGCGACGGGACCGCGGAGACGATCACCTGCGAGGTAGACCATCCCTTCGGGCTGTCCGTGCGCGTGCCCCACCCCTACCGCGTTCAGGACATCGATCTGCGCCCCCATGACCGTCTGCTCATGCTGACCGACGGCATGCTCGAACACCATGGAGAGAAGATCGACGTGCCCGCCCTGCTGGAGCGCACCCGGGACCTGCACCCTCGGGAGGCCGCGCTGACACTGACGTCCGCCATCCTGGACGCTGCCGGAGGCCAGCTCGACGACGATGCCACCGTGATGTGCCTGGACTGGCACGGCCCCCAGGAGACCCAGCGGCACTTCAGCTCCGGCGCGGACACCCGGCAAGCCTCAGCCACCCGTACGAAGTAGGGACATGACCAACCTTCCTCGCCCGACGGGCCTTCGGCATCTGGTCACCGGAGTGGCTCACCAGCGTTGAGCAAGACGGCTCGGACGTTCCCCAAGACCGTGTCCGCGGTGCTGCCCTCTTCTCGTTAGAAGGCCTGCTCAGGCAGAACGTCGGCGGTGAACTTGGGCTTCTTCGACCAGGTGGTGGGGCCTTTGCGGGCCAGTCGTTTGGTCATCAGCGTGATCGCGGCCCAGGTGATCAATGTTTCGGAGTGCTGGACGAGCCGTTCGTAGTCCCGGGCATGCCGACGTGCGTGCATCATCCAGGCCAGTGACCTCTCGACCACCCAGCGGCGGGGCAGCACGATGAAGCCGGACGCGTCCTTGGGACGGCTCACCGTTTTGAGCGTGAGGTTGAGGTGCTTCTTTGCCCAGTCCACGAGCTTTCCGGCATAAGCGGAGTCGGCCCAGACGATGGTGATCTCGGGGTGCATCAGACGCAGGCGGAAGAGGACCTCTCTGGCCGCGTCGCGGTCGGTGAGCGAGGCCGGGGTGACCATGACGAGCAGGGGCAGGCCGCGGGTGTCGACGACCATATGACGCTTGCGGCCATTGATTTTCTTGCCCGCGTCGTAACCGCGGGAGTCCTTGCCGACGGTCTCCGCGGCCTTGACGCTCTGGGAGTCGATCACGGTCGCGACTGCCCTTGGGCCTTTGCCCATCTCGCGGCGGATCCGCCCGGCCAGGTCGTCACGGATCTGCCCGATGATCCCGGCGGCGGCCCAGCGGGCCATGAACCCCCAAACGGTCCGCCAGGGCGGGTAATCCGCAGGCAGGGCCCGCCATTTGCAGCCCGTGTCGACGACGTAGCGGATCGCGTCGACGATCTCGCGGCGGGGATGTTTCTCCGGCCGGCCCCCGGCTGTGGTGTCGCAGGCTGGGGTCGGCAACAACGGTTCGATCAGCGCCCATTCGGCGTTCGTGGTGTCGGAGGGGTAGCGGCGCTGGCGCATACGGTTTCGCCTTCCTCCAGGTCAGTGGTGGGGTGACGGGGGCCGCCCGGCCGGGCGGCCCCCGTCAGGGGTGGTCAAGCGGAGACGACCAGGTCGAGAGTGGATTCGATGGAGTTGAGCTGGGCGATGATGTGCTTGACCCACTTGTCGTTGGGGTGGGCGGCGGCGTGCGGGGCGACCGTACCGGTGAGGAACCGGCGGAACTCAGTGAGTTTCTCCGTGAGCACGGCCCGTTCGTATGCCTGCAGGGCGGCCGGTTCGGCGCCGAGCTGGTAGCCGTCGGCTCTGGTCCAGATCAGCGGCGGCCAGCCGTTCTCCGCGATGATGTCGCGCAGGCAGGCAAGCCCTGCCCGCACCTGGCTCGGTGTCAGTCCGCTGGCCCGGGTGAGCTGGGGGAACAGCAGCCCGGCGGGCCTGGCCTCGAACAACACGAACCGCAGGGTGTCGGCATGCCGCTGAGCGGCCTCGCCCCGGCGCCGTGAGGCGCGGGGCATGTCTACTCGCCTTTCAGCAGGCGGGCCAGCTCGCCGTCCACGTCGACCTTGCCCGTGTCGACCGCGGTCTCGATCCAGTCCAGCGTGGCCCGCACCTTCGCGATGTTCTCGTGCACGATCGTGCGTTCGTCCTCGCCGAGCGTGCGGTCACGCAGGCCCGGGACGGCCCGGCCGGCCGCGGCCACGAACGAGTGGCAGGCGGTGACCAGGTCCAAAAACTCCACGGTCCGGTCGATGTTGCGGACCGCCGGGGCGACCGGGCTGGTGTCCTCGAAGTGTTCGCGGGCCTGCCGACCCCGCTCGACCTGGGCGTGATTGACCTGGTGGCGGGCGGTGTCGTCGCTCATCGCCTTGAAGGCGACATCGGGGCGGCGCAGCAGACCGGTGACCGCGGTGGCGGCCACGGTTTCGTCCCGGGTGAACTCCTCCACCGCCCGAACCTTGTCCTGATCAGGCACTTTGGCCGCCACCTGCGGGCGTTTGAGGAAGTCGGTGGTCACCGCCGCGGCGACGTCCTCGTCCCGGGCCAGGGAGTGGATCGCGGTAATCTTCTCCTGCGGCGACGTGGGACGCTCAACTTGGCGGCCCACCCTGCGGTTGGCTTCGTCCACCGTCCACCGCGTCTTGCCCGCGGGAGGTTTGGCGATGGTCGCGTACCGTTCGGCCTCGTTCTCAATCTGCCCCAGGGTCCGGTGGACCCGGAACGACACCCCTTTCTGCCGCTTGTCGGCGGGCCAGCGCGAGGCCGTCCACCTGGCGCTTTCCACCGTCGTGTAGGACAGGCCGATGTCCTCAGCGAGACGGAACAGCGTCTCGCGGACCGTGAACAACTCCTGCCCCGGCGCGGCGTGCTGGCCGCCCCGCTCACGCATCGGCTCGATCTCCAGAGCACGGTCCCCGATCGTGAACGAGCCCCTCGTCTGCTGTTCGACCACGTCCCGCAGCTCGGCCACGATCTGCTCGTAACGGGACTGACTGACGCTTCCGACCTTTTCGATCTCCTCCGCCATGGGGTTTCACCACCCATGCGGGCCGCAGCACGGAGCTGACGTCCGTGACGTGGACACGGCCCGCTCATCACCGAGCGTCAGACCGTAAATCCTGTGATCACAACGAATGACCGCAACTGACTGGGTTCTGACCGGAGTCGGAATCAGGATGCGTTCGCGATGCGGTCACTGTGCCCGTTCGCCGAACGTTTCCTTCCGGCGCCGCCAGGCCCTCACCACACACCGCCGCGAGCAGTAGACGGCGTTCGAGCGCCGGTCGACGCCGGCCACCCAGCGGGCCCCGCACTCCGGGCACTCCACCTCATCCGCACCGCTCTGGACAGCCGCCAGGCGCTTGCGCAACTGGCGTTGCGTCCGCCACTGCCTGGCACGACATGCCGCGGAACAGAACATGGCATCAGGCCGGACTCCCGGCCACAGCCGTTCGCCACACGCCCGACAGATCCTCTCCCTGGCCCGCCCGGTGCCCTTGGACACCACGCCAGCGTAGGACCAAAATCTACTCAGAACCGGGGATCAGAAACAGCTTCTTAGGCCGTCCAACGACACCTGTGCGCGGCGGTCACACTGTGCGGTTTTCGGGTTGACGCATGAGCCGCCAGGCTGGAGGCGACCACCGCGCACAGGCCCCCGGCCGCCCCCTCCGACGAGGGGCGCGGTCGGGGGCCTTTTTCGTGCGTGATTCACATCGCCGGGTTGTGGCACACTGCCCCGCTGCTCCGGTCCGTTGCGATCCGTGATGGCCCGTTGCGATCCGTTGCCATCGACCGAAGGAGGCCGCCATGGGCGAGCCCGACGAGGGCCCCGAGTGGCTGACCCGGGCGCAGTTCGCCGCCGCCGTCCAGGTTCACGTGGGCACCGTGTCCCGCTGGATCCGAGACGACCCGGAGATGCGCGTGAAGCGGCTTGGCCCCCAGGGGCACCGCGTCCGTATCCACCGCTCCGAGCTGGAGCGCCGACGCTCCGGCATGTCCCCAATTGGGGACACCACGGCGACGGCCTGACCGTCTCCGTACGCGCCTGCGTGGTTATGGGCCCGGGCGCGCTGCACCACCCGGAGGACGGCCGTCGCGTCGCCTCCTGACGCCGATGGTTTTGGGCCTGGCGACACCCACGAGCACGGAGGCGCCCATGCCTGCCGTCGACCTCATCAGCCGACCGTCCGCCGGACCCGTCCCGCCCGCCTACCTCGGGCAGCTCGCCCGCGAGTGGGAGGCCACGATGCCGGCCGTCCTGCTGCGCTCCCGGTTCCTCGGGCTGCTGTACGTCCTCCACGACCGCGCCGACGAGGTCGGACACGTCCGCCCGCGCCACGGCGGCGACGTCGTCCAGGACCTCGCCCGCGGTGCCTGCCTGCGCACCGAGGACACCATGCGGTACCTCGCCGCCGCCGTCGCGGCCGGGGTCATCGTCCGCCGGTCTCCCGACGTCCTCACCCTCACGCCCTCCGCCGTCCCCGACTGGACGGCCGCCGTCGACCACCTCACCGCCCCACCGACCCGAGAGGATCACCCATGAAGGCCAGTAGGCCCACCGCCGCCGACAGCATCACCGGCACCCGCCGCCCCGAGGACAACCGGTGCTGGCTGTGCGCCGCCCCCGGCATCCCGGAACGCACGCTGCGCGCCGACGTCCACGTGTCCGGGCACCTCTGCCTGCGCTGCTGGGACCTCCAGCCGCGCGGCCGCAACTCGTGGGCCCGGGCCGCCTCCGCCCTGTACGTCGCCCTCACCCTGCCCCGGGCCTGGCATAACACCGGTTACCGCGCCGGGTGGCTGGAGAGCACCGCGAAGCGCTACGGCATCACCGCCTGGTACGACGTCCCCCGGGCCACGGAGCCCCCGGCCGAGCCGTTCGGCTGGATCGCCCCGGACGTCCTGGAAGCCGCGGCCGCCGACCTCGCCCGCCAGGAGGAGGAGTTCGAGCAGTCCCGCATCCCTCCGTCCGCCCGCGCCACGGGAAAGGCCGGCCACCGGTGACCCCACCCCGCCCGGGGCCCGGCGAGGGGCTACAGAACGTTGCCGAAAGGCTGACGTTTGTTGCCCCTCGGGCCGCCCTGGCGTCCGTACCGCTACACATCGGCGCAGGTCACGACCGGTGCGCCTGTATACGCCCCTGACACCGACTGCCAGCCCCTACCGGAGGCCCGCGCCATGGCGTCCAAGCCGCTGACCACCCGCGTCTCCCCGGCCGTCCACGAGGCCCTGACCGCGCTCGCCGCCCGCCGCCGCACGTCCCTCGCCGCGACGGCCTCCGACCTACTGAGCGCCGCCGTCGCCGACGAGGACGGCACACCACGCCCACCGGACGGCGAACTGACCGCCTC
This sequence comes from Streptomyces sp. NPDC005263, assembly GCF_042872365.1. NCBI lineage: Bacteria > Bacillati > Actinomycetota > Actinomycetes > Kitasatosporales > Streptomycetaceae > Streptomyces > Streptomyces sp. NPDC005263. Next base: position 21,905 of record NZ_JBIAKJ010000022.1, on the reverse strand, counting down.
CGTGCTGCGCGCCCTGGAGGAGGTCACCGCACCCGCCGCCGTGATGCACCGGGAGGTCGCCCTCCAGATGGCCCGGATCATCGAGCGCGACGGACGCGGGGCCACGAGCGCAGCACGACGGCTCATGGAAGCCGCCGACAAGGCCCTGACCCTCCAGGAGCGCGCGAACCGGCCCGTCGACCCCGCCATGGGCGCTCTCCTGGGTCAGCTCTTCCCAGGCCTGTAGAGACGGCCGGGAGGCCCTTCCCGGGCACTCCCGGCCCCTCTACGCCCCCGAATCCGCCCCGTTCCGCCCCGTTCCGCCCACTCCCACCACTCCATGACCAGGCCCTTTCGCACGCTGAGCGTTCGCTCACTGGGTGACAAGGGATGCGAACTAGGACAACAACCACCAGGAGGAGCGCATGGCGTCCGCTGCTCAGCTCGCCGCCCGTCCCGTCGTCCCCCGCCTGCCTGACGGCACGTACGCCGTCCGCGACCCCCACGACCCGGACGTGACCACCCTGTGGCGCGTCAACGCGGGCAAGCTGCACCCGTGGCCGCTCCGTCAGCGCTGGGCACCCCGACCCCCGAAGTCGGACATGAGCCTGCCGCCCGAGGAGCGCCGGGCCCGCCGAGAGCGCTGGTACGCAGAGATCTACTGGCCGTGGAAGGTCGCCGTCGCCAAGGAGATCCGCCGCGCGCCCCTCGCAGCGGCCGAACTCTTCGACCGGCTCGTGCCCGAGCATGAGCGGCCCCCGTTCGTGTTCGGCGTCCTCACGGCGGGCCACCGCACCCGCGAGGAGCTGGACGAGGCGGAGCGCCAGGAGGAGGAGGCCGACCGGGACCGCCTACGCACGGTCGCCGTTCTGGCGGCCGCCGGCCTCCCGTACCGGCACATCGCCCGGGCCTACCGGGTGTCCCCGTCGACCGCATGGCACTGGGCACAGGGCGGCACGGAGCTATGGCACCAGGCGAGCAGCCCCGAGGCCCTGGCGGCCGCTCTCGCCGCCCTGCCACCCCTGGACGACCTCAAGGCCCGGACTGCACGCCCGGCGGCCCACACGGACCCTCCGGAGATGCCCGAGGAGCCGCAGGACTGGCCGCAGCCCGAGGACCCCGACGAGGCGTTCGCCGCGTGGGCACAAGCCCGCTTCGGCATCGACCCGGCGGAGCTGACGGAGCTGCTGGACGTCACGGCCGCCGACGACTGGACCGAGACGGAAGACATGGCCCTCCTCGACGTCGACCAGCTCGCCGCACTCCTGGACGACCTCCCCGACGAGGAACCCGCCACCTGACCCGCCTCGCCACAAGACGCGCCGCGACGGCCGGGGACACGTGCACTATGCAACCGGTCCCCATAAGGAACGTGTCCCCGGCGGGGTCACGTCGACGGGCGAACGTGGCCCCATAAGGCACTGCACTCCTACCGCAGACACCACCCGCAAGGTACGCAGGCGAGAGCAAATACAGGTGAAGCCGATGCCAGCGACGAAGACGCGGGCGATCGGCTTCACGTGGGCGAGTGCGCCAACACACGCCTGATTCCCCTCTGCGTGCCGGTTCGAGCCAGTAGCAATCAGGGCCGGAGACGACCCACCTGGGTGGTTCGCGCTCCGTGGTTACGAGGATGACCTAGGCCATTTAAAATCGCTCAGCTCCAAGCGGCACGATATTGAATCAACCCAGGTCAGAGCTGTCCCGCTGCGCGGGTCCCTGAACGGCAAGATGCACCCCATTCAATGCGTCGTCTTCCTGGGCGTGCGGGGATGCAGTGCAGCAGGGTTCGGCACTGTGACCTGCTGTTTCTTCCCGTCCAGCGTCGTCTCCCTGAGTCAAAAAAGCGCTGGGGCCAGTGTCAACCTTTCATGCTAGGGCCCCACGCAGGGCTCTGACCTGGGATGCCGTCCGAGAGAGTCATGCCGTGCGACCCCCTCGAACGAGTTCATGGTGGTCTTTCACTACGCAGAGGATCGGTTGGAGCGTTGGTGAGCCAACGTTTTGCCGGACTGTCTTTTGTGTCTTACCGGCTGAGACCCTTCGTGGCAGCAGGTCCTTTTGCGGGCTGGGAGCGCCAACTCCCGTCAAGCACGCGGAGGACGAAGGTTCGAGCCGAGCAGTACCGTCCGGCGATCTTCTGGTCGCCGGACGGTCATAGGAGATTCCCCATGGGCAGCAAGCCCTCGACCGCGGCGAGCACTGCGGTCACCATCCCGACGACCTCCGGTGTCGACGTCATCTCCCTGAACGCGACGGCGACCGAGTCGCTGTCCGTACGCGAGACCACCTCCACGAACAGCCAGTTCGGCGTACCACACGCGCTCGTGATCATTGCGTGCATCGCCACTGCGGCGATCCTCGCCCCGTCCGGCATGAGCATCCGCGACGTCCTGAGCCTCCTCGCGGGCGCCGGCGGCATCGGCGCCGCGGTCGTCGTGACGGTGATGACCGGCGGCCGCGGCGCTGGGGGCCGGATCGGCCGTTTCATGAGGGCCTACTTCACCTCGAAGGACTGAGGTGGCTGCCATGGGACGCCCTGAAAAGCCGGTAGACCGTACCGTTCCAGCGCGAGGGAAACTCGCAGACTTCCTGCGCGCCCGTAAGACCGCGGCCGGAGTGACCTACCAACAGATGTCCGATCACACGAACTGGGCGCCGTCGAAGGCCACCTTCGAGCGGGCCGCTTCCGGCGCTTTCGTCCCCTCCTGGGACACCGTCGAGACCTTCGTCTTGGTGACCATCACGAACGAGGAGCTACACGTCGGCAGCAGCGGCGGCGCCATGGTCCGCGCCCAGGAGCTGTGGATCCGGGCACGCCGGGCCACCCGGGCGCCGTACTACGTCCACAAGGCTCCTGACCCGTCCCTCATCTCCTCCGAGGCGGACCTCAGCCGGGCCCTGCGCCACCAGCATGTGTGGGCGGGCTACCCCACGCCCGGAGAGATGGAACGGATGTCCGGGCCTGGGGAGCTACCCAGCAGCACCACCCGCCGCATCATCGAGGGCAACACCCTGCCCGTCGACCCCACGCAGACTGTGGCCTTCCTGAATGCCTGCTACGTGCTGGCGCCCGCCGACCTCGAAGCGTGGCTCGCCGCGACGGTTCGAGTCTTCGGGAAGAGCACGACAAGGTCCCCGGGCAAGTGGACCAGCGCTCATTCGAAACTCCTCAAGGAGATCCAAGCAGCCGCCGACGAACAGGACTCCCCGCCCCTACTTCGAGCCGCTTAGTTCCAATGCCGACTCTCCGGCCGCCCCTACGCCAACGCAGCATCATCAGTCCGCCCTCGGCCGTACCTTGCGGCAGGTATCCAAGGTAGGAGTGCGGGGCCGTGATGTTGCGGTCCGCTTCGGTCTGTTGCCGTGTGTTTTGATCCATTGCGGTTCTGGCTCTTGATAATGTTCCTTCTCTAGAGCCAGAACTGAGGGAGGACCACATGGGCGGAACGGCCCGGCAGTTGGCCGTCATCACCGCGGCCGCCGACGTCGTGGAGGCGGAGCTGGTGGACGACGAGACGGCCGGCGCCTCCGTCGCCGTCCACACCGAACGGGACCGGCACCTCTCCCCCGAGACCGTCGCCGCCATCGAGGCGAGCGTCGCCGACTCCACCCGCCGCGCGTACGGCGCGGACCGCGACGCGTTCACCGCCTGGTGCGCGACGGAGGACCGGACGACCGTGCCCGCGTCGGCGGAGACGATGGCGGAGTGGGTCCGGCACCTGACCGTCACCCCCCGCCCGCGCACGGGCCGACCGGCCGGGCCGTCGACCATCGAGCGCGCCATGTCCGCCGTGACGTCCTGGCACGAGGAGCAGGGGCGGCCCAAGCCGAACATGCGCGGCGCCCGGGCCGTCCTCAACGCCTACAAGGACCGGCTCGCCCAGGACAAGGCGGAGGCCGCTCAGTCCCGCCAGGCGACCGCTGCTCTCCCTCCGCAGATCCGCGCCATGCTCGCCGACGTCGACCGGTCCACCCTCGCCGGGAAGCGGAACGCCGCCCTGGTGCTGCTCGGCTTCGCCACGGCGGCCCGCGTCTCCGAGCTGGTCGCCCTGGACGTCGCCACGGTGAAGGAGGCGGAGCACGGCTACGACGTGACGCTGTACCGCAAGAAGGTCCGCAAGCACACCCCGAACCCGATCCTGTACGGCAGCGACGCGGCCACCTGCCCCGTGCGGGCCCTGCGCGCCTACCTCGCCGCCCTCGCGGCCGCCGGGCGCACGGACGGCCCGCTGTTCGTCCGCGTCGACCGGTGGGACCGCATCGCCCCGCCGATGACCCGGCGCGGCCGCACCATCGGGGACCCGGCCGGGCGGATGACGGCGGAGGCCGCCGCCGAGGTGATCGAGCGCCTGGCCGTCGCCGCCGGCCTTTCCGGCGACTGGTCCGGGCACTCCCTGCGCCGTGGCTTCGCCACCGCCGCGCGGGCCGCCGGACATGACCCGCTGGAGATCGCCCGCGCGGGCGGATGGGTCGACGGCTCCCGCGTCCTGGCCCGGTACATGGACGACGTCGACCGCGTGAAGAACTCCCCGCTGGTCGGCATTGGCCTGTGAGTTGGATAACACCCACGTCCAGGAATGGGGGTCCTCGCTTGCGCCCGGATTGGCGGGGTGACAGCGTTTTTCCATCGCCCCGCGAGATGGGCCCTGCTCTTTCAGGAGAGTTGGGCCCTTAGTGCTGTCTAGGGGGCCCACTCCTGCTGAAGGGCAAAGGGCCTCCGTATCCGCGGCAGGCCCGCTCCACCCAGGGCCCGCCCGCAGGATGTCCAGTCACGACGGGCGGGCCCGTGACCCGCAAAGGGCCCAGTAATGACCGTACCCATTGACGTCCCGGCCGCGTTGATCTTCGTGGCCTCGTGCGTCGTCGGATACGCCGTGTACCGGCACACCCGCACCACCTCCACCGCCATTCCGCAGGTCGGTGACCCGGGCGTCGCCTTCGCTGCGGGCCTGGTCGCCCTGACCGCGCTCAGCTTCCTGTTCGGTGTCACCCCGGAACGGCACGAGACGCCCCCCGACCGAAATCCCGCCGTGGTCGAGAACAGCACCCCGCCCGACGCGCCGTCGCACCCGGGGCCGGAAGTCCACCCGGCGCCTCCTGCACGCTCCACCAGCTGAGTCCTGAGCACGCCGAAGGGGCCCGCGGCTTCGGCAGCGGGCCCCCAGGTGAGTGACGAGGAGACCGACCTGAGCAAGGGCCCCGGACGTCTGGACGTCAAAGGGGCAAGCTCGATCAGTCAGCGGCTCTTACCGCGGCGGCTTTCTCAGTAACGTCCCGCACGAAATCCTCAGCGACTTCGCGAAGCTCTTCGGCGGAGGCCCCAGGACGCGCAGCGGCGAACATGGCACGCGTCTCGGCATCGCTGAGCAGCCCCTCGACCTTGTTCTTCTCCTCAGGCGTAAGGGGCTCGCGGGCTCTGGACTTCGGCTTCAACTGCGGCACACCTCCACGGTACTGCTCAGCTACAGAACGGGCACGCTCCGCGCGAGGAGCCGAAGATTACCTTGTCGATGAAACTGAGAACCTCGCGCCTGCACTCGGCGTCGCGGTCGGCAGCGTCGTAGACGGTCTTCACCTGCCAGTGCAGCTTGAAAAAGATCTTCAGGAAGTGGTCCTGCGTGCGGTCGCCATCCCATGCGTGAATCTCGTAGAAGAGCTGGATGATCAGAAGTTCGTCCGGCCACCCCCGCAGGCTGAAAGCGTCACTAGCCTCACTCACTGGGGCGGGCCTCCTGAGATTCCGCCGGACGAGGCTGGTTGAAATAGCGCCTCATCAGTTCCGCGGACACGAGACCGGCTGTTGCGCCCACTGTCGCAGGGACCAGAAGCCAACCAACGACACGGAGTGCGATGACCAGTGCTTGCTGGCAAGGGCTGAGCGGCAGCGGCGGATTGAACGGATTCTGGTATCCGATCATGAACTGGGCTGCGCAATCCAACGAGTCAAGGGACCAGGCCGTCAGCAGGTACAGAACCGCGCTGAACAGGAAGGCCCAGAAGGTACTCCTCATAAACCAGAAGAAGAGAGGGCGGTACCACCACTTGTACAGGAATTTCTTGATCTTGTAGCGCCGCCGACCAGACCCCGGCTGCGGCAATGGCGGCGGCTCCCTTTCCATGACCAAAAACTAGGGGAGGAAACGACGAGACGCCCGACAGGAGATCGTTTCGGGTGAATTCGACGAGCGTGGTCAGTCCGTGCGTTGCCGTCGTTTGCGGCTGGCGACACGGTTCTTACCGGCACCCCGACGGGCGGGAGGCCGCGTCGGGCCTGACCCGACGCACGCTCGACGGGGGGCACACGGCTTCGGCTGCGGGCCTCTACTGCGACCGGAGCGCGTCGGTACAGTCGCGGCACTCCCATTCCTGCATGTTGGGTGGCAGCCACGGCGCGCCCGGTCCTGCGGGCTGGTAGTTCACCCGCTCCATGTCCAGGGTCGGCTTCCCGCAGAACGTCCGGTCGTCGGCGTCTCCTGAGACGTCCGGGTCGGCCGGCGCCGCGTGTACCGCCTCGATGAACGAGAGCGGATCGCCCGGGCCGAAGTCCTTCGACAGTTCCTTGCGCAGCTCGCGCAGCACGACGATCGCCATGTGACCACCTTCGGCGCTGATCCCGGCGGCTGCATCCCGGCCGGAACGTCAGCCGCGGTCCTCGTACCACTTGACGAGCCGCTCGTAATCTCCCCGCAGGGCCGGGTGAATCTTGTTGGACGGCGGCGGGTAGTAGCAGGCATCGCAGCAGGTCTTGACCCAGGGCATACCGCCCCATTCCTCGCCGACCCAGACCACGCGCTTGCGTCCCGGGGACGGGCAGGTCTGGCATGTGGTGGACGCCGCCCTGATGGCCCGGTGGACGACTGCTTGGACCTCGGGGCCCTGCTGCCAGGGGCCGACCTTCCAGCACAGGTCGCCGTACTTCTCCTCCCACAGCGGAACGGTGTGGTCGGGCCAGACCTCGCGGAGCTCGCGCTCTGCCCGCCGGATGATGGGCGCCCAACCCTCGCCGTCCGCGCTGAACATGGAGTGGACGCCGGGGGGCCGGCCTCCGGGGGGAGGGGTTTCGGCCCGGAGAGCGGCGGTGTAGTTCTCGCCGGTGGCGGCCTGTCGCTGACGGGCCCTCTGCGCGGCGGTCGACTGCTTCCTCGGCATCGGATGCTCGCTCCTGGCGGTCTCCCACGCTCCCGCCGGACGAGGTGCTTCCGATGGGGAGCGGGCCCCGGAGGACCTTGGCCGGTCGATCACCAGCGGCGTGGGCGCGGGTGTCGGCGGGAGGCGTACGCATCTTGCCGGGCGAGAGCGTACCGTGCTCCGGAGTCTCCGGGATGTTTCTGCCGGGTAGCTTCCCCGAACCCGCTGCACACCGGAGGGGCCCGTCGGCATCGTCACGGCGGGCCCCTCCAGCATTCGGCTCTAGCCTTGGCCAAGGGTGGTCCTGCCGCTTCCTTCGGCAGGACCACCCGCAGGTTCACCTAGTACGGCCAGAGCGAGAAGTCCCTCAGCAGGTTCCACAGGAGCAGGAGGACGGTCACTACTCCCAGCGCAAGGGCTTGCAGATGTTGGCCCCTCAGCAACGGGTGTTCTGGCCACCAGAGCGGATACGGGGCGGCATCCCGCTGTTTGCGGCGCCTCTCCTCCTTCGCCGCCTCCCGGCGCATGGCGCGCTTGGCCTCATCCATGCTCTGGCGATGGACGTTACGGCGGTGGTTCTCCCACGCCTCACGCCATGCCATCTCAAAGTCCGCCGCCAGCTCGGGGCCCCCGAGCCCGAGGCCGATGGCCACGGCGGTGTCCAGCTTCGGGTACGTCCTCCCCTTGAAGGTGGCGCTGATCGTGCTGGTCGTCAGCGTCACTTTCGCATCGCAGGCTGCGGCCTGGTCGATGATCTCCTGATACTTGGGCTTCCCCTCCTTGACGTACGTGTGCTTGATGTACGCCTGGAAGCCAGCCCGGTCCATGCCCTCGAAAGGGTTGGGCTGCTCGGGTTCCTCAGACATCGGTCCCACCGTCGTCCCCGCCGATGATTTCGTGAGCCCAAGAGACTAGGCCGCGGAAGGTGCCGGCGAACGCGCCGCCTACCGCCGACCTGACGGTCTTCTTGGCGAAGCTTTCGGGCTCGGCAGAGGTCGCCTGCTCGTTCTGTCGGGTCGGCTGCGCCGGGATGGACGCGCCGGTTTCCTGGATCCCCTGATTGGGGTTGAGGTCGTTCATGGGGACGACAGTGGGACCTGTGCGAGCCCTCGTCACGTTTCGGGATTCCAGTGCCTGAGGACTGGATTCCCGTGCCCTGCGCGGGAATCCAGAGCTGCCTGCACGGGATTCCCGCGCTGCCCGATCCCCCCGACATGGACCGCAGCATCATCGCGGCGAGCCTATCGTCGCGCCCGGGGGCGGGTCCCTCACCGTCCGCCGCCCCGGCGACGTCCCCGCGGCTGCGCCCCTGAGTTGGCTCGCGGAGAAGGAGAGCAAGCACGCGCAGCGGCTGGTCAACAACCTGCTGCCGGTCGACCGCTTCCCCGACACCGACCGCGACGACGCCCTGGCCGGCCTCGCACTCGGGCCCCTCGCCCTCAGCGCCTACCTGGGCTATTCGGCGCGTACCCGACCGGGCGGCTCCACACGGGTCCGGGTCGGGCGGCTACCGTCCCGGCATGACCGAATCACCCCGCACGGCCCTGCCGTCACTGAAGAGTCCCCCAGGTGAACGCCTGGAGATCGTCTCCGCGTGGGACGCCGACACCCCGTATCAGGCATGGAGGCCGCAGATCCTCGTGCCGCCGACGTTCCGTCCGGCGCAGCCCTCGCGGGTGTTCGTCGTCGTGAACCAGAAGGGCGGCGCGGGCAAGACGACGTCCGCCGTGGAGCTCGCGGCCGCGTGGGCGGCGGCCGGGCTGCGCGTGCGCGTCATCGACGCCGACCACCAGGAGGCCGCCCTGTCGGTGTGGCTGGTCCCGCAGTACCCGGAGGGCAAGCCGCGGCACTCCCTGCGGTCGGTGTTCTTCGAGGAGTGCAGCCTGGCGGAGGCCACCTATCCGACGCTGTTCGCCGGGGTGGACGTCGTGCCGTCCAGCACCGACCTCCAACAGGTGGAGTACAACCCGCCCATCGGCGCGGAGCAGACCATCGCCGCCGCGCTCGCCCAGGAGGCGGAGGAGGCCGGCGGCCGCTCGCCGTACGACGTGACGCTGATCGACGCGGCGCCGTCCCTCGGGCTGGTCACCGTCGCGGCCCTCACGGGCGCTGACGAGGCCCTGGTGCCTATCAAGGTCGGCGGCCTGGACATGAAGGGCATGGCGTCCCTGCACAAGACGATCCGCAGCGTGCAGCGGAAGACGAACCCGAAGCTCCGCGTCGGGGCCGTCCTGCTGACGGCATGGGACAAGAGCGGCTTTGCCCGGCAGCTCGCCGCGAAGGTGAGCGAGGACTACCCGGAGGCGGCCGTCATCCCGATCCGGCGCAGCATCCGCGCGGCGGAGGCTCCGCTGTCCGAGGAGCCAATCCGGCTGTACGCGCCCGAGGCGGCCCCGGCCGGGGACTACGACCAGGCCGCCGCCGTCATCCTGCCCGCGCCGGGAGTGGCCGCATGAGCCGCCGCACGCTCGCCCTGCCGTCGACCAAGAGCGCCGAGCCGGACGACGCCGATGAGCTGGAGGCCGGCGCCGAGGAGGAGCCCGCGGCCGCGCGGTCTGTCGGGGTGGTCGCCTCCCTGACCGGCGCGGACCTGTCGACGCCCCTCACCGTGCAGCAGCTCCCCACGCCGTACGACGTCCCGGAGACCGTGACGCGGCCGCTGAACGACCAGGAGCGCGGCCACCTCGCGGCGTGCGAACAGGCACTCCAGGGCTTCCGGAAGTCCGTCATCGTCGCGGGCAAGGCGCTGGAGGTCATCAACCGCGGCCGCCTCTACCGGGAGACGCACGCGACGTTCGTGGAGTACCTGGACGACGTGTGGGAGATCCGGAAGTCACAGGCGTACCGGATGATCGAGGCGTGGCCCGTCGCCGTCGCCGTGTCCCCAATTGGGGACATCAACGAGGGCCAGGCCCGGGAGCTGCGGCCGGTCTTCGAGAAGTACGGCCAGGAGGCGGCCGTCTCTCTCTACCGCGAGGTCAGGGAGCTGCGCGGCGACCGGAAGGTGACGGCGGCCGACCTCGCCGAGGCCCGCGCGGTCCTGCCTCCGCCGCAGCGTCTCACCGGGCCGGGCCAGGTGCGTGACGTCCTCACCGTGGCGGCCGCCGAGGGCCGCGCGCCCCGGCTCGCCCCGCCCGAGCCGCAGGTGCCGGCGCAGGCCGCCCACGAGCACCAGGCCGACGAGGACGACCAGGGCGGAGTCAGTCAGGACCAGGTGAATGAGGGCGCGGAGGCCATCGCCACCCTGGAGGCCGCCGTCGCCCAGCAACGGCAGATCTACGACCGGATCGGCGGCGGGACCCTCGCGGCCGCCCTGCTGTACGACCCGGGCCGAGGTGACCATCTGCGCCGCGAGCTGCGGCAGTACGCCCAGCGGACGGCGTACCGGACGCGGGACACCTCCGGGGACCAGGGCGACGACTGACCCGCCCTGGCGGCCTACGCCCGGTTGTCGGCACGCGGTGGGACACTGCCCGCGAGGGGTGTCCCTGCGCCCCTCACCTCGGGTAATTCCGTGGTGGTCGATGGGCGGTAGGGCCCGGCGAAGCGGTGCGGCGCCGGGCCCTCGCCATGTCCGGCCGGTTCCAAATCCCGACCTCGTCCGAGGCGCCGGCCTTTCGCGCGGCCGCGCGTCCTCGAGGGCGCCCGCTCTTGCGGGTCGACGTCGACCAGGCCGCCGCCGCTGTCGGGGTCCGGCGGGATACTCGCTGTGGGATCTCGAAGGTGAGCCCGGCCGGGACGGTCGGGTACGTCATCGGCGGCTGCGGTACGTCAACGGGTTCACGTACCGCGCCGTCCTCGCCTCCGACCAGCTCGCCGCGCGGGGCTCGCCCGGGCTTGGGTTTCTGGACTTTTTGGACCGTCCACACGCGGGTGCGCGCGTGCCGGAATCCGCTTAGCTCAGCCACCCACCGGCACGAGGTGCCCGCAGCGAAGCGAGGACACCTCGTGGACTACGTGATGGTGTTGCTTGATCTTGTTACTAAAGGGGCCCAGTCTCCCGGCGACCGGCGGACCGGCGACCGGTTTCCGGTCCCCGCTTTCGTCCGAGAGCATCCTGGCTCGATAGCTTTCGCCCCACCTTCGTTGCACGGACGGTCTCGAGGACACTCCCCCGTCGCGTGCGGATGGTCGACGTCGAGCAGCTGGCCGACGTCACCCGTGGGTACATCACGAGCCGTCTCCGAAGATCTCGATAGCGACCCGCCTCACTGCCTCTCGCACCATGGCAGCCATGACGGCGCCAGCCATGGTCAGGCTTCCCCTCTTCGCGAACTCCCGTCGGCCAGCATGAGCAGCCGGGGCTGCCGGATTGCCCAGGTTGCTGTGCTGCTGATCGCGTCCTTCGCGTCGCTGGTTACTCACTGATCCTCCAAGTCGCCTGAAAGGCCCCTGCTTGTGCGCAGGAGCCTTCGGCGGCTTGGGTATTGCTGCGCCATACGTACAGGCGCAGCAAAACACTCAAACGAGGGTCCAGGCAGGCGGCCCGCTGGTTGGAACCGCAGGATTCAGTCACCTCGCCGAGGAGTGATGCCCCTTGGCCAAGTGGCCGTATTTCGGACGTCGACCTGGGGTTTCCTCGCCATTAGCTCCGGTTCCTCGGAGCTAACCGGCAGAAAAGAGCCCCTTAGCCCTGCGGCCCTGTGCGGCCCCCTGCTGGCCGCACAGGGCATCTGGTGGCCGGAGAGGCGCGGAAGGGGAGATCGTCGGCGTACGGACTGCCCAGGGGTGCGCATGGTCCTCTTACTGCCCAGTGAGCGTCTTACCGATTGACCCGGCGTTGCGGAACACCGGACCGCACAGCCCGGTCCGGCAGTGCGTCGCCTCCGGAGGCCGAACCCTGCCGGCCGAGAGTGCGCGCCGTTGCGGCCTCCTACTAGCGGACCCTTCCGCTTCGCTCCGGGGCTACGGGCTTCGCCCTTGCGCACACCCCGTTAGCCGTCCACCAGGCGCGACGAGCGCTTAGCGCACGATCTGACATGGATGTTCCTCAACCCCCACACCCCCGGCGGGCTCCTCCGGACCCCCGCCCGCCGGGGCCTGGAGCAGCATGACGACCGTGAGCAACGAGGTGAATGCATCGCCCGCGCGGAGCGCGCCGGCCAAAGGCCGGAATGTAGTTGGCGTTCCTAGGTGAAGGTGATCAGACGGCGGGAGATTCGACCTCAGCCACAGAAAGGCAACCCCAGCGCCGGGGGCGCCGACGACGCCGGTGCGGAGGTACCTCAGCCACCCACCGGCAGGACAACGCTCCTCCCTGCTTGTTGCCAGCCGAGGACGGCACGCGGCCGCCAGCGCCGACTAGGTGGCATCAGTCGGGACCCGCAAGCCCGTCAGGGCTGAGGACGCGCCGACCCCATGCGCCTGCGACGGCCGGACACCGGACCGTCGGCCTTGCTCGTAGGTGCCAAAAGCGGCAGCTATGACGGGCGCGCGGTGGGTCCACGAGCGGCATCAGGTGCGTCGTGGTGCGCACAGGACGGGGCGCGCCTTCTAAGGAAGAAGGGGCCCGTGCCTCTGACCTGCGGAAACGTGCTGCTAAGCGGCGAAAAACCGCCGGTAACAGGGCGAAAAATAGCCGCTTAGCTACCCTCTGCGCGTCCCCCATCGCGGACCGTGGCGCCCTCCTCCCGGGTACCCATGCGTGTGACACGCGCGCCTAAGAGGCTGTTTTCCGGATGCCGACCTGCTATTTTCCTCACGGAACAGGCGGTTGACCGGAGCTAAGGGGCGAAAAAGCGCCCCTTAGCGGGACGATGGGAGAGGGCACGCATGACCACACGGAGGGGCCGCGAGAACGTGGCCCTGGTCAACCTCGACACCGGCGAGGCGGTGGCAGCGCGACCGCGCACGCCCCACCAGTTCGACGGGAAGGGGTACACCTTGCAGGCCATCGGCAGCGAGGTCCCGCTGTACTCCCTCGGTCTGGCCGCCGCGGAGTGGGCAACGCTCGAATGGCTCCGCGAGCACGGTGCAGCGGCCGGGTACGTCTCGCTCACGCCCGAGGAGCTGGGCGAGGACATCGGCGCCAACGACTCCACATGCCGTAAGGCCCTGGCCCGCTTGGTCAAGCTCGGGCTTGTGGTGAAGCCCTCCCCCCGAGCGGCTGCCTACCAGCTCAACCCGCTCCGATACTGGGAAGGTGCCGGGAGCACTCAGGTCAGCGCGTGCCGACGCATCGCGCCGCCGCGGGTGACCCCGGACGACAAGGCCCTCACCAGGACCGCCAGCAAGCCCAAGAGCAGCGCCGCCGCCAAGACCACCCCGGCTCCCCGCCGCCGCGCCGCAGGAGAGACGCGATGACGACCATGCCTGTTGAGTCCTTCAACCCCGAGCGCGACCTCACCGCCCCGTCGCTCTACTCGCTGAACCTCTCCGCCGCGCAGCACTGCACGCTCGCGTGGGTGGAGGACCACGGCGGCCTGTTCGACGCCATCACGGTCCCGGCCGAGACCGTCGCCGAGGACTGCGGCAACTCGGTCTCCACGGTCTACGACGCCCTCGCCCGCTTGGAGGGCCTGCGACTCCTGGTGAAGACGGACGCCGGCCTCTACCGGATCAACGCCCGGTACTACTTCACACTGCACCCCGAGCTGCGCGAGATGGTCGCCGCCGCCCTCACCGACCCGCCCGTCACCCCCGACGACCGCGCCCGCGCCCCCCGCAAGGTCAGCAACACCGACTCCCGCCGCCGCCGGACCATCCGCCCTGTCACCTGACGGCCCCGCACAGCACAGCGCCCCCGCTCCGATCTCCCGGAGCGGGGGCGCTGTCGTGTCTGGCCAGGCGATCAGCCGCCTCCCCCCACGGGCGGGAGCTCGAAGCCCTCGGGCTGCTCGTGCGACTCGGCAACGAGCGTCTGCGTCACGGCCAGAACTTCACCAGCCGCGCCGTACTGGACTGTCCGGTAGACCGTCACCGGCTTGACGGCGGACGTCGGGAGCCCAAAGTCCTCGCACTCGTACCAGGTCAGGACACGGGCGGACAGGGTGCGATCCAGTCGAACGCATCCCGGGATCGTGGGCGCCACCGGCGCTTGAGCCAGGTCCGGCGAGACGCGCGGCGGTGGGATCGGGAGCCCAAACCCGGGCGCGAGGCTCCGTACCGCCTCGCTCACGACGGCCACCGGATCACCGAGGCTGGTCAGGTCAAACCACTCGCCTCGCCGGTTGTGGACTCGGAACTTGCTGTGAAGCGCCTGCTCAAGCTCACGGCCGCCCTCACACGTCCACAGCACAGACAGCGTCAGCGGCAAGCCGGTCTGCATCGTGCGTACTCGCCGGTCTACGTCTGTCGTGGTGCCGATCTTCACCAGGTCCAGGCCCTCAGCGCCTAACAGGTAGACGACCTCTGAGGGCTTGCCGGGCTGAGTCATGGTGATCCTCCGGGGTGTAGTGGCCTAGTGCGCATAGCACCGCCCCCGCTCCGACCAGATCGAAGCGGGGGCGGTGTCGTGGCTGACGGTCAGTCGAGCGGGACGCCGTACCGCAGCGTCCAGCCCTCGCCCAGGACGTGCCGGGTGACCTCCACGACGCGGCCGTCCTCAGTCCGGCCTACGTGCGTAATGGTCAGCAGCGGGGCGCCCTCCTGGACGCCCAGGGCGGCCGCCTGGTCGGCAGTGGCCGGCGCCTGGGCGACGTCCTCCACGACCTCCGCCTGAGTGAGGCCGGCGTCCTTCATCCGCGAGATGATCCCGCCCTCGCCGGTGTCGAGCTGGGCGACGGCCGGGGCCGCCTCCGCGACGAACCCGGGGATGAACGTGTCGGCCAGCTGCACCAGGCGCTCGCCGTCGTACATGCGGCGCTGCCGGATGACGACCTCACCCGTCTCGCCCAGGATCTCCGCGACGTCGGCCGGGGCCGCGCCTCGGGTCACCTCGACGTCCGCGCGCGGGGTGCCCCCAGCACGCTTCGTCTCCGCCTCGAACGCGCCGTGCGCGCCGCCCTCGGCACGCAGCCGGTACCGGCTCCGGGCGTCGCGGGTGATCGTCCCGTCAGTGCCGATGGTGTTGGTCGGCATGGTGCTCCTTGCTCTCGCTGGTGGTCGGTCGGTCGGTGGTGCAGGGGGCCGGACGCTACTCGCCGTCCAGCTCCCACGTGTAGGAGAAGCGCCAGATGTTCGCGGGCATGACGTGCACCGCGACCTCCACGACGCGGTCCTCCGCCGTGAACGCGTGGTGGACCAGCTCGTACACCTGCCGGTCCTCCGGGATGCCAAGGGCCTCCGCCTCAGCCGCGGTGGGGAAACGGACCTCGATGGACTCCCGGATGCGGCGCTGAGCGTGGCCCAGCTCGGCAAGGCGGCTCTTGCTCCCGCCCGGCCCCGTGTCCTGGTCCTCGATGGCCGTCCCGCCCGCTACGTCGGTCGGGAACCATGACGTGGCGATCTGCACCGGAAAGCCGTCGTCGGCCGCGTCGCGTCCGGCCCGCATGACGCGGTGCCGGCGGATCGCGTTGGCGGAGTGGTGCAGGTCCAGCGCGGCCGCGACCTCCCGGGGCGGACGCTCCCGGGACACGTCGGTCGGTGTCTTCTTGAAGACCAGGCCGAGGCGTTCCAGCTCCGCCTGGAAGGCGCCGCGCGCGCCGCCTTCCTCTCTGGCGGCGGGCTGGTACCGGCCGGTCCCGTCCCGCGTGATCTTGCCCAGGAAGGGCGTCACGAACGAGCCCTTCCCGTGACGGGTGATGACCAGGCCGTCCCGCTCCAGCACGCGGTAGACGTCCCGCGCGGTCTGGAACGCGATGCCCTCGGCTGCCTGGAGCTCCGACACGCTCGGCAGCTTTGAGCCGGGTTCGTACTGGCCCTTTTCGATCTTGGCCCGCAGATCGGCGGCGATGCGCTCGATCTTGCCCGGCTCCTTCCTCGCCACGGCTGCCCTTCCTTCCTGGTGATCGTCACGGCCTGTGTCCGGCAAGCATGACATAGCTAGTTGGGCTGCGAAAGCGACGGCCGACACGCCCTTGTCTGTTGGAGTAAAACCCCAGGTCAAAGCCACGGCCGGAATCAACACAACTAGTTCTCTTGACACGGCATAGAGCCGGTGCGTTAATGATCCACGTCAGAACATAACTAGTTGAGTGCTCGGCAGCGTAGCGACCGGACGGCAGCGCGTGACGGCGGCCGAAAGGAATCGCCCGCACCTTGAGAACTTCACATCAGGGACCACGCCGGTAACCCGTGGATCTGCTGCCTTCGAGCACGTGGGAGGTCGGAAACAAGCAGATGAAGACCGGCACCGACGGCTCCGAGCCGTCGCCGTCCAGCACCCCGCGCAGCGCCTCACGCGTCGCGTGGCGTGCCGGGCGGCGACCACTCGGCACCACCGGCCACCAGGGCGATTCGAGCGCCCCGGCAGCCGGGCACCACGAACCGAATCACCAGGAGGCACCACATGATCCGTACGCTCCGCTCGCACGCGCGTCGCGCTCTCCGCACCGCCGCCGACGCCGTCCGCTCCACGGTCGCCCCGGCCTCCCTGGTCCGCTCCCGCGCCGACGAGACGGCGCCCAACCCGGCCGACGTGTTCACCCCGGAGGAGATGCCGGCGCCCGAGGCCATCGAGAAGGCGGCCGCCGACTACGCCGCCGCCTGCGAGGAGGCCCGCGCCGGGGACCGGGGCAAGAGGAAGGCCCGCAAGCTGCTGGACCGCCTCCCGGCCGGGCGTTACGGCCGCTGGACCGTGGAGCGCATCCCGTCCTCGCGGCAGACCCCGGACCTGGACAGCATCCGCGCCACCTACAAGCGGCTCGGGCTCGGGGACGTCCCGATGCGGACCTGCGCCCCTTCGCTCCGCGTCACGGCGGCCGCTGAGGTCGTCGCCTTCCCGGCCGCTGACGGGCCCGCCCCGGCGTCCCTCGCGGCCTGACTCCCCATACGGCACCACCGGCCCCCGGCACTCCCGCCGGGGGCCGTCGTCAATCCGGAAGGGACCAGCCGATGATCGATGAACGCGACCCCGCACTGCGCATGGCCGAAGTGATCCGCGAGGCCGTGACGTGCGACCGCGACCACTGCCTTCCCGAGGCACACGTCCGGTTCGTAGAGGAGAACCTGGAGATCGCCGCCAAGGAGATCGGCGGGCCCGTCCGGTGAGCGCGACCGCCGTCGACGTCGCCGACGTCGGCGTGGACCAGGCGCTCCGCCTCATGTTCCGGAGCCTGGCGCACCGCTCCCGGACGCTGGTCCGGGTCGACGGCTCGCTACCGGAGCACTGCCCGGCCCGGGTGGTGCGGCACGGAACCCGCCGCATGCTGCTGATCTGGCCGGGCCTGAGCCCGGCTGAGCGCGTCGCGTTCCTCGACGCCGCGCTGAAGGCGGAACAGCGGTGAGCGCGGGCCGCCGCCCCGAAGGGGCCTCCGTCCTCCGGATCGGCGTGAGCCGCGACAGCGGCCGCACCTTCACCGACCGGGCCACCGTCGCCATTCCGCACCAGTGGGCCGCAGAGATGTACGGCCCGCTCGGGTTCGGGATGGGGACCGGCTGGCCGCCGTGCCAGTGCCCGCAGCACCGCGAGGCCGCCGGCCTCCCTCACCCGCGCTGAACACGACGACGGCCCCCGAGGCGATTCGAGCGCCTGAACCGGGGGCCGTGCCAGCGCGCCCAACCGAATCACCAGAAGGGAACGACGCAATGCCCGACCGTATCAGCGCCTACCCGACCGACAGCGACCCGGACATGGACGAGGCCCTGCGCCGCGCCCGGGCGGGCAAGCGGTGAACGCCCCCACCTCGGGCCGGGAGCCCGAGCCCGTCCACGACTGGGCGGAGGACCTGGCGCACGAGCAGCTCGTCACCGCGACCCGCTCGCACCTCACGGCCGCACGGCTCGCCGCCGCCGGGGCGGAGGCCGCCACGGTCCAGCTCGGCTACGTCCAGCTCGCCCGCGACCTCGCGACGGGAGGGCCGACGCCGTGACCGTCCACACCACCGGGCACGCACGACTCCACGCCCCGCGCCCCCTGGTCTACGCCCCGACCTGCCGGGCCCTGCTGCCCGCCACGGCGGCCGCGACCGAGGGCGGCATCACTGCGGAGATCCCCTCCTCCGCCGACGTCCCCCCGGAGCACCCCCCGGTGGTCGCCGTCTGGTCGGAGGGCTTCGACGTGGAACTGGACGCCGCCGGCCTCGACGCGTTCCTCGCCCGCCTGGACGACTTCCGCGACGGGCTCCGCCTGCTCCGGACCCTGATGGGCCCGGCCTGGCACCTGCCCTCCCCGGAGGTGACCCCCCGTGGCTGACCGTCCCCGACACCGCCTCACCCGGCGCCAGGCCCTCGCCGTGCTGATCCTCACCGTGCACGGCACCGCGTGGCTCGCCGTCGCGCTCGCCTGGCCGTCGCTGCGCGCGGTGCTGGTCTGCCTGTCCAGCTACCTCGCCGCGCTCGCCGCCCTCGCCCTGGTGCTCTCCGCCGGGAGCCGGTGGCGCTGCGCCGACTGCGACACCTGGAACGGCCCCGCGGACTCCGCGTGCCACTGCTGCGCCGGCACCCGCCGCCAGGCCGCCCGGCCGGGAGGTGAGCGCCGATGAGCGAGCGCCGCGACCTCCCGCCCCGCAGCGTCCCGCCACAGAGGCGCCGCCGGGTCATCGTTCCGGAGCCGACCCCGTCCCTTCCGCTGCCGCGCGATCCGGAAGCCCGCCGCAGGGCGCTCCGCGTACGCGGCTGGTGACCGGACGGCCCGCCCCGACACCCCCGGGGCGGGCCGTTCCGACGACACCCGCCGCCGTTCCGGGATCATCGCCCGCCGTTCCGGCCGCGCCCCACGACCGCCCAGGAGGCACCCCGAATGACCATCGCCGCGACGCCGCCCACGGCGGCCCCGGCCCCCACCGTTCCGACGACGCGCCCCGCCGTTCCGGCCGCGCATGATCGAGTTCCGGCGGCACCGGCCGCCGTTCCGGAGACGCCCCCCGCCGCTTCGGCGGCACCGCGCCGGGACCGCTCCGAGACGACCATCCGAGGCGTCACGATCCTCGCCCTCGTGGGCGGGGCGATCCTCGCCGGGATCGGCTTCGCAGGCTCCTACAAGGCCCTCCAGGGCCTCGGGCAGGCCAAGGGGTTCGGAGACTTCGCGTACGTCTTCCCGATCGGCCTGGACGCCGGAATCATCGTGCTCCTGGCCCTTGACCTGCTGCTCATCCGACGCCGCACCCCGTGGCCCGTCCTGCGGCTGCTGGCCCACACGTTCACGGTCGGCACGGTCGTCTTCAACGCCGCCTCCGGGGGCAAGCCCATCGGCGAGGACCTGGTGGGCGCCGGGATGCACGCCGTCATCCCGCTCATGTTCATCGCCTCCGTGGAGGCCGGCCGCCGCCTGGTCATCCGCATCACGGCCCTGGAGGACGGCCGCCAGACGGACGGTGTGCCCTTGCACCGCTGGCTGCTCGCCCCCGGCCCCACCTTCGCCCTGTGGCGGCGCATGAAGCTGTGGGACGTCCCCACGTACGCCGAGGCCGTCGCCCGCGAGCAGGCCCTCAAGGTCTACCGGGTGATGCTGGAACGCCGATACGGCAGCGTCCGCAAGGCGCCGTCCGACGTCCGCCTGCCCCTCACGATGGCCCCCTACGGCCTGACGATCGCTGAGGCCCTGGAACTGCCCCGCGTGGAGGCGGAGCGGGAAAAGGCCCTGGAAGACGCCCAGAAGGCCGCAGAGGCGACCGCAGCCGAGCGGGAGGCCGACCGGGCAGCACAGGCCCAGATCGCCGCCCTGAAGCGTCAGGGAGCCGTCCAGGCCGCACAGGTCGAGGTCGCCGCCGCCACCGGCCAGGTGGAGACCCGGGCGCGGGCCGAGCTGGTCGCCGCGGAGCGCGCCGCGACCGCCGAAACCGAGGCCATCGAGTCGGCGACCATCGCCGAAGCGAAGGCCCGTGAGGCGGCCGCCGAACTGGCCGCCGCCGAAGCCCGGAAGCGCGCCGCCGGAATCGATCACGACGCCGCCGAAACGGAGCGGGCCGCCGCCGAAACGCGGGCCCGCGCCGCCGAAGCCGAGGCCCGCGAGGAGGCCGCCAGGACCGCCACGGTGCGCGCCCGTGAGGCCCGCGCCGAAGCCGAGGCCCGCGCCGCCGGAATGGAGCTGGACGCCGCCGAAACGCGCCGCCGCGCCGCCGAAATCGAGCGGGCCGCCGTGGAGGCCGAGGACGTCGCCCGGCTGTCCCCGAAGGAGCGCATGCACCGCAAGGTGGCCCGGATGATCCTCACCGCCGGAGGCACCGCGGATGCCCTCCCGATCCACGACGTCGCCGAAGCGTTCGGCGTCTCCGTGTCGACGGCCTCGGAGTACCGGACGGCGGCCGCCGCCCTGCTCGCGGACGGCTACCGGCCCGAGGGCATGTGATGGCGGGCCGGGTGAAGCCTCGCGCGCCGCGCAGGGCTCCGGAGGAGAACGTGCCCGGCCAGCTCGGGCTGTTCGGCTCCGCCGACCCGTGGCAGCCCACCGGCTGCCGCTGCTGGCCGGTCGACAACCGCGGCTGTGGCCACTGCCGGACCTGCTCCGCCTGCCAGGACTGCGGGCGGTGCGCCGGCCCCGGCTGCGCCTGCGGCTGCGATGACGGCTGACCAGCACAAACGACCCACCGCACCGACCGAGGGGCGGCCCACACCGGGCCGCCCCTCACCGCATCTGGCGATGCCTCCGCCGTTCCCGTCCCGCCCCCAAGGGGCCGGGCGCGGCAGCGGGACCGCCAGCCCCGCGCACCGACCACCCCGCACCACACCCCGAGAGGAGCGCCCCGTGAGCGCTGACCGCTGGACCAGCGACGCCCTGCTCACCGAGCAGGGCGTAAAGACGTACTCCGCCCAGGTCAGGGAGCTGTTCCGCCGGTACGCGGACGACTTCGAGACCCTGGCCCGCGAGGTCCGGGCCGACCTGGTCGCCGACCCCATCGAGGGCGACAACAAGCTCACCGCCCGCTGGCACGCCTGGCAGGTGTCCGGCGCGCTGCGGGACATGGCCAAGCACGCCCGGGCTGTCGTCGCCGCCGGGAAGGCCCTGGAGGGCGACTACCGCCGGGTGTGCGTGGAGCTGCCCGTGAAGCGCGCGGCGAAGGCGGCCGCGAAGGAGCTGCAGAAGGCCGGCCGCTCGCTCCCGGCCGGGGCCGTCACCAACGACGTCGCGGCGGCCGCCGCCCGCCGGGCGATGCTCCCGGCGCAGGCCGGCGACCACGACGACGAGCAGACCGCCCCGGTCCGCCCGGTGACCCCGTGGGGCGACCTCTTCAAGGAGGCCCGGTGACGACCGCTCCACCCCGCCCGGCCGACCAGACGAAGCGGAATCAGGCGGAGTTCTGGAACGCCCGGCAGGCGGCCGCGAGCGACGAGAAGCAGCTCGCGGCCGTCATGTACGACCTGGCCCGCTCCACCGCCGCGAAGGTGGCGGGGCGGGACCCCAATCACCCGATCTGGCGCGAGCTCGCCGAGACCCTGCACCGCTGGTCCGTCGACACGCAGCGCGCCCTCCCGGCGAGTGACGCACGGTGAGTTCTTTTTCTTCTTCTTCAGCCCGGCCCCCTGGGTTCGCCGGGCCCCATGGCGCGCGCACGACGTGCGCGCGCGAGGGTCGCCGGGCCGCTCACTCTCTGTCAACCCCCTTAACCCACCGGAAGGAGGGCTAACGATCATGTCCAGCGACGACGAGGACGGCCGGGTGATCCCGTTCCCGGCCCTCGGAGGACTGCGGCCACCCATCGGCGGCGGCACCACGGCCCCGCCGACCCCGCCCCCGGCACCGCCCGACGACCCGGAACCGGAAGCCGATCTACTGACCGCGTTTCCGGCCCTCGCGGGCGCCCAGCTCGCCCCGCCCC
>NZ_JBIAKJ010000021.1:0-49719 GCF_042872365.1 Streptomyces sp. NPDC005263 | reverse complement strand
CGCAGCCCCATCGCCTACGAGACAGCACTCGACACAACATCAACTACCCTGGCCGAAGCCGCATAGCCCGTGTCCAAGATTCCGGGTCAAGGCCCGTGGGCCGAAGCCTGGCAGCAGGCACTCGCCCCGCAGGCGCCGCGTCCGCGGGAGCGTGTGGTGATTGTGGTGGCACCCCGTTCCTTCGGCGCCACGACCTTCGCGTTGCGGCTTCTGGCGCAGCACACCGACAGTACGACCACACTGTTCAAGCTGGACGGGGACTGGAATGCACCGAGCCAGGGGCGACTGCCGTTGGAGGAAGAGCACGCCTACCAGCTGGATCTGAAGGATCCCGAGCGCGACCGGCCGTCGGCGGATTTCCTCAATGCCCTCAGCACATTCGCCGACCACCTCGAGGATGCCCGTTCCTACCTCGTGCTGACGGTCGCCCAGGAGCTGTGGGACGACCGGCTGACCACGCGCAGAGGTGTGCAGGTCGTGTATGTCAGCGAGCCTCCAGATGCCCTGCGGGTGGTGGAAACCCGTCTGAACGCGGCCGGGCATGCGCCGCTCATCGCCGACCTTCGCGCCTTCCCGAAAGCCGTGGCCTCACTGCGGGGGCTGCACGCTATGGCGGCCGTGCGCGCCGCGAACACCATCGTCATGACATGGCAGGAGCACAGGCGCCTGCAGGACACCCGCACCTCAGCGAGCCTCCCCCGGTCTGCACCGGCCGACGCCGATCTCAGCCTGGAAGACCGCATCACCGCAGCACTGTCGGACTGGAGGGATCACCTCGACGGGCTCTTCGGCGAGGTGGCCACCACTCACGACAATGCCAAGGGCTCCCTCACGCTGGAGGACCGCTGCCTGCTGCTGGCCCTGGCGGTGCGCCAGTCGGCTCCCCTGCCGACTGTGGCCAGCACCGCACACGCCCTGCACCAAGCCCTTGCCCCGAAGGACGCGGGCACGAGGTCGAGCCTCTCCCCCGCTCAGAGTTCCTTCGCCGGCCGCGGACTGCGCCGCCGTATCCAGGATGTCGGTGCGGCTGTCGGCTCCCAGGACACCGTGCTCTTCGACCGGCCCGCCTACGGCCGGGCCATCCTCGAGTACGTCTGGGACAACTACGAGGCCATGCGCGAGGTAATGCTTGCCTGGCTCGTGCAGAGCGCCGCCGGCGACAGCGCAGCCGATCTCCCGGTTGCCGCACTGTCCGCCCTGGTCCTGCGCCACGGCACGACCGCCCACCTCACCACCCTGGGTGCCATCGCCCGCGAATCCCACCCCGATCTGCTCAGCACTGTCCTGGACGTGGCCGTCCACGACGAACACGTCGGACGCCTGGCTTGGGACGTTCTGTACCGCTGGGCCGAGCAGAAGCCCTACGCGCTCACCGTCATCTCCACCTGCCGCCGCGTCCTGCACGACGACGCCGCCAACGCGTCAACGGCAAAGAGGGCCATGGTGCGACTGCGGCGTATCGCCCACACCACCAGCGAGCCGGGCCTGCGCCGTGACGTTCTCAAGGCCTTTGAGGAACTGGCCGGCCGGCCCACGGGCACCGCCCGGCTGGTGGCCGAAGTCCGCGGCTGGCAGGAGTCCCAGGCATCCGCGAAGAGCGGGAGTCTGGCCTTTCTGGCCCTGATGCCCGTCCAGGACGACGACATGCCCTGGCTCATGTCCGACCGCGCGCCGGACATCGACGTCCAGCGGGCCGTGCAGGACCTTCTCAGCAGTCCGGACACGACGGCCGAGGCCATCCCGTACCTCACCGGATGGATCCGTACGTGCGCGCCCGACCCCGCCTCCTACTGCCGCCTGCGCGACCAGCTCCTGCCTGCCCTGCGCGGTCACAACATGTTCCACGCCGGCATGGAGCTGATGAAGGCTCTGGCCAACGTCACCACGCCCCAGGGCGTCAACGCCGGCGAGGACTTCTACCAGCACCTGGTCGACCACCGTCTGCAGCCGGTGTTCTCTCTCCCGAAGGACCCGGCATGAGGTGGCCCTGGCAGCGGGCGGAACGCATCACCACCTGCCCGCTGCCACGGCTGCTGGTTAGCGCGACCCCCGGCATCTCGTTCGAAGCGGTCTACACGCTGCGTTGGCGTCCCACACTGCGCCTGCGCCCCAACCTCGAGGACCTCGTCCGCGCCGACGTCCACCAGAAGGCCGCCGCGACGGCGGCACGCTGGGACGCAGCCGACCTGTCCGCTGCCCAGGACGCCCTGAACGCAGCTTTGGGCGCTCCGCACGAGAGCAACCGCCACTATCGGATCCTGGCAGCCCAGGTGGTGTTGCGTCTGTCGCCGGAGTCCCGGGAACGCCTCGCGCAGCGCACAGCGGACACCGAACGCGTCCGGCGCCTGGAATTCCTCAAGACACACCTTTACGACCACCCCGGCCTCGTCGTGCTCGACCGTCTCGAACGCCATCCCGGGCGCCTCCCGGACGAGGAGACTGCCGCGCTGCAACGCCTGGCCCGCATGATCAAAGGCTGTGACCAGTGGTGGTATCCGCTGCTGGAGCAGTGGGAACAGCTCGGCGACGGCTTCAGCGATGCCGACAAGCAGCAGCGGGCCATGCTCGCCCTGCTCAACTCCGTCGCCGCACTCAACGGCGGAAGCCCACCCGCAGCGCAGGCACACGTCAACTGACGTCCATCACACGGCCCTTGGCACGTGGCGAACAAGGACTTTCACCGTGAAGCTTGTCCTTTGGAGAGCCGTGCTCTCCCCCCTCACCAGCCTGCACGCCCTGCTCCTGCAACGGCGAAGCAAGACACCACTCTCCTACGACACGGCCTGGCGGCAAGCCCGCATGCTGCACGCACCCGACGAAATGGTCTACCGGCTTTACGGACACCACGCTGGCCCCGTCCTGTCCGACACACCTGACCCAGCCCGCCCATCCCTTGCCGACCCGACGGGGCAGCCAGAGGACGGACCGCGCTGAGTACGCGCTCGGATCCGCCTCCTCCCGGCCGGCCTTCACGCTACTTTCGCAAGGAACTCGAGCCACACAGGCAGCGGGTGAGCTGCCGGACACTCCGGGGCCGGCGACACAACGTGAGGACTACGCCGTCCCGGGTGTGTCACAGCAGCTTTACATGCTCCAAGCTGGCCCGCAGTGCCGGAGAGGCGTCTTCGACGACGTGTCCGTGCTCCAGGCCCTTGAGAATGACCTTGCCCTTGGGAGCCCGGTCCACGTGGAAGGAGGACCACAGTCGGCACGTAGGACAGTCCCGGCCGACCAGGAACGGGCGCAGGAGGTGCAGCTCGTGGTCGCTGTCGCGCAGGTAGAGGCTGCCGGCCTCGAGGTCGTTGCGGGGCACCGTCGCGGACAGAGATCGGGATGGGTGGCTGGCGACGGACTCCGAACCGCTCGATGCACTGATCTTGGGCCGACGCGGGCATGCTGTTGGGTGTGAAGCTGGGGGAGGCAGTGCATGGGCCGCGCTTGGACGAGGAGTTGCAGGTCTGGCGGACGCATATACCGCGGAAGGTCCGTTGGCGTTCCACGAGGGCCATGCGGACCGCCCTACGGCGTGGCGAGATGCTGGGCAGCGGGGCGACACGGGAATTGGAGAGGCGGTTCCGGGAGTCGTTCGACCGGCACGCGGTCGCTGTCTCCTCTGGAATGGACGGGCTCGAACTTCTGCTGGAGCACTACGGCGTCGGACAGGGCCGGACGGTCGTTGTCCCGGCCAACTGCTTTCCGTCCATTCCCGCGCTCGCCCGGCAGCTGGGCGCCCGACCCGTAGCGGCGCAGATCGACGACGCCCATCTGTGCCTGGCTCCTGAGGCCTGCCGGTGGGAGGTCCTAGACGAGGCGCCGATCGTGGTGTGGGTTCACCACGCGGGCATGGTCGGCAGTGCGGCGATGCAGTCCATCACGCGGCTGCGTGAGGCCGGCTGCACGGTAGTTGAGGACTGTGCGTACCTGCTTCCGGACTCCGCTCCAGCCGGTGGCCCGGGTACCTGGGGCGACGGTGCCATCTTCTCCTTCCATCAAATCAAGCCGATGGGCGCGGCTGGCGGAGGAGTGGTACTCACACGCGAAGGCCGCGTCGCCGACGAGCTGGCCGTGCGTCGCTCGCACAGCGGCCAGGAGAGCCGCTGGCAGGAGGGCGATGTCCTCTGTCGCGGGCGGGAGTTGAGCGAGTTTGCCGCCGCTGCCGCCGTGGCGCGATTCGTCCACCGGGACAAGATTCGTGACCGGCTACGGTCGCTGGCCGAGGAGTACGCAACGTCGCTGGCTCGCTGGCTTCCGCCTGGCCGCGTGCCCCAGGACACGTGGGGACGCTTCACGATCCGCGCCCGTTCGGCGGGCGAGGCAGCTCTGCTACGCGAGAACCTGAACCGGCGGCGCATCAGCACCAATGTGATGTTCGCCTTCCCGTGGACCTCTCATCCCGCATTCTCGGATGTGACCCAGCCCAACGCCCCGGAACTGACAGGGTTGCTGCGCAGCAACGTATGCGTCCCCTACCACCCGGGCATGCGCTGCCGGGACGCTCGCCGGGTCGCGGCGGCGGTGGCGGAGCATTCCAGCTTGTCCCGGCACACGGGGCATTGAAAGGAGCGGTGCCTTGTCCCCAGCTTCCGGCCAGGACCCTGGCGAAGAGGGATGGGAGGTCCCGAAGCCGATCGGCTACATCGCGGCATCGGAATCCATCCATTTCGTCGCGGCTCCCCTGCTGGCCACCGCCGCGATCACCGCAATCGGCGTCATCCTCGCGGACGGCGACAAACTGCGGTGGCCGGACGCAGCGGTCTTGGCATTGACCGTCTGCGTCACGCTGTTCGTGTTTTCGATCCAACGCAGCTTCAACGCGCGGACGCATCTGTTCAGCGCCGCCGACATCGATGACTGGTTCGGGACCGAGTACCGGCCGCCCGACACAGTTCTGAAACAGCATCAGCACGACGGGGTCAAAAAGTGGCGCACGACCGTACGGGGCGCGACCAATGCCTACAACCTGGGTGTCGTCACCCTGGGCCTGGGCGCCTGCCTGGCCCTGGCACCGCCCGAGGACGCGACGTTCTGGCAAGCGTTCTTCCGCTGGACGGCGTCCGGTGTCGCCGCAGTATCCGCCGGCACAGAAGGGATCTCGACGGCCCGGATCTGGCACAGCCAAAGGCCCGGATCCCCCTAACCACACCGCGGGCAGCCCGTCTGCCAAGCCCGAGGAATGGATGTGACGACGTGAGCGGTGCCGATCCAGGCCCTAAGCCCTCGCAGAACTACTACACCTACTGTCCCCTCTGCAACGGCATCTTCCACGAGGAGAGCACCCAAGGACTCCGCAGGAAGTCCCCCGCTTACTTCGCCCACAGGGTCGGGTGCGAGGCAGCGATCCTTCCCACAGAGGAACTACTGAGCATCCACAGCTCGCCGGCCCACGTCCGGGAAGCGATCCGACAGCGGCGTGACCACGGGGAATCGGCCTAGGCCGTGTATGGGGCCCAGGCCGTCGATGCGGTCGACGTCCAGGTCGTCGACGGCGTCCTTGACCGCGTCTTCGGGGACTGTGGCCGCGCCGTCGGGCAGATCGAGGAATACCGTCAGGCCGCCGCCGGGGCCGGCCGGGCCGGTGATGGTGTCGACGCTCGTGCGGGACGGGCGCGTACTGGCACGGCTCGTCCTCGAGCGCTTCGACCTGTCGAGCCCAGTAGGTGGCGTCGCGCCATTCGCCGCGGCGCAGGTGCATGAGGTAGAGGCAGATGGCGCCGGTAGCCTGGCCGCCGCCAGCGGCGAACTGGAGCCAGAACTGGGCGCCTTCTTCCCGGCTGGCCAAGACCAGGAGGCAGGCGAAGGCGAGCGCGCCGCCGGGGTCGCGAACGGTGTCGAAGCGGGCGATGCGGCGGGCGGCGTCGTCGTCGTGGATGATGCCCTGGCACAGTGCGCGCAGGTCGTGTCCGGCCCGCTCGTGCAGCAGGCCGTTCGCCCCTTATTGGGTCTTGCTCCGCGCCCGCCGGCGCCGGCCTGGTGGCCGTCCAGGCCGGCGGACGGGGCGACGTCACGCAGGGACGGCGAGCGGCGGGTGCTCGAGCACGCGGGGCTTGTACTCGACCAGCTGGATGCGGCCGTCGAAGGTGCGGTGCCCGATCATCTCGAGGGCAACGTCCGGATAGCCGTCGTAGATGCGTTCTTCGCCCGTAGCCCCGGTGATCACCGGGAACATCACGACCCGGAAGCGGTCGACGAGTCCGGCTCGTAGCAGGGACCGGCACAGGCTGAGGCTGCCGATCGTGCTGAGGAGCCCCGAGCCGCTCGACTTCATGGCGCGGACCGCCTCGACGGCGTCGTCGCGGACGAGCGTGGCGTCTCAGCCGCACCGATCCCCAGCTTGGCTGCGACCGCCTTCATCGCGGCCCACTCGGTCGGGTAGTTGGGGCGGATCTCCGCGACCATGCGCACCGCGCGCTCACGAAGCTCGGGCGGGTAGGGGGACGAACGTGCCATGACTCGATCCTCTCAGGGAATCGAGCCTCCATCAGACCCAGAGCGGTTCAACAAGAGATACCGCCGTTGTGCCGAGCAGGCCCCGAAAATTCGATGTACGCGGGTGGCCAAATACTACGTGGACGCCGAGGGGCATGCCGATGCCGCCGTCGAGGCATGGCTCCGGCCCCTCAGCGAGGGGTCGGGGCCACCGCACCTTGTGCGCGCAGCACGGCGATGTCCTCCTCGGTGACGCCAAGTTCGGTGAGCAAGGCATCGGTGTGCTGACCGAGTGCGGGGATCCCACCCATCGGTGGCTCGTAACCGGCGATGACCGGAGGCGGAAGCAGAGCGGGCACCTGACCATGAGGTGTGTCGATCCGGCGCCACCGGTCCCGGGCCGTCAGATGCGGATGGGCTATGACCTCGCTCGGTGTGTTGAACCGGGCATTCCCGATCCCGGCGGCATCCGCGTCGCTCTGCACCTGCGTCAGGTCATGGCGCGCGCACCAGTCGGCGATCTCCGCGTCCAGGAACTCACGGTGCTCCGCCCGGCCGGAGGTGGTACGAAGGCGTTCGTCGTCGGCCAGGTCGGGCCGGCCGAGAAGGTCACGCGCGAATCGCTGCCATTCGCGGTCGTTCGTCGTGCCCAGGACGACAGTCTGGGCATCCGCTGTGCGGTAGGCACCGTACGGCGCGACCGCGGGCGAGCCCATGCCGACCGGCTGCTGGTCCACACCCGTGTGCAGCGTGTAGGTGAGCTGATACCCCATCAACTCCGTCATCGTGTCGAACAGGCTCACCGCGACCGCGGTGAGGCCGCGGCCATGGCCGCGCTCCTTGCCGAAGAGCAGCGCCAGAACCGACAACGCGGCATACAGGCCGGAGCACACGTCGGCCATGGGCGGACCGGGCTTGGCCGGCGCACCGGGGAGGCCCGTCGTCGCGCATGCGCCCGATTCCGCCTGGGCCAGCAGATCGTATGCACGCTTGTGGGACAGCGGGCCTCCCGGCCCGTAGCCGTCGATCTCCACGGCGATGAGTTCGGGGTGGCTGATGGCCAGGTCGGCGGGCGCGATACCGAGCCTCGCCGTGGCACCGGGAGCAAGATTGGAGACCATCACATCGGCGCGGTCGAGCAACCGGTGAAGTACCGCCATCCCGGACGGATCCTTGAGGTTCAGCGTGACCGACTCCTTGCCCCGGTTGACCCACACGAAGTGCGCGGCCATGCCGCCCACCACGTCGTCGTAGTGCCGGGCGAAGTCACCGCCTTCCGGGTTCTCCACCTTGATCACCCGAGCCCCGAAGTCACCGAGGGTGCGGGTGCAAATGGGAGCCGCCACCGCCTGTTCCAGGGACACCACCGTGATGCCCGCCAGCGGCCCGGTCGGCTTGGCCGCGTCACTGGCGGTTCGTCCCGGGGCGGAGCGTTCTGCCCGCTCGGTGTCTGCCACGTTCACCCGATCACCCTTCAGGTTCCGGGGAGGAATGCCGGCCCTCGCCATAGGTTTCTCCTCGACCTTGTCGTATCTGCTGTGCCGGGCGTGTCGGTGCCGTGGCCCGCGCCACCCGCCACATGCCCGCTCCGTCGTGGTAGGTCCGGTGAACCGCGGAGCGCGTCCGGCCGAGAACGCGCGGCTGCCCTCGGCGAAGTCCGCGCCGGCCGGCAGTTGCGGCTGTGCCCGTACCTCCTGTGCGAGTACGGCGTCGAGTTCCGCGGGCCGGGACGCCAGGATCCGCTTGGTCTCCGCGATGGAGAACGGAGCGCCTTCGGCGAGCCGCCGTGCCCGGCCGTACCGCTTCCTGCCATGCGGATCCGGGCTCGCAGAGGACGTCGACCAGACCGAACGCGGCCGCACTCCCCCGAGTCCAGCACATCGCCGAGCGGCAGCAGGCGCGCTTCGCCGTGCCCGTACCGGCCCGTCGTCCTCCACGAGCACGGCCGCGCCTGGCGTCCAGTCGGTCATGGCGGCCCCGTCTCCGGCCCACGACCGCATCGTGACGGCCGGTCGCCTTCCCCGTACGGCCCGGTGGCCTCGCGCGCCTCGCTCATGGGGCCGCCGCCGCCCGTCACGCGTGCTCCCGCAGCAACTGCCTGCCCACGATGAGCTTCTGGATCTCGCTCGTCCCCTCGTAGATGCGGAACAGTCGCACGTCCCGGTAGAAGCGCTCGACGGGCACGTGGCGCATGTATCCCATGCCCCCGTGTATCTGGACGGCACGGTCGGCCACCCGGCCCACCATCTCGCTGCAGAACAGTTTCGTGGAGGACGGTGCCAGCCTGCGGTCCTCGCCCGAGTCGTACGCGCGGGCCGCCTCCAGCACCATGGCGCGGGCCGCGTACATCTCGGCGTGCGACTCGGCGAGCATCGCCTGGACGAGTTGGAACTCGCCGATCGCACGTCCGCCCTGCCGGGTGACCGAGGCGTGCGCGACGCTTTCGTCCAGGATGCGCCCGGCCAGCCCCACACACATCGCCGCGACGCTCAGACGTCCCCTCGCCAGCGACCGCATGGCGGTGCGGAACCCCTCTTCCTCGCGTACTCCGATGAGGGCACTCGCCGGAAGGCGTACGTCGTCGAAGAAGACCTCCGCGCTCAAGGCCCCGGATTGGCCCATCTTGTGGTCCCTCGGTCCCACGGTGACGCCGGGGTTGCCCGCGTCGACGGCGAAGACGGAGATCCCCTCGGCGCCCGTGCTCTGCGGGCCGGTGCGGGCGAACACCATGAAGACACCGGCGAGCGGGGCATTGGTGATGAAGCGCTTGCTGCCGTTCAGGACGTAGCCGCCTTCGTCGCGTACGGCACGGGTCCTGATGCCGCTGGGGTCCGAGCCCGCCTCCGCCTCCGTGAGCGTGAACGCCGCGATCAACTCCCCGGCGGCCATCCGCGGCAGATAGCGCCGCTTCTGCTCCTCGGTGCCGGTACTCGCCAGGAGTTGGCCGGCGACCCCGTTGTTGATGCTGAACATCGAACGGAACGCGGGCGTGGTGTAGCCGATCTCCAGCGAGAGGCGTACGTCCTCCGTCATGGAGAATCCCAGCCCGCCGTACTCCTGGGGCAGCGCGTAGCCGAACAGGCCCATGGCCGCGGCCTTCTCACGGAGGTCCGCCGGGATCTCGTCCTTCTCCTCGATCTCGTTCTCGCGCGGGACGACCTTCTCGCGCACGAAGGCCCGCACGGCTGCCAGAACGGCGTCGAACTCGTCTGGTTCCATTGGCTTTTCGCACTCCTCGATTTTTGGGGGCCTCCGGCTCAGCGGGGAAGAAGTTCCAGGACGGTGGCGTTCGCCATGCCGCCGCCCTCGCACATCGACTGCAGGCTATAGCGGACGCCGGCGGCTCGCATGTGGTGGAGCAGCGTCGTGGTCAGCCGGGCGCCGGAGGCTCCCAGGGGATGGCCGAGGGCGATGGCGCCGCCTTCGGGGTTGAGCCGGTCCGGATCGGCGCCGGTCTCGGCCAGCCAGGCACAGGTCACACTGGCGAACGCCTCGTTGATCTCGAAGGCTCCGATGTCCTCGATGCCCAGACCGGCGCGCCTGAGGACCTTCTCGGTGGCCGGGATGGGGCCGGTCAGCATCGTCACGGGGTCGACTCCGACAACGGCGAAGGAGTGGAAGCGGGCGATCGGGCGCAGACCGAGTTCACGCGCCTTCTCGCCGCTCATGACCAGCAGCGCCGACGCACCGTCCGATATCTGCGAGGAGTTGCCGGCCGTGACCACGCCGTCCTCGGTGAACGCGGGCTTCAGACCCGCCATCGTGGCGGCCGTGCCGCCCCGCCGTACTCCCTCGTCCGTGTCGACGGTGCGTACGGAGCCGTTCTCATCCGTCACGTCCACCGGCACGATCTGGGATTTGAACCGCCCCTCGTCGATCGCTGCCGCCGCGTTGGCGTGGGACCGCAGACTGTGCGCGTCGAGTTGCTCCCGGCTCAGCCGCCAGCGCCGCGCGATGTCCTCCGCGCCCAGCCCCTGGTTGAACCGCGAGACGCCGTACCGTGCCCGTACGGCCGGGCCGAAGGGTTCGCCGGGTCCCCGCTCGCGGCCGGAGCCCAGCGGAACGCGGCTCATCGACTCCACGCCGCCCGCGACCACGATGTCGTACTGGCCGCTCATCACTCCCGCGGCCGCGAACTGCGCTGCCTGCTGCGAGGATCCGCACTGCCGGTCGATGGTGACGCCCGGTACCTCCTCCGGCCATCCGGCGGCCAGGACGGCGAAGCGGCCGACGCAGCCGCCCTGCTCTCCGGTCTGTGAGACGCAGCCCCACAGCACGTCCTCGACCAACGCCGGGTCCAGGTCGTTGCGTTCGGCCAGGGCCCGCAGCACCACGGCGGACAGGTCTACCGGGTGCACATCGCTGAGTGAGCCGTTCCGCTTGCCCATGGGGGTACGGACGGCGTCCACGATGACCGCGTCACGCATGTCAGACCTGCCTTTCCGCCGTGTCCGGCGCGCCGGTTTCCTGTGTGCCCGAGGGGAGTTCGCCCGGGCCCCGAGTCGTACGGGCCAGGCGGCGGAGCTCGGTTTTCAGCACCTTTCCGGCCGGGGACAGGGGAAGTTCGTCGACGAAACGGACCTCTTTGATCCGCTTGTACGGCGTCACGCGCTCCGCGACGTACTCCATCAGCTCCCCGGCCATCGCGCGCGGCTCAGCGGCGGGGACCACGAAGGCGACGGGGACCTCTCCGACGGCAGGCACCGCCCTCCCGACGACCGACGCCTGGAGCACTGCCGGGTGTCCGCCGAGGATGTCCTCCAGCTCGCGCGGGTACACGTTGTAGCCCTTGTAGATGAGCATGTCCTTCGACCTGCCGGAGACGTACAGGAAGCCGTCCGCGTCGAGGTGGCCGGTGTCGCCGGTGCGCAGCCAGCCGTCGACGAACTGCGCGGCGGTCTCGTCCGGGCGGCCGAGGTAGCCCGAGGCCACCTGAGGGCCCCGCACCCAGATTTCGCCGCGCTCGCCCCGCGGCACCTTCCGGCCGGGATCCAGTGGGTCCCGGATCTCCAGCTCAGTGTCGAACAGGGGAAGTCCCTGGCTGCCCGGCTTGCGCGGGCCGGCCTTCGCGATCGGGCCGCTGGACACGGTCGCTGTGGCCTCCGTCAGGCCGTAACCCTCGATGACGGCGGCGCCCGGGAAGACCTCTGTCAGCTGCTCCAACGTGTGCGTGCCTATGGGGGCGCCGCCCGACACCACGGCCTTGACCGAGCTGAGGTCCCGCGTGCGGATGCCCGGTGTCGCGAGCAGGGCGTGCCAGAGCGCCGGGGCGCCCGGGATGTACGCGATCCGGTGCCGTTCCACCTGCCCCAGGTACGACTCCGCATGGAAGCGGCCACTCAGGATGGTGGTGGCGCCGCACAGGAGGAAGAAGTTGAGGCTGATCAGGCCAAGGGCGTGGAACAAGGGCGAGATGCACAGCGTGGCGTAGGTACCCGGTGCCAGGGCATAGTCGCCGGAGGTCTCCAAGGGGTTCAGCACCACACCGCCTTCGCTGTCGAGCCCGGGGAGCGCCCCGGAGCGCCAGCAGGCGACCTGGATGGTGTTGGCGACGATGTTGCGGTGCAGTATGCGCACTCCCTTGGGTGCCCCGGTGGTTCCGCCGGTGTACCCGTACTGGGCGACGGAGTCGGTGGGGACCAGCACCTCGAGCGGGTGGGTGCTGTGGCCCGCGACGAGGTCCTCCAGGGCGGTGCCCGCCCTCCCGAACAGCTTTGCGCAGTCGTCCGGCCTGTCGGCCGGGGCCGATGCGCTGGGCGGCACGATGACGACCAGTCGGACCGGCAGCCCGTCGATTGCCTCGGCAAGCACCGGTGCCGGATCCGGATGGGTCACCACAGCCGCCGCGGAGCAGTCGGCGAGCTGGGCGCGCAGGGCCCTGGCCGGCTGGGCGGGGTTGGCCGGGCAGACTGTCGCGCCGGCGAGTGCGATGCCGTAGTAGGCGACGGCGAACCACAGGGTGTTCGGCAGGTGCAGGGCGACCACGTCACCCTGCCCTATGCCGCGCGCACTGAGGCCGCGTGCGAATGCGGCAGCCTGTTCGTACAGGCCGGTGAAGGTGAGAACCTGGTCGCCGTCGCGCACGGCCGCCCGGTCTCGGTAGCGGCGGGCCGAGCCGGCGAGCACCGCGCCGAGCGGGACATCGGGGTAGTCGAGGCGGCGAGGCAGTCCCGCGGGCCAGTAGTCGGTCATGTGTCGCTCCCTTCACGCGCCGGCCTGTGCTCGGCCATGCAGGGCCGTTGCGCGGTACACCGGCTCATCGCACGACCTCCGTGTCGAAAAGCTTCTTGATCTGCTCGGGGGTCCGGCCCACCTCGGCGAGGACCTGCACTGTGTGCTCTCCCGGAAGGGGGGCCGACCGGGCGTGCCGGCGGGGGGCAGAGGAGCCGAACCGGGGAGCCGGGGCGGGCTGGAGGACTCCCGTGCCGTCGGTGAGGAAGGTGCCGCGTGCGGCGTTGTGAGGATGGCGCGGTGCCTCCACCAGCGACAGCACGGGGGTGACACACGCGTCGACGTCGGCGAACACGGCGGCCCAGTCGTCGCGGGTCCGGGCGGCGAAGACCTCCGCCATGCGCCGCCGCATGACCGGCCAGCGCAAACGGTCCCACTGCCCGGTGAAGTCGGCGTCCGCGACCAGGCCGAGCCGTTCCAGGAGGGTGGCGAAGAAGGGCGCCTCGATCGCGCCGACCGCGACGTACTCGCCGTCGCTGCAGCGGTAGACGCCGTAGAACGGGGCTGTGCCATCCAGGTAATTGACGCCCCGGTCATCGGTCCACCGCCCCTGGTGCAGGCGGCCGTAGATCATGGCCAGCAGCTGAGCCGACCCGTCCACCATGGCGGCGTCCACGACCTGGCCTTTCCCGGTGGCGCGTGCCTGCACGAGCGCGCACAGCACACCGAAGGCGAGCAGTGCACCGCCGCCGCCGAAGTCGCCGAGCAGGTTGAGCGGCAGGACCGGCGGACCGTCGGCCGGCCCGATGGCCCCGAGGGCACCCGACAGGGCGATGTAGTTGATGTCGTGCCCGGCCCGCTGCGCGAGCGGCCCGTCCTGCCCGAATCCCGTCATCCGTCCGTAGACCAGGCGCGGGTTGCGGTCCAGGCACGGGCCGGGGCCCACACCGAGCCGTTCGGCCACCCCCGGCCGGAAGCCCTCCAGAAGGACATCGGCGTCCGCCACCAGGTCGAGGACGGCGCCGACGCCTTCCGGGTGCTTGAGGTCGATGGCGGCCGAGCGCCGGCCCCGGTGCAGGACGGGATCGGGCCTGCCGGTCACGTCCGACGGGCGCTCGACACGGATCACGTCCGCACCTGCGTCGGCGAGGAGCATGGCACAGAACGGCCCCGGCCCGATGCCTCCCAGCTCGATGACCCGCAGTCCGGTGAGCGGCCCCGGGGCCGCATCGGGTACGGCGCCGTTCGCACGTTTCTGGTCTTGTTCTTCGTTCACCGGCCGCTCACCGGCCTCGCCAGACGGGAGCGCGCTTCTCGGTGAAGGCCGACGCGCCTTCCCGCGCGTCATCCGAGTTGAACACCAGCTCGGTGATCGGCTTCTGACGGTCGAACAGTTCGTCGCGTGGCCAGCCCGGAGACTCCACGAGGACCCGTTTGGTGACCCGTACGGCGAGCGGACCGTTGGCGGCGATGGCGGAGGCCAGCAGCCTCGCTCCCTTCAGCGCGCCGCCGGGTGGAGTGAGCCGGTTGACCAGCCCGTAGTGGTGAGCCCGGTCCGCGGTGAGGACATCGCCGGTGAGAGCGAGTTCCATCGCGATCTGGTACGGGATACGGCCCGGCAGCCGCAGCAGCCCTCCGCCCACCGCCACCAGACCGCGTTTGACCTCGGGCAGCCCGAACTTGGCGTCCTCGGCGGCGACGACCAGATCACTGGCGAGTGCGATCTCGCAGCCGCCCGCCACGGCGTAGCCCTCGACTGCGGCGATCAGCGGCTTGCGCGGCGGGGCCTCGGTGAGCCCGGCGAAACCGCGCCCCGGCACGTACGGGCGTTCGTCCCGCAGGAACGCCTTGAGATCCATGCCCGCGCAGAAGGTGCCGCCCGCGCCGGTGATGATGCCGACCGTGAGGTCGTCACGCTCGTCCAACTCGTCCAGTGCGGACGCGATCGCCTCCGCGACGGCCCGGGTGACCGCGTTGCGGGACTCGGGCCGGTTGATGGTGATGACGGCGATGCCGTCGTCGCCGTATTCGACCAGTACTTCGTCTGCCACGGCAGCTCCTTTACGGTGGCCAAGCGGTGGTCGCGGTCGGGGAGTATCGGTTGAGCGCCGACCTTCAGCGTGGGGCCAGGCGGATCGCGCCGTCGAGGCGGATGGTCTCTCCGTTGAGCATCGGGTTGTCGATGATGTGCAGGGCGAGTTGCGCGTACTCGTCGGCCGCGCCAAGGCGCGGGGGGTGGGGCACCGCGGCAGCGAGCGCGTCGAGCTTCTCCTTCGGCCTCCTGCCGAGCATCGGTGTGTCGAACAGGCCGGGCGCGATGGTGACGACCCGGATGCTCTTGGTCGCCAGATCCCGGGCCGCGCACAGGGTGAGGCCGGCCACTCCGGCTTTCGAGGCCGCGTACGGGGCCTGTCCGATCTGCCCCTCGAACGCCGCGACCGACGCCGTCATGACAACCACGCCGCGGTCGCCGTCCAGGGGTTCGTTGCTGGCCATGCGGGCGGCGGCGAGCCGGAGCACGTTGAAGGTGCCGATCAGGTTGACGTCGACCACGGCGCGGAAATGGTCGAGATCACCAGCAGTGCCGTCCTTGTTGACCACGCGGAGCGGACCGCCGCGGCCCGCGCAGTGGACGACCGCGCGCAGCGCTCCTGCCCGCTCGGCGGTGTCGAGGACGGCGGTCATGTCCGCGGTGCTCGTCACGTCGGCAGGGACGAAGACGGCTTCGGGGCCGAGGTCGAGGACGGCGCGGTCGCCTTCCGAGGAGGGCAGGTCCGCGATGGTGACGCGAGCGCCGGCCTTGAGCAGCCGCCGTGCCGTCGCCAGGCCGAGCCCCGACGCGCCGCCGGTCACCACCGCGGATATTCCGCTGGTCTGCATGGACACTCCAGTCGGTCGAGTCGGTGTCGGATCTGCCGCCGCCGGTGCCGCGAAGGCTCGGCGACTGCCGTCGTGCGCCGGGCCACGGGCCCGGCCGTTGCGGTCGGGACCGCAGCCGATGGAGAGAAGGTACAACTTGTCGAACGATCGTTAAGTTAGGTCGCGGCCTGTCCCACTGTCAATGACCGCGACGAAAAGTGCGGGCGACCTACCGGGCCCGCGCCTCGCCGTGCCCGACCATGGCGAACGCCAGCCGCACGTACCGGTCGCACAGCTCCGTGGTCCCGAGGTCGCCTGACGGGTCGTACCACTGGGCGACGGCGTTGCACATCGCCATGATCGCCCGGCGGGCGTCGTCCGGGTGCGGGGTCCGGAAGACTCCGGCGGCCATGCCGTCATCCATGGCCTTCTGGAAGAGTCCCGATACGGCGTGCCGTCTTTCGATGATGGGGTTGCGGAACTCGGGTTCGAGGTAACGGAGTTCCTGGAGGGTCAGCAGACTTTCGACCTGCCGCCGGACCCGGTAGTCGACCGTCACTCTGACCAGGGCGGCCAGCCGCGCGGCGGGGTCGTCACCAGCCTGGGCCAGTTCCTTCTCGCAGTGACGGAAGTAGTCGTCGAGCGAGTCCTCGATCAAGGCGTGGAAGAGCTCCGCCTTGCCCGAGTAGTAGTAATAGAGGGCGGACAGACTCATGCCTGCCCGCTTGGCGATGTCACGGATGGAGGCGCCGAAGTAGCCGCGCTCCGCGAAGACGTCCCGTGCGGCGTCCATGATGACCCCCCTGCCGTTTCCCCGGGGGGCGGAGGGACCTTTGTCCGCCGCCTTGCCGCTCTTGCCCGCCGCTTTGCCGCTCGTCGCATCCATGGTCCCAGCCTCCCAGAACGAACGACCGATCGACAAAGCCGCACCCCTGCCATGGGGGGGCCGAGGGCAGGCGGACCGCCACCGCCGGGCCCGCCGGGCACAGTCCCCGGTGTCATGGGGCCGACGGAACCTCGTACTCCTTCGCCAGGTCCGATGCGAAGAAGTCACCGCGTGGTGTGGCTCCGGCGAAGACCCCCTTGTCCACACCCAGTACTTGGGCCTGGCGCGAACTGGGCTCCGCGGGGTCGGAGAAGTCCTGGGGTGGGAGTAGGCCCGGTAGCGTGAAGTCGGTGACAGCGCTGCGGGCCTTGAGCACGCCCGGGCGGGTGAGGTCATCGCAGCTCTTGCCGAGTATCTCGGCGTACAGCTTGGTCATGGCGTAGGCGTGGACGACTCCGCTGCTGGCCTCCGGTGCCTTACCGTACTGGCCCCTCCAGGAAGCGGCCAGCTTGCGAGCGGCAGCGGTGTCCGCGCCGAGGGCGCCCAGCCCGGAGAGCCTGGTGTAGTGCTCGGTGAGCGCGGGCGCCGCAGACGTCGTGAGCAGGCTGGTGGCGAAGGTCGATACGCCGCCCATGATCGGCACCTCCATGCCGGCCGCCTGCGCCACTGCCGCCACCGAAGCCGCCTGCTTGGGCGTCGAGTCGACCAGGATCGCCTTGGCCTTCGCCGCCTTGAGCGCGTTGACCTGACTGGTGAGGTCGGTCGCGGTGGGGTCGATCTGCCGGCCGACGATCTTCAACCCCAGCTTCCCCGCGGCGAAATTGCTGCCCCGCAGGCTGTTCTCGCCGATTTCTCCCTGCAGATAGATGTGCCCGACGGAATCGCCGCCGCGCAGTTCGCCCTTCCTCACGAGCCAGTCCAGGCCGTTGATCGTCTGGATGTCGTACGTGGCGCCCAGGACGATCAGGTGCTCGTCACCGAGCAGGGTCGACGCGAAAGACGTCAGGCCGGCGAGCTCGTCCTTCGCCTCCATCTTGTCCCGCAGCGCCGTGACGACCGGTGTGCCGAGGATGTTCAGATAACCGAGGACCTGCGGATCCATCTCGTCGTACGCGGCGACTGCCTTCTGCGGGTCGTAGCCATGGTCGCGGGTGACGAGTGCCAGCTTCCGGTCGCAGACACCGCCTGCCGCGTTGATCTCCTTCACGGCGACGTTGCTCGCGTCGAGGATCGTCTTGCCGGTGCCCGCGAACGGGCCCGACAGGTCCATCAGCACCCCGAGCTTGATGGTGGAGTCACTGACCCCGGGCGCGGCGGCGGTCCCGGCCGTTTCGGCCTTGGTGGAGCAGCCGGCAACCGCCAGCGTGAAGGCCAGGGCCGTGGCCGCCAGGCCGACTGTGCGCGATTTGTGCATCGGTGTGTCTCCTCGCTGAGAAGCGGATGAGGTGGTTGACAGCACACGTCCGGCAAGGTGGGGGGCGAGTCTGATGTGTCTGAGGCGACGGACGGCTGGGGTGCGGGGGCTCAGGGAGCGGCGGCTGCGGGGCGGCGGCTTCGTAGCAGTCGAAGGGCGCCACCCAACGCCGCCAGACCGCCCGGCTGGACGATCACGGCCACGATGACGACCGCGCCATACACGAACTGTGCCGCTGTCGACGCGTCCAGTCCCTGGCCGCCGGCTCCGGTGACGAACGGCAGAAAATCCGCATACCGGGAGAACAGCAGGGGCAGCGTCACGACGAAGACCGCACCGGCGATCGCGCCACCCACGGATCCGAGGCCGCCCAGGATGACCATCACCAGGTAGCTGATCGACAGGTGGAGGCTGAAGTAGTCGGGGACGGTGCGCTGGAAGGCCAGTGCCGTGAGCACACCGGCAGCGCCGGCATACATCGACGACAGTACGAAGACGGCCGTCTTGGTGCGTCGTATGTCGACGCCCATGGCGCTCGCGCCGATTTCGCTGTCCCTCATGAGCCTCAGCGCCCTGCCGGGCCGCCCCCGCAGGACGTTGCGGCCGAGCAGCGCCGCCCCGGCGGTGACGACGAGGAACAGATACCACTGGCTCTCGGCGGCACCGAACGGAACGCCCAGGACGGTGACGTCCGCCTGGTCGGAGAAGGAGAGCCCGCCGATCGACATCGGCACGACGGTCCGGCCCTCGAAGCCGCCGGTCACCGGCTTCATGTTCTGCAGCAGATGGTGGCCGAGGAACACCAGGCCCAGGGAGGCGATGCCCAGGTAGATGCCGCGCAGGCGGCTGGAGACCGGGCTGAACAGCAGGCCGCAGACGCCCGCCAGCAGGACGGCCAGGACTGCGGCGAACAGCGGGGGGAGGCCGAGACCGGATACCCCGCCGCCGCTTTCTCCGGCCAGGAAGGCATAGCCGTATGTGCCGACGGCGACGAAGAAGGCGTGTGCCAGCGACAACTGTCCCGCCGCGCCGAGCAGGATGGTGAGGCCGATCGCGCCGACCGCGGCCGCCATCGCGAACAGGCCCATGTTCAGCCAGAACGCGGAGACGTACAGGGGCAGTGCGAGGAGGACCACCAGGGCGGCGGTCAGCGTGCACAGGGCGGGCACACGCCCTGTCCTGGGGAGCCGAGGCGTCTCAGGCACGGCTGACCTCCTTCGCGCCGAACAGGCCCGAGGGCCGCCACAGCAGAACGCAGATCATGATCACGTAGGCCACGACGTCCCCAAGCCCTCGCCCGAGGAAGGAGAGGGCGTCCTGGTACTCGGCGACGGTCACCTCGGCGACGCCGATGACCAGGCCGCCCACGATCGCCCCGCCGAGCGAGTCGAGGCCGCCGATGATCGCGGCGGGGAGCGCCTTGATCGCCGCGGTCCCGGTACTCACGGCCACGCCGGGGCTGGGGAACGACGCGAGACCGATGCCGGCCGCGACGGCGAGGATCCCAGCCGTCATCCAGGCACCTGCCGAGACCCAATTCAGCCGGACACCGGCAAGCGCCGCGCCCTCCCGGTCCTCGATCGAGGCGCGCATGGCCAGGCCCCAGCCGGTGTGCCGGAGAACCGCGGCGAGACCGGCGATCAGCAGCGGCACGGTGACGATCGTGATGATCACGGACAAGGGCAGGATCACTGAGCCGAAGTGGACCACGTGTCCGTCCCAGGGGGCGCCGAGTGGCAGCACGCTCTCCCCGATGCGCCAGCTCAGTTCCGCGGTGAGCACCACGTTGACCCCTATGGTGAGGATCGCCAGCGCGTCATGCTTGCGGCCGTCGACCCGGGACAGCAGCAGTCGCTCCACCGCCAGCCCCAGCGTCCCGGCCGCGACCAGGCCGAGGGCCACGGCGGCCGCGAAGCCGATGTGCGGGCTGGTCTGCGCCACCACCCACACGCCGAAGAGCACAAACGAGGCATGCGCGAAGTTCACCGTGCGGGTCGCCTTGAAGACGATGACGAAGCCCAGGGCGATCAGGGCGTACAACAACCCCAAAGACACGCCGTTCAGCAGGATTTCGACTCCGCGGGTCATCACGACGACCTCTCCGCCACCTGGTCGTTTCCGGATTCCATGGGCGCTCCCAGATAGGCGCTGATCACTTCCGGATGCTGCCTTACGTGTTCCGGCGTGCCGTCCGTGACGACCTTGCCGAAGTCGAGGACGGTGATGCGGTCGGCGATCGACATGACCACTGCCATGTCGTGCTCGACGAACACCACGGTCAGACCGAGCGCGTCACGTGCCGCGGAGACCAGCCGGGCGAGTTCCGCGCTCTCGGCGGTGTTCATCCCGGCGACCGGTTCGTCGAGGATGAGCAGCCGCGGCTCCAGGCACAGGGCCCGCGCGAACTCCAGGCGCTTGAGGTCCCCGTAGGCGAGGCTCGCCGCCGGGCGGTGAAGAACACCGGACAGGCCGGCGAACTCCGCTATGTGGCGCACCCGCGCTTCGTGGACACGCTGTTCACCGCGACCCAGTCCCAGTGCGGTCGCGGCGATGCCGGACCGGGTCAGCCGATGCCGGCCGACCATGAGGTTGTCGAGTGTGGACTCGACCGGTGACACGACGATGTTCTGGAAGGTGCGGGCGACTCCCCTGCGTGCCACCCGGTCCGGACGCAGGCCAGTCACCTCCTGACCGTCCATCATGATCCGACCCGAGGCGACACGGTAGATCCCCGACAGGGCATTGAGCAGCGTCGTCTTCCCGGCACCGTTGGGACCGATGACGGCATGGATCGTTCCGGGCCGCACGGTGAATGACACACCGTCAAGCGCGCGCAGGCCACTGAACACCACGCTCACGTCCTCGACCCGCAGTTCCGGTGCCGTTTGCGTGCGAGTCGTCGTCATCCGGACCACCTGCTCAGCGTCGGCGCTTTTCCGGTTCCGGGCCCGGGCCGCGGTGCGGATCCTCCGGCACCCTGGCCGGCGTCCGCGTCCGCGCCCAGGTAGAGGCGGCGCACATCGTCGCTCTGCGCCAGTTCGTCCGTCGGTCCGCTCAGCACGACCCGGCCGAGGTCGATCACACAGGCCGAGTCGGCGACCGACAGCGCCATTGCCGCGTTCTGCTCCACCAGCAGGACGGGGACCCCCTCCCGGCTGATCTGGCGGATGGTCTCGCCCACGAGATGCACCAGCCGCGGCGCGAGGCCGAGGGACGGCTCGTCGAGAAGCAGGAGTCTCGGCTGCGCCATCAACGCCCGGGCGATGGCGAGCATCTGCTGCTCGCCGCCGGACAGCGTCCCGCCACGGGCGCGTCGCCGCTCGGCGAGCCGCGGGAAGAGTTCGTACATCCGACGGCGCGTTCGCTCACGCACCACCGACGACCGCACGGTGAGCGCACCGGCGTTCAGGTTTTCCTCCACCGTCAGACCGGCGAAGATGTGCCTTCCTTCCGGTACCTGCACGAGCCCGTGCGCCACGGTACGGGCGGTGTCCGCGCCGGTGATCCGTTCGCCACGGAACCGGACGGAGCCTTCGGTGACCCCGCCGCCGTACAGGCCGAGCGTGCCGGAGACGGCGCGCATGAGCGTCGTCTTGCCGACGCCGTTGCTGCCGAGGAGCGCGATGACGCCGCTGCCGCCGACGTCCAGGGACACCCCCCGCAGAACGGGTGCGCGAGCGCCGTACCGGACGACGAGTCCATCGATTTCGAGCACTTCGGCCTCCCTTGCCGCTCTGAAGCAACGCGACGCGTCACTCATCGATCGTTCGTTAAGGCCAGCGCGAACGTAAAGTGAGCCACGTCACTCGGTCAAGGTCCCTGCACATGATCGCTTCAGGTGACACGTGGTGAAGAGCTGTCGGTTCACTGGTTCCGCCTGGACAGGAACGCCGGTACGGTGTTAAACGATCGTTCGATAAAATCTCAGTCGGTCAGAAGACGAGAGGCCTTCGCATGCGTATCGGTATGACGCTGGATTACAGCGGTGACTTCATCGGATCGGTCCGTGCCGTAAAGGATTTCGAGGCGGCAGGGGTTGAGATCGCCTTCGTGCCGGAGGCCTACTCGTTCGACGCCGTCAGCCGGTTGGGCTACCTCGCGGCTCGTACCGAACGCCTGGAGATCGCCTCCGGGATCCTCCCGGTCTTCACCCGTACGCCGTCGCTTCTGGCGATGACTGCCGCCGGTCTTGACGAGGTTTCCGGCGGCCGGTTCACGCTGGGCCTCGGAGCGTCGGGACCGCAGGTGATCGAGGGCTTCCACGGGGTGCCGTACGACGCGCCACTCAGCCGCACCCGCGAGGTGGTGGAGATCTGCCGTCAGGTGTGGCGGGGCGAACCGGTGGTGCACCCGGGCCCGAAGTACCCGCTTCCGCTTCCCGCCGAGCGGGGTACCGGGCTCGGCAAGCCCCTGAAACTCGTCAACAAGCCGGTTCGTTCCCGCATCCCCATCACCCTGGCGGCGATCGGACCGAAGAACGTC
Organism: Streptomyces sp. NPDC005263; assembly: GCF_042872365.1. Lineage (NCBI taxonomy): Bacteria > Bacillati > Actinomycetota > Actinomycetes > Kitasatosporales > Streptomycetaceae > Streptomyces > Streptomyces sp. NPDC005263. The sequence goes on along the minus strand of NZ_JBIAKJ010000021.1, from coordinate 27,541 downwards.
GAGTTGACGGCCGAACTCGCCGAGGGCTGGCTGCCCGTGTTCTTCCATCCCGGAAAGGCCGCCGAGGTGTGGGGAGCGGCACTGACCGCGGGGCTGGCCCGGCGCGACGCGGCACTGGGCACGCTCGACATCACGGTAACGGCGCCTCTGGCCGTCGGCGACGACGTGGAACACCTGCTGGACCGAGCTCGGCCACAACTGGCCCTCTACATCGGAGGGATGGGCGCGAGGAACAAGAACTTCTACGCCCGGCTCGCCGGTCGGTACGGCTACGAACGGGAGGCGGCGCACATCCAGGACCTGTACTTGGCAGGAAAGAAGCGGGAGGCCGAAGCCGCCGTTCCCGAAGAACTGTTGAGGGCCATATCCCTCGTGGGGACGAAGGAACAGATCACCGGGCAGCTCGATGCCTTCGCTGCCGCCGGTGTGACGACCCTGTGCGTGAAGCCGCTGGCTGACACGCACGGGGAACGCCTCAGCGCCGTCGAGCGACTGCGCGACATGCTGAGCTGACGCCGCCAGCGTGGCACGATGCGGGCGGGGAACCCTCAGCTGGGAAGGTCTGGTGGTTCACCTTTTTGGGGCTTTCTCACCGTCGAGCCGACGTGACCAGCCTCATGAGCCCCCTCCCCCAACGCCCACCCGTGGAGGTGGGCGTCGGGATTCGGATGCGGGATCAGTCAGTTCCGGCGTCGGTCTGCGAGGTCCTGGACGGCTTCGGTGGGCTACCCGGCGGTCGTGGTCCCGCTGACCGTGGCCGCGGGGCCGGTGCCCGCCGCCGTGACCGCGGCGACCGTGACGGTGTAGGCCGTGCCGGGCTTCAGTCCGCCGATCACCCGGAACATGCCCTTGGCGGAGGGCTGGGTGACCAGGACGTCCCGGCCGGTCACCGCGATCGGGTGGCGCCCGTCGGAGACGGTCACCCGGTAACCGACGATCTTCGCGTCACCCGTACCGGTCGGCGGGGTCCAGGCGAGGGTGGCGGCTGTGGCCGCGGTGCGCAGCTTCGGGCTCGTCGGCGCGGCGGGCGGCGCGCTCGCGGTCGTCGGGCTCAGCGGTGCCGAGGCGAGCGAGGGAGCGCTGGTGCCCCGGTCGTTGCTCGCGGTGACGGTCACCGTGAAGGGGCCACCACCCCCGGGCAGTTGGCCGATGCGCAGCAGGGCGCTGCGTTTGAACTCGGCAGCGCCGACGGACTCATGGGCGACCTGACGGCCCGCGGGGTCGTACGCCCGTGCCGTGTATCCGGTCACCGGCGAACCCCCGTCTGCGAAGGTGGGGTTGAAGGTCACGTACAGCGCGTTGGCTCCCGCCGTGCTGGTGCCGACCCGGGCCGGCGCCTCGGGCACGGAGACACCGCCGACGCGCAGGGTCAGCAGGTGCCGGTACGCGGGTTCGAGTCCGGCGTTCGCGAGGACGTCCGGCGGTACGTCGGACACTCCGGCCATAATCTTGTTGCCGCTGGTCACCAGGCCCTTGTTGTCCCCGTCAGCCGTGCCTTCCTCCCACCAGTTGTCCTTGATCAGGGTGGGGTCGTTGTTGCCGAGGCCGTCGCGGTAGTCGGTGTGCCGGGAGGCGACGTTGGCGTAGGAGGCGCGGTAGAGGACATTGCCTTCGACAGTCTCGTAGGTGCAGCCGTTGTCGGTGTAGACCGGCCCCCTGTTCGCCGACCCCGCGATCCACACCACCGGGACCGGCTCGGACCGGATCGATGACTGGGGCAACACCATCAGTTCCGGCCAGCAGTTCGTCGTCGCGGACGTCAGCGGCGACTGGACGGCGATCTGGTTCGGCGGCGCCCAGGTCTGGTTCCACAACCCGGACGGCCGCAACACCGCCCCGGCCAAGGACGTCACGATCCTGTCCGCCAAGGAGGGCACCAAGTCTGCCCCGGTGTACGGGCAGGCCTACCCGGACGCCTCCGAGTACCCCTCGGACCTGTCCCCGTCCACCCAGGCGCCGCTCAGCATGTACACGGTGCCATCCGGCCAGGCCTACGTGGCCGACGTCGCGCCGGTGTCCTCGGACGACTTCTTCTCCAAAGCCTCCGGCTCGCATCCCGCGGACACGGTCATCACCGGCAGCAAGACGTACTACATCGTCCAGTACAACCACCGGGTGGCCCTGCTGAACTCCGCCGATGTGGCGGCCTCCACCCAGAACTGACCAGCAGCCTCTCAGAGGCTCGGAACACACGACGGGTCCGGACCGGAACACGGTCCGGGCCCGTCCTTCGTCGGTCGCCAAGGAGCCGGAGCTGCCGAAGGACGGTGTGCGGGGGTGGGCCCGGCCCGGCTCAACCGTCAGGCCGGAGGTCCGGTCCGCGCGCGACGCCGGCTACGGGTCTGAGGGCGGCTGTCCCCCTTGGCGTGGCCGCTCCCCGCATGCGTCAGGATCGCGCTCGCGACAACGTCGAAGAGGTGATCGGCGCGTGGCGCGAGCGCGGGCTGATCGCCCAGCCAGGCGAGCATGGCAACCAGTGCGAAGACATCGTCGCCATCGATATCGTCGCGCGCCGTGCCCGCGGTCTGGGCGCGGGTGAGGAGCCGAGCACCGGCGGCGCGCAGGGTGACGCAGGAAGCGTGGAGAGCGGATTCGGTGTCCTCGATGGCGGCTGCCATCAGTACGGTCACGCCTCGGTATTCGGTCGTCCACGCGGTGCAGTGGCGTAGCCAGGAAACGAGAGCGTCTTCGGGCGAGCTCGACGTCGCGAGCTCGTCTGCCTTTGCCGTCAGTTCGTCGAAGCTCGTGCGCAGCAGGGCTTCGAGCAGCGCCTCGCGCGTCGGGAAGTGCCGCAGCAGCGTCGCGAGCCCGACGCCGGCCCCGCGTGCGATGTCACGCAGTGACACGTCGACACCTTGCTCGGTGATGGCGGTGCCCGCTACTGCGAGCACGTGGTCGCGGTTCTTCCTGGCGTCGGCCCGCATCTGCCCCTCTTGACTATCCGGATCAGTGGTCCATATATTCGGATCAGTGGTCCGGATACTCGGATCGCTGATCCGGTTAAACCTATCCCCGCGGCGCGGGCAGGAGAAACGATGCCGACACACACGATGAGGGCGATCCGGCTGCACGAGTTCGGCGGCCCCGAGGTGCTGCGATATGAGGAGGTGCCGGTTCCCCAGCCGGGGCCGGGCGAGGTACTGGTCCGCGTGCACGCTGTCGGCCTCAACCCTCCGGACTGGTACGCACGCGAGGGAATGCCCGACGTACCTCCCGAGCTCAAGCCCCCGTTCACTCTCCCCCTGATTCCGGGGACCGACGTCTCCGGCGTGGTGGAAGCCGTCGCCGCCGACGTCGACGGCTTCACGCCCGGAGAGGAGGTGATCGGCCTGCTGCGCTTCCCCACCGCTCTCCAGGCCAGCGCGTACGCCGAGTACGTCACCGCGCCGGCGTCCGATTTCGCCCGCAAGCCGGCCGCCATCGACCACGTGCACGCCGCCGGCCTGCCCATGTCGGGGCTGACGGCGTGGCAGTTCCTGATCGAGCTCGGGCACGACCATCCCTCGCCGTTCCAGGAGGCCCAGCACCGCCCGATGGCGCTCGGCAGCGAGACCACGGTGCTCATCAACGGCGCTGCCGGTGGCGTGGGGCACCTCGCTCTCCAGCTGGCCAAGTGGAAGGGAGCCCACGTCATCGCCGTGGCCTCCGGCACCCACGAGACGTTCCTGCGCGAGCTCGGTGCCGACGAGTTCATCGACTACACCAAGGAGCGGCCCGAGGACGCCGCCCGAGACGTCGACCTCGTCCTGGACACCGTCGGGGGTCCCGACAGCAGGCGCTTCCTGCGCACCCTCAAGCGCGGCGGGTCCCTCTACCCGGTGTACTTCGGCGAGTTCGACGACGAGGAGAACGCCGAGCTGGGGGTCACGGTCACGGCCACCCAGGTCCGCTCGCACGGCGCGCAGCTCGCCGAACTCGGGCGCCTGATCGAGGCGGGCACGATCCGTGTCGCGATCGACAGCACCTTCGCGCTCGCGGACGCCCGGGCGGCGCACGAACGCGCAGCCCAAGGGCACATCCAGGGCAAGATCGTGCTCACGGTCGCGTAGGAAAGCCGTTTCAGGGGACGCGTCCGGCGCTGGTCCCATGACCGCTGGTGGTCATCAAGGCGCCGATCCGGAGACGCTGGGGCGGCGCCTTGCAGCCAGGCGGCCGACTTGCTCGCATCGGCGAACCGAGCGGCCCCCTTCGGTCGGCTCGGTTCGGTTCCCGCGGGAGATCGCCGAGCCGCTCGCATTCCTGAGGCCCGACGGCGCCGTGTCCATCACCGACCGGCACATCACCATCGTCGGCGGCAGCGGTCCGGCGTTCTCACCGTGGAACGGTGGGTCGCGGGCCGGAGCGCCGCTCACCTCGGCGCTCCGCCCTCCCGGCACTCGTCGGGTGTCCGCTGTCGCCGTGCGCGCCCCGATCTCTCATCCGCCAACCGAGCACGAGCGAGGTTTGACATGACGACAACTGCGGCTTTCGGCTGGGGAAGCAGCTACCTCACGGCACAGCCTGCGGGGGAGGTGGATCTCGCCCCTGCAGACCGGTTCGCCGTCCAGCAGACGCTGGCGCGCTACGCCTTCGCCCTGGACCACGGAGATCTGTCGGCGTTGGAGGGCGTCCTGACCGAGGACGTCACCTGGACGGTCACGATCGCCGGCGCGGTCGAGCAGGGCCCCTTCGTCGGACGCGCGGCGGTTCTCGACCTGGTACGGGAGGCAACGGAAGCGCAAACGGAGCAACGAAGGCACAACCTGGTCAATATGGTCTTCCATCGTGCGGACGCCGACACGACAGTGGTGTGGGCCTACCTGATGCTGACGTCGAACGCAGGCGGGGCTTCGAGCGTGATCGCGACCGGCTTCTACTCGTTCACGCTGCGGCGTGCCCGAAGCGAGTGGCGTATCGCGAAGCTGCTCGTCGGTCTGGACAACGCTGCATGAAGCGAGTGACTGGTGAGGTGTGCCCTCGAGGCCAACGACGTTCCGTCGTGACCGAGCCGGCCACCCCGACCGGGCTTGCCCCGGCCGATGAAGTGGCTGCTGTCCTGAGCTGTTGAAACCCGATTGGGCGTTGGACGTGCCGGTGGGCGACCCCCTGTCGGGCAGCGGCTTGGGGTTTCTGCCGGTCAGTGCGAGACGCATCGACTCGGTCGGCTCGGCCACCTGGTCCCGCACGGTCGGCACGACGAAGTCCATGGTGTGCTCCCGGCCGGGATGTGCACCGACACCCACAGGTGCGCGTCGGACAGCGGGCGCTCGGGGTCGGACACGTCACCAGACGAGTCCTTGAGCCACTGCGGGTCCACGTCCTTGGTCGACAGCTCGGCGCCCTCGGTGGCCGGAGGCACCCGCACCGACTGCCAGTCGTCCACCGCCATGGGCGCGTCCACGGACAACCGCCAGGTCAGCGTTTCTCCCTCGGTCACCCGGTCCGTGACCGGCGACAGCGTGATCACCGGCTCGGGGTCGTCGTTCTCGACGGTGATCCCGCCCCGGTACGTGCCGACGACGGCGCCCCGGACGGCCTTGACGGCGATGTCGTGCTCCACGTCGTCGCCGTAGAGTGTGTCGCCCATCGCCTCGACCGGCACGTCGACCGTGTCGCTGCCGGGCCGTACGGTCACCAGGCGGTTCTCGGTCCGGCCGCTGTCCGGGGCGAGGACAAACACGCGGACCTGCCCGCTGCCGTGCCCGGAGACCTCGACCGGGATCCGGTAGGTGCGGGTGCCCAAGTCGCCCTCCTGACAGACGATCGTGCGGCCCACGTCGTCGCACGGCACGCTGGTTGCCACGTCCTCGAGCACGAACCGGAAAGGTCAGCAGGACCGGTCGGTCGACCGGGCGTACTGGGCGGGTGTCTGACCGTACTGTTTTTTGAGTGAGCGTGTGCCGCCGGTGTCGTTGCCGGCGGTTCCCTGCTTGCCTCTCCAGCCTGCATCGGTGATTACCCGTCAGCCACGGTTGTCCCGCCCCAGGGGTTAAACCGAGCTGGAACGCGGGCGCGGCACCCAGCCCTCCGCACAGGTTCTGGCCGCCCTGGCACGGGCGCTGCGTTTGGACGGTGACGAACGCGACCACCTGTTCAACCTGGCGGACCGGGCGGCTCCCCCGGCGACGCACGGTCCCACCGCACACGTGCAACCGGCCCTGCTCGGCCTGCTGGACCGGCTCACGACCACTCCCGCACAGGTCATCACCGACCTGCACGAAACCCTTGTCCAGAACCATCTGGCCGCCGTGCTCCTCGGCCGGCCACCGGCGATGCGCGGTCTGCGGGCGAGCTTCGTCTACCGCTGGTTCACCGATGCGGTCGCCCGCACCATCTACCCGGCCGAAGACCACGCCCATCACTCCAGGGTCTTCGTCGCGGACCTCCGCGGCGGTCGCCGCCCGGCGCGGCCGTGACAGTGCGGTGAACGAGATGGTGGCCGCGCTACGGCGGCACAGTGAGGAGTTCGCCAGCCTCTGGGACACCCGCGACGTCGCTGTTCGGCGAAGCGACCACAAACGAATCGTCCATCCGACGCTGGGTGTCATCGAGTTGGACTGCCACAGCCTGATCGGACGCCAGCGCCTGCTGTGGTTCGCCGCTCCCCCCGGCAGTGAGGGGGCCGCCCGGCTGGAACTGCTCTGCGTCATCGGCACGCAGGACATGACGCCGAGCGCCGACGAGTTCGGCCGGCTGAAGGGATGAGTGCCGCAGGCTTTGCCGGAGGGCGCCGCCTCCTTGGGGCGGATCGAATCCAAGTGAAGCATCGAACCCAAGTGAAGCTCTGAGCGGCTTCCCGACGCGCTCCGGCGCCCCGGGCGCCCTGTGAGATCGATCTCACCGGTCCAGTGCGTACATCTGTTCTTAAGCAGTGTACGTTTGTTCTTATGGAGAAGATGGATCTCCCCGACAGGAAAGTCTCCGGCGGCCTCGCAGCGGACGGAGCGGTCGGCAGCGAGCCGCAGCCCCGGTCTTCCGCCGGCACCGCGGAAGGCGAGGCGCGGCGGGCGCGGCGGCATGACCCGGGGCGCAGGACGCGCATTCTGGACGCCGCTCTCGATGTACTCGTGACGGACGGGGCAGCGCGCATCACGCACCGGAAGGTCGCCGCACACGCGGATGTGCCACTGGGGTCGGTCACCTACCACTTCTCGAGCCTGACGGAGCTTCAGGCACAGGCCTTCGCCTGGTATGTGGAACAACGCACCGCAGAGTTCGCGGGCCTCTTCACGGAGGTGCAGACGCGTGCGGACCTGATCGAGGTCCTGGTGGAACTCGTACAGGGGGGACCGTCCCGGCGCCGCAGTGCGGTCCTGGGCTTCGAGTTGCATCTGGCGGCCCTGCGCGATCCCGCGCTGCGCGCGCTGACACAGCAGTGGACCCGCGACAGCCGGGCCGTTCTGGCCCGCTTCACCGGGCCGGAGACCGCCGACCGCCTGGACGCCCTGCTGGAAGGGTTGATCATGCATGCGCTGCTCGCGGCGGAGCCGGAGCCGCGGGAGGCGACGCGGGCGGCGATCGTGCAGGCCCTCGCCCCGGTCACCGAACGGTGAACGAGACTACGGCCCTTGACCCACTGCGGCGAGAGATCGCAGCAGCGGTGCGGTCGACGCACGTGGTCTTCGCCGCGCTGGGGCTCGCCGGGGCGACGTGGGCTTCCCGGCTGCCGCAGATACGCGCACGGATGGACCTGGATCCGGCATCCCTGGGGCTTGTGCTGCTGATGATGGCCGTCGGCGGTGTCGTGGTGCTGCCGCCGGCCGGGGTAGTCGTCACACGTGTGGGGCCCCGCCGGGCCGTCGCCGCTGTGGCCGTGCTGGTCGGTGCCGCTCTCGGCGCCGTGGCGCTCGGGTATGCCCTGTGTGCGCCGCTGCTGGTGGCCGGACTCCTGTTGCTGGGCACGGCCACGGGTTTCTGGGATGTCGCGGTGACCGTGCACGCCGCGGCCGTCGAACGACGGCTCGGCCGGTCGGTCATGCCTCGCTTCTTCGCCGGGTTCAGTCTCGGTACGGTCACCGGTGCCTGTCTCGGTGCGCTGATGAACGCATGGCGGGTGCCCGTGAGTCTGCACGTCGGCGCGATCGCGCTGCTCATCGCCGTTGTGACCCCCGCGGCCGCCCGGGATTTCCTCACCGAGTCCGCACCCGGCAGGACCGGTGCGCCGCAGACGAAGGCCAACCGCCCGGGACCGGCCCCGTGGCGCGACCCTCGCACGGTCGTCATCGGTCTCCTCGCCTCGGTCTTCGCGATGGCGGAAGGGGCGGGGAGCAACTGGATCAGCCTCACCGTCCTCGACCGTCACCACACCACGGCTACGGTCGGAACCCTGGCCTATGCCGCGTTCCTCACCGCGGTCACGGTGAGCCGCTGGCTCGGGTCGGCGATCGTCGACCGGCTGGGCCGGCCCGGCGCTCTGCGGGCGGCCGCCGCTGCCACCGCCGGTGGTGTCGCCCTGTTCGCGCTCGGCCCGAACATCTGGACGGCAACAGCCGGTGTACTGCTGTGGGGAACAGGCGCGGCGCTCGGCTTCCCCGTCACGCTGAGCGCCGGTGCCGATGAGCCCGTCCGTGCCGCCGACCGGGTCGGTGTCATCACCTCGATCGGATACTGCGGCTTCGTCGGCGGGCCTCCCCTGATCGGATTCCTCGCCGGCCACACCGGACTCGCACATGCCCTGCTCGTCGTCGCGGTCCTCATGGCCGGGGCTGTGCCTCTCGTCGGCGCCACCCGCCCCGACCGGCCGGCGTCACGCACGCCGGACCACACCGCCACCCCCGTCACGCCGGGACCTGAGCACACCAAGGAGAACCCATGCCGAGCACCCCGCCCGTGATCGACGTCAGTGACGCCGAACTGGCCGATCTGCGCGCCCGGTTGGAGGGCACGCGATGGGCCGAGCCCTGGCCCGTCGACGGCTGGGAAGCCGGTACCGACACGGCGGAACTCCGCCGCCTCGCCGCGTACTGGGCCGGCGGCTACGACTGGCGGGCCCACGAAGCCGCCATCAACGCCCTTCCATCGCACTTCGCCGACCTCGACGGCACGCCCGTGCACTACCTGCGCTTCGACGGTGAACACCCCGACGCGCTGCCCATCGTCCTCACCCACGGCTGGCCCAGCTCCTTCCTGGAACTCACCGCCCTCGCCGAGCGGTTGGCCACCCCGTCCCGCTACGGAGGTTCACCCACGGACGCCTTCACCGTGATCGTCCCCTCACTTCCCGGATTCGCGTTCTCACCCCAGCGGCCGGAGCTCACCGGCGCGGAACAGACCCACGACCTCTGGCACCGGCTGATGCACGACGAACTCGGCTTCGAGCGGTACGCGGCGCACGGCGGGGACCTGGGCGCCGGCGTCACCTCCCGGCTCGCCGAGGCCCACCCCGAAGCGCTCGTCGGCATCCACCTGCTGGCCGTGGCCGCACCGGCCGCCCACGACCCCGCAACCCTCACCCCGCAGGAGCGGGCCCACCTCGAATCCGTGACGGCGTGGCAGACGCAGGAGGGCGGTTACCAGCACCAGCAGAGCACCCGCCCACTCACCCTGAGCCAGGGTCTGGCCGACTCGCCCACCGGCCTGCTCGCCTGGCTCGTCGAGAAATACCGCGCGTGGAGCGACTGCGGCGGTGACCTGTCCACCCGCTTCAGCGACGACTTCCTCCTCACCCAGGCCTCCCTCTACTGGTTCACCGGCACGATCTCCACCTCCTTCCGGCCCTACTACGAACACGCCCACGGCCTGATCCGACGCGTGGAGCGGGTCAGCGTTCCGACGGCCGTCGCCCTGTTCCCCGCCGACCTGAGCCGGCCGCCGCGGAGTTGGGCGGAGCGCACCTACGACATCACCCGCTACACGGACATGCCCCGCGGCGGACACTTCGCCGCCCACGAAGAACCCGCCCTGCTGGCCCACGACATCACCGAGTCCTTCCGCGCCCACCGTTCCCCGCTGCCTTCGGCCCCTCGATCGAACGCCTGACCCCGAAGGCCGATGCCGAAGGGGCGCCGATGGCCACGACCCACCGGGCTGGGTGGCTCCATCGCACCCAGCCGCCCGCCCGTCGTCCTGCCCAGCCTGGGCTGGGCAGCGGTCGTCGCGCCGACGCCCGGCGGGCGTTGGGCACCCTGCCGGAACCGCCCGCGGACCTGCTGTACGAGGCGCTGTGCTGTCTGCAGGCCGCGGTCGCGCTGGAACTCGGCGACCGCGCCGCATGGGAACAGGCCCACGCCCGCCTTCGGCCTGCCGCGGGTCAACTCGCGGGCGCCGGCAGCGGCCTGCTCACCCTCGGCCCCGTTGACAAGTGGCTCAGCCTCGCCGTCTCGGACGAGGCTGCTCCGAAGTCGGATGTGCAACGGCCGGCTCGTCCGGGAGCCGCTCGCCTCCCGCAGGTTCCCGGGTCGGGACAGCGGTGACGAGGACGCGACGACCAGGCTGAAGGTGCCCTTGATCAGTCGGCGTCCGCGTCTCTCGAGCCCCAGGTCCGGCCCGGCGCCGGCCGCGTCCCCGCGCCCCGGTGCCAGTGACGCCATGTCGGCCCGGGGCCCTGCCGGTTCAGGGGGTGCGCAGGGCTCGGTGCCAGTGGTCGGTGACGCTGTGGCGGAGTGTGTCGGTCGTGATGCCTTCGGGGGTCAGCAGGCGTTGCAGGCCGATGCCGCGCAGTTGTCCGACGACGGCGACGGCCACTTCGGCGGGATCGGCGTCGGGGCGTACGTCGCCGTCGGTGATGCCGGCGGTGACGTCGTCGCGCAGGTCGGCGCGGAAGGCTTCGTCGCGTTCGCGAAAGAGCGGCGCCAGTTCTGATGCCGTGGCGGCTTCCGCCCACAGCAGCAGAAACGCCCGGTGCATCAGGCCGGCTTCGCCGAGGGCGCCGATGTAACCGTCGATGAGCCGCAGGAGGCGGTCGAGGCCGGGTGGCAGATCGGTGAGTCCGGGCACGAAGCCGGTCTGTGTGGTTCGGGCCAGCCGTTCCAGCAGTGCCCCTTTGGCGCCGAAGTGGTGGGTGACGATCCCGCGGCTGTATCCGGCGCGTTCGCCGACGCGCGCGAGGGTCAGCGAGCGCACGCCCTGTTCGACGACGAGTTCCGCGGCGGCGTGGAGCAGGGCCGTTTCGGTGTGTTCGCGGCGTTCTTGCTGGGTCCGGCGGGTGGTGGGCATGGGGCGGAGTCTAACTCAACTAACTTGCGTGTTGAATAACAAGTATGTGAGAGTGACGGCGGCTCAGACGGCCCACACACCCAGGAGGTTGGGATGATCGAGATCGACGACCGCGCCATGGACACGATGCTCGCCGAGGACCCGGGCGGCCCGGTGGTGATGCTGAACCTGCTGCGTTTCCGCCCGGACGGCGGCCGGGAGAGCTATCAGCGCTACGCACAGGCGCTCCGCGGCGGGATCAGCGCTCGGTACGGCGTGCAGGTGGAGTACCTGGGCGAGGGCGGACGTGCCCTGGTCGCGGAGGACGGGCAGGCGTGGGACATGGTGGCGCTGGTGCGCTACCCGGACCGGACGGCGTTCGTGAACATGATCCGCGACCCCGAATACCAGGCGATCACGCATCTGCGCAGCCAGGCACTGGTCGAGTCGGTGCTCCAGCCGACCGTGCCGACGGGAGCGTGAGCGGTGGCGCCCGCGGTGTTCGTGCACGGAAATCCCGAGACCGCGGCGGTATCCCATTGAGCGTTGTTCAACCTGATTTCGCTGGTCGTGGGGCTGGTGTGGGCGGGGACTGAGATGCTCGTGCCGGTCGGTAGTGCGATCGGTAGCAGGTGATCATCCGACGCGTTGCCGGTTCGCCGGAATCGCGATGTGGGGTTGGGAGTGCCTCGTAGGCTCCGCGGAGAGCCGGGTGGGAAGGGGCTGCTGGTGGCGGACATGCTGGTCTGGGTGATGCAGCGGAGAGTGGTGCTGGCCGATCGCGCCGAACGGCTGCGTAAGGAGCTCGCCGAGATCGATGCCGAGGTGGTCCGGCTGGAAGCCGCAGAGGTGGTGATCGGGCAGTTCATCGAGGCCGAGCGGAGCGGGCAGGCCGACGACCTGGACGTGGCCGAGGAGCTGGAGCGGGTGACGACTCCGGGCGCGGGCGGGATGCTGCTGGTCCCACACCGCGAGCCGGGCATGGAGGAGAGCGCGCTGCCCTCCGACTACCAGTCGATCATGAAGCTGGTGACCGCGACCTCGGAACCGGTCGCGGCCAAGGACGTCAGTGTCCAGCTCGGCAGGGGCACCCAGCCCGGGCAAGCCGAACCCGTACGCGACAAGCTCAGGCGCCTGGCGGACCGGGGCTGGCTGCACCGCACCCCAGCCGGCCGCTTCACCACCCTGGCACAGCCGTCCGCCTGACCGGCCCAGGCCGGATTCGGGCGTAACGTGCAGGCCCCCGACGGGAGTTGGGGACTCCATGCGAAAGAACACCAGTCCCGTCAAGGGCACTGAGGGGTTTGTCTACCAGTGCCGCCTGCCGCTGTCGAGTGCCACCCTGGACCTGGTCGCCGGCCTGGTCCGCGGTCACCTGAAGAAGATCCGCTGGCGCAAGCTCCCGCCCGGCCGGATCGCTCTGATCGTCCTGGCGATCCTCCGCCATGACCAGCGGCTTTCCGACATGGCGGGCGTCAACGACGTCTCCACGTCCACCGTGCGCCGATGGCTGCTGGAAGTCATCGAGTTACTGTCAGCCCGTGCCCCGCGACTGGACCGAGCCCTGAAGAAAATCGCCCGAAAGGGTGGCGTCGTCGTCCTGCTCGACGGCACCCTCGTCCGCACCCGCCGACGCACAGGGGACGGGAACCGGCCGAACTATTCAGGCAAGCACAAGGCCCACGGCCTGCTTTTCCTCGCCCTGACCGACGAGACGGGCAACCTGGTCTGGATCTCGGCGGCGAAGCCGGGACGCTCCAGCGAGATCACCACCGCTCGCCCCAACAGGATCACCACCCACCTGCGGGAGGCCGGTCTCGGCGCTCTGACCGATCTCGGCTTCGTCGGCCTGGACGACGACCCCGACGACCCGGTCATTGTCACCGGACGGCGGGCGACCCGCGGCCATCCGCTCACCGACGCCCAGAAAGAGGCGAACCGGCTGGTCAGCCGCGAACGAGCGGCGAACGAGCACGGCTTCGCCGACCTGAAGAACTGGCGGATCCTCACCAAGGTCCGCATGAACGCCCGACACGCGACCACGCTGCTACGGGCGCTCTCGTGCTGACGAACACCGAGGTCCACCGCTGACGGACGATCACCTCCTACCGATCACACCTCCGACCGGCGTGAGCATCCCACCCGCGACCCACGCCAGCCCCAGGACCTGCAACCTCAGAGTGAAACGCGCTCAGTCAGCTTCTTGTGGCGCTGGGAGAGCCTGTGAGGAGTCCGAGTCCCAGTGGGGTGCAGGAGTGCCAGATCGTCTTGCCATCGCGGTGGGCGGTGGTGAGGTGGGCGGCGCGGAGGGCTCCGGTGTGTTCGGACACGGAGGGCTTTGCCAGATCGAGTTGGCGGGCGAGGTCGGTGGTGGTGCGGGGTCGGGTGAGCTGTTCCAGGATGGCGGCGCGGGTGCGTCCCAGCAGCGTGGCCAGGGCGTTGGTGGTGGGGTCGTCGAGTAGGGGGAGAGGGGTTACGGCCGGGTAGACCAGGAACATTCCCTGGGCGTATCTGCCGAGCAGGGGCCGACCGGTCCAGAAGACGGACGGCAGCAGGGTGATGCCGTTCCCGTTGAGTGTGATCTCGACGTTGTCGGTGCTGTCGAACTCGAGGGTGGTGCCGTGCCAGCGGGCCCCCGGCGCGAGGCCCGCCAGCGTCGTTCGGATGCCCTGGGCGGCCAGGAGTTGGACGCGCCAGGCGCGTTCGGCGTCGAACCAAGGCGGTGAAGATCGCTTGCCATCTGATGGTTGATCGCTTCCCGGATGGTGTCCACGGGGCCGGGGCTGGGAGTCGTAATTGACCGGTATGGACCTGGGCGGCCGCGCCAATCTCCCGGAGTATGCGAGCTGCACCACACACGCTTGCAACCTCCATAAAATGAAGGGGTTCTACGTGAAAGCAGTACATGCTCTCGGAGCCGTGGCGATGACGGTGGCCATGGCCGGCGGGGTGTCTGTCGCGGCCCAGACGACGGCGGTCGCTGCCCCCGGGCCCGCCACCGTGAAGGCGGCGGCGGACACCTGTGCCTACCCGTACGTCTGTCTCTTCAAGAACGGTGTGAGGATCGGCCAGTTCCAGGACGTCACCAGCACCTGGCAGAACCTGCCGTCCCGTCCGTCCGGACCGGGGCTCGTGGTCCAGAACACCCGCCACGACGATGTCGCCTACATCCGCTGGTCGGGAGGCGCTACGACCTGCATACCCCCGAATTCAAGTTTCACCGTGTCGGGCGGAACGCTGACAGGAATACGGATCTCAAGCGCTGCCACCTGCTGATCACCGCTGGGAGGGAACAATCCGTTCGTGCGGGCCGGGCAGCCTCTCCCGGCTCGCACCCTGCCGCCTTTCTGCCCGAGTTCGAAGGGGGAGTGTGCTCGTCGCCCTGCTGGAGACGGGCATGATCGAGGCCTTCGTGTAGCTGGCGGGGTTGCAGGGAGAGGAGTTTGACGTCGGTGATGCGGCCTTCGTTGACGCCGAGTTGTGGGTGGTGGAGATCCCCTGGGCGACGGCGTGCTGGTCTTCGCGCAGGGCTCCGGCGATGCCGGCAGAGTGGTGGCAGTCCGCTGTGGGAGAGCTCGTCGAGCCAGAGAACACCGAGCCACTGGCCGGCCGGCCACCAGCTCCAGCGCGAAGACCTGCCCCCACCGCGAAGAGGCCGGCGCGTGGACCAGCAGTTCCACGACGCGCAGCGCGATGTCCGCCGTCAGCACGCCGACCGCGACCGACTCCGGGGCGTGGTGGATGGCGCAGGCACACCCCCTATCCACCAAAGAGGTATCCGGTCCTCTGCTCCTCCGCCTCGGACGGGCGGCCGGACAGTCCCAACCGGTGTGCGGCCCGCAGATCGCGGCTGCGGAACCACTCAGGCAGTCGCTCAGCTGCGCCTGCCGCATCGAGCGGAGCGAGTAATCGACGGCGGCCATGTCGGTACCGCCGTCCAGCCGGTAGGCGGGTCAGGGAAGCCGACCGTCGGCCATCAGCCTGAGCGGGCAGCGCCCTCCAGCCAGGCAGGTGACGTGCTAGAGGCAGCCACAGCGGGAGACGCTGTGGGGCAGGGCATGCATCGCTCCCGCCGCCCACCGCGTCGGTCAGGAGCACACCCGCGACCACAGGCACCATGCGGTGTCCTGGCTCACGCCCCAGCAAGCCTCTCGAAGAAGAACTCGTGCTTGAGGAACGAGGTCTCGTGTTCCGCACCCGGATACGGCGGAACGAGCTGGGCGGCCTGGATGAGACGCCAGCCGTCCTCCAACGCGGCGACGCCCGTCTCGTACGGTGGCTCATCGCTGTCCCCGGTGGTGGGCCGGGTCGCGCCGGTGCCGTCGTAGCGGGCCCATCCGATGACCGGGGAGTCGAGAGCGGACGTGCCCAGGTACAGGACGAGAACCTGCTGCCGCACGGTGTTCGAACTGGTCACGCGTTGCTCCTCTGCGCAGGCCGGTTGGCGATCCGGGTGGCCCAGTATGCGATGTCGAAGTCGGGGTCGGCGGACAGCGAGCGCCAGAGCCTGACCCGGTTGTGGATCTCCAGACGGCCGGCGGCCGGTTCATACCAGGAGAAGGTGCGTCCCAGCTCCTCACACACAACTGGGTCGTTCAGGTCCGCCGTGTCCCACAGCCGCACCTGCGGCACGGTCGGGTTGAAACGGATCTTGTACATGTGGCGCACGGTGTCGCTGTCGTTGCGCCGCCCGCCGTGCCAGATGCCGTGGTGCAGCAGGACGACCGTACCGGCAGGACAGGTCAGCCGGGTTTGGCCGCGCAAGTTCTGGTAGCGGCCGGTGTCGGACTCGTTGGTCCGGCGCAGATGACTGCCCGGGACGAGGAGGGTGCCGCCCATGTCCGCGGTGACCTCCTGCGGGTAGTACATGAGCTGCACGTCGAAGGCGTCGGTCCGCAGGTCGATGAGGGCGTCAGCGTGCAGCGGCTGCGCGCTGCCCTCACGCGGTTCACGGGTGTGCACGAAATGGTGGTCGACGGTCGGATTCGCACCCACCAGACTCTCCAACGCGCCCGCGACGGCGGGGAGTTCCACGAGCCGCCTGGCGAAGGAGCCCTCGGGGAACGCCTTGGTTACAGGAGTGCCGTACGGCACGGAGGGCAGTCCCGGGGCGAAGACGCCGGGCGCCTCCTCATTGAGTTCCCGGGGCACGATGCCGTCCAGACGCAGGAATCCGTGTGCCACAAACCGAGCCACCTGGGCGGAACTCAGCAGTTGTCGTGTGGTTGACATACGGCAACGGTAGAAAGAGACGGCTCGGAAGTCGTGGGCTGTAATCAGCAAGCACTGGTAAATTTCCACCATGACGCCCTGCGTGGAGCTCGCTCTCGACCTGCCTCCGCAGGTGGAGAACGCTGGCGTCGGCGTACACGGGTACGCCGGCCCTCACGACGTGTTCCGGCTGCCGCGGCTGTGGCAGCTCCATCTGTACGGCTACTCCGGCACCTTGGAGTTCGGCGGCTTTAGGCATCGGATCCGCCCCGGGTACGTGAGCCTCGTACCACCCGACACAGAAGCGCACTTCCACTACGACAGCACGCCCTGCGAGCACCTGTACGCCCACTTCAGGCTGCCGGGCGAGGGCGAGCGGCACCGCGTCCCGGTGATACAGGACGCAGGTGCGGACGCCGCGGCGCTCAGCGCGATGCTGCGCCAGACGGTCGCGGCCGGAACGCAGTCCCCGGCGCGGGCCGCAGCAGAACTCTGGACAGCGCTGTGGCGCACGACCGGCCTGCCCGGTACCTCCGGCAACCGTCAAGGATCCCGGCACCCCGCCCTGCGAACGGCCATGGCCCACATCGAGGAGCACCTGGCCGCCCCGCTGGACGTCCCGGACATCGCCCGTGCCGCCGGGATCTCACACACCCAGCTGACACGGTTGTTCCGAAAGGACACCGGGCTCACAGTCATCGGCTACATCCGGCGCCGCCGCATGCAGCGCGCCCGGCACCTCCTGATCGCCTCGACGCTGGCCATCCCGGCGATCGCCGCGACCGTCGGTATCCCCGATCTCCAGGCATTCAACAAGACCTGTCGCCGGGAACTGGGCTCCTCACCCCGAGCCATCAGGCACTCCCGCCACCTATGAGGACCTTGAAGACACCCTCGGTGCCGCCGATACCGCCCAGAATCAACGCGTCAGCACCCTCCAGAGCAGACGTATGGATGCGCCACCGCGAGACCGACCTGGCGATGCTCGCCCTCTTCGGCCGTGGACACTCGGAACAAGTCCTGGAAGCGGCTCGGGCGGCGCTCGCGCCGGTGAGCGCGGGCACCGCCCGTAGCAGCGTCGAAGGCGAGGAGAGCGAAAGAACTTGATTTCATTTGGAGTGAATGAGGAGGAAGCCCCTTCATGGCCTCGCCGTGGACAACGCTAGCACTCAGCCCGGGATCAAGTCGCGCAGATTTTCGAGTGTGACGACCCGGGAGTCCGGGTGCAGCCCCTCGGGACGTTCGAGACCGATGTACATCACGGGCTCGTCCGGGACCCGCTCGCCGTCCCACAGGCCCACGGCCGTGGTGTCGCGGGACATCAGGTCGATCAGGTACCTCATTGTCAGCTGCTCGCGCTCCACGAGGGCACGCACCACCTTGGAGACCGACACCTGGTTCTCCTCGACCCGGTTCGCCTCCGAGATGCCCTTCAGATAAAGGTGCAGCCACTTCGCACGCCACCGGCCGTCGTCCCCGCGCTGGAAGACCAGAGGAAGCGCCACACGACCTACCCCACGCAGCTCCGACTTCATCCGCACCGTGCGCGGCTCGAACGGACGGCCCCTCTGCTCACCGTCACGCAGCATGAACCCGAAGAACGACTCCTCGACCTCCTCGAAACTCTCGCCCGCGTAGATGTTGACCTGCGGAACGATGAACGTGCTGCGTACCCGGTCCAGGGACAGGTTGATGAACTCCGAGGCCCCGTCGGGCGCCTCGGTGACATCGCCCGAGTGCTCTCCCCCGACGGCTGTGAGGGCCGTGTAGGAGAGCCAGGAGTCGGTGCTGTAGTCGCTGTGCAGCAGCAGGGCGGACAGGTCGTAGTCGGTCCGGCGCTCGGTCTCCTTCCAATACACGAAGAAGCGCAGCAGTTCGCCGTCGACCGTAGAGACCGAACCCCGCGGCATCACGCCGAACCCGGCCGCGGTCGCCCTGCCGCTGAGCGGGAGCGCCACGTCCAGGACGTCAGGGTCGAGCAAAAGCCGGCCCGGCGCCGAGAGCCGACGGCGCATCTCGGTGTCGAGGGCGGCGATCAGACGGTCGCGGTCGGCGGCCGGTACCGGAGGCCGGACGTCGGGGGTCACCCAGGCGCGGCCCCGGCGGTTGACGAAGATGCGGGGTTCGTCGGTCTCCCGCTCCCGGTTGTGGAAGTGCTCACGGACCGAGAGGAGGACCCGGCCGGAGACCTCGGGAGCGACCTCCACCGCGGCGGCCACCACAGCGTCCCGCTCCTCCTGGTCGGCGGCGATACGCAGCAGGAGGTCCAGGGCGCGGAACAGCTTGCCGGGAGCGGACGTCAGCAGCTTCACCGCGCTGGTGACGTCGAACTCGTCGAGCAACTTCTCGACGCGACTGTCGAAGGACCGCGCCTCTTTCTCGCCCCGCGCGACGGCGAACACATCGGCAGCGTGTGGCCAACGCGGGTACTCGTGCGGATGGAGACGCTCACCGAGCCGCTTGAACGGCTCCCGGTGCGCGTGCACATCGGCGAGCTTCGCCGGGTTCGCCGCGACCACCGCGTCGAGGCCCGCGAGCAGCCCCCGGCGCACCGGCCGCGACAGCTTCGTGAACCGGGTCGGCTCCTGGAGCGTCACGTCGCCGCCCGACAGTGCGCAGGCCAGACGCAGGACATCGGTGACGGTGTCCAGCAGGAGGTCGGCGCCGACGCCGAGGCGGGCCTCGTTGACGACCGCCCGGTTCTCCCGGACGGGGATCGCGTCCGGCTGGGGGCCGAGCGCGCATCGCTCGGCTAGGGTCCTGAGGTCGCGCAGGTGGTCCTCGCCCAGGGGCGTCGTGCTGCCCGCCAAGGCCAGGTACAGGTCTGTGAGTTCGTCGTCCAGGTCCCGCCCGAGGTGCAGGACGGTCACCCGGTCGCCGGCCGAGGCGATCAGTTCGTCCTGTGCCGCGAGCATCTCCTCGTAGGTGTGCTGGTATCGGCCGTACGTGGGGAGGCTGAGCAGGTCCAACACCCCCTGCGCCAGCTGCGTCAGCACGTTCCCGCGGGACGTGTCGTCGCCGAGCGCCTTCGCCACACACCGCATCCAGAACTCTTCGGTGTCCGGCACGTTCGCCGGAAAGTCGATGAAGTACGCGTTGTGCCGGACGTGGTCGCCCGTCATCTCGCTCACAGTGCGCAGCGTTCGCTTGGCGGTGTGCGTGACTGCGGCCTCGGACAGCCCTGACAGCAGCTCCAGCAGCTCGGCCGAGAGCTTGAATCCCACGGATATCAGCGCCGCGTCAAACTGTCGTGCGGCAGCGGCCCCTTCCCCGGCGGAGCCGTTGGGGCCCTTGGGGGCGGAAAGGCGGTGGGTGTGCCGGATGACCAGCGATTCGAGACTGTGCGCCATTCGGGGATGATCGCAGAGGTGCGCGAGCCGACGCACCGGAGTTTTTTGTACGCGCTCCGACGCCGTGATCAAACGGCCACAAGATCATCTCACCCGTGCCCGGCCGCCACGGGCCGGATCCGCACCCGGAAGGTGTGCGAAGTGGAGGACCGGAAGGTAGCCGCTTGAGAGCATCGACCCGATCCAGATCGGCGAGGGTTACCAACTCGCCCCGGACGGGACCGTCGCGGAGCGATCACGGGGAGCGGTCACGGGGAGTGATGTCGCCGTTCGTTCCGGACGCGTCGCAGAGCCGTCGGCTGGAAGCCAATGTGCAATTCGGGGTGCCCGGTGCAGGTGTGCGAGCGGCTCCATCCGGACGTGGCAGCCGGGCCCGGTGCTCGCCACCGTGCCCGGGCCCCGGGCCGTCTTGGCTCAGCTCATCTGGTTCATCAGGGCGGTGACATAGGTATTCAGCCGCTTCTCCACGGCCCGTGTGGTCAGTTCCGTTCTCCCAGCCTCCCTCCACGGCCGTGCCACCCACTGCGCACCCGCCGCGACGGCCAGTCCGTCCAGCAGGCGCCAGTACAATCGCTCGCCCGCTGTCGCGGCCAGCACTCCGCCGGCTTCCTCATATGCTTCAGGGAACCGCAGCCCCCACGCCGGGCCGTGCAGGAGCGCGAGATTGGTGGAGCAGTGCGCCACATCGAGGTCCGCCGGGCCCCAGGAGGTCTGTACCCAGTCGACCACCCCGGTGATCCGGGGGCCTGCCAGGCTCGGGGACGCCACGTCGAACAGCACGTTGCCGGGGTGGAAGTCCCGGTGCAGGAACCGCCCCTCATAGGCCGGCGCAGGTTTGCGGATCACGTCGATCGCCGCGGCCCATGCCGCCGCGTCGGCACCGTTGGAGGAACGACGGCGTCGGCGGTCTCCACGCCTCATATGCCCGGGGCCGCTCGGCGGGTCGCAACGCGTGGATCGCCACGAGTTGGCGGGCCAGCAGGGGGACGCGCGCCTCCAGTCGCTCGCCGTCGAGGACGTTCCGGCCCGCCAGATATGTCATCAGGAGCGACGGATACTCGCAGTGCACGGCAGTCGGATCGGCCGCGACCAGTGCGGGAGCAGGCACGCCAGTCCCCGCGAGCAGCGTGAGGGCGGCAACCTCCCGATTCAACAGGTCCTCGGCGTGCTCCACGAAGAACGGGTCGACAAAGGTCCGCAGCACCAGGTCGCGGGTGCCTCCATCCCGCGTGCCGACGGTCAGCCGCCGCATCTCGGCGGTGATACCGCCGTGCAGTTGCTCGATTCCGACGACCC
This sequence comes from Streptomyces sp. NPDC005263, assembly GCF_042872365.1. Lineage (NCBI taxonomy): Bacteria > Bacillati > Actinomycetota > Actinomycetes > Kitasatosporales > Streptomycetaceae > Streptomyces > Streptomyces sp. NPDC005263. Next base: position 6,572 of record NZ_JBIAKJ010000021.1, on the reverse strand, counting down.
GTTCGCCGATGTCCAGATACCGGCTCACCCAAGCCAGGGTCAACGGGCCGACGGCCCCACCTCATCGTGGTTGATCACCGTGCCACCCCATCATCCGGACGGACACAGGCGCAAAGTCTTTTCGCTGGAGGCGATGGCAACCGTGCTGTGCTCCACTCGAAGTTGCCGCAGACACCGATCAGGCACCCGCATGGAGGGAGACTTGGTGCCGGTCTTCGGCTCTGGCGTACCGCTGCACCGTGTGACGACCCCACCTCAGGTGACTGGCGCCGGCCCGGATCCCCATACCCCGGTCCAGCACGCCGTGGACCAAGGCGTGATGGGCCTGTAACCGCGCGGCGAGGCGCCCGTTGTCATGCGGCGAGCGAAGGGGCTGGTCAGGCCCGGCATCTGCTCGGCGAACGTCCGCGCTTTCGCACTCCGGGTTCGCGCAGACGAGGCGGCGGACCTCCCCCACGATCCGCACCCGCCGGGTGGCCGGCGGCACGTCCCGCAACTGCCTGCGGTAGCGGTCGTGGACACGAGCCGACGGGCACCCGCCGTTTGGACAGCACCCTTCACCAGACCGCCACCGAGCCCGGACGGTCATCGCTCACCTGCCGCACACGGCCGCTTCGGCAAGCACCGCGGTTCCCGCGAACAGGACGCCCTGCCAGGAGAGTTCACGTTCATCCAAGTCCAGGACGTGGTCAGCAGCTCGTTCTGCCGGCCTGATCCCCGTAGAGCTGAGGGGGCGTCAGAAACGCGGGATGCGGGCGCAACTCACCCCGGCACAGACATGCGAATCGAACGCGCCCCTCACCGACCGTGGCGGCTCCCCGTGATCGCAGACAAGTGATGCCGAACGCCGCCCCGGTGCTCAGCCGATCGGTGCCGGCATGGGCTGGACGTCGTAGTGGAGGCGGATCGTGTCCCCGGTGGCGGGGTCGGCCAGTTCCACGCTCCAGCCGTCGGCGAACTGATCGACGCCGGCGGCCATGGGGATGGTGCCGGAGATCAGTACGGTTCCGGGCGTGAGCGCGCCGCGCGAGCGCAGGACGTCGGTCCAGTAGGCGGGAGTGAGGAGTTCGGCGAGGGTGCCGTGCTGGATCTCCGTCGACGTGTCGCCGTGGGTGACCCAGGCGCGCAGGGTGAGGTCGTCGATCCGGGACTCCACGTCGGCCAGGCGCCAGGCGCGGCGGGCGAGGATGTCGGGGCCGGCGTTCTTGCTCCAGGCCACGCCGTGCACCTCCAGGTCACGGTCGGTGTGGTCGCAGGCGGCGGTCAGCAGCAGTTCCCCGTCGTTCGCGACGACGAGCGCCCACTCCGCCTCGCCGGAGGTGTGCCCGTGCTGCGCGTGGACCCGGTCGGTCTGCTGGGCGAGGTAGGGGGAGACGGGGTAGAGGGCGGGCGTCATGGACGGGCCGGGCACGCCCAGCTCGGCGAGCTCCGCGACGTGGGCGGCGACGTCCTCCTGACTGCGTCCGGCATACCCGGCGTTGAGGACCTGGACGACGTCGACCTCGCGCGTCGATCCGTCGGGCAGTTCGAAGGTCAGCACGGCCATGAGGGCACTCCTGGAAGTCGGGGGACGGGACCGCGGCGGCGGTGCGTCCGGTTTCGTCGCGGTGAAGTTCTCGTCGCGGTCGAAGTTCTCGTCGCGCAGGGCTTGCGCATACGACCTGTATACAAGAAGTATGCCGGAAGGTCGATGCCCCCGAGCAAGGATGGGAACCATGCCCGACACCCTCAAGGACGACGCGAAGGCGTCCGATCGGCACTCCGGCGTCCGCCGGGCCTTCGTCGCGAGCCTGACCGGCACGGCCCTGGAGTGGTACGACTTCGCCGTCTACTCCGCCGCGGCCGCCCTGGTCTTCGGCGACCTGTTCTTCCCCTCGGAGGACCCGCTCACCGGCACGCTCCTGGCCTTCTCCACCTATGCGGTCGGCTATGTGTCACGCCCGCTGGGCGGGTTCGTCTTCGGCCGCCTCGGTGATGTGATCGGCCGCAAGAAGGTACTGATCGCCACGCTGGTCCTCATCGGCGTGGCGACGTTCCTGATCGGCGTCCTGCCCGCGTACTCGACGGCCGGCGTCGCCGCCCCGATCGCCCTGGTCGTGCTGCGCTTCGCGCAGGGCGTCGGCGTCGGCGGCGAGTGGGGCGGCGCCGTACTGCTGTCCAGCGAGTTCGGGGACCCGCGCCGCCGCGGCTTCTACGCCTCCGCCGCCCAGGTCGGCCCACCCGCGGGCAATCTGCTGGCCAACGGCGTGCTGGCCGCCCTCGGCGCGCTGCTGACCGAGGCGCAGTTCGAGTCATGGGGCTGGCGTGTGGCGTTCTTGTTCTCCGGCGTGCTCGTCGCGTTCGGGCTGTGGGTCCGGGCGAAGCTGGAGGAGACTCCGGTGTTCAAGGCGATGGAGGCCGAGCACTCCCGGCCGCACGCACCCGTCCGCGAGGTGTTCGCCACGCAGCGCCGGGCCCTGCTCGCCGCGATCCTGTGCCGCGTCGGACCGGACGTCCTGTACGCCATGTTCACCGTCTTCGTCCTCACGTACGCCACCGGGGAACTCGGCATGTCACGCGGCTCCGCCCTCGCGGCCGTGCTCATCGGCTCCTCGATCCAGGTCTTCCTCATGCCGCTGGCCGGCGCCCTCTCCGACCGGGTCGACCGCCGTCTGCTGTACGGCGGTGCCGCGACGGCCGCCGGTGTGTGGCCCTTCGTGTTCTTCCCGATGATCGGCGGTGGCACCTGGCTGCCGCTCGCCACGGGGGTCGTCGTGGGCCTGGTGATCCACTGTTGTCTGTACGGTCCACAGGCCGCCTTCATCGCCGAGCAGTTCACGCCCCGGCTGCGCTACACCGGCTCGTCCCTGGCCTACACCCTGGCCGGGATCATCGGCGGCGCCGTCGCCCCGCTGCTGTTCACCACCCTGCTGAGTGTCTACGGCAGCTGGGCGCCGCTGGCCGTGTACATCGCCCTCGCCTCGGCCGTCTCCGTCGTCGGCGTCTGGCTGGGGCGCGGCCCCGATGCCGCCGTCGACGAGGACGCCGCCCTCGCCGCGCCGAAGGCGCGGCACACGCACACGACCACCAGTTCCTGAGGAGGACCGCACCGTGCGGATCGCCCTGAGCCAGCTCACCACCGGCCCCGACCCCGGCAAGAACCTCGTGCTCATCGAGGAATGGACCCGGCGCGCAGCCGACGCCGGAGCGCGCGTCGTCGTCTTCCCGGAGGCGTCGATGGCCTGCTTCGGCACCCCACTGGCACCGCTCGCCGAGCCCTTGGACGGACCATGGGCCGACGGCGTGCGGCGGATCGCCCGCGCCACCGGCACGGTCGTCGTGGCCGGCATGTTCACCCCGGCCACCGGCGGCCGGGTGACCAACACCCTGCTCGCCACCGGGCCCGGAGTCGAAGCGTCCTACGACAAGATCCATCTCTACGACGCCTTCGGCTTCCGGGAGTCCGACACCGTCGCCGCAGGCTCCGGCACGACGGTCATCGACGTGGACGGCGTACGGCTGGGCCTGGCCACCTGCTACGACATCCGCTTCCCGGAGCTGTTCCTGGCGCACGCCGACGCCGGAGCCGCCGCCACGCTGCTGGCCGCCTCCTGGGGCGCCGGGCCCGGCAAGCGCGAGCAGTGGGAGCTGCTGGTGCGGGCCCGTGCGCTGGACGCCACCGTGTGGCTCGCCGCCGTCGGCCAGGCCGACCCCGGCACCGGCCCGGGTCCCGCGCCGACGGGGATCGGGCACAGTCTCGTCGCCGGACCCGACGGGACCGTACGGCACGCGCTGGGCGCCGAGCCCGAGCTGCTGGTGGCCGACCTGGACATCGACGAGGTCACCGCCGTCCGGCGGCGGATCTCCGTGCTGGCCAACAGGCGCCCGGAGGTGTGGCGGTGAGCAAGCCCGAGCTGGAGTTCCATCTGCCCGACGGACCGTGGCACACCCCGGCCGGCGCCGGACCGGGTGTCGAGGAGCGCGTCCTGGCCGACGATCCCGGACACGGGTCCCGTACGGCGCTCGTCCGCTGGGCGCCGGGCACCGACAGCTCCGCACAAGGCGTGGCACGCCACGACTTCTGGGAGGAGGTCTACCTCATCGAGGGAGCGATGCACGACCTGACGCTCGGCCAGACCTTCACGGCCGGCATGTACGCCTGCCGCCCACCCGGCATGCCGCACGGCCCCTGGACCTCCCAGGACGGCGTCACCATGCTGGTGATCACCTACCCGGAACCCGGTCCAGGCGCCGGCTAGCCCGCGAGCAGTACCTTGAGCGTCGACTCCAGATGATGGTCGATCGCGGCCCACGCGGCCTGCGCGTCACCGGCGGCCAGGGCGTCCAGGATGGCCTCGTGCTCCTCCAGCACCGCTTCCTGGCGCCCCTGCTGGTTGAAGAGGGCCACCACTCCGGCACGGACCTGGCGGCTGCGCAGACCGTCGTAGTGCCGGTCGAGGAGGGCGTTGCCGACGGCGGACACCAGGGCCGAGTGGAAGCAGTGGTCCACGGCGATGAACTCCCGGGCCTGGTCGGCACCCGTGAGCTCGCGCTGCCGTTCCAGCAGGGACCGCAGCTGAGCCACCGGCGCTCCCCCACCGCAGACGAGCTGCTGGGCAGCGTACCGTTCGACGATGCCCCGCAGCTCCATGAGCTCGCGGATCTCCCGTCCCGTCAGGGGGGACACCCGGGCGCCCCGCTTGGGCACCAGCTCGACCAGGTCCTCGGCCGCGAGTTGCAGCAGCGCTTCCCGGATGGGTGTGCGGGAGACGCCGATACGGTCCGCGAGCTCCTGCTCCGACAGGAAGGCGCCCTGCATGGCGGGATCCGTCAGCACCGTGTCCTTGAGATACGCGTACGCCTTCTCCCGACCGGACGTCACCGTAACCCCCAGCAATCGCATACACCTTGTATACGGACGCTACCACGCGCCTTCCGGGGGCGCAGGCACACGGCGGGCGCCGCTTCAGGGGCGCGTGCGCGGTGGGTCGGCCGGGGCGTCCGGCAGCCACTGCAGGGCGAACCAGAGTTCCATGCGGGCTCCGGGGTCCTGGAGGTCGACGTCGAGGAGGTCGGCGACCCGCGCCAGGCGGTGGCGGACGCAGCTGCCAGGATTTTGCCGCCTGGAGCAGCCGACGAGCTGTAGAGGCCGTTGAACAGCATCTTGAGTACCTGGTCAAACAGGGAGAAGCCGAGCTTCCTGACCCGGACGAAGCGCTGGCCTCCGAGCTTCAGCGGCAGCTACGGGATCTTGATCGCATCGCGCGGTACGCAAAAGATCTTCGCTACTCCAGCGCGGGATTGCCTATCGACACATCGATCCGACTCCGCGTGGAGCTACGCGCCCCTCTCTCCAGCCGGGAGTGAGTACCAGATCGACTGAGACAACCTCTGGCATCCGCTCGTCCAGGACCAGATCAACCGAGATTCCCGGCATCGCCACGTCTCAGGTGATCTGGTCGCCGCAGGCCACAGGTCTGGGGAGGGTCCAGATCGTTTGAGACGGGACACCATCGAAGTCTGAGCAACCATCCGTGCGGTGACAGAACTGTCCTAGGTCGTGTCCGCAAAGTCAGGGGAGCCAGAGTCGTAGGCAGGCGAGGGTGACCAGGGCTTTGTAGTGGCGGGCGAGTTTGTCCTAGCGGGTGGCCAGGGCTTTGTTGTGCTTGAGCTTGTTGAAGCAGCGCTCGACGACGTTGCGGCGCCGGTAGGCGGCCCGGTCGAGTCGGCAGCGGCTCTCACCTCGTCGGATTCGGCCGTTGACCTGGTCAATCCGTTCCGGGATCGCTGCCTTGATGACCCGCCTTCGCAGGTAGGTACGGATCTTCGTGGACGAGTAGCCCTTGTCGGCCACCACCTGCTCGGGCCGGGTCCTGGGACGTCCGGGCCCGCACCGGCTGACGCTGATGCGGGCCATGACCTGCTCGAACTGGGTGCAGTCGTTGACGTTCCCGGCGGTCAGGATGAAGGCCAGCGGCCAGCCGTGTCCGTCGCAGGCGAGGTGGATCTTCGTGGTCAGCCCGCCGCGGGACCGGCCGATCGCCTCGCCCGGGCAGAGCCCCCTTTTCGGGCCCCCGCCGCGTGCTGATGCGCCCGCACGGTAGTCGAGTCGACGCAGACGATCGTCCAGTCGACGGCACCCACGGCGTTGGAACGTTGCTGGGCATGGGCCAGCAGGCGGTCCCAGGTACCGTCGGCGGACCAGCGGCGGAAGCGTTCGTAGACCGTCTTCCACGGCCCATAGCGTTCGGGCAGGTCCCGCCAGGCCGCCCCGGTGGACAGCTTCCACAGGATCCCGTTGACCACCTGGCGGCGGTCCCGTACCGGTCGGCCCATCCTCGGCGGAGCCAACAACGGCTCAATCACCGCCCACGACTCATCGGTCAGCTCATGACGACGCACCACGACCAGACCAACGACCCACCGACTTTGCGGACACGACCTAGGGCACCGCCGTATGCGGTGGCCCCAGGACGCCCGCGACCGTCTTCGTGGCTACTAGTGCCGCATCAGGCAACGTTCGCCCTGTTCACCACGTCACGGAGGCGGTCGTCGGCAGCATGCTTGTTGCGCCAGATGATGTAGCGGCGGAT
>NZ_JBIAKJ010000020.1:0-61640 GCF_042872365.1 Streptomyces sp. NPDC005263 | reverse complement strand
GGGTGTTGGAGGCGCCTAAAATTGGCGTTTCCCGTGCTGGGGGTGGGGGGCCCCCCCCCCCCCCCGGGGGGGCCCCCCCCCCCCCGCGGGGGGGGGGGGGGGCCCGCCCACCCGCCCCCCACCCCACGTGGTGTCCCGGGTGTCGCAGGTCAGGCGACGATCAGGGAGATCCCGTACGCCACCGCGGCCGCGCACGCGGCGAAGCACACGTACGCGCCGGTGACCGCGAGGGCCGCGGAGTCGCCCTGGGCCGTGGCCCGTTCGCGGCGCGACAGGCCCATGATGCCGAGGGTGAACAGGGCCACGAGGGCCACGGTGACCACGAGGCTGACGCCGAAGACGGAGCCGAGGGCCGCCCAGTCGATCTTCATTCTGCTGCTTCCTTCGTGCCGGTGGGTGCCTGGGTGGCCGGGCTCAGACGGTGGTCGCGGCCGGCGGGGTCGCGGGGTCGGTGGCCGACGCGGCCGCGGTGGCCGGGGCCGGGATGGTGGCCGTGAGGTCCTCCGTGACGGTGCCCGCCGGGGGCGGGGTCACGGCGGCGATCGCGGTGGTCACCACGCCGGCCGGCTCCCTGGCCTCGTCGGGCTCGTTGACGTTGTTCGCGTCGACGACCTCGCGACGGGAGATCTTCCAGATGGCCGCGCTGGAGGCGATCAGGAAGACGGCGACGACGGCCGTGCCGAAGTCCCCGAGCCCGGTCACGTACTCGGCGAGCGCGCCGACCAGGGCCGCGGCGGGCAGCGTCAGACCCCACGCCACGAACATCCGGGTCGCCGTCGACCAGCGGACGACCCCGCCCTTGCGGCCGAGGCCCGCGCCCATCACCGAACCGGAGACCGAGTGCGTGGTGGAGAGGGAGAAGCCGAGGTGGGAGGAGGCCAGGATGACCGTGGCCGCGCTGGTCTGGGCGGCGAAGCCCTGCTGCGGCTGAAGGTCGGTCAGGCCCTTGCCCATGGTGCGGATGATGCGCCAGCCGCCGAGGTAGGTGCCGAGCGCGATGGCCAGGCCCGCCGACAGGATGACCCAGGTGGGCGGGTCGGAGTCGGGCGCGACGGCACCCCCGGCGACCAGGGCCAGGGTGATGATGCCCATCGTCTTCTGCGCGTCGTTGGTGCCGTGGGCCAGGGAGACCAGGCCCGCGGAGGCGATCTGCCCGGCACGGTAGCCCTTCTCGGCTGCCTTGCCGTCGGCCTTGCGGCCGAGGGAGTACGACAGGCGGGTGGCCAGCATCGCGGCGAGGCCCGCGACGACCGGGGCCGCGACCGCCGGGAGCAGGACCTTGGTGACGAGCACGTCACCGTGGACCGCGCCCATGCCCGCCGAGGCGATGGTGGCGCCGATCAGACCGCCCATGAGGGCGTGCGAGGAACTGGAGGGCAGGCCCACCAGCCAGGTCAGCAGGTTCCAGAGGATCGCGCCGACCAGGGCGGCGAAGATGACCTCGGGTCGTATACCGCTCTCGTCGACGAGACCCTTGGAGATCGTGTTGGCGACCTCCACGGAGAGGAAGGCACCCACAAGGTTCAGCACGGCGGACATGGCCACCGCGACCTTGGGCTTCAGAGCGCCGGTCGAGATGGTCGTGGCCATCGCGTTGGCGGTGTCGTGGAAACCGTTCGTGAAATCAAACGCGAGTGCGGTTACGACCACAATCGCGAGGATCAGCGAGAAGTTTTCCATTTACCCAGGCAATCGTTCGAAGTCATTGGCTGGACGAACGTAAGTAACCTGAATGAACGGAAGATGAACTGAAGCAGACCGCACGGTGTCCAGGAGTGCTGGTTGTCGCATTGTCATGTCCGGCTGCGTCCCTCTGGACCCACACGGCCCAAGTGCCCCTTGGTCACGCGCCCCTGGCGAACTTCCTGAGCTCGTTCAGAGATCCGTTGAAGAGGTTCTGGTCACCCGGCAGGCCGCCGCTGTTGTCGTACTGCCAGAGGGTCCAGGACGACCATCCCGACGGCAGGGTTCCCGCGTCCGCGGAGCGGTAACGAGCCACCCACAGGGCGTGGTTCGAGGCGAAGGCGCGGCTGCTGCCGGTGCAGGTGTTCCACCAGTGGGTGGTGGTGTAGATCACCGGACGGCGGCCCGTGAGCCGCTTCACCTCGTCGCTGAACGACTTGATCCAGCTGACCATCCCGGGCTTGCTCAGGCCGTAGCACTGGCGCCGCCTGTCGTACGGGTTGTACTCGATGTCGAGCGCGGGCGGCAGCGTCCAGCCGTCGGCGCTCCAGGTGCCGCCGTTGTGTACGAAGTACGCCGCCTGTGTCCTGCCTGACGACCTGTCCGGCAGCGCGAAGTGGTACGCCCCGCGGACGATGCCGGCGTCGCGCGCCCCGTCGTACTGCCGGGCGAAGTACGGGCTGCGGTAGGTGTGGGACTCGGTCGCCTTGACGTAGACGAACCTGGCGCCCTTCGTCCTTGCCTGTCGCCAGTCGACGTCCTGCTGGTGGGACGAGACATCGTGTCCCTTCGGTGGGTCCGCCGCCGAGGCCGGTGCCCCGGCGAGAGTGACGGCCCCCGCGGTGAGCGCCGCCACGGACACTGCCAGGGCGCTCCTGCGGCGCCGGAACGATGTGCGACCACGGGCCATGGGTCCCCTCGGAATGGCGGCGTGCACGACAAATCCCCCAGAGATTACTGGAAGAGGGTCGTATTCTCGGCGATCTCCGGCCAAACATCGCGAAGAGTCTTATATCCCTCTATGCACCCTTTCGGAAGGGTGGATTCCGGCCTAAAGTGCCCCCGCCCGGCGGCGAGTTGACCTTCCGCCTGGCAGGATCGACTCATGGCCGAGGAGCAGCGGGACCCGCGAGGCGTACGAGGCGCGCGTGACGGCGCGGGGGAGGCGCGTCAGCCGCGGGGGAGGAGCGTGCTCCCCGAGGAGGCACCCGCCTGGGAGGCGCTCGTCGCCGCCGCCCGCCGCACTGTGGCCGACGGGCTGGTCGTCGGCACCTCCGGCAACGTGTCCGTGCGGGTGGGGGACACCGTGCTGGTCACCCCGTCCGGCGTGCCCTACGACCGGCTCACGCCGACGGACGTCACCGGTGTCGACCTCGACGGCCGCCAGGTACTCGGCACGCTCGTCCCCACCAGCGAGCTGCCCATGCATCTCGCGGTCTACCGCACCACCGACGCCCGCGCGGTGGTCCACACCCACGCCGTGCACGCCACGGCCGTCTCCACCCTCGTCCCGGAACTCCCGGCGGTCCACTACATGACCGTCGCCCTCGGCGGCCCCGTCCGGGTCGCCCCCTATGCGACGTACGGCTCCGACGAGTTGGCCGAGAACATGCTCCGCGCCCTCGTCGACCGCTCCGGCTGCCTCCTCCAGAACCACGGCACCCTCACCCACGGCGCCACCCTCGACCAGGCCTACGACCGAACGGCCCAGCTGGAGTGGATGTGCCGCCTGTGGCTGACGGCGTCCTCGGTCCCGGGACTGTCGCCGACGCTGCTGACCGAGGCACAGTTGACCGAGGTGGGGGAGCGGCTGCGGGGGTACGGGCAGCGGGGTTGAGGCCGCGGCCGGGCGGGGCCGGCGAGGCGACGGCCGAGGCGTCGAGCCACCCGGCCACACCGACGCCCGGCCGGATCGGTCATTCCGAGCCGTCCTCCCGCTGGCCCGTGACGGGGTCCGCCGGGACACTGGACGGGTGCGCACTGTCAGAACGACGGCCGCTGCCGTCACCGCAGCCCTCGCCGCCGGCGCGGCGAGCGTCGTCGCCGGCCGGCTCGCCGGCGACACCGCGCTCAAGGCGCCGCCCGGCCGCCCCCTGCCCACGGAACCCCGGCTCACCGTGCACGCGACGGCCGCGGGCCGGATCGCCGTCACCCGAGACCTGGCCGCCCTGCGCCCGGGAACCTACGGCCTGAGCGGCGACGGGTCGCACGCGGTCGTCGGGCCCGTCCTCAGCGCCGAGACCCACTCCGCGGACACCGTCGTACGCCGACTGGAGCGCGTCACGCACGGCACCGTGAAGCCCGGCGACAAGGTCTGGCTCACCCCGGGCCTGCACGTCGGCGACCCGGGCACCGCGCTCGGCCTGGACCACACCGACGTGGAGGTCCTCGGCGAACTCGGCACCCTGCCCGCCTGGTTCGTGCCCGGGATCCGGGACACCTGGGTGATCGCCGTGCACGGCCTGGGCACCACGCGCGAACACCCCATGAACATCATGGAGTTCCTGCACCACCACCGCTTTCCGGTGCTCGCCCTCGCCTACCGCGGCGACCCCGGAGCCCCCCGCCGCCCGGACGGCCTGAACCACTTCGGTGAGACCGAGTGGCGCGACCTGGACGCGGCCCTCCACTACGCCGTGGCCAACGGCGCCCGCCAGGTCGTCCTGTACGGCTGGTCCACCGGCGCCACCATGGCGCTGCGTGCCGCCGGGCGCTCGGACCTGAGCGACCGGGTCGCGGGACTCGTCCTGGACTCCCCGGTGCTCAGCTGGGCGACGACGCTGCGCGCCCTCGCCGCGGCCGGCCGCACCCCGGGCGCCCTGCTGCCGCTCGCGGTGCGCGCCGCGCAGGGCCGCACCGGCATGTCCGCCGAGCCCCTCGTCGGCGCCGACGCCGCCGCGCCGGGCCACCCCCTGGCGCCGACCCTGATCTTCCACGGCCCCGACGACCAGGTGGCCCCCTGGGGCCCCTCCCGCCGCCTCGCCGCCGAGCAGCCGCAGCGGGTAGCCCTGCACACCGTGCGCGAGGCCCCGCACGCGGCCATGTGGAACGCCGACCCGGAAGCCTACGAAGAGACACTGCGCCGCTTCCTGACTCCGCTGATGTGACGCTCCCCTCGCGGTTCCGCCTCGCGGCCGCCCTCGACCGCGCCCCGCCCGCACCGCCGGTCCGCACTTCGCCCCTCGTCGCTCGCCCCGCCATCGCCCGGTACCGAAGGTTCCGTTTAAGGCCGTACCACTGGCCTGATCTCGGCTTCAGGCCATGCCCGAGGCCTCTGCCCCGGCCCTGTCCACCGGCCGCAAGGGCATTCCGTTTGGGTTTTCGGACTGTCAACCGGAAGACTGCACCCGTGACGTCCCGTATCCCGCGCGACTCCAGGCTTCGACTCGTCCGCCCGCGACCCCTGGCCGCCGCCCCCCGAGCTGTGAACCAGCGGCGCCCGAGCCGCCCCGCACCCCGCCCGCCGGAGGGCACCCCGGCCCGCGCGGAACTGGCCAGAATGGCGCGCTCAGGTCTGGCCGCCGCGGCCCGTGTCGCACGGTGGGCCGATGCCACCCTCCGCCCCGGCCGCGATGGAGCGAGCCCCGAGGGCAAGGGCACCCTCTCCGACGAGACCGCCGAACAGGCGGCGGCCGATCTGGGCCTGACCGCGGCTCAGGTCCGCGCCGACTGGGACACCGCCCGCCTGGCCGGCCTCATCGAGGTGCACGGCGACAGCGCCCGCCCCGGCTGGCGGCTGCGCGCCTGGAACCGCGACGACAGTGCCGTACTGCGCGGCTGGGTCGCCCTCTTCGACGCCTGGTCGCTCGCCTCCCCGGAGCCCTCCGGCCACGAGCCGTCCGCCGTCGCCGAGGTCGTCTCGGCCATGCCGCAGGTGCTCTCCTTCCTCCAGCTGTCCGCCGGTCCGGTCCCCGTGGAACAGCTCCTCGACCTCCTGGAGCAGCGGGTCATCGAGCTGCGCACGGAACGCTGCGAGATCTCCTACGGGCCCCAGCCCGTGCCGGACCGCCCCGAACCGCCCCAGCCGGAGCCCCTCGCCGACACCCCCCTCACTCCCCTCGCCCCCCTTCTCGAATGGGCACTGCAGGCCCTCGCCTCCGTCGGCGCGCTCACCTACGGCGACGGACAGGCCACCCTCACCCCGCTCGGCAGCTGGGCGGTCTGGGTCAAGCTGGAGCAGATCTGCGTGGCCGCGCAGAGCCCCGCCGGGAACATCGAGCAGGCAGCCGAGGGCATGCTCCGCGGCTGCGCCCAGCTGCGCCCCAACGCGGCCCGCGCCGAATACCGGGCCTGGCTCGCCGCCCGCCCCGTCGGCAACGCCGTCTCCGAACTGCTCAGCGCCGCCCGCGGTGAGGACGCCCTGCTGCGCGGCCTGGCCTTCGAGGCCCTGCGCGTCGTCGGCGCCCCCGCCGAGCACGACGTCCGCTCCGTGGCCGACGAGCCCACGCTGCGCCCGTACGCCCTGCTGTGGCTCGCCGAGCACGACGGCATCGACCCGGAGGACGCCCACGAGGTCCTCACCCGGGACGAGGCCACCTGGCTGTGGGTCGACACCGCCGCCGCCGTCGCCGACCACGGCGAGGCCCCGATGCTGGTACGGCACCTGGAGTCCGCGTTGCAGCCGACGGTCCCCGCGCTCCTCGAGGAGGTGCGTGCCGTCGGTCACCCCCGCACCGTGCAGGTCCTGGTCGCGCTCGCCGCCGCGCACCCCGACCCGGCCCTGGCCAAGGCCGTGCGCCGGGCCGCCTTCCAGGTGCACACGGGAGGCAGCTGAACCGCCCGGCCGTCAGCTCCCTGTCTCGGGCGCGTATGTGCCGAAGCTCCACACATTGCCCTCGATGTCCCGGGCCATGTAGTCCCGTGAGCCGTAGTCCTGGTCGGTCGGGGGCATCAGGATCTCCGTGCCGTGGTCCACGGCACGCCGGTGGTGTGCGTCGACGTCGTCCACGACGACGTACACCCCTGCGGTGCCCGAGTCCTTCATCGCCGCGTCGAAGACACCGCCGCGACCCTTCGAGCCGACCATGACCGCGCCGTTTCCCTGCACCAGCTCGGCGTGCAGCACCGAGCCGTCCTCGCCCTCGTACACCGACAGTTCGGTGAATCCCAGGGTTTCCGTCAGCTGCCGGATCGCCGCTTTCGCGTCCGCGTAGAGCAGCGTCGGATAGATGCTCGGACGCCCGCCGCCGGTACCTGCCATCCCGATCACTCCTTTGTGACCACATGCCGGAAATCCCGTCCGCTGCCCAGTCTCGCAGCAACCACTGACAGCGCCCCGGCGAAGACGACGACGTCCCACTTCCGGGGACGTGACGCCCCCCACGAGGACGCCGCCCGAACACCTGAACGCAGAAAAGTGGTTGCACGAGCCCGTTAGACTGGCCTCATGGCCATTCTCCTCGCGCATTAGACGGCGGGAACGCCCTCAGCCGCCCATTCCGCCCCCATCCGCCCTGGAGTCTGTCCGTGATCTCCGCCTCCGGTATCGAGTTGCGCGCCGGTGCGCGCGTCCTCATCGAGTCCGCCACCTTCCGTGTCGCCAAGGGTGACCGCATCGGCCTGGTCGGCCGCAACGGCGCCGGCAAGACCACCCTCACCAAGTGCCTGGCCGGCGAGGGCACCCCCGCCGGCGGCACCATCACCCGCTCCGGCGAGGTCGGTTACCTCCCCCAGGACCCCCGCACCGGCGACCTCGACGTCCTCGCCCGTGACCGCGTCCTGTCCGCGCGCGGCCTCGACGTACTGATCCGCAAGATGCGCGAGAACGAGCAGCGCATCGCGGTCGGCCAGGGCGCCACCCGCGAGAAGGCGCTGCGGCAGTACGAACGCCAGGAGACGGAGTTCCTCACCAAGGGCGGGTACGCCGCCGAGGCCGAGGCCGCCACCATCGCCGCCGCGCTCAACCTGCCCGACCGGGTGCTCGGCCAGCCGCTGCACACGCTCTCCGGCGGTCAGCGCCGCCGTATCGAACTGGCCCGGATCCTCTTCTCCGACGCGGACACGCTGCTGCTCGACGAGCCCACGAACCACCTCGACGCCGACTCGATCGTCTGGCTGCGCGACTACCTCAAGACGTACCGCGGCGGTTTCATCGTGATCTCCCACGATGTGGACCTGGTCGAGACGGTCGTCAACAAGGTCTTCTACCTGGACGCCAACCGCGCCCAGATCGACGTCTACAACATGGGCTGGAAGCTCTACCAGCAGCAGCGCGAGGCCGACGAGAAGCGCCGCAAGCGCGAGCGGCAGAACGCCGAGAAGAAGGCCACCGCCCTCCACTCGCAGGCCGACAAGATGCGGGCCAAGGCCACCAAGACGGTCGCCGCGCAGAACATGGCCCGCCGCGCCGACAAGCTGCTGGCCGGTCTGGAGGCCGAGCGGAAGTCCGACAAGGTCGCCAAGCTGCGCTTCCCGGAGCCGTCCCCGTGCGGCAAGACCCCGCTGATGGCCGAGGGACTGTCCAAGTCGTACGGCTCGCTGGAGATCTTCACCGACGTCGACCTGGCCATCGACAAGGGCTCCCGGGTCGTCATCCTCGGCCTGAACGGCGCGGGCAAGACCACCCTGCTCCGGCTTCTCGGCGGCGCCGAGAAGCCCGACACCGGCCAGGTCATCGAGGGCCACGGACTCAAGCTCGGCTACTACGCCCAGGAGCACGAGACCCTGGACCCGGAGCGCACGGTCCTGGAGAACATGCGCTCCGCCGCCCCCGACCTGGACCTCGTCGCGGTCCGCAAGACACTCGGCTCGTTCCTGTTCTCCGGCGACGACGTCGACAAGCCGGCCGGGGTCCTCTCCGGCGGTGAGAAGACCCGTCTGGCGCTGGCGACCCTCGTGGTGTCGTCGGCGAACGTCCTGCTGCTGGACGAGCCGACGAACAACCTCGACCCGGCCAGCCGTGAGGAGATCCTCGGCGCGCTGCGCACCTACAAGGGCGCGGTGGTGCTCGTCACCCACGACGAGGGCGCCGTCGAGGCGCTCCAGCCGGAGCGGATCATCCTGCTGCCCGACGGCGTCGAGGACCTCTGGGGAGCCGACTACGCGGATCTCGTCGCCCTCGCCTGACGGTCGGCACGCTTGATCGAAGGCTTGATCCACCGCGTATGGATCATTCGGCCGATCCGTGATCCACCATCTGTGTGAGATCTCCTCGTACCGAAGTGTGTCCTACATCGATTTTCTGGCCGAGTCCTCTATCGACGAGGGCTCGGCCGTCGCACGTCTCTGACCTGGAACTTCGCGAACGAACCCGTTCGGCGGTACGAACGCCAGGTCCTGGAATCACGCATTCCGGATGTGTGGACGCGCTCCTGTCGTCAAAACCATGTCTCACGGACCTTGCCGAATGGGTGGCCATGAAGCCCCGGAGGGGTGATCATGAGGAGACCAGAGTGCACTTCCCATGAGGAGGACCGGGTGGCCGAGACTCTGAAGAAGGGCAGCCGGGTAACCGGCGCCGCGCGCGACAAGCTCGCGGCAGACCTGAAGAAGAAGTACGACTCCGGTGCGAGCATTCGGGCACTGGCCGAGGAAACCGGCCGCTCGTATGGCTTCGTACACCGGATGCTCAGTGAATCGGGCGTCACGCTGCGTGGGCGTGGCGGGGCGACGCGGGGCAAGAAGGCCGCGTCGTCCTGAACCCGGGCGGCCCATCGGCTTCGATGGTGGCCACCCGGTCGGTTGTCTGATCGACCGGGTGGTTACTGTGCAGTCACTTAGCATCGCTCTGTTGACCGCACTCACCGGAGGCGCCGCATGGCTTCGCCCGAGCAGGACGTTGTTCCCGAAGTTCCCGCATTCGACAAGGACGGGGTACGGCTCACCGTCGACGACGCGATCGCGACGGTGACGCTGACCAACCCGGCCAAGCGCAACGCGCAGAGCCCCGCTCTGTGGCGGGCCTTGGCCGAAACCGGGCGGCTCCTGCCGGGGTCGGTCCGTGTCGTGGTGCTGCGTGCCGAGGGCAAGTCCTTCTCCGCCGGACTCGACCGGCAGGCGTTCACGCCCGAGGGCTTCGACGGCGAGCCGTCGTTCGTCGACCTCGCGCGGGGCGAGGACGCCGAGCTGGACGCGACCATCGCCGGGTACCAGGAGGGTTTCACCTGGTGGCGACGGAGCGACATCGTGTCCATCGCCGCGGTGCAGGGGCATGCCATCGGGGCGGGCTTCCAGCTCGCGCTCGCCTGTGACCTGCGCGTCGTCGCGGACGACGTGCAGTTCGCCATGCGCGAGACCAGCCTCGGACTGGTACCGGACCTGACCGGTACGCATCCGCTGGTGGGACTGGTCGGCTACGCCCGCGCGCTGGAGATCTGCGCGACCGGGCGGTTCGTGCACGCCGAGGAGGCCGTGAGCACCGGCCTGGCGAATGTCGCCGTGCCCGCGGACCAGCTGGCGGGAGCGGTACGGGACCTCGCGTCGGCGATCCTCGCCGCGCCCAGGGACGCGGTGATCGAGACGAAGGCCCTGCTGCTCGGCGCGTCGGGCCGGGACTACGACGCGCAGCGCACCGCGGAGCGGGCCGCGCAGGCCCGACGGCTGCGGGACCTGGCCGGCGTGGGCGAATAGACCCTCGACTGGGCCCTCGACGGCCCGGTCCTCACCGGACCGTGGTCACCAGCACCGCCACCGTCGGGTGATCCGGAAACGCCTGCCCCACCCTCGCGCGGACCTCCCGGGCCACGTCCAGTGCCCGGTGGTGGTCCGCGCGCACCGCCAGTTCCACACGGACATGGCGTCGGGGCAGCGCGGCGGCTGGTTCCGTCCGCCGTTCCTCGATGTGCACCGGGCGCCCCAGGATGCCGGTCAGATGGGCCACGCCCGGAACGGACGCGGCCGCCTCGGCCGCGTGCGCCACGTCGGCGTGCCCGTTCGCCCCGGCGGGGGCCGGATCCGGCGGTCGTACCGGAAGAGGCTTCGGCTGGTCGTCCACCGCATCGAACAGATCCGTCACCCGCAGGTCCACCTCCGCCACCGCCAGACCCAGGCCCGCCGCCGCGGCCATCAGCACCGAGCGCAGTCGCGCCGCCACGGCCGGCAGCGGCTCGTCCGCGGTGGCGGCGAACTCGGCCGTCGCCCGCAGCGGACCCGGCGGCAGAGCGCTCGGCGGTGACGGTACGACGGGCTCGTCGGTGTCCTCGGGGTCCGCGAGCCCGATCCGCACCGGGCCCAGCCGCACGTCCCGCATGCTCCCGGCCGCGCGCCGCAGCACCGCGTCGGCCGCCGACTCCGAGATCCATGCGCCGTCCCGCGCGTCCCCCAAGGGCAGCAGCCTGCCCAAACCCAGCTGATGCCGTACGGTCCGCGTCCACCGGTCCACTGTCATTGCCCCAGCCTGCCCCATCCCCGGCGCGAGATTGCGCAACCGCACTTACGGTGGTGAAAGGACGATCGGAAGGGACGTACGGCGATGAGTGACATGACTGAGCAGAACCGGACGCAGACCTCCGAGGGCGGTACGCAGGTACAGACCCGCAAGACCGCACGGCGAGGCGGCGGAGACCCGGGGGACCGGGGCCGGACCTCCATCGCTGACGGTGTTGTGGAGAAGATCGCCGGGCTCGCCGCCCGGGAGGTCCCCGGCGTGCACGCGATGGGCAGCGGGCTGAGCCGCACCTTCGGTGCCGTACGGGACCGGGTGCCCGGCGGGTCCTCCGTGACGCGCGGCGTGAAGGTCGAGGTCGGCGAGGTGCAGACCGCGCTCGACCTGGAGATCGTCGTCGACTACGGCGTACCGATCGGGGACCTGGCCAAGGCGGTGCGGGAGAACGTCATCGCGGCGGTGGAACGGATGACCAGCCTCGAGGTCGTCGAGGTCAACATCGCGGTGAGCGACGTGAAGCTGCCTGAGGAAGAGGAAGAGGAGCAGGAAACCCGGCTCCAGTGACGCACTGAGACTGACAATCGAACGGAGTCGCCATGACCATGGCCGTGGTCGGCATGATCGCCGGCATGGCGCTGGGCTTCGCCGGTTATTTCGGCGGGTTCGGTGCCTTCGTGCTGGTCGCCGCCCTGGGCGCGATCGGATTTGTCGCCGGCCGGTTGCTGGAGGGTGACCTGGACCTCGGCGACTTCTTCCGGACCCGTGACGACCGACGCGAACGGCGGAGATGACGTCCGTGACCGGTGGGGCCGAGGGGCTCCGCAGACCCCCGTCCGTCGTTCCGGCGGGCGAGCGGGGCGCGACCCGGATCGCCGACCGGGTCGTCGCGAAGATCGCCGGACGGGCGGCGCGTGAGGCGCTCGGTGAACAGCCCGCCGCCGCCGCGCCCCCGCATGCCTCCGTCGTCGTCCACCACGGAACCGCCCGGGTGCGCGTGCACCTGGAACTCGACTACCCCTGCGACATCGGCGCCCGATGCCGTTCGGTGCGTCGGCACGTCGTCGAGCGGGTAGGCGCGTTGGTGGGACTGGAAGTGCCGGAGGTCGCCGTGCAGGTGGAGCGGCTGCACCCGGTGGCGGCGTACGGCACGGCACAGGGGAGGACGCGATGAGCGAGCCCCAAGGCTCCGAGGGCACCACACAACGACTGCCGGTCATCGAGAAGGCGGCCGACACCGGCGGGGAGTCCGACGCCTCGCGGGCGCCGGACGCGAAGACGGACGAGGCGCGCGGCAGCGGCCGCTTCTGGTCGGCGCGCCGCGTTCCCGCGGGGATCGTGGCGCTGCTGCTCTTCGTCGTCGCGGGCGCCTTCCTGTACGACATCGTCGCCGTACGGGCCGACCGGGACGCCATGGCCTGGCGCAAGGACCTCGCCAGGCAGCTCGCCGAGCGTCCCCTGGACGACATCTGGGTGCTCGTCGGCGCGGGCGTCGCCGCCGCCCTCGGCCTGTGGCTGATCGTGCTGGCCCTCACCCCGGGCCTGCGCGCCGTGCTCCCGATGCGGCGCCCCCACACCGATGTCCGAGCGGGACTGCACCGGGCCGCGGCGGCGATGGTGCTGCGCGACCGGGCCATGGAGGTCTCCGGCGTGCAGGCGGCACGGGTACGGGTGCGCCGCGCCCGGGCCGACGTCCGCGCGGTCTCCCACTTCCGCGAGCTGGACGACGTACGCGCCGACCTGGACGCCGCGCTCACCGAGGCGATCCGCGGCCTGGGAGTGGCCCGCCCGCACGCGCTGTCGGTGCATGTGGCACGACCCGGACGGAAGGGGTGAGGACGGTGCTCAGGACCGTCAACCGCGTACTGATCGGAGTCGTCGGCCTCGTTCTGCTGGTCGTTGGCGGCTCCGTGCTCGCCGTGGGCCTTGGCGCCTCGCCCCCCTCCTGGTGGATCCACGACGGCAAGCACGACGTGCTGCTCTCCGACGCCGAGCGGACCCGCTGGCGGGACTCCGACTGGTGGTGGCCGACCGTCATCGCGGTGCTGGCCGTCCTCGTGCTGCTCACCCTGTGGTGGCTGGCCGCGGTCCTGCGCCGACGCCGGCTCACCGAGGTGCTCGTGGACACCGGCGACGGTGAGGGCGCGCTGCTGCGGGGCCGCGCCCTGGAGGGCGTACTGGCGGGCCAGGCGGGCGAGCTGGAGGGCGTGTCGCGCGCCCAGGCGCACCTCACCGGCCGCCCGACCGCCCCCGAGGCCCGGGTGCGGCTCCAACTGGAACCGCACGTGGACCCGGGAACGGCCCTGCACGACTTCACCGAGGGCGCGCTCAGCCGCGCCCGGAATTCGGCGGGCCTGGCGTCACTGCCGGCCGAGGTCCGGCTGAGCGGGGTCAAACACCGCCCCGAGAGGGTCGGTTGACCCGCCTCTCCCGTCGCCCCGCGGCCCCGGCTCGGGCATGCGGTACTCGGCGTCAGAAGCCGTGCCGCATCCCGCCGTCCACCGGCACCATGACTCCCGTCAGATAGGAGGCCGCCGGCGACAGCAGGAACGCGGCCGTCCGCCCGAACTCCTCGGGCCTGCCGTACCGGCGCAGCGGAATCCGCGACTCGTTGGCCGCCCGGGTGGCCTCCGGATCGGCGGACAACCCGTCCAGCTCACGCACCCGGTCGGTGTCGATACGGGCCGGCAGCAGCCCCACCACCCGGATGTCCCGCGGTCCCAGCTCGTCCGCCAGCGACTTCGCGAACCCGGCCAGCCCCGGCCGCAGCCCGTTGGAGATCGTCAGCCCGGGAATCGGCTCGTGCACCGACCCGGACAACACGAACCCGATGACACCACCGGCCTCCAGCTCGGCCGCCGCCGCCCGCGCGAGCCGCACCGCACCCAGGAACACCGACTCGAACGCCGTCTGCCACTGCTCGTCCGTGTTGTCCGCGACGAACCCGGGCGCCGGCCCTCCGACGCTGACGAGCACACCGTCGAACCCGCCGAAGTGCTCCCGCGCCGCCGCGATCAGCCGCTGCGCCGCGGCCGGCTCGGAGTTGTCCGCGACGACCCCCACCGCGTTCGGCCCCAGCGCGGCGGCCGCCTCGGCGACGCCCTTCTCCTCCCGCCCCGTGACGACCACCTTCGCCCCGTCCGCGACGAGCTCGCGCGCGGCGGCGTTGCCGAGACCGCGGGTGGCTCCGGTGACGACGTACACCCGGTCCTTCAGTCCAAGATCCATGCCCCCTATCCTGCCCCGTCGCCCCCGAACAGGGCGAGGGCGGTGTTGACCAGGCCGATGTGGCTGAACGCCTGGGGAACGTTGCCGAGCTGGACGCCCGCCACCGGGTCGTACTCCTCGGACAGCAGGCCCACGTCGTTACCGAGCCCGACCAGTCGCTCGAACAGTTCCAGGGCCTCCTTCGTGCGGCCCGTCAGGTGCAGGGCGTCGGCCAGCCAGAACGAGCACGCCAGGAACGTGCCCTCGCCTCCCGGCAGCCCGTCGACACCGCCCTCCTCGACGCTGTAGCGGCGCAGGAACCCGCCGTGGCCCAGGTCCTCGCGGATCGCGTCGATGGTGCCGATCACCCGCGGGTCGTCGGGTGGCAGGAAGCCGACGCGCGGGATCAGCAGCAGCGCCGCGTCGAGTCCGCGGGAGCCGTAGGACTGGGTGAAGGTGTTCCGCTGCGGGTCGTAGCCCTTCTCGCACACCTCCCGGTGCACCTCGTCGCGCATCGCGCGCCAGCCGTCGAGGTCGCCGCGCAGTTTCGGGTTCGCCTCCAGGGCGCGCACGGCACGGTCGGCGGCCACCCACACCATCACCTTCGAGTGGACGAACTGGCGGCGGCCCCCGCGCACCTCCCACAGCCCCTCGTCCGGTTGCCGCCACGCCGACGCGAGGAACGTCATCAGGGCACGCTGCAGTGCCCACATGTTCCCCGTCGCGGACAATCCGGCCGTCCGCGCCAGCGACAGCGAGTCCATGACCTCGCCGTACACGTCCAGCTGGAGCTGGTCGACGGCTCCGTTCCCGATCCGGACGGGCGAGGAGCCGGCGAATCCGGACAGGTGCGACAACTCGAACTCCGGCAGCCGCCGCTCACCCGCCAGCCCGTACATGATCTGCAGGTCGGCCGGATCGCCGGCGACCGCGCGCAGCAGCCAGTTCCGCCAGGTCTCGGCCTCCTCGTGGTAGCCGCAGGCCAGCAGGACGCCCAGGGTGAGGGTGGAGTCCCGCAGCCAGCAGTAGCGGTAGTCCCAGTTGCGCATCCCGCCGACCTCCTCGGGCAGCGAGGTGGTCGCGGCGGCCACGATGCCGCCGGTCGGAGCGTAACTGAGGGCCTTGAGAGTGATCAGCGAGCGCACCACGGCGTCCCGGTACGGGCCGTCGTAGCGGCAGCGGGACACCCACGCCCTCCAGTCGGCGACGCTGGTCTCCAGGGCTTCGTACGGATCGACGAGCGGCGGGCGGGGCTCGTGCGAGGGATGCCAGGTGAGCACGAACGCCACCTTCTCGCCCTCGGCGACCGTGAACTCCGAGTGCGTGCCGAAGTCCTCGCCCCAGGTGCGCACCGCGGGTTCGCTGCGCAGCCACGCCGAGTCGGGCCCCGCGACGGCCACCCGGTGGCCGTCCGACCGGCGCACCCACGGCACGACCGAGCCGTAGTCGAAGCGCAGCCGCAGCGTGCTGTGCACGGTGACCCGGCCGCTGAGGCCTTCCACGACGCGTACCAGGTCGGGTGCGCGCTCCCGCTGCGGCATCAGGTCGGTGACCCGCACGCAGCCCTCGTCGGTCTCCCACTCGGTGTCGAGGACGAGGGTGTCGGGGCGGTAGGCGCGCCGGGCGCAGCGGCCCGGGGCGCCCTTGGGAGCGATCCGCCAGTGGCCGTTGTCCGCGTCGCCGAGGAGCTTGGCGAAACAGGCGGCCGAGTCGAAGCGGGGCAGGCAGAGCCAGTCGACGGAACCGTCCAGGCCGACCAGGGCGGCGGTCTGCTCGTCGCCGATGAGGGCGTAGTCCTCGATACGGGGGTGCACGCAGTGCGGGTTCCCGCACCCCGGGCGAGGCAATCCGGGGCGGGGCCGGGCGGGTGAGGTGGCGTGCGGCGGGCGGGCGGCGGGTGGGCGGCGCCTACACCGCCGCCGGTTCCGGCTCCTCGGCGTCCCGCTGTCCGGCCTCGGCCTCGCGCCGGTCACGCTGCTCGCGCCGGACCAGGACCACCCAGCCGACCGGGACGCCCGCGGCGAACAGCCACCACTGGATGGCGTACGCGTAGTTCAGCGCCGCGTCCTCGTTGCCGGGCCTGCCGACCAGCTCCGGGGTGTCGCCCTTGGGCTCCGGCGCAGTCTGCGCGATGTAGCCGCCGAGCACCTCAGCGCCGAGGCGGCGTGCCTCCTGCTCGCTGTTGATCAGCATGACCTGCCGGTCGGGCAGCCCCTTGACGTTCTTGATGCCGCTGGCCGCGGTGGTCTCGTCGGGCATCAGCCGACCGGTGACGGTGGTCTCCCCGCGGGCCGGTGCGGGGATCTTGGGGAACGCGGTCTGGCTCGGACCGTCGGAGGGGATCCAGCCCCGGTTGACCAGCAGGACCTTGCCGTCGTCGAGGACGAACGGGGTCAGGACGTGGTAGCCGACCTCGTCGTCGGAGTTGGTGCGGCGGCGCACCACGACCTCGTGATCGGTGTCGAAACGGCCCTTCGCGGTCACGTTGTGGTAGCGCTCGTCGGTGGTGATGACATGCCCGGGGGAGGTCATCTTCTCCACCGGCACCGGCTCGGCGGACAGCGCGTTGGAGACCAGCTGGTTGCGGGCCGTGCGCTCCTCGTAGCGGTGCATCTGCCAGATGCCCAGCCTGATCATCGTGGGGATGAGAAGCAGGGCGACCAGCGTGAGGATCACCCACTGCCGGGACAGAAGGAAGCGGTACACCCCACGACCGTACAACTCGGTCGTGGGGTGCATCGCGGTGGGGGCCGCTTCGTACCGTTCGGCGTCAGACCTTGTCGACGATGCCCGCCTTTCCCTCCGCGCGGGCGCAGTGGGCGCCGCAGTACCAGTGGCCCTCGACCTCGACGCCCTGGCCGATGATCTGCACCCGGCAGTGCTCGCAGAGGGGAGCCATGCGGTGGATCGCGCAGGAGAAGCAGTCGAAGACGTGCACCGCGCCCTGGGCGTGCACCTCGAAGGTCATTCCGTAGTTGTTGCCGCAGACTTCACATGTCGCCATGCGCCACAGGGTGAGCCGTCCGTGCCGTGGGAGCGAGGCGACGCCGGGCGAGTCGCCCGGCAATCACCCGTCCGTACGGTCACCCCGAGGTGGCCGGCTCGACATCCCCGAGCAGCTGCCCGAACGCCGCCTCGTCGACGACCGGGGTGCCGTACTGCCGGGCCTTGACCACCTTCGAGGTGCCGGAGTCCGGGTCATTGGTGACGAGCAGGCTGGTCAGCCGGGAGACGCTGGTGGCGACATGCAGCCCGGCCTCGGTCGCGCGGTCCTCCAGGAGGTCGCGCTCGACGGACGTGTCTCCGGAGAAGGCGATCCGCATGCCCTGCTTGAGCGGCCTGCCCTCTTCGTAGCGGCCCGGGTTGGGGTAGGGGCATGCGGGCCTCTTACGGGCGGGGCGCCAACTGGTCGGGCGGTAGCCGCCCGCGCCCGCCTGCTGCCCGATCCGGGGCGTGGCCGCATCCGACCACTCGGTCAGCGGCCGGCACTCGTGCAGGGGCAGCCGGACGCCATCGGTGGCCGCGGCCCTGAGGCTCGGCCGGAACGCCTCCGCCAGCACCCGCGCGTCGTCCAGCGCGTGGTGCGCCCGCTGCTGTACGACGCCGAAGTGCGCCGCGAGGGTCTCCAGCTTGTGGTTGGGCAGCGGCAGACCCAGCTCCTTGGACAGCGCGATGGTGCACAGCCGCTGCCGCACCGGGGCCTCGCGCTCCGCGCGGGCGTACTCCCGGGCGATCATCTGCCAGTCGAAGACGGCGTTGTGCGCGACGAGCACCCGGCCGTCGAGGCGGGCCGAGAACTCCTCGGCGACGTCCTTGAAGAGGGGCGCGCTCTCCAGCACGTCGTTCGTCAGACCGTGGATCCACACGGGCCCCGGGTCGCGCTCCGGGTTGACCAGCGTGTACCAGTGGTCCTCGACCTCGCCGCGCTCGTCCAGGCGGTAGACGGCCGCGGAGATGATCCGGTCGTGGCGGGCGAGGCCGGTGGTCTCCACGTCAACGACCGCGTATCCCTTCGGATACGCGGCCGGCCATACCGTGGCGGAGGACGCTGCGGTCGTGAGGTCTTCGAGCATGGTCCCTGAGGATACGGGCCACGACTGACAGCCCGGTCCCGTACCCGTCCGTCAGGTACCGGGCCCCGCCCGCCTGTTCGGGTCCCGGCCTAAGGTCCGGACCGTCGCGCGCCGAAGTCCCTTTGCCGGGTGGGAGGTTCGGCCCCGGCCGCGACTGCCGCCGACCCGGCTCCGGTCCCGCGCGCGGCTCGCGTTTCGGTCTCCTGACGCCGGTCCGCGTCGGTGCGGGGCGGCCGACCGCGGGAGTGCGATCCTCCGGGTGTGACCGAACCCACTCATGACGAGGCCCACGGTGGAGCGCTCGGCGCGCGCCTCAACTGGCTGCGTGCGGCGGTCCTGGGCGCGAACGACGGCATCGTCTCCACCGCCGGTCTCGTGGTCGGCGTGGCCGGCGCCACGGCGAACCGCTCCACGCTGTTCACGGCCGGCCTCGCGGGTCTGCTGGCCGGTTCCCTGTCGATGGCGGCGGGGGAGTACGTGTCCGTCTCCACCCAGCGCGACTCGGAGAGGGCGGCCCTGGCGCTGGAGAGGCGGGAGTTGCGCGAGCAGCCCGAGGCCGAGCTGGAGGAGCTGACCCAGCTGCTGGCGGACCGCGGGCTCACCCATGAGGTGGCCAGGGAAGCCGCCGTCCAGTTGACGGAACGTGACGCGCTGCGGGCGCACGCGCGTGTGGAGCTCGGTATCGACCCGGACGAGCTCGCCAACCCGTGGCACGCGGCGTGGGCGAGCTTCCTCGCGTTCACCGTCGGGGCGTTGCTGCCGCTGCTGGCGATCGTCCTGCCGCCCGCGGACTGGAGAGTGCCGGTCACGGTGGTGTCGGTCCTCGCCGCGCTCACCCTGACCGGCTGGAGCAGCGCCCGGCTGGGGGCGGCCAGACCGGGCCGGGCGATGCTGCGCAACGTCACGGGCGGCGCGCTCGCGATGGGGGTGACCTACGCGGCGGGCGCCTTGCTGGGGGCGACGGGGCTGTGACCCTCAGCTCCAGCTTGCCGCGTCCGCTCCGCACGGCCCTGGCGGGCGCGTCCAGTCGCCGGGTCCGCCCGCGAAGGAGAGGGGCGAGCGCGCGTACCGCAGCCGCCCGAGCGTGCTGTCCGACTCGGCCAGCCACGGCCCCGGTCCGTCGTACGCCGCAGCGCCCGCGGTGCCTGCCGCGTCGCCCTGCCCGAGGTCGTGCAGCAACCACTGAGCCGTACGCGCCAGCGCCACGCGTACCACGCGGCCGCCCCCGTCGTACGACTGCTCGGTCACCGCCCGCAGCACGGCCGCCGCCAGCAGGTACCCCGTTCCGTGGTCCAGTGCCTGGGCGGGCAGCGCACCCGGCTGCTCTTCCGACCCCTCGATCGCGGCGATCCCGGTGGCCACCTGCACCAGACTGTCGAAGCCGCGTCGCCCGGCCCACGGTCCGTACCCGCCCCACGCCGACAGCTCCGCCACGACCACCCCGGGCCGTCGCTCGGCGAGAGCCCGCGCCGACAGCCCGAACCGGTCCAGGGCGCCCGGCCGGTACCCGGTGACGACCACGTCGGCCGCCGCGAGCAGTTCCTCGAAGGTCCGCCGGTCGGCCGCCAGGTCAAGGGTGGCCGACCGCTTCCCGAACCCTGTGTCGGCGTGCTGGTCGGGGAGTTCGGGCAGTCCCGGAGGGTCCACGCGCAGCACCTCCGCGCCCAGCAGCGCCAGCGTGCGGGTGGCGACCGGGCCGGCGATGACCCGGGTCAGGTCCAGGACGCGCAGGCCGGCGGCGGGCAGCAAGGGAGTGCCCGTGTCCAGGGGAGCGAGCACGCGCGGGGGCGTGACGTCCGTCCGTCCGCGTTCCACGAGGGGCCGGGCGGCCACCGCGGCCCGCTGTGCGTGCGCGGCCCATTCGTCGGGCGTGCGCAGCGCGACGGCGAGGCCACCGGCCGCGTACACGGTCTCCTCGACCTCCAGGGCGGACCGCTCGGCCAGCGCGGTCTCTACCGAGGGCCGCTCCTCGGACAGCCCCAGGGCGGCCAGCAGTCGCTGCCGGTGATGTGGGTAGTTCGCGTGGGTGCGCACCCACCCGTCCGCCGTCCGCCAGAACCGGGACAGCGGGGCGAAGGCGACCGGCGCCCGCCCGTCCACCAACAGATGCCGCTCACTGACGAACGCGGTCGCGACGGCCCCGTCGTCCACCCGCACCCGGGGCAGTGCCGACAGCCCTGCCCGTCGCGCCCCGAGTTCGGCGGCGGCCAGGGCGCACGCCCCCACACAGGCCCGCGCCAACTCCCGTACGGGCAGGCGCCCTTGCAGAGCGCCCGCCCGTTCGACGGTCGACACGCGGGAGAGGTGGGCGGGATCGCCGCCCACCGCGGTCCATGCGGACTTGATCGCAGTCATGACTGCACTATGCAGTATTGACTCAATCAATAGGTGAACTTACCTGGTCACCGCGTCCAGCGCGTCCACCACGCCCCAGCCGTAGAAGCTGTTGCGGTTCTTCGAGCCCTCGCACACCGCGTCGACCTTGCCGTCCCCGTTGATGTCGTACGGCTTCGTGCACGGCGTCGCGTCCGCCTCGGCGTACAGCAGGGCCTTCACCAGGGCCGGAGAGGCGTGCGGGTGCGTCGACTTGATCAACGCGGCGACGGCCGCCACATGCGGGCTCGCCATCGACGTACCCGCCATGTAGCCCCACTTGCCGCCGGGCAGCGTGCCCAGGATCCTGCCGTCCGTCGCGGGCGCCTGCGGCTTCTGGTAGGCCGTCGAGTCGCCGCCGGGAGCGGCCACGTCGATGATCCCCAAACCATGGTTGGAGAAGGACGACTTGATGCCCTTCGCGCCGGTCGCCGCGACCGTCACCACACCCGGCAACTGGGTCGGGATGTCAAGGCACTTCGACGGGTCGACCACCCGGTCCGAGGGCGTGCCGTCGTTCGGCGAGGACGGGTCGGTGATCTCGTCGGCCGCGAGGTCGTAGTTCTCGTTGCCGGCCGCGGCGACATTGACCGTGCCCTTCTTCTCCGCGTACCGCGAGGCCCGCGAGACGGCCTCCACGAGCGCCTTCTGGTCCGGGTCGTCGGTGCAGTTGAAGTACCAGGGGTCGGTGTAATAGCTGTTGTTGGTGACGTCCACACCGTGCGTCGCCGCCCACATGAAGCCGCAGACCACGGCCTCCGTGTAGAAGTAGCCGTCGGTGGTCGACACCTTGATGCCGGAGACCTTCACCCCGGGCGCCACACCGGTCATGCCGACGCCGTTCTTCGCGGCCGCGATCTCACCGGCCACGTGCGTGCCGTGCGGGCTCTCCGCCGCGCTCGGCCGCCACGCCCCGTCGGTCGTGTCCGGCTTGCCCGTCACGCAGTTGACCGACGCGGCCCGGTCGAAGTTCGGCGCGATGTCGGGGTGGGTGTCGTCGACGCCGGTGTCGATCACGCCGACCGTCACCTTGCGGCTGCCCAGCGACTTCTCGTGCGCCTTGTCCGCCTTGATCGCCGCCAGGTCCCACTGCTGGGACTCCAGCGGGTCCTGACCGGCGGCGGACTCGGCCCCGGCGGCGGCGACCTCCGTCGCACTGAGCGCCTTCGGCGTCCCCAGGTCGGTCGTCGACTGCGCGGGCAGCGGCGCGTTGCGGGTGTTGCCGACCGAGTCGACCCCCCGCACCGCGCGGACCGTCCTGGCGAAGTCCGGGTTCGACGAGTGGACGACGACCACGCCTATCTGGTCGTACGACGTCACGATCGTGCCGTCGGCCCCGGCGATGGCCTTCTTCACCTGCGCCGAAGGCCCGTGCCCCGGGCGGACGTTGACGACGTAGCTGAGCGCGGACGCGTCCGCCCCGGTGGCCGAGGCGAGGATGTCGTTCACGGCGCCGGTGACACTGGCGACGGGCGCGTCGGCCGCGGCCGCGGTGTGGGGCAGGAACGCCACCGCTGTGGCCATGGCCATGCCGAGCGGGACGGTGAGTGCTCGGCGGTGACGCGGGTGAGGCGCGGTCATGGTGTCAGGGTCTCCAGTTCGTTGGCGGTACGAGCGAGCCGTTCGGGAAAGAGGTGATGCCATGGGGCAGGGGGCTACTTCACCGCGCGCAGCGCGTTGACGATGCCGTACCCGTAGAAGCCGTTGACGCGCTTGCCGCCCTCGCACACCGCGTCCTGCGTTCCGTCGCCGTTCTGGTCGTACGACGCCGGGCAACCGGGGTTGTCCGCCTGCGCCTTGAGCAGCGCCCGCAGCGCGGCCGGGGTGGCGTGCGGATACTTCGACTTCAGCAGCGCGGCGACACCGGCGGCGTGCGGCGACGCCATCGACGTGCCCTGCAAGAAGGCGTACCCGCCGTTCGGCATCGTCGACAGGATGCGGCCGTCCTTGGAGGGCGTGTCCGGAAGCTGGTAGAGCCGGTCGCCGCCCGGCGCCGCGACGTCCACGACACCCTTTCCGTACGAGGAGTAGTACGACTTGAGGTTCTGTACGCCCGTCGCGCTGACCGTGACGACACCCGGCAGCTGCGTCGGCACGTCGAAGCACTCGTGCGGGTCGATGGTCCGCTCGGCCGGCGTGGAGTCGTCGGGGCTGCTGTCGTCGACGATCGCGTCGGAGTCCAGGTCGTCGTTCGAGTTGCCCGCCGACGCCAGGTTGAGGGTGCCCTTCTTCTGGGCGTACGACTGCGCCCTGTTGACCGCGTCGACGATCGCCCGCTGGTCCGGATCGTCCATGCAGTTGTACAGCCATGGATCCACGTAGTAGCTGTTGTTCGTGATCTCCACGCCGTGGTCGGCGGCGAACACGAAGGCGCACACCACGCTCTCGGGGTAGAAGAGGCCGTTGTCCGGGTCGCTCACCTTGATGCCGGCGACCTTGACCCCCGGCGCCACTCCGGCGACACCGATGCCGTTGCGGGCCGCGGCGATCTCACCGGCCACATGCGTGCCGTGGTAGTCGTCCGCGGTGTAGGGGCGCCAGGCACCGGCGCTGGTGTCCGCGACGCCGCCGACGCAGTTGGCCGACTGGCCGGCGGAGAAGTTCGGGGCGAGGTCGGGGTGGGTGTCGTCGACGCCGGTGTCGATCACGGCGACGGTCACCTTGCGGCTGCCCGGGTTGATCTGCGCGGCCCGGTCGGCGCCGATCGCGCGCAGGTCCCACTGGTCGGCCTCGAGCGGCTCACTGTCCGGCGTGCGGGCGGAGGCACTCGCCACCTTCGCCGCCTGCTCCTTCGTCAGGAACCGGGCCGCGCCCTCGTCCGTCGTCCCGGCCGCGGTCAGCGGCGTGGTACGGGTGGCGCCCGCCGACTGCACCCCGCGAACGGCCCGTATCTCCTTGCCGAAGGCGGGGTTCGACGAGTGGGCGACGATCACGCCGATCTTCTCGTACGTGGTCACGACGGTGCCGCCGGCCGCCGTGACGGCCTTCTTCACCGACGCGATCGTGCGGTGGTCCAGCCTGGTGTTGACGACATACGCCAAGGCGGGCGCGTCCGTCGCGCGGGCCGAACTCTCCACGCTGGGCGCGGCCGACGCCGCCGCGGGCAGGAAGCCGAGCGAGGCCGTCAGCGAGAGCACGACGGGGACGGCGAGGGCGAGACGGCGTCTGGAACGCAGATGAGGCATGGGGTCTCCACTTCATCCGGGAACGCATCCGGAAACAGGACCGGAAACGGGACCGGCCCGAGGCACAGGTGGTGCTCGGGCAGGTACATGACGGGTGGTGCTGGCCCCGAAGCTATCTTCCGAAGTCGCTGGCCAGCAATGACTTACCTGAGGTGACTTCGGAAAGACGCCCTCGTTGTTGAACCGGTCCTTGCGCGCCGCCGTGACCTTGGACAGGAGCGCGAGGACACGCGCCCCCGATCCCCGTCACAACCGCATCCGCAACGCGAGGAGACTCCGTGGCCACCGACGCACCGCCACCCTCGAAAGAGACACACAAACTCCCCTCACCACAGGAGTTCACCGAGGTGCAGAACAGTGCGGAGTTCGGTGAACTGCGCCGCTCCCACCGCTCGTTCGCCTTCCCGCTGACCATCGGCTTCATCGCCTGGTACCTGCTGTACGTCCTGTTGTCGAACTACGCGGGCGACTTCATGGGCACCAAGGTCTTCGGCAACATCAACGTGGCCCTCGTCTTCGGCATGGCCCAGTTCCTCACCACGTTCCTCATCGCCTGGTGGTACTCACGGCACGCCGCCGCGCAGCTCGACCCCAAGGCCGAGGCCATCAAGACCCGAATGGAGGGCGGCGCATGAGCCCCGCGATCACCCTGGCGGCCGGCGAGGCCAGCGAGCACCGGCCACTGATCATCTCCCTGTTCGCCGTGTTCGTCGTCGCGACGCTCGTCATCACCGTGTGGGCGGGCCGTCAGACCAAGGACGCCGCCGACTTCTACGCCGGCGGCCGCCAGTTCAGCGCCTTCCAGAACGGTCTCGCGGTCTCCGGCGACTACATGTCGGCCGCGTCCTTCCTCGGCATCGCGGGCGCCATCGCCCTGTTCGGATACGACGGCTTCCTCTACTCCATCGGCTTCCTGGTCGCCTGGCTGGTGGCCCTGCTCCTGGTCGCGGAACCGCTGCGCAACTCCGGCCGGTACACCATGGGCGACGTGCTCGCGTACCGCATGCGCCAGCGCCCGGTCCGTACCGCCGCCGGCACCTCCACGATCGTCGTCTCGATCTTCTACCTGCTGGCCCAGATGGCGGGTGCGGGCGTCCTCGTCTCGCTGCTGCTCGGCATCACCTCCGACGCGGGCAAGATCGGCATCGTCGCCCTCGTCGGCGTCCTGATGATCGTGTACGTCTCCATCGGCGGCATGAAGGGCACCACCTGGGTCCAGATGGTCAAGGCCGTGCTGCTCATCGGCGGCACCATCCTGATCACCTTCCTGGTGCTGCTGAAGTTCAACTTCAACATCTCCGACCTGCTGGGCAAGGCGGCCGAGAACAGCGGCAAGGGCTCGGCCTTCCTGGAGCCGGGACTCCAGTACGGCGCGACCGGCACCTCCAAGCTGGACTTCATGTCCCTCGGCATCGCCCTGGTGCTCGGCACCGCCGGCCTGCCGCACATCCTGATCCGCTTCTACACGGTGCCCAACGCCAAGGCCGCCCGGAAGTCCGTGAACTGGGCCATCGGCATCATCGGCGGCTTCTACCTGATGACCATCGCCCTCGGCTTCGGTGCCGCGGCGCTGATCTCCCAGGACGAGATCATCGCGTCCAACCCGTCCGGCAACACGGCGGCGCCCCTGCTCGCCCTGCACCTCGGCGGCGTCGACTCGACGTGGGGCGCGATCCTGCTCGCCACCATCTCGGCGGTGGCCTTCGCGACGATCCTCGCCGTGGTCGCCGGTCTGACGCTGGCCTCGTCCTCGTCGTTCGCCCACGACATCTACGCGAACGTCATCAAGAAGGGCAAGGCCACCGAGAAGGAGGAGATGAGGGCGGCCCGGCTGGCGACCATCGGCATCGGTGCCGTCTCCATCCTGCTGGGCGCCCTCGCGCGCGACCTGAACGTCGCCGGTCTGGTCGCCCTGGCCTTCGCGGTCGCGGCCTCCGCCAACCTGCCGACGATCCTCTACAGCCTGTTCTGGAAGCGGTTCACCACTCAGGGCGCCCTGTGGTCGATCTACGGCGGCCTGGTCGTGGCCGTCGGCCTGGTGCTGTTCTCACCGGTCGTCTCCGGTGACCCCAAGGCGATGTTCCCCGACGTCGACTTCGCCTGGTTCCCGCTGAAGAACCCGGGCATCATCTCGATCCCGTTCGGTTTCCTGATGGGCTGGCTCGGCACGATCCTGTCCAAGGAGGAGCCGGACGCCGCCAAGTACGCCGAGCTGGAGGTCCGGTCCCTGACCGGCACCGGCGCCCACTGATCCGGCCCCGGTCCGCCCCCTGAGCGGCCGCGTCGCACCCCCCCGCGACGCGGCCGCTTCGTGCCTCGTGGGATCGGGCTCTTTCGATGTCAGCAGCGTCGCGTAGGCTCGCAGGTGTCGGGACATTGTTGATCCGCGAGGGAGGGGGCCCACGTGCTCATCGACACCTACGGCCGGGCGGCCACCGATCTGAGGGTCTCGCTGACCGACCGGTGCAATCTGCGCTGCACCTACTGCATGCCCGAGGAGGGCCTGCAGTGGCTGGCCAAGCCGGACCTGCTCACCGACGACGAGATCGTCCGCCTGATCGACATCGCCGTCACCACCCTCGGTATCGAGGAGGTCCGCTTCACCGGCGGCGAACCACTGCTTCGCCCGGGCCTGGTCGGCATCGTCGAGCGGGTCGCCGCCCTGGAGCCGCGCCCCCAGATGTCCCTCACCACCAACGGCATCGGCCTCCAGCGCACGGCGCCGGCCCTGAAGGCGGCCGGCCTGGACCGGGTCAACGTCTCCCTGGACACCCTGCGGCCGGACGTCTTCAAGACCCTCACCCGCAGGAACCGCCACCAGGACGTCCTCGCGGGCCTGGAAGCCGCCCGCGACGCGGGCCTGACCCCGGTCAAGGTCAACACGGTCCTGATGCCCGGCCTCAACGAGGACGAGGCCCCCGACCTGCTGGCCTGGGCGGTGGAACACGACTACGAGCTGCGCTTCATCGAGCAGATGCCCCTGGACGCCCAGCACGGCTGGAAGCGCGACGGAATGATCACCGCCGGAGACATCCTCGCCTCTCTGCGCACCCGCTTCGACCTGACCGCGGAGGGCTCCGACGAGCGCGGCTCGGCCCCCGCCGAGCGCTGGATCGTGGACGGCGGTCCGCACCGCGTCGGTGTCATCGCGTCCGTCACCCGCCCGTTCTGCGCGGACTGCGACCGCACCCGCCTGACGGCCGACGGCCAGATACGCACCTGTCTGTTCGCCCGTGAGGAGACCGACCTGCGCGCGGCTCTGCGCTCGGACGCCCCCGACGAGGAGATCGCCCGCATCTGGCGCCTGGCGATGTGGGGCAAGAAGGCGGGCGCCGGCCTGGACGACCCGACGTTCGTCCAGCCGGACCGGCCGATGTCCGCGATCGGCGGCTAGGAGGACCTGGGGCCGGGCCGCTGGGACCTTGGAACCCCGGGCCAGGGCCCTCAGGAGCCCTCCCGGGCCGCCCAGTCCTCGAAGGACACCACGTCCTTCAGGAAGCCCCGCACCCCGAGGAACTGCGACAGATGCTCCCGGTGCTCCTCGCACGCCAGCCACGTCTTGCGGCGCTCCGGCGTATGGATCTTCGGGTTGTTCCAGGCGAGCACCCACAGGGCGGCGGCACGGCAGCCCTTGGCGGAACAGATCGGCGCATCAGGGACATCAGGATCAGGGAACATCACAGCCCGACCCTAACCCGATCGGCACACAGAAAAGGCGACGCCGAGCAGCCACGGGGGGAGCTGCCCGGCGTCGGTCTGTCGCTCCGACGGGGGATGCGGAGCGCCTACGAAGTATGTCACGGGTAACCCGTCGCCCGGCACCGGAACAACGTGATTGATCTGAGCTTTTCTTGAGCTTGGTGGGGGACTGACTTCCGGTTGCGAGGCGTCCGACGAGGATGCGCCATGATCACGCCCGCTCGTGTGGCTCGTTCCGCACACCCTGCCCGGAGTCTGCCTTGACGTCTTCCGCGCGGGGTTCAGTTCCGGGTTCCGCGGACCCCTCGTCGGTGCTCGGCGGTGTGATCATCGGCCGCGTCGGCACGGTCACGAAGGTGGACGGCAGCGACGGCGCGTTCTCCCGCCCCGCGTTGGCGACGACCACGGCGATGTACGGCAGGATCGCGCCCAGCACCAGCGCGACGATGGCGACGTGCCGTTCCACGTTCCAGAGAGTCGCCGCGAGGATCACCGACACCGTACGGATCGTCATCGAGATGACGTACCGGCGCTGCCGTCCCCGCACGTCCTCCTCAAGCCCCGTCCGGGCGCCGGTGATCCGGAACACCTGGGCGTTGCCACCGCCATGCTGCTTCCGCATCACATTCCACCATCCGCCCGCATCGGCCCTCCCCGCCCCGACGCCCGGCCCGCCCCCGGTCGAGGAGCGGTGCCCGAACACCATCCACGGTACGCCGCGGCTGCGCAGCCCACGAGGTCGGGTCGCCTCCCAGCAGGATGAACGGCTTCGGTCGGATCGCGTACGGCACCACCCGACATGCGGCGTACCGCAGTCGGGCCGACACTGGGCGTAATGCTCACGTCGAGCCGTACGAGGAGGCAGCCATGGGCTGGTTGTGGGCGATCATCGTGGGATTCGTGCTGGGTCTGATCGCCAAGGCCATCATCCCCGGAAAGCAGCACAGCCCCCTCTGGCTGACCACCATCTGCGGCATCCTCGGAGCGATCGTCGGCAACGCGATCGCCCGCGCGGCCGGCGTCGAGGCCACGTCCGGCATCGACTGGTGGCGGCACCTCTTCCAGATCGTCGCCGCGGTCGTCATCGTCGCCCTGGGCGACATGGCGTACATGGCGACACTCGGCCGCGACAAACAGCGGATCTGATCGCCGACGGAACGGCGACGGGGAGCCGCGACGACGGCGGGGGCGGCCTTCTCTCGAGAAGGCCGCCCCCGCCGTCGTCGTGCCTAGGCTCCCGTGACCTCGACCGCCGCCAGGTTCTTCTTGCCCCGGCGCAGCACCAGCCAGCGCCCGTGCAGCAGGTCCTCCTTGGCGGGGACGGCGTCCTCGGCGGCCACCTTCGCGTTGTTCACGTAGGCGCCGCCCTCCTTGACCGTCCGGCGGGCGGCCGACTTGCTGGCGACCAGGCCGACCTCGGCGAACAGGTCGACCACCGGGGCGAGCTCGGTGACCTGGATATGCGGCACCTCGGAGAGGGCCGCGGTCAGCGTCCTCTCGTCGAGCTCCGCCAGCTCGCCCTGACCGAAAAGGGCCTTGGACGCGGCGATCACGGCGGCCGTCTGGTCGGCGCCGTGCACCAGCGTGGTCAGCTCCTCGGCCAGCGCGCGCTGAGCGGCACGGGCCTGCGGACGCTCCTCGGTCTGCTTCTCCAGTGCCTCCAGCTCCTCGCGGGACTGGAAGGACAGGATCCGCATGTACGTCGAGATGTCCCGGTCGTCCACGTTCAGCCAGAACTGGTAGAACGCGTACGGCGTCGTCATCTCCGGGTCGAGCCAGACGGCGCCGCCCTCGGTCTTGCCGAACTTGGTGCCGTCCGCCTTGACCATCAGGGGCGTCGCCAGGCAGTGCGCCTGGGCCTCGGGCTCCAGCTTGTGGATCAGGTCGAGCCCCGCCGTGAGGTTGCCCCACTGGTCGCTGCCGCCCTGCTGGAGTGTGCAGCCGTAGCGGCGGTACAGCTCCAGGAAGTCCATGCCCTGGAGCAGCTGGTAGCTGAACTCCGTGTAGCTGATGCCCTCCTGGGACTCCAAGCGCCGGGCGACCGAGTCCTTGGTGAGCATCTTGTTGACGCGGAAGTGCTTGCCGATGTCACGGAGGAACTCGATCGCGGACAGGCCGGCCGTCCAGTCCAGGTTGTTCACCATCACCGCGGCGTTCTCGCCCTCGAAGGACAGGAACGGCTCGATCTGCCCGCGCAGCCTGCTCACCCAGTTCGCGACCGTCTCCGGGTCGTTCAGCGTGCGCTCGGCCGTGGGGCGGGGGTCGCCGATCTGGCCGGTCGCCCCGCCCACCAGCGCCAGCGGACGCAGACCCGCCTGCTGGAGCCGGCGCATGGTGAGCACCTGCACCAGGTGGCCGACGTGGAGACTGGCCGCGGTCGGGTCGAAACCGCAATAGAACGTGACGGGACCGTCCGCGAGCGCCTTGCGCAAAGCGTCCTCGTCAGTGGACAGGGCCCACAGCCCACGCCACTTCAGCTCGTCGACGATGTCCGTCACGGTTCTCGTATCTCCTTGGAGGGTCTTTTGCAGTCGAAACGATCTCGAGGCAGTCGGGTGACAGCCGCCTACGAGGTTATACGCCCTGACTGACAGAGCTCATATTGAAATCGGGGATCCGCAGCGCGGGCATCGCGGCCCTGGTGAACCAGTCGCTCCACTCCCTCGGCAGGGTCTTCTCGGTGCGCCCGGCCTCGGCGGCCCTGCCCAGCAGATCGACCGGGGACTCGTTGAACCGGAAGTTGTTGACCTCGCCGCTGACCTCGCCGTTCTCCACGAGATACACGCCGTCCCGGGTCAGGCCGGTGAGCAGCAGCGTCGCCGGGTCGACCTCGCGGATGTACCAGAGGCAGGTCAGCAGCAGCCCGCGCTCGGTGTTCGCGACCATCTCCTCCAGGGAGCGGTCCGCACCCCCGTCGAGGATCAGGTTGTCGATCCCCGGCGCGACCGGCAGCCCGGTCAGCGCTGCGCTGTGCCGGCTGGTCAGCAGGTTGCTCAGCTCTCCCCGCCGCACCCACTCGGTGGCCGTGAGGGGCAGACCGTTGTCGAACACCGACTGGTCGCCGCCGGAGGTGTGCGCCAGCACGAAGGGCGCGGACTCCAGGCCCGGCTCGTTCGGATCGCTGCGCAGCGTCAGCGGCAGCTCGGTCAACCTCTCGCCCACGCGGGTGCCGCCGCCGGGCTGGGAGAACACCGTGCGCCCCTCGACCGCGTCCCGGCCGGACCCCGACCACATCTGGTAGATCAGCAGGTCCGCCACGGCGGTCGGCGGCAGCAGCGTCTCGTACCGTCCGGCGGGCAGCTCGATCCGCCGCTCGGCCCAGCCGAGACGGACGGCGAGTTCGGCGTCCAGCGCCGCCGGGTCGACGTCCTTGAAGTCCCGGGTGGAGCGCCCCGCCCACGCCGACCGCGTCCGGTCCGGCGACTTGGCGTTCAGCTCCAGCGTGCCGTTGGGCTGGTCGTGCCGCAGCCGCAGTCCGGTGGACGTGCCGAGGTAGCTGGAGACCAGTTCGTGGTTGGCGAAGCCGTACAACTCGCGGCCGCCCGCACGGGCCCGAGCGAACGCCTCACCGAGCGCCGGCGCGAAGTCGGCGAACACGGCCGACGAGGTCTCGCCGGGCGCGTCCTGGAAGTCGGGGGAGTCCGGTACGCCGGTGACCAGCGGCCGGGCGTCCTCGGCGGGCCCGGCACCGCGCGCGGCGGCCTCGGCGGCCCGCACCAGGGGCTCGAGTTCCGCCGCGGTCACGGCGGACCGCGACACGACCCCGGAGGCGGTGCCCTCCTGGCCGTCGACGGTCGCGATGACGGTGAGGGTGCGTCCGCGGGTGACACCGTTGGTGGTGAGCGCGTTGCCCGCCCAGCGCAGGTTCGCGGTCGACCGCTCGTCCGCGATCACCACACAGCCGTCGGCCCGGGACAGGTCCAGGGCCCGCTCGACGATCTCGTGCGGCTTGTCCGTCAACGAAGTGATGCCGCCAGGCACACGAGGGCTCATCGACCGGCCTCCTGAGTCGTGTTGAGGATGTTGACGCCCTTGAAGAGAGCCGACGGGCAGCCGTGCGAGACCGCCGCGACCTGCCCCGGCTGGGCCTTGCCGCAGTTGAAGGCGCCGCCCAGCACATACGTCTGCGGGCCACCCACCGCGGCCATCGAACCCCAGAAGTCGGTGGTCGTCGCCTGGTAGGCGACGTCCCGCAGCTGTCCGGTGATCCGCCCGTTCTCGATCTTGAAGAACCGCTGCCCGGTGAACTGGAAGTTGTAGCGCTGCATGTCGATCGACCAGGACCGGTCACCGACGACGTAGATCCCGCGGTCCACGCCCCCGATGAGATCCTCCGTGGCCATCCCGGCCGGGTCCGGCTGGAGCGACACATTGGCCATCCGCTGCACGGGCACATGCCCGGGGGAGTCCGCGAACGCGCATCCGTTGGACCGGTCGAAGCCGGTCAGCCTCGCGATC
The DNA here is from genome assembly GCF_042872365.1 of Streptomyces sp. NPDC005263. Taxonomy (NCBI): domain Bacteria; kingdom Bacillati; phylum Actinomycetota; class Actinomycetes; order Kitasatosporales; family Streptomycetaceae; genus Streptomyces; species Streptomyces sp. NPDC005263. The sequence continues at coordinate 29,643 of NZ_JBIAKJ010000020.1, read as the reverse complement.
CGCCGGTCCAGCTGGTAGCCGACGAGCGTGCCGTCCTTCACCAGGGACCAGCTCTGCGCCTCGACGCCCTCGTCGTCGTACCCGACGGTCGCCAGGCCGTGCTCGGCGGTGCGGTCGCCGGTCACGTTCATCAGCTCGGAGCCGTAGCGCAGCTTGCCCAGCTGGTCGAAGGTCGCGAAGGAGGTGCCGGCGTAGGCGGCCTCGTAGCCCAGCGCACGGTCGAGTTCCGTCGCGTGTCCGATGGACTCGTGGATGGTCAGCCACAGGTTGGACGGGTCGACGACCAGGTCGTACAGCCCCGCCTGGACGCTCGGCGCGCGCATCTTCTCGGCGAGCAGCTCGGGGATCTGGTCGAGTTCGCTCTCCCAGTCCCAGCCGGTGCCCGTGAGGTACTCCCAGCCACGTCCCACGGGCGGCGCGATGGTCCGCATGGAGTCGAACTCGCCGCTCGACTCGTCCACCGACACGGCGGTCAGCTGCGGGTGCAGCCGGACGCGCTGCTGGGTGGTGACGGTCCCCGCGGTGTCGGCGTAGAACTTGTTCTCGTGCACGGTGAGCAGCGAGGCGTCGACATGGTCGACCCCGTTCGCCGCCAGCAGCCGCGCGCTCCACTCGGCCAGCAGCCCCGACTTCTCCTCGTCGGGCACACCGAACGGGTCGATCTCGTACGACGAGACCCACGTCTTCTCGGCGTGCACGGGCTCGTCGGCCAGCTCCACCCGCTCGTCCGACCCGGCCGCCTTGATCACCTGCGCGGCCAGCTTGGCCATCTGCACGGCCTGCGACGCGACCTTGGCGGCGGCGTCGAGGCTCAGATCCACCCCGGACGCGAACCCCCAGCTGCCGCCGTGCACCACCCGCACCGCGTACCCGAGGTCGGTGGTGTCCGACGATCCGGAGGGCTTGGCGTCCCGCAGCCGCCAGGACGCGCTGCGCACCCGCTCGAACCGGAAGTCCGCGTGCTGCGCGCCGAGAGCGCGGGCGCGGGCGAGGGCGGCGTCGGCGAGGGCGCGTAGCGGCAGTGCCAGGAATGACTCATCGACTTCATGGGGCACGGGTGGGATCCCTTCGGGGGCATTCGCCTACGTGGCCGTCACGGGCAGTGAATCATGTCTTGGGGGGCTGATCCCTGGGAAAATCCCGTCTCTTCGACCCGGGCGGGTGCCTGGGAAAGCCGTGCCGGCGGTGACCGGTCGAACAGTGGCGGAACAGTCACCTCGCTGTGCGCGGACGGGGCCGCGGGCGGCGACATCCAGCTCGACGTGCTCAACCTCTTCGGTGGGGACGAGCCGGAGTAGGACGCGGGGGCAACAGACCAGTGGGCGAGTACGGGAGCAGTTCCCGTACCCGCCCACTGACGTCACGTACGACGCGAACTCAGCTGTCCACAGACGCATCGGCCGCGAGTGTCGCGAACGCCGCCCATGCGGTCGGCGTGACGACGAGAGGACGGATGCGCTTGTCCTTGGAGTCGCGGATGTGGACGGTCTCGGGACGCACGGCGACCTCGACGCAGTTGTCATTCTCACTGCCGCTGTAGCTGCTCTTGAACCAGCTCAGCTCGTAGGCGGTAGTCATAGCGCTCCTCGCGTCTGTTCCAGCAGCGTCACGGTAGCCCGACAGTCCAGGGCTTGGGAACGCAGCTTGCCATAGCGCTGGAGCAGGACACTTACGTCCTTGGGCGCGGAGATCAGGCTGCTCGACCGCTGACCTTCGGTGTAGCCGAGCCACTGATGAGCAGCTGTCTCCGCGAGGTACATCTGACCGTCGATGCCGCAGTGGTCTTCCTGGACGGTGGCCATGATCTGGATCTCGACGTTGCGCCGCGCACTCATCTCAAGGAGACGATCGATGACTTGCCTGGTGACATCGCGTCCTCCCATGCGCCGAGCTACGACGCTCTGTTCGATGACGAAGCTGAACGCGGTGTTCTGGTTGGCGGAGATGAGCTGTTGTCGGTCCAGCCGAGACGCCACCTCGTGTTCGATCTGCTCCTCGGACGCAGGCGGCAGCCGCCGGTCGAAGATCGCCCGAATGTATGCCTCAGGTTGCAGCAACCCCGGAATCGCTCGGCACTCGTACGCGTAGAGAGAGATCGCATCCTCCTCAATCTCCGCCCACTGCCGAAACCAGGAAGCCAACACCGCCCTCCGCGTCAGGCTCTTCGCCGCCGCCGTGAGGACCTTGTGCCCGACCGGCCCCAGCACTTCCTCCGCCCGCGTGGGCAGATCCGCCGGCGGGAACCGCTTCCCCTGCTCGATCTTGGCGACGTACGCGGCCGAGTACCGTACCCGCAGCGCGAACTCCTCCTGGGTCAGCCCGGATTCCTCGCGCAGTGCCTTGAGGACCGCGCCGAAGGTCTTGAGACTGTCGGAGAGCTCCGTTTCCGTGCCGTTCGCGCCGCCGTTTCCGCCTCCGCCGTGATCCGCCCTCATCGCCGCGTGCCTCCCGTGTCCACGTTTCCACGCCTCACTCAACCCCACCCGACCCACCCAGAGTCACGGGGAGTTACTCACCCAGTCCAGAGTGTGAACCCATACAGCCACACCTGTATGGGTGTCGTCCCTGTTGGGGGCCTGGAGCGGCCCTGAACGTTGGGCGCATGCCAGCACCACGGGCCCAAGAGGCCGTTACCGTAAGTGTGTTCGCCCAGCGGTTCTCCGCCACGCGCCGCGGTGCGCGACTCGCCCGCAGACTCGCCACCCACCGGCTCGACCTGTGGCACCTGCCGTACGGCAGCCGGGCCTCCGACACCGTCACCCTCGTCGTGGCCGAACTCGCCGCCAACGCGGTCCTGCACGGCCGCGTCCCGGGGCGCGACTTCGAGCTGCGGCTCACGTACGACCGGCCCGCGGGACTCGTTCGCGTCGAGGTGTCCGACACGCACCCGGAGCACCCCAGGCTCCCCAACTCTGCGGTGCAGCTCCCTGCGGACGCCGACGGCGGGAGAGGCCTGATCCTCGTGGCGGCCGTCGCCGACCGCTGGGGCGTGGTGGGGCGGAGGGGACCGGGCAAGACCGTGTGGGCCGAGTGTGCGGTCCGCGTCCCGGACGAACCATGTCCCGTTCGGCCGTAGTTGACGATCATCTTCCGCAACGACCCACTGTGTCGGCTGAGTTGTGATTTCGGCCAGTGTCAGTGCGGGCGGGTACGCTTATCGACCTGTTCGAGTTGACGGTCAGCTCTGCGACGGGCGAAGGCTTGTGGAGGCGTACGTGGTCGGACGTGAGGTCGCTGCGGCGGACCATCCGAGCAAGGAGGTCAGGGCGGTCCTCAAGCGGCTGGTCGCCGACGGGTGGACGCTCGCGTCGGAGGCTCACTGGGGCACGCTGTACTGCCCGTGCCCGGACCACTGCACGGTGATCCGGGTCGGTGGCACCCCGAAGAATCCCGGCCAGGAGGCCCGTCGAATAGCCCGCAAGGCGAAGTGGTGCCCGCTGCCTCCGGACGACCCGCGTGCGGCCCTCCGCGGCGGCGTTGGCAATTGACAACAACGCCAGGGTCGGCGAAGCTTGCGCCAGGGGGCGTTCCCTGGAGTGAGAGGCGCGGGCACAGATACCAGGAAGAGCGAACAGGTATACGCATGGGGGGCTGGGGCGCCATGGAGTACGAGTTTCACTTCGTCGTGGACGGGATCGAGGTGGACGACGACAAGGCCGTCGCCATCGTCCACGACACCTTCGACGGGGTGCTGACCCGCCACCGCGGCCGGCACTTCCTGGACGTCTCCGAGAGCGGAGTCAACGCGATCGACGCGGCCCACCGCATCGTCGTACGCCTGCGCAAGTCATTGCCCGCCCTGAGGCTGGTACGCACCGACCCCGACCTCGTCGGCGTCTCGGACATCGCGGAGCGGGTCGAGCGTTCGCGCCAGAACGTCCAGCAGTGGGTGAACGGCGAGCGGCGGCAGGACAAGCTGCCCTTCCCGGACCCCGAGGGGATCGCCGGGCGCTCGCCGGTGTGGCGCTGGGGAGACGTCAACGCCTGGCTGACCCAGTTCGGCGAGGGCGACGAGGTACACCCACCCACCCGCGAAGAGGCCCTGACCATCGACTTCCTGCTGCCCAAGTGGCAGCGCACCCTGGACGACGGACTTCCCCTGGTGCACTTCACCGCGGCCGAGACCGGGGACGGGCGGGACGAGGAGCGGGAGACCGTCCAGCGGCTGCTGGAGGGCACGCTGGCGCTGCCCGGCGTACTGGAGCGGATCGCCGCGTTCCCCGTCCCCAGGACGGAGCGGCAACGGCTCACCGTCGTGTGCGCGGTCCTCACCGACCGGCTGAGCAGCGTGGTGTCCCGCATCGGCCACGACGAGGTATGGGCGGTCCTCGCCTATCAGGGCGCGGAGAGCGAGCTGCATCTTCAGCCCGTCGGCACGGCGAAAGCTCCGGGTGCGGTCCCGGTCTCCAGCCTCGGTCTCGGCCGCAACGCCACAGTCGGTGACCTCCTGCTCGTCCAGACGAACGGCCCCGACGACATCCCGGTCACGCCGATCACTCCGGTCGGCCTGGACTGAATCCGGGCGCGGCCCGCACCGGGGCGGACGACCGACGGCCCCCGCCCCGAAATGGCCCCCTGCTGGTGCGATTACGAGCGCAAGTACAAGAGGTGCTGCGGCAACCCTGCGCCGGCCTGAGCGGGCGATGCGTCTGTAGCGTTGTGGGTACACTTTCTGTGGTGTAGGTACATGCCTCGGGCCATCGAAGGGGAACCCATGAGCACCATCTCCGTGCGCGAGTTCTCGTACAACCCCAGCGCGGTCTTCGCCCGCGTCGAGAAGGGGGAGGCGATCGAGGTCACCCGGCATGGCAACGTGATCGCGATACTGTCACCGGCCGGCGGGCCCATGGAACGGTACGCGCACCTGGTGGCACAGGGGAAGATCAAGCTGAAGGCGGTCACCGCCGCCGACCGGCACAGCATGCCGCACTACGAGGTACCGGAGGATGTCGACCCTGTGGCGCTGCTCCTGGCTGAGCGCGAGGCGGACGACCGTTGATCTACCTGGACACTTCGGCGCTGGTCACGTGGATGACCCGCCGCAGCCATTGGGCCGAGCTGGACGTCTTTCTCCAGCAGCGAGTCACGCAGCCGCTCGCCACCAGCACCCTCGGCTTCGTGGAGACCGTACGAACCCTGGACCTCATGGGGCACTTTCCCAAGGCGATGGAGGACCTGGATACCCGGATCACCGAGATCCTCCTCACCCGAGAGGTGCGGGACGGGGCGGCTCTGCTGGTCGGGCGCCTGAGAACGTTGGATGCCATCCATGTGGCCAGCGCGCTGTCGCTGCGGGACGATCTGACCGCCGTGGTGACGTACGACCGCAGGATGCTGGAAACGGCGCGGGCCGAGGGGCTGCCCGCTCACGCGCCAGGAATGGCGGACTGACCGGGCGGCGACTGTAGAAACCCGACAGCGCGGCCCGTGAGCCACTGTGGGTGCCCGATTGTCCGCCCGTGGGTCGCGACCGATAGGTTTTCCGGGAGAAGCCGCCTGTCATCCAGGTGTCCGGGCGGGTGTGTCCGACCGCTATCGAAAGGGTGATCCGTTGAGCCGCTCGGTTCTCGTCACCGGAGGCAACCGGGGCATCGGCCTCGCCATCGCCCACGCGTTCGCCGACGCCGGCGACAAGGTCGCCATCACGTACCGCTCGGGCGAGCCGCCGGCCGCCCTGACGGATCTGGGCTGCCTCGCCGTCAAGTGCGACATCACCGACTCGGAGCAGGTGGAGCAGGCCTACAAGGAGATCGAGGCCGAGCACGGCCCGGTCGAGGTGCTGATCGCCAACGCCGGCATCACCAAGGACCAGCTCCTGATGCGGATGTCCGAGGAGGACTTCACCTCGGTCGTCGACACCAACCTCACCGGCACCTTCCGGGTCGTCAAGCGCGCCAACCGCGGCATGCTGCGCGCCAAGAAGGGGCGGGTCGTACTGATCTCCTCGGTGGTCGGGCTGTACGGCTCCCCGGGGCAGGCGAACTACGCCGCCTCCAAGGCCGCCCTGGTCGGCTTCGCCCGCTCCCTCGCCCGCGAGCTGGGCTCCCGCAACCTCACCTTCAACGTCGTCGCACCCGGCTTCGTCGACACCGACATGACGAAGACGCTCACCGAGGAGCAGCGCGCCGGCATCGTGTCGCAGGTGCCGCTCGGCCGGTACGCGCGGCCGGAGGAGATCGCCGCGGCGGTGCGGTTCCTCGCCTCGGACGAAGCCTCGTACATCACTGGAGCCGTCATTCCCGTTGACGGCGGACTGGGAATGGGTCACTGATCACCATGAGCGGAATCCTCGAGGGCAAGCGCGTCCTGATCACCGGTGTGCTGATGGAGTCCTCCATCGCCTTCCACACCGCGAAGCTCGCTCAGGAGCAGGGCGCCGAGATCATCCTGACCGCGTTCCCGCGGCCCACCCTGACCGAGCGCATCGCGAAGAAGCTGCCGAAGCCCACCAAGGTCATCGAGCTCGACGTCACCAACGACGAGCACCTCGGCCGGCTCGCGGACATCGTCGGTGAGGAACTCGGCGGGCTCGACGGCGTCGTCCACTCCATCGGCTTCGCGCCGCAGGACGCGCTCGGCGGCAACTTCCTCAACACGCCGTTCGAGTCGGTCGCCACCGCCATGCACGTGTCGGCGTACTCCCTGAAGTCGCTGACCATGGCGTGCCTGCCGCTGATGCAGAACGGCGGCTCGGTCGTCGGCCTCACCTTCGACGCGCAGTACGCCTGGCCGCAGTACGACTGGATGGGCCCCGCCAAGGCCGCCCTGGAGGCCACCAGCCGCTACATGGCGCGCGACCTGGGCAAGCAGAACATCCGCTGCAACCTCGTCTCCGCGGGCCCGATCGGCTCGATGGCCGCCAAGTCCATCCCGGGCTTCGCCGAGCTGGCCTCCGTGTGGGACAACCGCGCCCCGCTGGAGTGGGACCTCAAGGACCCGGAGCCGGCCGGCAAGGGCGTCGTCGCGCTGCTGAGCGACTGGTTCCCGAAGACCACGGGCGAGATCGTCCACGTGGACGGCGGACTGCACGCGGTCGGCGCGTGACGTCGCCACCGCGCCACGCTTGATGGGTGCGGGCCCGCTGTCCTCTCGGACGCGGGCCCGCACCCATCAGCCGTTCGGCCCACTCGACCGGGCGAACAGCGGCCGCGACCGCGCACTCTGGAATAGGCGTTAATAGGCGTTCACCACGCGCCCCCTCCCCAGCCCGGCCGAGGAGGTCCCCTTGTGTGCCTGTCCCGAAGCCTGGCCCCAGTGACCGTCGCGGTCTGCCTCGTGCTGTCCCTGCCGTACGACGCGATGCCGTTCGACGCCACGCCGCACGACGCCGTGCGACCCGCGCGTGCGCAGGCACGCAAGGGCGGCGTCCCGGAGCCGTTCGGCGCCACCTGCCGCAGCCGGATCACCGGCTCCCGGGTGACCGCCTACTGCCACAACCCCTATGTGCCGGTCGACCTGGTCGGCCTGCACATCGAGTGCGACCGCTGGTGGGACATCGACGGTGACGGCGCCGAGGTCGCGGCCGGGCCCGCGCAGACCGTGCGGCTGACCGGCCGCTGCTGGAAGGAGGTCCGGTCGGTGTGGGTCAGCCACCGCCGGCAGCCGCAGGACCGGCCGGAGCGCTGAACCGGCCCGGGCGGCACAGGAACGGATAGCTCGCGGCCTCCGCCGCCGCCGCAGGGGCGTCACCCGCGCGGATCGCGTCGACGAGCCGGGCGTGGTCCATGTGCGTCTGAGGCGTCAGCTCCGCGCCGACGTCCTCCCGCAGCCAGTCCCGCAGCACCTCGCCCAGATCGGCGTACATCGCGGACATCACGTCGTTGTGGGAGGCGGCCACCACCGCCAGGTGGAAGGTCGCGTCCGCCGTCACGAACGCCTCCGCGTCGCCGGAGTCCCACGCCTCCTCGCGTCGCACCAGGAGCGCGTCGAGCTGCTTGAGGTCCTTCTCGGTGCGCCGCTCGGCGGCGAGCCGCGCGGCCGACGACTCCAGCGTGGAGCGCAGCTCGGCGATGTGCCGGGGGTCGGCGTCCGCGAAGCGGCGGTGCATCACACCCGCCAGTTCACTGGCCGCCACGACATAGGTGCCCGACCCCTGACGGATGTCCAGCAGGCCGTTGTGCGCGAGCGCGCGGACGGCCTCGCGGACCGTGTTGCGGGCGACCCCGAGCTGATCGACCAGCTCCGGTTCCGTCGGGATCCGCGAGCCGACCGGCCACTCGCCCGACGTGATCTGGTGCCGCAGCGCGGCGATGACCTGCTCGGACAGTGCCGACCGGCGGGGATGGCTCAGGGGCATGGCACAACACCTTCGCACGGGCGGGACCGACGGAAGCGACCCGGGAGTGGACAACCAATCATCCTATGATTCTATGATGGGCCGCATGCCAAGCGAGGACACCCGGACGACGAAGTCCCCGAACGTCAGCGATCCGCACCGCGTACCCGGTTCACGCGGTGCGGCCCCGAGCGACTTCCAGAAAGCCGCCGTACCCGTCGGCGACGCCCCGCGCGCGTGGGCGACCCGCCTGGTCGTCGTCGGCATCGTGCTCTCCGCCCTGAACCTGCGCCCCGCCATCACCAGTCTCGGCGCGCTCCTCGAAGAGGTCCGCGACGGACTCGGCATGAGCGGCGGCGTGGCCGGACTCCTCACCTCCGTACCCCCGCTGTGTTTCGCCGTCTTCGGCGGCATGGCCCCGCGGCTGGCCCGCCGCTTCGGGCCGGGCGCGGTGGTGTGCGCGGGCATGGCGGCCATCGCCGCGGGCCTGCTCATACGGCCGTACGCGGGCGGCACGGCCGGATTCCTGGCCGCCAGCGCCCTCGCGCTCATGGGCATCGCGGTCAGCAACGTCCTGATGCCCGTCATCGTCAAGCGCTGGTTCCCGGACCGGGTCGGCTCCATGACCGGCGTCTACTCGATGGCCCTCGCATTCGGCACGGCGTCGGCGGCGGCCGTGACCGTGCCGATGACCGAGGCGCTGGGCGGCAGCTGGCGTTCCGGGCTCGCCGTGTGGGCCGTCCTGGCGGCGACGGCCGTGCTGCCGTGGATTCCGCTCGCACGGGACCGGAGCACCGGATCTTCCGCGGCCCGGGGCGCCGCCGCGGCGGCCGTACCCGCGCGCGAGGAGGCACCGGCCGCGATACGGATCACCCGGAGCCGTACCGCCTGGGCCCTCGCCGTCTTCTTCGGCCTCCAGGCCACCGCCGCCTACATCACCATGGGCTGGATGGCGCAGATCTTCCGGGACGCGGGCGTCCCCGCGGGCACGGCCGGACTGCTGCTCGCCGTCACCATGGTCATGGGCGTGCCGCTGGCCTTCGTCATCCCGCGCGTCGCCACCCGGCTGCCGCACCAGGGGCCGATCGTCCTCGTGCTCGGGGTCTGCGGTCTGGCGGGGTACGCGGGCCTGTACTTCGCGCCGGCCGGCGGCTCCTGGGCCTGGGCCGTGCTGCTCGGCGTCGCCAACTGCGCCTTCCCGCTCGCCCTCACGATGGTCGGGATGCGGGCCCGGACCGGCCCCGGCGTCGCCCAGCTGTCGGCCTTCGCGCAGAGCACCGGCTATCTGATCTCCATCCCGGGCCCGCTCCTGGTGGGTGTGCTCTACCAGAGCAGCGGCGGCTGGGGCCTGCCGATCGCCCTGATGGCGGCCCTGATGGTGCCGCAGATGGTGGTGGGCGTCCTCGCCGGACGCAACCGCACGGTGGAGGACGAGACGACCCGCTGATCCGGCGGGGGAGCCTCTGACCTCACCCCGGGCGAGGTGTCCCAGGGGGCTGGTGCGAGACTTGCCGTATGCCAGTGCTCGATCCGAATCCCCAGAACGGCCAGAAGAAGATGCTGCTGGTCTTCGGCTCGTTCTTCGCCATCTTCGTGATCATCGCCATCATCGCGACGATCGCCTCGCCGTGACCTGATCGTTCCGCCCGGGGGTGGGGCTAGCACCACCATCCCCTAGGGGGTGAGGGTCAGGGTCAACTGGGTGGATCACCGGATGGGTTGACGGGTGCGGATTCCGTAGCTTCGAGATGTGGCCGCGAACGGCGGCCACGGACCACTCGAAGAGCGGAGGCACCCATGTCGGCTCCTACGCACACCCGGCCCCACCCGGCACCCCGGGGCGGCGTGGACATCCGGCTGCCCTGGTGGGCGCTCGCCCTGCCGACGCTTGCGTTCATCGTCCTGCTGGCACTGATCCTGAACCCGACGGACGCCCAGGCGGCAACCGGGGACCCCGCCGTCACCCGGCTCTTCGAGCACCTCCAGCAGCTGATATCGCGCTGAGCACGGCCCAAGACGCCCGTCAACTCTCCGAGCCCGATGGCCTGTTTCATGCGAAGCTGGATCCCATGAGCGTCGCAGAACCCCGCAGGATCGTCCTCTTCCGGCATGCGAAGGCCGACTGGCCACAGGTCACCGATCATGAGCGGCCGCTCGCCGATCGGGGCCGAATGGACGCGGCCGAAGCCGGACGGAGGCTGACCGACACAGGTCTCTCCTTCGATATGGCCCTGTGCTCCACCGCGACCCGGACCCGCGAGACCTGGAAACTCGCCGTCCACGAGTTCGCGCAGCGACCGAAGACGGTCTACGAGGAGCGGATCTACGAGGCCTCGCCCGGTGAGCTGATCGCCCTGCTCAACGAAACTCCCGACGACGCGCGGCACGTCCTCCTGGTCGGCCACAACCCCGGTGTGCAGGGTCTCGCGGACATCCTCGCCGGTTCGGCCGAGGGTGACGCCCGTGACCGGATGAGCCTGCGCGGGTTCCCGGCCGCCGCCTTCGCCGTCCTGTCGTTCGACGGCTCCTGGAAGGCGCTGGAGCCTGGCGTGGCCACCCTCCTCGACTACTGGGCACCGTCCGACTGACCCGACCCCACGACCCGCGAGACGCACGCGAGAGGGGCCCGGCAGCGCCGGGCCCCTCTCGTATGACGTCCTGCTCGGTTCTCGTACGAGGTCCCGGTCAGTCCTCCACGTGTGCGTCCGCCGCCTCGACCTCTTCACGGGTGATGCCCAGCAGATACAGGACCGTGTCCAGGAACGGGACGTTCACCGCGGTGTGCGCGGCCTCCCGCACCACCGGCTTGGCGTTGAAGGCGACCCCGAGTCCGGCCGCGTTCAGCATGTCCAGATCGTTGGCACCGTCACCGATCGCCACCGTCTGGGACAGCGGTACGCCCGCCTCCGCGGCGAACCGGCGCAGCAGCCGCGCCTTGCCCGCCCGGTCCACGATCTCGCCGGTGACCTTGCCGGTCAGCTTCCCGTCGACGATCTCCAGCGTGTTGGCCTGGGCGAAGTCGAGTGCCAGCCGCTCCTTCAGATCGTCGGTGACCTGGGTGAACCCACCCGACACCACACCGACTTGGAAGCCGAGCCGCTTCAGCGTGCGGATCAGCGTGCGCGCCCCCGGCGTCAGCCGCACCTCGGCGCGGACCTTGTCCACCACCGAGGCGTCCAGCCCCTCCAGCAGCGCCACCCGCGCGTGCAGCGACTGCTCGAAGTCCAGTTCGCCGCGCATCGCGGCCGCGGTCACCTCGGCGACCTTGTCCTCGCACCCGGCGTGCGCGGCGAAGAGCTCGATCACCTCGTCCTGGATGAGTGTCGAGTCCACGTCCATGACGACCAGGCGCTGCGCCCGCCGGTGCAGGCCGGCCGCGACCACCGCGACATCGACCCCGAGCGCCGCCGCCTCGGTCGCCAGGGCGGTGCGCAGGGTCTCCGTCTCCACACCGGACACCGCGAACTCCACGGCCGTCACGGGGTACTTGGCCAGGCGGAAGATACGGTCGATGTTGCCGCCGGCCCGGGTGATACGCGCGGCGATCGCTGCCGTCGCCTCCGCGGTCAGCGGATGGCCGAGCACGGTGACCAGGGAACGCCCCAGGCCACGCGGCCGGTTGTCGCCGAGGCCGGAGATGATCTCCGCCTGCATCTTCATCGATTCCGCCCAGCTGTGGACGGTGGCGCGCAGGTCGCCGTCGAGGCCGCGGGACGGCGCGGTCACGAGCGCGCACAGCACCATCCGGCCACGTGTGACGACCTGCTCGATGTCGACCACGTCGACGGAGTAGGCGGCGAGGGTGTCGAAGAGTCCGGCGGTGATGCCCGGCCTGTCCTTCCCGAAGATCTTGACGAGAAGGGTGGGGACGTCAGAGGACTCATAGGACGAGGTCTGCGAAGCGCTCATGGTGGTTCCACCGTATCCGGCACGCAGTGCCGCCCGCTCGCCAGGTCCGTCTGACGGACACGGAACAGTGGGTGACGTGGCGGTGGCCCTGACCTTACGAATCGACCACCGATGCGCGGCGCGGACCACCGCGGCGAGGGCAGCTGAGCGACTCCGCCGTCGAAGGCCGCGCGACCACGGCATCGGCCGCCGGGCGACTCTTCGGGTGCGCGGGTGCGCGGGTGCGGGATGCGCGGGTGCGCGGGTGCGCGGATGCGGGGTGGGCGGGTCAGTCTCGTCCCCGCTTCGGCCTCCCCGGCGGCGGGGGAGGAGTCGGGGGCGGTGGCGGTGGTGGCGGTCCGTCGTCCTGCGGGGACCGCGGGCGGCCTTCGGGCCGCGGCTCGGGAGGCTTGCGGGGTTTTCGGGGAGGCGGTCCGAGCGGCCGGGCCACCGTGGGCGCGCCGTACATGTCGACGCCGGACGGATGCCCCGGCCCGGCCGCCGCCCCAGCACCGGGCGCCGGCCTGGTCTCCGGTGGCCGCGCGTCCCGCGGCTCCTCCGGCACCCGCAGATACGGGTTGGTGGCCGGGTTCGGTGGCCGGTGCGGCGAGCCGGGGGAGTAGGGCCCGGCCTCACCGGCGTACGACCCTCCGACCCCGGCCGCGTACCCACTCCCCGGCCGCCCGGGCTCGCCCATGTACGGCCCGCTGCCCTCGCCCCCGTACGGAACACGCCCCCCGTCCGCCCTCGGCGTCTTCACGCCCACGTCCCCCCGTGCCGGCGGTGCCGCCCGTCGCCCCGCCGCCCCCGTCGCGTGGGCGAGCAGCGCACCGAGGGCTCCCGCGACCGCACCCCACAGCGCGCCGAGAAGCAACGCCGCACCGAGATTCCCGTGGAGGTCGATCCCGGCCCCGAACGCGTCGAAGCCCAGCACCGACAGCGAGGCGTCCACCGACACCTCCGTCAGCCAGGCGAGCAGGGGCAAGGTCAACGCGGTCGCGATCCCCAGCCGCAGGGCACACCGCCCCGCGAAACCCAGGGCCCCCGGACGCCGTACACCCCCGGACCCCGCGCCCGCGAAGCTCCCTGCCCCAGAACCCGGGGGACCCCCCGCCCCCACCGGCGTCCGCACAGCCGTCAGGACCCCCGCCGACAGCATCATCAGCGCCGCCGCGACCCCCAGAAGCCACACCCGCCCGTCCAGTTCGGCCAGGCGACCCAGCGTGATGGACTGGTCCGAGCCGTTGCCCAGCAGGTCGTCCATGGGGGCCGGCAGAAGTCGCGTCAGTTCGCCCGTGGCACTGCCGTCCCACGGCACGAACAGGCCGATCGGAACACCCAGCCACACCCCGTTCGGCGCGCCCAGCAGCGCCGCTCCCACGATCCGCTTGGGATGGTCGTCCCCGATCGCCGCGTACGCCGCCGCCGCGAACCCCGCGGCCACCGCCACCAGCCCCACCGTGACCAGGGCGGACGCGGCCGGCCTGACCACCCGGTGCACGGCCTCCCAGCCGCGCGGCAGCGGAGTGCGGCGCGAGGCCAGCAGCGCGATCAGCAGGACCCCGGCCGACCAGCCGAGCCCGCCGAGCAGGGTCGCCGCGGTCTCCACCGTGAAACCGACCGCCGCCTTCGCGTCGATGAGCCCGCCGATCCGGTCCGGCAGCAGCCCCCCGATGTCCCCGAGATCGCCGAGGTCACCCACCCCGGGAATCTCGATGCCGCCGCTGCCCCCGCCACCGCCGGGCAGGTCGTCCAGACCCAGTGAGCTCCCGTCGATGGTGATGACGTCGTGGCCCGCCCAGGCCAGCCCGCCCAGTGTCGCCACGAACACCGCGACCACCGCCCCCGCCCGCGCGAGGAGTTCGGAGGGGGCGATCACAACTCCGGCCGTCCGCAAGGACCTCAAGAAGAACCACGACAGCAGCAGCCCGCCCACCAGGCTGACCCCGAGTGGCGTGATCTCGATGGCCGTCGTCGCCTCAGCGCCCGTCAGCCCGAACGCGGAGACATCGCCGGACGGGGTGACGGAACCACCCGCACCGAGAGCCACAACCGCCGCGGTCATCGGGCCGAGCGAACTCGCGGTATCGGCCTGGAGCAGATGCAGGCCGAGCGCCGCCGTACCCGCCATCCCGATCAACGCCCAGCTCACGGAGGCGATCGCGGCGAGCAGGATGTCGCGCCACGGCAGCCTCGTGCCCGGCTTCGCGGTCCCGCCGGTCAGGAACGCACTCATGGCAGACCCCCCGATCCGCTGCGCGACCGAGTCGCCGCGCATGTCCCCCTCGCGTCATTTACCACTCTCCGGGCCGTTTTCAACCCCGTCAACGGAAACAGTCGAACCGGACGTACTCCTTCTTCACAAGGCCCGAGTTTCGGTCAGAGGGCCGAGCCTGAAATAGTTCCCGACGATGTTCGACATCCCTAGACTCCCTGTGATGGGGGTAACTCGGGGGACTACTCAGTGGGGCATGGAGTGCCGGAACTCGTACTGGAATTGAACGGACGGACCTGGACGCTCGATGCGTCCAGGCCATACACCCTGGGACGTGATCCGCAGGGGGATGTGGTTCTCGACGACGCCAGGGTCTCGTGGCGGCACGCCACGATCAGCTGGAGCGGCCGCAGTTGGGTCGTCGAGGACCACGGCAGCACCAACGGCACGTTCGTGCGCGGGCAGCGGGTCCACCACATGGAGATCGGCCCCGGCTCGGCCGTGCACCTCGGCAACCCGACCGACGGACCGCGCCTGGACATCTCCGGGGCCGCGGCCGCGGCCGCTGTCGCCTCGCCGCAGGCACAGCCCCAACAGCAGCCGTACGCGGCCCAGGGCGCGGGCCCCGCCTGGGCAGCGGCCCCGCCCCAACAGGCCCCCCAACAGCAGGCATCGCCCGCACAGGCAACGCCCCAGCAGGCCCCGCACCCCGGCTGGCAGCAGCCGCAGCAGGCTGCCGCGCCGCAGGTTCCGCAGCAGCAGGGCCCGGGTGAGCCGTACGCCCAGCAGGTTCCCGGTGGTGGCGCGGGGGCGCCGCCGGTCTACGGTGACCGGAGCCCCACCACGTTCCACCAGTTCTCGCTGGGCCGCGTGATGCGGATCGGTCGCGCGCTGGACAACGAGCTGGTCGTCTCCGACCTCCAGGTCTCCCGGCACCACGCGGAGTTCCACGCCACGCCCGACGGCCGTTTCGAGATCCGGGACCTGGGCTCGCACAACGGCACGTACGTCAACGGCCAGCCGATCGCCAAGGGCGGTTCGCAACTGCTCGGCCCGAACGACATCGTCGGCGTCGGCCACTCCACGTTCCGCCTGGTCGGCGACCGTCTCGAGGAGTTCGTCGACACCGGTGAGGTGTCCTTCTCGGCCCGCCATCTGACCGTCACGGTCGACGGCGGCAAGCAGATCCTCAAGGACGTCTCCTTCGGCGTCCCGGAGAAGTCGCTCATCGCGGTCATCGGTCCGTCCGGTTCCGGCAAGTCGACGCTCCTGAAGGCGCTCACCGGTTACCGGCCCGCCAACCAGGGCGACGTCCTCTACGACAACCGCAACCTCTACAAGCAGTTCGCCGAGCTGCGCCAGCGCATCGGTCTGGTCCCGCAGGACGACATCCTGCACAAGGAACTGACCGTCAAGAAGGCCCTCAAGTACGCGGCCAAGCTGCGGTTCCCCGCCGACACCACGGGCGCCGAGCGCGAGGCCCGTATCGACGAGGTGCTGCGCGAACTGAAGCTGGACATCCACAAGGAGAAGAAGGTCACCTCCCTCTCCGGTGGCCAGCGCAAGCGCGTCTCGGTGGCTCTGGAGCTGCTCACCAAGCCGTCGCTGATCTTCCTGGACGAGCCGACCTCCGGACTCGACCCGGGCATGGACCGCGATGTCATGCAGTTGCTGCGCGGCCTCGCCGACGACGGCCGTACGGTCCTCGTCGTCACCCACTCCGTCGCCGAGCTGGCGATCTGCGACAAGCTCCTCGTGATGGCGCCCGGCGGCTCGGTCGCCTACTTCGGTCCGCCGGAGGAGGCACTGAACTTCTTCGGCTACGACAGCTGGGCCGACGTCTTCTCCGCCTTCGAGAACTACCGCGACTACGACTGGGCGGGCCGCTGGAAGGGCTCACAGCACTACCAGATGTACGCCGCGGACATCGACGCCGTCGCACCGCAGTCCGTACAGATGCCGCCGATGCAGGCGATGAAGCCGCCGAAGCCGCAGGGCTGGATGTCCCAGTTCGTCACCCTGGTGCGTCGCTACACCTCGGTGATCGCCTCCGACAAGGGCTTCCTGGCCCTGATGGTGATCCTGCCGGCGGTCCTGGGCGCGGTGAGTCTGCTCATCGACTCCGGCAACAGCCTGCTGCCCAACCCGGCCAACCCGAAGACCGGCCGGATCATCCCGAACGGCACGGCCACCACCGTCCTGTTGATCCTCGCGGTCGGCGCCTGCTTCGCGGGCGCCGCGAACTCCGTCCGTGAGCTGATCAAGGAACGGGTCATCTACGAGCGGGAACGCGCCACCGGCCTGTCCCGCTCCGCGTACCTGATGTCCAAGGTGTTCGTGCTCGGTCTGATCACCGTGTTCCAGGGCCTGCTGGTCGGCGTCATCGGGTTCGCCAGCCGGGAGATCCCCAAGGAGGGCGTGGTCCTCGGCAGCGCCACCATGATCGAGCTGTCCATCCCGATCATGGCGCTCGGCTTCACCTCGATGATGTTCGGCCTGATCATCTCCTCGCTGGTGAAGACGGCCGAGAAGACCATGCCGCTGCTGGTCATGTTCGCGATCATCCAGGTCGTGTTCACCGGCTGCCTGTTCACCCTGAACGGCGCGGTCGGCGTCAACGAGTTCTCGTATCTGATGCCGTCCCGCTGGGCGGTGGCCGCCGCGGGCGCCACGCTGGACTTCAACAAGATCAGCCCGCCCAAGGACGGCGGCGACAACGACCCGCTGTGGGAGCACACGGTCGGCGCCTGGGGCATGGACATGGCCGCCCTGATCGTCCTCGGTGTGATCTGCGGCTTCTTCGTGGCCCGCTTCCTGCGCCGCCACGAGCCCGAGGTCATGCGCAAGTGATCTTCTTCGTACGGCCTCGTCTCCGTACGACAGTGAAGGGCGGCGCCCCGGTGGGGGCGCCGCCCTTCGGCGTGAAGAGGTCCGCGCGGCCTCAGTACGCGCTGTTGACGTTGTCCATCGAGCCGTACCTGTCGGCCGCGTAGTTGGCGGCGGCGGTGATGTTGGCGACCGGGTTGTAGATGTTCCAGGACGTGCCCGCGACGTGGTACGCCTTGAACGTCGGCGGGATGACCTGGAGCAGCCCCTTCGACGGGATGCCGTTGATGGCGTTGATGTCCCAGTTGTTGATCGCGTTCGGGTTGCCCGACGACTCCCGGATGATGTTGCGGTACAGACCGTTGTACGAACCCGGGATGCCCTTGGCCTTCATGATGTCCAGGGACTCCCTGATCCAGCCGTTGAGGTTGTTGGCGTAGGTCTTCTTCGCGGCGACGGCCTTCATGTGCGGACGCTTGGCGGACCGGCTCGCGGCCTTCTTCGCCTGGCGGGCATGCTCGGCCTTCTTCTGGGCGGCCGCCTCGGCCGCCCGCTTCTTCGCGGCGGCCTGAGCCCGGGCCGCAGCCTTGGCCTTGGCGGCCGCCTC
This sequence comes from Streptomyces sp. NPDC005263, assembly GCF_042872365.1. NCBI lineage: Bacteria > Bacillati > Actinomycetota > Actinomycetes > Kitasatosporales > Streptomycetaceae > Streptomyces > Streptomyces sp. NPDC005263. The sequence continues at coordinate 11,832 of NZ_JBIAKJ010000020.1, read as the reverse complement.
GGCCTTTTCCTGCGCCTTGGCCTTGGCAGCCGCCTGCGCCTTGGCCTGCGCCTTGGCCTGCGCGTCGACGGCCTTGCCCTGCGTGCCGGCACCGGTGAGCTGCTCGGTGACGCCCGACTGCACGCCCTTGAGCTGCTCGGCGCTGTAGGTCACGTGGGTGGGGGCGGCCGCCTCGGCCGTGGTCGTCTGCCCGCCCGGCACCGCGCTGAACGCGATCGCGGCGGCGCCGAGCGCGGAGACACCGGCTATCCCGATCTTGTGCTTCTTGGGCAGGGCGCGACTTCGGGCCTTGACGTTCTGGATGTTCTCGGGCGCTCGGGACTTGATGCCCTCGATGTTCTGGAGCGTGCGGGCCTTGATGTCCTGGGCGTTCCGGAGCGTGCGGGCCTTGACGTTCTGGACGTTCTGGAGCGTGCGGAACTTGATGTTCTGGAGCATGCGGATGGACCTCTTCGAAATAGCGCGGAGGTCGCTCGTCGTCCGGTGGGGACGGGTGCTTCCTGCACAAACGCCGCGGACCGAACCCGCGGCGCTGAGCGACGGCAGCCATTCTTAGCGGCCGCAAAATGCCCATGCAAAGGTGTGACGTACGACCCCGGGTAGTGGACCGGGGAAGGGCAAATCGGGACAGACTAGAACGTCTGCCCCGTTCAGGTAGGGACCCTTTGTCTCCTATTTGCCCTCGTACGTGATGTGCGCCCTATGTCCGGGCTCACATGGGAGGAGCAACGCTCTCACCAACAGTTGCTGGCGCAATGCTGTGAGTGAGGGGTTCAGGCGGAAGGACGAGGTGCACGTCGCCGAACTCGTGCCACAGGTAGAGCCCGCGCAGCGCCTCCTCGTAACCACGGGCGACCGCGGCCCGTCCGGCGATCGCCTCCAGCATCAGCAGATGCGAGGCCTGAGGCTCGTGCAGCCCGGTCAGCAGCCCGTCCACCACCCGCACCCCGCGCTGCGGGGTGACCACGAGATCGGTCCACCCCGCACACGCGCGCACGACCCCATCGGGCCCGGCCGCCGACTCCACCGCCCGCACGGCCGTCGTACCGACCGCCACCACCCGCCCCGTCCCCGCCCGCACCGCGTTGATCGACTCCGCCGAGGCCTCCGACACCGCGAACCGCTCCGGATACGGCGGCTCGTGCGCCTCCGCCGAGGCCACCCCGGCGTGCAGCGTGACCGGCGCGAACCGGACACCCCGGCTCACCAGCTCCGTCACCATGCGCGCGGTGAACGGCCGCGCCGCGCTCGGCATCTCCGCACTTCCCGACCCGTCCGCGGACGGCAGCGCGAACACCGTCCGGTACACGGACAACGGCTGGTCCCGCTCCGTGTAGGCGTAGCGAATGGGCCGCCCGTACTCCCGCATCAGCCCGAGGACGCCCGAACCCCTCCCGGCGGACACCCGAGCCCACCACAGCCGCTCGCCCCCCGCGCCCACCGGCTCCTCCAGCTCCAGCCGTACCCCGGCCGGCAGCCGCACCTCCGTCCCCGCGGGCCCTCCGGTGCGCGCGCGTGTGGTGCCCGTCCCGTCGGGATCCCGCAGCTCGACCGCCCACCGCCCGTCGTCCCCGCAGGTGGAGAAGTGCACCACCACCCGCGCGTGCCCGATCCGCCCGTCCACGGCCGCCGCCAGCGTGGAGGACGTGTTGACGATCAGCAGATCCCCCGCCCGCAGCAGCCGGGGCAGCTCCACGAACCCGTGGTGCGACACCTCCAGGCCCCGCGACACGAGCAGCCGTACGGCGTCCCGGTCCCGCCCCTGCGCACGCTGCTCGGCAGGCACCCGCGCCGACAGCTCCGCCGGCACCTTCGCCACCGGCGTCACGGCGACTCCAGCAGTGCGACCGCTCCGTACCGCCCGCTCGCGGGGCGCTCGTCCAGCAACCGCAGGAACGCCGGCACCACGGTCACCGGCTCGGGCCGCGGGTCCTCGTCCTGAGGCACGGCCGCCGCGTACAGGCCCGTCGCCATGTCCCCGGGGTCGACCGCCCAGACCCGCAACCCGGGCTCCTCCTCGCCCAGCACCGCCGTGAGATGGTCCAGGGCCGCCTTCGACGCCCCGTAGCCGCCCCACGTCTCGTACGGCTCCACGGCCGCGTCCGAGCTGACCGCGATCACCGCGCCCGCCTCGGCGGCGCGCAGCATCGGCAGCGCCTCCTGGACCAGGCCGAGCGCGGCCACCACGTTCACCTCCAGCGCCCGCCGCAGTCCCGCCGGCGGCAGCCCCGCCAGCCGGACCAGCGGTTCGGCACCCAGCGCGCTCGCGTTGTTGACCAGCAGGTCGACCCCGCCCAGCTCCCGGGCCGCCGCCACCAGCTCGGCGCGGTGGGCGGCGTCCGTCATGTCCCCCGGCAGCGCCGTCACCCGCGTCCCGTGCCCGGAGACCGCGTCGGCCGCCGCCGCGAGTGCCCCGGCGCCCCTGGCGTCGAGCACCAGGTCCCAGCCACGGCCGGCCAGGGCGTCGGCCAGCGCCCGCCCCAGCCCCTTCGAGGCACCCGTGATGATCGCTACCGGCATGACACACCCCTCGTCCTCGACGCCTCCTGATCGGCGTGCCCCCACCGTAGGAACCGGCACACCCCCGCCGCCTCGGACGCGGGCCGCAGACGGGCGGGGTCCTTCGCCCTAGGTCCTGTCCGACACTCAGGGCCTAGGTCCCCCGCCCTAGGCGACAGCCGCCCCAGGTCCGATCCGCACGGTCACCCCCCGCCGGTACCGTGAGGACATGAGTCAAGGCCCCCGGTCCGGCCTCGCCGCGGTGAGCTCCGCGCTGCTGGCCATGAGCAGGCACCTGGAGGTGCGCGACGTCCTCAAGACGATCGTCGCCTCCGCGCGTGACCTGCTCGACGCGCAGTACGCCGCGCTCGGCGTCCCCGACGATCACGGCGGCTTCGCCCAGTTCGTGGTGGACGGCGTCAGCGACGCCCAGTGGAAGGCCATCGGCCCGCTCCCGCGCCAGCACGGCATCCTCGCGGCGATGCTGCAGGAGGCCCGCCCGCAGCGCCTCGCCGACGTGCGCGAGGACCCCCGCTTCGAGGGCTGGCCCTCCGCCCACCCGGAGATGTCCGACTTCCTGGGCCTGCCGATCCGCGACGGCGAGGAGGTCATCGGCGCCCTGTTCCTCGCGAACAAGCAGCGGCGTCGGGAGGGGGACTCCTCGAGCCCCGAGCCGGAAGACCGGTGCGGCTTCACCGAGGAGGACGCGGAACTCCTGGGGATCCTCGCCCAGCACGCGGCGATCGCCCTCACCAACGCCCGCCTGTACGAACGCAGCCGCGAGCTGACCATCGCGGAGGAACGCTCCCGGCTGGCCCACGAACTGCACGACGCGGTCAGCCAGAAGCTGTTCTCCCTGCGTCTGACCGCCCAGGCCGCCACGGCCCTGGTCGACCGTGACCCCTCCCGCGCCAAGGGCGAACTCCAGCAGGTCGCCGCCCTCGCCGCCGAGGCCGCCGACGAACTGCGCGCCGCGGTGGTCGAGTTGCGCCCGGCGGCCCTCGACGAAGACGGACTGGTGGCGACCCTGCGCACCCACATCCAGGTCCTCGACCGGGCGCACACCGCGCGCGTGACCTTCCTCAGCAACGGCGTCCGCGCTCTGCCCGCGTCCCAGGAGGAAGCCGTGCTCCGCGTCGCCCAGGAGGCCCTGCACAACGCCCTGCGGCACTCGGACGCCGGACACATCGACGTGGCGGTGGAACGACGCGGCGGCGGCGCCGTGCTCCGGGTGACGGACGACGGCAGCGGCTTCGATCCGCAGAAGGTACGCCGCGCGGGCCGCCACCTGGGCCTGGTCTCCATGCGGGACCGGGCGAGCGGGGTCGGCGGCAGGCTGACTGTGGAATCGGCGCCCGGCAAGGGCACCACGATCGAGCTGGAGGTCCCCGGTGGCTGACCCCATCAAGGTGCTGCTCGTCGACGATCACCAAGTGGTCCGCCGGGGACTGCGCACGTTCCTCGAGGTCCAGGACGACATCGAGGTCGTGGGCGAGGCGGCCGACGGCGCCGAGGGCGTCGCCCGCGCCGAGGAACTGAAACCCGACGTGGTCCTCATGGACGTCAAGATGCCGGGCATGGACGGCGTCGACGCGCTGCGCAAGCTCCGCGAACTGAACAACCCCGCCCGCGTCCTCATCGTCACCAGCTTCACCGAGCAGCGCACGGTCGTCCCGGCCCTGCGCGCCGGCGCCGCGGGGTACGTCTACAAGGACATCGACCCCGACGCCCTGGCCGGCGCCATCCGTTCCGTCCACGCGGGCCACATCCTCCTCCAACCGGAGGTCGCGGGCGCCCTGTTGTCGCAGGAGGACACCAACTCGGGCCACGGCAGAGGCGGTTCGCTGACCGAGCGGGAGCGGGAGGTGCTCGGACTGATAGCGGACGGCCGCTCCAACCGAGAGATCGCCCGCGCCTTGGTCCTGTCCGAGAAGACCGTCAAGACGCACGTCTCGAACATCCTGATGAAGCTCGACCTGGCCGACCGCACCCAGGCGGCCCTGTGGGCCGTACGCCATGGTGTGACCGGCTGAGACGCACCCCGGCGCGCGCTCCGCACGGCAATACGGAGCGTTCCACTCCGGTCAGAGATTCATACCGTCGTGGGAATGTCCCCCGGATGGCGCAACCTTCACCGATCCCCGCCGTTCTCCAGTGCGTGCTGCGGCGACTGCCGCGGCAATCGCTAGGGAGGGCTCAGAAGTGAAGAACCTGAAGAAGGCAGCGGCCGTGACGATGGTGGCCGGCGGGCTGATCGCCGCCGGTGCCGGAATGGCTTCCGCCACCGACGCGCACGCCGACGGCAAGGCCGTGGGCTCCCCGGGCGTCGCCTCGGGCAACCTCATCCAGGCCCCGGTGCACATCCCGGTGAACGCGGTCGGCAACAGCGTGAACGTCATCGGCGCACTGAACCCCGCCTTCGGCAACCTCGGCATCAACCGCTGACACCCGTCACCGAACGGGCAGTGACCTCCGGCCTCCCGGGCCCACCCGGGAGGCCGGTCCTCTTTCGTCTCACGTTCGTCTCACGTCGGATCCCAACCGGAGCGCGGGCGAATCCCCCGTACCGCCCCCGACCCCCCGGCGTCGATCAGCGCACCACCCGCGGCCGGGTCGCACACGCACACACGGCAAGAACGCTCCTCATGGCGCGACCGAAGCTCACCGCACCCCCCGCTCCCGCTCCTCCACATACGCGTTGTACGCGGCCACAGCCGCCCGCCGAGCCGTCTGCTCCACCGGCCGCAGAGCCTCGGAACGCGCCCTCATCTCAGCGGAGCTGACCGCACCCCCATGCCCGTTCCCGTGCGCCAGGGAAACCAGCAGTCCCACCCGCTGCGCCAACTCCAGAACCCGCACCGCCCGCGGTGGATACCCCGGCGCCAACACCTCCCGGCCCTGCTCGGCCCGCGCCCGGTACGCCTCGACCGCGGCCTCCGCCACCGGCCCCGATCCGGCCACATCCAGCCGCGTGAGCACCTCGGTCGCATCCCGCAGCGCCTCCGCCAGCTCCCGCTCGGCCTCCCCGAGCGACGGCACGTCCGCGGGCGGCGCCTCCCGCACGGGAAGCACATGCCACACCACCTCGACATGCACATCACCCTCGGGGCCCGCCTCGTACACCTCCGGCACCAGCCCCAGCGCGGCCCCGTGACAGACCACGGCCTCCTCCGCGTCCAAGGCACGCGCGTTGAACTCCGGCGGTCCGCTCAGCCCCAGCGGATGCCCGGGCGCCGGCAGCGCGATCCGCAGCCCCACCACCCCGAGCGACCGCAACCGCCCCAAACCGAGCGTGAGACCGACGGGCGCCGACTCCCCAGGCAGCCCCTCCACGCGGTGCACCGCGTCCTCGCCCACGATGGCCAGTACGGCGTCGTCCGGCGAGACAAGTCCGGCCAACAGGGCATTTCCCCAGGCGGCAAGGCGTCCTGAACGTGGTTCCGAAAGCATGCCTCCACCCTAAGGACCGGACCGATGGAATGGAGCGGGGGACCGGTGGCGTAGATTTCTTCGAGGGCTGCGCCCATCGGCGCGGCGGACCGAGCCACAGGCGAACGCGACAGCCGAGACCGGCCACACTGCAGGGGAGACAACGCGCTCATGAGCGATGTTCTGGAGCTTCAGGACGTATCCGTGGTCCGCGAGGGCCGGGCTCTGGTGGACCAGGTCTCGTGGTCGGTGAAGGAGGGCGAGCGCTGGGTCATCCTGGGCCCGAACGGCGCCGGCAAGACCACCCTCCTGAACGTCGCGTCCAGCTACCTCTACCCCAGCAAGGGCACCGCCACCATCCTCGGCGAGACCCTCGGCACCCCCGGCACCGACGTGTTCGAACTGCGCCCCCGCATCGGCATGGCCGGCATCGCCATGGCGGACAAGCTCCCCAGGCGCCAGACGGTCCTGCAGACCGTGCTCACCGCCGCCTACGGCATGACCGCGGGCTGGCAGGAGGAGTACGAGGACGTGGACGAGCGGCGCGCCCGCGCCTTCCTCGACCGTCTCGGCATGAGCGAGTACGTCGACCGCAGGTTCGGGACGCTCTCCGAGGGCGAGCGCAAGCGCACCCTCATCGCCCGCGCGCTGATGACCGACCCCGAGCTGCTCCTCCTCGACGAGCCCGCCGCCGGCCTCGACCTCGGCGGTCGCGAGGACCTGGTACGCCGCCTCGGCCGTCTCGCCCGCGACCCGATCGCTCCCTCGATGCTCATGGTCACCCACCACGTCGAGGAGATCGCCCCCGGCTTCACCCACGTCCTGATGATCCGCCAGGGCAAGGTGCTCGCGGCCGGCCCGCTGGAGCTCGAACTCACCTCCCGCAACCTCTCCCTCTGCTTCGGTCTCCCGCTCGTCGTCGAGCAGGTCGGCGACCGCTGGACCGCGCGGGGCCTCCCGTTGTCCTGAAACCGGCCCGGAGCGTGTGAAAACCCGGGTAAGAAGCTGTTCCCAGGCACTGTGCGCCCTGTCGGCGGCAGGACCTGCGGCCCTACCATGACCCCGTGAACGACATCGACGCATGGGTGTGGTGGCTCGTCGGCGCGGCAGCGCTCGGAATCCCGCTCGTGGTGACCGCGATGCCGGAGTTCGGCATGTTCGCGGTGGGCGCGGTGGCCGCCGCCACCGCGGCCGGGATCGGCGCAGGCGTGGTCATCCAGGTGCTCACCTTCGTGATCGTCTCGGTCGCCCTCATCGCTGTCGTACGGCCCATCGCCACCCGGCACCGTTCACAGCGACCCCAACTCGCCACCGGCGTGGATGCGTTGAAAGGCAGACAGGCCGTCGTCCTGGAACGCGTCGACGGCTCCGGCGGCCGGATCAAACTCGCCGGCGAAGTCTGGTCGGCCCGCTCCCTGGACACCGGCCATGCCTACGAAGTAGGCGAAGAAGTGGACGTGGTGGAGATCGAGGGCGCCACCGCGATCGTCATGTGACCTCTGCCCGTTGGGCCGGTACGTAACTGAACGGAACGGTCACGAGGCACGCGACGGTCTGTCAGACTCGACCAGCAAGATCTTCAACAACCATAAGATCTTCCGAAAGCGCCGATGCGGAGAAGGGGTCGGGGAACAGGATGGAACCGGTCATCATCGTCTTGATCATCCTGGTGGTGTTGGTCTTCATCGCCTTGATCAAGACGATCCAGGTCATCCCGCAAGCCAGCGCGGCCATTGTCGAGCGCTTCGGGCGCTACACGCGGACACTCAACGCGGGACTCAACATCGTCGTCCCGTTCATAGACACCATCCGTAACCGCATCGACCTGCGTGAACAGGTCGTGCCGTTCCCGCCCCAGCCGGTGATCACCCAGGACAACCTGGTCGTCAACATCGACACCGTCATCTACTACCAGGTGACCGACGCCCGGGCCGCGACCTACGAGGTCGCCAGCTACATCCAGGCGATCGAGCAGCTCACCGTCACCACACTGCGCAACATCATCGGCGGGATGGACCTGGAGCGGACCCTGACCTCCCGCGAGGAGATCAACGCGGCCCTGCGCGGTGTCCTCGACGAGGCCACCGGCAAGTGGGGCATCCGGGTCAACCGCGTGGAACTGAAGGCCATCGAGCCGCCGACCTCCATCCAGGACTCGATGGAGAAGCAGATGCGCGCCGACCGTGACAAGCGCGCCGCCATCCTCACCGCGGAAGGTACGCGCCAGGCCGCCATCCTCACCGCCGAAGGTGAGAAGCAGTCCCAGATCCTGCGCGCCGAAGGTGAGGCCAAGGCCGCCGCCCTGCGCGCCGAGGGCGAGGCCCAGGCGGTCCGTACCGTCTTCGAGGCGATCCACGCAGGCGACCCGGACCAGAAGCTCCTGTCCTACCAGTACCTCCAGATGCTCCCGAAGATCGCCGAGGGCGACGCCAACAAGCTCTGGATCGTCCCCAGCGAGATCGGCGACGCCCTCAAGGGCCTGTCCGGCGCCATGGGCAACTTCGGTGGCATGGGCGGCGGTTCGGGCGGAGGCAACTCCGGCAACGGCGCCACGGAACGCCGAGAGAAGCCGTCGATCGACTGACGCCGCCTCAAAACAAAAGTTCCCCGCACCCCCCAAGGGGCGCGGGGAACTGCGCGACCAGCCACAACGGACCCGCAGCCGCACCACAACCGATCCCGGCAGCCGCTACGCGGCCTCCCGCGCCAGCCAGTCCGGCAGAGCCCCCAGGTCCTCGTTGCCCAGAGACAACAGCATCGCGTCAGCCGGCGTCGGCTCGAACGGCAGCCGCAGCAGCGGCATGTCCGCCTCCTCCGGAGTCCGGTTCGCCTTGCGGTGGTTGTCCTGTGCGCACGAGGCCACCGTGTTCAGCCAGGTGTCCTGACCACCCTGCGACCGCGGCACCACGTGGTCCACGGTCGTCGCCCGCCTGCCGCAGTACGCGCACCTGTGCCGGTCCCGCACCAGGACACCGCGCCTCGACCACGGTGCTTGTCTTCGGAAGGGCACCCTCACGTACCTGCACAGCCTGATCACCCGGGGCGCCGGTATGTCGACCGCGGCTCCGCGCATGCGCAGTTCGGGGTGGGACTGTTCGACGACGGCCTTGTCCTGGAGCACCAGAACGACGGCTCGGTTCAACGTCACCGTCGACAGCGGCTCGAAGCTCGCGTTCAGTACCAGCGTGTCCCGCATGACCAGCCCACCTCCCGTGTGCACCCGCCCACCCCTCGGCGGACTGGGATCAACTCTGGCCGGGCACGCCGAGATGGACAACGAAATAAAAAGTGCCCGCCCCTGATCACTTCCATGACCAGGGGCGGGCAAACGTTCCATGAACGTCAGGCTTCTTCGGCCGGCACCTCGTACTCACCGACGAGCTGAGCGCGCGCGATCGTGTGGAACCTCAGGTTGAAGCCCACGACGGCGGGAGAGGCGTCCGAGTCCGGACCGAGCTTCTCCTGGTCCACCGCGTACACCGTGAACACGTACCGGTGCGGTCCGTCCCCCGGCGGTGGTGCGGCACCACCGAAGTCCTTGGTCCCGTAGTCGTTCCGGGCCTGTACGGCACCGTCCGGCAGTCCCTCGAACTTGCCGCTGCCCGCGCCCACCGGCAACTCGGTCACTGAGGCCGGGATATCGAACACGACCCAGTGCCAGAACCCGCTGCCGGTCGGAGCGTCGGGGTCGTAGCAGGTCACGGCGAAGCTCTTGGTCTCGGGCGGGAAGCCCTCCCACCGCAGATGCGGCGAGGTGTTGCCGACCGCCTGGACCTGAGCATCCTTGAGCGTCGCGCCTTCCGCGACGTCCTCGCTCGCCACCGCGAACGACGGGACGGGCGGATGGAAGTCGTGGGGGAGTGGCCGCCTCTTGAGCTCGGGCACCTCGGTACCTCCTGATCGGTTCTGGAGTGTGTGGTTCCGAGCCTAGAACCAGTTGCGCCTGCTGCCGACTTCGGAGAGCCACTGGTTGAGGTACGCGGCCCAGTCGGTGCTCTGGTAGTCGTGCAGCCCCACCTGGAACGACCGGAAGGTGTCACTGCCCTCACTGAACAGGCCCGGCTTCTTGTCCATCTCCAGGATGACGTCCATCGCGTTCGAGTCCGCGACGAAGCTCAACTCGACCTGGTTCAGGCCGCGGTACTGCTGCGGCGGCAGGAACTCGATCTCCTGGTAGAAGGGCAGCCTCTGGCGCGTACCGCGGATCAGGCCACGCTCCATGTCCGCGCTCTTGAACCGGAAGCCCAGCTGGATGAAGGCGTCCAGGATCGCCTTCTGCGCGGGCAGCGGGTGCACGTTGACGGGGTCCAGGTCACCGGAGTCCACCGCTCGCGCGATCTCCAGCTCCGTGCTCACTCCGATGTGCATCCCCGGCAGCGAGTATCCGTCGATCGTCGTGATCGGCGTCTCCCAGGGGATCTCCAGCCCGAAAGGCACGGCGTGCACGGCGCCCGACTTCAGCTCGAAGGCGCCGCCGAGCCGCTGCTTCGCGAACTCGATGTCCTGCTTGTACTCCTGGTCACCGCTCTCGACCTCGACCTTGGCCTGCAGACCGACCGACAGTGCCTCGATCTGCTGGTCGACGGACCCGCCCTGGATCCGCACCTCACCCTGGACGACACCACCCGGAACGACGTTGACCTCAGTCAGCACCGTCTCCACCGAAGCCCCGCCGGCCCCCAGGCTCGCGAGCAGCTTCTTGAACGCCATGTCTCTCCCTCTCGTGTGGATCCTTGATCCTTAGAAACGCGCTCCGGTCGCGACCGGTTCCGGGTCCTCACCCTGGCAAGGCGAACGCCCCCGTACCACCCCGTTGCGCCCACCCGTCTGCACTACCCTCGGACTGCATGATCGCGACCCCCGACCGTACGCCCCTCTCCAGGGAGTTCTTCGACCGACCTGTCCTGGAAGTCGCCCCGGACCTCCTGGGCCGCACGCTCGTTCGCACCACGCCGGACGGCCCGATCGCGCTCCGCCTCACGGAGGTCGAGGCCTACGACGGCCCGACCGACCCCGGCTCCCACGCGTATCGCGGCCGCACGGCCCGCAACGGCGTGATGTTCGGTCCCCCCGGACACGTGTACGTCTACTTCACCTACGGCATGTGGTTCTGCATGAACCTGGTGTGCGGCCCCGAGGACAGGGCGAGCGCCGTTCTGCTCCGTGCCGGCGAGATCGTCGAGGGCGCCGAACTTGCGCGGAAACGTCGCCTGTCAGCCCGAAATGACAAGGAATTGGCCAAAGGCCCGGCCCGCCTCGCCACCGCCCTGGGCGTGGACCGAACCCTGAACGGCACCGACGTCTGCACCCCGGAGGACACCCCGCTACGGGTCCTGACCGGTACGCCCGTCCCCTCCGACCAGGTACTGAACGGCCCCCGCACCGGTGTGGCCGGCGACGGAGGCGTGCACCCCTGGCGCTTCTGGATCGCCAACGACCCGACCGTGAGCCCCTATCGGGCCCACGTGCCCAGGCGTCGCCGAAGTTGACGCGCCTCCCCGAGATGCGTAACGTAGCTCCAGCCGCTTGACCCGGGTACGGCGATCGCCTGCAGCCGGAAGTGGCCAACCCACTACCTACGACTCCCTCCAGCGGGGGCGAGTTCGACGTGTCCGCACGTCCGAATTCGGAACCCGCGGAACTCGATTATGAGTTTGGCTCGGGAATCGGCTAACGTAGTGAATGTCGAAAGGCCGACAAGCGAAAGCCAAGGCCAACCGGCAAATCCCCTCCGGCAGGGAATCAGGTCCGAAAGGATCTGATAGAGTCGGAAACGCAAGACCGAAGGGAAGCGCCCGGAGGAAAGCCGCGAGAGAGTCTCTCGGGTGAGTACAAAGGAAGCGTCCGTTCCTTGAGAACTCAACAGCGTGCCAAAAGTCAACGCCAGATATGTTGATACCCCGT
>NZ_JBIAKJ010000019.1:0-61877 GCF_042872365.1 Streptomyces sp. NPDC005263 | reverse complement strand
GCGAGATCTACCGGCTGATCGTTCCCTCAGAAACGGCGGCTGACCATCCAGACTCCGCTGGAGCCGTGAGTTGACATCCATAGGGGCATCAACCTGCGGGCCGCGGTCGCCCGGGTGCTGGGCCTGTCGAGAGCGAGGGTAGAGAACGAGCGGTGGACCGCGTTCCGTTCGCACTACGGCATCGAAAGCATGTACTGCCGCCCGGGAATCGAAGGTGCCCATGAGAAGGGCGGGGTGGAAGGCCAGATCGGCTGGTTCCGGAGAAACCACCTGGTCCCCGTCCCGGAAGTCGCCTCCCTCGCCGAACTCAACGCGATGGTCGAGCGGTGGGATGTAGAGGACGACGACCGCCGCATCCGGTCGCGGCCCAGGACGATCGGCGAGTACTTCGCCGTCGAACGCCCGCTGCTGCAGCCACTGCCGGACGAGCCGTTCGAGACCGGTCGGCTGTTCAGTCTGCGGGTGGACCGATATGCGCAGGTCAGCGTCCGCACGAACCGCTACTCGGTGCCCGTGGGGCTGATCGGCCGCACCGTTCGGGTGATGCTGCACGCCTCCGAGGTCGTCGTCCACGACGGGCGCAAGGAAGTCGCCCGGCACGAGCGGCTGATCGCCAAGGGCCAGTCCCGCCTGGATCTGGACCACTACCTGGAGGCCCTGGTCCGCAAGCCCGGCGCTTTCCCCGGTGCGACTGCCCTGGAACAGGCCCGCTCCGCGGGCAAGTTCACCCCGGTCCATGACGCGTGGTGGGCGGCGGCCTGCAAGGCCCATGGCGACCGGGACGGGACCCGGGCGCTGATCGAGGTCCTGCTGCTGGGCCGGCACCTTCACCACGAGTACCTGGTGACCGGGCTCGCCGCCGCCTTGCGGGTCGGCGCTCTGACCGCGGACGCGGTCGCTCTGGAAGCCCGCAAGGCTGCCGAGGCCGACGACGCCCCGCCCGTTGCAGCAGACCCGGAGCCGGACCGGGCCAGGGTGACGTTCCTGACCGAACGGCGGCTGGCCCACCTGCCGCCCGACAACCGGCCGCTGCCGTCTGTCGCGGCCTACGACCAGCTGCTGCGACCGCGGCGGCCGGACCGATCCGCCGCCGAGGGAGACAGGCCATGACGACGTTCAAACGCCACCGCGGGTTGACCGAACAGGCCGCCGACGCCGCTGTCGACCAGGCATGCCGCATGCTGCGGCTGCCCACTATCCGGGCCCAGTTCCCCGAACTCGCCGAAACGGCCGCCCGTGACCAGATGTCGTATCGCGGCTTCCTCGCCGAACTGTTGATGGCCGAGTGCGACGACCGGGCCCGCCGCCGCTCGGAACGACGGATCAAGGCTGCCGCCTTCCCCCGCGAGAAGTCGCTGCGGGCCTTCGACTTCGAGGCGAACCCCAGCGTGGACCCGGCGGTCATCCACACGCTGGCGACCTGCGAGTGGGTCAAGAAGGGCCTGCCGCTGTGTCTGATCGGTGACTCGGGCACCGGCAAGTCGCACCTGCTGATCGCGCTGGGCACCGAAGCAGCGATGGCCGGCTACCGGGTCAAGTACACACTCGCGACCAAGCTGGTCAACGAGCTGGTCGAGGCCGCGGACGAGAAGGTGCTGACCAAGACCATCGCCCGCTACGGCCGTGTCGATCTTTTGTGCATCGATGAGCTGGGCTATATGGAGCTGGACCGCAGGGGCGCTGAGCTGCTGTTCCAGGTTCTGACGGAACGTGAGGAGAAGAACAGCGTCGCCATCGCCTCGAACGAGAGTTTCAGCGGCTGGACCAAGACCTTCACCGATCCCCGGCTCTGCGCGGCCATCGTCGACAGGCTCACCTTCGGCGGCAACCTGATCCAGACCGGCACCGACTCCTACCGCCTCGCCATCACCCAAGCCCGGGCCGCAGCACAAAACTCTGGCAGCTGACCTCACACAAGTCCTGCTTCCGGTGATCGACTGATCGATCACTTGGCCCGACCTAGAAAGAGAGATCATCATGTGGGGATGTCTGACAACCAATCCTCCGTAGCACCGGCTGTAGTGCGGCTTCCTCAGTACACGAAGACGGACCAGGACGAGATCCTCGGTGACGGCGATGATCCCTTCGGTGTTGCCGCGGTCGGTTTGACCTGGCTGCCCAAAAAAGAGCACTTCGGTATCAGACACGGCGACCGGCTTGTGGCACACGCCGGCCTCCTCCGGCTGCCTGTTGCGATCGGCGATGTCGAGACAGAGGTGGTAGGCGTCGGTGGAGTGGCCGTTGCACCCGACCTGCAGGGCCAGGGGTTGGCCCGGCGCGTGGTCACAGCGGCACTTGACCACGCTCGCACGATGGGTCCTCAGCACGCGCTCCTGTTCTGCCGGCCTCCCCTCGCACCGCTGTACCAGCGCCTCGGATGGCACCCCCTCGACAAGGAGGTGCTTGTCGAACAACCCGAAAACCGCCTGGTGACCATGCCACTGCGGACCATGGTGACGCCCCTGCGCGACAACGCACGCTGGCCTTCAAAGCCAGTGCGTTTGTTCTCCCTCCCGATGTGACGGGCCCCTTCCGTGAAGGCCGTCCAGCGGGGCAACAAAACCCCATTCCGGTGACAGCGGTGTCAGTTCTCGCTGACATTTTCCGGCTCTGTGATCAACAAGTGGTGCTCGAACTCGACGACAAACGGTGTCAGCTCTCGGTTACGAAGCCATACCGGAGGGCCACGGGGCACCTCGCTCCGCGTCAGGACGCCGTGTGAGGCGAAGGCGAGGCGATGGCCCCCATCGGGCAGCACATGGCCAACCTCCGCCGGAAGGACGGCCTGGGCAAGGACCCGGAGCGGGCGGCACAGCGCGCGAAGCAACTGGCCGCGATCGACCCGGACTGGGACTGCCTCTGGCCGCTGGACTGGCAGCGTCACTACCGCGTCCTCGCAGACCTGGTCGACGCCGACGGCCACCTGCCCGACATCGCACCCGGCGTGACCTTCGACGGCGACGACCTGGGCAAGTGGCTCCAGAGGCAGAAACAGCCCGGCACCTGGAAACTACTGTCGGCCGAACAGCAGGAACGGCTGACCACGCTGGGCGTCCAGCCGCTCGAGGCTCCGTCTCCCGCCCCGGCAGCCACGCGTGCGACGAAGGGCCCGAACAAGGCGCAGCAGGCGTTCCAGCGGGGCCTTCAGGCTCTCACGCAGTGGATCGAGCGGGAGGGCCAGGGGCAGGTGCCTCGGAAGGCGGTGGAGACCTTGCCCGACGGGACCGAGACCAAACTCGGCATCTGGTACAGCAACATCAAGACCAGGCGGGACAAGCTCACCCAGGACCAGCTGGACGCACTGCGGAAGCTGGGCGTCGAGTGGGCGTAATCGGTGAGCCAGCACTACACCATGGCGCACAAAGGTCGGCATGTCCGGTCGAGGGTCTCTGCCGCGTAACCGGTGCCAAGCTCGATGCGACACCGGTGTGCCTTCGGATCGATGGGCGTGCAGTCTGCGGACAGCTGCGGTCTGCGTCGCAGGCTTCGGCCGGCAGGAAGGTCCGTGTCCTGTGGAAGGGCGATGACCGCTGCTTCTGCATTCCTGATGACTGCCGCGCGCAGTCGGTCGACCTCTCTACGGGCCAAAATGCGATGGACGATCTTTCGCGGCTGCAGGTTCTGGCTAAGCACGAGCAGGCGGGAAGGACTGAGGGGCCACCAAATGTATTGGCTCGTCAGTGTCGAAGGAGCGCGGCCGGAGGCGTCGGTCGACAGGATGACTGGCTGGTCGCTGGTGATCAACCGCGCTTGAGGGTCGTCCCACAGCTCAAGTTGTCGGGTGGAGTGCTCGTCGGCTGCCGCGTACGCGCTGTGGAAGAGACTCCCTACGAATCCCGTCGTCGTCAGGGTCGGGGTTTCCTGCAGTGCGCGCTTTCTCATCCAGGTGTCCTGCGCCTCCATCAGGCGCTTGCGCTGCGGTGTGCGGTTGCGTTGGAAGGCGAGAACCACGGCGAGCGACATGAAGTCATCGAAGTCCATGTCGTCGTCTGGCTCCCATCCACGCAGCAGGCGCAAAAGCCTTGCGGCCTCGTCATCGATGACGGAGAGCATCGCTTCAGCCTGATTGTGCGGCGCGCCCAGAGGGTCTGTAACGCGGTAGAAGTTTTCCCGAACGCAGGTGTCTCGGAGGCCCCGGAGTCGGTCAAAGCCGTTGATCGTGTCCAGGACCCGTACTCGCTTGCCATCGGGGCTCCAGGCCTTCATGTAGGCCTGGGGAACGTAGTGGTGCCTGCGCGAGACACAGTCGCGTCGTGCCGCTGCCGTCGCCACGTTCGCCATGTACTCCTGCACGCGTGGGTTCACCGCTCGGCCGCCGCCCGACACCGGGACCTGGCCCCACGGATTGGCCACTCGGCTGACCAGCTCCCACTCCATGCCGCTCCCCCTACCTCCCGCTCGATGGCCGCGCTGCAGCGTGTACGCGGTAGGCACGGCTGGTGCGGGTGTTGACAGCCCGATTCTCTCAATGCCATCTGCCGACCGCCCCGAATTATTGCGACCGCGTGGAAACGGCTGATTAGCCCCGCCCGGCCAGGGCTGCCCAACGGGTCCAGCTCACCAATGCCGCGTTCTAGTCCGGGGCGTTTCGTGGACGTCCGACCCAGGCTTGGTGGTGAGAAGCGACGCGTAGCCCCTCGCGCAGGCGTCCACGCAGGACGCCGACACGTGTTCTGCCCTCCAGGACCTGAAGGCCGCTGTTTGATGGGGCTAGGAGCCGTCTGTCGATCAGGACCGGTGGCCGCATCCACGTCCCGTGCTCTTCCCAGTGCTGCCCTACCTTGTGAGGGCGAAGTTCGACCCAGTACACCGGGTTCTTTGCATAGCTCTCGATACAGCCGGCATCGGACGCTCCGGTCGGCATCTCACTGAAGTCAGCGGCCGGAATCGTCTCAAGCTGCCATCTGACCTCGCGCAGGTCGATGCCGCCGTAGTCATGCACGAAGGCGCCGTTGTCACCGTGATCGAAGAGAAACTGCTCGAGGACGTCGTCCGGCCAGTGCAGCGATGCCAGTGCAGGGTCGGCTCGGAAACGGTCATAGCTGAAGCCGCTGCCTTCGCGGCGGCGGGTCATCAGTGGGCTGAGGTCGCCTAGCTTCACGCCGCCATGTGTACCGGAGATTCCGGGCAGTGTTCCCTCCGGCTCAACCCCCAGCCGCCCGTGACCTGGTCAGCGCAGGCCGCTATGCCGGAAGATGCTCCAACGCACAAGGGAGGGGTCTGGGTGACGAACGGCTTCGATGCACGGCTGGCCCCGAAGGGCTGCAACCGGCACGCCACCGCCCACGCTGCCGGCACCGTCCAGTGCACCGCCGCCAACGCCATGATCGCCCTCATGCTCGCTGTCAACGTTCTGCGTGAGATCGATGACCAGGGTTATCCCGTTCAGCTGCACGCCTGACAGGAACACCGCGATGACCGAGCCCATGGACGCCGTCCCCACGACCTATGCCGGCACTCGATTCCGGTCCCGTCTTGAAGCTGACTGGGCCGTCACGCTCGACGGCCTCGGCATTTTGTGGGAGTACGAGCCCGAGCTGATTGTCCTTCCCTCCGGCACCCAGTACGTGCCTGACTTCTGGTTACCTGAGGTAGGAACATGGCTGGAGGTCAAGGGACCGAATACACCCCGGCGGGAGAAGGCAACAGAGCTCGGCAAGGTCCGCGCCTGCCACTGCACCGGCGCCTGCAGCTGCCGGTGGCCCGGCGGTCAATTGGTCCTGCTGGGCTGGCCTTCACACCGCAGTCCGAATCAGCCCGGATATCGGGCCCGTTACGGTCACGCATGGTGGGGCGCGGCGTACGGCCCGAACGCCTACCTCACCGAATGCCCGTCGTGCGCCCGTGCCCACTGGGTCACCCTGCGCAGGCCGTGGCGGTGCCGCGGTTGCCGCGCCAGCCTCGGCGCCACGCCCCGCTTCTACAGCCCAGCAGAACAACTGATCCGATTTGGCGAAGGCGACTCACTCGCGTCAGCTCGCGTCGACGAGGACATGCGGCGGCTCGCGGAGGAAGAGCAGCTTGCTGAAGCCGGGGACGATGACGGCTGGTAACACTGGCCCGGCTCCCAAAGCGGGTGGCTCCGTGTTCACCGCACAGGAGCTACGAGCGAAGAGGATCCGGAGGAAGGATTGCAAGCTGTGGGGACCTGACTCGCTGTAGGCGCTGTAGGCCCACGGCCCCCTGTGTCTCTCGGTGCGCCCTGTTTCCTCAGTTCAGCCCCGATTGTCAGACCCTCCCCTTAGCGTTGTTTGTCCTACTCGTGGCGGCTGCGGGGAGTACCAATGGACGACGACCTTCAGATCGACAGCGACGAAGACCTCTTCCGCAACCCCGTCTTCTACGAACCGGCCGGCCACAACCTCGACTTGGACCGTCCCGACCTCGGCGTCCCGCTAGGCCAAGACCTCCTGAACGTGCTCCTGCGCATGCGCGGACGTGTTCCTGTCGAGAAGCGCGGGCTCATCTGCCCCGACTGCCGGGATCTCCGCGGCCGGCGCGTTCCCATGTACCTCGTCCAGCGTGACGGCGTATGGCTTGCCTCCCACTACCGGAAGCCCGGGGAGAAGCCCATCAGTCATGAGTCCGACGAGCACCTCGCCCGTAAGGAGCGCGTCGCGAAGGACTCCGAAGATCACGGCTTTCACGCCGATATCGAGTCGCAGACCGCCGACGGGCACGCGCGCCTCGATGTACGCATCAACGGCGCCAACGGCATCGTCCTGGGCTACGAGCCTCAGCTGAGCGTCCAGACAGCCCGCGGAATGCGTGCACGGGAGGGGTTCCGGTGCCGCGGCGGTATTCAGTCGGTCTGGGACTTCGCCGACCCCGACCACGCAGGCATCGGCACCGTCCCTTACGTCCGCACGCCCAACCTGCCGGCCTCCGTCATCCGCGTGCAGAAGAACCCCATCGCGGTCCAGGACGGCAATTTCGTCCTGGAGGAGGGCCAGTGCAGCCAGAACGGCGCTCTCACACGGTGCCCGGAGAAGCCCTACGACCCGGAGAACCCCACCGACGCCGGGTATTGCGGGGGCTGGCACCGCGTCCTCATGCCCGCCCATCAGTCGAGCGCCTTCACAGGGGAAGGTGGCCTGACCCTTACCCGGTTCATCGTGGAAGCTGCGGCCGGTGAGCGGGTCCCGTTCCAGCGGGGCGGCCACCACGGTTGGCTCCCCGCTCAGCAATGGCAGCAGTACCTCGAGGCGAACGGGCCCGCACTGGACGACAGGGAGCGCCAGCCATCCGTACGACAGGGGGGCCGGCGCGACAGGTGCACCGAGGACCGTCCGGCTTCAGAGGTGCGGGCTGAACCGAAGCAGAGACGTGGCAGCCGCGCGATCGTCCTTGAGTCCCGCCCCCGAGAAACCGAGACCGCCAGGGTTCCGGTCGACGCGTCGGGTCAAGCGATCCCGCTCTGCCGCTTCGGCTGCGGTCAGCCCGCAAGCCTTCAAGGACCCGAAGGGCTGCCCGAACACTTCTCGTGCCGCAGGAAGCATGAGGCGTGATCTATCGGCCACCGCTGACCGCCCTCGCTGCGTCACCTGATGCCAGAGCCCACTGCCCGGTTCGGGTGGGGGGATGCCGTGTTTCCGCCTGACACGTCAGTCCCCGGCGCCACAGGACGACGCCTACCGGTCCTCGGTGCGGGGCTGAATACAAGGTCCGCGAGAGGAGCGGTGCGGGCGGCCCCCCCCCCCCCCGGACAGGTGGCCGCCCGCGCGCTGTCACAAGCTGAGGTAAAGCGCACGGCGCACCAGGTCGGCCACGTAGTGGACCAGCATCAGGCCCCGGCCGCCCAACTAGCCGCGCTCCGGCGGGCGGCGGCCGGCCAGCGGATCGGCCAGCCGGCCCGCATCGCGGACCTCACACACCAGCTGCCCCTGGGCGGCCGCCGGGCAGCACACCGGCACGACATGCCGGTCCCGCCGAACGCACCACTGCCCGCCCGCGTTCGGCGCACCACAGCATGTCTGGGAGGATGGCCGGCAGCCGTCCATACCGGGTGCAGAACCTGCGGGCGGCGAGAGGCGGGCGGGTACGGGCAGCGGCCCGGCGGGCGGGAGAGCGGAGCGGTGCGGCACATACCGGAGTACCCGGAGTACCTCGCCGCGGTCGTGTTCGCCGCGGGCGGCGTCGTCAACGCCCTGCTGGCACCGCACCGGTTCTCCACCGCCGTCCTGTTCTGCCTCGCGGTGACCTCTGCCGGACTCGGCGTGGCCGGTCGCAGTGCGGCAGCCCACCCGACCATCACCACCGTCCTCGCCGTCGCCGCCCTGCTCCTGGCACTCGCGCTGGGCCTGCTGCTGCTGGCCGACGGCGTCCTCCTGACCCGGCGCCACGGACCGCAGGCAGCCCTGCTGGCGACCGGGGCCGCCGGCTGCGCGGTGCTGGCGGTGCTCGGCCTCGACGCGGTCTTCCACGCGGTCGGCGGCGAGGCGTTCGGTGCCCTCGTGGTCGCGGTGAACGCGGCCGCGGGATACCTCACTCTGCTCTTCCTCGTCTTCGCCGGCTACGTGTTCGTCCGGGGCCGTAGCACCCCCCTGCCGGAAACCACCCATGTCGTCATCCTGGGTGCCGGGCTCGACGGCGACCGGCCCGGCCCGCTGCTGACCCGCAGGCTGGAGCGCGCCCTCGCGATCGACGCCGCCCGCGCACCGGACACGCCTCGTGTGGTGTTCGTCGTCTCGGGCGGCCAAGGCGACGACGAGATCCACTCCGAGGCGGACACGATGGCCGACTATCTGCGCGGACGCGGAGTTCCCGCCGACCAGATCGTGCGGGAAGACCGCTCCGTCAATACCGGTCAGAACCTCCGCTTCAGCGCGGCCCTCGTGGACGGCACCGCTCCCGGCCACCGTGCCACGGTGGTCACCAGCTGCTTCCACGTCTACCGCACCACCCTGCTGGCCCGCCGCATCGGCGTGCCCGTGCACGTCGTGGGCACGCCGACCTCCCCCGCCTACTGGCTGGCCGCGACACTGCGCGAATTCGCCGCCATCCTGTGGCTGGACCGCCTCCCCCTGGTCGGACTCAGCCTGCTGCTGGCAGTGCCGGTGGCGACGGCGGTCTTCGATCACTGAAGCGCCGGCGCCCCGATCAGGCGCCGGCCCAGCGGTTCGCCGCCGTCGAGGTCCGTTCCCGGAGTCTTGCTCGCGTCAGGACGCCTCGGCGTGCGCGGCGATCGTCGACAGCCTCGATCAGCACCGCGTCGGTCAGCCCTAGGTGCCGCTTCAACTCGCCGTCACCGGCCCGCCCCAGCACGCGACCGGCGAGCGGGCCACCCAGGAGTCGGACGATCACAGCGGCACTTCCAGCCGGCGAGACCTTCCAGCCAATGATGGGGCTCGGCACCGGAAGGACAGCACCGGGGCGTCGGCAACTTCCGTCCCTGCCTCCGCGGCCGGGCTGACGGCGGCCAGGCGCGGCGGTCCCGGCCGACGGGCAACCGGCTGAGCGCGCCCCGATCCCCGGCCGCGTCCGCCCACCCACTCCTGCCATCCCTCTCCTCCCACTCCAGCAAGGTCATGGGCAAAAGCGGCCGCAACGGGGATGTCAGAGGCCCGACCATGCCCGTACGGCGGGGGGTGACCTGCACGAATGCGGCGGCGTCGGTAAGGCTCGCACAAGAGATGTCGCGAGAGTTGTTGTGAGGGTTGTTGCAAGGGATGTTGCCGCGCGGCAGAGCGGAGGGCGGGGCCCTACTCGGTCGGGTGAAGACGCCGGGATCGGAGAACTTCTGTGGGCGCCGGTGCGTAGTGCCGGGCATGAGGCAGATTACTGACGCGCATGTGGCAGAGCCGGGGCTGGCCGTGGTGGAGGTCGCGGCCGCTGATGACGAGACCGCTTTCGCCATCCAGGAGCTGCTCGCCGCACAGTGCGCGATCGCAGCGGCGGACCGTACGACCCGGGAGCCCGGCGAGCCCGGTGTACGGCTGTGCTGCTCCCTGGACCTGCGCCAGGAACCCGGCTCGTAGCGCTGCAGGCGGGGCGGTCGCGTCCCAGCTGACCAGCCGTGGTCGGGCCGGTGGTCGGGTGTGCCCGCGCCGCCCGGTTTGCGGACGGATGGGCCGGGTGGAAGGCATGGGGCTGTGACGTGGACGCTGCCGGAACCGATGCTCGCCGCCCCCGTGTCCGACCCGACGCTGCGGCCCGGGTGGGTGGCAGAGCCGAAGTTATGGACAGGGTTTGTTGTTGTCCGTTGTCCAGTGCTAACGGCCCACGGCGAGAACGACGCACAGGTCTTCGTCAAGTCAGCATCACCGACCACCGTCTCGCGCGGCAGGCTCCCTCCGGGGACGCCGGACGGCGAGGATGACGAGTCATGACGATCGTGTTCCGGGTGCCCGCTGGTGGTGCTGATCGGGTGGGGTTCGCCTACTCGCCGACGATGGAAGCCGTACTGAGCCTTCATGTGCTGGTGGAGCCCAAGCACCACCCCGTCCAGCACGGCTGGGTACGCGCGATGCGCAAGCTGTCGCCGGCGCTGAAGCGGGAGATCGAGGCGTTCTCCTACGCGGTGCGCTCGTACTTTCCCGAGTTCCTCTTCCCGCGGCCGACCGGCGGCCTGGCGGACTTCGGCAGCGAGCTGGCCGGCCTGCGTACGGCGGACCCGGAGCTGGTCCGGCTGGAGTTCGCCGTCCCGCTGCTTGCGCCGTGGCCGGGCGGCGGCGAGGGCAGGGATCCACACGCGCTGCGGGAACCGGAGGTACGCGCCCTGCTGCGGGAGCGTGTCACACGTGAGAGCGACGAAGCGATGGCCGCGATGCTCCTGGACGACCCCCGCGCACTCCTCGAAAGGTTCCTGAGCATGCTGGAACGCTACTGGCGGGAAGCGTTCGAGGAGGAATGGGCCCGGATCGAACCGGAACTGGCCGCCGGGGTGAGCGAGGCCGGGCACCAGATCGAACAGCGCGGACTGTACGGCATGCTCCGCGGCCTGTGGCCGGAGGTGCGCAGCGACCGGCAGGCCGAACGCTTCTGGCTGGAGCGCCCGCACGACCACGAGGTCGCCATCGGCCCGGACGACACCCTGCTGCTCGCCCCCAGCGCCTACGTGTGGCCGCACGTACGGGTCAACTGCGACGGCCCCTGGCCGCTTGGCCTCGTCTTTCCCGTCTCGTCGATCGCCCGGGAAGCCCGCCCCAGGATTCCTCCCACACAGCTCCTCGCCATGCTCCGCGCGCTCGCCGACGACACCCGCCTGCGCGCCCTCCGACTGATCGCCGAACGCCCGCGCAGCACCCAGGAGTTGGCCCCGCTCGTCGGCGTCAGCGAGGCCGCCCTGTCCAAACACTTGCGGGTCCTGGCGGACGCGGGCCTGCTCGAACGCCGCCGTGAGGGCTACTACGTCCTCTACCGGCTCCTGCCCGGACAGGTGGCAAGTCTCGCTCCCAGCCTGGAGAGCTTCCTGCACGCCAGCGACCCCATTGATTAGCCATCTGCCTAATAAGTGGATCAGGTGTGGGAGGGGATCCGACAGTGGCGGCATGTCACTGCTCAGGGACCGCGATTTCCTGCTTCTCTTCGTCGGCCAGGCCGTCTCACGCTTCGGCGACGGCCTGTACACCGCCGCGACCGCCTGGCTGGCCTGGTCGCTGACGAAAAACCCGACGGCCGTCGCCGTGGTCAGCGTTTCCGCGTTCGCGCCCGCGTTCCTGGCCACGTTCGTGTCCGCCTCGTACGCCGACCGTTACGACCGCCGCAAGCTGATGATCGCCTCCGATCTGGCCCGGGTCGCCGTGGTGGCGGTAGCCGCGGTGCTGCTGTCCTTCGGCCTGCTGGACCTGCCCCTGCTCGTGGCGACCACGGCGCTGCTGGCCCTGATCGGCGCCCCGTTCGCCCCGGCCCGCAACGCCATCGTCACGCAGATCGTCCCGGCCGACCGTCTGCAGCAGGCCAACGGGCTGCTGCAAGTCGCCTTCCGGGCCGCCTTCTTCGTCGGCCCGCTCATGCTCGCGCCGCTGCTGGCCTACGGCTCCATGCGGGCGGCGCTGGTGGTCAACGGACTGACCTTCCTCGGTTCGGCGGGCGCCGTGGCCGCCCTCCGCGTGACCCGCCCCGTCCCGGCCGCCGGCCAGGCGGGCCTGTGGGCCGATCTCGCCGCCGGGCTCAAGGCCGTGCGGGCCGCTCCCGACGTCCTCGTGGTCATCGTGACCTTCGTGCTCGCCCTCGCTCTGACCAGCGGTTTCCTGACGGTGGGGCTGGTCGCCGTCGTGGGGCAGGGCGGCCGCTACGGCCTGCTGCTGGGCGTCGCCGGGGTCGCCGAAGTGGCGGGGGCGCTCCTGCTGGCCGGCCTGCGGATGCGCAGACTCGCCCTGGCGGCGGTGCTGGCCTGGGCCCTGCTCGGAATCTTCCGTGCGCCGCTCGGAATCGTCACCTCCACAGCCGGGGCCGCAGTGCTCCTGATCGCCACCGGGCTGGCCTCAGCCCTCACAGACATCCCGCTGATCGCGCTGGTGCAGCAGCGCATACCGAGCCACCATCTGGCGAAGGCGTTGGGTCTGTGGGAGGCCGGAGTGGCAGGAGCCCTGGCCGTTTCCCCCTTCGTGGCCTCGACCACCATCGCACTCACCGGAGTCCAGGACGCCTTCCTCCTCTCGGGCGCCGCCCTCGTCGTTCTGGCCATGAGTGCCGCGCTCACCCTGGCCCGCACAGCCAGAGCACAGCGGCCCGGGCATTTGCGCATCGGCGTCCCGTCTGGTTCCGAGGCCGAACAACCGGCAGTCGCGCCGGAGTCCGCCCAGTGACTGACCCCCTGCTGTCCTCCAACCAGCCCCGATCCCGGACGGAGCGCCGTGAGCGAGGCTCGCCGCACCCGTCGTGAGCCGCCCGCGCTGAACCAGACTTCCGCGCCGCCGCCTTTTCTGGTGCATGCGAAGACGGTGCCGCCGTGCGACGTCGCGACATCCCGCACGATGGCCAGGCCGAGGCCAGAGCCCGCCCGACCTCCTGGCAGACCCGCACATCCCCTGCCGTCAGCAGTTTTCGGATCACGGTGCCGGGGACAGGGACCGGCCTGGGCCTGACGATCGCGGCCGGCCAGACACGCCTCCTGGGCGCCCGCCTGACCGTCACCGCCCTCGCCAAGCGGCCGACGACACTCGCCGGCTGCTGGACGATCTTGAAAGGAGCCAGTGGCGGCGGATCAGGCGGGGGGCGTGGCGGGTGAGCCAGGCGCTGGCCAGGCCGATGGCGGCGCCGGTGGCTACGTCACTTGGGTAGTGGGCGCCGCTTTGCACGCGCCCTCGAGCGCCACCATGGCGGCGAATACGGCGCACGCTGCTCCGGCGGCCGGCCACGCGGGTGCGACAGCGGCGGTGAATGCCACTGCCGCGGCGGTGTGTCCGGAGGGGAAGGAGGAGGAGTCGGGGCGGTCCTCGACCTCGTCGTGGGGGAACCACTCCTTCGGCGGCCGGGGCCGGTCGGCCAGCTGCTTGCACAGACCGTTCGAGATCAGCTGTGCCATCACCAGGGCACCCAGTCCGGCCACCGCCGCCTTACGGCCGCGCCACCCGCCCGCCCACGCCATCGCGGCACCGGCGCCACACCACAGCTTCGTGCTCTCAGCCGTCTCCTCCACCGCCGAGAGCACCTTGCCGACGCCGGGCGGGACGCGGAAGGCCGCCTGTTTGGTCAGCGACCGATCAGCGTCACGCAACCCCGCCAGAAGCCTCATGGGAGGCGAGTATCCCGAGGTCACCGACCCACACCCAAGATCATCAGGTGGCGGGTCACGTCTCGCCCAGGCGGCGCCGATCCTCCTCGTCCCATTTCCGGGTGTCGCGGGGCTGGGTGTACGGCTCCGCCTCGGCCGGGTGGCCGCCCGCGATGGCCCGCTGGCGTACGGTCTCGGCGTCGAACTCCAGCCCCAGCAGAATGGCCAGGTTGGTGATCCACAGCCACAGGAGGAAGACGATGACGCCGGACATGGTGCCGTAGGTCTTGTTGTAGGAGGCGAAGTTCGCGACGTAGAACGCGAAGGCGGCGGAGGCGATCATCCAGATGACCAGGGCGAGGAAGCTGCCCGGGATACGGGTCCGTGAGATCGACAGCTATGAGGGGCGGCGCCTGCTGAGGATCGTCCGCAAGGGCACCCGGCTCGGTGGTGACCTGGCGGCCAGCCCAGATGATTTTGCTCTCCGCGCAGGGCATGCCCGCTGCGAGGATCGCCGAGGTGACGTTCACCAGAGACGACCGGGTCCGCAATGTGATCCACAACTTCAACACCGACGGCTTCAATGTCCTCCATCCGAAGGGCAGAGGCGGCAGGCCGAAGACGTTCACGCTGCCCGAACGCCGCGAGATCAAGAAGATCGCGAGTGCTGCGGGAGACGCCCAGGTCCACGGCCAGGGCATTCGTGGAGCCCTGGCGCGCGTGCGAAGGAATTTCATCTGGGCTCGGTAGCCGAGACCAGCACGGTTATCGATGGACGTCTTCACAGAGGCGGAACGCGACCGGCTGGTGACGGCCGCGGTGGAACGGATCGTGGCGGCGCAGTAGATGCGCGGCGGTGCGGAGCCGTGCCGTTATGAGGCCGGGCCGCTGCCATCATCGACTGCCACGCTGATGTGGGACAGCCACGGGCGTTCGGCGGTCACGTAAACGCGGGTGCCGGTCGGCTCCCTCACCTTACGGACCTGCGGATCGGCTCCCGCGACACGGAAGCAGCGGACATCGATTGCCCCGATGGGGGCCGGGACGGTGATGACGAGGCTGTACGTGAAGATCCGGCTTCCCCACAGGCCCCGATAGAGGGAGCCGCCGTGCACGCCGGATACAACGGCCTCGACCCCGTGCTCCGACACCGCCGCGTATTCCCCCGGCCCGAGGCGGAAGACGACGCCCCTGCCGACCTGCCGGACGTTGTCCGTGCCCGCCAGGCGTCCCGTGCCGTGCAACGGCATCGTCGCGTACACCCCGGGACGTCCGGAGGACGGGGAGTCGGACCTGCGCGTCACCGTTGACACGGTGGCGTGCGGCCCCGGCCCCAATCGCACGGTGGCGTCCCTGCGCAGCAGACCCTGGGCGGCGAGCTCGTGCACGGTGACGACGTTGCGGCGATGGAAGGCGTGCGCGAGCGTCTCCCACGACTCGTGCACCTCACCGTCGGGCCACGCTCTCTGCGCCTCGTACGCGAGCAGCGCCAGCCGACGCAGGCCCAGGCTCTGCAACTGGCACCAGATTCCACGGGTGTTCTCCAGAGTTTGACCGAGCCGTTCCTCCTCGCTGCGGGCTACCTCCGGATCAATCCGGGAGAGCTCCCCCAGCCTCCGCGAGCACTGCAGGAAGCGCCGCAGGTACCGCTTCCGCCATACATTGCCAGGCGCCAGCAGCACGCAGTTCGCGACCTGGAGATAGGAGAGCGCGGCCTCCACCGGCAGCTTCGCCCGGTCCAGGGCCTGGGCGGTGCGGAAGCCCTGCTCCACGCCTCGGGCGTGGTCGTCCTGCTGGTAATACCACTCGGCCAGGTCATTGAGGTGGCACACGGTCTCCCGCTGGGACCGGTTCAGCAGGGGGACCAGATCGGCGTACACCTCGGCGGCCCGCGCGTGGTCGCCGACCGAGGCGTGGTAGACGGAAAGGGCGCCCAGCACAGCTGATCTGTGCGCCGTGCGCAGTACCGGCGATGCGATGCGCTCGGTCAGCGGCAGGATTCGGGCGAGGAACGCCTCGTCGACCCGGCGGCCGCCCAGCGCCGCGTGGAGCAGCAGATTGGTTGCGGTGACAAGCGCGTTGTCCACGTCTCCCGCGGCCAGTTGGACGGTGAAGGAGCGACTGTGCTGGTCCGTGACGGACCGGTCACCGGTGAGCCCGCGTGCCGTGGCGAGATTGGACGCCGCGTTGACCGCGACAGGCGATCCCGCCGTCGCGAGTTCGCCCGCGGCCTCGAAGAATGCGACGGCGGCGTCGAATTCCTGGAGTCGGAGACGGACGACCCCGAACCTGTTGGCGAGTTCACCCTTGTCCTGGACCGCGAAGGCAAGTAGATCGACGGTCTCATGGCCGGTGCCGCTGCCGTCCCGGCTCCATACCGTCGTGCTGTGCATGGGATTTCCGGTGCGGATCCGCTGGATGAGGGCCTTGTCGGTGACAGAGCCGTCCGGCTCCAGATCGCTCGGAACGGTCACCAGCTTGGCCGCCAGTTCGAACATGGTCACGGCGTCGCGGCACGGCTCCGGCTCCGCGACCTGGGCCAGGGAAGCGGCCAGCGGCAGAAGGTCGTTGAGGGCGAACTTGGAGCCGAGATTGTAGAATCCGTGATCGCCGAGGGCGGCGAGCTGAATCGGAGAGGCAGCCTGCTCGGCCTCGGTGAAAGGGCGCCCCCGATGCCGGTCGTGCCTCTCCTCCCATTCGAGTAGTTCTCGCAACACCCCCATGGCCAGACCGGTCATCTGCGCGAGCACGGGCCGCTGCCGGGATCTGGGCAATGCCTGCAACAGGTGCCTGCCGAAGTCGAGATGGGCCAGTCCGATCAGGAAGCCGACGTCCAGCGTCGTGAGCTGGGTCCACGGCGAGGGAAGATGCAACGGCATCTCGCCAGGCCGGACGAGCGCGGAGAACCGGCGGTGGAGACTGGCCGTGACAACCGGGTGGAGTTCCAGTGCCGTGCCGGTGTCGCCCTCGACCAGGAGCTGCTTCAGGCAGTCGAAAAGGGTATTGAACATGTTGGCCAGGAGCTCGATCGTCTCCTGGTCGTTCAGTGCCGGCACCGCGAGAGAAGTGACACCGGGAAGGCCTACATAGACGTAGGCGGCGGCTGCCTCGAAGGAGCGCTCCGGCGCTTCCCGGATCGCGGTGGCGAGCAGATCGGGAACCGGCGTCTCGGGCCGGGAGTGCAGCAGTTCGCCTAAACCGCCACCGACGGACGCCGCGTCGGCGTTGGTGACCGGCCAGAGCGTGGCGATCACGGCCCGGGCGCCCGCCGTGATAAACGCTTCGCCCGAAGTAGCCCAGCTGGAACAGGAGTTGTTGAAGACCACGGGCATTCCGCGCAGTTTCCAGGTTTTGATCAGCCCGCTGGAGATCTCGTCGTTGTCGTGATCGTCGAAGTGATCGCCCTCGCCGTGGGCGATGAGCACCACCAGGTCGGTCTCCACTCGGCGGAGGATCTCTTCGAGCACCTTCCGGCGTGCCCGCGGTCCGGCGAGCACCAGGGGATGTGACAGCCCCTCGGCGAGCCGGCGCGAATAGACCTCGCCTTCGGTCGAGGCGCAGGCTTGCAGAGCGTCGAACACGACGCTGACGGGGGCGTCCGGGGCGCGCTCGGTCGGCCCGCGCAGGGCACGTGGCACGAGAACGGCACCCGTGCGCCCCGGAAGGTGCGCGATCGTGTGGTGATCCTTCCAGTGCCCCAGGCCGGGATCGGTGTCCGACACGGGTGTCAGGTGGAGGGGCAGGTCCCGCGTGAAGATCGTGAGGGTGTGGGCGTGGGGACGCCGGAGCGAGCCGGGTACCACGCGTGCCGCCCGGCGTACCAGTTCCGCCGGGTCGCCGACGGCTCCGGCGAACCCGATACCCGGTTCGAACGGCGGTAGGAATGCCACCGGATGTGCGCAAGCGTCCGCGTAGCCGACCGCTTGACAGACCAGGAGGTCCTCCAAGGTGCTCTCGCATACGACGAGTTCGGGCCCCTCTCCTGGTCCCGGGAGCGGCACCCCCGTGAGTTCACCGGGCTGCCACTCCGCCAGAACGGTGCCGTCGTCGTGGGCAAGGTGCAGACCGGGGCCGGTACTCGGGTCGAGGACCAGACGCGCCCCGTGCTGTATCGCGAGATACAGCGCAGGACCGTGCGTGTCCGGCCGGTCGGGTGCCGTCAGCGTCGCCGTGAGCGGCGGACAGCCGGGCCAGGTACCGGTGCTGGGGTCCGCC
Source organism: Streptomyces sp. NPDC005263 (assembly GCF_042872365.1). Taxonomy (NCBI): domain Bacteria; kingdom Bacillati; phylum Actinomycetota; class Actinomycetes; order Kitasatosporales; family Streptomycetaceae; genus Streptomyces; species Streptomyces sp. NPDC005263. The sequence continues at coordinate 44,005 of NZ_JBIAKJ010000019.1, read as the reverse complement.
GCCACGAAGCGTGGTTCGTTCCCAGGGTCGGCCAGTCCCACGCCGATCACGAGAGAACACTCGACGCCGTCGAGCAGGCGCCGCCGCGTGGCGGGGTCCGCCCACTCCTCCGCGCCGACCACGAAGGCGGGAACCATTCCCCGGCCGCACATGGCCCGTGCCCGGAGTGCTGCGCGCTCGTACCCGCGGGCCACGACGATGACCCGGTCCTGGACACCCCTGTCCGGTGCTCGGCTGTCGACGACGAAGACGACCTCTCCTTCGGCCCCGGCGGTTTCCACGGAGAAGCAGCCGTCTCGGTAGTCCCAGTCGAGGGCGGTGTGCACGGTCAGGGTGATGCCCTGCCCGAGTCCGAACACCGCGCCGTGCCGGTCCGTGCTCTGCCAGCGGACGCGGTAGCGTGCCAGGGCGGGCAGGGAGATCCGGAGCAGTACCGAAGCGTGCCCCGGCTCCGTGGAACCCTGGCGCGAGTACGCCAGCCCTCGCCCGAAGCCGCCCGGCATCTGGTGGTGCACACCGTCCATGACGATCTGGGAAACGAGGCGCCGCTCGTACGAGGACCCTGGCTCCTCCCTTGGTTCAGGCGCGAGATCCTCCAGGGGCTCCTCGGCGAAGGCGACCGTGGCGCCACGGCGCGCGCGGTCGCGGATGCCGCACAGCCCGTCGGCTCCCTCGAGGAAGTAGATGTGGTTGTACTCGCCGAAGTACGCCTGAGCCACGCCGCTCACCTACCACAGGTACGGAAGCCGGGCGAACTCCGACCGCCCGTTGATGACCGGGGTCTGCCGTCCGTCGGTGTGCGCCCGCACGGATCGGGCTAGTTCCTCGTAGAGCGTGTGGATCCCGACGGTGGTCGGCTCCCCGTCGGCGGCGGGCCCCCGCAACAGGTAGTGGGTGAAGACGCCGTGTCCGATGGCCGCGTCCTCCCGTGCCACCTGCAGGTCTGTGCAGGCGGACAGCATGAGCCTGCCTTCGCCGAGATCGAGCCGGCTCAGCACCACCGGTTCCTGGCCACGTATCTCTGCCCGGTTCCGGCGCAGTGCGGGCCCCTCGAAAGTGCGGCCCCCGGCGCGTCCGCTGAAGCAGGCGTCGACGACGAGCAGCAACAACCGTGCGTGCCCGAGCCGTTCGAACCATCTGGGCAGATCGCGTTCCATGTCGATGCCAGTGGCGTAGACGTTGTCGTAGTCGGTGTCGTGCACGACCAGATAGCGTCCGGCATCGTCCTGGAACCCGTCCGTCTCGGGACTGCCGTGGCCCGCGAAGTAGAGCAGGACGACGTCGTCCTCGCCGACGATGCGAGGGAGTGTCTCACCGATCGCGACCATGACGTTCTTCTTGGTGGCGTCCTCGTCGAGGAGCAGGTGGACGCTGCGTTCGTCCGGGAGGACCTTCTCCACGAGTTGGGCCACGGCCTCGGCGTCCGCGCGGGCGCAAGACAAATCCCTGATCCGGGCGTCGCGGTAGCGGTCGACTCCGACGGCGACGAGATGCAGCTTCGTCGCTCTCGGGCCCACGCGCGCTGCCGACGTCCCGCATTCCCCGCGCCGGCGCGGGGCCGCGTGCCTCATGTGTGCACCCACCTCCGATGTCAACACCCACACGGTCCCGGGTGCTTCGTCAGGTTAGCGGGGCGCTCACACCATCTGCGGTGCATTTACCGACTTTCAGCCCCTCTTTGGAAAGGGGCCCGCTAACTGCGCTCCAGCACGGTCACCAGTTGCGGGAGGCTTGCCGCCGACGATGGCGAGCCGCGGCTGCCTGGAGGGGCAGACCCTGCCCGGCCGGTTCCACGTCGACATCGTCCAGAAGCATCTGGAGTCGACCGAGCGGCACCGCCTCCGCAGCCGCCCCTGCCGACGCAAGCCGTGGGCCTCGCACATGGAACTCGCCCACGGGGCACACCGCTTCGAGCTGGAATGCTGCCAGCACAACACCACGTGGACGAAGGACGTCACCGTGCCCTACGCTCTGGCGCTCTTGCGCGCCTTCGTCGACCAAGCGCTCGCCGCGCATCCGGGCACCGTAGCCGTGTCCGTGCAAACGGAGTAGGGCACACAGACGCGTGCATGAATGTCCCGCCCCTCGCGGATACGCGTGTGGGAGGCCCCAGACCGGCGCTGCAGCGCGGTGCGAGGCCTCACATTGTCAATCCTTTCGAAGCGCGTAGACGATCTATGCGGCCAGTCCCTCGGCGAGGGTGGCTCGCTAGCCACGGGGCGGCCGCGGATAGAGGATAGGCAGGTCATCAACGGCATGGTCTACAAGATCCGTACGGGGATCTCCTGGCGTGAGCTGCCGGAGCCCTACGGGTCGTGGAAGACGGTCTACACCCACTTCCGGCGTTACGCCCTGGACGGGGTGTTCACGCGAGCCCTTCAGCAGGTCCAGGACCACGCGGACGCGGCCGGCGACATCGACTGGCTAGTTGTTGCGGGTCAGGGCGTTGTTGACGGCGTCACGTGCTCGTCCTCGTTCAGGGGGACGCTTGCGGCATATCTCGTGCACGCATCGCACCTTGTGAGTAGGTCGTGCTCGCAGTTGATCACGTGCACGAGGAATCGTTCGGCATCCTCGAGTTGTGCTCGCTGCGTCCGGATCCTGTGGAGTTGCCGCTCGATCACGCCCGTTCTCTCGGGTTCACCTCGGTGCAGAACCTGCCGGATCTCCGGCAGGCTCATGCCGACGCCCTGGCATGCCCGCAGAACCCGCAAGCGGTGAAGGTGCTCCTCGCTGTAGTCGCGCTGGCCTGACGGTGTGCGGTCGGGCACGACGACACCTACGTCGTCCCAGTGCCTCAGCACATGCACCGCTACTCCAAGACGGTGAGCGACCTCTCCGATCTTCATGGGGCCATTATCCCTGCTTGACCTCAGGTCGACCTGAGGTTCTAGCTTCATCCCATGAGTACGAGGGAATCGCGGCTGCCGGATCCTGTCCACGTCACCGTCGACGGGGCAAGCGTCGCAACATACGTACTGGTCCCCGAGCGGGGGACTCCGCTGGGAGATGTGGTGTTCTGCCATGGCACGCCGTGGTCGTCACAGGTATGGGCGGAGGCTGCACGGCACCTGAGCAGCAGGTATCGGGTGTTCCTGTGGGACATGCCCGGCTACGGCAGATCACCGAAGGATCCGGCAGTACCGATCGATCTTGCCTCCCAGATGTCACGATTCGCTCAGCTGCTCCCGTACTGGCGCCTGGACAGACCATACGTCGTCGCGCACGACATCGGAGGAGCCGTGACACTGGGGGCTCACCTGCTTCACGACAGTGAGTACGCGGGTCTGTTCCTCTGGGACGTGGTGACACTCGATCCGTGGGGATCGCCCTTCTTCCGGCTGGTCGCCGACCATGCCGACGTGTTCGCGGAACTCCCAGCCACGCTCCACACGGCCTTGGTCAAGGAGTACATCGCCGGTGCGGCACGCCACCAGTTGACAACCGGTTGGGTAGGTACTTTGAGTCAGCCGTGGTTGGGGACGTCGGGTCAGCCGGCCTTCTACCGTCAGATCGCTGCGCTCCGGCCTGAAGACACCAGGCCGGTCGCGGAACGCCTGCAACAGGTGAGCTGCGCGGTGACGATCGGCTGGGGCGAGCAGGACCCCTGGATTCCTGTCAACCAGGCAGCTCAACTGCAAGACCAGCTCCCCGGGAATCCACGCGTGACCGTGCTGGGCGAGGTTGGGCACCTTGCCCCTGTCGAAACGCCGTCGCGTGTGTCTCGCGCTCTCAGCGACTGGCTCGCCCAATCCGTAACGTGCCACGGCAAGGGTACGGACAGGTGAGAACTCATGCCAATGCATCGCTGTCTATCGAGGGGCGTCGCCGTCTGATCGAACGGTGCAAGACTCGTCCGATCTCGCACGTCGCAGGGGAGATGGGTATCTCGCGGGCGTGCGCGTCGAAGTGGGTGAACCGGTGGCGCAAGCACGGCGACATCGGCCTCCTCGACCGTTCGTCGACCCCGCACCACCAACCGACCGCGACGCCGCCCGATGTCGTGGAGCAGATTGAGTCGATGCGGCGGGAGCACAAATGGTCCGCGGCGCGGATCGCGTTCGAACTCAACCAGACTGGCGTCACGATCAGCCGCCGTACTGTCACTCGGGTACTGGGGCAGCTCGGGTTGAACCAGCGAAGATTCATCGACCCCGACGGTGACTCCAACCGCAAACCACGCGCGATCATTGCAAAGCGGCCCGGGCACATGGTGCACGTCGACGTCAAGAAAGTCGGGCGCATCCCCGACGGCGGCGGCTGGCGCGCCCAGGGCCACGACTCCGACCGAGCCCGCGCCGCAGCCCGCACCAAGACCAGGACCGGAAAACGTGGATACGTGTACCTGCACTCCGTCGTCGACGGGCGCACCCGTCTCGCGTACACCGAACCACTGCCGGACGAGAAAGCCGCAACAGCAGTCGGATTCCTGCACCGCGCACGGGCGTGGTTCGCCATGCACGGCATCACCCACATCGAACGAATCGTCACCGACAACGGTGCCTGCTGCCGCGCCGACGCCTTCACCAGAGCCTTGCTCGGTGCCAAACACAAGCGCACCAAGCCCTACACACCGAAGCACAACGGGAAGGTGGAGAGGTACAACCGCATCCTGGCCGAAGAGTTCCTCTATGCCCGCACCTGGACCTCCGAACAACAACGCTCCGCGCTCTCGCCACCTGGAACGTTCACTACAACTACCACCGCCCTCACGGAGCAATCGGCGGTCGACCACCCGCCGCAGCCCTCGACCGAGGTGTCACCAACGTCACGGCCTCATACAGCTAGGTTCTGTCTCTTTGGTCAGCGCCGGATCCATATGAGGATGCCCGCGAGGTGAAGTGCGGCCTGGTAGTCGATCGCCAGCTTGTCGGTGCGGGTGGCCAGGCCGCGCCACTGCTTCAGGCGGTTGATGCACCGCTCGACGGTGTTCCGCTGCTTGTAGGCCTCGCTGTCGAAGGCCGGCGGACGGCCACCGAGTCGGCCTCGCCGCAGTCGGTGGCCGACCTGGTCGTAAGGCTGGGGGATGACCGCACGGATGCCCCGGCGCCGCAGGTGACTGCGGATGGCGCGTGAGGAATAAGCCCGGTCGGCCAGAACCGTCAGGGGTCGGGTCCTGGGCCGGCCCGGGCCGGTGCGGGGCACGCGGATGCGGGACATCACCGTCTCGAAGGCGGGTGCATCACCTGCCTGGCCTGCGGTGACGGTGAAGGCCAGGGGCCGAGCGCGGCCGTCTGCGGCCAGGTGGACCTTGGTGCTCAGCCCGCCGCGGGAGCGTCCCAGCGCGTGATCGGCGGGCTCTTCCGGGCGGGCCGCCCCCCTTTGCGTGCTCCGGCAGCGTGCTGGTGGGCCCGGACGACCGTGGAGTCCACTGACACCGTCCAGTCGAGGTCGTCGTCGGCGTCCGCTGCCGCCAGGACGGCGGCGAGGATCATCTCCCAAGTGCCGTCGACCGCCCATCTGATCAGCCGTTCGTGAGCGGTCTGGAAGGAGCCGAGCTCGTCGGGAAGGTCTCGCCAGGGCGAGTTGGTGCGGTACTTCCACGCGATGGCCTCGAGCGTGCGACGGTGGTCGGCCCATCGCCGTCCGCGGACCGGATCGGCCGGCATTTGCGGCTCGATCCGGTCCCACCTCGCATCGGTGATCACTAATCGGACAGACACATCCGATCAACGGATCAACCCGTCAAAGAGACACGCTCTAGTCGAAGGTGATGGTGTCGCTGAGGGCGATCTTGCCCTCGCCCGACTGGTTCCACGCCGCGACCATCACGATGTAGTCACCCGCTGGCATCCTCGGGAAGCCGGCGATGGTCGCGGTCCCGGAGACGCTGAAGTTTTTGACGATGCCGATCGTCGCGTCCTGGCTCCACAGGTAGATCGCGTATGCGGTGATCCCGTCGCTGTGGTCCCCGGTTGGCGGGTCCCACTGCACGACGCCACCGCCGGGACCTGCCCCGGCATCCACGTTCCTCGGATAACCGGGCGTTGTCGGCCGGGCGGTGCCACCGGTGATGGCCGACCAGGCCGACTTGACGGTGTCCCCGGAGGCCGCGCGGACGCGTAGTTCGTACCGGTGGCCCGCGAAGATCTGGCCGTAGTACTGGCGGCTCATGTCCCACCGGTTGGTCACCGGGAAGGCCCACCGCCACTCCCCGTCCGGGGCCGCGGTGATGTCGCGCCACTGCACCTGGTAGCCGTGCACGCCGAACACCTTGTCCCAGGTGAGGGTGACGCCCTGCTGGGTGCCGTCGAACTTCAGGTTCTCCGGGGTGTCGACGACCCGCTCGGCCACCTCGACCGGGTCGGCCGGCAGTGCGGTGCCGATACCGAACTCGCGGTGCAGAGTGGTGGCGAAGGCACGCGCGATGCGGTACTCCCCCAGGTTGTTGGGGTGCAGCCCGTCGTAGGCGGTGTCACAGGAGGTGGCGGAGGGGTCACAGCCCATCGCTTTGTCGATGTCGGCGATGGCCACCGGGGAGGCGGGGGTACTCCACTCCTTCACCTGCTCGCTGAGCGCGGCGTTGTAGGCGCGGGTCCGCTTCCCGAGTTCCGGGTTGGCGCTGCCCAGGGTGGTGCGCTGAGGGACGTTGGCGAGCACGAGATGGACGTCGGGGTTGGCCTTGCGGGCATTGTCGATGAATTGCTTCATCCTCTCGGTCAGGTCGGCTCCCGCGCCGAGCCAGCCGATGTCATTGAAGCCCAGCTCGACCAGGAGTACATCTGGGAGCTGCCCTCGGGCCTTCATGTCCTCCATGACCGGTTTGATGGTCGGGACGTTCTGCTCCAGCCGACGGCCCCACATCGCGTAGTGCCCCGTACCGCTGTTCAGGAAGGCCGCCTCCACGCCCCGGGCATACTCACCCCGGGGGGCCCTTGGGGCCGTACCTGAGGGCGGCTCGTCCTCCAGTGGTGGGGGCGGCTTGGGTGCCTCGGGTTTGTCCGGCTCCGTGGTGCCGTTCAGCGGCCCGACGAACTGCGCGCCCCAGTCCTGGTCCCGGGACCACTGCCACAGGCGGTAGCGCCAGGTGTAGTCGCCCTCGAAGCCGTTGCTGATCGAGTCGCCGACCACCATGACCGTGCTCAGCGCGCTCACCGGCGGCGGACCCCACTCGGCGATGCCGTCCGGCAGCAGTGAGGCGATCTCCTCCGCCCGATCGGCGACCCAGTTGGCGGCGGTCCGCGCCCAGGAGATCACCACGTTCCGCAGCGCGGTCTTGTAGGCGTTCAGGAGACCGGGGACTGCCTTATCGAGCCACGCCAGCATCCGGGCCTGGGCATGCGACCAGAACGCCTTCTTCAGGGCGTCCAGGAAGGTCTTGGTGTACGCCTTGGAGTCCCCGAGTTCATGGTTGAAGGCCTGGGTGATCAGACCCCGGATCAGACCTCCGGTGAAACTGCCGAGAGTGGGGCAGGCGATGGCCAGCTCCGGGAAGAACACCAGGCAGTAGCCGGTGGTCTGGTAGGTCACCAGATAGCCCATGCCCCAGGCGAAGAAGTACTGCTTCCAGCTCTCAGCGGTCTGCACCTCGGAAGCCGGGACGGTGAGGGAGAGGCCGGTGGCGCCCTCGATCCGCACCGTGCCGTCGAAGTCCAGGCGCTCCGCCTCCGGGTCATCGGAGATGCCCACCGGGTACTTCTCCAACTGGTCCCGGATTGTGTCGCTGAGGAGAGGGTTGCGCTCCGCGTCCTCATCGATCTGCCGCTGCACCTCCTTCCGGTCGAAGCCGATCCCCGCGTCAAGTTCGAGCCGGAGGTCCCCGTCCGCCTCGGTCACCATCGAGGCCCCGGGCGCACCGGAAGCGTTCAGCGCCGGAAGCCCGGGCTGCCCTGCCTGTTTCGCCGCCGCCCGCGCCTCGCCGAGCCCGGCGGCCGGCCCGGCCACCCCGCCGACCAGTAGCACCAGCGCGGCTGCGAGCATCACGAGCGCATCCGCCCCGAAGCCCCGCGTCCCGCTTGGGCGCAGTCCTTTTCTCCGTAATCGTCGTCGCATGCCGCCGTCTGCTCCGTCCGGTTCACCACCCGCCGGGTGCAGGTGTGCGCGCGGCCTGAAGACCCTTTACTGGCCGCGCACCCCAGACCCGGCAGGCGGCGGGAAGGTTGCGCAGCCGGGCGGAGAAAGATTTTTCCCAGATGCAGTGATGGTGCTTGCCGTGGCTGCTGACCAGCTTGGTCGGTGATGTGTTGATGGGTGGGGACCTGCTGATGCCAGATCATGGGCGGGTGAACTCGAGGCGGTTCATGATCGGTTCGTGCACCGGTTCAGCCGGGAGGAGCAGGTGGCCGCAGACGGCTATGCACGGCCCCTGGCTCTGGCCGTCACGGCGGGCCAGGCCGGTGACGCGCCAGCCTTCGAGGCGGTCATGGCCCGGATCCGGGTGCCGAGAAGCGGCCCGGGCCGGCCCCGAACCCGACCCACCGTGGTGCTGGCCGACCGCGCGTACTCATCCCGCGCGATCCGTGGCCACCTGCGCCGCCGGCAGATCCGCGCGGTCATCCCGCAGCCGTCCGACTAGGTCGGCCACCGTCTGCGGCGGGGACGCCAGGTGGACGCCCCACCCGGCTTTGACGCCGATGCCTACAAGCAGCGCAACACCGTCGAGCGGTGCATCAACCGCCTCAAGCAGTGGCGCGGCCTGGCCACCCGAACCGACAAACTCGCCATCGCCTACCAGGCCGCACTCCACCTCGCCGCCATCCTATCTGGGCACGACGCTGACCAAAGAGACAGAACCTAGGTCGTGTTGTGGAAGTGCCCACCGCGCCGCACGACGATGTCTGATTGCCGCCAGCAAGATCCTGCTGTGGTGATCTTGCTGGCAGCATGACGATGTCATCCACTGCGGACTCAGTGACAGTCCTCTCCGGCATGTATGCGGCTGAGGCGGAGTACTTGGCGGCAGGAGGCCCTGGCGAGGCTTCGTTCGACCTGCTCGCCCCCTTCTTTGCGCCGGATGTCCAGCTGCATCAAGCAGATGCCCTGCCCTACGGGGGCACTTGGCGTGGGCACAACGGCATGGCGCAGTTCTTCCTCGCGATGGGAGAGGTGTGGGAGTCGTTCGACATGGTGGAGCAGGAGTTTCTTGCCACCGGTGACACTGCGGTCGTGCTCACACAGGTCCGTGCTCGTGCTCGTGCTCGTGCGACCGGCCGTGAACTCAGCTTCCCGATTCTGCAAGCGATCACGGTCAAGGACGGGCGGATCACCAAGTCCGTCCCTTCTACTGGGACACGCGGGCTATCGCCGACGCCTGCGCCGTGTCGGCACCGACAGACTGAGGTCGACGGCAAACCCGCTGGTCATAGCCATTCGTTGAGGACTGCCACCTGTACGGTCGCCTCGTAGCGGACGGCAAGCTTGTCGTATCTCGTGGCCACGGCCCGGTGGCGCTTGAGGCGGTTGATCCCGCACTCGACCGCGTGGCGCTCGCGGTAGTCCGTCCTGTCGAACTTCGGCGGCCGACCACCCCGGGAGCCGAGTATCTGGCGGTGACGGACTCGGTCCGCCGGGACCGGAATGGTCGCCTTGATACCGCGTCTGCGCAGGTAGGACCGGTTGCGGCGGGAGTCGTACGCCTTATCGGCCCGCACCCGGTCCGGTCTCCTGCGGGGCCGACCAGAACCGATCCGCGGCACCCGGATCGCGTCCATGACCGACTCGAACTGCGGAGAGTCGCCTCGTCGCCCGGCCGTCAGCACCGACAGAGGCTTCTGCCCCTGCTCGACAGCAAGGTGGATCTTGGTCGTCAGCCCGCCTCGGGAGCGTCCGATGCCGTGGTCGGCCGGCTCGACGGCAATGCCTCCGGGCGGCTCCTTTTGCAGGTCCCCCTTTTCGCCGCCCCGGCCGCGTGCTGGTGGGCCCGGCAGACGGTGGAGTCGACGTTCACGTCCCAGGTGATCAGGCCCTTCGCATCCGCCTCGGCCTGGAGCTGGGTGACGATCCTGGCCCAGGTGCCATCGCGCTGCCAGCGGCGGAACAGGTCATAGACCCGGTCCCAGGGCCCGTAGCGTTCCGGCACAACGCGCCAGGGCGCACCGGTCCGGGTCCGCCACCGTATACCGTCCATCAGCTGCCGCCGCGTCCACACCGGCGGACGGCCCGGCTTGATGCCCCGCGGCAACAGCGGCGCCAGCCGGGCCCACTGGTCATTCGTCAGATCACCACGCCCCACAGAACGTGATCATTCACGGCCAAGATCCACTTTCGCACCATGCCCTAGCAGCAAGTGGGCGCCGAGGATGGGGGCGCCGCCTTGCCAGCGGCGATGTCGCCGATATCGGCGTGGACGCGTTCGGCGACGGTGTCGCGATAGACGGTGAGCCGTTGGATCGTGGGCAGCGCGCCGCGGAACTTCTCCGGGTTCAGGGCCGCTGACCCGCTCACGCGAGACCCTGCGGCAGGGCACGCGGCGGCCGGCGCTGCTCGTGCCCTGCGTGCAGGCGGCGACGGCCTGCTCAGGCGGACACGTGGAGGGTGGCGGTGGCCACGACCGAGTTGTCGGCAGCGAGCAGATAGACGCCGGTCGCAGGTGCCGAGCCGGCGGGGTAGGGCGCGACCCAGTGGGCGTACCCGTTGGCCAGGGAGAAGGTGCCGATGTCGGTCTTGGAGCCGTCCGCGCGTTCGATCAGGCAGGTGACCTTGCCATGGAGGGCTGACCGGTGGCCGGCGGAAAGGTCGTCGGCGTCCACCGACATGTACACCCAGGACGGTCGGCCCGTGTAGGCGAAGACTCGTCCCACGTCCTGGCTGTGGGAGGTGAGGTCGGCGCTGAGCAGCCGGTCGGGCCGGGCCGGGCTGGTGGCGGACGGTGCGGAAGCGGAGGTGAAGCCGAGCGCCCATCCGCCCACGGACAACGCCGCGGCTGCCGCGGCGGCTGCGGCAGCCAGGCCGAGCCGCCGGCGCAGTGTCGGGCGTCGGCGTCGGAGCGGCAGTCCGATGCGCTGGAGCACGCGGGCCTCGAACCCGACGGGCGGCTCGCGTCCCGGGATCAGGTTCAGCAGTTCGTCGGCCGTGCGCGCCAGCTCCCGGACGTTCTCCGAGCACCCGGGGCAGCGCTGCAGGTGGGCCAGGGCCGCGGCGCGCTCCTTGGCGGGCAGCACTCCCAGTGCCGCTTCGGCCGCGATGTCCCGCAGCTGCGGGCATGCGAACGCGTCGTCGCCGGTCATGATGTCGTGTCCTGCCTGTGCGTCAGTGCCTCGCGCAGCTTGCCCAGCGCTGTCCTGATCCGGCTCTTGGCGGTGCCGAGGGGCACGTGCTCCAGGTCCGCCACCTGCTGCGCGGTCATTCCGTAGACGCCCGCCATGACGATGGCGCGGGCCTGGCCCGGTGGCAGATCCGCTATCGCCCGCCGAAGCTCAGCCGACTCCTCGTCAGCCATCGCCAGTCGCTCGGGGGTGTCGGTGGCCGCTTCCAGCAGGGGTGCCATCCGGGTGGGCTCCACGGGGACCGCCCTGCGGGAGCGCACGGCGTCGATCGCCAGGTTGTGGGCGATGGCCGTCAACCAGGTGCGAACCGATCCGCGGCGCGAGTCGTAGACCTGGGCGTGCCGCCAGGCCTGCTCGAAGGTCTGCTGGGCCACGTCCTCCGCGAGCTGGGCGTCGCCGGTGACGGTCATGGCCACGCCGAAGACCTTGTGCTGGAACCGGCGGACGAACGCCACCGCCAACTCTGGGTCGTCGGTCGTCAACCCCGCCAGCAGCGCGTCATCGGGCATCCGCTCCACAGAAATACCCAAATGGTGCATATCTCTACTACGTACCATCTTCCCGGAGGGATTGTCCGGTGCCAGGTCCGAGTGCCGTCGCTTCCACGTCCTTGCGGCGTGAGGGCAGCAACGCGTCGAACGCCTCAGCGAGAGAGCCGATACCGGGCCGGGCAGCCGGGTCCGGTTCCAGGCACGCGTCGATCGCGACGGCGAGCTCACGCGGCAGGCGGCGCCGGGTGCCCACGGGCGGCGCCCTGCCGTCCAGCTGCGGGTACGAGTGCCGCCGACCGTAGGTGTCGCTGGGGCTTGCGGGTGTCGGTACGGCGCCGGATTCGCCAGCCGGCTCCGCGTCCGTGGTGGTGAAGTCCGTGGTGGACGTGCTGTCGGTCGGAACGTCCTCGGGGAATGGCAGGTCGCCGGTGGCGGCCTCGTACAGGGTGATGCCCACCCCCCAGACGTCCGCGGCGGCGGTGAGGCATCCGCCGAGCGCCTGCTCGGGGGCGAGGTAGCAGGGGGTGCCGACGCCGGCGTCCGCGGGTCCGGGCGGGCGGGCGACGCTGAGGTCGAGCAGTTTGGCGCGCCGGCAGTCGATGGTCACGTTGGAGGGCTTCACGTCCAGGTGCAGCAGGTCCCGGCCGTGCAGGTAGTGCAGCGCGGAGCACAGGTGTACGCCGAGGAAGGCCAGGTCATGGGCGGCCATCCGGTGCCGCAGACGGTCGATGAGGTGGGCGACGGTCTCGCCGGTCAGCGTCTCCAGGACGACGAGGGGCTCGGGCATCTCGACCGTCTCGTACGCGCGCACCAGGTGCGGGTGGTTGAACGCCTGGAGCCAGCGGCCCTCGCGCAGGAGCCGTGCACGCAGCCTCGGTTCGTGCCGGCGGTCGGGACGCAGCATCTTCACGAGGCAGCGGCAGTCCCGCTCGTAGCTCCAGGCGTCGTACACATCGAGCCATCCGGTCCGGGTCAGGTGGGCCAGGATCTCGTAGCCGGCGACCGGGGCCGGCCCCGGAGGCAGGGGCGGGGCCGGCCGGTGCGTGGGGGCCGCCGGCTGCGCTGGAAGGTTCAGAGGGCTCATCGGAAGGTCTTCATCGGGGCGGCCGTGGCCACCGGGGCGTGCAGTCGGTGCAGCCGGGCGTAGGTCATGCCGCTTGCCAGCAGGTCGTGGTGTGCTCCCCGTTCGACGACCCGGCCGTGGTCGAGCACCAGGATCTCGGTGGCGTCGCGGACGGTGAGCAGGTTGTGGGAGATGACGATCGTGGTGCGTCCGGCCATCAGCCGACGCAGCGGTTCCATGACACGCCGGCCCGACTCGGCGTCCAGGCCGGTGGTCGGTTCGTCCAGGATGAGGACGGGCGCGTCGCGGATCATGGCCCGGGCGATCGCCAGGCGCTGGCGCTGGCCTCCGGAGAGCAGCCTTCCGCGCTGGCCCACAACGGTGTCGTAGCCCTCCGGCAGGGCGGTGACGAAGTCGTGCGCGTCCGCGGCGCGTGCCGCCTCGACGACCTCGCGCTCACTCGCGTCCGGACGGCCGTAGAGGATGTTCTCGCGCACGGTGCCATGCAGGACGAGCGTCTCCTGGAGCACCACGGCCACGTTGTCCCGGACATCGGCCAGTCGCAGGGTCCTCAGGTCCCTTCCGTCCAGCCGGACAGCGCCGTGACCGGGGTCGTAGAAGCGCAGCAGGAGTTTGGCGAGGGTGGACTTCCCCGCGCCGCTGGCCCCGACCACCGCCAGGGTCTGGCCGGGCCCCGCGTCCAACGACACGTCGCACAGCGCGGGCCGGTCGGTTCCCGGATAGGTGAAGCCGACACCGTCGAACTCGACCCGCCCATGAGCACGCCCGAACGGCACGCGGGCGGGCACCTCGCGCACCTGCGGGCGCTGGTCGAGCAGCTCGATGATCCGCTCCGCGGCGGCGGAGGCCGCGTAGAAGGTGCTGTTCAGGTGGGACAGACCCCGGATCGGGCTGTAGAGCTTGCTCAGCAGGGCCAGGAAGACCAGCAGCTCCCCCAGGGTGAGACGGCCGTTTGCCAGTTGCCAGGTGCCCAGCCCCATCACCAGCAGGGCCCCACTCATCTCGACGAGGTCGACGAGCGGCCCGAAGACGGCCCGGATCCTGGTCGAGGCCATGGTGGCGCGGTACCTGCCGAGGCTCTCGCGCTGGAACCTGCCCTGCTCCCACTCCTGGCGGTTGTACGCCTGCACCAGAGCGATGTTGCCCAGGACCTCCTCGGCGACCGCGCTGAGCGAACCACTGCGCCGGCGGCGTTCCCGCGAGGCGGCCTTCACCAGCCTGGAGAAGTACCGGGCCGCGTAATAGAACAGCGGCACGATGACGAGGGCGAAGAGCGTCAGGTCCCAGCTCAGGTAGAACAGCAGGCCCAGGAAGATGCCCAGCCGCATCACGTACCAGAGCGCCTGGGCCACCCCCGAGAGCAGGAACGTCTCGACCGCGTCGACATCGCCGGTGACCCGGGCCATCACGTCGCCGAGCCGACGCCGCTCGAAGAAGCCGAGCGAGAGGTGCTGCACGTGCCGGAACACATCCGCCCGCAGGGCCAGCAGAAACCGCTCACCGACCCAGGTGCTGGTCACGTCGTCGGCGAACGACAGGATGCCCGAAGCGAGGCTGAGCCCGACATACGCCAGCGCGATCGGCAGGAACGGGCTCAGGTCGCGCTGGACGAGCACGTCGTCCACCACGACCTTGAACAGCCATATCTCGGCCGCGTCGATGGCGGGACCGACTACACAGAACGCGACGAGCAGCACTATCCAACGCCGCCCGCCGCGTGTGTAGGGCCAGAAGCGCCGGAAGACCTGCCTGACGGCCAGCGGCGGCGCGGCGGCTACGATCTGCTCGCTCGACGGCTCGGCGACGGTGAGGAGCCGTCGCAGTGCCGGGGTCCGCGCTGCGCCGCGGGCGGAGTGCCGGTGAGGTTTCACGGAACGCGGCTCACAAGACGTCGTCCCACGGCGGCCGGAACATCGACCCGACCGGTCACCGAGGGCACACCGGCATCACTTGTGCGTGCCGGTGCTGCTGGTGCGACGGTGGTGCCTGCGGTGGTGGCTCGTCCTTCCCTTCGAGGTCGTGGTGGTCTTGCCCTTGTGGTGCCTCTTGGCAGGTACCAGGTGGCCGAAGAGCGACATGATCCTTTCCCTTCCATCTCGCTTACTTCACTAGGACATACGTGAGATATCGCTCGCGGGATGGCGATTCCGCCAAGATTTTTCGCCTACGGCCCCGACCCGCCGCCTCCCATTCCCGTGAGCGCGGCACGGGTGCAGGGCCGAACGGGTGTTCACCGTAATATCGGGGCAGGCTGCCCGCGCACAACGTGTCGGGGGCCCCGAGCCCCATCAGCGAGAAGCAGTCGAGGAAACGGTGACAGACACCCACGGAGCATCCCAGCCCGGCCTGTCGATCGAGCACACCGCCGTCGACGACATCCGGGTGCTCACTCTGCGCGGCGAGATCGACCACGCCGTCACGAAGGAGCTCACCGACTACCTGCTGTCATACGGCAGCATGACGCGGCCGCGGACCGTGGTGGACCTCAGCGGTGTGACCTTCATGGACTCCAGCGGCATCAACGCCCTCATCACCGCCCACCAGAGCATGAATGACGCCCAGGGATGGCTGCGCATAGCCGGCGTCCAGGACTCGGTACTGCGAGTCCTCGAGCTCGTCGGACTGGACCAGGTCATCCCCCGCCACCCCACCGTCGAACAGGCCCTGGCCACCTGACCCACACCCTGCCCGGCCACGGCGCTCCACCCCACTTCCGCGCCCGGGCATTCCGCTAGGCCGAGCGCCGCTGCACAGCCGCGTCCAGCTCCTGCCCCACCGGCTGAGGCAGCGGCTGCCCCAGCACCCAGGCGATGACTATCTGAGCCACCAGATGCAGTTTGGTGTCGGTGTGCTGGGAGACCTCACGCAGCACGTCGAATCCGGCGGCCGGCGCGAGCCGGTGGATCGCGATGAGAGCCAAGGCTGCAAGACACCCTCCGTGCAACGTGAAGATCACACAGGAGGCAAGGCACCTCGCCGTCCATAGGACACGGCGAACAGCTCCAAGGTGGCGCCAGGTGTGCGTCACGCGCGGGACAGACTCCCTGTTCGCCCACCAAGTCATCCTGCCGTTCTTGGTCCGCGGGCGAGCCTGGCAAGGCCGGTGTCCCTCCTGCTCCGGCTCAACCGGTAGGCCCGTGCTGCTTCAGCACCAGTGCGTGCCCGGCGGCGCCGTTGCTGGCGTGGCTGCACGAAAGGCAGCACGCTGTTCGAGCTGGACGTAGACGATGTGAAGCCGTCGTGGCCGTGCTCAGCACACAAGAACTCCGCGCAGGCCGTTTCCTCGCCCTCGCGCCGTCGCTGGACCTGCTCGCCCAGACGGAGTCCGCGACGCGAGACCGGGCACAGGGCCAGTGATCGGGGTCTCGTCCCTGCCCGCGAAGGAGGCGGCCTTCCCCAACATCACGGACGTGGGCGAGCTGGTCCACTGGCAAAACCCAACTCCACGATGCGGCGGAGGCTGTGACCGCGACAACGCAGCAGGAACAGAGCCGGCGCATCGTGAGGAGCGCCTGACCACAGCGACGGCGCAGTGGCATGCCCGGCAGGCTGCGTGAGCATAGGACGGGAGTCCGCGGGTAACTGAGGTGGGCTGGCAGGAAGCGGCGCAACGCCTGGGGAGGTCTAGCGCCGCTTCCCTGCCCGATCCTCCCGCCCCAAGGACGAGACCTTCGGCCTGAGCATGTCAGGGTGGCCCGGGCGCCCTGGTCGTACGGGACGGAGCGAATACGAGGTGCGGAGCACATCGTCTCCGTCGGATTGGCGGACACGTACATCTTCAGTTGTCCCTTGGCAGGGAAGTCAGTCGCTCGGCTCACGCTGACCTGCGTCGACCGAGTTGGATGGCAAGCGATCACGGTGGCCCGGCCGAAGAGGTGGAAGAGGTAGAGGCCCCCACCGTCGAGTCGGGCCGCCGTCAGACATGTCAGTCGCCGGGCGGGAGGCGGAGCGTGGCGACGGCCCCGTCGTCGGGCGCGTTGGCGAAGGACAGCGACGCTCCGATGACCTGCGCCTGGCCGAGCGCGATGGTCAGCCCGAGGCCGTGGCCGCGGCCGCGTTCGGACGCGCCGGTGCGGAACCGTTGGGTCCGTCGGCGAGCAGCCGGCGGGGGAAGCCCGGGCCGTGGTCCCGTACGGTGACGTAGGTCCCCGCCACGTCGACCTCGACGGGTGCGCGACCGTGCCGGTGGGCGTTGACGACCAGGTTGGTGATGATCCTTTCGAGCCGACGCGGGTCGGTCCGGGCGGTCAGGGTGCCGGACGTGGTGAGCTGTGTCTGCAAGCCGGTGCGCCGTACGGATTCCGTCACCAGCTCGCCGAGCGGTACCGGCTGGGTGTCGGCCTGTTCGGCGCCCGCGTCGAGCCGGGAAATCTCCAGCAGGTTCTCCACCAGGGTCCGCAGCACCCCCACCCGGTCCCTGACCAGATCCGTGGCCTCCCCCTCGGGGAGCAACCCGCTCGCTGTGACCAGACCCATCAGCGGGGTGCGCAATGCGTGGGCGACGTCGGCGGTGAAGTGCTGCTCGGCCAGGAGTCGCCCGAGCAGGCTGTCAGCCATCGAATCGACGGTGGCGGAGATCTCGGCGATCTCGTCGCTGCCGCGGCCGGCCGCGGTCCTGGCGGCCAGGTCACCGGACGTGATCCGACGTGCGGTCCGTGCCACCCGCCGCAGTCTGCGGTTGGGCAGTTCCGCGGCGAGCGCCGACAGCGGTACGACGACGGCAAGCGCGACCAGGGAGTACTTCCACATGTGCCAGTCCAGGGCCCGCCGGGTGAGCAGGTCGGGCGTCATGTCGACCTCCACCGCCACGGGGCTGCCCCGGTACGTCTGTGCCGCCCACATCGAGGGGTGGTCCCCGGGTCCGTCACCGTCGTACCAGGTGGCACACCCGTCCCTCAGCCCCTGCGGGCCGCGGAGTCGGCGCAACAGTTCGACGGGCATGGCCCCGGGCGACATCCGAAGCGAGGGCTCGGACACTGACCGAGCCCTCAAAGGGGGCAGCTGACGGGACCGAATCCGACCGACCGTGGCAAGAAGGGATCGAAAATCCACCTCATCGTCGACCGCCAGGGACTGCCCCTGTCGATCGGCATCTCCGCCGCCAATCTCCACGACAGCCAAGCCCTCATCCTGCTGGTCTGCGGCATCCCACCCATCCGCTCGCGTCGCGGCCCTCGACGCCGGCGGCCCGGCAAGCTGCACGGTTACAAGGGCTACGACTATCGGCACCTGCGGCAATGGCTCGCTTCCCGCGGCATCCGGCACCGCCTCGCCCGCAAGGGCATCGAGTCGTCCCAGCGGCTGGGCCGGCACCGCTGGGTGGTGGAGCGGACCATGTCCTGGCTGTCCGGCTGCCGCCGCCTGCACCGCCGCTACGAGCGCAAGCCGGAACAATTCCTTGCCTTCACAGCCATCGCCGCGACGCTCATACGCCACCGCCGACTAGCCAAGTGAAATGACGTCTCAGTCACCCGGCGCCGCTCGGCGGCCTCCCAGCGAGGCCTCAGTAGCCGGTGCGTCCCATATCCCTCAGGCCGTCGATGCGGCTTCGCGGCATACGGATTCAGCGGTCCGTCCACATCCACCAACAGCGCAGGGCGCACCAGCTCACCCTCCTTGACCCTTCCTCGCACAGTACCGGCCGAGGACGACACCGCCCAGCGAAAATCCGGCAGGCAGGCCGCGCTGAACGAGTCCGTGCAACAGGCCACGGACTCACGCGGCGAGGACGCCGAGGTCCACGAGCTGCCGAAGAAGAAAAACGTCTGTTCCGCGATCACCGGGGACACCCATGAGCCAGGTGGGCTGCCGTGGAGGGCCCTCACCCATCGGACCAGCGTGCGTCAGGCGTACGGAGAGGGCGAGGCGGCCGGGCGGAGCAGCGGCGTCGGCCCCCGGTCCTCACTCCGACCGGGGCGGCAGGTTGTGTATGTGTCGACTTCTTCACAGCCTGGGGGTTGGCCTGAAACCGCCTGCTCGCTATCGTTCACGGACTTCACTCAATCGTTCAGCGAACGAATAGCGACAGGGAAGGTCGGTTCATGTCCGACATCCACCAGCCGGGGCGCCGCTCGGTGCTCGCCGCGGGCACCGCCTGTGCGGCCTCGCTCGGCGCGTCCTGGCTGCTGTCCGGCTGTTCGGGCGCCACCGCCGCCCCCGTCCTGCCGACCGCCGCCCGACCCGGAGCGCCCGACCGCGGCGGCACCCTGCGGATCGCCCGTCCCCCCGCCTCCGACGCCGAGACCCTCGACCCGGCGAGCTCCCTGTCCGCCTACGAGTACCTGGGCGCCCTCTACAACCGGCTGGTCCGCATCGGCCCGGACGGCCAGGTGGCTTCCGATCTCGCCGAGTCCTGGGAACCGGACAGCACGGCGCGCACCTGGACCTTCCGGCTCCGCAAGGGCGTCACCTTCCACAACGGCCGGGCCTTCACCTCCGCCGACGCCGCCTACACGCTGCGCCACATCCTCGACAAGGCGACGGCATCGCCGCAGGCCGGCGTCCTCGCCCCGCTCGTCGACCCCGGGCGGCTGCGCACGCCCGACGCCCACACCCTCGTGGTGCCGCTGAAGACCCCGAACGCCGAGTTCCCGAGCCTGCTCACGCACTACAACTGCTACGTCGTCCCGGAGGGCAGCGGGAAGTCGATCGGCCGCACCGGCATCGGCACCGGCCCCTTCAAGCTGGAGTCCTTCGCACCGGCCGGCCCCGGCCGCGTCACCGCCTACCAGGATCACTGGGCGGGCCGCCCCGTGCTCGACGCGATCGCCTTCTACTCGGTCGCGGACATGTCCGCCCGCTCGAGCGCCCTGCTCGCCGGGCAGGTGGACCTGCTGTCCCAGACCAACCTGGACTTCGCCACCGCCCGTGTCGTGGCCGCCTCCGATCGCGCCACCATCGCCCGGGTGAAGAACGGCCAGTGGTACGTGCTGCCGATGCTCACCACCGACAAGCCCTTCACCGACGTCCGCGTCCGCCGGGCCATGAAGCTCGCCTACGACCCCGAGCACATCGTGAAGGCCGCGCTGCAGGGCGCGGGCAAGGCCGGCTGGGACAACCCGGTACCCCCGGACGACCCGGCGCACATCGCCGCGCACCCCGAGCACGACCCGGAGCAGGCGCGTTTCCTGCTGAAGAAGGCGGGCCACCAGGATCTGGCCGTCGACCTGTACACCTCCGCGTACGACCCCCTCTTCACGCCCATGGCCCTCGCCTACCAGGAGTCGGCGAAGCGGGCGGGCATCCGGATCCGCGTCAAGACGGCGTCGGCGGACTCGTACTACACACAGATCTGGATGAAGCAGCCGCTGATGGCCACCTACTGGTACACCGGCCGGCCCGTCGACCAGCTCTTCAACCAGGTCTTCCGCAGCGGCTCGTCGTACAACGAGACCGCCTGGTCCGACAAGGGCTTCGACGCCCTCCTCGACCGGGCGCGGGCCGAGACCGACGACACCAGACGCCGTGAGCTCTACGGCGAGGCCCAGACCTGGGTGATCGACAAGGGCGGCGCGATGACCCCGATGTTCGCCGACCGGCTCGTGGGCATCTCGCGCAAGGTGCGCGGTTACGCCGAGCACGGCTTCGAGTTCGACTACCTCGGCATCGGCCTGAAGGGGGCCTGACCATGCTCTCCTTCATCGCCCGCCGGACCGTGGCAGCGCTCGGCACGCTCCTGCTCTCCTCGTTGCTGGTCTTCCTCGCCGTCCAGGCCCTGCCCGGCGACGTCGCCACCCAGGTTCTCGGCAAGGACGCGACCCCGCAGGCGGTGGCCGAGCTGCGCGGCAGCCTCGGCCTCGACCGGCCCGCCTGGGAGCGGTACACCGACTGGATCCGGGGCGCCCTGCACGGCGACTTCGGCACCTCCCTCGTCTCCGGGAAGTCGGTCGGCGGTGAAGTCGCCCAGTATCTGGGCAACTCCGCGCTGATCGCCCTGATCACGATCCTGTTCGCGGTGAGCGGTTCACTGCTGCTGGGCATCGTCGCCGGGCTCTACCGCGACCGCTGGCCCGACCACCTCATCTCGACGGTCAGCCTCGTCGGCATGAGCGTCCCCGAGTTCGTCGTGGCCACCGTTCTCGTGCTGTGCTTCTCGGTCGCGCTGCCGTGGTTCCCCGCGGTCGTTCTCTATGGCCCCGACGCCACGGTGGGCCAGCTCCTGCCCGCCGTATGGCTCCCGGCCCTTGCCCTGGCGGTGGTCATGGCCGCCTACATCGTCCGCATGGCCCGCACCTCGGTGATCGACGTGATGGCGAGCGAGTACGTCACCACCGCCCGCCTCAAGGGCCTGTCCACCTGGCGGGTCGTCACCCGGCACGCCCTGCCCAGCGCCCTGCTGCCCGTACTGCACGTGATCGCGCTCAACGTGGCCTGGCTGCTGGGCGGCGTCGCCGTCGTCGAGAACGTCTTCAACTACCCGGGCATCGGCAAGCTGATGCTGTCCTCGGTGCAGAACCGGGACCTGCCCGTCATCCAGGCCATCGCCCTGATCAGCGCCGTCGTCTACGTCGTGTGCAACCTCGCCGCCGACCTCGGCGCCATGGCCCTCAACCCCAGGCTCCGCACCCGAGGGAGGACCCGATGACCACGGTCGACACCGCCCGGGCCGACGCCCCGGCCCCGCGCGCCGCCCGTGCGTGGCGCACCCTGCGCTCCTCGCGCGCGGCCGTCGTCGGGCTCGCGATCGTCGCCGTCCACGTCGTGATCGCGCTGCTGGCCCCGCTGCTCACCTCCTACGACCCGATCGCGGGCAACACCTCGCAGGCCCTGCTCGGTCCGGGCGGGGAACACTGGGCGGGCACCGACCAGTACGGCCGTGACGTCCTCGCGCGTGTGCTGTACGGCGGCCGGTACGCCCTCGGGGTGTCCGTCGCCGCCACCGTCGTGAGCGTCGCCCTCGGCACGGTCATCGGCTGCGCGACCGCCCTGCGCGGCGGCTGGTTCGACGACCTGATCGGGCGGGTGCTGGACGCCGTGCTGGCCATTCCGGCGGTGCTGGCGCTGCTCGTGGTCGTGACCGCGCTCGGCACCGGACCGGCCGTCATCGTGCTCGCCGTCGCCGTCGTCTTCGTCCCGCAGGTGGTGCGGGTCGTGCGCGGGGCCGCCCTGGCGGTGGTGCCGGCCGACTACGTGACCGCCGCCCGGGCCCGTGGAGAGGGCACCTGGTCGATCCTGCGGCGGGAGGTCCTGCCGAATATCGTCGACGTGGTGTGCGTCGAGTTCGCCATGCGCGCCTCCTGGGTCGTGCTGCTGATCTCCTCGCTGTCCTTCCTCGGCTTCGGCGCCGACCCGCCGACACCCGACTGGGGCCTGATGGTCGCCGAGAACCGCACCGCCATCACCGTCGTGCCGATGGCGAGCGTCGCGCCGATCATCGCCCTGGCGACGCTCGTGATCGGACTCAACCTCGCGGCCGACGGCCTCTCCAAGGCCTGGGGCGTCGACCGGATCAGGGAGGGTTTCTGATGACCCCGCTCGTCTCCGTCAACTCCCTGTCCGTGGCCTACCGCTCCGGCGGTCGTCAGATACCCGTGGTGCACGAGGTGTCGCTGGAGGCCGCCGCGGGGCAGACACTGGCGCTGGTCGGCGAGTCCGGCAGCGGCAAGTCGACCCTCGCCGCGGCCCTGCTCGGGCATCTGCGGCACGGCTCCCACGTCACCGGCGGCTCGGTGGCGGTGGACGGCCGGGACGTCTTCGCGCTGTCGGCGCCCGAGCTGCGGCGGCTGCGCGGCCGGACGGTCGCCATGGTCGCCCAGAACGCGGGCCAGGCGCTGACCCCCTCCATGCGCGTCGGCCGGCAGATCGCGGAGGCGGGCGGCGACATCCCCGTCACCGACCTGCTCGCCCAGGTCCGGCTGCCGCGCCCCGCAGAGCTGGCCCGCCGCTATCCGCACGAGCTGTCCGGCGGCCAGCAGCAGCGCGTCGCCCTCGCCATGGCCATCGCCGCCCGCCCCAAGGTGCTGGTCCTCGACGAGCCGACGACCGGCCTGGACGTCGTCACCCAGCGGGGCGTGCTGGACCTGATCGCCGCCCTGCGCGACGAACTCGGCCTGGCGGCCGTGCTGGTGAGCCACGATCTGGGCGTCGTCGCGCACCTGGCCGACGAGGTGTGTGTGCTGAAGTCGGGCCGGGTGGTGGAGTCGGCGCCCACCCGGCGGTTGTTCGCGACGCCCCGGGAGCCGTACACGAAGCGGCTGCTGGCGAGCGTGCCGCGGCTGGACGACGCCGGTCTCGCTCTCGTGCGGGAGACGGGCGAGCGCGAGATCCGCCCGAGGGCCGTCGTGCCCGAGGACGCGCCGGTCACCGTCTCGGCCCGTGACGTCACCGTCGACTACGGCAGCTCCCGTGCCGTGCACGGTGTCTCCTTCGAGGTCCGGCGAGGCGAGGTCCTCGCCCTCGTCGGCGAGTCGGGCAGCGGCAAGTCCACGCTGGCCTGGACCCTCGCGGGGCTGCGCACACCGTCCGGCGGCGCCATGGCCCACGAGTCGGGCGACCTGGCCCGCCCCGCGCAGCGGCGGCCGATGTCCCTGCGGCGACGGGTGCAGCTGGTCTTCCAGAACGCGGACACCTCGCTCAACCCCCGGCGCTCGGTCGGCGACGCCATCCGCCGCCCGCTGCGGTTCTTCGGCACGGCCTCCGGCCGGGCGGATTCGGCCGAGCGCGCCCGGCGGATCATCGCCGACGTACGCCTGGACCCGGCCCTCGCCGACCGGCTGCCCGCCCAGCTCTCCGGCGGCCAGCGGCAGCGCATCGGCATCGCCCGGGCGCTGGCGGGCGAGCCGGACGTCCTCATCGCCGACGAGATCACCACCGCGCTGGACGTCTCGGTCCAGGCCGACGTGCTGCGCCTGGTCGACGACCTGCGCCGGGAACGCGACCTGGCGTGTCTGTTCATCAGCCATGACCTGGCAGTCGTCCGCGGCATCGCGGACCGCGTCGTCGTCCTGCGCGGCGGTGTCGTGGTCGAGGAAGGCCCGACGGAAGCCGTCTTCTCGGATCCCCGGCACCCCTACACGCGCCAGTTGATGGCGGCCGCCCTCGAACCCGACCCCGACGCACAGCCTCCCGTGGAGGCGGCCCCCGACTGGGCCGACGCGGCCCGGGAGGGCGAGGTGTGGACCGAGCACGGCGACGGCCACCGCGTGCGCCGCTGGCGGGCCGCCGGCACCCCCGACGACAACCCGACCACTCCCGTCGCAGAAGGAGTTTCGTGAAGTACCGCGACCGGTTCGAACGCCAGGTCGTCCGCGAGGACGTGTGGATCCCCACCCGGGACGGCAGGACCCGCCTGCACGCCCGGATCTGGCGCCCGTCCGACGCCGAGTCGGACCCCGTCCCCGCGCTGCTCGAGTACCTGCCGTACCGCAAGAGCGACTGGACCGCTCCGCGCGACGCCCAGCGCCACCCCTGGTACGCCGGTCACGGCTACGCCTCCGTCCGGGTCGACGTCCGCGGCCACGGCGACAGCGAGGGCATGCCCGGGGACGAGTACGACGCCCAGGAGCTCGCCGACGGCGTCGATGTCGTCAACTGGCTCGCCGCACAACCCTGGTGCACCGGCAAGGTCGGCATGTTCGGCATCTCCTGGGGCGGCTTCAACTCCCTCCAGATCGCCGCCCTCGCCCCCGAACCGCTCAAGGCAGTCGTGACGGTGTGTTCCACCGACGACCGCTACGACAACGACGTGCACTACACGGGCGGTGCGGTCCTCGGCATAGACATGCTCGCGTGGGCCGGCACCATGCTCGCCTTCACCGCACGCCCGCCGGACCCCGCGAACGTCGGCGCGGACCGCTGGCTTCCCATGTGGCGCGAGCGCCTCGACGCGCTCGAACCCTTCCTGCACACCTGGCTGGAGCACCAACAGCGGGACGACTACTGGCGGCACGGCAGCGTCTGCGAGGACTACACGGCGATCGGCGCGGCCGTCCTCGCGGTCGGCGGCTGGAACGACCCGTACCGAGACACCGTGCTGCGGCTCGTGGAAAACCTCCCCACCGAACAGGTGCGGGGCATCATCGGCCCCTGGTCGCACCAGTACCCCGATCGCGGACTGCCGCCCGGCCCGGCCATCGGGTTCCTCCAGGAGACCCTGCGCTGGTGGGACCAGCACCTCAAGGGCATCGACACCGGGGTCATGACGGAGCCGCTGCTGCGCGCCTGGCTGGGCGACCCCGTACCGCCCGCCCCGTCGCACGAGGAACTGCCCGGCCGCTGGGTGAGCGACGCCGAGTGGCCCAGCCCGGACGTCACCTGGGACACCCGTCCGCTCGGCGAGAGCCACGACCCGGTCCTCGTGCGCTCTCCGCTCCACACCGGCCTCGACGCCGGCCGCTTCTTCCCGTTCGGCAACGCCGCCGACCTGCCGCCCGACCAGCGCGAGGAGGACGGGCGGTCCGTCTGCTTCGACTCCGCGCCCCTGGACCGGCGCGTGGAGATCCTCGGCCGGCCGCGCGTCCGGCTCCGCCTCGACAGCGACACCCCACGGGCCCATGTCATCGCCCGCGTGTGCGACGTCGCGCCCGACGGCTCGTCCACGCTCGTCACCCGGGGCGTGCTCAACCTGCTCAGCAGGAAGGGCCGTGAACACGCCGTCGAATGGACTCCGGGGACGTACGAGGACGTCGAGTTCGAGCTCAACGGCATCGGCTACGCCTTCCCGCCCGGCCACCGCGTCCGTGTCGCCGTCTCCGACGCGTACTGGCCCTGGGTGTGGCCGCACGGCGAACGCGGGGCGCTGCACGTCGTCCCGGCCGACAGCGCGGTCCTGCTGCCCGTGCGCGAGGCCGCCGACGAGGCCTCCGTCCGCTTCGAGGAACCGGAGCAGGCGCTACCGATGCCGGTCACCTACGACACTCCCCCGGACCCCCGCCCCGAGCGGCTGGTCACGCACGACGTCGCCAAGAGCGAGTGGACGCTGGAGGTCGACCCCGGATACGGGGGGTCCCGGACGTACCCGGACGGGCTGCGCTACGAGGAGAGCGCCCGCGAGACGTACACCATCCGCACCGACGACCCGCTGTCGGCGCGTGCCGTCTCCGAGTGGCGCATCCGGCTGCGGCGCGGGGACGACTGGGACGCTGAGATCATGACGCGGACGGAGCTGCGCGCCACGGCCGCGGAGTTCATCATGGACAGCCGTATCGAAGCGCGGGGGAACGGAGAGACAGTGGCCGAGCGCTCATGGCACCGCACCACCCCGAGGACGTCGGGATGACGGCCGCCGAGCAGTCGCGACAGGGCCCGAAGACCCCGCGCCGGGCCGTCGCCGCCCGCGACCGGACCCGGCAGCCCACCGAGGTGCGCCGGCGCCTCATCGTCGACGCTGCCGTCCCGCTGATCGCGGAACGCGGTTACAAGTCGGTCGGCGTGCGCGACGTGGCAGCCGCGGCCGGGGTGTCCGTCGGCACGGTCACCTACCACTTCGACAGCGTGCAGGAGGTCCTCTCCGAGGCCATGGTGCTGCACATCGAGCAGTACTACGCGGCGCTCAGCGAGGCCGCCGAGCACGCGACCAGCGGCGCCGAAGCGCTCAGGCTACTCGTCGACGCGCTGTTCACCGAGGACACCGACCGGCACTGGCGGATGTGGTTCGACTTCTGGCACGCGGGCGAGCAGAGCACGGACGAGACCTTCGCACGGGGGCAGGCCGCCCGGTACGCGGCCTGGCACCGGCAGATCCGTGCCCTGGCCGAACGGGGCGCCACCGACGGCGAGTTCAGCGGCGACGACCTCGACGGCTTCACGGCCCGCTTCGCCGCCCTCGCCGACGGCCTCGCCCTGCAACGCCTGCGGCAGGCACCTCCCCTGACGACACAAGAGGCACGGCACCATCTCAACCGGTTCATCGAGCGGGAGCTCGTTTTGCGATCACCCGCGGGATGATGCTCGCGGCCGTGGTGGTGCGGTCGAGGCGCGGACGACGAGTTCGACCGCCGGCCTTCCCGTGCCACCGCGTCCGTCCGTGGGGATGAGGCTCGTCAGGCGCAAGCTACAGCCACAGGCCGACCACCGGCAGGAACATGGCTTTCCTGGCATGCGCTCACTGCCACACCCTCACTGACGCGAAGCCGACACATCGCAATCACGGCCAGGACTGCCAGCGCGAGCACGAAAACCGGGCGGGGCATCAGGCCTCGGGGTTCAGCATCGCCGCCGCGGTGGCCAGGTCGGTCTCGGCGCCGGTGGTCAGCGCGTACAGGGCGTACCCGATCGGGGAGGTATCCCACAGGTGCTTCGCCTGGGCTGCCAGGCCGGGGGGGACGTTCCCGCCCGCCCGCTCGTACGCGGTGAGGGTGGTCTGCAGCATCTCCTCGCCTGCGGCGCCGTACTGGGCGGACAGGTCACGGGCGGGGTCGTCCACGCGGGCGGTGGTCCAGTCCAGGACCCCGGTGATCGTGCCCTCCTCGTCGAACAGCACGTGCGCGGGGTAGATCTCGCCGTGAGTCATCACGGTCTGCTCGGGCCGGCAGGTGTCGTCCTCGAGCCATGACTGCCAGGCCTCGGTCAGGGCGGGGGAGACAGTGAAGGCCTCGCTCACGCGGGCGACGTCGTCCCGCCATGCCTGACGTACCTGGGCCGGAGTGCGAACCTCGACGCCCGCGGCCTCGGCCTGCTCCGGGGTGATGGAGTGCAGACAGGCCAGCAAGCGCCCCAGGCGCTCGGCGTAGTCCGGGCTGGCAGGGTCCATGTGCCAGTTGGGCTCCCCGGCGTCGG
This sequence comes from Streptomyces sp. NPDC005263, assembly GCF_042872365.1. Taxonomy (NCBI): domain Bacteria; kingdom Bacillati; phylum Actinomycetota; class Actinomycetes; order Kitasatosporales; family Streptomycetaceae; genus Streptomyces; species Streptomyces sp. NPDC005263. The sequence continues at coordinate 16,511 of NZ_JBIAKJ010000019.1, read as the reverse complement.
TCAGGGTCAGACCCGGGGCGCCAGGCAGGGCCGGGTAGGCGATCAGCTCGGGGGAGCAGACCTGCCAGTCGGGGACCGCGACGCCGTCCTCGGCCAGGACGGGGGCGACCAGGTCGAGGATGCGCGTCTCGGCGGCCATGCCCTCGGAGACATCGGCGCGGCGCGGTACGCGCAGCACCCACCTCTGGTCGGTCGTGTCGGAGGCCATGACGACGCGGTAGTCCAGGCCCGCCTCGTTCACGGTGGCGTCCTGCGCGGACAGGCGCGGGCCGTGGGTGGCGGCCAGGGCGATGACGTCACCAGCGCTTCGTGGCGAGGGTGGAACTGCCGGTGTAGCGTTGGAGCCAGCTGTCGTGGTTCCGAAGTACCGGTCGCCCGTGAGCGTGTGCACGGGCGATTTTTCTGTTCAGAGTCTCTGAGGGCCAGGACGATCACCTCCGGTTTCCCGCACGGTGCGGGAACCGATTTCGAGTCCCCTTGGAGGGCAAAATGGCCACCGGAACCGTCAAGTGGTTCAACTCGGAAAAGGGCTTCGGCTTCATCGAACAGGACGGCGGAGGCCCAGACGTCTTCGCCCACTACTCCAACATCGCCAGCTCCGGCTTCCGTGAGCTCCAGGAAGGCCAGAAGGTGAACTTCGACGTCACCCAGGGCCAGAAGGGCCCCCAGGCGGAGAACATCACCCCCGCCTGACCCTGCACCTGCACGCCACCCGCCCCGCGGCGCTCGCTGGGCGGGTGCCGTGCGTTCTGGAACTGGTCAAGGTCCGCTGGGTCAGCTCGAAGGAGCGGCGCGCGAGGGCCCACTGGTGACTCACGCTCTTCCAGGTGCGGACAGGTCGTCGAGCAGCCGACCGAGGATGAGGCCACGCGGGCTGTCGCCCGCGTCGTGATCGCCTGCTGGGAATCCATCACCCAAGAGCAGATCGGCAAACCGATCACGACACCATGCTCCTGCAGTGCAAGCCGGCCAAGACCCCGACCGGCGGGCCGGCATCGCGGACGACGGCACCAGCCGACGGCGAGGCTGCCGCGGAGGTGCCCGGTCAGCGCTCGCCGGGCAACTACACGCACCGATGGACGGTCCAGGAACACAGCCGCTCCCACCGCATGAACCCGCGCGGACACGCTGACTGACGCTCTGCCGGGCCCTGCAGGTGAATCCGGCTGCGTTCCCCTGCGAGCACCGGCCTGAGCCCTTCACCCTGTGGCCCGGCGCCCGCGATGCAGTCGCCCGGATCGCTCGCCCCGTGCCCGTGGTCACCCTGTCGAACGTCACGTACTGGGACGAACACGGTTGCGACCTGGCGGCGCTGCTGGCGCCGCATCTCACCGGCCACTGCCGGTCCGGGCGACTCGGGTTCGCCCCACCTGATCCGCAGGCTGTACTAGTAGCGGGGCTTGAGTCCGTCGACGACGACGTCCAGCATGCGGTTTAGTTGGGGGCGCTGCTCGGGTGCGCCGGCCACAGAGAGCAAACCGGCGAGGATGCTGCCTACGTCGGTCGGGTCGATGTCGCTGCGCAGTTCTCCTGCTGTGGCGCCGGCCTCGAGCACCATCGCCAGGACCTGCTGGACCTCGTCGCAGACCGGTCCGGTACCGAAGCGGCCGGAAGCGCTCATGGCGACCAGGGCCTCGCAGATGCCGCGTCGTTCGCCGGCCCAGTCGGCGAATCGGAGCATCCACGCGTGGAGGGCCTGTGCGGGCGGCTCGGTAGTCAGCAGAGTGCGCGCGTCCTCGCGCAAGGGGCGGATCTGGTCCCGGTAGACCTCTTCGACCAAGTCCTCTCGGGTGGGGAAGTGCCGGTACAGGGTGGCGTTCCCCACTCCCGCGCGCTTGGCGATCGCGTCCAGCGAGATCGCGCGTCCGGATGCGAAGGCTTCGGCGGCCGTGGCGATCAACTGCTCGCGGTTGCGCTGCGCGTCGGCGCGCAGGGTGCTGCGTGGAGGTGTCATGACCTTCGCGATCGTGAGTGTCAGATGAGGTTCGGGAACGAATCGGGGATCTCCCCGGTCAGTGTACGGCGAAACAAGTGGGGAGGTCCCCGTTCAGTGTACGGTGAGGTAAACAGGGAGGTCCCCGTTTATGGACGGTCTCGCCCACTGCTTCAGCGACGAAAGGTTTTGCCATGCCTACAGCGCTCATCACCGGGGGGACGACCGGGATCGGCAGCGCTACGGCCGACCTGCTGCACTCCTGCGGCTACCAGGTCGCGGTCACCGGACGGGCACGGTCCGAGCTTCCCGACGACGTGCTCGTCGTCCGATCCGATGCGCGCGTGCTCTCCGACACCGACGCTCTGATGTCAGCGGTGTCGGCACGGTTGGGGTCACTGGACCTGCTCTTCCTCAACGCCGGGATATTCCGTCCGGCACCGGTTGCCGATGTGACGGAGGAATCGTTCGACGAGCACGCCGACCTCAACTTCAAGGGACGGCGGTTCGATCGTGCTGACCGTGGGCATCGGATCCCGTCGCGGCAGCCCTGGCGCCACGGTGGGAGCGGCGACGCGGAGGGCACTGCTGGCGATGGTGCCCTCGCTCGCGCTCGAACTGGCTCCGCGCAGGATTCGCGTCAACGCCGTGAGCCCCGGGATCACCGACACCCCGCTGATCGACAAGTTGGGAATCCCCCAGAGCGGCCGGGACGCGATGCGCTCGAAGATCCCCTTCGAGCGCTTCGGATCCAGCCAGGAGGTCGCGGAAGTCGTCGCCTTCCTCGCCTCGGACGCCGCCGGCTACATCACCGGCCAGGACGTCACCGTGGCCGGCGGCTACAGGCTCGGCGCCTGATGAGTATCCACGGGCCCTCGACCGGTTCGCACGCAGCACACGCCAGGAACCACACTTCACAGGAGAACACGATGGTGCTCACGCTCGACACCTACCGGCAGCTGGGACGTTCCGGCCTGCGGGTCTCACCGCTCGCGCTCGGCGCGGCCACCTTCGGCAACGACTGGGGCTGGGGCGCGGAGCAGGACGAGGCGCGGAAACTGTTCGACCTCTACGTCGAGCGGGGTGGGAATTTCATCGACACCGCGGTCACCTACACCAACGGCACCTCGGAGCGCATGCTCGGCGAGTTCGCCCGTGACCGGCGTGACAGTCTGGTCCTTGCGACCAAGTACACGACGCTGCGTCGGCCCGATGACCCCAACTCCGGCGGCGCCAGCCGGAAGAGTCTGTTCGGCGCGGTCGAAACCAGCCTGCGGCAGCTGAACACCGACTACATCGACCTGCTCTACCTGCACGTATGGGACTCCACCACTCCCGTGGAGGAGATCCTGCGTGGCCTGGACGACCTGGTACGCCAGGGCAAGATCCTCTACGTAGCCATCTCCAACACCCCGGCCTGGCAGATCTCACGCATGCAGACGATCGCTGACCTGCGCGGCTGGTCGCCACTGACGGCGCTACAGCTGGAGTACAACCTGGTGGAACGCACCGGGGAGCGTGACCTTCTGCCGATGGCCCAGGAGCTGGGACTGGGAACCGTGCTGTGGTCCCCCTTGGCGGGTGGGGTCCTCACCGGCAAGTACAGCCGCCAGGACTTGACGGCCCCGGCGTCTGACCAGACTGAGAGCGCCCGCAAGAGCTTCAACCTGGCCCTGGGCGGAGTGACCGAGCGCAACCTCGCCATCGTGGATGTCGTCAAGGAGCTCGCCGCGGAACTGGGCCGGACCCCTGCACAGGTCGGACTGGCCTGGACCTTGCACAACCCAGGGGTGACTGCGCCCATCATCGGTGCGCGAACTGTCGGACAGCTGCAGGAGAACCTGGGAGCCCTCGAGGTCGACCTCACCTCGTCCCAGATGGCGCGCCTGGACGAGGTCAGCGCGATCGATCTCGGCTTCCCCCACGCCATGCTCGCCAGTGACCACATCCGCGTACAGACCCGCGGCGACCTGAAGATCCAGGCCCGCCACTGACGGACGCGCACGGGGGCGGCCTCCCGCCGTTCGCGTGCGCTCGGGCGCGACGACGGCTTCGGCCTTGAGGACCTCGGCGTGGGTGTTACAGCCGTCCTTGTCCGCATCGGTCCAGTGCTTGAAGGCGTCATGCTGGCAGCCGGTGCGATCCTCATCGAGAACGGTCAGGCGGGCCAGGGCGTCGCGCACGGGCAAGCTGATGGTGGTCTGCCCCGGCCCTCGTCCAGCGGCGCCGATGGCCGGGACGGCGTGAGCCGTGGCGGGGATAAGCAAGGCCGCTCACTGCGGAGAACCAGCATGAAGATGCGCACACTCGGCCGAACCGGCATCCGTGTCAGCCCCTACTGCCTCGGCACCATGATGTTCGGTCCCGCCGGGAACCCGGACCCTGACGACTGCCGACGCATCGTGGACCGGGCCCTGGAAAGCGGGATCAACTTCATCGACACGTCGGACGTCTATGGCGGCGGCGAGACGGAGACGGTCGTGGGGACCGCCATCAGAGGCCGTCGGGACGAGGTCGTGCTGGCCACCAAGTTCACCGGTCCGATGGGCGACGACCCGAACCGCCGGGGCGCGTCACGTCGATGGATCGTGACTGCCGTCGAGGAGTCCCTGCGCCGACTCGACGTGGATCACGGCGAGCTTCGCCGCGGCCTTGGCCAAGGCGTCCGGGCCCACCACGGTGAAGGGAGCGTCGTACCGGAGCACGGATGCGAGCAGACCGGCCCAGGACCACGACCCGATCGTGACACGACAGGACCGCTCGGTGAGCTCTTCGACCTCACCGTCACCGATCCAGGGTGTGATGTCACGCGCAGGAAGCTCGATGACGACGTCGCCCACGCAAGGCCAGCGATCCTCACTCTGCGATCCCCTGGACCGGGCGGCGAGAAAGGAGCGCGCATCTGCCGCGGGAAGCGTGCGGGGCGTAAACGCCGGCCCCGTCGGGGTGCGTGGTGCCATACGGTCCATGCGGAAGACACGCCAGTCGTGCCGGTCCAGATCCCACGCGATCAGATACCAGCGGCTGTGCCGGGCGACGACCGCGTGCGGCTGCACGCTCCGTGGAGGGGCGTTGCTCCCGCCGTAGTCGAATCGGAGAGTGTGCCGGTCCCGGACGGCGACGCTGACACTCTCCAGCACGGACGGATCGACACGGGCGGAGGTCTCGGTTCCGGTGAAGCGGATGCCGTCGATGCGGTGACGGAGCCTCGACGGCATCAACTGGCGGACGGTGGCCAACGCGCGGGCTGCCGCCTCGTCAATGTCGACCCCGGTGGAGGGCACACTCTGGAGCGCGACCGCGATCGCGACCGCCTGATCGTCGTCGAACAGCAGCGGTGGCAGCTCTGAACCGGCCTCAAGCCGGTACCCGCCGTCGGGTCCCTTCATCGACCCGATCCGGTAGCCGAGTTCCCGCAAGCGGTCCACGTCACGGCGGACCGTGCGCGGGCTCACCTCCAGGCGCTCCGCAAGGACCTGCCCCGGCCAGTCCCGTCGCGTCTGCAGGAGGGACAGCAGAGCGAGCATCCGCGAAGTACTTCCGATCATGAATCCAGTGTGCTTCGAGTAGAGGACCGTTATTGACCTCTTCTTTCGTGATGCTCATCCCTGACGGCACCCGCCGGTCGCATCCATCGAGGAGAAGAGCAGATCATGACTATCAGCACGGCCACCCACCTGAATTTCCGCGGCACCGCTCGCCAGGCGCTCGACTTCTACGCGACCGTGTTCGGCGGCCGGACCGTCATCGCCACCTACGGCGACCTCGGCATGCCGAAAGAGGTTCCCGGCGCTGACAAGGTCGTGTTCGGGCAGGTCGAGAACGAGGACGGGTTCCGTGTCATGGCCTACGACATCCCCGGTCAGGACGACACCGACATCACGGTGACGGCCGGCTCCACGCGCCGGGAGAACGGTGCCACGATCACCGACCGGACATTCTTCCAGTCCGTTCGCGCCGACACTCTTGACGAGATCACCGGCTACTGGAGCGCCCTCGCCGAGGGCGGCACCGTCATCGAGCCCCTCGCCAAGTCGGCGTGGACTCCCGGTTTCGGCATGCTCACCGACCGGTTCGGCGTCACCTGGGTCCTTGACGTCCAGGCCCCCTACGCCGGCTGACTCCCCCGCACCGGTGCAGGGCCTCACGGCACCGTGTGAACCCTGCACCGGTGCGGCCCCTCCTTGTCACACGAACATCAGTACCAAGCCAGAAAGCAGCACGTGATCCTCGACGCATTCGCGCACATCCACTGGTGGGGTGTGCTCGCGGGCACCGCCCTCTTCGCGCTCCTCGGCGGTGTCTGGTTCACCGCCGTCGTCAGCAAGCCCTATGCGAGGGCCGTTGGCCGCGACACGGACACGCCCGCTCCAGCGTCACCGCTGTTCATCGCCGGTCCGCTCGTCTGTTCCCTCGCCAACGTCCTGACCAGTGCGATCCTTCTCAGCGCCCTCGACGTCGACACGGTCGGAACCGCCATCTTGTTCGGCCTCCTGACGAGCGTCGGCTACCTCACCACCATGGCGTTCAACATCGCGATCAACCCCGTCTTCGCCCGCCCCCTCCTCTACGGACTCATCAACGCGCCCTATTTCACCATCGCTGGCGCAGGAGCAGCAGTGCTCCTCGTCCTGCTTCCCTGACCCGGCCACAAGCCTCGCCAGACAACGCGGACAGCTCCCCGAGCCAGCACGAATGCGCGGCGTGAGTGGCGAGAGGGGCGACCCTCCCAAAGTGTTCTCACACGGGACAACACCGTCAGTCAGCAATCTCGCCTACCAGGGCGCCGGTCTGTGGCCGGTAGCGCCGTCCCCACCCTGGAGCGGCAACGCTGAGGGAGTTCAGTGAGTGGGGCGGGGCAGTACAGCAAGGGCTGTCCTGGCGATATCGGTCAGCGTCTCCTCACTCGCTCCGGCCTTGCCCAGCGCTTCAATGCCGCGCAGTACGGCGAGCACCAGCGCAGCCAGCTTTCCCGGATCCGCGTCCGAGGCGATATCGCCATTGCGCTGACAGGCCGCGATGTCGTCCTCCAGCAGGGCCTGCAGCGCCTCGATGGCCGCCCGTGCCCGCTTGGCCACCGTCTCGTCGTGTTCGGCCAGCTCGGCGGCACCCTTGGCCAACAGACATCCGCGGCGGGCGGTGTCTGCGGCAGTCGCCGCCGCCACCGCGTACACGTGGGCGGACAGCCGCGCGTAGGCGTCCGCGTCGTTGCCGCGCAGCTGCCGACTCACAGCGTCGACGACGGAGCCGCAGTAGTCGTCGAACACGCGGTGGAACAGTTCCTGCTTTCCGCCGAACGCACCGTAGAGGCTGCCTTTGCCGAGCCCTGTCGCCTCGGCGATGTCGTCCATGCGCGTGGCGGCGTACCCACCCGACCAGAACTGCTCCCGGGCAGTGTCCAGCACCTGCTGCTCGTCGAACTTCCTGGGTCGCGCCATGGGGTCAGCCTACCCATTCTTGACTTGTTCGTCCATAACGCTTAGCGTTATGGACGAACAAGTCAAGAATCGAGGAGTGGGCGCGCCATGACGGAAGTACTCGCAGGCAAGGTGGCGGTGGTCACCGGAGCCGGCAGTGGCATTGGGCTTGCCATCGCCAGGCGGTTCGCCGCGGAGGGGGCACGGGTGTTCCTGGCTGGTCGCCGCCAGGAACCGCTCGACGCGGCCGTCGCTGAGATCGGGCCAAAGGCCACCGGCGTGAGGACCGACGTTTCGGTACAGACGGACCTCGACGACCTCTACTCGGTCGTGCGCGAGGAGGCGGGCCGCATCGACGTGCTTGTCGCCAACGCCGGCAGCGCTGTCCCTCAGCGTCTCGGTGAGATAACGGAGGAAGCCATCGACGCCACCTTCGGCACGAACGTGAAGGGCACGATCTTCACCGTGCAGAAGGCGCTGCCCCTGTTGTCGGACGGTGCCTCGATCGTGGTGACAGGATCGACCAACTCCCTGCGCACCGAACCGGGCCTGGAAATCTACGGCGCATCGAAGGCGGCGGTGCGCAACCTGGTGCGCAGCTGGGCGCTCAGCGCGCAGGAACGGAAGTTCCGGGTGAATATGCTGAGCCCCGGTCCGACCGAGACGCCGGGCCTGATCGGCGCCGTGGGCCCGGACCACCGGCTCGCCTCGCAGGTGCCGCTCGGCAGGATCGGCCGCCCGGACGAGATCGCCGCCGTGGCGACGTTCCTGGCCTCGGACGCCTCCAGCTTCGTCAACGGTGCCGACTGGTTCGTCGATGGAGGCCAGGCGCAGGTCTGACCGTACCCCTCAACCAGCGCGAGAGCGCAACCACGCACCCCGTAGCAGGAGCAAAAGTGAACGCCACCAGCGATATCCAGAAGCGTCGTGAAGAGATTGCTGTCAACTACTTCCGCATGGTGGACGCGGGTGACCCCGCGGTCATCGACGTCTTCACTGAAGATGCTCACATGTTCTATCCGAAGTTCGGCATCGCGCGCGGGAAGGCGCAGATCGGAGCGTTCGCTCAGGGCCTCGGCCGGGGGATCGCGTCGCTCGAGCACGAGATCGAGCGCTTCACCGTCTTGACGTCCGGGAATTACGTGATCGTCGAGGGTGCGGAAAGGGGAACAACGATGTCAGGCGTGGACTTCCCTGACGGCGATTCCTCTTTCGGGCTGTTCTGCAATGTGTTCGAGTTCGAGGATGAACTCATCAAGAGGATCCACATCTACGTGGACCCGGACTTCGCCAACACGCACGCTGAGGGTGTGGCTTGGGGTAAGTCGGTGCAGGACAGCATCGCCAGCCTGTAGTCAGCGGCCTACATCGTGGTGTCGCCACTGGACCACTGGTACGGGGGCGCGGCGCCGAGTCGCAGTGCTCAAAATCCTGCCGCCTCGGTGCCTATCTTGGGTCCTGGCAGCTCTTTCGTCACGCCCGCTGCGGCCCGAACCGCATGACGTCAATCGCCAACGCCGTACTCACCCTGGAGCGGCACCGCTGAAGAAGCTCAGTGATCGGGCGAGTGCAGTCCCGCCAGAAGCAGACCCAGCAAGGTACGGATCGCGTCGGGCCGTCGATTGGCCTGTGTGGGGCGCAGCGAGGAGATCGCCATCAGGCCTACGCGGACGTCTGTGACGGAGGTCCCTCGCCGCAGGACCCGTTGCTGCTGTGCGCGGGCGACGAGTTGCTCCAGTGCTGCGGCGTGGGCCTGCCGGTCGTTGCGGAACGCGTCGCCAACCCGAAAAACTCAGTAGTTCAGAGAAACTGGATGGACCAGCCGGCCGTACTGTCACTCCTCAACGGCTGCACGATCAAGGACGCCACCGTCGTCGTCATGGGAGACGGCAGCCTCTGGACGGCCCGCTCGGCATGGACGGACGCCCTGCGGCCCCTGATCCAGGAATACACCGGCAGCCAACGCCGGGCAGGCAAGGACAAGACCTACGCGGCGCACGACCGCCCCTACCGCGAGATCCTCGCCGAGTCCGCCTTCGCCGACGTCAAGGAACACACCATCGACGTCGAGCGGCCCTGGACCCCGCAGACGGTCATCGGCTACCCGTACTCGACGTCCTTCGCCTCCCGTCCCCTGTTCGGAGCCCGGCTGCAGGAGTTCGAGGAGCGGGCCCACGCCCTGCTGACCGAACACGCCGACGCGGACGGCCTGATCGAGCACGCGCGCTTCGACGTCCTGATCGCCCGCCGCCCCTGACCCCGCACGACGCCCTGCGGGCGGGGACCCCCACCGTGCGAAGCGGCACAGGTAGTAGGCCATGCGGTTGCTGTGGACCGCCATCTCCAGCGAGGCGCTGGACGATGCAAAAGACGGTGATGCCACGGATGTGGCCATTGCTGCAATCCGCGCTGGTGTTCGTCCAGGTGCGAGCGGGTGAACCCGTCCGCTCTTCCGCGCGTCCCGCTGTCGGCGCGCCCGGGGCGAAGGCGCCCTTCAGCTCGTCAACGGCGAGACCTGGCTTTCCGTTGTCGACTTCCTGCAACCGGTCTGACGGTCAAGGGCGTCACTGCGGGAGTAGCCAGTTGCTCATGGGCGTGGGCCGTCCTGCTCCTGCTGCACAACGGCAGCGTCCAGCATCTGTGCAACGCACCTCAGGCGCTCCCGCAGTGCGCTACGGTCCGCACCGCGCGTCTTGTTCGCATGGCAGTTGGGGCACAACGCGATCATGGCGCCCGGGTGGTCGCGGCCGCCCTGGGCGTGATCGTCGATGTGATCGATCTCCAGCAGAGGCTGTCCCGCTGCAGTGCGGTAGGGCAGGACGGCGAGCAGGCAGTCGGGGTTCTCGCACCGGCCATGGCTGCGCAGGAGGACCGCCTCGCGGCGGCGCCGCTACGGACCCGGCGTTCGTGGGCCGAGCCGGGCGTGTTCGGCCCGGTGGCTTCCGTTCCGACGGTCTCCTGGTTGATCGACACCCTCGCCACTTCGGGCGAGAGGGCGCTGACCGCGATTCGCGCCGCACGTTCCGAAGTACGCAAAAGAGTCTGGGAGTTGGCCGCAGGCTCCGGATGCCGGCGGGCAGGCGACCGTGGACCTGGACGGGGTCCTGGTCGTCGCGCACTCGGACAAGCAGGACGCCGCCCCGACCTGGAAGAAAACCTACGGCCACCACCCGCTCATGAGGTTCGTCGACCGCGGCCCCGGAGGAACCGGAGAACCCGTCGCGGCTCTCCTGCGCCCAGGCAACGCAGGCTCGAACACGACAGCCGACCACATCACCGCCACCCGCCTCGCCCTGGTGCGGGCTGCCGCACAATGCGTGGGCGATGCGGACCGGGTCATGGTCAGCGTCGACCAGCGGGCTCTTGTCGCGGTCGATCGCCGGGAATGCAGCGGTCATGCTTTCGCTCCGCGCCGCTGGCGCGTCGAACGCACCCTGGGATGGATCATGAACGCTCGCCGTAACGCGCGAGACTACCCACGCCTCCCGCAGCATTCCGAATGCATGCCCGAACCAGCCTTCTACATCCACTGGCTGACACAGCCGGGCTCACGGCTCGCCATCGCGGCGCCGGTGCCGATCTGCCGCGGGGACACGGTGACCATGCTGGGCCACGACCGTCCACTGACCTGGACCGTCAGCAAAGGAGCGTTGGTGATCGATGTGCCCGCGGCAGCCCGCAAGGCGGGACAGCACGTGTGGGTCTTCAAGGTGAAGTGGAGCTCCTGACCGAAGACGCCGCAGCGACAGCCGTCACTTCACGTCACATGGTGTTCGACGCGGGCTCCGTGGGGATTCCCGTCCTGTGCAGTCAAACGCCCAGCGAATGGAGTGGACATGGAGTACCCGGACCTTTCCGCACTGCCCGCGGAGCTGCAGGATGAGGTGAGCTCTCGCGGTTCGCTCAACGTGTTCCGGATGATGATGCACTCCCCCGCGCTGGCACCCGGTGTGCTGGCGCTGGGGGACGCGATCCTGCGGCGCAGCTCGCTGCCCGACCCCTTGCGCGAACTCGCCATCGTCCGGGTGGGCCACGCCTACCGGGCGGCGTACGAGATCCACCATCACGAGAACATCGCCCGTCTCGTCGGACTCGGTGAGGAGGCGATCGCCGCCGCCGCGACTGGTTCCCCCGACAGCCTGTCCGCGCCCGAGGCAGCCGTCCTCACCTCCACCGACCGACTGCTTGCCCGGCACTCCCTCGACGCCGCCGCGCGGAAGGAACTTCTCGCGTTCCTGACGGTGAACCAGCTCGCTGATCTCGTCATCACCGTCGGCTTCTACCAACTGGTCTGCGACTTCCTCAACACCTTCGAGGTGACGACTGCGGGTGAGGCCCCGCCGCCCTATGGCGATGTACAGCCTGGGAGCGACGAGGGCCGGTGAAGCGGGCGTTCCGCCGCGGGCGTCGCGTTCTCAGGTGGGTGACTGGTTGCTGTACTTGCTCGCTCCCCAGCCGCTGGGTGTACCAGTCGTCGCGATCGAACACGGTCAGTGTGACCCGCGGGTCGCGCCGCAGGTGCTCCGACCGGACTCGGCCAGAGGCCCCACCGGGTGCGGTCCCGCGGCGGGCGCCCGCGCGGTGGGCGTCGTGGGCGCCAGCGCGATGTTGGCCAACGTCGTCGGCGTGCCGCTCGGCCCCTTTCGCCGGACAGTTCGTGGGCTGGCGCGGACAGGCACCCTCCGCCCTCCCACTGGATGCCCGTGTGCAGCACGAACAAGATCCCGCACAAAGCCTGCCGGTCCGGGATCCGCGGTCTGCCCTCGACGCGCGTTGGCTCCGCCCAGGGCGCTGGCGGGAGGGACGCCGGATTGATGCCGTGCTGCCGCAGTCTTCCGGCGCACATGCGCTCCGCGATGGCCTCCCATGCCCCTGTGCGTGCGCCCGTCACCCTAGCCCGTAGAATCGAACATGAGAACGATTCAGTCCCGTCGAGACTCGCGCTGCTCCGCTTCCTGGAACGCACCCGCCGGTGGATCTCGGACGAGGAGCGCCGAGAAGCCGAGGCAGCACCGCATCGAGGCCCGGCCGCCCGCACCGCAGTGGCTCCTCGAGCGCGGCCTGTCGGCGGACAACGCTGTGTACGTCCACGCCGGGGACTGCTGGAACGCCGGCAAGCGCAGCCGGGGCGTCACCCGGGAGCAGGGCTGCGTGCGCTCGTCGACGGCGTGAAGGCCTGCCCGCAGTGCCGACCGGACACCGCGCTGGGCGTCCTTGACCAGACGATCCAGCTTGGCTCAATGGATAGACCCCGATCGTCTTCCCGGAGTAGCAAGTGTTGCTGTGGCCCGGCATGCGGGATGCGATGAACGGGTGGGAAGGACACCGAGCATCCATAATCTCCGCCGAAGCACTCGTCGTCACCGTCGCGACAGTAGGTCTCGCCGCCATGGTCGTTCGGCCGCGCCCAGGGCCGAGGGCAGGGATCGAGTGCAGATGGTCACTTTGATCGCGGCTAAGGGCTGTCCCGTAAATGATCTACGAGTCGCCTCGGGCGAGGTTGTGCATCCGGGCGATGCCGAGCATGGCATGGTGGACACCATCGCCCTTCAAGCGGCAGTCGCGGAGGATCTTCCAGGTCTTCATGCGGGCGAAGACGTGCTCGACGCGGGCTCGGACCTGCTTGTGGGACTTGTTGTGTTCCTCTTTCCAGCCCGGGAGTTCGGTCTGGCCGCGCTGCCGGCGGTGTGGGATGACGAGTCCGGTGCCCGGGTAGCCGCCGTCGGCGATCGTGGTGGTCTTGCCGACGGCGGCCTTGGTGCCGGATTCCTCCCATGCCTTGCAGTCGTTGCGGTTCCCGGCGAGCGGCCGGCCGACCACGACGACCAGGCGGGTGTCGGCGTCGATGACGACCTGATGGTTGGTGGAGTACCGGTAGTTCTTCGACCGCTCGGCGATGGTGTGGTCCCGGGTGGGGACCAGAGTGCCGTCCACGATGAGCACGGCATCCTTGGCGAACCGCTTGCGCGGCTGGAGCGCGAACATCGGCCCCAGGTGGTCGATGATGCGGTCCGCTGCCGACTTCGAGATCCCGAACAGTGAGGCCAGTTGTCGCATGGTCAGGTTCGTTCGCCAGTACGCGGTGACCAGCAAGATCCGGTCTTCCAATGGGAGGCTCCATGGTCGGCCCTTGCGGACCGAGTCCGCACCTGCGCGACGCAGTACCGTCACCAGCTTCCCGAAGGCTCGCGGGCTCAGCCCGGAGAACGGGGCTATCCAGACGGCTCAAGGCGTCGGCCCGACACCCACGTGACCGCCATCGCGACCAACGCGTCTACTGCTCGAACAGGCCAGCGGGTGTATGTCCCTCAGGACTGTCGCTATCACCGGATTAGGACGGCTCCGACGCCGTGATCACACCAGTCACATCGAGATCATCTCGTCCATGTGACCACTTCTTCAGCGAGCCACCGGGGGCGCTCGGCGGCCGTCCTCCTGAGCTGCGACACTCTGCACGTGATCTATCCCGCGACAGACCAGCTGTCCTCCGCTGAACGCGCCTTCATGATCAACGCCACGGAGATCGACATCCTCCCCGGTGTTTGGGGTGACCTCGACGAACCGCTGGTCTCAGGGCCTGCCTCGGCTCTCGTCCCGATCCTCCTTCCCCTCGTCGACAGAGGATGGATCGAAGTGTGCCGGGTCATTCCCTGGACAGCGCCGGATGGCACTCTCGGAGAGCAGCCCGGTCCCCCCATCCCGAAGCAGGACCTTCCCGCTGTCCTGGCGGACGCCGAGAACTGGGAGTACCCGCAATCCGGCGCATGGCTGGGGTGCCTCACACTGACCCTCACCGAAGCAGGGCAGAGCATTCCCCGCTGACACTCAGTCTCAACGGCACCCCTCCGCTCTCTACAGGATCCTCCGCGACTACCGCCTCAAAGACGAAGGCATTCACCATGCCGTGCTCGGCATCGCCCGCTTGCATAGCCTCACCCTCGCCGGATGAGGCGCAGCGTCGCTGGTCAATCGGCACGCCGTAGATCATTTACGGGACAGCTCTTAGCCAAGTGAAATGACGTCTAAAGTGAGAAGCGATGACCAACCATTTGCCTCGGACTGTGCGCTCCGACGCCCGCGACAACCGGGCCCGCATCCTGGACGCCGCCCGCGCGGTGTTCGGCGAAGAGAGCCTGAGTGCGCCCCCATAAATCCGTCACCTGGAGGTCCGTCAATCCTTGCAGCCCGATATCCTTGTCGGGCCCCTGCCGCAGGCAGGTTGGAAAGGGCTCAGTGGCGGAGGTTCGGCGACTTCTGGCAGCTTGTCGTCCCCGCCCGCCGCACCTTTGTGGCTACGGACGACATCACGCGCTGAGCTGGTCGAACTGGCGCCAACGACACCAAGCGGTAGCCCGCCGCTGCTACTCCTTGCGGCGCTGTCGCGCGATCGAGGGGCGGCCTGTCGAAGGCCACCCCTGACCGCTCCACCGCCCGTTACGCTCCATCCGCTCAGCGAAACCTGCAGGTCAGACAGCAGAACCTGCTGGAGCACTAACGGCCCAGGTCAAGATAAATGCGGCTCATTAAATGCGGTTCAGCAGGCCTTCCAGCCCTTCCACTTGTTGTCCGCGTAGAAAAGGGTGTTGCAGTAGTGGTTGCCCGACGATGTCACGAAATCGACGATCTTGCCCGTCGAGTTGTCACCCCAAGCAGTGAGTCTCAGTGCCCTGCCGTTGCCCGGCATCTCCTTCCAGCCACCTGCACCGTCCCACGCATGCCAAATACTGCCGGAGGGGGCCACGCCGAAACATTCGTCCGGTCCGTTTTCCCACTTGATGAACGTCGCGCCGTATTCGTTGAAGTTCCCCTTGTAGCCGAAGCACGTGGCCTCACCAGCGGATGCGGGTGAGGCGGCCAGGCCTACCGCGCCGATCGCTGCCAGTGAAAGCGCGGCCGCAGCGGCCGACAGGCGGAAACGAGGCTTCATGAGATCTCCTTCGCTATGGCCGACGGCGTCGGCCCACGAACCGCATGTTATGAAGGTGCAAGATCACCTCACAAGAAATGTTTCAGCTGTCCGAGACAGGCGGAACAACACCCTCCGGTCACAGGCAAAGTAAGCGGGATTCAGCTTCACGTAACCCGCTCTTCTCATCCGCGGAGCGCAATGTCGAAAAACAGCCGAAAGGGTGGTGCTTCAAAGTGTGGTCCCCTGTTCATCACGCTCAGGCAGAACAGGGGAAAAGAGGGGCATGATTTATGGCCAGAAAGATGCGAGAGGAGTCGACCTCGGCTACGAAACGTCGGCGACGGCTTCCTCCACCCGCACAAGAAGCCCGCCGGAGGAGAGCTGACGCGGGCGTGGTTCATGGCGTCCAGGTGCAACGCGCCACTGTACGAACAACCTGGAAGCCATGGGCCGCGTCTGCTCGGCTCTGCCCTACGCGGCGCCAGCTGCTGTCAGGTGATCGCGCATCACGGCCTCGATCGCCGCGGCGTCGCCTGTGGCCGGCAGGGGCCAGGGGGCCTCGTCGCCGTTTTCCATGACGAAGCTGCTGAGGAAACGCACGCTGACTGGTGAAGGTACATAGGAATCGCGGAGCCACTGAGCGAACAGTGCCGCCTCGTCAGCGGTGACATCGATGAGGCTGATGTGCGCGTAGTCCGAAGCGGGCATGGCGGCGGTACCCGTAACGAAGACCTCTGGCGCCACCTCGATCTCGAAGTCCAGGACCGGAGCGTTACGCAGCGAGGACGTGCTCATTTCCATGAACGCCTCCGGAAACGCCCTCTCCAGCGCATCTTTGAAGGTCTCCACACTCGCCTGCCACGCGCTCGTGTTGTCCTCGGGCGGAGCGAAGACGAAGTTGGACCTGATGTTGTGCTCGACTGCCACTGAAGTCCCTCGATCTCACGGTACGTATCGCGCGGTGCCGGTGACGCCGTTCATGGCCATCATCGACTCCCAGTACGGTGCGCCGTCCTTGCCGTTGGTCACGATCTCAAGCCCGCGGATCTCGGAGTTCGCCGGGCTGGCCATCGCGCTCTTGTACCGGCGAAGCTCTGCCCTGTCACCGCGGTACATGCCGTCGATGAGCGGATCAAACTTCGGGTTGCCCTTACAAGGGCTGACACAATGAGCCGAGTTGTCGGTGAGTGATGAGACAGCAGGCGAGTTTGAGGAACGCTTCATGGATGTCGGCCCTGCGTTCCCATCGGAT
>NZ_JBIAKJ010000018.1:0-62302 GCF_042872365.1 Streptomyces sp. NPDC005263 | reverse complement strand
ATGGTACTGCAGGGGGGACCCTGTGGGAGAGTAGGACGCCGCCGAACAATTTTTGGGAAAACCCCCGTGCCTTGGGCACGGGGGTTTTCTGCGTTTAGGGGAAAGCAAGAGGCAGCCAGCCGCCTCTTGAATCCGAGAGGAGCTCGGATCAGAGACGGCCCGCTGCCTTGAGCGCCAGATATGCGTCCGCCAGTGCGGGAGCCAGATCGTCGGGTGTGGCGTCGACGACCGTAACGCCGTGCCGACGCAGTTGTTCCGCGGTGCGGTGGCGCTCAGTCTGCGCCTGGGCGGCGGCTGCGGCCTCGTAGACGGCGTCGGTGTTACCGCGTGCTGTGGCCATGCGGGCGACATGAGGATCCGCTACCGACGCGAGCAGCACTGTGTGTCGCTGGGTGAGTTGGGAAAGGACGGGCAGCAGGCCCCCCTCGACGGGAGCTGTGTCGAGGGTCGTGCACAGGACGATCAGCGAACGGCGCGGGGCGAACCTGAGAGCGGTGGCCGCGAGACCTCGGGCGTCCGTTTCCACGAGTTCGGGTTCGAGGTTGGCCATCGAGTTGACCAGGGACGGCAGAACATCGCCGGCCGAGCGGCCCTGGACGAGGGCGCGTACCCGGCGGTCGTAGGCGAGAAGGTCGACGCGGTCGCCGGCGCGGGATGCCAGGGCCGCCAGAAGCAGCGCCGCGTCCATGGAGGCGTCAAGGCGTGGAGCGTCGCCCACCCGGCCGGCGGAGGTACGGCCGGTGTCGAGGACCAGAAGGATGTGACGGTCGCGTTCGGGGCGCCAGGTGCGTACCGCCACCGTGGTCTGCCGGGCCGTTGCCCGCCAGTCGATGGAGCGGGTGTCGTCGCCGGGGACGTACTCGCGGAGGCTGTCGAATTCCGTCCCCTCGCCGCGAGTGAGGACGCTGGTGCGGCCGTCCAGTTCACGCAGGCGAGCCAGCTTGGAGGGCAGGTGCTTGCGGCTGGTGAACGGGGGGAGGACACGCACCGTCCACGGAACCTTGTGGGTGCCCTGGCGGGAGAACAGGCCGAGGGGGCCGAAGGAACGGATCGTGACGCCGTCCGTCTGACGGTCGCCGCGGCGGGTCGGTCGCAGTCGAGTGGTCACGCGACGGCGTTCGCCCGCGGGCACCGTCAGACGGTGACGGGAGGCCGCGACTTCCGTGCCGGGCTGCCAGCTGCTGGGGGGCCAGGCGTCGCGCAGGTGGGCGCGGAGCGTCCGGCGGGACGGGTTGGTGAGGGTGAGGGTGACGTCGGCGGGGTCGCCGAGGCGTACGGAGGCGTCGCCGGACCGGGTCAGGCCGAGGCGTCGTACGGGTGCTGCCAGGGCGAAATCGCAGGCACAGGCGACAGCCAAGGGGGCGTTGACGGCGAGGAGACCTGTCCAGCCGGGTTCCCAGATGCCTACGGGGAGGGAACCCAGGGCCGCGAGGAGGGCGGTGCGCCCGGTGAGTGCCATCAGCGGGGAACGGGGACGTGAGCGAGGATCGCGTTGATGGCGGAGTCCGCCGTCACGCCTTCCATCTCGGCCTCCGGGCGAAGCTGTACGCGGTGGCGGAGTGTGGGGAGCGCGAGTGCCTTGACGTCGTCGGGAGTGACGTAGTCGCGGCCCGTCAACCACGCCCAGGCGCGGGCCGTGGCGAGCAGGGCCGTTGCGCCTCGCGGGGAGACGCCGAGGGTGAGGGACGGCGACTCACGGGTGGCCCGGCAGATGTCGACCACATAGGCGGTGATCTCGGGGGAGACCGTCGTCTTGGCGACGGCGGCACGAGCCGCTTCCAGGTCGGCGGGGCCCGCGACGGGGCGCACGCCGGCGGCGTGCAGGTCGCGCGGGTTGAAGCCCTCGGCGTGCCGGGTGAGGACGTCGATCTCGTCCTGGCGGGAAGGGAGCGGAATCGTCAGCTTCAGGAGGAAACGATCCAGCTGTGCTTCGGGGAGGGGGTACGTGCCCTCGTACTCGACGGGGTTCTGGGTCGCGGCGACCAGGAACGGCTCGGGGAGTGGGCGCGGGGTGCCGTCGACGGTGACCTGGCGTTCCTCCATGGCTTCCAGGAGGGACGACTGGGTTTTGGGCGGGGTGCGGTTGATTTCGTCGGCCAGCAGGAGGTTGGTGAAGACAGGGCCGGGCTGGAAGGAGAACTCCGCCGAGCGGGTGTCGTAGACGAGGGAACCGGTCACGTCGCTCGGCATCAGGTCAGGGGTGAACTGGACGCGCTTGGTGTCGAGTTCGAGCGCGGATGCGAGGGTGCGGACGAGCAAGGTCTTGGCGACGCCGGGGACTCCTTCGAGGAGTACGTGGCCGCGGCAGAGGAGGGCGACGACGAGGCCGGTCACGGCGGGGTCCTGGCCGACCACGGCTTTGGCGATCTCGGCGCGCAGGGCTTCCAGGGAGGCGCGGGCGGTGCCCGCGTCCCCGGTGTACCCGGCGTTGTCAGTGGTCGGGTCCATCATGGACGGCGTACCTCTCTTTCGAGGGCGTCGAGTCGGTCGGCGAGGGAGATGAGGGCTATGTCGTCGCTGGGCGACGGGCCGAAGAGGAGGGACTGCATGGTCTGTCCGTCTCCAGGGCTGTGGAGGTGGGCGGACAGGGCGGGGAGCAGGGCCTCGGGCGAGTGCGCCTGGGTCACGGGGACGCCTACGAGGGGAGCGAGGCGGGTGCGAGTGGTGGAGCGAAGAGCGGCGGCCGCGCGGTCGCGGGCGTTCGCCTTGCGGTAGAGGCGGGCGCGGCCTTCGACGGTTTCGGAGGCGCGGATCGCCACGGGGAGTCTTTCGGGCACGAGGGGGCCGAGTCGGCGTGCTCGCCAGAGGGCGGCGAGTGCCGCGGCGATGAAGAGTTGCAGTGTGCCCCAGAGCCAGCCCGACGGAAGCAGATCGAAGAAGCTCTTTTCGTCGTCCATGCCGGCGGCCGAGTCGGAGAGCGAGGGGAGGTACCAGACCAGATGGGCGCGGGAGCCGAGGAGTTGAAGGGCGAGCGAGGCGTTGCCCTGCTCGTCGAGGGTGTCGTTGTAGAGGATGTCGGGTGCGCCGAGCGCGATCGTGTCGCCGTCGCCGGACGTGTCCGGGACGCGTACCAGGGTGGCCAGGCGCTCGCTGGGGTAGCACTCGTCCGCGCCGGGGCGGGTGACGGTGTAGCGCATGCCGCCCGTGTCCGCAGCGCCGGCGCGCTGGGCGGCGGGCAGGTCGCAGGCGGGGGAGAGCGTGGAGTCGAGGCTGGTGGCGGGGCTGGCGACGATGCCGGGGACGAGCCGTTCGACGGACGCGCTGCCCGGGGCGACAAGGACCGTGCGACCTCCTGCGCCGTCCGTGGCGGCGTGCAGCTGACTTTGCTGACGTTCGGTCAGCAGGTCCGGGACGGCCACCAGGAGGGTGGTGTCCGGGCCGGTCGCGGCGCGTGCCTCGGCCAGGGTGGTGACCACGCGCGTGGAGACGCCCCGGTCGGCGAGGAGTTCGGCGACGGCGCGGCTGCCGTATGGGGTGGCGGAGCGCGGGTCGAGGCTGCCTTGGTGGGTGTCGGAGCGGATCGCCGCGATGGCGATGGCCCCCACCAGAAGGAGGACAAGGGCGAGGATGACGCCTCGCGCGCGGGTCCACATCTGACGGGTGGTGGGCGACGCCGAGGTGGACGGGAGCGTGACCTCGGTGGTCATTCGGCGGCTCCCCGGCGGGTGTCGTGGTCCGCACTGTGGCTGCTGCTGGTGCTCGCGAGCTGTGGCTTGGTGCGCTCGAGGTCTCGGTCGAGTTCGGCGATGCGGTGGTACGACTGCTCGCTCGCCCTTCTGCCGCCGTATGTCACATCGTCGAAGTCCCGGGCGGCGGTGCGCAGTCGGTTCGCCTGGGAGGGCAGGGTGTGGCCCGCCTCCAGGGCCGCCTCGTCGGCGGTGCGGCCGGGGCGGATGTCGAGGAGGGCGCGTTCCTCCAGGGATCGGACGATGGCCCGCATGTGGTCCTGGACGGCCTGGTTCCAGTGGCCCTGGGCGGCGTGTGCCTCCGCGGCCGCGCGGTGTTCGGCGGCGCTGCGGGGGCGGTCGTCGAACAGGACGGATGAAGAGGCCGGTTCGCGGCGTGGGCTGCCCAGACGCCACCACAGGGCGGCCAGGACCGCGAGTACGGCCACGATGACGACGACCAGGCCGAGCGGGCCTCCGGGGGTGGCGGCCGAGGCGGCGTTGAACAGTTTGTCCACCCAGTCCCAGAACGCGTTCAGGGCACGTTGGAACAGGCCGGGGTCGTTCTCGTGGTACATCCGCTTGGACAGCTCGCGCCGGGCGGCCTCCCGCGCGGGGTCGCGAGGGATCGTCAGCGGCGGTGCGTCGTCGGTACGCGACAGCGACAGGACGGACGCGGTGTCGGCGGTGCGCAGGGCCGCCCTTACGGATGTGTCGCCGGCGCGCAGCACGAGGCGTACGGCCGAGTCGGCGGCGTGCGGCAGCGTCGATACGGCTGTGAGAACTCCCCCCGTCGGATTCACCGCATCAGCTCCCGGGGGTGGGGCCGTAGCCCTGGACGCCGGCGGCGCGGGCCAGTTCGAGATCGAGAGCCTCACGGCGGATGCGCTGGTCGACGTAGAGGAGCACGGTGACGCCCGCGGTGATCGGGAAGGTGATCATGGAACCGATCACCGAGCCGATGCCGCTGATGATGAGGAAGGTCCAGCCGAGGCCGCCGGAGCCGTTGAGGAGGCTGCCGATGCCGTCTCCGCTGAATGCGGCGGCGAGGAAGGTGAAGGGGAGTACCACGATCGCCGAGACGATACTCGCGATGACCGTCGCGAGCAGCTGGATGCCGAAGATCCGCCACCAGGAGCCGCGGACCAGCTTCGCCGACCGGCTCATCGACTTGGTGATGCTCTGCTTCTCCAGCATCAGCGCGGGGGAGGCCAGGGAGAAGCGGATCCCCAGCCAGAGGGCGACGACAGAGGTGCCCAGGGCGCCGAGGACGGCGAGTGCGACGCCGGCGGTGGTCTGGCCCGAGACGGCCAGGAGGATGCCGGGGACCGCGCCGGCGACGACGACACCGACGACGATGAGCAGCAGCAGGAAGATCAGGCCGAGAAGCTTCAGCACCTGCGGGCGGGCGTCACGCCAGGCCTCGCCGGTGGTGACCGACTTGCCGAGCACCGCACGGCTGGTGACGGTCGTGAGCAGGGCTGTCGCGGCGACCGTGCCGACCAGCGAGATCACGAAGACGACGGAGGAGCTGAGCATGGCGTCGCCCATGGCGCGGGTCAGTTCGTCGAGCGTGGCGCTCGGGTCGTTGAGGGCCTCGCTGCCGGCGGTGTCGTTCAGGACCAGGCCCTGAAGCAGGATGACGATGATCTCCGTGACCACGGCGACGGTCAGGGAGATGCCGAGGACGGTGCGCCAGTGGGCGCGCATCGTGGACACGGCGCCGTCGAGGATCTCGCCGACGCCGAGCGGGCGCAGGGGGATGACGCCGGGCTTGGCCGCGGGTGGGGGGCCGCCCCAGCCGCCGTACCCGGGATAACCGCCGGGAGGGCCGTAGCCGCCACCCCAGCCGCCGTGTCCGGGTGGGCCGTAGCCGCCGGGGCCGCCGTAACCTCCGGGGCCGGCCGGCGGCGGGGTGCCCCAGCCGCCCGGGCCGGGTGGTGGGGGTGGCGGGGCCTGGCCGGGGGCGGTGGGACCGGTGGGCGCGGACCACTGGCCGGCCGGCGGCTGCTCCTTGGACCACTGCGAGCCGGGGCCTTGCCGGTCCGGTCCCGGGTGCTCCGGTCCAGGTTCTTCTGCGGGGTTCGTGGTGCCGGGGCGGTCGGCGGGCTCGGCGGGACCGGACGCACCGGGCTGCTGCCCGTCGGACGGGGCGGATCCGGGCGAGGCCCAGCCCGGAGTGTCGTTCATCGTCGCTCCTTCACGGTGCCCGTCCGCGGGCGCGGCGGCAGTGCCAGCCATCGTGCCATGGGGTGGTCACCCAGTGACCAGCCGCGGTATGGGCTGCACACCTTCAATTCTCCGCCGGATAACGGGCAGACTGATCACATGGCTGATCAGTACGCGCAAACCAGCGAGGACAGCAGGCCGACCGACGTACCGGCGATCCGCTGGGAAGAGCCACCCGAAGGCCCCGTACTGGTGCTTCTGGACCAGACGAGGCTGCCGGCCGAGGAGGTCGAACTCGTTTGTACGGACGCGCCCGCGCTGGTGGAGGCGATCCGTTCGCTCGCCGTGCGGGGGGCACCGCTGCTCGGCATCGCGGGGGCGTACGGCGTCGCTCTCGCCGCCGTGCGTGGGTTCGACGTGGACGACGCCGCGCAGGCGCTGGCGGGTGCGCGTCCCACCGCGGTGAACCTGGCCCGCGGAGTGCGCAGGGCGCATTCCGCGTACCGGGCCGAGCTCGGCAAGGGGGGTGACGCCGGGCAGGCCGCGGGGGCCGCGCTGGCCGCCGCGCGCAGACTGCACCAGGAAGACGCCCAGGCCAGCGCCCGGATGGCCGAGCATGGTCTGGCGCTGCTGGATGAGCTGCTGCCTGGCGGAGGGCACCGGATCCTGACCCACTGCAACACCGGGGCACTGGTGTCGGGCGGTGAGGGGACGGCGTTCGCGGTGGCGCTGGCGGCCCATCGGGCTGGGAGCCTCAGGCGCCTGTGGGTGGACGAAACGCGTCCGTTGCTGCAAGGTGCTCGCCTGACGGCGTACGAGGCGGCTCGCAGCGGTATGGCGTACACACTGCTGACCGACAATGCGGCGGGCTCGCTTTTCGCGGCCGGAGAGGTGGACGCGGTGCTCATCGGAGCGGACCGCATCGCGGCCGACGGCTCGGTGGCGAACAAGGTGGGGAGCTATCCGCTCGCGGTGCTCGCGCGGTACCACCATGTGCCGTTCATCGTGGTGGCGCCGTTGACGACGGTGGATCCGGACACGCCGGACGGGGCGTCCATCGAGATCGAACAACGCCCCGGTCATGAGGTGACCGAGCTCACAGCACCCCAGGTGCCGGTGGCGGGAGCGGAAGCGGGAGGCGGGATTCCGGTGGCACCCCTGGGCACCCAGGCGTACAACCCGGCGTTCGATGTGACGCCGCCCGAACTGGTGACGGCGATCGTCACCGAAGAGGGCGCCGTTTCGCCCGTCACAGCTGAGGCACTTGCCCAGCTGTGTGCCAGGTCACGCCAGGTAACGATTAGCTAATGGGATGATGTCGTTATGAAGGGACGAGTCCTTGTCGTCGACGACGACACCGCACTGGCCGAGATGCTCGGCATTGTGCTGCGTGGTGAAGGTTTTGAGCCGTCTTTCGTAGCTGACGGCGACAAGGCGCTGGCCGCTTTCCGTGAGGCCAAACCCGACCTCGTGCTGCTCGATCTGATGCTGCCGGGCCGGGACGGTATCGAGGTGTGCCGCCTGATCAGGGCGGAGTCCGGGGTGCCGATCGTGATGCTCACGGCCAAGAGCGACACCGTCGACGTCGTCGTGGGCCTGGAGTCGGGGGCCGACGACTACATCGTGAAGCCCTTCAAGCCGAAGGAGCTGGTGGCCCGGATCAGGGCGCGGCTGCGGAGGTCCGAGGAGCCGGCTCCCGAGCAGCTCGCCATCGGCGATCTGGTCATCGATGTGGCAGGTCACTCCGTGAAGCGGGAGGGGCAGTCGATCGCGCTGACGCCGCTGGAGTTCGATCTGCTGGTCGCGCTGGCCCGCAAGCCCTGGCAGGTCTTCACGCGTGAGGTGCTGCTGGAGCAGGTCTGGGGCTACCGGCATGCTGCGGACACCAGGTTGGTGAACGTGCATGTGCAGCGGCTGCGCTCGAAGGTCGAGAAGGACCCGGAGCGGCCGGAGATCGTGGTGACCGTCCGGGGTGTGGGATACAAGGCAGGACCGAGCTGACATGTCCGGAGACAGTGCCGCGTCGTCGCCCGGACGGACCGGGGCTCGCGCGGGGCGGCCTGTCGGCCGGAGGACGGGGGGCTCCCGTTGGGGACGCCTTCTGGAGAGCGGGCTGCTGCAGGGCGGCGTCCAGGGCAGCCCGGTCCTGCGGCTGTTCATGCGCTGGATACGCCGGCCGTTGCTGCCCGTCTTGCGGCTGTGGCGGCGCAACATCCAGCTCAAGGTCGTGGCCACCACCCTGCTGATGTCGCTGGGTGTGGTGTTGCTGCTGGGCTTCGTCGTCATCGGACAGGTGCGCAACGGACTGCTCGACGCCAAGGTGAAGGCCTCGCAGAGCCAGGCCACCGGCGGGTTCGCGGTGGCCAAGCAGAAGGCCGACGAGGCGGCGGCCGGGACCGGCGGCGACGGCACCCCGGTGGACGACCGGGCCCAGCAGAACGTCAGCCCGTGGATGGGTGACCTGGTGGAATCGCTCTCCAGCGGTGGCCAGGGTGCCTTCGACGTGGTGACGCTCCCCGCGGGCGACGACAGCGGCGGCGGGCGCGGTCCGCGTGCCTCCGGTTACGTCGTTCCGTCCGCCAGTGTGCCCGAGGGCCTGCGTGAGCGGGTCGACGACAACACGGTGGCGGCCCAGAGCTACACACGCATCGTCTACAGCTCCACCAAGGACTCCCAGCCGGCCCTGGTGATCGGCAAACAGGTCAACGATCCGAACGGCGATCCGTACCAGCTGTACTACCTCTTCCCGCTCACCCAGGAGGAGAAGTCGCTGAGCCTGGTCAAGGGGACCCTCGCGACGGCCGGTCTCTTCGTCGTCGTCCTGCTGGGGGCCATCGCGTGGCTGGTGGTGCGGCAGGTCGTCACACCGGTGCGGATGGCGGCCGGGATCGCGGAGCGGTTGTCCGCCGGACGGCTGCAGGAGCGGATGAAGGTCACCGGCGAGGACGACATCGCGCGGCTCGGCGAGGCCTTCAACAAGATGGCGCAGAACCTTCAGCTGAAGATCCAGCAGCTGGAGGACCTGTCGCGGATGCAGCGGCGCTTCGTGTCGGACGTGTCGCACGAGCTGCGCACTCCGCTGACGACCGTCCGGATGGCGGCCGACGTCATCCATGAGGCGCGTGAGGACTTCGACCCCGTGACCGCGAGGTCGGCGGAACTGCTCGCCGACCAGCTGGACCGGTTCGAGTCGCTGCTCGCGGACCTGTTGGAGATCAGTCGCTTCGACGCGGGAGCGGCGGCGCTGGAGGCCGAGCCGATCGATCTGAGGGAGGTCGTGCGGCGGGTCGTCAGCGGGGCCGAGCCGCTCGCCGAGCGCAAGGAGACGACGATCAGGGTGGTCGGCGACCAGCAGCCCGTGGTCGCGGAGGTCGACACCCGGCGGGTCGAGCGAGTGCTGCGCAACCTCGTCGTCAACGCCGTGGAACACGGCGAGGGCAAGGACGTCGTGGTCAAGCTCGCCGCGGCGGGCGGAGCGGTCGCGGTCGCGGTGCGCGACTACGGCGTGGGACTCAAGCCCGGTGAGGCGACCCGTGTCTTCAGTCGCTTCTGGCGGGCCGACCCGGCACGCGCCCGTACCACGGGCGGTACCGGCCTGGGGCTGTCCATCGCCCTGGAGGACGCCCGGCTGCATGGCGGCTGGCTGCAGGCCTGGGGCGAGCCGGGCGGCGGCTCGCAGTTCCGGCTGACGCTGCCCCGCACCGCGGACGAGCCGCTGCGGGGCTCCCCGATACCGCTGGAGCCCAAGGACTCGCGCCGCAATCGTGGTCTCGACGACGCCGGGCTGCCGCGCGGGGGCGGCGAGAAGACGGCGACCGTGCCCGCCCAGCCGACGGACGGCCGGGGGCCGTCACGGAACCCGATCGCGCCGCGCCAGACGTCCCTGGCGCCCACGGCGGACCCGACGGCGTTGCCCGGCAACGGGGCGCGCGTGGTGCCCCGGCCGGCATCGAGCGGGCGACGGCAGGACGAGCCGTCCACCGGGAACGGGGACGGGCCGCAGGGCACTGCCGTGAACGGGCCGGAGGACGACTCGCCGGGTTCTGCCGGGGATGCGTCGGCGGGATCGGCAGCGGCTTCGTCGGGCAGGGCGTCCACGGATCCGTACGAGCAAGGGGAGGCGTTTCGTGGGCGTTGAGCGCGAGGGGGGCGCCCGGCGCCGAGGGGGGCGCGTGGTGGCGTACTCCGCCTGCGGTGTCGTTCTGTTGGCCGGGTGTGCCTCGATGCCCGACAGCGGGGATCTGCGGGGTGTCGAGTCGACGCCTCGCCAGGACACACAGGTGCGGGTGTTCGCCATGCCGCCCCAGGAGGATGCGAAGCCCCCGACGATCGTGCAGGGCTTCCTGGAGGCGCTGACCAGCGACGATCCGCACTATGAGACGGCTCGCAAGTATCTGACCGCCGAGGCCGCGAAGACCTGGCAGCCGGAGCGGGCCACCACGGTGCTCGCCGAAGGGCCGGGCCTCGTCGTCGAGCCCTCGGGCGGACGGCAGGAATCCGACGACCTCCTGTTCACACTGACCGGCAGCAAGGTCGCCGCGGTGGACTCCCAGGGGGCGTACGCGCCCGCCGGCGGGAGCTATCACCAGTCGGTGCACCTCGTCCGGGACAAGAAGACGGATCAGTGGCGCATCGACGGGCTTCCGCAGGGCGTCGTCATGGGCAAGTCGGACTTCCAGCGCAATTACATGTCGGTCGACAAGTACTACTTCGCCTCGAACACCACCTCCACGACGGGCGCGCAGACAGTGGCGGTCGCCGACCCGGTGTATGTGCGTGAGCGCGTGGATGCCATGACGCAGATGGTGCGGTCCCTGCTCAAGGGGCCCACGACCTGGCTGGGGCCGGTCGTCAGGTCCAGCTTCCCGACCGGGACGGAGCTGCGGAAGGGCGTCACCGCGCTGACCCCGGACGACCAGAACAAGCTGACCGTGCCGCTGAACGACAAGGCCGCCCGGGTCGGTTCGACCGTGTGCGACTCCATGGCGGCGCAGATCCTGTTCACCCTGCAGAAGCTCACGCCGGCGGTGGACGAGGTCGCCTTGGAGGCGCGCGGCAAGCAGCTCTGCTCACTCGGCGAGGACCAGGCCGACCGCGTCGCCGTGCGTGGTTCGGTGCAGGATCCCGCGTACCTGTACTTCGTCGACGGCAAGCACCGGCTGGTGCGGACCGCGGCCGACGGCAGCGGCGGGAAGCCCGATCCCGTCCCGGGGGCGCTGGGGGAGGGCGACAAGGAGGACCTCCAGTCGGTGGCGGTGTCGCGTGACGAACGCGAGGCGGCGGGTGTCGGCAACGGCGGCAGGTCGCTGTACGTCGAGTCGCTGGCGCCGGGCGGATCGCTCGGGAACCCCCTGCTGACCAGCGGCGGCGCGACTGCCCGCGACCGTCTGACCGCGCCCAGCTGGGACACGGAGGGCGACCTGTGGGTGGCCGACCGCAATCCCCGTGACTCCCGGCTGCTGTTGCTGGAGAAGGGCGCGGGCGAGCCGCTCACGGTGGAGACTCCGGGGCTGGACGGACGCATCAAGGACGTTCGCGTGGCCGCCGACGGGGTGCGGATCGCGCTCGTGGTGGAGAAGGACGGCCGTCAGTCCCTGCTCATCGGCCGGATCGAGCGCGGCGAGAAGTCCGGCGGGCGGTCGCCCGTCTCGGTCCAGGAACTGCGCTCCGCGGCCTCGGAGCTGGAGGAGGTCACGACCATCTCCTGGGCCGGTGACAGTCGGCTCGTGGTGGTCGGACGCGAGCAGGAGGGCGTGCAGCAGATGCGGTACGTCCAGGTCGACGGCTCCATCCCGGAGGGGCCGCCGCCTGCGGCGCTGACCGGCGTGAAGGAGATCGCCGCGTCCGAGGACGACCAGTTGCCGCTGGTGGCGTACTCGGAGGACGGGATCGTGCGGCTGCCGTCGGGCGCGCAGTGGCAGAAGGTGGACGCGGACGGGACGGCGCCGGTCTATCCGGGGTGAGCCGTGCAGCGGTGGTGAGTTATCCACAGGCGGTTGTCCACAGGGGTGGTCGGAGCGCGCCGGTGTTGGCACAGTGGTCGGCATGCGGGGGTGGTGGCAGGACCTCACCGACCTGGTGCTGCCGGCCGAGTGCGGGGGATGCGGAAGGCCTCGCACGGTGCTCTGTCAGCAGTGCCGTGCGGCCCTGAGCGGGGCCGTAACGCGCCGGGTGCGACCGGCGCCGGAACCGGCGGGCCTGCCGGTCGTGCACGCGGCGGCACGGTACGGGGACGAGGTGCGCGCGGTGCTGCTGGCCCACAAGGAGCGGGGCGCGCTGGCACTTGCCGCGCCGCTCGGGGTGGCGTTGGCGGGAGCGGTGCGGGCGGGAGCGGCGTGGGCGGACGAGCCGGTGGTGCTTGTCCCGGTGCCGTCCGCGCGGAGGGCGGTTCGGGCGCGAGGGCATGATCCGGCGCGGCGGATCGCACTCGCGGCGACCCGTGAGTTGCGGAGAGGCGGGGCATCCGCACGGGTGGCGGCCGTGCTGCGGCAACGCCGGGATGTGGCCGACCAGGCGGCACTCAACTCCCGGCAGCGGCTGGAGAACCTCGCGGGCGCGTTGACCGTGCTTCCGGGCGGTGGGCGGCTGCTGGCCGGTGGTTCGGTGGTGCTCGTCGACGACCTGATGACGACCGGGGCGTCCTTGGCGGAGGCGGCGCGCGCGGTGCGGGCGGAACTGGCGGAGAGGACGGCGGGGGCGGTGTCGGAGGCGATGTCGGAGGCGGAGGCGGGGATGACGGTGGGCGAGGCGCGGCCGCGGGGCCCGGGTCCCGGTGGGCAGGCGGGCCGGGGGATCGGTCACGCGGTGGATGTGGGGGATCCGGGCGCGTGCCGGGCGAATGATGGGGCGGGGGAGTACCAGGGGCCGATCGCGTCGGTGTACCGGGCGGGAACTCGGGAAAGCAGAGAGGAACGGATGCCCCGGGTGACGCGGGAGGAGGCGGAGCGGGTGCCTGGCCGACGGAGAACAGCGGGTGGCGGTGCTGCCCGTGACGTGCTCCGTGCGGCTGTGGTCGCGGCCGCGCCGGATGCCTTCGAAATCAACCGGAACTGACTGTGAACTTGCATCGTTGCAGGTAATGAGAGCGCCAATTCACCTGAACGGAGGTACGCCGCAGTAGAGGGTGACGCCATCCGTCCGGGCGAGATATGTTCGGTTGTGAGAGAGAAAGGCGCAGGCCACACCTCTCATCTCTGAATGCCGTGCTATGGGATTTTCACCATCACCCGCGCCGGTGGAATGGAGACCTTGCCCGCGGGGGAGGAGGTGGACGTCACCGAGTCCGAGGTTCCGGGACTCACCGGAGCCTGGTGCAAAAGGGAGACGCTCCGCAGTGAGGCGGGGCGTTCCGGGAACGGAGTTCTGCGTGGACATCGTCGTCAAGGGCCGCAAGACCGAGGTGCCCGAGCGGTTCCGCAAGCACGTGGCCGAGAAGCTGAAGCTGGAGAAGATCCAGAAGCTCGACGGCAAGGTGATCAGCCTCGACGTCGAGGTGTCCAAGGAGCCGAACCCCCGACAGGCCGACCGCTGTGACCGAGTGGAGATCACGCTCCGCTCCCGCGGACCGGTGATCAGGGCGGAAGCGGCAGCCAGCGACCCGTACGCGGCACTCGATCTGGCAGCGGAGAAGCTGGATGCGCGGCTGCGCAAGCAGCACGACAAGCGCCACACACGCCGAGGATCACGACGGCTCACGGCGGCCGAGGTCGCCGATCATGTTCCGGACGCGGCGACGCTCAACGGAAACGGCCACCTCGTCCAGGAGGAAGAGCCGGACGGAGTGCCCACGAAGAAGATCGGCTCTCTGGAGATCAAGGGTGACGGCCCCCTCGTCGTCCGCGAAAAGACGCACGTCGCTTCCCCGATGACCCTCGACCAGGCCCTTTACGAGATGGAGCTGGTCGGGCACGACTTCTATCTGTTCATCGACTCCGAGACCAAGGAACCGAGTGTCGTCTACCGGCGGCACGCCTATGACTATGGCGTCATCCACCTCAGCACGGACCCGATGGTCACGCAGGCGCAGCCGACCGCCGCGGGTGGCACGTTGGGTGGCTGATCATCCGGTCGACAGTTGAGCAGGTGCCCCTGGTGCGCGTGTGCGCCCCCAGGGGCACCGGCGTGCGACCACTACGCGCCCCGCTCTGTCACCGCAGTGTCGTCCGGGCATGGAATCATGGTCGCACCGGCCCAACCGGCGGGTCGTTGCCTTGCGTTGGCGATGGCACAGAACCACAGGCCACAGCCTTCAGGGGGAGGAACGATGGCGGACAGCTTCGGACCGATGCAGGACGCGAACGCCGGCCACGGCGCCGTCGGCATGAGCCCGGACCAGGGCTCGCCACGCAAGGAGCCGATCCGCGTCCTGGTCGTGGACGACCACGCCCTCTTCCGCCGTGGACTGGAGATCGTGCTCGCCGCCGAGGAGGACATCCAGGTCGTCGGCGAGGCCGGCGATGGCGCGGAAGCCGTCGACAAGGCCGCCGACCTGCTGCCGGACATCGTGCTGATGGACGTACGGATGCCCAAGCGGGGCGGTATCGAGGCGTGCACCTCCATCAAGGAGGTGGCTCCCAGCGCGAAGATCATCATGTTGACGATCAGCGACGAGGAGGCCGACCTCTACGAGGCGATCAAGGCGGGCGCGACCGGATATCTGCTCAAGGAGATCTC
Organism: Streptomyces sp. NPDC005263; assembly: GCF_042872365.1. Lineage (NCBI taxonomy): Bacteria > Bacillati > Actinomycetota > Actinomycetes > Kitasatosporales > Streptomycetaceae > Streptomyces > Streptomyces sp. NPDC005263. Next base: position 47,795 of record NZ_JBIAKJ010000018.1, on the reverse strand, counting down.
CACGGACGAGGTGTCCACCGCGATTCGCGCGGTGGCCGACGGGCAGTCGCAGATCAGCCCGTCCATGGCGTCGAAGCTGCTCACCGAGTTCAAGTCGATGATCCAGCGGACCGACGAGCGTCGGCTCGTACCGGCGCCCAGGCTCACCGACCGTGAACTGGAAGTGCTCAAGCTCGTCGCGACCGGGATGAACAACCGGGACATCGCCAAGCAGCTGTTCATCTCCGAGAACACCGTGAAGAACCACGTGCGCAACATCCTGGAGAAGCTGCAGTTGCACTCCAGGATGGAGGCCGTCGTCTACGCGATGCGGGAGAAGATCCTCGAGATCCAGTAGCCCCTGATCCAGTAGCTCCTGATCCAGTAGCTCCTGTGCCGGCGGGGCCGGATGATCAGGCGAGGGCGCGGGTGAGTTCTCTGGCGAGGGGCTCGCGGAGGTCCGGGGCGTCCACCCGTTCCACGCGTACGTCCGTGCAGTCCACCCAGCTCGCCGCCTCGACCAGGGCCTGTGCGACCGCCGGGACCGCCTTCGGGCCGTCCAGGGTGACCTGCCGGGCGACCAGGGTGCGGCCCTCGCGGGCGGGATCCACGCGGCCGACCAGGTGGCCGCCGGCAAGCACCGGCATCGCGAAGTAGCCGTACACCCGCTTCGGCTTGGGGACGTACGCCTCCAGGCGGTGGGTGAAGCCGAAGATGCGTTCGGTGCGGGCCCTCTCCCAGATGAGGGAGTCGAAGGGGGACAGCAGCGTGGTGCGGTGGCGGCCGCGCGGGGGTGTCTCCAGGGCCGCGGGGTCCGCCCAGGCCGGTTTGCCCCAGCCCTCGACCGTGACCGGGACCAGACCCGAGTCCCCGATCACCGCGTCGACCTGCTCGCCCTTGAGACGGTGGTAGTCGGCGATGTCGGCGCGGGTGCCCACGCCCAGGGACTGGCCGGCCAGACGGACCAGACGGCGCAGGCACTCCGTGTCGTCCAGGTCGTCGTGCAACAGGGTTTCCGGCACGGCGCGTTCGGCGAGGTCGTAGACGCGCTTCCAGCCGCGGCGTTCCACGCAGACCACCTCGCCGTACATGAGGGCGCGCTCGACGGCCACCTTCGCTCCGGACCAGTCCCACCACTCGCTGGTCCTCTTGGCGCCGCCCAACTCCGTGGCCGTGAGGGGGCCTTCGGCGCGGAGCTGCTTGATGACCTGCTCGTAGGTGCCGTCCGGGAGGTCGTGGTTCCAGTGCGGGCGGTTGCGGTAGGCGCGGCGTCGGAAGGCGAAGTGGGGCCACTCCTCGATGGGGAGGATGCAGGCGGCGTGGGACCAGTACTCGAAGGCGTGGGTGTCTTTCCAGTAGGCGTTCTCGATGGTCTTGCGGCCTGTGGTTCCCAGGCGGGCGTACGGGATGAGTTCGTGGGAGCGGGCCAGGACCGAGATGGTGTCGAGTTGGACCGCGCCGAGGTGCCGGAGCACACCTCGCACACCGGATTTGCGGTCCGGGGCGCCGAGGAAGCCTTGGGCTCTCAGGGCGAGGCGGCGGGCCTCGTCTGCGGAGAGGGGGGTGGAGGGGCGCGGGGTCGTCATGGGTTCGCACCCTAGGGGGTGGGACTGACAGTGGGGGCTGAGCTGGGGGTTTGTGAGGTTTGGGGCTCTGCGGACCGTTGACCCCGTCACTGGGGTCCGGCGGGGGCCGGCCTCGGGACGTAGGGAGTTGTGGAGGGCAGGGACAGGTCCGAGGGGAGCAGGGAGGCGAGCCAGCAGTCTCGGCGTACGCCCTTGTTGGTGATGGCGGAGCGGAGGGTGCCCTCGACGGTGAAGCCTGCTCGTTCCGCCACCGCGCGGGAGGGATGGTTGCCCACTTCGGCGCGCCACTCCACGCGGTCGACGTGGGCTCGGGTGAAGGCCCAGTGGCAGGCGCCGCGGGTGGCCTCCGTCAGGTATCCGTGGCCGCGGTGCTCCTTCGTGCCCCAGAAGCCGATCTCGGCCGTGCCGGGGGAGCGCATGGTGATGCTGAGCATGCCCACGAGGTCCTCCCCCGCGGGGAGGAAGACACCCCACGTGTACATCGTGTCGCAGGCCCAGCCCTCGGGGGCCACCTGCTGAGTGAAGCTCCGGGCGTGCTCGCGGAGGTAGGGCACCGGGATCGTGGTCCAGCGCTGGATGTCGGGGTCCTGGGCGGCCGCGTACACGGAGTCGGTGTGCCGCGCGGTGACCGTGCGCAGGACGAGGCGGTCCGTGGTGAGCGTGACGGGGTCCATCGGGCGATTCTGCTCAGGAGGCGGGCCGGGACGCCATCCTTCATCCCTACGTGAGCGGGTGATCACAATTCGTGCAATTCGTCGGAGGGAGGCGGCACCATCCGCGGGGCCCGGCCGTTGTCCCCTTTGAAGAAGATTTGAATCAGGTGCGCGAAGCAGCGGACGGTCGTCGTCGCGGCAGGCCTCCCGGCGCGGTGGTGTCCTCGCATACGATGGCCGTTGCTCAGTAGTCCAATAAAAACCGACCGTCCCAGGCCCGACCGGCAAGGAGACCAACCCCCGTGTCCGTCCTCTCAAAGATCATGCGTGCAGGCGAAGGAAAAATCCTGCGCAAGCTGCACCGCATCGCGGACCAGGTCAGCTCCATCGAAGAGGACTTCGTCGACCTCTCCGACGCCGAGCTGCGGGCCCTCACCGATGAGTACAAGCAGCGGTACGCCGACGGCGAGAGCTTGGACGATCTGCTTCCCGAGGCCTTCGCGACCGTGCGTGAGGCTGCCAAGCGGGTGCTCGGCCAGCGTCACTACGACGTCCAGATGATGGGTGGTGCGGCCCTCCACCTCGGCTATGTGGCCGAGATGAAGACCGGTGAGGGCAAGACCCTCGTCGGCACCCTGCCCGCGTATCTGAACGCCATCGCGGGCAAGGGCGTCCACCTGATCACGGTCAACGACTACCTGGCCGAGCGCGACTCCGAAATGATGGGCCGCGTCCACAAGTTCCTGGGCCTGTCCGTCGGCTGCATCCTGGCCAACATGACCCCGGCCCAGCGCCGTGAGCAGTACGCGTGCGACATCACCTACGGCACGAACAACGAGTTCGGCTTCGACTACCTCCGCGACAACATGGCGTGGTCCCAGGACGAACTCGTCCAGCGCGGCCACAACTTCGCCATCGTCGACGAGGTCGACTCGATCCTCGTCGACGAGGCCCGTACGCCGCTGATCATCTCCGGCCCGGCCGACCAGGCCACCAAGTGGTACGGCGACTTCGCCAAGCTGGTCACCCGCCTGAAGAAGGGCGAGGCCGGCAACCCCCTCAAGGGCATCGAGGAGACCGGCGACTACGAGGTCGACGAGAAGAAGCGCACGGTCGCCATCCACGAGCCCGGTGTCTCCAAGGTCGAGGACTGGCTGGGCATCGACAACCTCTACGAGTCGGTGAACACCCCTCTGGTGGGCTACCTGAACAACGCCATCAAGGCCAAGGAGCTCTTCAAGAAGGACAAGGACTACGTCGTCATCGACGGCGAAGTCATGATCGTCGACGAGCACACCGGCCGTATCCTCGCCGGCCGCCGCTACAACGAGGGCATGCACCAGGCGATCGAGGCGAAGGAAGGGGTGGACATCAAGGACGAGAACCAGACGCTCGCCACCATCACCCTGCAGAACTTCTTCCGCCTCTACAAGCGCCACGACCAGAACGGCAAGGAACTGCCCGGTCTCTCCGGCATGACCGGTACGGCGATGACCGAGGCCGCCGAGTTCCACCAGATCTACAAGCTCGGCGTCGTCCCGATCCCGACCAACCGCCCGATGGTCCGCAAGGACCAGTCCGACCTGATCTACCGCACCGAGGTCGCGAAGTTCGAGGCGGTCGTCGACGACATCGTCGAGAAGCACGAGAAGGGCCAGCCGATCCTCGTCGGTACGACGTCGGTCGAGAAGTCCGAGTACCTCTCGCAGCAGCTCTCCAAGCGCGGCATCCAGCACGAGGTGCTGAACGCGAAGCAGCACGACCGTGAGGCGCCGATCATCGCCCAGGCCGGCCGCAAGGGCGCCGTGACGGTCGCCACCAACATGGCCGGCCGTGGTACGGACATCAAGCTCGGTGGCAACCCCGACGACCTCGCCGAGGCGGAGCTGCGCCAGCGCGGCCTCGACCCCGAGCAGCACATCGAGGAGTGGGCCGCGGCCCTGCCCGCCGCCCTGGAGAAGGCCGAGCAGGCCGTCAAGGCGGAGTTCGAGGAGGTCAAGGACCTCGGCGGGCTCTACGTCCTCGGCACCGAACGGCACGAGTCACGGCGCATCGACAACCAGCTGCGCGGTCGTTCCGGCCGTCAGGGCGACCCCGGTGAGTCGCGCTTCTACCTGTCCCTCGGTGACGACCTGATGCGCCTGTTCAAGGCCCAGATGGTCGAGCGCGTGATGTCCATGGCGAACGTCCCGGACGACGTGCCGATCGAGAACAAGATGGTCACGCGCGCGATCGCGTCCGCCCAGTCGCAGGTCGAGCAGCAGAACTTCGAGACCCGTAAGAACGTCCTGAAGTACGACGAGGTCCTCAACCGGCAGCGCGAGGTCATCTACGGCGAGCGGCGCCGCGTCCTGGAGGGCGAGGACCTGCACGAGCAGGTGCAGCACTTCATGAACGACACCATCGACGCGTACGTCTCCGCGGAGACCGCCGAGGGCTTCCCCGAGGACTGGGACCTCGACCGGCTGTGGGGCGCGTTCAAGCAGCTCTACCCGGTGAAGGTCACCGTCGATGAGCTGGAGGAGGCAGCCGGCGACCGGGCCGGACTGACCGCCGAGTACATCTCCGAGTCCATCAAGGACGACATCCACGAGCAGTACGAGGGGCGCGAGAAGCAGCTCGGCTCCGAGATCATGCGTGAGCTGGAGCGCCGGGTCGTGCTGTCGGTCCTGGACCGCAAGTGGCGCGAGCACCTCTACGAGATGGACTACCTCCAGGAGGGCATCGGCCTGCGGGCGATGGCTCAGAAGGACCCGCTGGTCGAGTACCAGCGCGAGGGCTTCGACATGTTCACCGCCATGATGGAGGGCATCAAGGAGGAGTCCGTCGGCTACCTGTTCAACCTGGAGGTCCAGGTCGAGCAACAGGTCGAGGAGGTCCCCGTCGAGGACGAGAAGCCGTCGCTCGAGAAGGACGCGGTGCCGGCGCAGGCGGGCGCGCGCCCCGAGATCCGCGCCAAGGGACTCGACGTCCCGCAACGCCGGGAACTGCACTTCTCCGCGCCCACCGTGGACGGGGAGGGCGGCGTCGTCGAGGGCGACTTCAACGACGACGAGGAGCCGGTGCGTTCCGAGGCCGACGGTCTCACGCGCGCGGAGCGGCGCAAGCAGTCCCGTGGCGGGCGCCGCCGCAAGAAGTGACATCCGCGAGAGGCGACGCCGCGAGAGCGACGGCGCGGTCGAACTGACGGTGCCGTCGTCAGCGGCGCGGTAGCGATCGGCGAAGGGCCGGGTCACCTTTGGTGCCCGGCCCTTCGGCATGCGGTGAGCGGGGCGGGACGGCGGGGCGGTGAGCGTCAGTCGTCGTCCGTGGTCGGCCTGCGTGGGCCGCCCAGTTCCACCGCCGTGCAGCGCCAGCGCAGGTCCCGGCCCTGTTCCAGCCGGAAGGCCATGGCGCGCAGCTGGTCGCCGGCTCCGATGCGGGCGAACACCTCGATGGCGCCGGGGCGGGGGACGAAGTAGCCGATGTCCCGGACGACCGGCGCGGTGCCCCCGGTGGTGCGCAGGGGGCCGCGATCGGCGAGCCAGGCCAGTTCGTCGTAGGCGCGGCCCGCGGTGTGCCGGAGCATCCAGTGAACGGGCCGTCGGCCGCTCAGGACCGCGAGCAGACGGTCGGCGAACACGTCGGTGGGGCGGGGCTGCGGAAGCGGCCTGGGCGGGCTCTGTGCGGGGGCGTGAGGAGCGACGGACGTGGGTGCGGCCGCGGCCGCCGGCATGGGCGTGGGGGAGGCGAGGGCGGCGGAGGAGGTGGGTGGGCGGTTGTCGAGGGGCCTGGTACGCAGCGCCGGGCCCCGGCCGCCCGGGGAGCCCGGAGGTCGGCCGTCCGGGGTCGTGGTGCGGCTGGTGCCTCCGCCCGGTGCACGAGGCGGCGTGCCGCCGGAACGGCGCTGGTCGCGACGGCTCGGCGGGCGGGCGCCGGGGTGGTGGCTCGCCCTGGTCATGACCTTGTTCATGTACGTCCCCGTTCGCGATCGGCTCGGCTGTACCGGGCAGTAACTTCGTTGTTGGGGATCTTGTACGGGGCGGTGGGGCGCGGAAGCAAGGCGACGGGGGCTCGGATTGAGGCTCCGGGGAGGTTCACTTATCCGAGTGGTCGAGGGCGGAAAAGGCAGTGGTGGCGAGGGTGCGAGGGGTGATTTTCCAAGTCATGGGTTGACGCCTGCGGGAGGGTGGGCAGGGACTCGAAAGGGGACGCCCCGCACGTATCCTGAGGGCCGTCCGGGAGACGCGGATTCGCGCTTCCGGAACCTGTGCGGAAGCCTCCGACCACGGAACCGACCACGAAAGCGGCCAGCCATGCGCGTCTACGTCCCCCTGACCCTTCCCGGTCTCGCCGAGGCGTACAAGACGGGAGAGCTGGGGAGCGGGCCGTTCGTCGCGTACGCGGTGACGCCGGCGTTGCGCGAGTGGTACCTCTCCGACGACATCGAGGAGTTGGAGTACGCGGCGCTGAACCGTGCCGCGCAGGCCGCGCTGCGGCTGCTGGCGGCGGACCCGGACGCGGCGCGACGCCGGGTCGTGGTCGCCGTGGACGTACCCGACGGGACGGCGAGCGCCGATCCCGACCGGGCGCTGGATCCGGCGGTGCTGGGCGAGGTACGGGTCACCGGGACCGTACGGCTGGCCAAGGCGGCGGCCGTGCACGTCGACTCGGACGACGCGGAGGCCGATGTGGCCGCCGCGGCCGAGGCGATCACGGCGGCGGACGGCGGGGACGACGACGCGCAGTTCGTCGTGGACGGGGCCGAGGACCACGAGTTGCTCTGGTTCGCGACGCAGGAGATCCCGAACCTGGTGGGGTCGGTGGCCTGAGCGGGCGGCTCGACACGCCTCTCGGATGCCGCGCCTGACAGCACCTCGGCGGCGTTCTGGCCTGTGCTCACTTGATTGTCAGTGGCGGCGGGTACTTTTCTGACATGGGGAAGCAGACAGGCGCACACATTGTCTGGGACTGGAACGGCACGCTGTTCCACGACAACGAGGCGATCATCGGGGCGACGAACGCGGCGTTCGCCGAGCTGGGGCTGGCGCCGCTCACGCTGGAGCAGTACCGGGCCTCGTACTGCGTGCCGGTGCCGAAGTTCTACGAGCGGCTGATGGGACGGCTGCCCACCGACGCCGAGTGGGAGGTCATGGACGAGACCTTCCACCGGTACTACGCCGAGCACCGGGTGGGGTGCGGACTCACCCCCGGGGTGACGGAGCTGCTCTCGGGGTGGCGGTCGGCGGGGCGCAGCCAGTCGATCCTGAGCATGTACGTCCATGACGAACTCGTGCCGCTGGTGCGGGGGTTCGGGATCGAGGCGCACTTCGTGCGGGTGGACGGGCGGACCGGACCGTCGGGCGGGAGCAAGGCGGAGCACATGGTGCGGCATCTGGCGGCGCTCGCCGGGGTGGACCCGGCCCGGACCGTGGTGATCGGGGACGCGGCGGACGACGCGGTGGCGGCGCTGCATGTGGGGGCGCGAGCGGTGCTGTACACCGGGGGATCCCACGGGCGGGCCAGCCTGGAGGGGATAGGGGTGCCTGTGGTGGACACGCTGGCGGAGGCCGTCGTGGAGGCGGAGCGGCTCGCGGCATGAGGGGCGGGGCGGGTCCGCATCCTGCCCCAGCAGCCCCGCCCCCAGCAGTCACTCCTGTGCGAAACGTCAAACTTCCACCCCCAGTTTTGTACACATACGGCTCATGACGGGGGACCTGTGAGGAGCGATAGCCTTGGTGGCGTGATCAGCGCGATAGTTCGCGGGGGCGTACTCGCCTCTGCCCTGCGCCCGGGAAGCACGGCTTACCTCCGTGACCGGGCGGCGGTCGCTGGTCTTCAGGGGCGGGACGGGGGCGCAGGAGCCCCCAGGACTCCGTACACACCTCGGAAGCACATGCCACAGAGAGCAGTGTCACACCCCGATGGCGTGTCGAGAATGGCTGATATCCCCCCGCACATCTCACCTTGCGGCATAGCGTCGAAGCAGACCGGACACCCCGCGTCGCGGCGTCACGTCACCAGGGAAGAGACCGTACTTCCTTCTACGTCACGCAACGGCGCGCGACAGGAGCCAGAGGACAATGCAGACCAAGCTGGACGAAGCCAAGGCCGAGTTGCTCGAGAGGGCCGCCCGGGTTGCTGAGAACAGCCCGGTCGGGGGGCACCTACCGACCGGGACGACGGACGAGAGCACACCCGACCGGGACACCCTGCTCACGTTCCTCCAGCGCTACTACCTGCACACCGCACCGGAGGACCTCACCGACCGCGACCCGGTCGACATCTACGGTGCCGCGCTCTCGCACTACCGGTTGGCCGAGAACCGCCCACAGGGCACGGCCAACGTGCGGGTCCACACGCCCACCGTGGAGGAGAACGGGTGGACGTGCAGTCATTCGGTGGTCGAGGTGGTCACCGACGACATGCCCTTCCTCGTCGACTCCGTCACCAACGAACTGACCCGGCAGGGACGTGGGATCCACGTCGTCATCCATCCGCAGGTCACCGTGCGGCGCGATGTCGCCGGCAGGCTCAGTGAAGTGCTCACCCCGCCCCTGAGCGGCGAGCTTCCGCACGACGGGCACACCGAGTCCTGGATCCACGTGGAGATCGACCGCGAGACCGACCGCGGCGACCTCAAGCAGATCACCGCCGACCTGCTGCGTGTCCTGTCCGACGCCCGTGAGGCCGTCGAGGACTGGGAGAAGATGCGGGACGCGGCCCTGCGCATGGCCGACGAGTTGCCCAAGGAGCCGATCGCCTCCGACCTGCGGGAGCAGGACGTCGAGGAGGCCCGCGAGCTGCTGCGCTGGCTGGCCGACGACCACTTCACGTTCCTCGGGTTCCGGGAGTACCAGCTGCGGGAGGACGACTCGCTGGCGGCCGTGCCCGGGACCGGGCTCGGCATCCTGCGGTCCGACCCGCATCACACCGAAGGCGACAGCCACCCCGTCAGCCCCTCCTTCGAACGGCTGCCGGCCGACGCCCGGGTCAAGGCGCGTGAGCACAAGCTGCTGGTGCTGACCAAGGCGAACAGCCGGTCGACCGTGCACCGGCCGTCCTACCTCGACTACGTCGGCGTCAAGAAGTTCGACGCGGCCGGGAACGTGGTGGGTGAGCGGCGGTTCCTCGGACTGTTCTCGTCCGCCGCCTACACCGAGTCGGTGCGGCGGGTGCCCGTCATCCGGCGCAAGGTCGAAGAGGTGCTGGAGCGGGCCGGGTTCTCGCCCAACAGCCACGACGGGCGTGATCTGCTCCAGATCCTGGAGACGTACCCGCGCGACGAGCTCTTCCAGACCCCGCCCGACGAACTGCAGTCCATCGTCACGTCCGTCCTCTACCTTCAGGAGCGGCGGCGGCTGCGGCTCTACCTGCGGCAGGACGAGTACGGTCGCTACTACTCCGCCCTCGTCTACCTTCCGCGCGACCGGTACACCACGGGTGTCCGACTGCGGATCATCGACATCCTCAAGGAGGAACTCGGCGGCACCAGCGTCGACTTCACCGCCTGGAACACCGAGTCGATCCTCTCCCGGCTGCACTTCGTCGTCCGTGTCGCGCAGGGCACCGAGCTGCCGCAGCTCAGCGACAACGACAAGGACCGCATCGAGGCGCGCCTGGTGGCCGCCGCGAGGTCATGGGCCGACGGGTTCGCGGAGGCACTGAACGCCGAGTTCGGCGAGGAACGCGCCGCCGAGCTGCTGCGCCGCTACGCGGGCGCCATCCCCGAGGGCTACAAGGCCGACCACAGCCCCCGCTCCGCGGTCGCCGACCTCGCCCAGATCGAGAAGCTCACCGAGGAGACGGGCTTCGCGCTCAGCCTCTACGAGCCCGTCGGCGCCGCCCCCGAGGAGCGCCGGTTCAAGATCTACCGCAAGGGCGAGTCCATCACCCTGTCGGCCGTGCTGCCGGTCCTCAACCGGCTCGGTGTCGAGGTCATGGACGAGCGGCCGTACGAACTGCGCTGCGCGGACCGGAGCGTGGCGTGGATCTACGACTTCGGGCTGCGCATGCCCCGGCCGAAGAGCGGCAGCGGCGACTACCTCGGCGACGACGGCCGCGAGCGGTTCCAGGAGGCCTTCGCCGCCACCTGGACCGGCAGGGCGGAGAACGACGGCTTCAACTCCCTCGTGCTGAGCGCCGGGCTGAACTGGCGTCAGGCGATGGTGCTGCGGGCGTACGCGAAGTACCTGCGGCAGGCGGGCTCGACGTTCAGCCAGGACTACATGGAGGACACCCTCCGCAACAACGTCCACACCACCCGGCTGCTCGTCTCGCTGTTCGAGGCGCGCATGTCGCCCGAGCGGCAGCGGGCGGGGCTCGAGATCGTCGAGGCGCTCCTTGAGGAGGTCGACGCGGCCCTCGACCAGGTGGCGTCGCTCGACGAGGACCGGATCCTGCGGTCCTTCCTCACGGTCATCAAGGCGACCCTGCGCACGAACTTCTTCCAGGAGGCGGCGGGCGGTCAGCCGCACACGTACGTCTCCATGAAGTTCGACCCGCGGGCCATCCCCGATCTGCCGGCCCCGCGTCCGGCGTACGAGATCTGGGTGTACTCGCCGCGGGTGGAGGGCGTGCACCTCAGGTTCGGGAAGGTCGCGCGCGGCGGGCTGCGCTGGTCCGACCGGCGTGAGGACTTCCGGACCGAGATCCTCGGCCTGGTCAAGGCGCAGATGGTGAAGAACACCGTCATCGTGCCGGTCGGTGCCAAGGGCGGCTTCGTCGCCAAGCAGCTGCCGGACCCGAGCGTGGACCGGGACGCGTGGCTGGCGGAGGGCATCGCCAGCTACAAGACCTTCATCTCGGCGCTGCTCGACATCACCGACAACATGGTCGCCGGTGAAGTGGTCCCGCCCGCCGACGTGGTGCGGCACGACGAGGACGACACCTATCTCGTCGTCGCGGCCGACAAGGGCACCGCGACCTTCTCGGACATCGCCAACGGGGTCGCCGAGCAGTACAACTTCTGGCTCGGGGACGCCTTCGCCTCCGGCGGCTCGGCCGGTTACGACCACAAGGGCATGGGCATCACCGCCCGCGGCGCCTGGGAGTCCGTGAAGCGGCACTTCCGCGAGCTGGACGTGGACACGCAGGCCGAGGACTTCACGGTCGTCGGCATCGGTGACATGTCCGGTGACGTGTTCGGCAACGGCATGCTGCTGAGCGAGCACATCCAGCTGGTCGCCGCCTTCGACCACCGGCACATCTTCATCGACCCGAAGCCGGACGCGGCCACCTCCTACGCCGAGCGCCGCCGCGTCTTCGAACTGCCGCGCTCCAGCTGGGCCGACTACAACACCGAGCTCATCTCCGGCGGCGGCGGCGTGTTCCCCCGTACCGCCAAGGCGATCCCGGTCAACGCGCACATCCGGGAGGCCCTCGGCATCGAGGAGAAGGTCTCCAAGATGACGCCGGCCGACCTGATGAAGGCGATCCTCAAGGCGCCGGTGGACCTGCTGTGGAACGGCGGCATCGGGACGTACGTGAAGGCGAGCACCGAGACGCACGCGGACGTCGGCGACAAGGCCAACGACCCGATCCGCGTCGACGGCAGCGACCTGCGGGTCAAGGTGGTCGGCGAGGGCGGCAACCTGGGCCTGACCCAGCTCGGCAGGATCGAGTTCGCGCGGCTCGGCGGCAAGATCAACACGGATGCCATCGACAACAGCGCGGGCGTGGACACCTCCGACCATGAGGTGAACATCAAGATCCTGCTCAACGGCCTGGTCGCGGACGGCGACATGACCGTCAAGCAGCGCAACAAGCAGCTCGCCGAGATGACCGACGAGGTCGGCCGGCTCGTCCTGCGCAACAACTACGCGCAGAACACGGCCATCGCCAACGCGCTCGCCCAGTCCAAGGACATGCTCCACGCCCAGCAGCGGTACCTGCGCCACCTGGTGCGCGAAGGCCTGCTGGACCGGGCCCTGGAGTTCCTGCCCACCGACCGTCAGATTCGCGAGCGCCTCAGCACCGGGCAGGGCCTGACCAGCCCGGAGACGGCCGTGCTGCTGGCGTACACGAAGATCACCGTCGCCGAGGAGCTGCTGCACACCTCGCTGCCGGACGACCCGTACCTGCGCGCCCTGCTGCACGCGTACTTCCCGAGCGCACTGCGCGAGAAGTTCCCCGAGCGCATCGACAACCACCCGCTGCATCGCGAGATCACCACGACCGTGCTGGTCAACGACACGGTGAACACGGGCGGTACGACGTATCTGCACCGGCTGCGCGAGGAGACCGGTGCCTCGCTGGAGGAGATCGTCCGGGCCCAGACCGTGGCCCGCGCGATCTTCCGCTCCGGGGCCGTGTGGGACGCGGTGGAGGCCCTCGACAACAAGGTCGAGGCCGATGTGCAGACCCGCATCCGGCTGCACTCGCGCCGCCTCGTCGAGCGCGGCACACGCTGGCTGCTCAACAACCGGCCGCAGCCGCTCCAGCTCGCCGAGACCGTCGAGTTCTTCGCCGACCGTGTCGAACAGGTGTGGTCGCAGCTGCCGAAGCTGCTGCGGGGCGCGGACCTGGAGTGGTACCAGAAGATCTACGACGAGCTGACGGGCGTCGGCGTCCCGGGCGAGATCGCGACCCGGGTGGCCGGGTTCTCCTCGGCCTTCCCGACCCTCGACATCGTCTCGGTGGCCGACCGGATGGACCGGGACCCGATGGATGTCGCGGACGTCTTCTACGACCTCGCCGACCGTCTGCGGATCACCCAGCTGATGGACCGCATCATCGAGCTGCCGCGCGCCGACCGCTGGCAGTCCATGGCCCGCGCGTCCATCCGCGAGGACCTGTACGCGGCCCACGCGGCGCTGACCGCGGACGTCCTCGCGGTCGGCAACGGCACCTCCACCCCCGAGCAGCGCTTCAAGGCGTGGGAGGAGAAGAACTCGCCGATCCTGGGCCGGGCGCGGACGACTCTGGAGGAGATCCAGAGCTCGGACTCGTTCGATCTGGCGAACCTGTCGGTGGCGATGCGGACGATGCGGACGCTGCTGCGGGCGCATTCGTGATCGGTACGGGTTCGTAGTCGTACGGATCCGTAGCTGTGCGACCACCACCAGGGCGCCCCGGGCCATCGCGGCTCGGGGCGCCCTGTCAGTCTCCGGAAGCGCGGGTCTAGGGAAGCGGCACCTTGGCAGGCTTGGGCTGCGGCTGGGCCTTCGCCTTGTCCGGGCCGCCGGTGAACGCCTCGTACGCCTCCAGCACCTCTTCGGTCGGACCGTCCATGCGCAGTTCGCCGCGCTCCAGCCACAGCACCCGGTCGCAGGTGTCGCGGATCGACTTGTTGCTGTGGCTGACCAGGAACACCGTGCCCGCGTGCTTGCGCAGCTCGCGGATGCGGGCCTCGGAACGCTTCTGGAACGAACGGTCGCCCGTCGCCAGCGCCTCGTCGATGAGCAGGACGTCGTGGTCCTTGGCGGCGGCGATGGAGAAGCGCAGGCGGGCGGCCATGCCGGAGGAGTACGTCCGCATCGGGAGGGTGATGAAGTCGCCCTTCTCGTTGATGCCGGAGAAGTCGACGATCGACTCGTAGCGCTCCTTGACTTGCTCGCGGGACATCCCCATGGCGAGGCCGCCGAGGTAGACGTTGCGCTCGCCGGTCAGGTCGTTCATCAGGGCCGCGTTCACCCCCAGGAGGGAGGGCTGGCCGTCGGTGTAGATATGGCCGTTCTCCACCGGCAGCAGGCCCGCGACCGCTTTGAGCAGGGTCGACTTGCCGGAACCGTTGGTGCCGATCAGGCCGATCGCCTCGCCCCGGTAGGCGACGAAGGAGACGTTCTTGACGGCGTGCACCTTGCGCACCCCGGCCGCCTGCTCGGTCTGCCTGCGACGCAGCATGCGGTTGAGGGCGGCGGTCGCGGAACCCCGGCCCGCGCCGGTGCCGTTGACCCGGTAGACGATGTCCACGCCGTCGACGACGACGGTGGGGATCTGCTCCTGCGCGAGTTGCGTGTTGTCAGCCACGGCCGTACGTCTCCTCAGCCTTCCAGAAGTAGATGAAGCCGCCGACGCCGACGACGAGCGCCCAGGCGGTCGCGACCGGCCACACGTGGGGCGGCAGCTGGCTCGAGTGGAAGCTGTCGATCAGGGCGAAGCGCATCAGGTCGATGTAGACGGCCGCCGGGTTGGCCCGGAGCGCGGGCGCCACCCAGGACGGCAGGTCGCTGTGGTTGCTGAGCAGGCGGTCGAGGCTCCACATCACGCCGGAGACGTACATCCAGGTGCGCAGCACGAACGGCATCAGCTGCGCGATGTCCGGTGTCTTCGCCCCCAGCCGCGCCATGATCATCGCGATGCCCGCGTTGAAGGTGAACTGCAGCACCAGCGCCGGGATGGCCAGCAGCCAGGACGCGGACAACGGCACGCCGAAGCAGAGCAGGATCACGACCAGGGCGGCCATCGAGAACAGCAGCTGCTGGAGCTGTTGCAGCGCGAACGAGATCGGCAGCGCCGCCCGTGGGAAGTGCAGGGCGCGCACGAGGCCCAGGTTCCCGGAGATCGCGCGGGTGCCCGCCATGATCGAGCTCTGCGTGAACGTCCAGATGAACACGCCCGTCACCAGGAACGGGACGTAGTCCGGTACGCCCCTCTTGGTGCCCATCAGCACACCGAAGATGAAGTAGTAGACCGCCGCGTTCAGCAGCGGCGTCATCACCTGCCAGAGCTGGCCCAGCTTCGCCTGGCTGTACTGCGCGGTGAGCTTGGCGGTCGAGAAGGCGGAGATGAAGTGGCGCCGGGCCCACAGCTGGCTGATGTACTCGCGCAGGGTGGGGCGGGCGCCGCTGACCGTGAGGCCGTGGCGGGCGGCGAGGGCCGCGAGGTCGTCGGCCGGGGGTGCCGTCGTCGGGGGCGGTGTGTGGAGGACCTGGCTCACATCCGCTGCTTTCGTTCGGGGGGTGGGGTGGTGCGTGAGGCTGTCGTGCGGGTGCGGCGGCGGGTCCGTCGTCCGACGTTTCCTTACGGTTCTCTTCATGTTTTCTTACGTCGGGACGGGACCGTATCGTCGCAACGTGAGCGTAAGCCGATCTGACGTCGGAACGCAACCGTTTCGTCGTTACGCCCTATGCTGGTCCGTATGACGACCAACGCCGAGGAGCCGAAGACACGTCCGCGCCGCCGTGCCCCCGCCGGGGCCGCCGTGCTTCGCGAGGACGTGACGGAGGCCATCCGGGCGGCCGTCTTCGAGGAACTCGCGGCCGTCGGCTACGCGCGGATGTCCATCGAGGGGATCGCGCGCCGCGCGGGGGTCGGCAAGACTGCCGTGTACCGCCGCTGGCGCTCCAAGCTGCACCTCGTCCTCGACCTGGTCTCCGCGGTCGCCGTGCAGGGGCTGCCGGTGCCGGACACCGGGTCGCTGGAGGGTGACCTGCGGCTGCTGTACGAGGTGACCTCCCGGGCCCTGCGGCACCCCGTGGCCTCGCAGATCATCCCCGACCTCCAGGCCGAGGCGGCCCGCAACCCCGAGATCGCCGAGGCCCTGCAGAAGGCCCTGCGGGAGGGGCAGGAGGGTGTCGCCAGCAAGATCGTGGCGGCGGCGGAGCGGCGCGGCGAGATACGGCACGGCTTCGACGCGGACCTGGCGCTCGACCTGATCTCAGGGCCGCTGTACTGGCGCTCGGTGGTGATCCGCAGCCCCAAGCTCCCGAAGGGGTATCTGGGGTCCCTGGCGCGGGCCACCGCTCAGGGGCTCAAGGCGTTGTGAGCCGCTGTGACCCGCGTGATCGGCGTGAGCCGCACGGCGCGGGTGACGCGTGTGATGCTGGCCGCGAGAGGCCTAGGACGGCACTGAGGCGCGGGCCGCTTCCGGGTGGAGGCGCAGCCAGCCGCCCCAGGCGGACGTGATCATGTCCTGGATGTCGTGCTTGGCCGACCAGCCGAGTTCGGTGGCGGCCCGGTCGGCGGAGGCGACGACGCGGGCCGGGTCGCCCGGACGGCGCGGGGCGACGGTCGGGGGGCGGTCGTACCCGGTGAGCGTGTTGACCCGGTCGATCATCTCGCGGACCGAGACGCCCTCACCGCGGCCGATGTTGAGGGTGAGGTCGCGGCCGGGCGACGATCTCAGGGCGCGGGCGGCGGCGACATGGGCCTCGGCCAGGTCGACGACGTGGATGTAGTCGCGGACGCAGGTTCCGTCCGGGGTGTCGTAGTCGTCGCCGAAGATCCGCGGGGACGCGTTCTCGGTCAGCTTCTCGAAGACCATCGGGATGAGGTTGAAGACGCCCACGTCCGCGAGCTCGGGGCTCGCCGCCCCCGCCACGTTGAAGTAGCGCAGTGACGCCGTGGACAGTCCCGTGGCCCGTCCGGTCGCCCTGACCAGCCACTCGCCGGCCAGCTTCGTCTCACCGTAGGGAGACATCGGGACGCAGGGTGTCTCCTCCGTCACCAGGGCCGCGTCCGGCATGCCGTACACGGCCGCGGAGGACGAGAACACGAAGGACGGCACGTTCGCCGCGGTCACCGCTTCCAGCAGGACCCGCAGGCCCTCGACGTTCTCCCGGTAGTAGTGCAGCGGCCGGTCCACCGACTCGCCCACCTGCTTCTTCGCCGCCAGGTGGACGACGCCGGTGACCTCGTGGTCGGCGAGGGTGCGCGCCACGTGCTCGGCGTCCAGGGTCGATCCGGTCACCAGCGGTACGTCCTCGGGGACGCGGCCGGCGATGCCGGTGGACAGGTCGTCGTACACCACCGTCTGTTCGCCCGCGTCGGTCATCGCGCGTACGACATGCGCCCCGATGTAGCCGGCGCCGCCGGTGATCAGCCAGGTCATCTGCGGCCGTCCCTCGTCCGTTGGCTTCTGATGGAGCCGATGGGTTCCTGTTGCCGTTCCTCAGTGAAGCAGGCCGTGGCGCCTGCCGCGGCAGGCGCCACCGCTTTGCGGACACCCTCTAGGGAGTGTCGCCCGGCGTTTCCTCGAACGCCGCCGCGTCCAGCGTCGAGGTGAGCCGGTCGAGGCGTTCGCGCAGTTCGCGGATCTCGTCGAGGTCGAAGCCGGTCGCGGCGGCGATCCGGGGCGGAACGCGGACCGCCCGTTCGCGCAGCGCCAGGCCCTCCTCGGTCAGCCGTACCTCCACCGACCGTTCGTCGCGGGCGCTGCGCTCCCGCCGTACGAGTCCGGCCGTCTCCAGCCGCTTGAGCAGGGGGGACAGTGTGCCGGAGTCGAGGCGCAGGTGCTCGCCGAGCTTCTTGACCGGCAGCTCGCCCTGCTCCCACAGCACCAGCATCACCAGGTACTGCGGGTAGGTGAGCCCGAGGTCCTTGAGGATCACGCGGTAGACGCCGTTGAAGGCGCGCGAGGCGGCGTGCAGGGAGAAGCAGATCTGGGCGTCCAGGCGCAGCCAGTTCTCCGCGGCGGCGGCGTCGGACGCCGCGGCAGCGGGCGGGGTCGGGGTCGGGGTCATGCCTGTCATGTCTCCAGGATAGCTCTTGCGGGCCACTTAGTTGTGCACAACTTAATTGTGTGCTCTACTTTACGTCGTGAGGCGGCCTGAACGGGCCGCCCGCGACATGACTTGAGAGGGATGGTTATCCATGGACGCGCTCTACACCGCGGTCGCCACCGCCACGCACGGCCGTGAGGGCCGCGCCGTCTCCTCCGACGGCAAGATCGACCTCGCGCTGGGGATACCGGTGGAGATGGGCGGCAACGGGCAGGGCACCAACCCGGAGCAGCTGTTCGCCGCCGGGTACGCCGCCTGCTTCGGCAGCGCGCTCGGTCTGATCGGCCGACAGGCCAAGGTCGATGTGAGCGACGCCGCCGTGACCGCCGAGGTGGGCATCGGCAAGCAGGGCGAGGGCTTCGGCCTCAAGGTCACCCTCCGCGTCGAGCTGCCCGACACCGTGGACGAGGAGACCGGCCGCAAGCTGGTCGAGCAGGCCCACCAGGTCTGCCCCTACTCCAACGCCACCCGGGGCAACATCGACGTCGACCTCGTCGTCGAGTAACTCGGCAACCCCGTACGACCCTCACCCGACCCGCGCCAGCACCTCCCCCGTCCGTCCGCTCCACGCCACCACCACCGCCTCCTCCGGTACCCGGTGCCAGCGCGTCAGCAGCAGCCAGCGCACGTGATAGCGGTGGACGACGGCGGAGCGTTCGGCGCGGGTCGAGGCCGTGGCGAGGTAGGCGCGGACGTCGGCGAGGCGCCGCAGCCGCTCCCGTTCGTCCAGCGCCGCGTCCGGCCGGACGGGCGCGGCGAGGTTCGGGCCGTAGCCCGCGATCGTGTGGACGGCGTGGTAGCCGTCGGTGATCACCACCTCGCCGCGCCCGATGTGCCGCGCCGCCCACTCGTACGTCGGCCAGCGCGGCGGCTGCGCGAAACCGACCGGATCCAGCGCCCGCGGCACCACCGCCCCCGCCTGTACGGCGAGGAAACCCACGCACGCCCCCGCCGCCGCGGCGCCGCCCAGCACCCGCCGCCACCCTTCCCACGGCCGGGGCGCCGCCAGCTCCACCGCGAGCGCGAACTGCGGCGGCACCAGCGTCAGTCCCAGGATCTGGCCGTAGGTGTAGTGCCCGCTGACCCAGCCGTACGCGACGACCAGACAGTCCAGCGCGAACAGCAGCACCAGCGGATCCCGCCCGGAACTCCGCCGCGCCCGCAGCCACAGCGCCGGCACACCCAGCAGCGCCAGCCAGAAGTGCCCGCCGAGGCCCAGGTACAGCGTCCGGTGCGTGGCGTCGGCACTGCCGTCCGCGGCCGGCGCGAACACGTCGAAGTACGGCCAGCAGGCCGCGACCAGCACGGCCGTAGTGACCGCCAGCGCCCAGCGCCCGACGACGGCCGCGGACCACCCCCGCTGCCACCCCGCCACGAACGCGACCGCCCCCAGCACCGCCGCGAGCGCCATGATCGGGTGGGTCAGCAGGATCAGCCCGTACAGCGCGCCGAGCACCGCGTACCCGCCCGCCCACGGCAGCCCGCTCGGCCCGACGTACCGCACCGCCCGCCCCGCGCCCTGCGGCCGGCCGTCCTCCGGCGACGGTGTCCCGCCCCGTGCCCGCCGGCCCGTCAGCCCCCACGCCCAGAACGTCAGCCCGATCGCGAACGTCGACGGATACCCCAGGTTCCCCGTCATCGACATCAGCCCGAGATACCCGCTCCACCAGGCCCGTTCGGTCCCCCACAGCAGCGTCATCGCGGCCAGCGCCAGCACCGGCGCCCACTGGCGGGGCGTCAGCACGCGCACGAAGCGGCCGATGCCGGTCAGCAGCACCAGCAGGTTCAGCGGCCCGGCGAGCCGCACCACCTCCCAGCCGCCCAGCCCCGTCAGCCGCGCGAACGCGCCCTGCGCCACCGCGTACGGCGAGTAGGAGGGGCTGCCCGCGCCCGGCAGGTCCGCCAGGGGGTGGCGTGGCTGGAGCAGATGGCTCTTGAGGCGTTCGACGACCGCCGCGTGCTGGCCGGCGTCACAGCACAGCGGCACGCGCCAGTACGCCAGCGACATCACCAGCCAGAACAGGAAGCCAAAGACCTGATAGGGCGTCGGACGCCGGATCCGGCCGCCGCGCAGCGCGCTCGCGCCGCGCACGGACCGCCGGACCGGAGAGCCGGCACTCATCGGACGGAGGGCACGCGGCGGCTGAGGCACTGCCCGTATGTTCCCGCTCGCGTCAATGGCTTAGCCGGGCATCACCGCATCGAGTGAGCCCGTTCGCTGCGCGCTCGAAGTCGCCGAAGGGCTGGGCAGGACCCGGATCGGTCCCGGGCCACCTGCCAACAGGTCCCGTTCGCGCGGCCCGGCCGCCCCGTCGGACGCCAGGTGGGCGGCCGCGTCGGGGTGGGCCGTGAGGGGCTGGAGGGCATCGGAACTCCCCGGTGTGCGGACGACGTTCAGACAAGGGAGGAGACGGGACCGGCGTGCTGGGGCACGGTGGTGAGCGCCGACCGCGCGAACGCCGCGGCGGCCGACGGCACGGGGCGGCGCTCGGCGAGCGGCACGACCGGCGGCAGCGCGGCCTCGCTCTCGCCGAGCACCAGCCGCCGTACGACCCGTTCGGCGGCGTATCCGTCGTCCCACGGGCAGAAGCGTTCGCGGAACGCCGCACGCAACTGGGCGGAGTGGGAGCCGCGCCAGTGGCCGGTGGCGAAGATGTCGACCAGCTCCTCCTCACTGTGCGCGATCGCGCCCGGCGGGAAGGACCGCAGGTCGACATAGGTGCCGCGCGCCGCCTCGTACGCCTCCTGGTCCGGGGCGTGGATCACGATCGGGCGGTCCAGGTTGGCGTAGTCGAACATGAGCGACGAGTAGTCGGTGACCAGGACGTCCGAGGCGAGACAGAGCTGCTCGACGCTGGGATGGCCGGTGACGTCGAAGATCCCGGTCGACGCCCCGGCGCCCTCGAACGGCAGGCACCCGTAGGTGGGGTGGGCGCGGACCAGGACGGTGAAGCGGGGGCCGAGGCGGCGCAGCACGCGGTCCAGGTCCAGCGGCAGGCGCTGGGTGCGCCGGTAGTCGCGATGGGTGGGCGCGTACAGGATCGCGACTGTGCCCTTCGGGATGCCGAGGCACTCGCGCAGCCGGGCCACGTCCGCCGAGGTGGCCCGCAGCAGGACGTCGTTGCGGGGGCGACCGTGGGTGAGAGTGGTGTAGCGGCCGGGGAGGACGCGCTCCCACGTCAGCGTGGAGTGGCGGTTGCCGGACAGGACGTAGTCCCACTGGTCGACGCCTCGCAGCAGCTCGGCGAAGTCCATGTCACGGGCCGCCGCCGGGCGTTCCTGGAGGTCGAGGCCCAGATGCTTGAACGGGGTCCCCTGCTGGGTCTGGACGACGACCTGACCGGGGCGTTTGACCAGACGCCGGTCGAAGTCGGCGTCGTTCACCAGGTACTTGGAGCGGGCGAGGGCCGTCCAGTAGGCGGCGGTGTCCGGGGTGACCCGACGGGTCGCGGTCGGGATGGTGTGGTGGTGCTCGGGCCGGGCGATCCACGCGGTGGCGATGTGCGGGACGTAGGTGCGGAAGGCGGTCTCCAGGGCTCCCGGGTCCCAGCCGTGGCCGCGGTCCCCCTGGACGGAGAACACCGCGCGGTCGGCGCGCACGGGCAGGCGCAGCTGGACGCGGTAGTGCAGCTGGAGGACGACCCGCCGCAGGCCCCTCAGTAGGCGGGCGGCCGCCTTCACGCTCCGGCGGCGCACCACCGACGCCAGCCGCAGCGCCTGGAACGCGCGGAGCAGACCCAGGCGGACGAGGGCGTGCCGCAGGCGGGATCCCGCGGGCGCCGGGTGGCCGGGGGCGCGGTGACGGCGGCAGTGGGCGCGCGCGGAGCGCCGGAACTCGGCGCGGTACGCGCGCGGCAGCCGGTCGCGAAGGGCGGACACCGTCGCCAGGTGATCGATCATGCGGCGGAACAACACCGGCCGCCAGGACGCCAGTTCGGGGTGGACCGCGACATACGCGAAGACCCGGTCGTACTGCTCGAAGATGTCGAAGTGCCGGCGGCCGGTGGTGCCGGGGCCGCTGCCCTGGCGGCGCTGCCGGTGGTGCACGCACACCCGGTCCAGGGTCGCGATCGTCCCGGCCGTCATCAGGACCGGGTACGTCCACGGGGTGTCCTCGTAGGAGCCGGGCGGGAAGGCGAAGCCCGCCCGCTCGACGAACTCCCGGCGGTACGACTTGTTCCAGGCCACCGTCCGCAGGTGCAGCAGCCCCGGTCGGTCCCCCAGGCGGAACGGGGCCGTGCCCCGTTCGGTGAGCTGGGCGGCGGCCGGGTCGCGGACGGTGCGGCCGTCCCAGTGGGTGCGCGCGTGGTCGTACACCAGGACGTCCGGCTCGCCCGTCTCTTTCAGCCGGTCGGCGATCGCCCGCAGGGTGTCCGGGGTCAGGGTGTCGTCGCCGTCCAGGAAGAGCAGGTAGTCGCCGCTCGCCGCGCGCATCCCCGCGTTGCGGGCACCGCCCAGGCCCTGGTTCTCCGGCAGGTGCACCGGCCGCACGCGCGGATCGCGGGCCGCGAACTCGTCGATGATCGCGCCGCCCTCGTCCGGTGAACGGTCGTCGACCGCGATCAGCTCCAGATCCGGATACGACTGGGTCAGCACCGATTCCAGACAGTCGTGCAGGTACGCCTGAACCTTGTAGGCGGGGACGATGACACTGAACCTGGGCACGGCACATCCATGGGTCGACACGGGCGCGGGCGTTTTGCCCGGGAACGGCCAATGGAGTGAATTGGTTACGGCATGTGTGGCATACGGGGGATTGTCGGCGAATGTGACAGGGCGGGCCGGTGACGGCCCGCCCTTGGCTCAATTCACCCCTCGTACGGGCTACTTGACCGCGCCCGCCATCACACCGGACACGAACTGCCGCTGGAACGCGAAGAAAACGGCCAGCGGGATCACCATGGAGATGAACGCACCGGGCGCCAGGACATCGATGTTGCTGCCGAACTGCCGTACCTGCTGCTGCAGCGCGACCGTCAGCGGCTGCGACTCCGAGTTGGAGAACACCAGCGCCACCAGCATGTCGTTCCACACCCACAGGAACTGGAAGATCCCCAGGGACGCCAGCGCGGGAGCCGCCAGCGGCAGCACCACCGTGGCGAACAGCCGGACCTCGCCCGCCCCGTCCAGCCGCGCCGCCTCCAGGAGTTCCCGGGGGATCTCCGCGAAGAAGTTGCGCAACAGGAAGATCGCGAACGGCAGTCCGAAGCCGACGTGGAAGAGCACCACACCGATGATGTCGCCGAAGATCCCGATCTTGCCGAACAGGTCCGACAGCGGGATCAGCGCCACCTGCACGGGCACCACGAGCAGCGCCACGACCACCAGGAACCACCAGTCGCGGCCCTTGAAGTCCATCCACGCGAAGGCGTATCCGCCCATCGCGCCGATCAGCACCACCAGCAGCGTCGCCGGCACCGTGATCCAGATGGTGTTCAGCAGCGAACTGGTGATCGCGTCGTTCTCCAGGAGCGTCTGATAGCTCTTGGCGGTCAACTGCCCCGGAGCGGTGAATACCTTCCACCAGCCCGAGGAGGCGATGTCGGTCGGCTCCCGGAACGACGACACCAGCAGGCCGAACGTCGGCACCAGCCAGAACACGGCGACGAGCACCAGGACGACCCGCATCACCCCGCCCGCCGCACCGCCCGCCGCCCGGGCGGCGAGGGAACGCTTCGCGCGTACGGTCGTGTCAACAGTCACCGCTGATGCTCCTTCCGCAGCCGGCGGATGTTCACGTACATCATCGGAAGGACGAGCAGCAGCAGGATCACACCGATCGCACTGCCCACGCCGTAGTTGCCGCCCCCGCCGAACGACGACAGGAACAGCTGCAACGCCAGCACGTTGGCGTCGTCCTGACTCGGCTGCGGCGCGATGATGTAGACCAGGTCGAAGACCTTCATCACGTTGATCATCAGTGTGACCAGGACGACGACCAGGACCGGCGCGAGCATCGGCACGGTGATCCTCCTGAACACCTGCCACTCGTTGGCCCCGTCCACCCGGGCCGCTTCCAGCAGGTTCCGGTCCACCCCGGCGAGACCGGCGGCGATCAGCACCATCGCGAAGCCCGCCCACATCCACACATAGCTGCCGATGATGGCCGGGGTGACCAGCGTCGGGCCCAGCCAGTCGATGCCGTTGTACGGCGCCGCGAAGTTGGAGCCCGGCAGCCGCAGCCGGGCCCCGTCGGCGTCCTGCGGGAGGCTGAAGGTGCCGTCGGCGCCGCTCTTCGCGGAGGCGACCACCTTGCCGTCCTTCACGGCCTCCACCTTGACGCCCTTCAGCGCCTTCTCACCCGCGTCGACCTGCCCCTTCGTCCCGCCGCCGCCCAGCTTGAAGTCCAGCCAGACGGTGCCGGTGACCCCGGAGCCGCTCGCCGCCTTCGCGTTCTCGGGGCTGCCGGGCAGCTTGTTCGGCGCGATGCCCACCAGGGGCAGCAGCGCGGGCGTGCCCGCCTTCACGGTTCCGGTCGTGGTGAACGAACCGCCACCGGACGGCTTGAGATCACCGGCGGCGGCGTTCGGCCGGGCCTTCGGATACACCGACGACGAGACGAACGTGTCGTGGATCGACTTGGCGACCGCGTTCGCCGCGCCCTGGCTCGGGTCCTGCTCGTACACCAGCCGGAAGATGATGCCCGCGGCCAGCATGGAGATCGCCATCGGCATGAAGACGACCAGCTTGAACGCCGTTCCCCAGCGCACCCGTTCGGTCAGCACCGCGAAGATCAGGCCCAGCGCGGTGGCCACGGCCGGGGCGACCGCGACCCAGATCGCGGTGTTGCGGACCGCGGTGAGCGTCGAGTCGTCGGTGAAGATGTCGACGTAGTTGTCCAGGCCGACGAACCCGGAACCGTCGGCGTCGTAGAGGCTGCGCCAGATCGAGTACCCGATCGGGTAGACCACGAGCGCGCCGAGGAGGACCAGCGCGGGCAGCAGGAACAGCACCGCCATCCGCCACCGGGTCCCCGTCACGCTCTTGCGCGGTGTGCCGGAGGGCGTCGGCAGTGCGCCGGCGCCCTCGGACGACTTCGCCACGGCGGACGACATGGGATCCGTCAGCCGTTCTGGTAGGCCTTGGCCGCGTCGGCCTCCAGCTTCCGTTGGGCACCGGCCACGTCGCTCGGGTTCCGCAGGAAGTCCTGCAGGTCCTTCCACTCGCCGATGCCCTGGGTGCCGCCGAACGCCGCCGGGGCCTGGTCGGACATGTCGAACCGGAAGTTGTCACCCGCGTCGATCAGCGCCTTGGCGATGCTCCGGGTCACGTCGTCCTTGTACGTGCTCGGGTCCATCTCCTTGTTCGGGGAGAGGATGCCGCCCTGCGCCGCCCAGATCTCGGCCGCGTCCGTCGAGCCCAGGAACGTCAGCAGCGCCTGGGCGCCCTTGCCGTCCTTCAGGGCCACGGCCACGTCGCCGCCGCTGACCACCGGGGATTCGGCGCCGACCGCCGGGAACGGGAAGACCTTGGCGTCCGTGCCGATCTTCGCCTTGGTGTCGGCGTTGATGTTCGCGGCGACGAAGTCGCCCTCGAAGACCATCGCGGCCGGAGTGTCACCGGAGAAGGTCTGGACGACCGACTTCGGGAACTCCGTCCCGAGCGCGCCCTTGCGGCCGCGCGCGATCAGCTCGTCCTTGCCCCACAGCTCGGCGAGCGTGGTGAGCGCCTGCTTGACGGACGGATCCGTCCACTTGATCTCGTGCTTGGCCAGCTGGTCGTACTTCTCGGGGCCGGCCTGCGAGAGGTAGACGTTCTCGAACCAGTCCGTCAGCGTCCAGCCGTCCGCGCCGCCGATCGAGACGGCCGGGGAGCCGGCGTCGGACAGCGTCTGCGCGGTGGACACGAAGTCCTTCCACGTCTTCGGCGGATCCGTGATCCCCGCGGCCTCGAAGGACGCCGTGTTGTACCAGATCAGAGACTTGTTGGCGGCCTTGGCGTAGATGCCGTACTGCTTGCCCTGGTAGGCCCCGAGGTCCCGCCAGCCCTTGGACAAGTTCTTGTTGGACTGGGCCTGTGCCTCGGCGCCGAGCGGTTTGAGCCAGCCCTTCTGCGCGAACTGGTGCAGCACGCCGACCTGCGGCAGGAACGCCACGTCCGGCGGCTGACCGCCCTGGATCTTGGTGCCGAGGAAGGTGGAGGTGTTGTTGCCGGTCGGGACGAAGTCGACCTTGGCGCCGGTGCGTTTCTTGAACTCGTCCAGGACTTTCATGAAGTTTTCCTGCTCGGCCCCGGTCCACACGGCGGCGACCTCCAGGGTCTGGCCGTCGAGCTTGGGGAGCTGGAGGGAGCTGCCGCCCCCGGTGGCGCCGCCGCTCGGTCCTCCGTCGTCCTTCTCGTCGTCGCCGCCGCAGCCGGTGAGCGCCAGGGCGAGGGCTCCCGCGAGGAGCGCGGCGGCGGTCTTGGCGGCCCTGGGTGTCCGGTGCTTGCTGCTCGTGCAGTGCATCAATGCCCCGTTCTTCGTGCCTCGTTGAACGTGCGAGCGCTGTCCCGTGCGATCTGGTCTACGCCCGTGCAGTGGGGTCGGCAAGAGCGCGTCCGCTGTCAAGCGGGGGATCGTGATGCCGTCGTGACCAGGGGTGGGTGCGGCGGGCCGGCCCTAGGGGGCGTCCGCAAAGTCCCGCCTGCCCTGCGACGCCCGGCACGCACTCTCGCCGCACCGGGCGAACACCCGAGTACGACCAGTACGCGGGCGTCCGCCCGGCACGCCGAGAGCACGCACCGGACGCCGCAGGGCCCGCCCTTCGGGCGGACGACGCGACTTTGCGGACACCCCCTAGCCGGACTCCCCGCTTCCAGATCCCCAAGTCGGCCTGAACGACCTCGCCTTCGGGCGGCGGACGCGCTGAAGGTGAACGCGGCACGTCGGTACCACGGCGCCTCGATACGTCCGATACCACGGGAGTGACGGGGCTTCAGCCGACGGCAGGGTGACGGCACTTCGGCCGCTCCAGGAGTGACGTCAGGTCAGCCCGCACCGGAGCGACGGCACTTAGGCGGCCGCGGGCGGGGCGGCGCTTCGGCTCTACAGCAGCGACGGCACCGCGGTCGCCGACACCTCGCGTGCCGCTCGCTCCAGTGCGCTGGCCAGCAGCGCGAGGTCCGTCGGGCCGTTGCCCAGTTCGCGTACGGGGCGGCGGGCCGGGGGGTCTCCCATGCGGGCCCACTCCAGGGGGACGACCGTGGGGCGCAGGGTCGCCGTGCGGGGGATGCGGCCGGTGACACGGCCGGCCTGGAAGGGGGTCACCCGCCCGTCCGGCAGGGCCAGGCGGCCACGCCCGGGTGCCGGTTCGTCCGGGCCGGGGGCCGGGGCGTCGAGAGTGATCCGCAGGGTGGCCCTGGAGGCAGACTCCGACTGGGCCGTACGGCCGCCGACTCCGGCCGCGGCCACCAGGTGCACGCCGAGCCTCTCGCCCTCCCGGGCCACGGCCTCCAGCGCGCGCATCACCGACCCGGCCGCGGGCCGGCCCGGGGAGCCCAGGGCGGGGGAGACCAGCAGGTCCAGGTCGTCGACGACGACCACGAGCCGGGGCAACGGCGGGGCCGGCTCCGGCCGGTTACGGGCCGCGGCCGGGCGCAGCCGAAGGGTCGAACTGGGCGGACCGTCCAGGTCGCCGTCGAGATCGCCGGAGGAGGTCTCGAAGCCCGCCCCGGATCCCGCCCTGGCGGCCGTCCCGGTGCCGGCCCTGGTGCTCGTCCCGGCGCCGGACGCGCCGCGTGCCGTCGGGGTGCGCTGGCTGACCAGACGGCCCGACACCTCACGGCCGGTGTGCCACTCCGCGAACTCGGACCGCCCGAGCAGCTCCGCGCGCCGCTTCAGCTCGGCGCTCAGGGACTGGGCGAACTCCCGCATGCGCACGGGGTCGTTGGCGGTGAGATGGGTGGTGACATGCGGTACGTCCGTACAGACCCGCAGGCCCTCGCCGTGACCGCCGCCGTCCGTGCCCACACTGTCCCGGCCGTCCAGCAGGACCACGCTCAGCCGGTCGGGACGCTCGGCGGCGGCAAGGGAGGCGACCACCGCCCGCAGCAGCTCCGTACGTCCGCTGCCCGGCGGTCCCTCGATCAGCAGGTGCGGCCCCTCGGCCGCGAGGTCCGCGCAGACCGGGCCGCGTGGTCCGGCACCGAGCACCGCCCAGGCCCGTCCGCCGAGCGACTCCTTGTCGTCGGCGGCGTCCGCCCACCGCGCCATCAGGGACGCCGGGGTGGCCCGGGCCAGCCCCAACTCGTCCAGCAGCCGGGCCGACTGGGGCAGCGGGGCCGACACCCGGGGGTGCCGGTCACCGGCGGCGCCCTCGGCCCGCAGCGGCGCCAGGGCCCGCGCGAACCGCTCGGCCCACGCGGGGGAGACGGCGTCCACGGCGGCGACGGTGCCGTGGCCCACGGGGCCGTGACTCGTCGAGCCGGGGCCTGCCGAGCCCGGCCCGGTGTGGCCGTGGTCCATGCGATCGACGGGAGTGTCCGACGGGGCCACCGCCCGGGAGGTGTCCCTGCCCGCGGCGGACTCCGTCGAGGTGCGGGCCACGCGCATCAGCCGCAGGGCCGTCGCCACGTCCCCGCTGAGCAGGGCTACGGCACCGCAGTCCCGGAAAGCGGGGGCCGCCGCGCAGGCCGACTCGTACGTCTCCGTCACCGGGGACGCGGGCGACGCGGGAGCCGTCTCGGCGAGGCACACCACGTGGATACCGGCCCGGGGCCCCTCCAGCGCCAGCCGCGCCACCGCCTCCCGCACGGTCGCGCCACCGGTGTCGCCGTCCACGACGACCACGGTGTACGGGCCCGGGAAGCCGGTCGCATCCCGGTCCGTCTCGTCGTCCCTGGCCCAGGACGGACGCCTGCCCGCCGCGGCGCCGCCCGCCGGGCCGGAACCGGCCGCGCTGTCCGGGTGTGCCGCACGGATGCCCGGTTCGGCCTCCGCGAGGTGGTCCTCCAGTCGGCGCAGGAGCTCGTCGGTGCGGGCCGCGGCCTGTTCGCGGTCGTAGGCGAGAAGGAGGCGGCAGTCCTGGCCGTGCCCCGGGCGCACATGCGGGAGCCAGCCCAACCAGGACCACTCGGCGGACCGCTCCTCGACGGGGCGGGAGCGGTCCGTGCTGATCAGGACGATCTCCAGGGTGTCGGGCGAGTGCAGCGCGGCGAGCTGGGCGATGACCGCGCGGGCCAGCCCGGCGAGCCGCGTGCGCGGGCCCGCCAGCCCCAGCGCGCCGACCTCGCGCAGATCGGCGGTCACCGGCACCGCGGGCAGCAGCCCGGAGCCGTCGGGCGCCGCTCGGTCGGCGGTGCCCAGCCGGACCGTGAGCGACTCCGGGTGGCCCGGCCCCCGCTCCCACAGACGCGGTCCCGGGCCCAGCGCGGTCAGCAGCAGGGACGCCGGGTCCGGCCAGGTCTCGGGGGCCTGGGAGAGCGGGGCCGGGAACGTCCTGGCCGCGGCGGGGACGGTGGCCTCGGCGGGTTCGGCGGGTTCGGCGTCTTCGTAGGGGTCGTGTACGGCAGGGTCTGGTTCGCCGCGTCCGCCGGTCAGCCGGCGCGCCCACGCCGAGAGGCCGCCGCGTTTGCGCAGGCCCTGCGGTACGTCGGTGCCCCGGAGCGGCGTTCCCTTGCGGCGGCCGCTGCCCGTGCCGTCGGCTCCGGCGAGGGGTTCGGCGGCGGAGCCGCGGTCACCTGCCGCAGCCGTGCTCGTACCCGCGTCGTCGTCGAGGGCGCCATCCCGCCCGAGCGCCCCGAACCGGCCGCCGTGCGTTGCTCCGGCGCCTTGGTGGGTCTCCGCGGAGGGCGAGGCGGGGACGGCGCCGGACGAGTCGCCGCGGGTGCCCGCCCCGGTCCCGCTCCCGTGCGCCTCCTGGCCACCACGAGTTCCCGTCCCGAAACCGCCGGCCTCGGGGCCCGCGACGGGCCCCTGGCGAGGGACGGTCCTCGGCCGGTCGTAGCGCTGGGCGCCCTGCGACTCGATCAGCGGGGCTGTTCCCTGGCCGGGCACCACGGGAGGTTCGCCCGACCGGTGCCCCTGCCCGCCCGGGACGCCGGCCGGGGCGCCCCAGCCCGCCGAGCCGTAGGCGTGATGGGCACTGCCCGCGGGACCGGCGGTACCGGTGGGGCTGCCGTCGGTCGCGGGGGGCCGGTCCTCCGGAGCGCCGCCGACCGGCACGCGCACATGGCCCTCGCCGTCCGGAGCCGTCCGCACCCGGGCCCCCGGCCCGCCGGCCGGAGTCAGCCGCAGCGCCGACTCGCCGAGCCGCAGCAGCGCGCCCGGGGCGAACCGGACCGGGCGGGTGCTCACGCGCGTGCCGTCCAGCGTGGTGCCGTTGGTGGAGGTGAGGTCGGCGACCGAGACGCGGCCGTCGGTGGCGACCGTCACCGCGCAGTGCAGCCGGGAGACGTCCGGGTCGTCGAGCGGGACGTCGGCGTCGGCGGAGCGGCCGATGCGGATCTGGCCGCCGTGCAGCAGGTGGACCCCGCCCGCGTCGGGGCCGGCGATCACATGGAGCTGGGTCGGGGCGTCGTCCAGCTCGGGATGGGCCTCCGGTTCGCCGGGGGTGCCGAGGAACAGCACGGCGCCGTCGATCAGCGGGGGCTCGCCCAGGGTGCAGCGCTGGGCGTCGAGCCGCTCCGCGCCCGCGTACAGCACGGTCGGGCCCGAGCCCCGCTCGTCGCCCGCGCGCGGGACGGCCCCGTCCGCGCAGACCGCCGAGGCGAGCGCCGAGGCCACCGCGGCGAGGGCGGTGCCGGCGGGAGCCGTGACCAGCACGTCGCAGCTCGTGGCGCGGCCCCGCGCCTGGTCGGGCGGGCCCAGCGGGTCTATGACGGTCAGCCGGATCTGCATCGCCGTCAGCGGTCCCTTCCGCACAGGCGCCCGCGGACAACGGGGACGAAGCCGCTCACGGTCCCCCACCGCGGACTTCTCCCACCACCACGAGCACGTCGGCCAGTACTGAAGGCATCCTCGCACCTGCCACTGACAACGCGCCCGCCTCCCAGCAGCAAATGATCTTGATTGGTCGGCTCTGCCCGTAAAAGTGCCTGACCGTTGTCCCGGACCTGACCGCTTGAGATCGGTCACGTCCGGGTTCGGCAACCAGCCGACCGAGCCGAGCGTCTTTCCTTCGAACACGCAAGGCGAGCGGTACGTAAGACGGACAGAAAGACGGCAACCTGCCGTCGAGCGCGGCGGCACTACAGTAGGTCGGACACAGGCAAGCAGCTCGGGACACAGGCAAGCAGCAGGGAGCACATGACGTGCGGCCGGTAGGCAGCAAGTACTTCCTCGAGGAGCCGCTGGGACGCGGTGCCACGGGGACCGTCTGGCGGGCCCGCCAGCGCGAGACGGCGGGCAATGAGGCTGCCGTGCAGGGCCGGCCGGGGGAGACCGTCGCGATCAAGGTCCTCAAGGAGGAGCTCGCGAGCGACCCCGACATCGTGATGCGGTTCCTACGGGAGCGCTCCGTCCTGTTGCGCCTGACCCACCCGAACATCGTGCGGGTGCGCGACCTGGTCGTCGAGGGCGATCTGCTCGCCCTGGTCATGGACCTCGTCGACGGCCCCGACCTGCACCGCTATCTGCGCGAGAACGGCCCCTTCAGCCCCGTCGGCGCCTCGCTGCTGACGGCCCAGATCGCCGACGCGCTCGCCGCCAGCCACGCCGACGGCGTCGTCCACCGGGACCTGAAACCGGCCAACGTCCTGCTCCAGCAGTTCGGCGACCAGATGCACCCGATGCTGACCGACTTCGGCATCGCGCGCCTCGCCGACTCGCCCGGCCTGACCCGCACCCACGAGTTCGTCGGCACGCCCGCGTACGTCGCGCCGGAGTCCGCCGAGGGCCGCCCGCAGACCTCCGCCGTCGACATCTACGGCGCCGGCA
This sequence comes from Streptomyces sp. NPDC005263, assembly GCF_042872365.1. Classification (NCBI taxonomy): domain Bacteria; kingdom Bacillati; phylum Actinomycetota; class Actinomycetes; order Kitasatosporales; family Streptomycetaceae; genus Streptomyces; species Streptomyces sp. NPDC005263. The sequence goes on along the minus strand of NZ_JBIAKJ010000018.1, from coordinate 16,300 downwards.
TCCTCCTGTACGAGCTGGTCACCGGCCGCCCGCCGTTCTCCGGGGGCTCGGCCCTGGAGGTCCTGCACCAGCACCTGAGCGCCGAACCGCGCCGCCCCTCCACGGTCCCCGACCCGTTGTGGACGGTCATCGAGCGCTGTCTGCGCAAGAACCCGGAGGAACGGCCCAGCGCCGAGAACCTCGCCCGTGGTCTGCGCGCCGTCGCCGAGGGCATCGGCGTGCACGCGAACTCGGCGCAGATCGCCGCGGCGGAGGGGGTCGGCGCGCTGCTGGCACCCGACCCCGCGCCGGCGGCCGTCCCGGACGTGCCCGGCGCCGCCGACCCGACGCAGGCGCTGCCGCACGGCGCGGCCGGGTACGACCCGAACGGCGCGACCAGCGTGCTGCCGCACACCTCCGGCCAGGGCAACCCGGTGGGCGCCGCCGACCCCACCGCCGTCCTCCCGAACCGGGGCGCGGCCGACCCGACCGCCGTGATGCCGCCGGTGCCGCCTGGACAGCCGGGGCAGCAGCCCGGTGGCCCCGAGGACCCGCACCCCTGGCAGAACCAGCTGCGCGCCGCCCGCGACCGCAACGAACAGACGCAGGTCCAGTACCTCGACCCGAACGAGGACCCGCTGCGCCGCCGCCCCCAGCGGCAGGTCGCCCGCCCGCAGCAGCGGCCCCAGCAGCAACAACCCCAGCAGCGGCCCCCGCAGGCCGGCTACGGGCAGCCGCAGCAGGCCGGTTACGGCCATCCGCAGCAGCACCAGCCCCAGCAGTACGCTCCGCCGCAGCAGCCCCGGCAGCAGCCGCAGCCCCAGCGGTACGCGGCGCCGCCGGAGCGGCAGGAGCCGCGGCGGGCCCCGCGCGAGCCCCGGCAGCGCGGCGCCAACCCCATGAAGATCCCCGGCCTGGGCTGCCTGAAGGGCTGCCTGTTCACGATCCTCATCCTGTTCGTCGCCAGCTGGCTGGTCTGGGAGTTCAGCCCGCTCCAGGACTGGCTCGGGACCGGCAAGGGCTACTGGGACCAGCTCAGCGACTGGTTCAACAAGGTGACCGGATTCATCGGGGACCTGGGCGGGGGCTCCTCCAACTAGGGGGTGTCCGCAAAGTCGCGTCGTCCGCCCGAAGGGCGGGCCCTGCGGCGTCCGGTGCGTGCTCTCGGCGTGCCGGGTGGACGCCCGCGTACTGGTCGTACTCGGGTGTTCGCCCGGTGCGGCGAGAGTGCGTGCCGGGCGTCGCGGGGCAGGCGGGACTTTGCGGACACCCCCTAGGCCCTCCGTGGCCGCTCCCTGGGCCAGGGAGCGGCGAACTTGGGGATTTGTCGACACCTGGCGGGTGATTTCCGTCTCCGCGGTGAAGGTTGGCTCTTCCGGCGCGTAGTTTTATCGGCAACACGCGTCTGTAGGAGCAGCCTTGGCACGGAAGATCGGCAGCCGGTACTCCGCCCACCAGATCCTGGGGCGGGGCAGCGCCGGCACGGTGTGGCTGGGCGAGGGACCCGACGGGCCCGTCGCCATCAAGCTGCTGCGCGAGGACCTCGCGTCCGACCAGGAACTCGTCGGACGGTTCGTCCAGGAGCGCACGGCGCTGCTCGGCCTGGAGCACCCGAACGTGGTCTCGGTACGGGACCTGGTGGTCGACGGCAACGACCTCGCGCTGGTCATGGACCTGGTCCGGGGCACGGACCTGCGCACCCGGCTCGACCGGGAGAAGCGGCTGGCGCCCGAGGCGGCGGTCGCCATCGTGGCGGACGTCGCCGACGGACTGGCGGCGGCCCACGCGGCCGGGGTCGTGCACCGCGACGTCAAGCCGGAGAACGTCCTGCTGGACATGCGGGGCCCGCTCGGCCCCGGCGGCTCCCATCCGGCGCTGCTGACCGACTTCGGCGTGGCCAAACTGATCGACTCACCGCGCCGGACCCGCGCCACGAAGATCATCGGCACGCCGGACTATCTGGCACCGGAGATCGTCGAGGGCCTGCCGCCGCGGGCCTCGGTCGACATCTACGCCCTCGCGACCGTCCTGTACGAGCTGCTGGCGGGCTTCACACCGTTCGGCGGGGGACACCCGGGCGCGGTGCTGCGCCGGCACGTCACGGAGACGGTCGTCCCGCTCCCCGGCATCCCGGACGAGCTCTGGCAGCTGGTCGTGCAGTGCCTGGCGAAGGCGCCGGCCTCCCGGCTGCGGGCCTCGGAGCTCGGGGCGCGGCTGCGGGAGCTGCTGCCGATGCTGGTGGGGATGCCGCCGCTGGACGTGGACGAGCCCGACACCGAGGCGGAGGAGGACGAGCGGGAGGATCCGCCACGGGAGCCCGAGTCCTCCGCGCGGGTACGGCGCGGGGCGGTGCCCCTGGTGCCGGGCGCGCGGCCGGCCGACTCCAACCGGGACACCCATACGTCGATGAGAGTGCCGGCGCCCGACGAGCTGGCCGGAGGCGCGCGCGGGACCGCCCGGGCACCACGGGCCGCGGGTGCGCCGCGACCGGGTTCCGCACGGCACCGGGCGGCCACCCGGCGCCGGCGTGTGGTGCTGGGTCTCGCCGCGCTGGTCCTGGTCGCGGCCGGTGTCGGCACGTGGGCGGCGACCTCGGGTGATGACGCGGGGGCGAGCCCCCAGGACACGAAGAACTCGGCCCCGGCGTCCCCGTGACCACCGGGGTCTAGCCGGGGGCGCGGCCCTAGGGAGGTCCGGGTCCGGGGAAGGACACCTGCCTTCCCCGCTTGGCGGAGCCGTTACGCTGGTGGCGTGGCAGTCGTCGATGTATCCGAAGAGCTCAAGTCCCTCTCCTCGACCATGGAGTCGATCGAGGCCGTTCTGGACCTCGAGAAGCTGAGGGCAGACATCGCCGTGCTCGAGGAGCAGGCGGCCGCGCCGTCCCTGTGGGACAACCCGGACGAGGCGCAGAAGATCACCAGCAAGCTCTCCCACCTCCAGGCCGAGGTCAGGAAGGCGGAGGCGCTGCGCGGGCGGATCGACGATCTCGCCGTGCTGTTCGAGATGGCGGAGGAGGAGGACGACCCGGACACCCGCGCCGAGGCCGAGTCCGAGCTCACCGCCGTCAAGAAGGCGCTGGACGAGATGGAAGTGCGGACGCTGCTGTCCGGCGAGTACGACTCCCGCGAGGCGCTGGTCAACATCCGCGCCGAGGCGGGCGGTGTCGACGCCGCCGACTTCGCCGAGAAGCTCCAGCGGATGTACCTGCGCTGGGCGGAACAGCACGGCTACAAGACCGAGATCTACGAGACCTCGTACGCGGAAGAGGCCGGCATCAAGTCGACCACCTTCGCCGTGCAGATCCCCTACGCGTACGGGACGCTCTCCGTCGAGCAGGGCACGCACCGGCTGGTGCGCATCTCGCCGTTCGACAACCAGGGTCGGCGCCAGACCTCCTTCGCCGGCGTGGAGATCCTCCCGGTGGTCGAGCAGACCGACCACATCGAGATCGACGAGTCCGAGTTGCGGGTGGACGTCTACCGCTCCTCCGGACCCGGCGGCCAGGGCGTCAACACCACCGACTCCGCGGTGCGCCTGACCCACCTCCCCACCGGCATCGTCGTCTCCTGCCAGAACGAGCGGTCGCAGATCCAGAACAAGGCGACCGCGATGAACGTCCTCCAGGCCAAGCTCCTCGAGCGCCGCCGCCAGGAGGAGCAGGAGAAGATGAACGCCCTCAAGGGTGACGGCGGCAACTCCTGGGGCAACCAGATGCGTTCGTACGTCCTGCACCCGTACCAGATGGTCAAGGACCTGCGCACCGAGTTCGAAGTCGGAAACCCGGAGTCCGTGTTCAACGGCGAGATCGACGGGTTCCTGGAGGCCGGGATTCGCTGGCGCAAGCAGCAGGAGAAGTAACTCCCACCGCGCACAGCGCTTTGTCGACAAGGCAACTGCCGCCCAACCGGCGGCAGTTGCCTTTTCTCTGCCCCATTGAATGGCTGATGTCTGGGTTTTACATCACACTCACAGGCTTCAATCTCCGGCAAAAATCCTTTAGTTGGACATTGCGCACGCAACGGCCTTGACGTTGCTTTGAAAAATGGAAAAGGTGAGGCTCGGCATGCGTATCTCTGGGGCGCATGTGAACCGGGGGATCTGAGTTGCAGCTACCGCCCCCGTCGATCACGGCCCTGAGCGCCGCCTCACTGACGAAGAGCTACTGGGGGTAGCAACCATATGACGAAGAAGACGCGGATCCGGATCGCGCGCATAGCCGCCGGTGCCGTGATCGCGGCCGGTGCCTCGCTGACCGCCGCCGGTGCGGCGTCCGCGCTGGAGATCGGCGTGAACGTGGACTCGAGCGGTGTCGGCGTGAACGTCGACACGGGCCTCGGCGACGATCCCACGCCGCCCGTTCCGACGGACATCCCTACGGACATTCCGACGGACATCCCGACGGACGTGCCCACGGACGTCCCCACGGACGTGCCTCCGACGCTCGACCCCACCGACCCGACCGAGCCCACGGGTGAGCCCACCGAGCCCACCGAGGACCCGACCGACCCGGGCACCGGGAACGGCACCGGGAACGGTGGCAACGGCAACGGGAATGGCCACGGCAACGGCAACGGTGCCGGCGGTGGCAATCAGACCGACCCCGACGGCGGTTCCGGTGCCTCCGCGCAGGAGGAGGGCTCCTCGGCCCTCACCGACACCGGCTCGGACACCACCACCCCGGCGGGCACCTCGGCGCAGGCCCAGGGCGGCGGCGCGGAGCTCGCCGAGACCGGTGCCGCGCAGACCGGCTTCCTGGTGATCGGTGCCGCCACCATGATCGCCGGTGGCATCGGCTTCCGCATCCTGCCGCGCCTCATGGACGGCCGGGGCGGCGCGGCCGCCTGACACCAGGTAGCCGACTGATCGCGGACCGTACGCAAGCCGTACGGTGAAGGGCTCGGAGCGGGGGACGCTCCGGGCCCTTCGTGCGTCGTCCGTCGCTTTCCGGGCGCCTTCGACAGGCGCGTTCTCGCCGAGTGTGTTACGTCTCGCGCCGGATGCGCTACGCGGTCTGGTGCGCCAGCAGTGCGACCGCTGCGATCAGGACCGCGAGCAGCGCGATCAGTGCCATGGGGTTCAGGCCCGCGAAAAGGTTGTCCTGCTGCAGCCGCTCGCGGTTCGCGCGGCACACGGGGCACCGGCCCTCGCTCACAGGCGCCGCGCAGTTAGCGCACACCAGCCGGTCGTACGTCATGCGCTCGCCCTCCTTGCACCGGTTCCATGTACACAACGCATACAGGAACGCGAACGTTCCCCCTCCACTGTGCCAGGTTCCCTGGAATTCAGCGCGGGGTCTCAAGGAGTCGGGGCGTGCACAAAACGCACATCTCTCACGTAACCCTGACCGGTGACTGCGGTTCCCTACCCGATTCGCGTAGGGTCACGCTCATCTACCCCCGGCGACCCGTGGTGCATCCGTGATCCGATTCGACAACGTATCCAAGGTCTACCCCAAGCAGACCCGCCCCGCACTCAGGGATGTCTCCCTGGAAGTGGAGAAGGGCGAGTTCGTGTTCCTCGTGGGGTCCTCCGGCTCCGGAAAGTCCACCTTCCTGCGGCTGGTGCTCCGCGAGGAGCGCTCCAGCCACGGTCAGGTGCACGTCCTGGGCAAGGACCTCGCGCGCCTGTCCAACTGGAAGGTGCCGCAGATGCGTCGCCAGCTGGGGACGGTGTTCCAGGACTTCCGCCTCCTGCCCAACAAGACGGTGGCCGAGAACGTGGCCTTCGCGCAGGAGGTCATCGGCAAGTCGAAGGGCGAGATCCGCAAGTCCGTGCCGCAGGTGCTCGACCTCGTCGGGCTCGGCGGCAAGGAGGACCGGATGCCCGGTGAGCTGTCCGGTGGTGAGCAGCAGCGTGTCGCCATCGCGCGTGCGTTCGTCAACCGGCCCAAGCTGCTGATCGCGGACGAGCCCACCGGCAACCTCGACCCGCAGACCTCCGTCGGCATCATGAAGCTGCTCGACCGGATCAACCGGACGGGCACGACCGTGCTGATGGCCACGCACGACCAGAACATCGTGGACCAGATGCGCAAGCGCGTCATCGAGCTGGAGAAGGGCCGTCTCGTCCGCGACCAGGCACGCGGCGTCTACGGCTACCAGCACTGACCGCCCGCCCCGCAGACGTTCACGGAAAGGCCTGAAGAAGCCGCCATGCGCGCCCAGTTCGTTCTGTCGGAGATCGGTGTCGGTCTCCGCCGCAACCTGACGATGACCTTCGCGGTCATCGTCTCCGTCGCCTTGTCACTCGCCCTGTTCGGCGGGTCGCTCCTGATGAGCGACCAGGTCAGCACGATGAAGGGCTACTGGTACGACAAGGTCAACGTCTCGATCTTCCTCTGCAACAAGAGCGACGCCGAGTCGGACCCCAACTGCGCCAAGGGCGCGGTCACCGACGAGCAGAAGACAGAGATCAAGTCCGACCTCGGCAAGATGTCGGTCGTCCAGAAGGTGACGTACGAGTCGCAGGACGCGGCCTACAAGCACTACAAGGAGCAGTTCGGCGACTCCCCCCTGGCCAGCTCCCTCACGCCGGACCAGATGCAGGAGTCGTACCGCATCAAGCTCAAGGACCCGGAGAAGTACCAGGTCATCGCGACCGCCTTCGACGGGCGGGACGGGGTGCAGTCGGTGCAGGACCAGAAGGGGATCCTCGACAACCTCTTCGGGTTGCTCAACGGCATGAACTGGGCGGCGCGGGCGGTGATGGCGCTGATGCTGGTGGTCGCGCTGATGCTGATCGTCAACACGGTGCGTGTCTCGGCGTTCAGTCGGCGGCGCGAGACCGGGATCATGCGCCTGGTCGGTGCCTCGGGCTTCTACATCCAGGCGCCGTTCATCATGGAGGCCGCCGTCGCCGGGCTCATCGGCGGCACGGTCGCGTGCGGGTTCCTGGTGATCGCCAGATACTTCCTCATCGACCACGGTCTGGCCCTGTCCGAGAAGTTGAACCTGATCAACTTCATCGGCTGGGACGCCGTCCTGACGAAGTTGCCGCTCATCCTGGCGACGAGTCTGCTGATGCCCGCGCTGGCCGCGTTCTTCGCGTTGCGCAAGTACCTGAAGGTGTGACGCACGCCAAGAGGGCCGTACGGTCAACGGACCGTACGGCCCTTCGCGTTGTCCTAGACTCACCGGCATGTCAGGCCGACACCTGTTCTGTCAGCCCCGCCGCATCGGCCGCGGGGCCGCCCTGACATTGGTCTTCGCGAGCGTTCTCGTCGCCGGAGCCGCGACCGGCTCCTTCCCGAACCCCGCGCCCGGCGAGCGGAAAACCGCCGCCACCCCGACCCTCTCGGCCGCCTCCGCGAGCCGCCACGAGCAGGTGGCGAAGGCAGCCGAGGAAGCCATGGCCGACGGCAAGTCCCCCATGGAGGCCGCCGAACGCGCGGTCAGCCGCAGCGGGGACCGCTGGGGTGCCGTGTACTCCCCCGGCGAGTACGAGGAGTTCGAGGAGGCCCTCGACGGCCAGTACACCGGCGTCGGCCTGTGGACGCGGCGCGAGCGGGACGGCCGTATCGAGGTGACCAAGGTGCTGTCCGACTCGCCCGCGGCAGCCGCCGGAATCCGCCGCGGCGACCGGTTGCGCAGCGTCGACGGGAGGAAGGTCGACGGGCGCCCCGTCACCGACGTCGTCTCGTTGCTGCGCGGCGACGACACGGCCGCGGCCGCCGGTACCACCGTCCGCCTCGGCCTGGAGCGCGGCAGGGAGGCGTGGAGCGAGACCCTGCGCCGGGCCCGCCTGTCCACGGACGACGTGACCGTACTCACGCCCGCCGCCGGCATCACCGTGATCAGGATCTCCGCGTTCACCAAGGGCTCGGGCGACCGGGTCCGGGAGGCCGTACGGCAGGCTCCGGCCGGCGCCGGGATCATCCTCGACCTGCGGGGCAACTCCGGCGGCCTGGTCACCGAGGCGGTCACCACCGCCTCCGCCTTCCTCGACGGCGGCCTGGTGGCCACGTACGACGTCGAGGGCGAGCAGCGCGCCCTGCACGCCGAGGCCGGTGGCGACACCACCAGGCCCCTGGTCGCGCTCGTCGACGGCGGCACGATGAGCGCGGCCGAGCTGCTCACCGGCGCCCTGCAGGACCGCGGTCGGGCGGTCGTGGTGGGCTCCCGCACCTTCGGCAAGGGCTCGGTCCAGATGCCGACCCGGCTGCCCGACGGCTCCGTCGCGGAGCTGACCGTCGGGCACTACCGCACCCCGGCCGGTCGCGGGGTCGACGGCCGCGGCATCACGCCCGACCTGGACGTCGAGCGCGACGTCCTGGAGCGGGCCGGGACGGTACTGAGCGGACTGGGGCGGTAGCGGGCCCGCTCGCCCCGGCCACCCCTGTGAAATGCGCTTCGCGTACACCCCCTTCGTAGTGCGAAAATGGGCGGCACTATGAGCAAGGGAATGTACGTACCGAAGGAGTCCCAGCCCAAGCAGGGCGGGACGGCCGCGAAGGCCAGGGACGGCGAGAAGGGCGGCCAACGCAAGATCGTCGCCCAGAACAAGAAGGCCCGGCACGACTACGCGATCATCGACACCTACGAGGCCGGCATCGTCCTCACGGGCACCGAGGTCAAGTCGCTGCGCGAGGGGCGGACGTCGCTGACCGACGGCTTCGTGCAGATCGACCGCGGCGAGGCGTGGCTGCACAACGCCCACATCCCCGAGTACCACCAGGGCAGCTGGACCAACCACTCCGCGCGCCGCAAGCGCAAGCTGCTGCTGCACCGCGAGGAGATCGACAAGCTGGAGGCCAAGACCCAGGAGACGGGTCACACGATCGTGCCCCTCGCCGTGTACTTCAGGGACGGTCGGGCGAAGGCCGAGATCGCCCTCGCGCGAGGCAAGAAGGAGTACGACAAGCGTCAGACCCTGCGGGAGAAGCAGGACCGGCGGGAGTCGGACCGGGCCATCGCGGCGGCGAAGCGGAAGCAGCGGGGCGGGTAGGCAGCCGGCGCCTGGCCGGGGGAATGCGCTGGCACCGACCTGCGTTGGTCACGTACGATGGCATCTGCACCTCACCGTGGGTGCGCGTCCCTCTCGAGGGGCATTGAAAAATCAACATGGGGATGATCGGTTTCGACAGCGGCTGTCGAAGCAGGGGAAGCGTGCCGAGGAAGCGGCAATGATCTCGTAAACCATATGTCGCAAAAAATAATCGCCACTCTCAAGAGCGATTCTCCCAAGCAGCACTTCGCCCTCGCCGCCTGATCAGGTAGCGACGCGAGTGCTCCTTACTTAAGGGAGTGTCAGCCCGGGCTCGTTCCCGACCCGGATCCTGGCATCAGCTAGGGGACTAAACCTTGATCCCGGTCACGGGGTGAAGAGGGAAATCAAACAGTGACTGAGCCCGTCGGCGACTTGTTCGCGTGATCGCCGGGGCTGAGAAAATCACAGCGAACTGCGCACGGAGAAGCCCTGATTCCGCACCGTTGGACGCGGGTTCGATTCCCGCCATCTCCACTCGCCCACCGTGTGGGCACCCCATGTGGGCCAAGGCCCCGCCGCTTCAAGCGGCGGGGCCTTTGTCTTGCCCTGGTCCGTGCCGGTAAGCCGTGGACGAGGGGCGAGCCGGACGCCCACAGTCACCTGTCCCACGCTCAACTCCCGCCCGACGGAAGCCGGTTCGTCAAGGCACCGCCCTGCGCCCCGTGCTCGCCCGTTCCGTCAGCCGGGGCGGCAGCAGCGTCGCCTCGGGCACCGGCCCGCCGTCTCCCAGCTTCCGCATCAGCAGCTCCACCGCGCGGGCGCCGAGCTCGACGGACGGCAGCGCGACCGAGGTGACCGGGACGCGGACGGACTCGGCGAGTTCGTCGGGGCAGATCGCGGTGACGGACAGGTCGCCGGGAACGCGCAGGCCGAGTTGCTCGAAGGCGTCGATCAGCGGCTCCAACAACGGTTCGTTGTGGACGACCACGCCCGTCAACGCGGGCTGCTCGCGCAACAGCCGCTCGGCGACCGCGCGGGCACCACCGGGACCCGCCTCGCACGGGTGGACCGAGGAGGCGAGCTGGTGCCGGTCGGCGGCGGCGGTGAAACCCTGGACCACGTGCTGGGCGAACGCGGTCTGCCGGACGTACACCTCCGGCGGCGACCCGACCAGCGAGACCACCCGGTGCCCGAGGCCCGCCAGATGCTCCACACACGCCTCGCCGGCCGCCTTGAAGTCGAGGTCGACGCAGGTCAGGCCAGCGGGCGAGGCGGGGAACCCGATCACCACCGACGGCTGCTCCAAGGCCCGCAGCAGTGGCAGCCGCGGATCGTGCAGCTGTACGTCCATCAGGATCAGCGCGTCCACGAGTGCCGTGTCGGCGACCCGGCGCAGGCCCTCCTCACCCTCCTCCTGGGTGACGAGGAGCACGTCATGGTCATGGCGCCGGGCCGTGGTGACGACCGACACCGCGAACTCCATCATCACCGGCACATGCAGCCCGGCCCTGAGTGGCACCACCAGTGCCAGCACGTTCGACCTGCTGCTCGCCAGCGCCCGGGCGCCCGCGTGCGGCCGGTAACCCAGCTCGCGGATGGCGGCCTCCACTCGCTGCCGGGTCTCCTCGGAGATGGGGCGCTTGCCGCTGAGCGCGTAGGACACGGTGCTCGGGGACACCCCGGCCCGCCGCGCCACGTCCGTGATCTTCACCATCAGGCGCACTCCACCGTGAGGAACCCCGTCCCGGCCTTCGCCCGGACCTCGCGCTCACCGACGGCCAGCCCCCAGGGCGCCGCCGGGTCACCGCACGACGCCCGCAGCAGATCCCCCTCGCGCACCACGGTGAAGGTCACCTCCCCGACCCGTACGGTCACCTGGTCGCCCCGCTCCAGGCCGTACGCCCGCAGCGTGACCCCGTCGGCGTGGTCGTAGTCGGGCCGGTCGGCCACCGCGCCCACCGGGATCACCGCCCCGGGCCGCACCAGCAGCGGCACGCTGGTGAAGTCGTGCCGCTCACGCACCCAGCGCGGTCCGGTCACCGTCTCACCGGTCACGAAGTGGGTCCAGGTGCCGTCCGGGACGTAGTAGGAGACCTCGCCCTCGTCGCTGAACACGGGCGCGACCAGCAGGTCCGGGCCGAGCATGTACTGCCGTTCCAGGTGCGCGCACCCGGGGTCGTCCGGGAACTCCAGCACCATCGCCCGCATCAGCGGCACGCCCTCGGTGTGGGCGGTGCGCGCGGCCTCGTACAGATAGGGCATGAGCCGCAGCTTCAGCCGGGTGAAGTGCCGCAGCACGTCGACCGACTCCTCGTCGAACAGCCACGGCACGCGGTAGGAGGAACTGCCGTGCAGCCGGCTGTGGGAGGACAGCAGGCCGAAGGCCAGCCAGCGCTTGAAGAGCGCCGGCGTCGGGGTGCCCTCGAAGCCGCCGATGTCGTGGCTCCAGAAACCGAAGCCGGACAGCCCGAGGGACAGTCCGCCCCGCAGCGACTCGGCCATCGACTCGTACGTCGCCTCGCAGTCGCCGCCCCAGTGGACGGGGAACTTCTGGCTGCCCGCCGTCGCCGAGCGGGCGAAGACCACCGCCTCCTGCTCACCCCGGTGCTTGCGCAGCACCTCGAAGACCGTGCGGTTGTAGAGGTACGTGTAGTAGTTGTGCATCCGCTCCGGGTCGGAGCCGTCGGACCAGACCACGTCGAGCGGAACCCGCTCGCCGAAATCCGTCTTGAAGCAGTCGACACCCTGGGCGAGCAGGCCCTCCAGCTTGGACGCGTACCACTCGCGGGCCGCCGCACTGGTGAAGTCCACGAACGCCATGCCCGGCTGCCAGAGGTCCCACTGCCACACGCTCCCGTCCGGCCGCTTCAGGAGATGCCCGAGCTCCTTGCCCTCCGCGAAGAGAGGGGAGCGCTGGGCGATGTACGGGTTGATCCACACGGAGACCCTGAGTCCGCGTTCCTTGAGCCGCGCCAGCATGCCTTCCGGGTCCGGGAACACCCGCGGGTCCCACCGGAAGTCGCACCAGTTGTGCTCGCGCATCCAGAAGCAGTCGAAGTGGAAGACGGAGAGCGGCAGTTCGCGCTCCCGCATGCCCTCGATGAAGCCGGTCACCGTCTCCTCGTCGTACGACGTGGTGAAGGACGTCGACAGCCACAGGCCGAACGACCAGGCGGGCGGCAGGGCCGGACGGCCGGTCAGGGCCGTGTACTTGCGCAGGATCTCCTTCGGGGTCGGGCCGTGGATGACGTAGTACGTCAGCTCCTGGGTCTCCGCGCTGAACTGCACCCGGGACACCGCCTCCGAGCCGACCTCGAAGGAGACCTTGCCCGGGTGGTCGACGAAGACGCCGTAACCGGCGTCGGTCAGATACAGCGGCACGTTCTTGTAGGCCTGCTCGGTGGTGGTGCCGCCGTCGGCGTTCCACACGTCGACGACCTGGCCGTTCTTCACCAGCGGGCCGAAGCGCTCGCCGAGGCCGTAGACGGAGGTGCCGACGCCCAGGTTGAGCTGCTCCCGCAGGTAGTGGGCACCGGTGGCGTCCCGCATGATGCCCATGCTCCTGGTGCCGCTGCTGGTCAGGACCCGGCCGTGGGCGAGGAAGTCGACGTGCCAGGGGCCGGAGCGGGCGAACCGGACGGACAGGGTGCCGGAGGTCAGGGTCGCGTGATCGTCGTCGTGCTCGGTGTGCGGGGCGCCGTGCTTTTCTGGCGGACATCCCCCAGACCCCCGGACGTGTCTGGCCAGCTCGAATGCGGGGGTGGCCGGTCGCTCGCCCCGGAAGTGGGTGAACGTGACGCCGATGACGTCGGGCATGGGGGAGTGCGCGCTGATCGTCATGACCGGTCCCGTCATCAGGTCGCCGCGGCTGCGGATGGGACGGGAGGGCGCGTGGATCTCCAGCGTGCCGTCCGCCGCGGTGACGTCGAGGACCTCGGCGGGGTGGTCCGCGACGACGCCCTCGCGCAGCAGCCAGTAGCCGTCGGTGAACTTCATGTGGGGGGTCCTTACCTCACGGCACCCACGGCGATCCCGCGGGTGAGAGTTCGCTGGAAGACGAGGAAGAAGACGAGGGCGGGCAGGACGCCGAGCAGGGCGGCGGCGTTGGTCATCGTGGCGTCCATCAGACGCTGGCCCTGAAGGACGCCGAGGGCCACCGACACGGTCTGGTTGTCGTTGGAGATCAGCATCACCAGGGGGAGCAGGAACTCGTTCCAGGTCCAGATGAAGAAGAAGACCAGCAGCACGCCGAGCGTGGGGCGGCTGACGGGGACCACGATCCGCCACAGCACCTGCCACTTGTTGGCCCCGTCGATCCGGGCGGCCTCGATGATCTCGCGGGGGAACTGGCCGAGGACGGAGGAGAGTAGATACGTGCCGAAGGCCGCCTGGATCACCGTGAAGACGATGATCACGCTGAGTCGGGTGTCGTACAGGCCGGCCTGCTTGCTCAGGTAGTACACCGGGTAGACCAGCGCCTCCTGCGGCAGCATGTTCGCCAGGACGAAGAAGGCCAGGATCCAGGTGCGGCCCCTGATCCGGCCGATGCCGATCGCGTACGCGTTGAGCACCGACAGGACGACGGCCAGCACCGCCACCGCGCCGCTGATCAGCGACGAGTTGACCAGCTTCGTTCCGAAGTCGACGCGTTTCCAGAAGTCCTCGATGCCGTCCAGGTAGAGGCCCTCGGGCAGGCTGAGCGGGCCGTTGTGGGCGTACTCCGCGGGGGACTTGACCGCGTTGACGGCGACAATGGCGAACGGGACGATCATGAAGAGTGCCGCGATACAGAGGGCCACCAGGACCGGGTAGCGGCGGAGCGCTCTCGTCATGCGGGGGTCCCTTCCTCGGCGTCCTCGGCGCGGGTCTGGAGCTTCAGGCCGATCAGGGAGAGCAGCAAAATGATCACGGTGAGCACGGTGGAGATCGCGGCGCCGTAGCCGACCTGCGTCTTCTCGAAGAACGTGGTGAACGAGAAGTAGGACGGGACGTTCGTCGCCCCGCCCGGGCCGCCCTTCGTGAGGACGTACACCGCGCCGAACACCTTGAGCGCGGCGATCGTGCACCAGGTCAGCACGACGTAGATCTCCGGGCGGATCTGCGGCACCGTGATGTGCCGGAAGCGGCGCCACCAGCCGGCGCCGTCCAGCTCGGCGGCCTCGTACAACTGCGGGTCGACACGTTGCAGGCCCGCCATGAAGACGACCAGGGGGAAGCCGAGCTGGACCCAGACCATCACGCCCATGACGCTGTAGAGCGCGAGGTCCGGGTCGCCGAGCCAGTCCTGCTGCCAGGAGCCCAGGCCCACCGCCTTGAGCAGCTCGTTGAGCGAGCCGTTGTCGGGGGCCAGGATCCAGCTCCAGACGATGCCGGCCACCGCGATCGGCAGCACCTGGGGGAGGTAGAAGCAGGCCCGCAGGACGGTGGTGATCCTGTCGCCGAAGTGCTTGCCGACGTGGTCGAACAGGGCGGCGGCCAGGATCAGCCCGATCGCCGTGGGCAGAGCCGCCATCGCGACGACCATGAAGAGGCTGTGCCGGAAGGACGCCCAGAACTCGGAGTCGTCCAGCAGTTCCCGGTAGTTGGCGAGGCCGGACCAGCCGGGGGAGCCCACGCCCTGCCAGTCGGTGAAACTCACGCCCGTGTTCATCAGGAACGGGACGACGATCACGACCAGGAAGGCGAGGGTGCCGGGGAGCAGGAACAGGGCGTATGAGTCGCGGGGGCCGCGGCGGTGGCGACGGCGGGTGGGGCGGTCGGGGCGGTGGTGCTTGGCGGTGATCCGTTGGAGGGTGACGGTCATCGCTTCGGGGCGTCCTTGTCGTACGCCTCCTGCAATGCGTCCAGGTAGTCGTTTGGGGTCTCGCTGCCGGTCAGCAGTTTCTGGGTCTCGGAGACGAGGACGTCGTAGAAGCCGGGGATCGGCCAGTCCGGGTAGAAGGCCAGGCCGTCGCGGCGGGAGAGGGTGTTGAAGTCGTCGATGAGACCCTTGGACTTGGGGTCGGTGACGGCGGCCGGGTCCGCCGCGACCGGGACGCCGCCCTTGTTGCCGAGCAGGTTCTGGATCTTCTTCGACAGGGTGATGTCGATGAAGTCGTAGGCGAGATCCTTGTTCTTGGCGCCCTTGGGGACGACCCAGAGGTTGCCGCCGGAGCCGAGGGTGAGGTTCGAGTCGGGCCACAGGAAGGTGCCCCAGTCGAACTTCGCCTCATCCTGGAAGCGGCCGTACCACCAGCTGCCGGAGAACAGGATCGGCGACTTTCCCTGGAGGAAGGAGACTCCGGCGTCCTCCGCCTTCGCGCTGGTGGAGGTCTCGCTCAGGTAGCCCTTCTTCACCCAGTCGGCGAAGGTGTTCGCGGCGTAGGTCCACGCCGGGTCGTGGAAGTCGGGTTTGCCCTTGTACAGCTCGTAGGCGTCGACCCAGGCGCGGTCGGCCTTCGACAGGGCGAGCTGGTACAGGTACTGGTGGGCGGGGTATTCGGCGCCGGCGTTGGCGAGCGGGGTGATGTCCTCGGCCACGAACCTGTCCATCGCGGCGGTCAGGTCGTCGAACGTCTTCGGCTCGGGGATCTTGTACTTGGCGAAGAGGTCCTTGTTGTAGAAGACCATCGTGTACTCGGCGTAGTTGGGCACGCCGTACCACTTGCCGGTGCCCATGACGCCGTCGGTGTCGTAGACGCTGGTGGTGCGGACGCCCTTGCCGATCTTCTTGTCCCAGCCGCGGGTTGTCGCCTCGGGGGTGAGGTCGGTGAGTAAGCCCTGTTTGGAGAGCAGGCCTGCGGTGGCGTTGCCCTTGTTGTACTCCATGAGGTCGGGGGCGTCGGAGGAGTTGAGGACCATCTGTGCGGTCTTCTGGATCTGCTCGAAGCCCTTCGCCTCGAACGTCACCTTCACGCCGGGGTGCGTGGCCTCGAACTCCTTGACGGCCTCGTTCCAGGCCTGGCCCATCGCGCTGTTCGGGGCCTCGTAGTGCCAGAGTCTGAGCGTTTTGCCGTCGGCGGAGCCGGTGTCGGAGCCGCCGCAGGCTGTCAGGACGAGTGCTCCGCCGAGCATCGCGGCGATGGTCGTTGTCGTACGCCTTCGTGCCGTGCGCATCCTTGCCTCCAGGGGAGCCGGATGGGTGTCGGGGCGTCACGCGGGGGCGGTCGAATGGGTTCGATGCGTGACGTCGAAGCGCTTCGACGGGCGAAGGTATGTGGTGGGGGTGGGGGCGTCAATGGGGTGCGTTGGAATTGGGGGGAGGGTGGGGGAAGCGGTTCGACGGGCCTGTGCGGGTGTCGCCTGCGGTTGGGGGGTGGGTCGGGGGGGGGGGGGGGGGGGGGGGGGGGGGGGGGGGGGGGGGGGGGGGGGGGGGGGGGGGGGGGGGGGGGGGGGGGGGGGGGGGGGGGGGGGGGGG
>NZ_JBIAKJ010000017.1:0-69803 GCF_042872365.1 Streptomyces sp. NPDC005263 | reverse complement strand
AACTGCGGCGGATAGTTCTTCATGACCACGAGATGTCCGTTCTCAGATCCTCAGGATCCAGTGTCTCGTGTGTCCAGGATCAAGGGTCAAGGCCCATCCACCACGAGAACCGGCGGCTCGGGCAGGGAGCGCACTGCCGCCATGAAGGTCAGAGGAGTCCAACCGCTACTTGGCGTCGGAAGTTGCAGTTGCCGCGCCAGCGCGTCAACCACAGAGGGCAAGCTGCGCTGACGGACCTGGATCGCAGCAAGAACGTCCTGGAGGGCAGGGCGACAGGCTCCAGGCAGCCGTTCTCGGATATGCTGCGCCTGACCCACCAGTTGTGGGTGCGCGGCGCACATCAGGGCACCCAGCAATGCTGATTTCCCGGTGCCAGGGCTTCCAGTCACCACACACAGACGTGACTCTTCTGGGTCGTCCAGCCACGGAGCGAGAAGGCGCAGCTGGCTGCGGCGGCCAGTGAAATGTCGACCAGGTTTGTCAGTGAAGTGGCGAGAGTCGACCGGATCCAGCTCTTCCAGGAAATCTCGTACCGGAGCGTCCAGGGCGGCACGGCGCAAGCGTGTGGGGTCGGTAGCGAAGGCAGCGTGGGTAGGGTTCGGGAAGAATGGCAACAGCGGTTTCGGCGCGCTGGGATCCATTAGGGTCGCCCTCACCGTCTGTACCCGGCCCCCCGCCGATTCAAGCCGCATACCGATGTGCCGCGCCACCAGCTGAAAGTCAACGTGCTCCTGCGACGCATCGGTCCGCAGCCCGGTCGCGGCCAAATCCTCCAGGACCTCGGCAATGGCTGTGCTGAACCTGCCGTCGTACGCCTCCTCCTCACCGTCCGAGGCGCTGATCACCCAGGCATACGTCTCCGCGCCCGCCTCGTAGACGTAAGACGGCAAGCGGGCGGCCACGCCCGAGCCACACAGATCGACGAGGAACAGCGACATTCTCCGCTCGACGTGGCAGTCCGAAATCCACCCGGTGACGTCGGTGTCTCGGCCGAAACGCCCGTCAGCCGGCACCATGTCCAGACGAGCATGCCGTGCATCGGGCTGACCATGGGTGACGACGTGCACGATGCGGTGCACAGCTCCTTCGTCGGCGGGCTGCATCACGCCCCGCAGATCCTCCCGCACGGGATTGAGATGACAACGCACGCGGTAACCCAGCTGGCCGATGGCTTTCCCTATCCGCGGCACCACATCTTCAACGAAGTCCAAGGCGTCCCAGGTTCGCGTCATCAGCGGAAGCTCTTCGCCCTCCGGTAGGTCCACGCTGAACGAACCGACACCGATAATCACCGCATCGCCTTGCCCCATGCGCCCCCCTTTACGGCAGCACCAGCATGGCACCAATCAGGTCCAAACACCCTGGGAACGACACCACCTGGTCAGATTCCGTTCGACGGGGTCACGAGCAAAAGATCACCTTCCCGTAGCGGTCAGTGAGCGGACGATGGCCACTTCGCTGGAGTCCAGGGCGGCTGAAAGCTTGAGGTACAGCTGTTCCGGCAGAGCCCCGGACCCGAGAGCGCAGGCACGAACCAGGTCCTCACAGTCCTGGGCCTCCGCATTCATGGCGAGCGCGATGAATAAGGGGCATGCAAGAACCTCGCGGGCCGCGTATCCATCGCGTGCTGCCGCAATTCGGCGGATCAGATCAACGACGAGGCGACGGGCCCCGAGATGCTCAGCCGTCTCGACCAAGTTCGGTGTGGTGAGACCGAGCCGAATGTCAAAGACGGTCATGCCCGGCTTCGCCTCGTGGTCTAGGTACATGGTCACCAGGTCCGCAACGTCGTCGATACGCATCCCGGCCGCTCGGTGGCACAGGGCAGTCAAGCAGGCGGTGACAGCATGCTCCCACGGCTCGCCGGGCACCGTGTCGGAGAGCAACTCTGCGGCGTGCGCGGTCTGGTTGGCCGCCGAGGCCGCGACGACGGCTACTTGGCGCCCGTCCAGCATGCGCCTGCCAACGCCTCGATGGCCTTCGATGTGTGCCAGTGCTGTCGTCCAACGCCCCGTTGTCGTGAGGGCGCGTGTGCCGTCCGCCAGAAGCACGCGCCAGAGCCACGCGTGCACCTCCCGTCTGTCCTCTGCTGTACTGGTGAGGTCGGCCGGAACGTCGATTCCCTCGAAGGAAGCGGCCGAGCCGACGCCGACGGCTTCGTGAAGGTCCAGTAGTCGCTGACGGCCAGCGTCGGCGCGGCCGGCGCGGATCTGCAGACGGGCGAGGTTGACAAGTGCCTCAAGTCCCCTAATGGCGCTCATTGCGGGCAGAGGGCGTGGAGGTAGGCCGCGGCATGGCGGTAGCACATCGACCGGGCGAGATCGGGAAGTCCTACATCGGAGGCGATGAGCGCGGCCTGGTTGAAAACCGCAGAGGCCAGGCCCTGGTCGCTCTTCTCCGCTGCTTCCTGGGCGAGTTCAATCAGGGCGCGTACGCGGTCAGGCAAGGGCAGGCAAGCGGGGCGGAATCGAGCGATGAGCGGGAAACGCCTTGCTATCGGGCCGTGCGGATCCATGGTCCCCTCAGGTGACGTTGGCACGATGGTGGATGAACGAACCGGGGCGGTGCCCGTAGCAATGGCCGACGTACACCGCCCCTTGGCGCATGGGCAGTTGTCTGTACGGGCCGTTGTCAGTACCAGTCGACGACGATGCGGTTGAGCGGTGTGTCGAGGACGAAGAGGCCGGGGCGCTGCTCGGTCACAGGAGCGTCGAGGGGTTGGATCTCGAAGGTGGCCTCGCGATCGCGGTACTCGCGATCCCAGGTGCGGATCGCTTCAGCGACCCTCGCGGCCAGCTCATCGCCTCCGGGACCGGCCCCGCACGTCGGCGCGGGCCGCCCCCGGCCTCGGAAGGGAGGGGAGGGCCGGTGTGCGATGGCAGCCCGCGCGGAGCCGGGGAGGGGCAGCCGCCACCCTCACAGGGCCTGCCCATGCCCGGCCGTACAGGACGCGTCAGCCGGCGGCCATCGACGCTGCTGCGTACGTCAAGGAGATCAGGGCCAGTACGGTCGCCGGGACGGCCCGGGGTGGCGGGTCGCCGTGGCGCAGGTGGACCACTGCCGCCGCGGCCATCAACAGGGCGAGGCCTGTCGCGGTGGCCACGCCCAGAGGCATCCAGGCCAACCCCGTCAGCAGACCGGCGACCCCGGCCACCTCCAGCGCGCCGACGACGCGGTAAAGGCGGACCGACATGCCGAGGTGGGCCGCCGCCTGGAGCATGAAGGGCACCGCGGCGAGCTTCGCCAGCCCCAGCGGAAGGAAGACCAGGGACAGGGCGACGGCGAGCACGGTAGTCATGACGCGGACCTGCACTTGCGGCGCTCCTCGCCCAGCTGGACGTAGTGGTCGATGAGCTCGGGGGCGTCCACCGTTGCCGGGTTCACGACCTCCTCGACGGGGGCACCCTGGAGCAGGCGTTTGATCGGGACCTCCAGCTTCTTGCCGGTGCGGGTGTGCGGGACGCCCGGCACTTCGAGGATCTCGTCGGGGACGTGGCGGGGTGAGGCGCCGGTGCGGATGGCGTCCTTGATCCTCTCCCGGAGGTTGTCGTCGAGTTCGACGCCGGCCGCCGGGACCACGAACATCGGCATCCAGTAGCCGCCGTCGGGCTCCTCCGCGCCGATGACCAGTGCCTCGGCGATCTCGGGGAGACGTTCGACGACGTCGTGGATGTCGGCGCTGCCGAGCCGTACGCCGTTGCGGTTGAGCGTCGAGTCGGAGCGGCCGTGGATGATGACTGAGCCGTGCCCCGTGACCGTGATCCAGTCGCCGTGTCGCCACACTCCCGGGTACGCCGAGAAGTAGGCGTCGCGATAGCGGGCGCCCTCCGGGTCGTTCCAGAAGTACAGCGGCATCGACGGCATGGGGCGGGTGACGACCAGTTCACCGACCAGGTCGACGACGGGGAAGCCCTCGGCGTCGTATGCGGCGAGCGCCACACCCAGGTGGGGTGCGGACAACTCGCCTGCCCAGACCGGGGTGTTGGGCGAGCTGCCCGCGAAGCCGGAGACGATGTCGGTGCCGCCGCTGATGGAGGCCAGCAGGACGTGTTCGCCGACGTGGTCGCGGACCCAGGGGTAGGCGGAGGCGGGCAGGGCGGAGCCGGTGCATCCGACGACGCGGATCGAGGACAGGTCGTGCGCCGAGGGGTCGATGCCGAACTTGGCCATGCCCAGCAGGTATTGGGGGCTTGTGCCGAAGACGGTGACGCGGTGGTGGGCGGCCAGTTCCCACAGGACGTCGAGCTTGGCGAACGGTGCCGGGCTGCCGTCGTACGTGCAGGTCGCAGCGCCAGTCAGGAGGGTGGAGGCGACCAGGTTCCACATCATCCAGTGGGTGGTTGTGTACCAGAGGAGGCGGTCGCCGGGGCCCAGGTTTGAGTGCAGGCCCAGGGTTTTCAGGTGCTCCAGCAGGACACCGCCGTGGCCGTGGACGATGCCCTTGGGCAGGCCGGTGGTGCCGGAGGAGAAGACGACCCACAGCGGGTGGTCGAACGGCACCGGCACACAGGTGAGCTCTTCGGCGCGGGTCGAGGCGTCCTCCCAGGGGACGACCAGCGACGGGTAGGCCTGCAACGGCCATGGCAGGCCCACGTGGTCTACGAGCAGGGTCGCCTTCAACGTCGGGAGCGCGTGGGCGAGTTCGAGGGTGGCTTCGCGGCGGTCGTGAGTGGCGCCGTTGAAGAGGTAGCCGTCGGCGGCGATCAGCACGGTGGGTTCGAGCTGGGCGAAGCGGTCGGCGGCGGCCTGGGGCGCGTAGTCCTGTCCGGACACCGACCAGACGGCGCCCAGACTCGCGGCGGCCAGGAACGCGACGATGGCGTGCGGGGTGTTGGGCAGGTAGCCGACGACCCGGGCGCCCTCGCCGACGCCGAGGTCGCGCAGGGTGGCGGCGACGGATGCGACCAGGTCGCGCAGCCGCCCGCCGGTCACCTCGTACCCGGATCCGGTCTCGTCGAGGGCGATGATCGCCGTGTCGTCGTCGCGGACGTTGCGCAGGGCGTGGTGGGCGTAGTTGAGGGTGGCGCCGGGGAACCAGCGGGCGCCGGGCATGCTGTCCCCGGCCAGCACCTGCTCGTACGGGGTGTCGGAGTCGATGCCGAAGTACTCCCACACCGCGCCCCAGAAGCCCTCCAGATGGGTGACCGACCAACGATGCAGGGCGGCATAGTCGGTGGCGTCCACCCCGACGTAGCGGGCGAAGTCCGCGATACGGCTGGTCGCCGCTGTCCCCGGATCGGGCGTGAAGAACGGGGCCGGATACGACGTACTCATCGTGTCGTGCTCCTCAACAGGCTTCTCGGGACGCTCCGTTCGGAAGGAACAGAGGTTCGTGCGGTGTGCAGCAGGGACGCCCAGGCGGCGACCGCGGTGAAGTCGCGGCCGCCGGACGGGACGACGTCCATCACGACCCGGTCGGGCCGCAGCAGGACCGCGTCCGCGTGTCCTGCGCGCAGCCAGGCGGCGAGTGTGCCGTCGTCGCCGAGGTCGGTCACCAGGACCGCGTGCACGCCGAGGCCGTGGGCGAGCGCGGTCAGGGAAGGGCCGGGATCGTTGGCGGTCAGTACGGCGAAGGAGTCGCCGAGCGCCTCGTCGAGACGGGTACGCCGGCCGCCGACGCTCACCCCCGGTTGGGGGCAGTGCGTGCCCACCAGGCCCCGGCGGACCCCGCGCCCGCGCCGCACCAGCGGCCCGGCGGTCAGGGGCGGGCTGAGATCGCGGCCGGCCAGCTCGGTCAGGCCGGGTATGCGGCAGGCCGCGGCCAGCGCCCTGCGGCGAAGCGCGGCGGCGCCATTCTGGCCGCCGGTCATCGCCCAGCCCATCGCGACCGCGAGGCGGACCACATGCCGGGCGTGCGGCTTGCGTTCGCTCTCATAGGTTGCCAGCAGCCGCTCGTCGCCCCCCTGCTGGAGAACCCGGGCGAGTTTCCAGGTGAGGTTGTAGGCGTCCCGCAGGCCTGAGCACAGGCCCTGCCCGATGAACGGCGGGGTGAGGTGGGCGGCGTCGCCGAGCAGGAAGACCCGTCCGCTGCGCCAGCGGTCGGCGACACAGGCCCGGAAGGTGTACTGCGTCTCGCGGACGACCTCGAAGTTCCCGTCGTACGAGGGCGGCAGCCATGGGGCGATCAGCTCGCGGACCGTCTCCTGCCCTGCCCCGAGCCGGAACTCCCAGCGGTAGCGGTTCTCGCTCACGCGCATGAAGGTGGCCGGCCGTTCCGGGTCGCAGACCTGGTCGACGCCTTCCCAGCAGCGGACGGGGCCCGTCGTGTCGACGTCGATGACCTTCCAGCGTTCCTCGAAGTGCAGATCCTCCCAGACACCCCCGATGGCTTCGCGGGTGAGACTGCCGGCACCGTCGCAGCCGAGGACAGCGTCGGCCCACAGCTCGTGCTCGCCGGTGTCATCGCGGTAGGCGACACGGACGGGGCCGGTGGTGTCCGGGCCGACGCGGGTGACCTCCACGCCGCCGTGCAGGTCGCACTCGGGGCGCCGGGCCAGCGCGTCGCGCAGCACGCGTTCCAGCTCGGGCTGGTCGAACATGCTGGACTGCGGATAGCCGTGATGTCCTTGGTGGGAGCGCCGGAACTCGGCCATCACCCGGTGCCGGGCATCCAGCAGCCGCAGCCCGCCCGCCGGGCGTGAAATCGCGGTGAACTCCTCTCCTACGCCCGCGGCTTGGAGGATCCGGTGGATCTCGTCGTCGCCTGCGACGGCGCGCGGGAGCGGGTAGACGTCCTGGTGGCGTTCGAGGACCACACTGCGGACCCCGTGCCGGGCCAGGAGTAGGGCGGCGGTCACGCCCACCGGCCCGGCCCCGACGATCACGACGGGCACACGTGCGGCTTCGTCGACGGTCATGTGCGGCTCACCTCTGGGTCTGGTTCGCGTCTGCGACCGGCGTGCGCTGCTCGCCGAGGTCGATGCGGCTGTCCGGGGTGGCGATCGTCGCCGTGATCACGTCACCCGTGTGCAGGTAGTGGGGGTTCTTGGCCTGGCTCTTGAAGAACGCCTTCCACTTCACGGCGGGCGGCAGCAGCGCGCCGATCTTTTCGACGGCTTTCGGCGGGGACTTGAGGGCGGTGCCCCCGGGGGTGCCGGTGAGCAGCAGGTCGCCGGCGTCGAGGGTCTGGAAGCGGGCCAGCAGGGTGAGCGCCTGTGCCGGGCGGACGATCATGTCGGTGAGGGTGCGGTCCTGGCGCAGCTCGCCGTTGACGCTCAACTTCAGCCGCAGGTCTAGGAGATGGGTGAAGTCCTCCGGCTCCAGCAGTGACAGGTACGGGCCGGTCGGCGTGAAGGTCGGGTACGACTTGCTCTCGTAGAACTGCGTCTTGGTCAGCTGCACCTCACGGGCGCTGATGTCGTTGGTGATCACCAGCCCGGCGACGTACGACGGCAGGTCCCGCTCCTCGACCACGGTGCCGACGGGCAGGGACGTGCCCATGACGAGGCCGAGTTCGATCTCGTAGTCGAGGAATTTCACGTGCGCGGGGCGGACGACGGCGTCACCGGGTCCGCTGACCGAGCCGGACGCCTTGCGGAAGAAGGCGGGCGGGATGTCGCCGTTGAAGCCCGAATCGCGGGCGTGGCTGCGGTAGTTGACCATCTGGGCGACTACCCGGCAGGGCGTGGTGACCGGCGAGAGCGCGACCAGGTCGGCGACCGGTGTGCCCGGCTCGCCGGAGGCGGCGGCCTCGCGGACGGCGGGGCGGTCGGCCAGGAGCTCGGCGGTGGTCGCGGCCTTGGTCTCGACGGGGGCGGCCCGGTCGCCTCGGACGACCCACCAGCCGTCGGCGGTGCGCAGGACATTGGTGCTCATGTCAGTGCCTTCTTCAGAGGAGCGGGTCAGGAGTTGGCGGCCTTGAGCAGGCCGAACAGTCGTGCCGGGTCCATCTCGTTGTCACCGCGCAGCGCCTCGATGACATCGCGGACCCGCTGCGGGGAGGGGCTCACGCCGAGGAAGTCGCGGGTGGCGGGCGGGCCCCACTGGGCCAGGCCGCTGGTCGACATCGGTGCCCAGCCGGGCTCGACGTCGCAGGAGAACAGGTCGCCGTCGGCGAAGTGCTCCAGCATGAAGTGGTCCGGGTCGCGCCAGTAGTCGAACAGCTGGCTGCCCTGGATGTGCCGGCCGATGCCCCAACTACGTTTGTAGCCGCGCTCCTTGAGGTACTCGCCACCTGCGGCGATGGAGTCCAGGTCGGTGACCTGGTAGGCCGAGTGCACATAGCCGGTGCCCGGACCGAGGTGCATGGCCAGGGTGTGGTGGTCGGCGGGCGCCTCGCCCAGGTCGCAGCGGATGAACGCCATCGTCGGACCGCGCCCGCGCTGCCCGTCCAGGAACAGGAAGTCGGAGACGATCATCCCGAGGGTGTCCAGGTACCAGTCCAGGGCCCGCCCGAAGACCCGTGTCTCCAGCACCACATGGCCGAGGCGCTGGATGCGGGAGGGCTCGCGGGGCGGCCGCTGGGTGGCGTTGGTGCGAGGGTGATCGGTGCCGAAGTTGAGGAGCAGCGGCTGCCTTTCCGGCAGCGCCGGGAGCTGTTCGCCGCAGTGCACGACCCGTACCGGGACGCCGGATGGGTCGAGCAGGTCGACGACCTTGCCGCCGCCCGGAACGTCGGCGTCCCGCACTTCCCTGCCCGTCGCGCGGGCCAGCCGGTCCAGGTCGGCCCGTTCCGCGGCCCGGAAGGCCGGGCCGATGAAGCGGGAGGTACGACCGCGGCGGATCACCATGCAGGGCGGGCCGGCGAAGGTGCCGCGCAGCCACAGCTCCCGCTCGGTGTGCGCGGCGACGCCGAAGCCGAAGTCCCGGGCGAAGAGCTCGGCACGGCCCAGGTCGGGCTTCTGGAACTCCAGCCAGGCCAGGTCGGCCACCTTGATCACGGGATTACGGGAGCGGCCGGGGTGTTCGCCGCGCAGGGCGCCCTGCGCGCTGTGGAGGTCCTGGTGGGCCGTGATGACGTCGGCCTCGTTGGCGCGGATTTCAGACATGGTGCCCTCCGGGCAGCAGTTTTATAATGAGGAAATCATCAACTGTGACAGTTTCGTCGTCAAGGTGTTCGCGGCAGGAAATGATGAATTCATCAGGACTGCGATCGTCATCGTCCCGACGGTTAGACTCTGCGCATGTCTACGTCAGCCCCGCCCAGTAACCGGTTCGAGCGGCGTCGTGCGGAGACCCGCAGGGCTCTCGTGCGAGCGGCCCGGCAGATACTCGCCGAGAGCGGTGACACCAGCGCCAGCATCCAGGCGATCGCCGAACGCGCGGACGTGGGCTTCGGCTCCTTCTACAACCACTTCGACTCCAAGGGTGAGCTGTTCGAGGCGGCGGTGGTGGACGCCCTGGAGGAGTTCGGGCAGGCCTTCGACGAGCGCCTGGCCGGGATCGATGACTCGGCGGAACTCCTTGCCGCCGGCTTCCGGCTCAGTGCCCGCATGGCCGATTCCCATCCAGAGCTGATGCAGGTCTTGCGTCGCCGAGGACTGGGGCACATCCACTCGGACAACGGCCTGGCCCGCCGGGCACTGCGCGATCTCCAGGTCGGCATCGCCTCCGGCCGCTTCACCACCCTGGACCCGCTGGTCGCCCTGTCCGCACTGGGCGGCACCCTGCTGTCCCTGGTGGAGCTGCGTTTCGCCCGCCCCGAGGTGGACGGCGACGAGGCCGCGGTGAACCTCGCCGAGATGGTCCTGCGCATGCTGGGCCTGTCGGCGGACGACGCCCACGAGGTAGCCCGCCGCCCCCTCCCCGGCCACGGCTGACCTGGTGGTACTCGGGTGTTCGTCCGGTGCGGCGAGTGGGGGCACCTCCCACGCCCTTCAGGCAGTGGGGGAGCGTGCCGGGCGTCGCGGGGCAGGCGGGACTTTGCGGACACCCCCTAGCAGGTGCCCCTCAAGCGCCCGGGTCAGCACAGCCGGCGGAATGCTGGTCTGGAACACTCCCTGCCGCTGACCCCGGGCGATGATCGCCTCCGCCATGTCACGTGCGGGGGCGAGGACTACGGTGACCTGTTCGGGTCCGAGGTCCTGTGGGGCGAGGCGGAGCAGGATGCGGTAGCGGTCGCCGACGGGCCACACGGCGAGGACGAAGCGCGCCAACTCCACGACGGCGCTCGCTACTGGCACCCGCGGGGCCGCGAGCGCCTGCCGCAGCGCCTGCGCCGCATCCTCCACCAGCGCCTCCATCAGCGCGGCCCGGCCGTGGAAGTGGCCGTAGACCGTACGACGCACCACACCCGCCGCCACAGCGATGTCGCCGAGGCCGCTGTCGGGATTGCGGCCGAGTTCCTGCCGGGCCGCTTCGAGGATGCGGGCCCGCGTGAGCAGCGTTCGACTGCGTTCCGGTGCGGCTGTGACGGATGCGTGGGTCATGTCGGACTCCGGTTGGCGGGAGCGCGGCTCGATAGTTGCACACCATTGGGCAATAAACTAACCTGCACATCAGTGGGCAATTAAGTACCCCGTGGTGCCGGGCCCCCTCTTGGCCGCGCTCGCACCGTTCCGACAGATCCGCACCCCGAAGCCTCCGCTTCACCTCCTGCTGAGGAGCCTGACGATGCCGCTCTTTGCGAAGACACCCGTCGAGAAGATGACCGAGCCCTATCCACGCCGCTGGTGGGCGCTGCTGGTGCTCTGCCTGAGCCTGCTGATCGTGGTCATGGCGAACACGTCACTGATCGTGGCCGCCCCCGACATGACGAAGGACCTGGGGCTGAGCAGCAGCGACCTGCAGTGGGTCATCGACGGCTACACCGTCCCCTACGCCGCGCTGATGCTGGTCCTGGGCGCGATAGGTGACAAATACAGCCGCCGCGGCGCGCTCGTCCTGGGCCTGCTGATCTTCGTCGGCGGATCTGTGACGGGCGGCCTGGTCGACGAGACCAGCCTGGTCATCACCGCCCGCGCGATCATGGGTGTCGGTGCCGCCGTCGTCATGCCGGCCACGCTCTCGCTGCTGGTCGCGATCTTCCCGCGGGCCGAGCGCGCCAAGGCGATCACCGCCTGGTCCGCGACCTCCGGCCTCGCCATCGCCGCCGGTCCGCTGGCCGCCGGATGGCTGCTGGAGTCACATGCCTGGGGCTCGACCTTCCTGATGAACGTCCCCATCGCGGTCCTCGGCGTCATCGGCGCGCTGGTGCTGGTGCCGCCGTCGAAGGCGGAGGGCATGGGCCGGATCGACTACGTCGGCGGTCTGCTGTCGATCGTGTCGGTCGGCTCCCTGGTCTACGCGACCATCGAGGGCCCGCACTTCGGCTGGGGCGTCGGCCCGATCACCGCGGCCGTCGTCGCCGGCGTGGGCCTACTGGCTTTCGTCGCCTGGGAGTTGAAGCACCCCAACCCCATGCTGAACGTGCGCAAGTTCACCGAGCGCCCCTTCAGCAGCTCGATGCTCGCGGTGCTGTTCTTCTTCTTCGGCACCTTCGGCTCGATCTACTACTCCACCCAGTTCCTGCAGTTCGTCCTCGGCTATGACGCCCTGGAGACCGGTATCCGACTGCTGCCGCTGGCCGGCGCGGTCTTCGTAGGCGCGGCGGTCACCGGCAAGCTGGCCCCGAAGCTGGGCGTGAAGCTGGTGGTCGGCACCGGCATGGTCATCGGTACGGCAGGCGTCTTCCTGCTCACGCGGATCGAGACGGGCTCGACCTACACCGACTTCCTGCCGCCCCTGCTGCTGCTCGGCTTTGCCATCGGCCTGAGTCTCGCCCCGGCCACGGACACCATCATGGGCTCCTTCCCGGAGGACGAACTCGGTGTCGGCGGCGGCGCCAACGACACCGCACTGGAACTGGGCTGCGCTCTGGGCATCGCCATCCTCGGTTCGCTGCTGGCCACGTCCTACAAGGACAAGCTGACCGACATGGTCGGCGGCCACCTCCCGGCCGCGGCGATGGACACGGCCAAGGACTCCGTCGGCGGCGGCATCGCGGTCGCCGAGCAGGTCGCCAAGAACCCCCAGGGTGGCGCCGAGCAGGCCCAGACCCTGCTCGGGGCGGTGCACGAGTCCTTTGCTCACGCCATCGCCCACACCAGCCTCATCGGCGGCATCATCATGGCCGCCGGAACGCTGATCGTCATCGCAGTCCTGCCCGGCCGCAAGCACACCACCAAGCGCGGTGAGGAAGAGGCGGCGCAGACGGCCGAGGCGCAGACGCAGACCGTGGGCGCCTGAGCCCAGTACACCGGAGGCCGCAACCCCGATTCCGGGCTCCTCACCCCAGGACGGGCCGTGCCTTGAGCGGCGCACGGCCCCGGGACGGCGCCGGGAGGGGACACCCGGCGCCGTCCCCCTTCTTGTTGTCCGCAGCCGGGATGCTGACACGACTACCGAGGGTCGCAGAAGACGTCAAGCGGCAGAGTGCGAGTCATTCTCGATCCCGAGCGCGACGTCGACGCGTCTCGTCTATGTGAAGAGAGTCCGTTCGTCCGTGCTCGGCACATCGGTGGCGTCACCGACGGCGGGGGTGTACCTGAAAAGCCCCCGGCACCTTGGGTGCCGGGGGCTTTTCGATGTCCGGGCCGAAAGGCCGAGTTACGGCTCAGTCGTCAGGCATCTCCTGCGTCGCGGCCACATCGTCGACGACGGCCCGCGCCTGCTGCTCTGGGACGCCGGCAGCGATGAGTGTGGTTATGGCCACCCGAGTGCCGTCGTCCTCCAGAGTCCCGGAGTTGACTTCCTCCAGCAGGGCGACCGTCATGGCCTCAAGGCCGGCGCTCAGCACCGGGGCCGGCAGGTGGGAGTGGAAGACGCCGTCCCGCTGTCCTTGCTCCACGATGGCCGTGACCCTGACCCGGGCGGGCTCCAGAATTCCGGCGACCCGGTCCATGCCGAGGTCCTGCCGGGCCAGCGCCAAAAGCATCCGGTAGCGATCGCCCACGGGCCAGAGCGACAACACAAACTGCGCGAGCGACCGATCGGCAGGCTCTGCCGCCTCTGCTCCGAGCGCCACGGCGGCTTGGAGCGCCTCGGCGGCCTCCTCGGCCAGCGCGTCCAGGAGCGCCGCCCGTCCGGGAAAGTGCCCGAACAGCGTGCGCCGTACGACACCGGCGGCGCGGGCGAGCTCCTCCAGCGTGATGTCAGGGTTCCGCCCGAGCTCTTGACGCGCGGTGGTCAGGATGCGCGCCCGATTGGACCGTGCGTTGCGTCTCTGGGGCACACGGCCGACGGTCTGGGACACGAAGGAACCTCGAAGAAGCCAGAACGGATAACGGACCCTTCATTCTGGCACGTGGGCGGGGCCCGACCGATCTGCGGCCGCATCCGGGATCGAGTGGCCCCGCTCGTGCAGGAAGGTCTTTGATGTCGGGCGGTTCCCGCGGCTCGATGCCGTTGAACTGAAATCGAGCACGTCTGCGCCACACCGAACTCGGCGGCATGTGGGCGCGATACGGATCGCGTAGATCGCCGTCACCAGGGCAAAGGGTATTACTGCCTCATTGCAGGGGCGTCGAGCCGGCCAGGACGCGTAGCGCGGAGACGGGCTTGCGCAGGCCGTAGGCGACTACGGTGGAGCGGCATCCAGGGTGCTGCCAGGTGAGCAGGGCGCGTCCTTCGGTCATGCTGCCGTCCACTGTCGTGGGCTCACCGACGGGCGGCAGGGGGCCGACGACTTTGAGGGCGAGGCCCGCGATCTCGGTCCAGAAGTAGTCGTCCCGTACCGCCCCCGCGGGATCGAGCTTGAGGGCGGAAGCGGCTGCGACCTTGCCTTGGCCGACGGCGTTGGACCAGAACGGTGCGCGCCGCTCGGGGTCACCGGCGAGCGCCGCGAAGCCGGTGCTCCGTAGGAAGCGGATGCCGTGTGTCGCGGCGCGTTCGGTGATCGCGGCAGACAGATGGCTGCCGATTATCCGCTCAAGCGGGCGGTTCACGTCCAGCACCGTGACCGGGATGCCGCGGGCGGCGCAGGCCGTGGCCACCTCCATGCCCAGGAAGCCCGCGCCGATCACGACCGCGGAGCGCACGGTTTCCAAACGGCGACCTCAGCGCCCCGCGCAGAGCACCGCGTCAGTGAGTTGGAAGCCGCGCGCCCGAAGCCGCAGCCCGCCCGATCTCTCCAACTCGCTCTGGAAGTAGGTGACTGAGCCGGATAAGCTGACGGGACAACGTCTGGCCTGCGGCAACGGCCATAGAGGCTCCGCCCCACATACGGGGCGGAGCCTCTGCGCGTTGGAAGGGAAATCCGCTGCGCGCGGGTTCGACTCCGGTCCGTGAGCTGGCGAGATTGTCCTCTGTCTCTTCAGATCGACCCTGGCGGGCCACATTGAGGCCGAGTTGAGGCCGTAAGGACAGGAACAGACCGACAAGGGCTGCCTAGCCCCAACACGGGTAACCGCATCTGACCTGCGAAAACGTCATGGATGAGCGTTGATCGACAAGGGCCGCCAAGATCCCCAAAGGACTCATAATCCGTCGGCCGTGGGTTCGAGTCCCACCCGCCCCACTGTGCACGCCTCTGACCTGCGGAAACGTCTCATCATGGGTGTGGATTCAGGACTTTGGCGCAACGAAACTCAATCCGTTGCTCGTGACTTCAACTCTGTGGTGGTAGGCGTTAGTCCGCATCGCTCTGACCTGCTGTGATGTGATGGCCTGGGCGTTGGGCACGCCTCCGTGGTCGATGTTTCGAGGGGCTGCACGCCCGACTCTGGACGATGGCTGGACGCGAGGAATCGCAAGTGTCGTCTGATGATCTTCGAGTCCCGCCTCTGTCCGGGGTGGCGTGGGGGTGTGGCGGTCCGTGCGAGGGGGCTGTGGCCGAGGCGTGTGCCGGGATAACGGCCCGTACAGGAAAAGGCCCAGCGCACCCTTGCCTCATGCCGCGGCGTGCGCGCCCCTGTCGCGTTGTGACACGGCCAGGTAGCCGACGAAGCCGATGATCGCGGCCGTCCAGGCGAGGGTGACCGGTGCCAGGCCGAGGTCGAGGCCGCCGCGGGTGTGGGGGAGGGCCATCCAGTCGGCGAGGGAGGCTCCGAGGGGGCGGGTGATGACATAGGCGGTCCAGAAGGCGGTCACCGCGCCGAGGGCGCCGAAGCGGTGGGCCAGGGCGGGTACGCAGATGGCGGCTGCGAAGAGGGCGACCGAGCCCAGGTAGCCGAAGCCGGCGGTGGCGGTGAGATCGCCCGTGGCGGTGCCGAGGGCGAAGGTGGCGAGGACGGCCGCCCAGTAGAACGCCTCGCGGCGCCGTGTCCGGATCGTGTGGATGGAGAGGGTCTGCTCGCTCGCGTACCAGAGAGCGAAGACCATGGCCAGTGCGACGAGGAACGCCGGCGCCGAGGCGGCGTACGGCACGCCGAGGCCGACGTGCAGGACATCGGCGGCCATGGTGCCGAAGACGCTGACCATGA
Source organism: Streptomyces sp. NPDC005263 (assembly GCF_042872365.1). Lineage (NCBI taxonomy): Bacteria > Bacillati > Actinomycetota > Actinomycetes > Kitasatosporales > Streptomycetaceae > Streptomyces > Streptomyces sp. NPDC005263. Next base: position 54,465 of record NZ_JBIAKJ010000017.1, on the reverse strand, counting down.
CGACGGCGGTCCAGTAGACCCAGGCGACATACCGGCGGAGCGTGAACTGCACGGCCAGGGATGCCACCAGGGCGAGTCCGCCGAGCGCCACCGCCGGGATCGGGCCGAGCGTGCGCGCCAGGAAGTCCGACGCCGTCTCGCCCATGCCGGTGGTCAGCACCTTGATGATCCAGAAATAGACGGTCACGTCCGGCACCTTGTTTGCCAGTTGGCGTACCGGGGCGACGGGGTGTTGATCGAGGACGGGCTTTGCGGTCATGATCCGCACGATCGCACTTCGAGCATGAACGCAACCTGAACGGTGCGCGAGGCAGTGGCGGCATGCGTACCGAGGTGCGAACCAGGCAGGCATGGATCAGTACCCGGTTGATCTCGCCTATGACCTAGGGCTCCGTTCGGGCCTCTCGCGTGGGCTGCAGCCTGGCATGCCCTCACCTTGGACAGGGGGGAGTGAGACGACTTCTTCTCACCCGCCTCTAACCGACGAGCCGTACGGTGAGGTCTCCTCCTACGAGATGTAGGAGGAGATGGTTTCCGGGGCGCGTGACGACGAGAGGAGCGGGATGGCCTACGGCTCGAACGTCACGGTGACCGGCGCCTCTCGCGCCGGCTTCCCACCGCGGACGTTCCCGCCCGGGCGCCCGTGGGGCGAACCTTGGCTCGCGGCCGTCGCGGGGGCTTTCACGCTCGCCCAGTTCGTCCTCGTACGACCGGATCTTGGTCTCGGCTGGGACGAGACGGTCTACGTCGGTCAGGTCAGCGGCCAGGTTCCCGCCGCCTTCTTCAGTGCGCCCCGCGCCCGAGGCATCTCCCTGCTTGCCGCGCCGATCGCGTCGTGGTTCGACTCCACCGCCCTTCTGAGGGTCTACCTGGCGGTCCTCGCCGGTCTGGGCCTCTACTTCGCCCTGCGCATCTGGCGAGCCCACGTCATGCCGCGCGTCCTGGCGCTGGCGGGTGCCCTGTTCGCCTCCCTGTGGGTGACCCTGTTCTACGGCCCGCAGGCCGTGCCCAACTACTGGGTCGCCGTCGGCGCCCTGGCCTGCGTCGGCTGCTTCCTGCGTGTCCGGGCGAACGCAGGTGACCGGGCAGCCTGGTGGGGCGTGTGCGCGGGCGCGGCACTGATGGCGTGGATGCGCCCGATGGACGCGCGCACTTGGTCCATGGAGCGGGCCGGCGTTCTGCACGCCTACGTCGCTCCCTTCGTCCGGCAGGGGCGGTGACCGTGGTGACCGTGTCCGACAGCGTGACCATGACCGCGGGCAGGCGCCAATACCTCCGGCTGGGGATCACCCTGGCGGTGCTCGTCACCGCCGGCGGCGTGCTCGCCGCGCACCGGGCCACGCTGGACAGCGGGACCGACCAACTGGCTGCCGCCGACGGGGAATGGCTGCTGCTCGCCTGCTGCGCCACTGTCGCCACGTGGGTGTGCGCGGCCGTGGCGCAACAGGGAGCGGTCATCGAACGGCTGCCGAGGGGACGGCTGGTGGCCGCGCAGTTCGCGGCATGTGCCGCCAACCACATCCTGCCCGCGGGGGCCGGGGCGAGCTTGGTCAACCTGCGGTTCCTGAGGCGGTGCGGCCTGTCCACCAGGCGCTCGGCGACCGCGCTGGCGGTGAAGGCGGCCGTGGGCGGGATCGTCCGGTGCGTGCTGGGTGTGGCTCTGCTGGTGGCCTCGCCGGGCGCTGTCCCGCTGTCGGCGCGTGTCCCGCACCTGCTGGTCCTGGCGCCGGCGGCGGCAGCAGCCGTCGTACTGGCGGTCGTGGCCAGCGGCCGGCTCAGGCGGGCGGCGGGGCGGGCCCTGGCCGACGTACGGGAGGTGCATCGCTCCCGCGGGCGGGCCTGCGCGCTGTGGGGCGGCTCGGTCGCCTTCGCGTTGCTGCACGCGGGCGTGGTCGTCGCCGTGGTCCACGCACTCGGCCTTGCACTGCCCACGAGCCATGTGGTGATGGCGTACCTCGTTGCCAGCGGGGCGGCGGCGCTGCTTCCCACGCCCGGTGGTCTGGGGTCGTTGGACGCCGCGCTCGCCCTCGCGCTCACGGCCGCCGGAGCACCGGGGCAGACGGCGATCTCGGCGGTCATCGGCTACCGCCTGCTGACCGGATGGCTGCCGATGGCACCGGGGCTGCTGGTCCTGGGGTTGCTGGCCCGCCGTTCGGCACTCTGAGCCGACGGCGGTGTTCTCTGCCCCTCTCCCTTGTCAGGTGACCGGCATGAAGGGTGACGGTCGTGCTGCCGGCCTTCCCTCTGCCGCTTCCACTCGCCCTGTGTCGGGCGCGGAGCCCGCTGCGCACGCAGATCGTCCTACTCCGCCCTGGCTGGCGTCTCTCCTCTGCCCGGTGACGAACGGCTCATGGCGTGCGGCTCGGTGGCAGCCTTTTCATCCGCCGCCTTGCCTTGCGTGGCGATCCGGTCGGCGCGCCGGGTACCGGGCGGTGAAGGTGATGGCGGGCGACGAGTTCGAGCGTCACCGCGACCGCGACGGACTGCACTGCCATGAGCGCGATCAGGACGAACAACTGCACCGCCCCGGCCATCACGGGACTCGCCCCTCCCATCAGCATGCCGACGAAAGCACCGGGGAGGGTGACCAACCCCACCGTCCGAGTCTGATCGAGGCCCGGCAGGAGTGCCTCTGATGCCGCGGGGCGTGCGATCTCCATCCGCGCGTCCCGGTCCAGGAAGCCCAGGGCCATCGCGGCTTCCACCTCTCCATGGCGCTGGGCCAGTTCGTCCAGGGCACGACGTCCGGCGAGGACGGTCACGGTGAGTGCGCCGCCGATAAGGATGCCCGTGATCGGGATCAGTGCTATGCCTCGCAGCGGGACGAGCCCCGTCAGCAGCAGGGCCGTGACGACCGGCACCACACCGGCGGCGATCGGGGCGGCCGTGAGCCACCAGGTGTGGTCGCTGGTGACTCTCCGTCCGGCCGTACGCACCGCCACCGCGAACATGACTACGAGGAACGCCAACAGCCCCGGCACGGACCTGACAGCCCGCTCGATGACCACCGACACCACGGCGAGCTGGGCCGCGGCCCGCAGCCCGGCGACGAGGATCTCCCGGGCCCGGCTCTTGTACGGGTGCGGGTCGAGATGGAACCGCCCCGCGACCACTGCCGCCGCCAGGAGCAGAGCGGCGAGAAGGACGCCGAGGGCGGTGTTGACCGGTATGAGGGATGCCGCACTCGACGTCACGTTTCCCACCTCAAGGAGCCGCTGCCCGGGCCGAGCTCTCGCTCTCCTAGCCAGATGATCACCGGCGGGACGTCACCTCGATGCGGACCGCGATGAAGCTCGGCGGCCGCCGGCCGTCCCGAGCACCTCTACCGCATCGCACGCTGAGCCGGCACTTTCGTTTGCCGAGCCGGTCGGGCGGACGGCACGTCGCGGTGGGGCTCCGTCTCGGTTTTCGGCTCTCGGCCACGGTTGGGTCTGTGACCTCGCCGTATGACTGGGTGGTCTGATGCCTTGGTGCGTGTCCTCCACTGTGTTCATGCTGCTGCCCGTTGCCTGGAGCGGTGCTCATGGTGACGCAGGGCAGGGCGGGTGCCGATGCCCCTCTGACCGCACGACCCGGCTCGCGGCTGTCTTCTGCAGCAGCCCGTAGGCGAGCACCGGCAGGAGCAGGTGTGGTTTGTCGGGCAGCGTGGTGGTGATCAGGACCGCGCTCGCGCTGCTGTTGTTCATGCCGCAGGCGAGCGTCAGCGAGGAGGAGGCGGGGCCGTCCAGATGCAAGAGCCGCGCGGCGGTCCGGCCCAACACGAAGGACAACAGGCAGACGAGCGCAGCCACGGCCAGTGCCGCGCCGAACAGGAGGGGGCGCGGGTGCGCGAGGAACGAGCCCAGGGCACCACTGGCGTTCACGTATGTCAGGACCAGCGATCCGGCCAGCGCCACGGGCACGATCACCCGCAGCGCCAGGCTGAGCCACGCCGTCGACAGCGCGAGTCGGAACAGGATGCCGACTGCACAGGGGAGGACCACGGTGACGAGGGCGAAGCCGCCGTGGGCCGTGCGGCCCGTCTCCGCGAGCGTGTCCGCGTAGCCGTCGTCGAGGAGTGGCACCAGAGTGGTGATGACCAGCGGGATGGTGAGCGGGCTGAGGAGCGTGGAGACGAGGACGAGTCCCACCATGGTGGGTTGGTCGCCGTCGCCCTTGCCGGTCCATACGGTGGCTCCGGCGGCCACAGGCATCGCCACGATCAGGATCATCGCGGTGATCAGTCCGCTGCCGCCGTCGCTGTCCGGGGTGCGGTGCAGTCCGAACGCGACGACGGGGATGACCAGGAGCGGGATCACGAGGTGGAGGACCATCCCGGCCAGCAGGGCGGTCGGCTTGCGGAGCAGGCGGCCCAGTTCGCGGACGGGAACCTGGAGTCCGGCGGAGAAGAGCACCAGGGACAGCAGCAGCGGGGCGGTGCTCAGGGGCAGGCCGGTGACGGTGCCCAGCGGCATAGTGTGGTCGCGGCGCAGCCACAGGCCGGGCCCGGGCAGGACGAGGGCGGCGACGTAGGACAGCACGACGGCCCGGCCGAGCCGACGGCGCAGCCAGGCCGTCACCCGGTCGGCAGGCGGTGGGGAGGCAGTCGGACGGTCCAAGGCGGCCTTCTTCCATGGCGGCGGAGGGGACGGGGCGGAACGCCGCTATGCAGGAGCCGTGATCACGAGTCGTCATGGCACTCATGATGCTCGGGCGAGGCGGACGGGGCAGCCGGTGACGCACGGCAGTCAGGATGCGTTCAGGTATCCCGTGGCACGGTCGGTCCTCATGACATACGAGACCTCACAGACGCCCACGCCCTCGGAGGCAGGCACCCAGGTGTCGCCCTCCGGTCGCCGACTGGGCTGGAACAAGGTGCCCGAAGTCACCGTCTACTTCTGGGTCATCAAGGTGCTGTGCACGACGGTCGGCGAGACCGCGGCCGACCTGCTCAACGAGAAGGCCGGTCTCGGTCTGACCGGTGTGTCGGTGCTGATGAGTGCCCTGCTGGCGGTCGTCCTGGTGGTGCAGTTCCGTACCACCGCCTACCGTGCGGGCGTGTACTGGCTCGCCGTCGCCCTGATCAGCGTCGTCGGCACGCTGATCAGTGACAACCTCACCGACAACATGGGCGTACCGCTGGAGACCAGCACCACCGTCTTCGCGGTCATCCTGGCGATCGTCTTCGTGGTCTGGTACCGGCGCGAGCGGACCCTGTCCATCCACCACATCGACACCACGAGCCGCGAGTCCTACTACTGGCTCGCCGTGCTGTTCACCTTCGCCCTCGGCACCGCGGCAGGTGACCTGGTCTCGGAGCGCATGGACCTGGGCTACTGGCTCTCCGCGGTCTTGTTCGGCCTGGCCATCGCCGCGGTCGCCCTCGCGCACTTCAAGCTCGGCCTGGACGCGGTGTGGAGCTTCTGGATCGCCTACATCCTCACCCGTCCGCTCGGCGCGTCCATCGGCGACTACCTCTCCCAGCCCACCGGCGACGGCGGCCTGGGCCTGGGCACCGTCATCACCAGCGCGCTGTTCCTCACGGTCATCCTCGGCCTGGTCGTGTACCTCTCGGTGACCCGCAAGGACGTGGCGCACCCTCAGGGCACCGCGCGGCACGCGGCCTGAGCGGGCACGCGGCAAGCGTTCAGGATGCGTTCAGGCTGAAGCCGCCAAGATCGGTCGCGGCGATCACCCTTCGGGGTCGCCTCATGACACACAGCGCTCGCCCCCCCCCGCGGGGCGGGCGTTCCGCCGTACGACCGAACAGGAGCCCCACCTTGGAGCAACCAGAACTCCTCACCGACTTAGACGTCGCGAGCACGACCAGGTCGGTGATGAAGAAACTCCCGGAAGTGACGCTGGCGTTCTGGGTCATGAAGATCGCCGCCACCACTCTCGGCGAGACAGCCGGCGACCTCTTCGCGCAGACCCTCAAGCTCGGCTACTTCCTCACCACGATCATGCTGTTCCTGATCTTCCTGGTGACGCTGGTCGTCCAGCTCAGGTCCAGCCGGTACAACCCGTTCTTCTACTGGACGGTGATCCTGTCGACCAGCATGGCCGGCACCACGATGTCCGACTTCATGAACCGGGACGCCAGCGCCAAGTACCTCTCGGGAGGCACCGCTTCGCTGGGATGGGGACCGCAGGGCCTGGGCCTCGGCTACCCGACCGGCGCCGCGATCCTCATCTCGATCCTGCTGGTCATCTTCGCCGTCTGGAAGGCGACCGGGATGACCTTCCAGATCCGGGACATCGTCACGTTCCGCGGCGAGTCCCTGTTCTGGTCGGCGATCCTCGTCTCCAACACCCTCGGCACCTCCATGGGCGACTTCCTCTCCGACAGCTCCGGCCTCGGCTACGCCGGCGGCGCGCTGCTCGTGACGGGCGCACTGGTGGTCCTCGTCTTGCTGATGAAGGTGCCGGTCGTTCCGAACGTGCTGCTGTTCTGGATCGCCTTCGTCCTCACCCGCCCCCTGGGAGCCACCGCCGGTGACCTCCTTACCAAGCCGGTCACCAAGGGCGGCCTGGACCTCGGCACCGCCGGATCTTCCGCCGTGCTGCTGGCCGTTCTGGTCGGGCTGACGGCATACGCGCAGGTGAAGGAGCGCAGGACACCGCAGATGACGGAGCGGGAGCCGGTCGTCCGGCGGGCCGACTGAATCACGTCATCCGGCGGGCAGGTCGACCACGAATCGTGCTCCGGATGTGTGCCCGTGGTCGTGGAAGACCTCGCCGCCGACGGCGCGGGCCAGGCGCCGCGCAAGCGGCAGTCCCAGGCCCGCCCCGTCGTGCCCGTCGCCGGAGTCCGCGCGCCGGCCGGGCTGGAAGAGCTCGTCGAGGAAGTCCTCCGGTACGCCAGAACCGTCGTCGGTGACGTCGATGCGGACGCCGCCGGGCAACTGCCTCGCGGACACCGTCACCGTGGAGCCGGCATAGCGAACGGCGTTGGCCAGCAGCGGGCTGACGATGCGTTCGAGGAGAGCGGAAGCGACGCCCGCCTCAAGCTGCTGGTCCGGTACGTCGACGACCGTCTTCAGCTGCTCCCGTGCGTCGAGGTGCTCGACCAGCCGACGCAGCACGGGAGCGACAGGGGTGACACCGACGGCCGTGGTGGTGTTCTGCGCGCCTTCGCGGGCGTCGTTCAACAGCGTGTCGCAGATGGTGCGCATGGACTGGGCGGCCTCCGCGATCACCTCGTGGGTGGCGTGGGTCTCGGCGGCCGAGCGCGGGCGGGTCCGCCACCAGTCGAGTTCGACGACGATCCGGGTGAGGGGGGTGCGCAGTTCGTGGGACAACTCCCCGGTCAGCTGCTGCTCGTGACGCAGCACCGTGCGGATGCGGTCCAACAGTGCGTCCAACGAGGTGCCCAGGCGGGCCAGTTCGGCCGGCTGGTCCTCGGCGCCGAAGCGTTCACCGGAGCCGACGGCGCTCCACTGGGTGGCCTGGTCGGTCATGGTGCGTACGGGGCGCAGCGCCCGTCCGACGGCCAGCCGCGTCAGCGCGTAGGTGCACGCGAGCATGACGGCGTCCAGGATCACGGAACCCAGCAGCAGGGTGTCGGCCGAACTCCGGTAGGGCCCCAGGTCCAGGGCCGTGACCACGGTGGCGCCGTCACGGCCGCCCACGAGATCCGCACACAGGCGTATGGCATGGGGGCTTTGGGCGTCGACGGTCGAGCAGGCGCTCTTGCGTTGTGCGGCGAGCCGGTCGGCGGCCCGGGTCAGCGTGCTGTCGGCCGTGGTGGCGGGCGGCTGCTCCAGCAACTGTGTCCCGGCGTAGATCCACGCGTTCGCGTCGAGGAGGTGGTCGTTGACGGTCTCCAGGACCCGCGCCCGGGGCCCGCTGGTGTCGATGGTCGTGGCGACGGCCGCGGCACGGTTGCGCAGTTGGTCGTCCGCCTGGTGCCGCAGGTGCCGGTCCATCACGGTGTTGAACGCCACGGTCAGCACGGTCATCAGCAGCGCGGCGGTGGTCAGTGCCACGAGAGAGAGCCGACCGCGCAGGGTACGGGGCGCCAGATGGCGCGGGAGACGGTTCATGACAGGCGGTGTCCGATCCCGCGCGCCGTCGTCAGGCTCAAGCTGCTGCCAGCCTCGCGTAGCTTACGGCGAAGCCGGCTCAGGTACTGGTCGAGGGTGTTGTCGCTGACCTGTGCGCCGTCCGGCCACGCGGCCCTGACCAGGTCGCGGCGGGACACGAGGGTGCCGCCTGCGGCCATGAGCGTAGCCAGCAGACGGAACTCCGTGGGGGACAGGTCGATGTGGAGGTCGCCGACGTGCGCGCTGTGCCGGGTCGCGTCCAGTACCAGGTCTCCGGCGGTGGCTACGGCCGCGGGTGCGGCTCGTTTGAGTGCGGCCTTCAGCCGGGCGACGAGTTCGGCGAGATGGAACGGCTTGGCAAGGTAGTCGTCGGCTCCGGCGGAGAACCCGGACAGCCGGTCGGTGAGGTGATGGCGGGCCGTCAGGAAGATGATCGGGGCGGCGAAACCGCCCGCGCGCAGCGCCTGGCAGACGTCCCGGCCGTCCGCGTCGGGCAGCCCCACGTCCAGGACGGCCGCGGCGATGCCACCCGTGGCCAGCCGCAGGGCGGACGCCCCGTCCGGGGCGGGCACGGGGTCGAAGTCCTCGTCGCGCAGGCCGCGCAACAGGACGTCACGCAGGCCGTGATCGTCCTCGACGACCAGGATCTTGTGGCGCATGGTCCTCCGTCGGCTCTTGGTCGGTGTGCGTCGTACCTGAGATGAACCCCCCGGGCAGCCACCAGGTAGCGGCGCACAGGCACATCCCGAGCCAGCCGATGGCGAAGAGCCAGCCGCCGACGACGTCGGTGAACCAGTGCACCCCGAGGTAGACACGGGTCAGCCCGACCAGCGCGCCCCAGCAGCCGAAGACGAGAGCGAGCAGGGTCCTGCCGCGCGGGGCGCGGAGGTACACGGCGATGACAAGCAGTCCCGCGGTGAGGGCGGCCGTGGTGGCGTGGCCGGAAGGGAAGGCCCACCCCGAGGCATGCGTGGACCACTCCGCGCGGGCGGGACGGGGCCGGGCGGCGAACTCCATCACCCCGTAGCGAGCAGCCTGCCCGGCGCCGAGGCAGACGAGACAGAGAGCGGCGGTGACGGCCCGTCGGCGCGGGGTGCGGCCGACGATGATCCCCGCCAGCACGCAGAGGACGTACGGGATGACGCCGGTTCCGGTGGCGGTCAGCCCGCGGGCCAGCGCGACCGCCACATCCGGGCGATGGCCGACGGACCAGGACAGCAGGTCCTCGTCCCCGTACAGTGGCCGACCGTCGCCGATCACGGTCATGGTCAGTACGCCGAACGCCGTCCACGCGCCCAGGCCGACGCTGCCGGCCAGCTCGCCGAAGTCGCTGCGCTTCATGACGCCAGGACCAGCGGGCGCAGCCATGTGACGGTGATCCGCCGGACCAGGGGCTCCGGACGGCGGCGCACCGCGGTCATCGCAAGCGCCGCGACGAGGGCTCCCACGACAACTCCGGCGGCGACGTCGTGCGGATAGTGCGCGCCGACCCAGACCCGCGAGACCGCCATCGCGCAGGCGGCCACGGCCGCGACGGCACCGAGCCGCCGGGACACGAAGAGCAGGGCGACCGCGGCCGCGGCGGCGATGGCCGCGTGGTTGCTGGGGAAGGACCAGTCACCCGGCGCCGGACACGCCTCCAGGGTGGCCACGTGCAGCCTCTGACAGGGCCGGTCCTCGCGCACCAACAGCTTGACGGCGGCATCGACCCCGTACGCCGCGACGACGACCACCGGCACAGCCAGTGCGACGAGCGCGGTCGTGGCGCTCACCCGCCGCGCCCGCCACCAGGCCACCGCCATCAGGACGGCGAACACCGCCAGACCGTACGTCGACCAGGCCGACACCATGTCGTCCAGCCAGCCGGGCGAGCGGTGAGCGAGATCGACCACGTCGGTGTAGGCGGAGCCGTCGATCGACGAGCCGTCGAAGGCGAGGATCATCCGTGTGCCTCGTTCGCCTTGGCGGCGCGGCGGGAGCGGTACAGCTCGGCGGCGAGCGGAATCAACGACACGGCCACGATCACGGCGACCATGGGCAGCAGATAACGGTCCACGTTCGGGATGGAGGAGCCCAGCGCGTATCCGCCCAGCGTCAGTCCCAGACTCCACACGAGACCGCCGATGACCTGCCACACGGTGAAGGTCCGCGCCGGAACTCCCAGCGCGCCTGCCATCGGATTGAGCACTGTGCGTACCACTGGCACGAACCGGGCCAGGAGGATCGCCTTCGCATGCCCGTACCGCTCCAACAGCTCCTCGGCCCTGTGCGCACCTTCATGCAGGCGGGCCGAGCGGCTGCGCGCCAGGAGCGCCCCGCCCGCCTTCCGGCCGAGCAGATAGCCGCACTGCGCACCGGCAAGGGCACCCACGGCCGCGGCCACCAGCAGCGGGGCGAGCGACAGTTTCACGCCGTGCTGGCCGCTCCCCGTGCACAGCAGCCCCGCGGTGAACAGCAGCGAGTCGCCGGGCAGGAAGAAACCGATCAGCAGCCCGGTCTCCGCGAAGAGGACCGCGCCGACCCCCAGCACACCGAAGGCGGCCAGCAGGGACTGCGCGCTCAGGACGTTCACCGCGAGCTGTGAGGCTGCGAACAAGGGTGCGGTCATGGACGCGGGCCCTCTCATACTGGATGTGCGGGCGGCACGCGAAGACGCCACCCGGGTGACTACAATTCTGTAGACGGTCTACTGAACTGTAGACGAAGATGGGGTGAGGATCGTTCCCATGACCGACGCGAAGGACGAACGCCGTCCAGCCGGCGAGCTGGAAGCAGCCGTCATGGCCGCCTTGTGGGCCGCCGGCACGGCTCTCACTCCAGGAGAGGTGCAGTTCGAACTCGCCGCCGACCTGGCCCGCACCACGGTGACGACGATCCTCTCCCGCCTGTACGAGAAGGGTGTTGTCGACCGCCGCCCACAGGGGCGCGGCTATGCCTACTACCCCGTGCAGGACGCCCAGGGGCTCACCGCGCGGCGCATGCACACCGAACTCGACCGTGACGGTGACCGGGAGACCGTCCTGGCCCGCTTCGTCGCCCAGCTCAATCCCGACGATGAACAGTTGCTGCGCCAGCTGCTGGAGGCCGACGATTGATGACGACCCTGCTGCTGATCCCGCTCCTGCTGCCCTTCGTGATGCCGCCGCTCGCCCGGCGAGCCCTCGACCGGCTGGCCCCCTGCACCTCTCTGTGGGCGCTCACCGCCGCTGCCCTGGTGCTGGCGGGTGCCTGTGTTGCCGCCCTGGGTGCCCTCGTCCTGACCGGACTGCTCAAGCTGCCGGCGTTCGCGTCGCTCGGCGAACTCGTCCACCCCCTGCGCACGCCGTCCGGCTACCTGGTCCTGCCTGTGGCCGCGATCGCCACCGGCCTGCTCACCATCGGCGCCTGGACCCTCGCCCGCTCGGCCCTGCGCCAGACGCGCGCCTTCCGCACCGCCCGTGCCGAGGCCGACCGACGGCCTCCCGCGGGTGACCTGTGCGTGGTCGACTCGCCCGAGCCGGACGCGTATGCCCTGCCCGGGCGCCCGCACCGCATCGTCGTCACCACCGCCATGCTGCGCAGTCTCGGCCCGGACGAGCGCGAGGCCCTCTTCGCCCACGAGCGGGCCCACAACCGGGGCGGGCACCACTACTTCCTGGCCGCCGCCGAACTCGCCGCCCACTGTCACCCCGCACTGCGCCCGGCACGCGCCGCCATCCGGCTGGCCGCGGAACGCGCCGCCGACGAATCCGCCGCCACTGCCGTGGGTGATCGCCGCCTGCTGGCCCGCGCCATCGCCCGCGCCGCCCTCGCCGGCCAGGCCGCGCGCTCCACCCGCCCGGACTTCGCTCCAGCCGCGACCACCGGCCCCGTTCCCCGGCGCGTCGCGGCGCTCCTCGCCGCTCCTGCGGGACACGCTCGGCGGTCGGTGTGCTGGGCCGCCCTCCTCCTCGCTGCCTGTGCGGTCCTGTCCGCCACCGCCGCGACGACCGGCGCCATCGCCTTCCACCATGACGTCGAGGTCGCTCAGGGCGAGGAGCCCCGCTGATCACTTTCCGTACCCGGCTGCCGCGCGGTCTGGTCTCCGTACCCGCGGTCCTCAAGGCATTCGTGGTGCCTTCGGCGACTCCAAGCCCGTCGGCGCCCAGGCGGTGGTTGAATCCCAGACAAGATCCAGGCCGTGATCTTCGCCTACGACCACGGCCTCGCCCGGCCCAGCGTGGACTGAGCCGATGCGTGGCGGCCGTCACAGGATGCGAGCTCAGCCGTTCGGTCCGGCCGGGGGCGTGGTGGTCTTGAAGCCCTCGGTCTTGTTGGCCTGGACGGCGAAGTCATTGGTGAACGTCTTGCCGAGGTCCACCGCCCCCTTCACGTTTCCGACCAGCTGTTCCGTCGCCAGAGAGGTCTTCGGACCGCCGGCCGGCATGATGCCGTCGGGGAGGAACTGGCCCTTGTCCTCCGTCAGGGCCGAAATGTAGTCGGCCTTGGTCACCAGCTGGTTCGACACGAACGACGCCGGCAGCTTGTTCGCGATGTCGGCCGCGCTGTGGGTGTTGATCCAGTGCATGGTGGCGACGAGCGCGTCGACGACCTTCTGCACGGTGGCCTTGTTCTGGTTCACCCAGTCGGTGCGGGCGAGCACACCGGCCGCCGGATAGGCGCCGCCCATCGCCGCCGTGGCGCCGGCCGTGGTGGCCAGGTCGATCGCGGAGGTACCGACGCCCTTCTTCTGGATCGCGGCGACCGTCGGCTGCGTCGTCATCACGCAGTCGACCTTGCCCTTCTGCAGCGCGGCGACGGCGGTGGAACCCGCACCGACGGCTATGCGGTGGAACTGGCTGGTCTTGACGCCCTTCTTGGCGGCCAGGAACTGGGTGAGGGTGTCGGTGCCCGATCCCAGGTCGGTGACGCCGAGCGTCTTGCCCTTGAAGTCGGCGCCCGAGGTGACGCCCGACTTCTTGGTGCACATTTCGCGCTCGCCCGGCGCGCCGGAGAGCTGGACGACGTCCTCGACCGCCTTGCCCTTCGCCTGGAACTCGATCGTGTGGTTGTACCAGGCGCCCGCCATGTCCACCTGCCCCGAGGCCATGGCTTCCTCGGCGCCGACACCGCCGTCCTGCTCGGTGCTCAGCTGGACGTCGACGCCGTACTTCTTGTAGAAGCCGAGCTGCTGGGCGAGCTGGTACGGCAGGTAGATCTGCTTGTCCAGGCCGCCGGCCATGAGCTTGACGGTCGGTGTGCTTCCCGCGCTGCCGCTCGCGGCGGACGAGGTGCTGGAGCAGGCGCTGACCGCGCCGAGAGCGAGAGCGGTGAGGACGGACGCGGCGACGGCGGCGGATCGTCTGGACATGACTGACCACATTCCTTTGCTGAGGGTTCTGAGACGAAGTAGGGGAAAGCGAGGGGAAGTCAGAGGGAATTGGCCTCGGACGGCGCCGGCGGGCGCCAGGACAGCAGCCGGTGTTCGAGCTTGCCGATCAGCCACTCGGCGCCGAGCACGATGACCGAGATGACGAGCATCGTCGCGAACACGCCGTTGGGATCGAAGTTGTTCTGCGCGGTCTTGATGACCAGGCCGAGGCCGCTCTGCGCACCGAGGACCTCGCCGACCAGCGCACCGACGATGGCGAAACCGAAGGCGCTGTGCAGGCTGGCGATGATCCAGGTGAGTGCGGACGGCACGATGACGTGACGGGTGATCTGCGTCTGTGAGGCGCCGAGCACCTTCGCGTTGGCGAGGATGTTGCGGTCGACCTCACGCACACCCTGGAAGGCGTTGAAGAAGACGATGAAGAACACCAGCACCGCGGCGAGCAAGATCTTCGGCAGCACCCCGATGCCGAACGCCACGATGAAGATCGAGCCGAGGACGATACGCGGGATGGCGTTGACCATCTTGATGTAGGGACCGAGCACGTCGGCGAGGAAGCGGCTCTGGCCGAGAGTGACGCCGAAGACCACACCGGTGACCGCTCCGAGGGCGAAGCCGGCGAGCGCCTCCTGGATCGTTGTCCAGATGTTCGAGTAGAACGACCCGAACTCCGTGCCGTGCCGGAAGAGGTCGGCCAGCCGCTTGGCGATGCCGGACGGCTGCCCGAAGAAGAACGGGTCGACGATCCCCCAGGACGTGAACGCCTGCCAGCCCCCGATGACGAAGACCGCGAGACCGATACGGCCCGCCCACACCAGCGCGATGCGCTGCTTGGCGGCGCGTTTGGCGGCGTCCGCGGCCGAGGACGGTACGCCGGCCTCGACCGAGCCGGCGGAAACTGCGGACGTCGTGCTCATGCTGTACCTCCTGCGGTGCGTGCGTAGGCGCGCTCCACCTCCTCGCGCAGCGTTTCCCAGATCTGGTGCTGAAGTTCGATGAAGCGGGGCTGGAACCGGATCTCCTGGACCGCGCCGCGCGGGCGCGGCAGGTCGATGTCGAAGACCGCCTTGACCGACCCGGGGCTGGACGTCATGACGACGACCTGGTCGGCGAGCGCCACGGCCTCGTCGAGGTCGTGGGTGATGAAGATGACCGAGGGGCGTATCTGCTCCCACAGACCGAGCAGTTCGGTCGACATGATCGCCTTTGTCTGTACGTCCAGAGCTCCGAACGGTTCGTCCATGATCAGGATCCGCGGTTCGTTGATCAGCGCCGCGGCCATCGCCACGCGCTTGCGCATCCCGCCCGAGAGCTGGTGCGGGTAGCGGTCCTCGAACCCGGTCAGGCCCACCCGGCGCAGCCAGTCGCGCGCCGAAGCCTGCGCCTTCTGCTTGGGGACGCCGCGGAAGATCGGACCCATCAGCACGTTGCCGAGGACGGTCTTCCAGGGCAGCAGCGCGTCGGTCTGGAACATGAAGCTGACGCCGTCGGCGACGCCGTCCACCTCACGGCCGCCGACCTTGACCGACCCCTCGCTGGGCCGGTCGAGCCCGGACACCATGCTCAGGGTCGTCGACTTGCCGCAGCCGGTCGGGCCCACCACGGCGCAGAACTGGCCCGGCTCGACAGTGAAGGAGACGTCCTGCAGTGCCGTGAACACCTCACCCGCAGGAGTCAGAAATCGTTTCGTGAGCCCGGAAATCTCGACTCGTGCGCTGTCCCGGCCGATCTTCTCGGCGCCAGGGCCCACCGCGACATCGTTTCGCGAAGCCATCTGGGGCTGTCTCCTTCCTCACCTCGGAGTTCGAGGAAGGCAGACGCTAAAGGCCGCGCAGTATTACGTCGCTGTTTCACACGTATCTCGCGTTAGTCGTGTTAACAGCAGTTCTGCGCGTTCTGCTCAGCGGATCAGGGGGTGGGCAGAATGTCCGTGGTGGGACACAATCACGCCACCACGGGTACGGCGCAGGGGCCGGGCCCGGCAGCACGACAAGGGCGAAGGCACCTGTGATGCCCATCCGTATCCGGATCGGCCGCGGCGGGAAGGGGAGGCTCTCCGCCCGGATCCTGGCCAACCAGCTGGTCATCCTGACTCTCACCGGGGCCATCGGCTTCGTACTGTTCGCGTTCGCCCAGCGGGCCGAGATCGACCGTGCCTATGAACAGCGAGCCCTGGACATCGCGCAGACCACGGCCGCCGATCCGCAGATCCGGCGGGCCCTGGCGCACGGCGGAGACCACGGCATCGTGCAGACCGTCGCGGAGCGGATGCGGAAGGCGTCGGGCGCGTCGTACGTCGTCGTGATCGACCTGCACGGCATCCGCCACTCCCACCCGGACCCGGCGCTGATCGGCGAGGGGGTGGGCGATCCGATCGTGGTGCTGGACGGCCGCACCCACGTGGGCACCGACCAGGGAGCGACCGGGCGGTCCGCCAACGGCAAGGCTCCGCTGAAAGGGCCCACGGGCACGCTGGTCGGCGAGGTGTCGGCCGGTATCCCGGAACACGATGTGCTCGGCGAACTGTGGCGGGAGCTGCCCACCTTCGGCCTGTACAGCACGATCGCCGTCGCGCTCGGCTCGGCGGCCGCGTTCCTGCTGGCCAGGCGGCTCAAGCGGTCGACCTTCGGGCTGGAACTGGAGGAGATCGCCGGGCTGCTCCAGGACCGCGAGGCGATGCTGCACGGCATCGGGGAGGGCGTCGTCGCCTTCGCTCCTGACGGCCGGATCACCGTGGTCAACGACGAGGCGCGCGACCTGCTCGGCATCGGCACGGCGCTCGGCAGCAGGATCGAGGAGCTGTTGCCTGACGGGCGGCTGCGCCGCGCACTGGACGGCACCCTGCCCGGCACCGATCTCAGCGTGCTGACCGACGACCACTGCCTCGTGGTCAACCGGATGCCGGTGACGCTGCAAGGCCGTGAACTGGGCGCGGTGGTCACCGTACGCGACCGCACCGAGCTGATCGGACTGCTGCGTGAACTGGACTCGGTACGCGGGCTGACCGACGCCCTGCGCGCCCAGCAGCACGAGTTCACCAACCGCATGCACACCGTGGCCGGGCTGCTGGACATCGGTGACCACGACGCCGCCTTTGAGTACGCCGTCGAGTCGGCCGGTGCCGAGCAGGCGCTGACCGAGTCCGTACGCGAACTGATCGGCAACGCGCTGCTCGTGGGGCTGATCGTCGCCAAGACCACGGTCGCCGCGGAACGCGGGGTACGGGTGGTGCTCAGCGACGACTCCGCGCTCGGCGAGGACCCGCCGCATCTGCGCCGACTGCTGACCATCGTCGGCAACCTGCTGGACAACGCGATCGACGCCGCGGCCGGCGGGCCGCCCCCGGCGGACGGCCGTGAGGTCGAGCTCTCGTTGATCGAGGCGGCCGACCAGGTGCTCGTGCGGGTCGCGGACAGCGGCCCGGGGATTCCGCAGGGCGCCGCCGGGGCGATCTTCGAGGATGGCTGGTCGACCCGGCCCGACCGGGGCACCGCCCGGCGCGGGCTGGGGCTGGCCCTCGTCCACCGGCTGGCCCAGCGGCACGGCGGCACGATCGCCGTCAGCGAAGGTCCTGGCGCGGTCTTCACTGTCGCACTGCCACTGCCGGACGCCACACCCGTACCGCGGGACGCACAGTTCACGACGGCCTCGCCGACAGGAGGCGATCGCGGATGATCCGGACCCTGGTGGTGGACGACGACTTCCACATCAGTCACATCCACTGCGACTACGCATCCCGGGTGGAGGGCTTCGAGGTGGTCGGCCGGGCGGCGACGGTGGCCGAGACGCTGGACGCGGTGCACACCCTCCACCCCGACCTGCTGCTGCTCGACATCTTCCTGCCGGACGGCAGCGGACTCGACGTGCTGCGGCGGCTCAGCGGTGCCGAGGGCGGTGCCCGCCCCGACGCGATCATGATCACCGCTGACAGGGACATCACCTCGGTGCGGACCGCCATGAAACTCGGCGCCGTGGGCTACCTGGTCAAGCCGTTCGGCTCCGCCGATCTGGCCGAACGGCTCACCGCCTACCGCGAACTCCAGCACCGCGCGGACGCTCTGAGCCTGGCCTCCCGGCCCGACCAGGCCGACGTGGACGCCCTGTTCAGCGCCGCACGGCCGCCGGCCGTCCCCCGGGTCCCGGCCAAGGGGCACTCCGGGCCGACCCTCGCCCTCCTGCACCAGGCGCTCCGCACCGCCCATGACGCACTGTCCGCGGCCCAGGCCGCCGAACTGACCGGCGTCTCCCGTGCCACGGCCCAGCGGTACCTCTCCTACCTCGTACGGGAGGGCATGGTCCGGCTCGAACTCCGCTACGGAGCCACCGGCCGTCCCGAGCACCGCTACCGGGTCGTCCCTTGAGGAACGGCAAGCAGGGAACGCTCGACGGTTGTCCCGTGCGGTGCGGTCTGCGGTAGCGGGCCCGGCGACATCTTCCGAGGGTAGGCTGGCCTGATCAGGCAGAGTTGGCGGGGACGAGACATGGGCGGGGTCGAGAAGACGCGGGGTGGCGCAGCTGAGCGGGCGACCTCGCGGGATGTCGCTCGGCTTGCCGGGGTGTCGCACACGGCTGTGTCCTTCGTCTTCAACGGGCGCGCCCAGGGCAACCTCTCCGCCGAGACGCAGGAGAAGATCCGCAAGGCAGCCGCACAGCTCGGCTACCGGCCGAACGCCGTCGCCCGTGGCCTGCGCCGACGTCGTACCGCCGTCATCGGTCTGGTCACGGACGAGATCGCCACATCGCCGTTCGCCGGGCGGCTGCTGCGCGGGGCCATGGACACGGCATGGGACAGGGAGCACCTGGTGCTCACCGTCGATTCCGGGCAGGACCCAGTCACCGAGGACGCGGCCGTCGCCGAACTGCTCGACCGGAGGGTCGACGGAATCATCTACGCCGCGCTGTCGTTGCGCCGCGCCCGAGTCCCGGAAGGGCTCCACCGCACCTTCGCCGTGCTCGCCAACTGTCTCCCCGAGGACGGTTCCCTCCCAGCCGTCATCCCCGCCGAACGGGCCGGCGGCCGTGGTGCCGCGCGGGTCCTTCTCGACGCGGGTCACCGTCGTGTCGCCCTGGTGGGCGGCTTGGACGACATGGCTACGGCGGAGCGGCTGCGTGGCTTCCGGGACGCGCTGCGGGCGGTGGGGCTGACCGCGGAGAAGGACTGGATCCTGCGGACGGGAGGGGAGATCGCCGCCGGGTACGAGGGAGCGTTGCGGTTGCTGGACAGCGTTCCCGCGGACCGGCGGCCCACAGGGATCGTCTGCTACAACGACCGGGTCGCCGCGGGCGTCCTCCATGCCGCCGCGCGCCTGGGTCTCGACGTGCCCGCCGATCTGTCCGTCGTCGGCTACGACGACCAGGAGCACATGGCCGCTTTCCTCAGCCCGCCCCTCACCACGGTCGCTCTGCCCCATCGCGCGATGGGAGAGACGGCCGCCCGCCTGCTCCTGGACGCCATCGACAGCGGGACCGCGCCGCCCGTCACCACCCGGCGGCTGGAGTGCCCCGTCGTCATGCGGGGCTCGGTGGGACCAGCGCCCAGCCCGTGACCTCGACGTCCGTCCCCGAAACGGCCAGCTCCGCGACGTCGTCGTCCCGTCGGTACACCCGTTCCGTGGCCGTCGCCCGGTCGCCCGCGAACAGTTCCAGAAGCGAGCCGTCCACGAGGATCCGTACGGTGAGGGTCTCGCCCGGCGAGGCCGGCAGGACCAGGGCGGCCGTGCCGTCCGGGCGGACGCGCGGCCAAGCCGTGCGGTCCAGGGTCACCTCGCCGGACGCCGGGTCGAGCCGCACCGTCAGTTCGGCTCCGGACAAGGCCCGCAACAGGCTCACCGTTGCCGCCGACCGGGCGATCACCAGCAGGTCGTAGGAGAGGGGGAGCGGCCAGCGCGGTCCGGGGGCGGCCGTGAACGGGACGGCCGCTCGCAGCAGTTCGAGCTCCGCGGCCGGTACGACCCGCAGCGTGCCGTCCTCGTGGGTGTCCACCACGCGTGGTGCCGTGAGAACTCCGGACCAGCCCGCGTGGTCCACATCCTCGCGCGGGCGTGACTCCCAGGACCAGCCCCACAGCAGGGCGCGGCCGGACTCCGTGTCCTGAAGGACGGAGGGGGCGTAGAAGTCGCGGCCGAGATCCAGGGGGCTGCCCGTGCGGGCCACGAACCTCAACCCACCGTCCCCCTCCTCCACCAGATGTCCCGTCAGGTACGCGGTGCTCAGCGGGTCGCCGTCCCACAGCGCCACCGCCAGCACCCAGTCACCCCCGGCGGTCTCCCACATCTGCGGGCACTCCCAGCCGATCGCGCGCATACCGAAGGTGCGGGTCGCCGCCGCGTCTCGGCCGTCCAGCAGGACCCCGGCGAACCGCCACGCGTACAGGTCCTCGCAGTCGTACACCAGGACGGACGGGGTGCCGTCGGCATGGCCGGCGCCCACCAGTGCCCAGCGGCGTCCGGCGAAGCGGAAGACGAACGGGTCCCGGAACATCGTCACGGCCAGGCCGGGTGGCGGTCCGGCAACCACCGGCACGGGCAGCTGCTTCCACTCCCGAAGACCGTCGTCCTCGGCCACGGCGAGACAGATCGCGCTCAGGCCCTGGTGGTCGCGGTCGATCCCGGAGTACACCGCTGTCGGTGCGCCACCGTCGTCGACCACACAGCCGGACCAGCAGCCCGCCTCGTCCGGGCCGCCGGGCGTTGGCCGCAGGGCGATCCCGTGGTCGTCCCACTGGGCGAGGTCGGCGCTGGAGGCATGGCCCCAGTGGACGTTCGCGTGGACGGGGGCGTCGGGGTTGTGCTGGTAGAAGAGGTGGTAGCGACCGCCCCAGCGCAGCGGCCCGTTCGGGTCGTTCATCCAGTTGGCCGGCGGGCGGACCCGGAAGCGCGGGCTGTGGACGTCGATCGGCCGGCTCACGGAACTCAACGATTGACTCCTGCGGATGTGATGCCCTCGCGCAGAGGGCGCTGGCCGACGACGAACACGACGACGGCGGGAAGCATGGAGAGGACGACCCCGGCGAGGACCACGGAGATAGAGCCGGTGCCGAGGTTGCCCTGGAGGGAGACCAGGCCCAGCGGCAGCGTGAGGTTCTCGGTGGAGGTTTCGAGGATCAGCGGCCGGAAGAACTCGTTCCAGTGGTAGTTGAAGGCCAGTACGCCGACGATGGCGAGACCGGGTGCGGCCAAGGGTGCGTACACGGACCGGAAGACGCGCCACGGGCCCGCGCCGTCGATCATCGCCGCCTCGCCCAGGTCCTTCGGCATGCCCAGGAAGTACTGGCGCATCAGGAAGGTGCCGAAGGCCGTCGGGAAGGCGGGGACGATGAGGCCGAGGAGAGTGTCGGTCAGGCCCATCGTCTTGAGTTCCAGGAAGACCGGGACCATCGTGACCTGCAAGGGCACCATCATCGTGGCCAGGACCAGCGCGAACAGCGGCCTCTTGAAGCGGAATTCGAGGCGGGCGAAGGCATAGCCCGCCAGGCCCGCGGTGATCATCTGGCCGACCGCGATCAGCGCGGTCACCAGCGTGGAGTTCAGCGCGTACAGCCAGACGTCGATCTGGGCGAAGACCTCGCTGTAGGCGTCGAGGGTGGGGTCCGTGGGGATGATCTTCGGCGGCAGGTCGAAGGACTCCGCCGGTGTGCGCAGTGATGTCGACACCGTCCAGATGACCGGGCCGAGCGTCAACAGGGCGCACAGCGCCAGGCCGGCGATCCGGGCCCAGGGCGCAAGGCCCTGTCGTACGCGCGACACCGTGGGGGGCGTGGGGGCACCCGACACAGGGTTCGAGGGGGGACTCGTACTCATCTGACTCACCCGGCTCACTGGTAGTGGACGTAACGCCGGCTGAGCCGGAACTGGAGTGCGGTGACCGCCATGATCAGGAGGAAGAGCAGGACGCCCACGGCGGACGCCTCGCCGAAGCGGAGCTGTTCGAAGGCCGTCTCGTAGATGACCATCACGACCGTGCGGGTGGAGTCGCCGGGGCCGCCGGCCGTGAGGACGTACGGCTGCTCGAAGACCTGGAGGGCGTTGATGATGCCGACCACGGACGCCACCAGCAGCGTGGGCGACAGCAGCGGCAGGGTGATGGCGAGGTGCTTGCGTAGCCCGCTCGCGCCGTCCAGCGAAGCCGCCTCGTGCACCTCCTTCGGGATGTTGTTCAGGCCGCCGACGAACAGCAGGAACGAGAACCCGAACTGCTGCCAGACGTACGCCAGGACCACGGCCGCCATCGCCCCGTTCTCCGAGGTCAGCCAGGGGACCGAGGGGATACCGACCGTGCCGAGCAGCCAGTTCACGGGGCCGAATTCCTGGTTGAAGAGGTACTTCATCACCACCGAGATGGACGCGGCGGACAGCACCAGCGGGAAGAAGAACGCCGAACGGAACACGGAGCGCAGCCACGTGGGCATCCGGCCGTTCACCACGATCGCCAGCACAAGCGCGATCAGCAGCTGCAGCGCGACCGCGAGCACCATGAAGACGAGTGTGTTGCGGAAGGAGACGAGGACCGTCGAATCAGTCAGGATCTCGCGGTAGTTGGCCGCTCCGGCCCACCGCGGGTCCTCGATCACGTCCCACTGGAAGAGGCTGAGGACGACCGAGCCGGCGATCGGTACGACCGTGAAGACGACGATGCCGACGACGGTGGGCGCGAGGAACAGGAGGGCGAGCAGACGGGTGCCCCGGGTGCGGGTGGTGGCGGCCGGCTCGGACACCCTGCGGGTGCGGACAGACGACGCCGGCGGTACGGGCCTGATCTCGGTGTTCGTCACACTTCACGCTCCATGGCCTGCTCCAGGTCCCCTTGCAGCCGGCGCAGCGCGGGGCGCACCGCGCCAGGGCTCGCGAGGGCGGTTCCGGTGTGCTTGATCAGCAGCTGCTCGACCTCGTTGACCTGCGGTGGGGCCGGGATCGGGCCGGTGGTGGGGATCTTGTCGAGGGTGTCGTAGAAGACTTGCCAGTGCGCCGGCCCGGTCTCCCGGTAGCGGGCCTCGTCGACCATGGAACGGCGGGCCGGGGTGGTCTGGTTGGCCGCGAAGAGCTGGGTCATCACGTCCTTGCGGGCGGTGTACTTGATGAACTCCCAGGCCTCGTCCCGCAGCCTCGACGTGCGCAGCATGGCGTACCCGGCGGCGCCGAACTGGTGCCGTCGTGTGTGCCAGCGCGGGAAGTACCGGACGTCGTAGTCGGTGGGCTTCATCCCCGCCTCGTGCAGGCCGCCCGCCCAGAAGCCGCCCGCGGGCGTGACACCGACGCGGCCGGTGGAGAACACACCGACGAGGTTCCGGCCGTCGCCGCCCTCCGGGCGCGTGCACAGGTCCTCCCGGACGAGGGAGGCGAGGTAGTCGTAGACCTCCGCGACGCGGTCGGAGTCGGCCAGCGGTGTCGTCCACCGGTAGCCGCCGCTCCGGCCGCGCCGCTGTGCCTCGGGATAGAAGGAGTTCCAGAGCCAGTCGCCCCCGGGGGCCTTGGACTCGGTGAGGAGGTTGGTGCCGCCCGCGAACAGCCAGGGGACCACTCCGCCCCACAGCCGGTTGGTCCAGAAGTACGGGGTGAAATGGGCGCCGTTGCTGCGTTTCATTGTGCGCAGCAGCGCCGTGAAGTCGTCGTGGGTCCAGTCGTCGTCCGGGAGGTCGGCGCCCGCGCGTTCGAGGACCTGGGTGTTGAGGTACATGTCGGCCGCGTTGAACTCGACCGGCAGCTGGTAGAGGCTCCCCTCGTACATCATCGACTCGACCAGCGAGGGGTGGACGTCGGCGAAGTACTCGCGCACTTCGGCCGCGTCCCGCTTCGCCCACCTGTCCAGCGGTACGCCGAGCCGCTGGGCGAAGAGCTGCACGCCCTCGGTGGCGACGTACACGAGGTCGGGGGCGGTGCCCGCGGCGATCTGGGTGAGGATCTTGGAGAAGAAGTCCGACCAGTCGTAGGCCTGTACGGGGTTGATACGGATCTTGATGTCCGGGTGGACCTCGCGGAACCCGTCGCGAAGGGCGCGTTGGGCGTCGAGGTTGAAGGCGGAGCCGAGGGTGGCGATGACGAGCGAGCCGTCGTCGCGGCCAGGGATGTCCGCGGCGGTGAGGCGGTCCCAACCGGCGGCGACACCGGCGAGGGCGGCGGCTCCGGCGCCGTACGCGCCGTAGCGCATCAGGCCACGGCGGGAGAGGAGCGAGTCGGTCATCGGCGAGCCTAACTCGTGTTAGCCAAAGTTGGTTCCCCGATGATGAGAACCCTGTTGTTGCTCTGTCAAGGGATGTGGGCGGAAGGGAAGTTATGTGATCGGCCGGTGCGCAAAGGCTTGACCTTTAACGAGTTAGGTATACGGTTCCGGCCACGAGATGCACATGAGCCGCGTCCCGACGACGACGTCGGGGAAGGGAGTCGCACGATGCGTGGCATGGCGAGGAGTTCGCTGGGTCCGGGTCCGGGGGTGACTCTGTCGAGGCGGTCCCTGCTGGCGGCCTCGGCCGTCGGCGCCGCCGGTGCTCTGCTGCCGGACTTCGTGAGACCGGCGGTGGCGGCGCCAGGCGAGGCCACGGCGGCAGCCTGCACGGGCAGCTACCGAGCCGAGTACCACTTCACGGTCCCCGACCAGTGGATGAACGACCCGCAGCGTCCGGTCTGGATCGACGGCGAGTACCACTACTACTACCTCTACAACCCCGACTACTCGACGGGCGGCACGACGGCCGGCACCACTTGGCGCCTGGCCACCAGCACCGACCTCGTCTCCTTCACCGACCGAGGGATCGCCGTGCCGAAGGACACGACCCCCAACGGCGACGTCTGGTCCGGCTCGGCAGTGGTCGACACGAACGACACGGCGGGCTTCGGCGCGGGCGCGGTGATCGTCATCGCCACCATGGCGCCCGATGAGATCACCCAGGCGCAGTACCTGTACTACTCGACGGACGGCGGCCGCACCTTCACCCATCACGGCACCGCCCCGGTCCTTGCCAACCCCGGCGTACGGGACTTCCGCGACCCCAAAGTGATCCGCGACGAGGAGCGCGGGCAATGGGTGATGCTGCTCGCCGAGAACGACAAGGTGGGTTTCTACCACTCCGCCGACCTCAAGTCGTGGACGTACGTCGGCGGCTTCATCAAGGGCGGCATCGGCGTCCTGGAGTGCCCCGACCTGTTCCGCATCAGGGCGGAGGACGGGACCTGGAAGTGGGTCCTGGGCGCCAGCGCCAACGGCAAGGGCTCCGGTCTGCCGAGTACGTTCGCTTACTGGACGGGCTCCTTCGACGGCACGACCTTCACCGCGGACGCGTCCGATCCCCAGTGGCTGGACCAAGGCTGGGACTGGTACGCGGCGGTCACCTTCGACAAACGCGACACGAACGGGGCCCTGGATCCGGCCGCACGGTACGCGATCGGGTGGATGAACCACTGGGACTACGCGAACACCACGCCCACGATCGAGTGCGACGGATTCAACGGCACCGACTCGATCATCCGCGAGGTGCGGCTGAGGCGTGCGTCGTCGGGTACGTACTACCTGGCGTCCCAGCCGGTGGCGGCTTTGGACGACCATGTGTCGCGCACGGTGAACCTCGGCGACATCGCGGTTGACGGCATGCGACCGCTCGACTACACGGGTACGGCGTATGAGCTGACCTGCGAGATCACCTGGAACCAACTGGCCGGCGCCGGGCTCCAGTTGCGGCGGTCGTCGGACGGTGGGCGGCACATCGACGCGGGGATCTACGGTGACTACGCTTTCGTCAACCGCGGTTACACCGTAAGCCCTGACGCCTCCGGCCGCTGGCAGGAGAGCCGGACGCCCTTCGACCTGTCCGCCCGCACGGTCCGCCTGCGCATCCTCGTCGACCGCACGTCCGTCGAGATGTTCGTCGGCGACGGCCGGTACGTGCACACGACCGCGGCCTTCCCCGACCCGTCCGACACAGGACTGGCGCTGTTCACAATCGACGGGCAGGCGGTGTTCCGGAACACCGTGATCCGGGAGTTCACGGTCTGATCCGACGTGAAGTGGCCGGGGCGAACGGGGCTGTCGGCGACGCCCGGCGCGCCAGGGCTCTCATTCCGAGGCGAGCGAGACGTCTGCACCGGAATCGGGCACGGGGCTCCACCCCGGTACGTGTGGTGGAGTCTCGCCCGCGGGTAGGGGAATCCGTCGCGGGTGGGTTCGAGACCTTCTCTCGAGCCGGCGGGATCGGCTGCCCGCCCGCCTGAAGTCGTCCATCCTGGACGCGTTCGGGACGCGTTCGGGACACAAGGACAGGAACAGACCGGCAAGGACTGAGAACCTCCGACATCGCCTACCTATTCGGACGTGCGTAAACGTCACTGATCGACGTTGAGCGGCAAGAGCTGCCAAGCCCTTCGAATCCCGAAGGCGGCTCTGATAAAGCCCAGGTTACGTAGCCCGTGACCTGGGGTTTGGGACTGCTGCGGGGTTGGGTGACACCTGACCTGGCTGAGTTGGGGATGCGCTGGCAGACACCAGCGCATCCCCTGGCCCTCTCATGACCGAGGCCGGTCTCGAGCGAACCGGCCGGCTCAGCCTGACGATCGACCACGTCGGCAGCTGCCTGGGCGCCGACGGGGTGGCAAGCGCCGCTTCTCCTCCAGCCGCGAGACGGTCAACAGCCCCACCATGTCCGACCTCGGCGGAGCTTCCCTGCTTGACGGCTTGGAGACGTATGCCAGGACACTGCACACCGTGTGACGTATCTGAACCAGGTAAGCAGCCGACGGCCATGAGGAACTGCCGGGCATGAATCCCGGAGCAGGCGTAGTTGCCCTGGCCCGCATATCCCAGGCGCGGCGAGGGGCGGATGGCTGAGCACGCCGCGGCGGCGCGGACGACGTCACCGCCGAGTCCTCCGGCCCGGCGGGCCACCGTGCCCAACTCGCCCGGGCCCTGGGCGGCGCTGGCCCGGACCTGTCCGGCCCGCTCCTGGCGCACCAGCCCGAGTTCGCCGACCGGGCGACAGCCGCGGGCATCGACCTCCACCTTTCCGGCCAGGCCCACAGTGGCCAGATCTGGCCCTTGCACCACCTCGTCCGCCTCGATCAGCCCGCCTTTGCCGGCCTCAGCCACTACGGACCCCGCGCCCTCTTCCGTGCCACGGCCGACGCCTCCGCCGGGAGCGGTCCACAGGTCGAAGGAGCGCGGCATGAGACGAAGCCCAGGCCGACCCGTCTCGCACAGGGCACCGTACGGACACCATGAGCCAGGCAGCTGATATCGGGCGCCAACGACCAGGCAGAACCGTCCGCTCCGGGTGCCGGCCCAGGGACAGATGCGCCCGTCCTCCTGCCCCAGCACCGAAGTGCCGCACCGAAGTGCCGTACTGCCGCATCGAAGTGACGCAGAACCAGACCGCCCGAGCACCAGGAGCACACGGGAGCGGCGTCGGGCTGCCGGGCCCGTCACACGTTCCGCGGTCCACGCGTTGCGGGAAAGCGGGAATCGAATCGGTTCCGCGCAAGCGCTTCGACGAGATGGTACGACCGGCGAGGGGCGGGGGCAATGGCGTGCCGCACGCCGAAGAAGGCGCCCAGGGGCGGGTCGGGGACGGTCTCACCGGACGGTGCGGTGCGCACCGTCCCCTCGTCAACCGCTGTTCGGTGGCCGCGTCCCAGGTCAGTGGCGTTGCAGGGGTGTCCGAGCGATTGCGGCCCGGCCGCCGGTCCGACCCGCGCGACTCGCCGAGCAGAGTCGGCGTGAGGGCCTGCCGCGCTGCGCGTCCAGTGTCACGCCGGGGCTGCCCGAGCGGGCCGGTCGACGGGGATCCGGGGAGATCGGCGATCGAACCGATTCGGTCGTTCAGGCCGGACGGGGGAGTCGGGGCCCTTGACAGCACTGCGGAATCGAGAGCACCGTCTCCCCCCGAAACCTCTCTGCAATCCCACTGAAAGATCGGCACCTCCAAGCGCTTACGCATGTGTCAGCGCCACCAGCACAGAACCCGACTGGGTTCCGCCGGCACGGTAGGGGAGATCGGATGGGAACGACGGGTAAGAGACGCCACGTGCTGTTCGGGCGCGGTGGCGTCCAACGGCTGCTCGCTGCGGTACGGCGCCGCGGAAGGCCGGGAAATGAGTTGAGGCAGGCATCTGTGCCATCGTGGGAGCGCTCCCGCAGTTATCGGCCGAAAACAATCGCCCGGGCGGCGGCCGCGGCCGTGCTCGCCGTCGGCGCACTGGCCGGCGCCAACGCCGGGACGGCCCGGGCCGCCACGTCCGGACCCTGCGATCTCTACGCGGCAGGAGGGACGCCCTGTGTGGCGGCCCACAGCACGACGCGGGCGTTGTACGCCTCGTACAACGGGCCGCTCTACCAGGTCCGGCGTGCCTCGGACAACACCACCCGCGACGTCGGCGTCCTGAGCGCGGGCGGTTACGCCGACGCCGCCGCGCAGGACTCGTTCTGTGCGGGGACGACCTGCCTGATCTCGATCATCTACGACCAGTCAGGGCGCGCCAACCACCTCACCCAGGCGCCCGGCGGCGGTGCCGCGGGCGGTCCCGACAACCTCGCGAACGCCACGGCCGCGCCCACCACGGTGGGCGGTCACAAGGCCTACGGCGTCTTCGTGGCACCCGGGACGGGATACCGCAACAACCACACCAACGGCATCGCCACCGGGGACAACCCCGAGGGCATGTACGCGATCTTCGACGGCACGCACTACAACGGCGGCTGCTGCTTCGACTACGGCAATGCCGAGACCGACAGCAACGACGACGGCAACGGCACCATGGAGGCCATCTACTTCGGCAACATCAAGGTCTGGGGCTACGGCTCGGGCAACGGCCCCTGGATCATGGCCGATCTGGAGAACGGCCTGTTCTCCGGGGTGAACCAGCACTACAACGCGAACGACCCGACCATCAACTACCGGTACACGACCGCCATCGTCAAAGGCGGCCCCAACCACTGGGCGATCCGCGGTGGCAACGCGCAGTCGGGCGGCCTGTCCACGTTCTACGACGGGGTGCGTCCCAACGTCGCGGGCTACAACCCGATGCGGAAGCAGGGCGCCATCATCCTGGGCATCGGCGGTGACAACAGCAAGGGCGCCCAAGGCACCTTCTACGAGGGCGTGATGACCTCCGGCTACCCCTCGGACGCCACGGAGAACGCGGTGCAGGCCAACATCACCGCGGCCGGATACAGCAACGCGACCGGCGGGACGGGCACCGGCGCCCTGCACGCGGTGGGCGCGGGCAAGTGCCTGGACGTGCCGAACTCGTCCACCACGGCCGGTACGCAGCTGCAGATCTGGGACTGCAGCGGTGGCGCCAACCAGAGCTGGACCCGCACCTCCTCCAACCAGTTGACCGTATACAGCGGCAGCAGTCAGCTGTGTCTGGACGCGTACAACAACCAGACCACCGCCGGTACCAAGGTGGTGACCTGGCCGTGCAACGGTGGCGCCAACCAGCAGTGGCAGCTCAACTCCGACGGCACCGTCACCGGCATCCAGTCCGGACTCTGCCTCGACGTCACCGGCGCCTCCACGGCCAACGGCGCCCTGGCCGAACTGTGGACCTGCAACGGCGGCTCCCATCAGCGATGGAGCCTCGGCTGAGGGAAGGGGCTCCAGCCGGTGGCCGGTCTCACCACCGGCCACCGGCCGCGCAGGACCCGGAGCCGGGGCTCAGCCGCTCCGGTGCCCGGCGTCCTGCGCACTTCCCGAGATCTTCCTACCGTCCGACCGGACGCCACTGGGCGTCCACACCGAGTGCCACCGCCACTGGAGGATGACGATGTCCCGAGCCAGAGCGCTCCGCGGCCTTTGGGTCGCCCCACTGGCTCTGCTCGCCTTACTGGCGGGGAGCCTGCCCACGGCCGGGGCCGCGTTCGCCGTACCGGTCGAGCGCCAGGCAGCGGCCGCCGACCTGTACGTGGCGCCGGGTGCGGCTGCGGGCGGGAACGGCACCGCCGAGCAGCCGTTCGCGACGATCGACCAGGCGCAGCAGCCGGCGCACCGCCTCTCGGCCGACGCGGACGTCGTGGTCCACCTGGCCGGTGGCACCTACCGGCTGTCCAAGCCGCTGACGTTCGGCTCCGGAGACGGTGGCCAGAACGGCCACACCATCACCTACCAGGCCATGTCCGGGCAGCAGCCGGTCGTGAGCGGTGCCCAGGAGATATCTGGTTGGCAGGTGCATGATCAGGGCAGCAACATCTGGTCGGTCCACGTCGGCAGCGGCGTGAACACGCGGGAGTTGTACGTGAACGGCAAGCAGGCACCGCGCGCGGCGATCCAGGTGCCCCGCGCCGCCTTCACCTTCACCCCGACCGGCCTGACCTTCGCCGACTCCTCCCTCGACTACCTGGCCGGCCTCTCGGACCAGAGCCACATGGAAGTCGAGAGCCTCAACTCCTTCACCGACCGCTACGCGCCGGTCCAGTCGATCAGCGGCAGGACCATCACCATGCGGCAGCCGGCGTGGAACAACAACTCCTGGGGCTACGACACCATCAACGCGCCCTTCGCCGGCGGCACCATGTATCTGGAGAACAACTACGCGTTCCTCAAACAGGCCGGACAGTGGTACCTCGACTCGTCCACCGGAGACCTGTACTACCGGGCCCAGCCGGGGCAGAACCCGAACAGCCTCGACGTCGAACTGCCCCGGCTGCAGAGCCTGCTCGGCATCAGCGGCAGCTACGGCTCACCGGCGACCGGCCTGGCATTCTCCGGCATACAGTTCACCGGGACCTCCTGGCTGGGCCCGAGCGGACCCGACGGCTACGCGGACCAGCAGAGCGGCGCGCACATCACCGGTGCCTACCCGATGCCCGCCGACTGGCTGAACACCTGCAAGTCCGGGTGCACGCAGTTCGAGGCCACCCGGAACCACTGGGTGCAGATGCCCGCGGCCGTCCAGGTGTCCGCCGCCACCGGCATCACGTTCTCGGGTGACACGTTCTCCGAACTCGGGCAGGCCGGCCTGGGCGTGGGCAACGACGGCGTGGCCACCGCCTCCGGCACCGGACTCGGCGCGAACGGGGTCACGATCACCGGCAACACCTTCACCGACATTGCCGGCAGCGGCATCCAGGTCGGCGGGATCCAGCCGGACGCGCACCACCCTGGCAACCCGCAGATGACCAACCAGAACATCACCATCAGCAACAACAAGGTCAGCGAGGTGGGCACCGACTACAAGGAGACCGCGGGAATCCTGTCCACCTACGTCACCAACGCGACGATCACCCACAACCAGTGCGACCACCTGCCCTACGACGGGATCGACATCGGCTGGGGCTGGGGGATGAACGACCCCGGCGGCAGCCAGGACTACGCCAACCGCGGCACGTACAACTACCAGCCCGTCTACAGCACCCCCACCACGCTGAAGAACAACACCGTCTCCCACAACCTGGTCTTCGACACCAAGAACGCGATGTTCGACGGCGGCAGCATCTACAGCCTGTCCGCGAACCCCGGCTCGGTGATCTCCGACAACTACATGTACGACAACAACCGCACCACCGCGCTGTACCTCGACGAGGGCTCCCGGTACCTGAAGGTGTCCGGCAACGTGGTGCAGGACGCGGGCAACTGGGCGCTCACCAACGCCAACGCGAACAACCACACCGATGACAGCACGTTCTCCGGCAACTGGTACAACGGCGGTAACACCTACGTGGCCACCGGCCCTCCCCACAACAACGTCCTCAGCGGCAACGTCCTGGTCAGCGACACCAACTGGCCGCAGGGCGCCCGAGACGTCATCCAGCAGGCAGGCGTCCAGCCGTCTGGCGGCGGTGGCTTCCCCACCGGCTACCACCGGCTGGTGATCGCGAGCAACAGCCTGTGCCTGGACGTGTACGGCGACTCGGGCAGCGCGGGCGCCGCGATCGACCAGTGGACCTGCAACGGACAGGGCAACCAGCAGTTCGAGTTCGTGCCGGTCTCGGGCGGCTACGGGCAACTGCGCGCGCAGAACTCCGGCCAGGTCGTGGCGGTGTCGGGCGGCTCCACGACCGCCGGCACACCGAACATCGTGCAGCAGGCCGCCAACGGAGCGCCCGGCACCCTGTGGCTGCCGGTACAGCAGTCCGACGGCTCGTACTCCTTCAAGAACCAGAACAGCGGTCTCTGCCTGGACGTCTACGGCGGCGGAAGCAGCCTGGGCCAGCAACTGGACCAGTGGCCGTGCAAGAACGCACCCGGCACCAACCAGGACTTCACCCCGCGCTGACCGATTCACGCCTCCGGAACGCCCACACGGACCGGAGGTTCGTTCACCCCCACCCACTGACCTGCACCCAGTGAGGAACGCCGATGAAGAAGTACTGGGCATCCTTGGCCGCCGCGCTGACGGCCACCCTCGGCATGGGCGCCGCGTGGCCCGTCGCGGCCACCGCTGCCGAGGCGCCGCCCTCCGCCCCGCGAGCCGCCGCCGCGGCCACGCCCCTGCGGGTGATGCCGTTGGGTGACTCGATCACCTGGGGCGTCGGCAGCCCGTCCGGGAACAGCTACCGCAGCTTTCTCGGGAACAAGCTGACGGCCGAGGGGCACACCGTGGACTTCGTCGGCTCGGGGCGCAACGGCACCATGTCCGACCCGGACAACGAAGGCCACTCCGGCTGGCGGATCGACCAGATCGCCGGCATCGCGGACTCCGTGCTGGCGCGCTACCGGCCGAACGTGGTCACCCTGGAGATCGGCACCAACGACCTGAACGGCAACTACCAGATCCCCACCGCCGCCGACCGGCTCCACGCGCTCATCGACCAGATCACCAGGGCCGTACCCGATGTGACCGTCCTCGTCGGCACCGTGATCATCTCCACCAGCGGCACCGAGGAGGCCAACCGGCCCGCGTTCAACGCCAAGTTGCCCGGGATCGTCCAGGCCGAGCAGGCCGCCGGCAAGCACGTACGCCTGGTGGACATGAGCGCCCTGACCGCCGCCGACCTGTCCGACTCCCTGCACCCCAACGACAACGGCTTCAGCAAGATGGCGGACGCCTTCGACGCGGGGATCCAGGCGGCGGACGCGGCGGGCTGGATCAAGCCGCCGGATTCCACGGCCGGGCAGGTGCGTTCCGGGATCGCGGGGAAGTGCCTGGGGGTGAGCGGCGGCAACAGCGCCAACGGGACCGCCGCCGAGATCCGGTCCTGCGACGGCTCCGCCGCGCAGACGTGGTCCGCGCACTCCGACGGCACCCTGCGGGCGCTCGGGAAGTGCCTCGACGCCACCGGCCGCGGTACCGCCAACGGCACCAAGATCGCCATCTGGGACTGCAACGGCGGAACCAACCAGCAATGGCAGACGTACAACGGCGGCTACCGCAACCCCGTCTCCGGCCGCTGCCTCGACGACCCCAACGCGTCCACCGCCGACGGTACACAGCTGGTCCTGTGGGACTGCAACGGCGGAACGAACCAGCAGTGGACCGCTCTGCCGGTCTCCTGAGCGCGTGACCCCGATCCACCGAGGCCCCGGTCCCGTGGCCGGTGCCCACTCCTCTTCCACCCCCGCACAAGGAGGTTGATCCTTGATGTCCTGGATCGACAAGGACCCCCTGCTCCGCAGGGCGCTGGCCTCGGCCACCGGCCTGCTGGCCGGCACGGCACTGGCCCTGGCCGGCCCGGTCGGCCTGGCCGCGCACGCTGCTTCCAGCACGCTGGGTGCGGCCGCGGCCGACAGCGGCCGCTATTTCGGTACGGCCGTGGCCGCCGGAAAGCTTGGCGACTCGACGTATGCCACGATCCTCGACCGGGAATTCAACATGATCACCCCGGAGAACGAGATGAAGTGGGACACCACCGAACCGTCCCGCGGCACCTTCAACTTCGGCCCGGCCGACCAGATCGTCAACCACGCCGCCGCACACGGGCAACGGATGCGCGGCCACACCCTGGTGTGGCACGGGCAGCTGCCCGGCTGGGTCAGCTCCATCGGTGACGCGAACACTCTGCGCAGCGTGATGAACAACCACATCACCACCGAGATGAACCACTTCAAGGGCAAGATCTACGCCTGGGACGTGGTCAACGAGGCGTTCGCCGACGGCGGCAGCGGTCAGCACCGCAGCTCGGTCTTCCAGAACGTGCTCGGCAACGGCTTCATCGAGGAGGCGTTCCGCACCGCCCGGGCCGCCGATCCCTCGGCCAAGCTCTGCTACAACGACTACAACATCGAGAACTGGAGCGACGCCAAGACACAGGGCGTCTACAACATGGTCAGGGACTTCAAGGCGCGCGGAGTGCCCATCGACTGTGTCGGCTTCCAGAGCCACTTCGGCTCCGGTGGCCCGCCGTCCAGCTACCAGACGACCCTGTCGAGCTTCGCCGCCCTGGGCGTGGACGTCCAGATCACCGAACTCGACATCGCGCAGGCGTCGGCGACCGCGTACGGGAACACGGTACGGGCCTGCATGACCGTCGCGCGCTGCACCGGCATCACGGTGTGGGGGATCAGGGACAGCGACTCGTGGCGGACGGGGGAGAACCCGCTGCTGTTCGACGGTAACGGCAACAGGAAGCCGGCCTACGACGCGTCCCTCTCCGCGCTCGGCGGAGGGACGGGGAACCCTGGCGGAGGCATCGTCTCGGGACAGGTGTACTCGCTGACCGACGTCGCCGCGGGCCGGGTGCTGGACGTGCCGAGCGGCCAGACGGCGAACGGCACGCTCCTGCAGGTCTGGGACGCCAACGGCACTGCCGCGAACCAGCAGTGGCGGGCGAGCCAGAACAGCGACGGCTCCTACACGTTGACGAACGTCGCCAGCGGCCGGGTGCTGGACGAGCCGGGCGGCCAGACGGGCAACGGCACCCGGATGGAGATCTGGGACTCCAACGGCGGTGCGAACCAGCACTGGCGGGCGAGCGGGAACGGTGACGGTTCGTACACCTTGGTCAACGTCGCTTCCGGCCGGGCGCTGGAGATCCCCAGCGGGCAGACCGGCAACGGAGCGCCGGTCCAGATCTGGGACTCCAACGGCGGCTCCAACCAGCACTGGAACTTCAGGTGAGGTGACCCGGCGCGCAGCGCGTGCTCCTGCCCCGGCACCCTTCGAGGTGACGGAGAGTGCACCCGCGTCCGGCATGGCGGCTCCCGCCGGACGCGGGCTCCGGCATGCCCTCAGAGCGTTCTGACCAGACGTCACACATGGGATGGATCAGAGTGCGATTGAGAGTTCCGAGTGTATTGACTCGACAGCAGACCTGTGGAATCACTAGGACATGGGATGTATGAGTGGTTCCCGTGAGTGCTTTCGAGCGCCCACACCGCCACGAGGCGTCCGGATCCCGCGGCCATGCCGGTGGCGGCGACGGTCGGCGCACATCCCGTTCGGTCAGGCACAGCACTCTCTGTCAACTTCCCCCACATCCGCGAGGAACAGAATGCGGCCCTCACCCCCTTCCCGTCGGAGCCCCACGGCTCGCAGACGACGTTTACCGGCGTTCGCCGCCACAGGCGTGATGGCGCTGCTGGCCATGATGCTGGCGACTTCCCAGACGTGGTCAGCGCCGGAACCCACCACGGCATCGGCCCCGGCGCCCTTGGTGAGTCCGGCGTCGGGCCGGTGTCTGGACGTCAAGGGCAACGTCGACACGCCGGGAACGGCGCTGGACATCCAGGACTGCGACAACCAGCCGAACCAGGCGTTCGAGTTCACCTCGGCGGGCGAGCTGAGGACGATGAACGGCACCCGGTGCGTGGACGCCTACGACAACCGGACCGCGCCGGGAACCCCGGTGATCATCTGGTCGTGCAACGGGCAGTCGAACCAGGCGTGGCGGCAGAACGCCGACGGGACCGTCACCGGTGTCCAGTCCGGCCTGTGCCTGGACGTCAACGGGGCGGGCACGGCCAACGGCACCGCGGTCATCCTGTGGACCTGCAACGGTCAGAGCAACCAGAAGTGGACCACGTCGACACCTCCGCCCGCGCCCGGCGGGACGGGCCCGTGCGACCTCTACTCCGCGGGCGGTACCCCGTGCGTGGCCGCGCACAGCACCGTACGGGCGCTCTACGGGTCGTACAGCGGCAGCCTGTACCAGGTCAGGCGCGCCTCGGACAACGCGACCAGGAACATCGGGGTGCGGGCGGCCGGGGGTTTCGCCGACGCGGCGTCTCAGGACTCGTTCTGCGGGGGCACCACCTGTGTGATCACGGTCGTCTACGACCAGTCCGGACGCGGCAACGACCTGTGGTACCAGGGATCGGCGCAGGTTCCGGGATCGAGTCAGAGCAGTCCCGCCAAGGCGACGTCCGAGTCGCTGACCGCCGGGGGCACCAAGGCGTACTCGCTGTACATAAATCCCGGGAACAGCTACTGGCGAGACGGTCATCTGACGGGAGTGCCGACCGGCAGCGCGCCCGAGGGGGCGTACATGGTGACCAGCGGTACCCACGTCAACAGCGGCTGCTGCTTCGACTACGGAAACAGCGAGACGACGCGGGCGGCCGACGCGGCCGGGGCGATGGACGCGATCAACTTCGGCACCGAGTGCTGGTTCGGCGGCTGCTCGGGAAGTGGTCCCTGGGTTCAGGCCGATCTCGAATGGGGCCTGTACTCCGGGGGCAGCCAGTCGTGGAACACCGGTCAGCGGGCCTTTCCCGTCAAGTTCGTCACCGCGATGCTGAAGAACAACGGGACGTCGAGGTTCGCCCTCAAGGGCGGCAACGCGCAGTCCGGCAGCCTGACCACTCTGTGGGACGGCGCGCTGCCCGGCGGATACAGCCCGATGAAGAAGCAGGGCGCCATCGTCCTGGGCAGCGGCGGTGACTGCTGCAAGCCCGGTGGGGGTGCCAACCTGAGCGCCGGCACCTTCTACGAGGGGGCCATCGTCGCCGGCTACCCCTCCGACGCGACCGACAACGCGGTCCAGGCCAACGTCATCGCGGCCGGATACCGCTGAGACCTTCTGCCCGGCGCGGGAGGTGGCCCTCCGGCACACCCGGAGGGCCACTGCGCCGCGTGCCCCTGATCGATCGCCAGGAGTGTATGTCATGCACATGATCACTGCGAGAGTCGGACACCTCTTGCCGCGGTTCCCCCGACCGTCCCCGCGCCGACTGCTGGCGTTCGCCTTCTCGGTCGCGCTGCTCTGCGCGGGCGTCCCGATCATCTCCCTCGGTACGGCGCAGCCCGCCGCCGCGCTGGGCAACGGGCTGGCACTGACCCCGCAGATGGGCTTCAACGACTGGAACGCCTACGGCTGCAACGTCTCGGAATCGCTGATCAAGTCCACCGCGCAGGCGATGCACACCAACGGCATGCAGGCGGCGGGCTACTCCTACGTCAACATCGACGACTGCTGGATGACCCACGACCGCGATTCCGGCGGCCACCTCGTGCCGGACCCGGCCAAGTTCCCCGACGGCATCAAGGGCACCGCCGACTACGTGCACTCGCTGGGTCTGAAGCTGGGGATCTACGAGGACGCGGGCACCGCCACCTGCGCCGGGTATCCGGGCAGCCTGGGCCACGAGAGCACGGACGCCCAGTCGTTCGCGTCGTGGGGCGTGGACTACCTGAAGTACGACAACTGCAACAACAACGGGGTGTCCGCGCACAGCCGCTACACCGCGATGCGGGACGCCCTGGCGGCCACCAGCCGGCCGATCCTGTACAGCCTGTGCAACTGGGGCCAGGACAACGTGTGGACCTGGGGCGCGGACGTGGGCAACAGCTGGCGCACCACCGGTGACATCAGCGCCAACTTCTCCAGCATGCTGTCCATCTTCCACAGCAACGTGGGACTGGCCTCCTACGCGGGCCCCGGCCACTGGAACGACCCGGACATGCTGGAGGTCGGCAACGGCTCGATGACGGCCACCGAGAGCCGCAGCGAGTTCAGCCTGTGGGCGGAGATGGCCGCGCCGCTGATCGCGGGCACCAACATCCCCTCGGCCAGCACGGAGACCCTGTCCACGCTGACCAACTCCCGGGTGATCGCGGTCGACCAGGACCCCCTCGGCAAGCAGGGCACCATGGTCTCCTCCTCGGGCGGCCGGGACGTACTGGCCAAGCCCTTGGCCAACGGAGACGTGTCGGTGGCCCTGTTCAACGAGACGGGCTCGACAGCGACCATCTCGACCACCGCGGCCGCGATCGGCAAGACCGGGGCGTCCACCTACACCCTGACCGACCTGTGGTCGGGCGCGTCCTCCATCACCTCGGGCACGATCAGCGCCTCGGTACCGGCGCACGGCACGGTGATGTACCGGGTCGCGGGCGGCACCAGCGGCGGCGGTACCAGCGTGACCGGCGCGGTGCACGCGGTGGGTGCGGGCAAGTGCCTGGACGTACCCGGCTCGACCACGACCGCCGGCACCCAGGTGGAGATCTGGAGCTGCAACGGCGGCGCCAACCAGACCTGGACGCACTCCGCGTCCAACCAGTTCACCGTCTACTCCGGCAGCAGCCAGATGTGCCTGGACGCCTACAACAACCAGACCACGCCCGGCACGAAGGTGGAGATCTGGTCGTGCAACGGCCAGAGCAATCAGCAGTGGACGCTGAACACCGACGGCACGATCACCGGCGTCCAGTCGGGCCTGTGCCTGGACGTCGCCGGAGGGGCCACCGCCGACGGCGCCCTCGCCGAGCTGCGGACCTGCAACGGCGCCAGCAGCCAGCGGTGGACGTTGGGATGACCGCGCATTCGAACCCAGGAGGAGGCATCCATGCTAGAACCAGCCGCTGATGGCCCACGCAGGCGAGGGAAAGCCGTGCTCCTTGTCGCCCTGGCGATGGTGGTGGCCGTGTTCGGCGCACCGGCGTCCGCCACCTCCCAGCGGGCCGACCCGGCGACTCAGCGCGTGGCGGACGTGTCGCTCCCGTGCGACCTCTACGCCGCGGGCGGTACGCCGTGCGTGACGGCACACGCCACGACCAGGGCGCTCTTCGCCTCGTACAACGGGCCGCTCTACCAGATCCAGCGGGCCTCCGACCACAGCTACCGCGACATCGGGCTGCTCAGTGCCGGCGGATACGCGGACGCCGCGTCCCAGGTGTCGTTCTGCGCGGGCACGTCCTGCACGATCACGAAGATCTACGACCAGACCGCCCAGCACAACGACATGCCGATCTCCTGGGGCGGCTACTGGAAGGGGCCGGGGCCCAACGGGTCCGATGTCGGCGCGGACGCCATGGCCCTGCCGGTGACCGCGGCCGGCCACCAGGTCTTCGGCGTCAAGGTCACCCCCGGCGTCGGCTACCGGCTCGACCACGCGAAGGGCGTGCCCACCGGGGCCCAGCCCGAAGGCATCTACATGGTGACCTCGTCGAACTACACGAGCCAGTGGTGCTGCTTCGACTACGGCAGCGGTGAGAACTCGCACACCGACACCGGCAACGCCACCATGAACGCCATCTACTGGGGCACCGCCTGCTGGTTCGGCGGCTGCACCGGCACCGGCCCGTGGGTCGAGGCCGACCTGGAGAACGGCATGTTCCACACCAACACCGGCTCCAACAAGGACCCGAACAACCCGGGCGTGCACTACCCGTTCGTCAGCGCCTGGCTGAAGAACAACGGCACCACCAACTTCACGCTCAAATACGGCAACGGCGCGAGCGGCGGCCTGACCACCACCTTCTCCGGCCCTCTGCCCAACGGTTACTCGCCGATGAAGGTCGACAGCTCGGTCCTGCTCGGCACCGGGGGAGACAACAGCCCCAACGGCGTGGGCGAGTTCTTCGAGGGCGCGATGACGGCGGGCTACCCCTCCGACGCCACTGAGAACGCCGTACAGGCAAGCATCACCGCGGCCGGCTACGGCTCGGGAGGCGGTGGCGGTACGTCGACCGCGCTGCACGCGCTGGGCGCGGGCAAGTGCCTTGAGGTGCCGGGCGCGTCCACGACGCCGGGTACGCAGACGCAGATCCGGGACTGCACCGGAGCGGCGAACCAGACCTGGTCCACGACCGACTCCCGGCAGCTCGCCGTGTACTCCGGCGGAAGCCGACTGTGCCTGGACGCCTCCGGCCAGGGCACCACCCCCGGCACCAAGGTCATCACCTGGACCTGCAACAACCAGGCCAACCAGCAGTGGAACGTCAACGCCAACGGCACCGTCACGAGCGCCCAGTCCGGCCTGTGCCTGGACGTGACCGGCGCCGGCACCGCCAACGGCACCCCGGCCGAACTGTGGACCTGCAACGGCGGATCCAACCAGCAGTGGTCACTGAGCTGACCCCCTGAGGCGTGACGTAGGAGGAC
The DNA here is from genome assembly GCF_042872365.1 of Streptomyces sp. NPDC005263. Taxonomy (NCBI): domain Bacteria; kingdom Bacillati; phylum Actinomycetota; class Actinomycetes; order Kitasatosporales; family Streptomycetaceae; genus Streptomyces; species Streptomyces sp. NPDC005263. The sequence goes on along the minus strand of NZ_JBIAKJ010000017.1, from coordinate 14,916 downwards.
TGAATGAGGACGAGAGCAAGATCCGGCCGTCTGCTACTGGCCATCGGCATCGTCCTGGCGTTCGTGCTGCAACTGCCGGCGACGACCGAGAGCCGGGCCGCCTCGGGCGAGGCGCTGAGCGTCAACCTCGCCTCGACGCGAGGCCCGTCGACAGGAGTGGGGGAGGGCTTCCTCTACGGCTTCACCCAGGACGGCAGCCAGCCGGCCGACCAGTTCATCAAGCCGCTCGGGATCAACGCGTTCCGCGGCGGCGGATGGTTCTCCGGCGGCTGGATCAAGGACAACTACCAGTACGGCACGGCCACTCGGGCCGACATCGACTCGATCGTCGCGCAGGCGAAACGGCTCACCCAGCCGCCGTATCACGCGCAGTACCAGGTACTGGTCAGCGACATCTACGGCGCCAACGGCGGGCAGCCGTCCAACACGAGGTATCCGTGTGACAACGGCGACTGCTCCAACTGGATCGCCTTCATCGACTCCACGGTGGGAGCACTCCAGGCCACGGGACTGACGTTCGCCTACGACATCTGGAACGAGCCGGACATCTCCGTCTTCTGGACCCGGGGTGTCAACAGCGCCCAGTACTTCCAGATGTGGGACACCGCCTACCGGGAGATCCGGCGTCTCGCCCCCTCGGCGCAGATCGTCGGGCCGTCGCTCGCCTTCACCCCGCAGGGCAACCCGGGGGAGTGGCGGACCTGGCTGGCGCACGTGAAGGCGGCCGGGACGGTACCGGACATGATCACCAACCACGACGAGGGCGACGTCGACGACCCGGTCACCGTCTCCCAGTCCCTCAACAGCGCCCTGACCACGGCGGGCATCGCCCCGCTGCCGCTGTCCGCGAACGAGTACCAGCCCGCCGACCGCCAGACCGCCGGAGTGACGGCCTGGTACCTGGCACGCTTCGCGCAGTCCGGGTACACCAACGCGATGCGCGGCAACTGGGTCTGCTGCGTCACCCCCAACCTGACGGGAGTCCTCACCCAGAGCGGAGGCACCTGGCAGCCCACGGGCAACTGGTGGGCGCTGCGCGACTACGCCGACATGACCGGCACCCTCGTCGACACCTCCGGCCAGGTCGGCTCGACCGCGATCTCGGCCTCCGAGGACGCCACCAACAAGCGCGCGGTGGCGATCATCGGCGACGCCAACGGCAACTCCGGTACCGCGTCCGTGACCTTCAACGGGCTGTCGTCCGTGCCCTGGCTGACGAACGCCGGCAGCGTGCACGTCACCGTGCACCGCATCCCGGACCAGGCACCGCTCGGCGCGCCCCTGACCGTCTACGACCAGAACCTGAGCGCCTCGGGCGGCTCGATCACCGTGCCCCTGAGGTTCCAGGCCGCACACGACGCGTTCGCCGTCTATCTCACCCCGGCCTCCTCCGGCGGCGAGACCTTCCCGACCGGCTCCCACCAACTCGTCGTCGCCAACAACAACTTGTGCCTGGACGTGTACGGCAACTCGACCAGCGCGGGCGCCGCGATCGACCAATGGACCTGCAACGGGCAGAGCAACCAGCAGTTCCAGTTCGTGCCGGCCTCGGGCGGCTACGGCGAGCTGCGCGCCCAGAGCTCCGGTCAGGACGTGGCGGTCGCCAACAGCTCCACGACGGCGGGCACCCCGAACATCGTCCAGCAGCCCCCCAGCACCACGGCCAACAGCCTGTGGCTGCCCGTGCGCCAGTCCGACGGCTCCTACGCCTTCCAGAACCGCAACAGCGGTCTGTGCCTGGACGTCTACGGCGCCGGCAGCACCGCCGGGCAGCAACTCGACCAGTGGCAGTGCAAGAACGCGCCGGGCACCAACCAGGACTTCTTCGTCCGCTGAACCGTCCGCCGACCACACCGGCCGTGGACACCTCACACCTGCGAAAGGAACCCACCGTGTCAGCATTCGTACGGCTGTTACGGCGCCTGCGTGTCCCCACGGCCGTGCTCGCGGGCCTCGTCCTGGCCGCCGGCGGCGTCGTGGGCACAGCCGCCGCCCCGGCCCGGGCAGCCACCTCCATCACCCTCAACGGCACCTCCGGCGGACGGACCTTCGACGGCGTCGGCGCGATCAGCGGGGGAGGCGGCAACAGCAGACTCCTGATCGACTATCCCGAGCCCCAACGCGGCCAGGTCCTCGACTACCTCTTCCGGCCCGGCTACGGCGCCTCCCTGCAGATGCTCAAGGCCGAGATCGGCGGGGACACCAACTCGACCTCGGGAGCCGAGCCCAGCCACCAGCACACCCGCTCCGACCTGAACTGCGACCGGGGCTACGAATGGTGGCTGATGGAGCAGGCCAAGGCCCGCAACCCGAACATCAAGCTGTACGGGCTCGCCTGGGGTGCCCCGGGCTGGATCGGCAACGGGAACTTCTGGTCCACCGACATGGTCAACTACCTGGTCTCATGGCTGGGCTGTGCCAAGCAGCACGGGCTGAGCATCGACTACCTCGGCGGATGGAACGAGCGAGGCTACAACGTCTCCTGGTACCAGCAGCTGCGGAGCGCCCTCAACAGCAACGGCTACGGCAGCGTCAAGATCATCGCGGCCGACTCGGACTGGTCCGTGGCGAACGACGTCAACTCCAACCCGGCGTTCGCCTCCGCGGTGAGCGCCATCGGCACGCACTATCCCTGCGGCTACCGGTCCTCCCAGTCCACCTGCACGGTGCCGGCGGCCGCCCTGAACTCTGGCAAGCCGCTGTGGGCGAGCGAGAACGGCTCGGACGACTACAACGGGGGAGCGCAGGCCATGGCCCGCGGCATCAACCGCGGCTACATCGACGGGCGCATGACCGCGTACCTCAACTGGCCCGTGGTCGCCGCGCTCACACCCAACCTGCCGTACCCCACCATGGGCATGGCACTGGCCTCGCAGCCGTGGTCCGGTTCCTACTCGATCGGCAAGAACACCTGGGTGATGGCGCACACCAGCCAGTTCACCAGCCCGGGATGGCATTACCTGGACAACGCCAGCGGCTACATCGGCGGCAACCGCGCCAACGGAAGCTACGTGTCGCTGAAGTCCACGAACAACTCCGACTACTCCACGGTCATCGAGACCATGGACGCAGGCAGCGCGCAGACACTGAACTTCAACGTCACCGGGGGACTGTCCGCCGGAACCGTCCACGTCTGGTCCACCGACGTCAGGTCCGCCGACCCGGCCGACCACTTCGTGCACGCCGCGGACATCACCCCGTCCGGCGGCGGCTTCAGCCTGACCGTCCAGCCCGGCCACCTGTACACCCTGACCACCACGACCGGACAGGGCAAGGGCACCGCCACCGGTCCCGCCCGGGGCGCGCTGAAGCTGCCTTACAGCGACTCCTTCGACGGCTACGCCACCGGCACCGAGGCGAAGTACCTCATGGACTGGCAGGGCGCCTTCGAGGCGGTGGGCTGCGGCGGCGGCCGCAGTGGAAAGTGCGTGCGCCAGATGAGCCCGCAGAAGCCGATCACCTGGGACGCCCTGACCGATCCGCACGCCCTGCTCGGTGACGTGGGCTGGGGCAACTACACCGTCTCGTCCGACGTGCTGCTCGAACAGCCCGGATACGCCGAGTTGCTCGGCCGTGCGGGCGGGCACGACTACGACCGCACCGGAGGGCAGAACGCTTACCACCTGCGGGTGAGTGACACCGGGGCCTGGTCGATCCTGAACTCGAACACCAACGGCACCGTCTCCACCCTGGCCCGCGGCACGACCGCGGCGCTCGGCACCAACCGGTGGCACAGCCTGGCACTCACCTTCTCCGGCAGCACCATCACCGCCGTCATCGACGGTGCCACGGTCGGTTCCGTGGACGACCGCACCTGGGCCGCCGGACAGATCGGCTACGCGACCAGCCAGGGCGAGACGGCGCAGTTCGACAACCTGTCCATCACACCCGGCAGCGGCGGGAACGACGGCGGGACGGCCGGCGCGATCGTCGGGGTCGGCTCCGGCCGGTGCGTGGACGTGCCGAACCAGTCTCACACGGCCGGCACTCAGGTGGCGTTGTGGGACTGCAACGGCGGCAGCAACCAGCAGTGGACGACCACCTCCGCCGGTGAGCTGCGGGTCTACGGCAGCGACTGCCTGGACGCCGCGGGACAGGGCACCAGCCCCGGCACCAAGGTGGACATCTGGGACTGCACCGGCGGCGCAAACCAGAAGTGGACGCTCCACACCGACGGCACGATCACCGGCGACCAGTCCGGCCTGTGCCTGGACGCCACCGGCGCCGGAACGGCCAACGGCACCCTGCTGCAGCTGTGGACCTGCAACGGCAGCAGCAACCAGAAGTGGACGCGCGACTGATCCAGGTGCCCGGCCGACGACCAGCGACTGAAGGCACCACCTCCGTCAGACATCCCCGAGAGGCACCCACATGTCCTCCTCCTCCCTGCCGCTGAGCCGGCGCCGACTGCTGGCCGCGGCCGGCGCGGCGACGGCCTACGGCCTGCTGCGGTTCGCCCCCGAGGCCGCCGCGACCGACGGCCCCGCGAGCTACACCCCGAGCTGGTCCTCCGTGGACCAGCACCCCCCGGCCCCGGCCTGGTTCCAGGACGCCAAGTTCGGCATCTACTACCACTGGGGCGCCTTCAGCGTTCCCGCGTTCGGCAACGAGTGGTATCCGCGCAACATGTACATCGGCGGCTCGGCCGAGAACAACCACCACAAGGCCACCTACGGCGACCCCTCGGCATGGCCGTACAACAACTTCATCGACGGCGCCCGCGACAAGGCGGGCAACTTCGTGCAGTTCGCCCCCAAGCTCGTCTCCCAGGGCGGCAAGTGGGACCCCGACGCCTGGGCCCGGCTCTTCAAGGCGGCGGGCGCGAGATTCGCCGGCCCGGTCGCCGAGCACCACGACGGCTTCTCCATGTGGAACAGCCGCTCCAACCCGTGGAACTCGGTCCAGCACGGCCCCAAGCTGGACCTGGCGGGTCTGCACGCACAGGCCATCCGCGGACAGGGGCTGAAGTTCATGGCCTCGCTGCACCACGCCTACCACTTCAACGGCTTCTACGACCACGTGCCCTCCCAGTCGGACCAGGCGCTGCGCGTCCTGTACGGCCAGCAGGGTTCGGCGGCGGAGAACAAGCTCTGGTACGACAAACTGGTCGAGGTCATCGACGGCTACCAGCCGGACCTGGTCTGGCAGGACTTCGACCTCAACCTGGTGCAGGAGTCCTACCGGCTCCAGTTCCTCGCGCACTACTACAACCAGGCCGTCGCGTGGAACAAGGACGTCGTCGCCACCTACAAGGACGGCCTCAACAACAAGGGAGAGGTCTTCGACTTCGAGCGCGGCGGCCCGGCGGATCTGCTCACCCCCTACTGGCTCACCGACGACAGCATCTCCTCCTCCAGCTGGTGCTACACGGTGGGCATCGGCTACTACTCGACGCAGGCGCTGCTCCACTCGCTGATAGACCGGGTCAGCAAGGGCGGCAACATGCTGCTGAACATCGCCCCGATGGCCGACGGCACCATCCCCTCCGGACAGCAGTCCATCCTGCTCGCCATGGGCGACTGGCTCGGCCGCTTCGGAGAGGCCGTCTACGCCACCCGCTCCTGGACCAGTTACGGCGAGGGCCCCACCAAGATGGGCGGAGGCTCCTTCAGCGGGCCGGTGGCCGGCAAACCGCAAGACGTCCGGTTCACCCGCAGCCGGGACAACAAGGTCCTGTACGCCACAGCGCTGGGCTGGCAGGGCGGCACCATGACCGTCACGACGCTGAACTCGAACCAGATCAACCTCAGCACCCTGACCGGGGCCCAACTGCTCGGCAACACCGCAGGCACCTACATCGACCTGCCCACACCGACCCAGGACGCGGGCGGGCTGCACCTGACGATGCCCTCGTCCAACGCGCCCTTCAGCGCGCTGGCGTACACGGTCAAGCTCACCTTCTCCGGTGAGATCCCCGTCCTGGGCGCGCCGGGCGGCTCCACGACCTGGGTGAAGATCGCCAACGTGACCAGCGGACTGGTGCTCGACGGCGGGGGCAGTGTCGCCGCCGGCTCCAACCTCAAGCAGTGGAGCTACGACGGGAGCACCAACCTGCAGTGGCAGCTGATCGACCTCGGCAACGGCTACTACCGCATCGTCAACCGCACCAACGGCATGGCCGCCGACAGTTACGGCAACACCGCCAACGGCGCTCCCGCCCGCCAACAGCCGTGGAACGGCGGCAACAACCAGCAGTGGTCGCTGGTCAGCCTCGGCAACAACCGCTACCAGATCGTCAACCGGGGCACCGGAACCGCCCTCGACGGCAGCGGCAGCACCACGAGCGGCGCCACCACCGTGTTGTGGACGCCGAACTCCAGCACCAACAACGAATGGACCATCACCGCCGTCTGAACACCTGCGCTCCCCGCGCCTCCCCCTCCCACGCTCACGGAAGAAGGAATGCATGAAACGCACTTCACTCTTAATGTCCCTCGCCGCCGCGCTACTTCTCGTTCTGACAGGCGCGGGCAGCTCGTTCAGCAGCGGCCTCGGCGCGCTCGCGTCGGTCAGGGGTACCAGCGGCGTCAACGCGACGGCCGGCTGCGGCAAAGCGCCCACACTGACGAGTGGAACGCACACGATCCAGAGCGGCGGCCAGAACCGCAGTTACATCCTGCGGGTCCCCGCCGGCTACGACAACAACCACCCCTACCGGCTGGTCTTCGGCTTCCACTGGCGGGGCGGCACCGCCAACGACGTCGACTCGGGCGGAACGGACGGGTACAACTGGTCCTACTACGGCCTCAGGCGCCTGGCGGACAACGCCAACAACAGCACGATCTTCGTCGCCCCCCAGGGCAACGGCAATGGCTGGGCCAACCCCGGCGGCCAGGACGTGGCCTTCGTCGACGCCATGGTCAACCAGATCGAATCAGGGCTGTGCGTGGACACCACCCAGCTGTTCTCCGCCGGCTTCAGCTACGGCGGCGCGATGTCGTACGCCCTCGTCTGCTCCCGTGCGACGGTCTTCCGCGCGGTCGCCGTCTACTCCGGCGCGAACCTCAGCGGCTGCAACGGCGGCACCCAGCCCATCGCCTACATGGGTCTGCACGGCGGCAGGGACAACGTCCTGCCCATCTCGTCGGGACGCGAATTGCGCGACACCTTCGTCCGCAACAACGGCTGCACCCGGCAGAACCCGCCCGAGCCGGCCTACGGAAGCCTGACCCACATCATCACCACCTACTCCGGATGCAGGTCCGGATACCCCGTCGTCTGGGCCGCGTTCGACGGAGCGGGCCACGACCCGGGACCCATCGACGGCTCCACCGGTGACGGCTGGCGCACCTGGACATCGGCAGCGGTGTGGCAGTTCTTCACCCAGTTCGACTCAAGCACGCCACCGACACCGCAGCCCACCGACAACCAGGAGATCGTCGGCCAGCAGTCGGGACGCTGCGTCGACATCAACAACTCGACCACGGCCAACGGCACGCAGGCACAGCTGTGGGACTGTAACGGCGGCTCCAACCAGCGGTGGACCGTCACTACCGGAAAGCAGCTGCTTGTCTACGGCAACAAGTGCCTGGGAGTCGGCCAGGGCGCGGCCAACGGCACCCCGGCGGCGATCTGGGACTGCAGCGGGCAGCCGGACCAGCAGTGGAACATCAACCCCGACGGCACGATCACAGCAGTGCAGTCGGGGCTCTGCCTGGACGCCAGCGGCCAGGGAACAGCCAACGGGACGAAAATCCAGCTGTGGGCTTGCTCCGGCGGCGCCAACCAGCACTGGCGCCTGCAGAACTGACGGACCGGGGCCAGGTCCGACACGGTACGGGCCTGGCCCCGAGGACCTGGCATCCAGGCAGCTCAAGCGCGGACGTCGAGGCGGGGCGCCGATGCCGTCGCGAGCGGGCCGAGGCCCGTCCAGGTCAGGACATCGCGGCGTCATGGCGGGCTGCACCTGTCCGGAAGTCCGTCGGCGTCGGCTTGACAGCCGCTCCGTCCTTGTCATGGATACCGTGGCCCTGCGACGCGAACGCCTCCGCCAGATGCCCGACCGCCGGGCCGAATGTACCCCGGCATCGGGCAGGGCCACGGTCACGGCGAAGTCGCTCGTGGCCGCTGTGGCCCGAGTACGCCGAACCGCTGGCCCGGACCTCCCTCGGTACCTGCGTTACATGGAGAGGCCTTCCAACGACGGTGCCTCCCACGTCAGTTGGGGCTCCGGCCTGGGCGCTCGCTCTCCGAGGGCGGCGGGGCCAAGACAGTGAGCGTTTTCAGCGTTGCTTCTCCAGGGTGGGGACAGCCTTGGTGATGACGCTCATGCGGTGGGGGCTGATGCGGGATCTACGGAAGACATGCCAGGACTTCAGCCGTGCCGTCGCGGGTGACGATGAGCATCGTGACCGACTCGACCACGCCATGAAGGCGGCCATCGTCAAGGATGTGCTGGCCGCAATGCGGGCAGGCAGGTTCCCCCCTGTCGTCGCCCCGACGACGAACGCTTCCGTCAGGAAGACCCTCCGGGACGACACTGAGTGGCTGCTCCTGGTGGCAGACTCCTACGCCCAGCGCGGACCCCTGCGTGTCGCCGACGGCGGCCAGCCCGAGCCGGTCGGATCCTGATGGCATGAGCGACCCGACTGCAAACCCGGCCTTCCTGCGTGACCCCTACCCGACCTACGCCGCACTCCGTGCTCAGTGCCCGGTGCAGCAGGTACCGGCCGGCTCGGGCGGGCACAGCAGCTACCTCGTCACTGCGTTCGAGGAGGCTCGGGACGCCCTCGCGGACGCGCGGCTCTCGAAGGACACCGCAGGGTTCTTCGCGGGCAAGGAGTCGCGGCGACGTCTCCATCCTGCCGTCGCGCACAACATGCTGGCCACCGATCCGCCGGAGCACACCCGCCTGCGCAGGTTGGTGATGGGTTCGTTCACCACTCGGGCAGTGGAGGAGCTTCGGCCATTCATCGCCAGGACCACCGACGCCCTGCTTGACCGGTGGCCAGCCGAAGGCTCCGTCGACCTCGTCGCGAAGTTTGCGGTGCCGCTCCCCGTCATCGTGATCTGCGAGCTACTCGGTATCCCGGAGCCGGACCGTGCAGAGGTCCGGCGGTGGTCTGGCGAGCTGTTCGCCTCCGGGGCACCCGCCGTCGTCGACGCTGCCTCCCACTCCCTGGCGGACTACATGAAGGGGTTGATCGCTGAGAAGCGCTCTCAGCCGGGACAGGCATTGCTCGATCGCCTCATCTCGGCCCGCGACGGGGACGACCAGCTCTCCGGGGAGGAGTTGCTATCCCTGGGGGTGCTGCTGTTGGTCGCCGGCCACGAGACGACGACCAACTTCCTCGGGAACGCAGTCTTGGCGCTGCTCCAGCACCCCTCGGAACTTCAGCGGCTCCTTCGACACCCCGGCGAGATCGCTTCGTCGCTCGACGAACTGCTCCGGTACGACTCGCCCGTCAACATGGCGACGTTTCGGTTCACCACCGAGGCAGCCACGCTTGGCGGCGTCGAGATCCCGGCGGGCAAGCCGGTGTTGGTCTCCATCGGTGCCGCCAACCGCGACCCGGCACGCTGGCCGGAACCATCCGAGCTCGATCTCGACCGGAACGCTGCCGGTCATCTGAGCTTCGGACACGGGATCCACCGGTGCATCGGAGCCCCCTTGGCCAAGGCCGAGGCGGACATCGCTCTCCGGAAGCTGCTCAGCCGGTTCCCCGACATGCAGCTCGCGGTGCCGGTCGGGCAGCTCACCTGGCGAAGGACTCGCCTGGTTCGGGGCCTGGCAGCGCTACCGGTCTGCCCGGTTCCTCCCTACTGAGCGGTGTGCATCGTGAAGTCGCAGGTCACGGGTCTGGTCTGCATGGCGAGTTGGGTACTCGTGCCGGTCGGCGGCCGATGACCATGGCGTAGATCATCGGGTAGGTCCGGGTCCGGCGCGATGCCGGGTTCGGCTGCGCCCGCGACCGGCCCCCGCTTACGATCCGTGAGCAGGTCGGCACGCCGTGAGAACGCGGGAGGGTGCGGGGGATGCAGGAGCGGCAGTGGATCACCGCCCGCCGGAGCGAACTGGACGCCCTCGCGGAGGAGTTGGCCAAGCACCTCCAGGAGGTCCAGGCCGAGCGGGATGAACCGGCGATCGCGGAGCGGGTGTTGAACCGCCTGGCTGAGCAGGCCCGGGCCGACGCCGGGGCTGTCGCTCCGTTATCGGCGAAGGTGGCTGGACGGGCAGTCCTGCTCATCCCGCACCGCAGCGACGCGGCCGACGAGGGCGCGCTGCCCGGCGACCCTGGCTCGCCGACCTGATACGCGGCCACCTCAAGAAGGCCGGCTCGCAGTGGCGTGCCCTGCCCGCGGGGGAGATCGCCACCGTCGTGCCGGCAGTGCTGCGCTGTGACCAGCGGCCCGGCGACCTGGCCGGCGGCAACGGAGTGCACCGCACCACCGTGACGCGAGGGGTGAGGGAGGTCGTCGGCCTGCTCGCCTCGCGCGCCCCACGCCCGGACCGGGCCCTGAAGAAGATCGCCCGAATGGGTGGCGGCATCGTAGTGCTGGACGGATCGGTGATCCGTACCCGGCGCAGAATCGGGAAGGAGGACCGGAAGAACTACTCCGGCAAGAACAAATGCCACGGCCTGCTCGTGATCGCCCTCACCGACGACCGGGGCCGACTGCTGTGGATCTCGGCGGCCCGCCCCGGGCGCACCTCGGAGATCACCGCCTGCCGGCAGGACAAGCTCACCCGGAAACTGCGGGAAGCCGGGCTCGGAGCCATCGCCGACCTGGGATTCATCGGCCTCGACGACAGTGGCCCAACTTCAGCCTGCACACCTCTCACTGGGGACCGGCGTCGTGCACCTCTGGCGGCTCACGCCGGATGGGCGCACCTCGTCCGGTGCGACGGCCGCGACACCCGATACGGCGGCGCTGCAAGGGATTCCGGCCGAACTCAGCACACCTGACGCACCGTCACCGAAAGTGATGATCCGCGTGTCGAAGCAACGCGCTACCCCGCTCGCCTCTGCTCAGGCAGCAAGGGCCGGGGACCGCACCCCGCAGACACCCTCAAAACCGGAGTGAGGCCAACGTGCCGTACCCCTCCGGCGCACCAGGTCGCGATCTCCCACCCCGCCGCAGCGCAGCACCAAGGTCCCCGGGCTGACTGCCACGACGCCGCCGCACGGCGAACGGGCGCGGCTTCGGGATAGCTTGCCGCCGGGCGTTGTTCCTCAAGGCAGTGACGGTGCCGGTTCGCCGTTGTCGCCGCGGGGGCGGTTGCAACGGCGGACCGGCCTGCCGGAGCGCACGGCAACGAAACGAAGTCGCTGCTCGCCGGGCCGGGACCGGAAGGGCGGCGACTTGGGGCTGCTCTCCGGTGTGGTCGGCGCCGAGACTTCACTTCGCCGCCCCGACTCGCCGCCCATCACACCGCGTGGCACGGGCGGCGACGCACATCCCGGTGCAGGGGATCTGCAAGACGGTGCCTGTCGGCATCAAGCGCCGGTCCAGCCTCGTTCGTCCGGATCAGATCACAACGCGGAGCACCCCACACCGAAGGCCGAGTGCGGGGTGCTGCCGTGGAGAACTTCACCGCGGTGGTCGCTCGTGCTGCGTGGCGTACGAGCGACCACCGCAGAGCACCTTCCGAGCGTGGAGGGCGGCTGTGTCAGCGCAGCTCGAAGATCAGGATGACGGCGTACAGCAGGGTCGCCGGAACAAGAATCAGGACGCCCGTGACGAGCAGGTTGCGCAGGTTCGACGACCGGGCCAGGCCCATCGCTCCCACCATGTTGCCGTTGGGGAACGGACCGTATGTGTCCAGCTTCGAGGCGAACAGCAGCACGATCACCCAGGCATTGACGCTCACGCCGATGCTGGTCGCGAGGTCACCGAAGACCTTGTCGAGAAGGACCACGTGTGCGGCTGCCGCTCCAGGAGCGCCGAGCCAGCCCAGCAGGGCAATCACTGCCACGAATGCCAGGGGGGACATCGAGCCGAGGTCGTCGTTGAACATCGTGCGCAGCTCGTCGAACGGCTTCAAGTGGTCGATGGCGATGAAGAAGACGGCCATCAGCCAGAACAGGAAGAACATCCTGAGCTGCGTAGAGGCTCCCCGAATCACGTGCTGCACTGTCGCAAGGACCGGCAGGCCGCCGGCGACACCGGTGACGGCAGCGATCACCGGCAGGGCGAGCAACGGAAACGATGTACCGGCGCCGGCAGCGATGGCGTAACCGACGCAGACAGCCAGGGTGACAGCGAAGGCGACGGTCGCGCGGGTGCGCCGAATACCGGGGGTCGGCTCGTCGGTCTCGGCGACCTCCGAGCCGTCATATTCATCACCGGTGTTCTGGGTACGCCGTTGCACCCACGGGATGACGATCATGCCGCCGATGACAGAGAGCACGGCCAGCGGGGCGGCACCGTAGAGCAGGTACTGCGGGTAGCTGACGCCCGCTGAGGTCATGATCGCCACGTTGGTTCCCGCGAAGGGGGCAACGGCCAGGCCCGCGGAGCCGCCCAGAAACATCATTGCTGCTGTTGCGGAACGCGTGAAGCCGAGACGGGCGGCCACCGGGAGCAGCAGCGGGGCCGCCACGGCCAGCGCTCCCGCCAGAGTGCCCAGCGCGGCGACCAGGACAAGGCAGACCAGCATGATGCCGAGGATGGTGCGTTTGGGACTCTTGTCGCCGGTCACCCGCAGCATGGACTTGACGATGGTGTTGGCGGTACCGGTGATGCGGAGAATCTCACCCGTGCCGGCGCCGAGCATGATGATCACGCCGATCATCGTCACGGTTTCTCCGAGCGAAGCGCCGAACATGTCCCCGATGGCGCTGGGAGCCGGCAGGAGCATGAGCAGCACGCTCATAACCGACACGGCTGTCGCGATGAGGATGTCCATCCCCAGCAGGGTGAGCAGTGAGAAGAAGACGACTGGCAGCAGGCCCCACAGCGTCGGTGGCGACGTCGCGATCCCTGCGATCAGGGAGGCAACCAGGCCGACAGCGGTTGTCGCAGGGACAAGGCGGCGCCCTTCGGGCTCTGACCGGTCTTTCGGGCTGAGCGCCATCTCGGACTCCTTGGTGGGGGACGTCGCTACAGCGGTCGTGGGACCGGTCCGCGGACAGTCGTGCAAGTCGCTCATGGCGTGCCTCCGGTGTCGGTTGGATGAGTGGCTTTCGAGCGGCGGCACGGACGGTCCCTGCCGGGACATCGGTGCCAGGTGTGCGGGCCCGCGAGGGGCGCGTCGGTCGGTTGCTGAGGGGCAGTGCTGCGTGGGCGAGGCCTGCGGGAGACCGGCAGTACGTGGGCGAGCTGCCTACTTCTCAGAGATCGGCCACTTGGGAAGCCTCGCCTTTTGATACGTCAGATCGCTCCACCGGGGAGTCGCCGAACCAGGCGCACCGACATACAAGACGTGGGGCGAGAGCTGCGAGAACGACTTGTAGAAGTGATGGGCGGACTTGACGACCACTACGGCCTTGTCATCGAGGGTGCACCCCAGTCCGGTGAACAGATCGATGTTCAGGGCCTGTGCCCGCTCGGATGTGAGTACGCACTCGATACCGTTGGCTTCCACCAGGGCGGCGTCCCCGACCGACAGAGGCTCTCCTGTTTGATTGGTCTCCGTGTGCTTGCGGCGCAGCGCCTTCACCCGGAAGACCTCGTCGACGGGGCTTCCTGACATGGGGCTGGTCTTGCCGCCGACGCGCATCGGCAATCGCCCGCCCACGCCGGCTGCGAAGGCGGTCCGCACCGCCACCGGGTCCCACAGTGGTCCGAGGGCCACATTGGTGATTTCTCGTTCGATCAGCCGCTGCAGGATGAAGGTAGAGTCTCCGGCTGCGCCGCTTCCAGGGTTGTCGGAGCGGTCAGCGAGGATGACGGGCCCGGGGCGCTGACTCAGCGCGGCGTCGAGAGCTTCATCGACCATCAGGTACCGGACAAGGAACTCTTCCCGCAGGGAGGTCAGTTCGTCTGCCAGTTGCTGTGCCGTCTTATGAGCCGTCGGCAGGTCCGCGTCCGTGTAGACGAGGACCTTCGTTCCCATGTCCGGCACGTCTCCTGTGGCGAAGCCCTGGATGGTGGACACGGAGAGCACGCCGCCCTGTCCTTCCAGGGCCTTCATCCGGGCGACGTACGAGAGGCCCGGCTCGCGGGAGGTGTGCAGGGGGATGACCATGTCGGTGTCGATGACGGCGGGCACCGGCCGGATCTCCCCGGCGAACGTTTTTGCACACAGGTCGACGAGCTCCACGGCTCGGTCCTCGATGTCCGAGTGCGGATACTCCTTGTAAGCGATCAGGACGTCGGCGTTGGCCACCATGGCGTCACTCAGGTGTGCGTGCGGATCGAGTTCGCAACCTATCGCTGCATCCGGACCGGCCACCTCTCGTACCCGCGTGATGATGTCGCCCTCGCAGTCGTCGTAGCCGTCGGCGACCATGGCGCCGTGGAGGCCGAGGAGAACCACGTCGACGGGCAGACTGCGCCGCAGGTCCGCCAGGAGCTCGTCGCGCAGGCCCTCGTAGGCCTCGCGGGAGACCAGGCCTGCGGGATGGGTGTTGGCAAAGACCCCATCGAGGATCGTCCACCCTTCCTGGCGGGCTCGTCGTTTGGCCACCGTCATGGGGGCGGAGTACCGGGTCATGTGCTCCGGATGCGTTCCTGCGGGAAAGTAGCCCTGCTCGTGGAAGGCGTCGATCCCGGTGGGCAGCGGCGAGAAGGTGTTCGTCTCGGTGCCGATCCCGGCGGTAAAGACACGCATGGTCATCCTTTGCTCGGTCTGTGCTTGCAGTAGCGGCCGGTTCACGGAGGTACATCGGGCAGGAGCGCCCGATCCTGGACAGTCGAGTTCGGGCGTATCCAGCTGGGGCCTTGACCCTTGATCCTGGACACACGAGACACTGGATCCTGAGGATCTGAGAACGGACATCTCGTGGTCATGAAGAACTATCCGCCGCAGTT
>NZ_JBIAKJ010000016.1:0-71133 GCF_042872365.1 Streptomyces sp. NPDC005263 | reverse complement strand
ATCCGCCGCTACATCATCTGGCGCAACAAGCATGCTGCCGACGACCGCCTCCGTGACGTGGTGAACAGGGCGAACGTTGCCTGATGCGGCACTAGATTCCGTGCATGGCCGAGATTCGGGGCTCGTATGATGATCTGTTCTCTGCGGTGCCCGGCGCGCTGGCCGCGTTGCTGGACGCTGGAGATGTGGGCGCCTCGGTGGCGGTCTTGGTGGACGGCGAGCCGGTGGTGGACGTCTGGGGCGGATTCGCCGACGCGGACCGCACGGTCCCGTGGCAGCGCGACACAATCGCAGGCGTGTGGTCCGTCACCAAGACGATGACCGCGTTGTGCGCCCTCATCCTGGCCGACCGCGGCGAGCTCGACTTGGCCGCGCCGGTCGCCCGGTACTGGCCGGAGTTCGCCGCGGCGGGCAAGGAAGGGGTGCTGGTACGGCACCTGCTTGCGCACACAGCGGGCCTGCCCGACTGGTCCAGGCCGGTAACGGCCGAGGATCTCTACGATTGGCCGACCGCCACGCGGCGGCTCGCCGCGCAGGCCGCGCAGTGGGAGCCGGGCACCGCAGCCGGATACCACTCGATTACCCAGGGTTTCCTCGTCGGCGAGGTCGTGCGCAGGGTCACCGGCCGCAGCCTGGGCGGGTTTCTCGCTGACGAGGTGACCGGGCCGCTGGGCGCGGACTTCCACATCGGGCTGTCCGCCGAGCACGACCACCGGGTCGCGCTGTCGGTCCCCCCGCCGTCGCGGGACGAGGAATACACCGCGAGCGCGCCCGGCAAAGCCGCAACTCCCGCCGCCGGTACCGGGATACGGGTCCGTGACGGGAACAGCGTGGCTTGGCGCCGCGCGGAGATTCCCGCGGCGAGCGGATTCGGCAATGCCCGCTCTGTCGCTCTCGTGCAGTCGGTGATGGCGTGCGGGGGAACAGTGCGTGGTGTGCGGCTGCTGTCGCAGGCGGGCTGCGATCGTGCGTGGGAGGAGCAGTTCCGCGGCGAGGACCGTGTCCTGGGCACGTCGATGCGCTACGGCATGGGCTACGGCCTGTTCGGCAGCACCTACGGCTGGGGTGGCTGGGGCGGCTCGATGGTCATGATCGAACCCGACGCCCGCATGGTGGTGGCGTACGTGACGAACCAGATGCTCGAGCCCGGGGACGACAACCGGGGGCTCGAGGTCGTGATGGCCGCCTACGACGGGCTCAAGGGTCTGCGCGCCTGACCCGCCTGTCGGGCGCGCATCAAGATCCTGTGACGGTCGCCGGCGGGCAGCCGCGGATCCGTCACGAGCGGCGCCAGGTGGTCGATCGTGTCAGGGGCGATCCGTTCTCAGGATGTGAGCCGGAGCATGGCGGACGCGTGCTGGGGGCGTGCCCGGTAGTGATCGGTTGCGGCGGCTATGTTGGTCCAGCCTGCTTGGCGCATGAGGCCGATGGCGAGATTGCGCAGGGTGGCCATGTCGCGGGGTGCGGTGCGGGTGAGTATGCGTGAGGCGTCCTCGCCGTAGGTGACGTCTCACGCATATGGTGCAGGGCGTCAACTGACGAGTGATCTTGGACGAGTTCGGCGAGTTGCGCGCTGGCCTGTTCGGGCGGAAGGCTGGTGACCGTGTGGACGGTCTTCGTCTCGCCCTTGCCGGTCTTGCGGTGGGTGCGGCGGCGCTGGATCTCCATGGCCTGGACGGCGTGCGGGAAGAGCAGGCCGGGCCGGACGGTGCAGACTTTCAGGCGGCGGACGGTCTGGCAGGCGTGGAGCGCGGCGGCGAGCAGGTGGACTGCTTCGCCGTCGGTGCGGGAGCCGCGCACGGTCTTGCCGTCGACGGCCAGGCCGACCAGCGTGTCGCCGGGTTCGTCGACCGGGTCGGCGGTGTACCGGGCGAGCCAGGCGCCCACGGCGTCGTCCAGAGCGTTGCCGTCCAGGCGGGCAAGGAGTCGTCCCAGCGTGGAGGCGTTCGGTGTGCTGGAAGTCAGTCCGAGTCGTACGCGCAGGCCGCAGTCGGTATCGGCGGCGAAGCGGGCGATGGCGGCCAGGGACGTGGCTCCACCGAGGACGGCGACCAGACACAGTGCGAGCAGGGAGCCCAGGAGGTAGTGGCGGCCCCGGACCGGCGGGGGTATCCGGCCCAAGCCCTCGGCCAGGGAGGTGAGCTGCGACGGTTCCGAATACGGGCAGGTGGAGTCGGTGTCCTTGCAGTGGCTCTGCAGGACACCCATCAGGGTCAAAGGCTTCGACAACCTTGATCATCGGGGGTCGCTGGCTGAGAACGCATCAGCCCTGACCAGCAGATGAGTGGGATCATCGCTGAAGGGTTTAACAACGGCTAACACAATGAGCTGAGTTGTCGGTGGGTGATCAGGCAGCAGGCGAGTTTGAGGAACGCTTCGTGGATGTCGGCTCGGCGTTCCCAGCGGATCCGCAGGCGCCGGAAGCCGTGCAGCCACGCGAAGCTTCTTTCGATCACCCAGCGGTACGTGCCCAGCCCGGTGCCATGGCGTGTTCCGCGGCGGGCAATGGCCGGCACGATGCCGCGGTCGCGGACCTGGTCGCGGTAGACGTCGTGGTCGTAGCCGCGGTCGGCGAACAGCGAGTCGGCCGCGGTCGGTCGGATTCGGTCCGGTCAGCTGCCCCCTTTGAGGGCCCGGACGCTGACGGAGTCGATCGGGCACCGCGACCAGTCCAGCCCGGGAACCTAGTTCGTCCAGGGCCAGGTGGTGGAGCGTGGCCCACACTCTTGCCTGGCTCCACTGGGTGAACCGGCGGAAGGGGGTCACGCCCGACAGGCCGAAGCCCGGCGGCGGTTGGTTCCAGGTGCAGCCCGAGGTGGCCACGAAGATGATCGCGGCCAGCGCCTCTCGGTCCCCTCGCCGCCGATGCGCTCCGCCCTGCGGGCGTTCCGGAGCCGGCGGGACCAGCCGCTGGGACAACTCCCACAGGTCTTCCGGCGCCAACCGTTCGACAGGCGGGGTAGTAGTTGTAGCACCAGTGGTAGGGCAGTCCCGCACTGATCGTGCGTTCCCAGGCCTCCTCGGTGGTCACCTGGTGGGCGGGCAGCCATTCGTCGACGACCCGGGCCGAGTTGTCGGTCGTACGGCGCCGCGCCTCCCGGTTGCGGCGGTCGGGGCTCTCCGCGGCCCGCATCCCGAGTAGGTTGGCGAACATCAGGGGGCCGTCTGTCTCCCTCCTGAGGGCGCGGACCTGTGGGGTGAACGCCTGGTACACCATCTTTGTCTTCCTTGGGCCGGTGCAGGTGCGGGCCCTGCCGAGCCAGGGCCAGTCGCCTCGTTCCGCGATGAAGGTCAGCAGGTCGAACGGCACCCGTTCACCGTCGACTTCACGGCTGCGCCGGACTTCGATATGCCGCTCGGGCGGCAGGCCGAGGGCCTGGCTGTGCTGTGCAGCGAGTTCGCTGGCACTCGGCCAGCAGACCCCGTCGACGGTGAGGGAGGGCCACTCCATCGGGACCAGACCTGTGTGGGCGGTCCAGACGCGGTCGGCGACACCGGCCTGACGGGCAGTGTCCATCGCGATGGCTCCGGCCACGGGCCCGTCCTTTCCGCCGGACAGGTTGATGACAATGCGGTGCCGACTCGCGGCGAACTCGACCGGATCGACGTACAAGGGGCTGGCATTCCACATGGATCCGTTCCTTCCAGGAATGGGTTGCTGGGCAGTCCCTGGCGGGACTGCCGGGGGAGCGCGCGGGCAGCGCGGCGGCGAGCCTTTTGACCTCGAGTTGTTCGGGGTCGGCCTGCTTGGGACAGGGCCGTCGACCGGGGAGGCCGAGCTTGATCTGCTCCCGATCGCGCCGGCTTCTGCCGAGCCGGAACACATAGCTGTGCTCCGCGTTGCCGTACGTTGCGGGCACCGACCGCGACCAAGGCCTCCCTGAGCCAGACCGCCGGGGTGCAGCCCGCCCGCGGCACGGGCGCTCCGAGCGCCAGAAGCTGGGCCTCGGCATACTCGTGGCCCTGCTCCTGACGGCGGATCTTCTGCGCCGCCCGGTCGGAAGCGCGCGAGTTCGCATAATCCTGGACGTTCATGGAGCGGAACCCGAGCGGGAGTCTCCCAAATTTGGGCTCTGGAGGGCCGAGTTCGGCGATCGTCTGCGCCGCTACGGCGCTATCCGGCTCCGAGTGGCGCTGTCCGAGGAGCGGGGACTATTGCCTTGTTCCTACACGGTCTCCGTGGGCGACCAGCGGGCGCTGACGTCCGCGCACGTCAGGCGTCGTCCTGACTGGCTCGCACGGTGAGGGGTTCTCGCAGCTCGGCACGGTGTCGTCCGACAATGCGCTCGACGGCTTCGGCGAGGTTGTGGAGCAGATGCCAGGCATCGGCTACTTGCCGGGCCTGCGGTGCACCGGCGTGGGCGCCATCGCGGAAAGGAGCCGGCGCGGTCGCGGCAGACGACGCTCACCTCGGGGTGTTCGCGAAGCCAGGCGGCGAAGGTGCGCGCGGTCCGGTCCGTGAGGACGTCGACGGGGCGGTGGGTGCCCATGTCGACAAGGATCGTCGCGTAGGTACGACCGCGGCGCACGGCGAACTCGTCGACACCCAGGCGTGGGACAGACTCCGGCGGCGGGAGGGGGCAATGCGCGAAGGAGACGGAGCAGCGTGTCCTTGCCGGTGGTGACTGCCAGGCGTCCACATAAGCTGGCTCCGGGACGTCCTCCCAGGAACAGGGCGATGTCGGTGAGCTGGGCGGTGAGGGCATTCGTGCGGCGTGCGTGTCGACGTGTCAGGTCCGGTCTCTCCTCGGCGAAGGTCCGACGCCTGCAACTGTCGTTGCAGCACACGAGACGACGGGCCCGCAGGTCCAGCCGCACCTGTCGGCCGGCGACGGGACGGTCCGCCAGACACCGCTGGTAGTAGCAGTGCACTCGCCAGGATCTCCATCCGCATCCCGGACAGGCGGCCGACACCGCCGTGGACCGCACGGCAAGACGGACCTCAGCGTCCCCAAGAACAACCTCTTCTACCTCGACTCCGACCCCGGGAAGAAGGAGGTCAGAGAGGCGAACCACATCCCCCACGCACAAATGAAGCCAGGACCGCGACTTCGTCGTCCTGGACCACTCCGCAGGGCCTCGGCGGTCAATTCGCCTGGCCCCGGCACAACGCGTGAAGGCCCGCCGACTTCGTCGGCGGGCCTTCACGACTATCGAGGCCAGATGTCCTCCGGGTTACCCAGATGCCGGTCGGCGGCGTAGGCAACGGAGCTCTGGCGGGTCACCGGATTCGAGCGGCCGTCGGGTTGTCACGGGTTGGGGAGTTTGTCGGGATGCAGACAATCCCAGGTTTTCGGGCCGATGATGCCGTCCGGGGTGGATCCGCACGCACGTTGGGCCCATAGGACGGCGTTGTAGGTGTCGTCACCGAAGATGCCGTCTTCTGCGATCACCCATACCCCATAGTAGTTGATCAGGCATTGTGCGTGCTTCACGGCGGGCCCGGTGGAGCCGTACGAGAGGGTCGGGTGGGGCCCGCTGTAGGGGCAGGCGCTTGCCGCGGCTGCCCCAACCGGTGCGGCGGCGGGAGAAGCGGTCGCCGGAGCGGCAGCGATTGATCCGACGCTGAGAACAAGTGCCGAGACGATCAGACCGGCACGTGTGGCTGATTTCATGAAAGCGGTCCTTCCATCCTGTCGGGTAATGCCTCTGCCTACGCGCACCGGTTGGTGGAGTTAAAGTCCGCGAAAGCGGCCTTGGTCTCCGGTCCGGCGACCCCGTCCACCCTGAGGTGGTAGAACTCGTAGTTCAGATACATCTGCAGGGACTTGATCGTGTCAGGGCCGACGACGCCATCCACCGTGAGTGGGCCGTCGTAGTACTCTCCCCTCCAGTTGAAATACCGCTGGGCAGCCTTCCAGCTGTCGGTGCCCAACTGCCCGTCGGTCGCGCCGGGGTCGAAACCCTCCTTGCGCAGGTGGCACTGCCAGTGCTTGGCCTGGGTCGTGGTCAGCCCCAGGTTGTTCACCGCGAGGACGGAGATCCCCTGGTGGCTCGTGGCGGGCCTGGCGGCCGGCTGGGATGCCGCGAAGACCGTACTTGCGCCCGTCAGGCTCCCGGCGGCCATCGCCACGACGGCAGCGGCACTGACGAGTGTCCTCGTCACAGCATTCGATCGCATGTGTTCCTCGGTTCCCTGAGATCGCGGATCGTGTGGTGTCGTTCTGTGGGGAGGTGGTGGCAGCGCGGTCAGTTGACCAGCGCCAGCCAAGTGTTCGGGCCGACGATGCCGTCGGGGGTGAGCTGGTTGCGGGTCTGGAAGGCAACCACGGCGTTTTGCGTGGCCGGTCCGAAGGCGCCGTCGACCGACAGGGTCGCGCCGTGGGCTGCCAGTTCGGCCTGCACTGCGCTGACGGCCGGGCCGTGGTCACCTTCCTTGACGGTGGTGATGAGGGCTCGCCAGGTGTTGGGGCCGACGATGCCGTCGGCGGTGAGCTGGTTGCGGGTCTGGAAGTTGACCACGGCGTCATGCGTGGCCGGTCCGTAGGAGCCGTCCACGGACAGTGCCGTGCCGTGGGCGTTGAGCAAGTACTGGACGGTGGTCACCTGGCGGCCGCTGTAGCCCTGCTGGGCGACCGGCCAAGCGCCGGCCGCCGGCGGCGGCGGGGGCGCGTAGGTGCCGTTGGCGGCGAGGTTCCGCAGGTCCTGCGCGGTGCCGTTGAAGACGTCCTGGTCACCGGGAAGGGGGCCGGAGTCGGCGGTCTGCCAGAAGGCGTACGTGGACCAGCCGTTGGGCAGGGGGTGAGGGGTGCCGGTCCAGCTGCCGATCCAGATCAGGTTGGTGGCGGCGAAGGCAGAGGAGTTGCCGGTGCACTGCGACCACCACGTCGTGTTGGTATTGATCACCGGGTGGCGGCCGGTCCGGCGCCGGTATTCTTTGTCGAACGAGGCGATCCAGTGGACCGTCGCACCGGGGCTGACCCCGTAGCAGGTAGGCAGGCCCGGCGTGGCTTCGATGTCCAGGACGCCGGGGAGGGTCTTGCCGTCGGGCTGCCAGGCGCCTCCGTGGTCGACGAAGAAGTCGGCCTGGGCGCTGCCGGAAGCCTTGTCCGGCCTGGCGAAGTGATAGGCGCCGCGGATCAGGCCGACTGCTGCCGCACCGTCGTACTGCTGGGAGAAGCGGGAACTGATGTAGGAGGCGCCCTCGGTCGCCTTGACGTAGGCGAAGGAGGCTCCGCCGGCAGCGACCGCGGCCCAGTCCACGGTCTCCTGGTAGGCGCTGACGTCGAGTCCTCGCACGGCAGCATCCGTAGCCTGTCGCGGCCGTGTTTCCTGGGCCGTCGCCGATGCCGCGACCGGGGCGACAAGCAGTGCCGCCGTGACGGTCACCGCGGTCAGCCCGCTGCGTACCCCCGCCCGCACGCGGCGTCTTGAGGAAACCCCCTCGAAATGGCGAGGAGTTCGGCGAAGAAGCGTCATTCATGGACTCCTTTCACTTGTTTCGCGTCCTGCCCTGCGTCTCTGACCACGGGCGCCGGCTCTATGGCGCCTCTGCGGCGGCGCCCTTCGCCCGCCCCAGTCCGCACGCTGAAGGCAACGGGCCGTTGCGGTCGGTGGACGCGGCCACGGCCATGTGCGGCAGTACCTGCCGTCGACCTGCCGCTGCCGTCCCGCCCCATGCTTCTGGCCCGGCACGTTGTTGCGCACGCCTGCATCGCCGAATGCAACAAACGTCGCGGCAGGCCGGCCGTAGGCGCCGATCGGCTGAAACAAGCTGGTCAGGGATGCGACGGTGACGAAGAGGGTGCCATTGTTGTCCCTCACTGCTGGCGTTGACCATGGGGGACGGGATGGGGCGTAGTGAGGGACCGCTGGATCCGTCGGCCGGGCCGGTCCAACGTTTCGCGTTCGACTTACGCAAGCTGCGCCAGGAGGCCGGAGGCCTGACCTACCGGGCCATGGCGCAGTGCACCGACTATTCGGTCGCCACCTTGTCCAGGGCGGCCGCAGGCGGCCAACTGCCCTCGCTGGAGGTGGTACTGGCCTATGTGCGGGCGTGCGGGGCGGACCCCGAGGAATGGGAGCCGCGCTGGCGGGCGGTGGCCCGGGAAGTGGCCGCTGAGCCGGAGGGCGCCGATGACACGGATGCCCCGTACCGAGGGCTGACCCGCTTCGAACCCAGTGATCGGCATCTGTTCTTCGGGCGCGACCAGCTCGTGGCCCGACTGACCGAGCGGGTGCTGACCTGCCGCATGGTCGCGGTGGTGGGCGCGTCCGGCAGCGGCAAGTCCTCCCTGCTGCGCGCGGGGCTCCTCCCGTCCCTCCAAGACCAGCAGTCATCGGAGTGCCGGCTGGCGGCAATACGGATCCTCACCCCGGGACCTCGCCTCGCGTCCACCCACGCGCACGCGTTGACGGCGAGTCAGAGTGCCGGCGATACGGTGGTCGTCGTCGACCAGTTCGAGGAGCTCTTCACCCTGTGCTCGGACACAGCGGAGCGTGCGGCATTTCTTGACCTGCTGGTGAGCGCGGTGGAACCGGAGAGCAGACTGCGGGTGGTGATCGCGGTACGGGCGGACTTCCTCAGCCGCTGCGCCGAGCATCGCCTGCTCGCCGCCGCCCTCACCGACGCCACCTTCCTGCTCGGCCCCATGGGGCCGGCCGAACTGCGCGACGCGATCGTCAAACCCGCCGCGGCCGCCGGGCTGATCGTGGAACGCACATTGACGGCGAAAATCGTCGAGGACGTCGCCGAGGAACCCGGCGGACTGCCGCTCATGTCCCACGCTTTGCTGGAGACCTGGCGCCGCCGCAGAGGCCGCACCCTCACGCTGGCTGCCTACGAGGCCGCAGGCGGTGTCCACGGCGCCCTCACCCGCACCGCCGAGGAGCTTTACACCCGCCTGTCGCCGGAACGGGCTGAGGTCGCCCGGCGTATCCTGCTGCGCCTGATCACACCCGGTGAAGGGGCCCAGGACACCAGCCGTCCCGCCGAGCACGCCGAACTGCAGGCGCTGAGCGCCACCGGCCAGTCCGCCGAAACGGCCTCGGTGCTGGAACAACTGGCCCGCGCACGGCTGGTCACACTCGACGGCGACATGGTGCACCTGGCGCACGAAGCGTTGATCACCGCCTGGCCGCGACTGCAGTCCTGGATCGACGGTGCTCGCGAACGGCTTCGGGTCCACCGCCAGCTCACCGAGGCCAGCCGGGCCTGGGAGGCGTTCGACCGGGATCCTGGGGCCTTGTACCGCGGCACCCGCCTGGCCACGGCCGAGGAGTGCCTCACCGGGCATCGCTCGGACCTCACCCAGGCCGAGGCGGCGTTCCTCGACGCCAGCGTCGCCGCCCGTGAGCAGGAGCGGCGGGCGGCGGCTCGCACCGCCCGGCGTATGCGCTCACTGCTGGCCGCGGTGACCGCCCTTCTCCTGCTCGCATCGACGGCCGCCGTCATCGCCTTCCAACAGCGTTCGCTGGCCCGGGCCGGCCGCGACCGCGCGGTGGCCGAGCAGGTGGTCGCTGAGGCGGGCCAGCTGAATGCGACCGATCCATCGCTGGCGGCGCGGATGTATCTGGCGGCGCACCGGCTTCGGTCGGACCGCGAAGCCGCCGCAGGACTGCTGGACACGCAGAACATCGCACTGTCCTCCGTACTGTCCGGTCACTCCCAGCCGGTGTACGCGGTGGCGTTCTCACCGGACGGACGGACGCTGGCGACGGGGGCCGGTGACGACACCATCCGGCTGTGGAGCCTGGCCGACCCCGCGCACCCCGTCCCGCTCGGCAGACCGCTGACCGGGCACAAGAGCTGGGTGTACTGGCTGCAGTTCTCGCCGGACGGCCGCACCCTGGCCAGCGCGAGCCGGGACCGTACGGCACGGCTGTGGGACGTTCGTGACCCGCTGCACCCAAAGGCACTCGGCAGACCGCTGACCGGCCACCGCGATTTCGTCTTCTCCGTGTCGTTCAGCCGCGACGGACGCACCCTGGCCACCGCCAGTCAGGACCAAACCGTACGGCTGTGGAACGTCTCCGACCCGGCGCACGCCAAACCGATGGGTCACTCGCTCACCGGTTCCCGCGAACCCGTCTCCTCGGCTGCTTTCAGCCCGGACGGCCGCACGGTGGCGGCTCCCGGCCACGATCACCTGATCCGCCTGTGGAACGTCACCGACAGGACCCAGCCGAAGCAGTGGCGGAAACCGCTGAACAACCCGGACGTCGTCTACGCGGTCGCCTTCCGCAAGGACAGCAATCTCATGGCCAGCGTGGGCAACGACCACAAGGTGCGGCTGTGGGACACCTCCGACCCGGCGCACACCGAGCCGCTGGGCCAACCGCTGACCGGTCACACCGGCACCCTGCTCGCGGTGGCGTTCTCACCGGACGGGCGGACACTCGCCACGGGCGGCGCGGACCACACCATCCGGCTGTGGGACGTCTCCGACCCGCGGCATCCGGCCGCCCTAGGGCAGCCGTTGATCGGGCACGCCGGATTCGTCAACTGGCTGACGTTCAGCCCCGACGGACGATCCCTGGCCAGCGTGAGCGACGACCACACCGTACGTCTGTGGCATCTTCCCCGCGCGCTCCTGGCTGGCCATCTTGGCAGCGTCACCGACATCGCGTTTAACCGGGACGGCCGTGTATTGGCCAGCGCGAGCGCCGGGAGGGTACGGCTGTGGGACGTCCGCGATCCGGCGGGCGGCAGGCAGTTGAGCGAGCTTCCCGGTCAGCACCTCGCCATCCGGATGGTGTTCCAGCCGCGAGGTCGGTTGCTCGCGAGCGCCGCCAGTGACGGCACCGTACGGCTGTGGGACGTCTCAACCCCGGGCCGCCCTCGGCGGGCCGGCCTGATCCGCACCGGCGGCGCCGACCAGGCCGATGGCGTGCTGGCCTTCACGCCTGACGGGCATCTGCTGGTCACAGGCGGCCCCAAGTACAGCCTCCGGCTGTGGAACGTCACCGACCCCGCACGCCCCGCCAGCCTCGGCAGCCCGCTGACCGGCCACATCAGCTTCGTCCACTGGGCAGGCGTCAGCCCGGACGGCCATACCCTGGCCAGCACCAGCGAAGACGACAAGGTCCGCCTGTGGGACATCCGCGACCCTGTCCGT
The DNA here is from genome assembly GCF_042872365.1 of Streptomyces sp. NPDC005263. Taxonomy (NCBI): domain Bacteria; kingdom Bacillati; phylum Actinomycetota; class Actinomycetes; order Kitasatosporales; family Streptomycetaceae; genus Streptomyces; species Streptomyces sp. NPDC005263. The sequence goes on along the minus strand of NZ_JBIAKJ010000016.1, from coordinate 60,076 downwards.
CCCAGGTCCCTGCCGGACATCCGAACAGGCGACACCGGCGGCACCCTGTGGGGCGCCTTCAGCCCTGACGGACGGCTGCTGGCCACCGCCGGCGTCGGCCACGACGTACGACTGTGGAATGTCCGCACTCCCGCGCACGCCTCGGCCGTCGGCAGATCGCTGACCGGACACACCGGTCGGGTGACCTGGGTAGGCTTCAGCGCGGACGGTCACACGCTGGCCTCCACCAGCGAGGACCGGAGCGTACTGCTGTGGGACTTGACCGACCCTGCTCGACCAGATCCCTGGGGCAGGGCGCTCACCGCAGGACACACCGAAGCCATAGCGACGGGCGCGTACCGCCCGGACGGGCAGCTGCTGGCCACAGCGGGACCCGACGGCACGATCGAGTTCACGTCCCTGAGGCTCGGCCCGGCGATCCGGCGGATCTGCGCCGGCACCGCCGGTCAACTCACCTCGGCGCAATGGCAGAACTACGTACGGGAACTCCCCTACGCCCAGTCCTGCCGAGCCTGACGATCCCTGCCCCTTCTTTCCCACTTGCCTTGACCTGTGCTGAAGGTGCTGTGCCGGCGTTTGTTTCGTGCTGCGGCAGGGGCCTGCGCAACAACCGGGCGGCTCGGAACCTGGTGTTCGGCGGGCCGTCGAACCGCGGCGGCACCCGCCCTGCCCGAGCAATCGCTCGCGGTTTCGCAGACACCGCAAGAAGGAAAGAAGGAGTGATCGTGACCGAGTCCGTTGACGAGACCAAGCCGGTCGATGCCAGCCAGGAGGTGACGCCCGCCGAACTGGCCGTGCTGGACGCCGTCGCGCTGCGGGACACGAACGCCCCCTCGGCGAAGGTCACCCGAATCGCCAAGAAGGAGGTGGGATACCGGGAAAGCCGAACCAACCACACCAAGTACGGTCGGTGGTACGGTGCCGACGGTCAGGAGTGGTGCGACGTCTTCGTCAGCTGGGTCTTTCACCAGGCGGGCCAGCTGGCGGCCATCGGCGGCAAGCACAAGTACGTCCCCGACCACCTCACCTGGTTCAAGAACCAGCACCGCTTCTACCGCCGGGGCGCCGCCGGTGGTGGTCCACGCGAAGGCTGCGTGATCTTCTTCGACCTCAACGGTCACGACGGCGAGGACCACATCGGGATCGTGACGTCCTACGACGACACCTACGTCTACACCGTCGAAGGAAACCGCTCCGACCAGGTCCAGCGGCTGAAGTACCCCCGCACCAGCCACCTCATCTGGGGCTACGGCCACCCCGCCTGGAACTAGTGACCTGCCGACCGGGCGTCCCACGGGGGTGGACGTTCGCACCCCACCCTGCTTCGGCCCTGAGGCGTGGCCGTCCCACAGCGGCAGACGGGCGGCCGCTGCCTCCGGCACTGCCCGTGTCTCTAGCACGTGTGCGCCGAGTCATGAGCTGTTCAGAACGCCAGATTGGAGTATCACTATGCGTGTATATCTGCGTGCGGCCCTGTCCACCGCGGCGGTTGCCGTTGGAATCGCCGCCGGACCGCTCAGTCCGGTAACACCGGCCAACGCGGCCGCAGCCACCCCGGTCGCCGCAAGCGGGATCGAGACGACCGTGGACGGTGGCAGCAACCTGCGCGGCGGCCCTCACCTGAACAGCTACCTGGTCGGCACGACCAAGGGGAAGAGCGAATTCGCCGTGCAGTGCTACAAGCGAGGCGACTACTACAACGACGGCAAGCACCACACGGACGTGTGGTACTACGGCACCGTCTTCGACACGCACGACAACCCGGAGCACGTCTACTACGACGTCTACTCCTGGGGCGGCAACGTGAACACCCCGCACGACCCGCCGGCCGGCCTCTCTAAGTGCTAGCAGCACCGGCCGCACCGCGCCGGCCGACCTGGCCCACGGCGGCCTCACCGGGCCCTACGCCCGGCGAGGCCGCCGTGGGCCACCAAACCCGGGTTCCGGACGGGACGCGGCCGAGCAATCTCCCCTGTCCCTCTCTTCAACCGCATCGAGGTTTGTCCGCCATGGAACGATCCGTATCGAAGCGCTCACGCGGGCAGCAGGTCTTGGCGGCCGCGGCCCTCGTCTGCGCTGCATTGCTCGGGGGTACCAGCGCCGCGCATGCGAGTCCACCGTCCTTCTCCGCAGCAGCAACATGCCACACGGCTCACGGCCTGCCCACGGAGATCTTGCGATAGGGCAGCACCGGAAGTTGCGTAAAGTACCTGCAAGGCAAGCTCGCCGTCACAATCGACGGAGTCTTCGGCCGCGAGACGTACCACGCGGTCGTCGCCACCCAAGAGCACTGCGGGCTGCAGGCAGACGGGATCGTCGGGCCCAAAACGTGGGATGCCCTCCTGAACTGGTGCCGCGAGTAGGCCGCAGGGGAACGCCAGCGTGGAAAGCTGCCCCAGATCCGGGGCCTGCGGCCGGAATTCATCAAGGAGGGAGGCCCTCGCCGAGCCAGCACGGGCCGACGGAGCTATCAGCGACTGACACCTCGCCCTGCCGCCGAGAGCCACATGGCAACAAGTGAGAACTGTGCGCAGAAGCCGTCGCTCACCTGGAAACGCAGGGCGCGGGCTGCCTCGGTCGTCCACTCCAGAAAGCGCAGTAGCCGACCGGTCTCGTCCCGGCCGGGCGACGGCCCCGCCGGTTCTGTGCCTCGTTCGAGAGGCGCTGGAGAGTCTTGAGAATTGCATCCCGGTCAGTTCCCGGGCGTGGGGTAGTACCTGCCCTCCCCGATCAGGAAATTGGGCACTGACCGCCTTCCACGTTCGGCATTCTTGGATGACTGCAGTTGTCGGCCGGGTTACAACTGCTGACCTGTGACGCGCTGTTCCGGCTACCGGGGCAGCTTGGCTGTGCGCTCGGGGTGCGCGGCCGTGACGTAGCGCATGGCGGTCTGTTCGGTGATCCCGAACAGGCGCATCAACCTGAGAGGGTCGGCGCTCTCGGCCGCCTCGTTGAGGATGCGGTCCTGGCGAAGGCCGGCCAGCGTCAGACCCTTGGGGAGGGCCGCGCGCAGCGTGCCGATACTGACGGCCGGGTGGTCGGGATCGACAGCGGTCTTCTGGCTGACCAGCAGGTGGGGGTTGGCCGAGGCGGGCCACCGCAGGTGGCGGTAGGTCGTCCAGTCGGCGGCGAGTTGGTGGGTGAGCTCCTCCAGGTAGAGGGTGTGCCGCAGCGGCCCGCGCTGTACTTCGAGGGTGCCGCGGGAGAGGTCGAGGCCCGTGGTGTGCAGGGTTCGGATCTCGTGTCCGGGCAGTGCGTGGATGGAGGCCAAGGCGACGACGAGGCGGCCGAGCGGCGTTGTCGCCTGGTCGAGGAGCCCCATCAGGACGTCGGAGGGGATGGACTTCGGGATCCCCTTGAGGTCGCCGACCGGGAGGTTCCGGGCGGGGTTGCGGAAGATCACTCGCTCGCTTTTGAGCGCGCGGAACAGGCTGCGCAGGGCTATGGCCAGTCCTCGGCGGGCGTAGCCGGAAAGGTTCTCCACGGAGTTCTCGACGTGATCCTTCGTGATTTCCCTCAGTGAGTGCACGCCGGCCGTCGTGGCCCAGGCGGTGAGGGTGGGCTGGAGCGTGGTGAGGTAGCGGCGGATGCCGTCGTACCCGCGCGGCTCGCCTTCGCGGCGGCCCTGTTCGCGCATGCCTTCCACCCAGGTGCCCACCTCGCTCGCGACCGGCTCTGGCAAGGCGGTGAGGGTCGACTCGATCCACGCCAGATCCGCGTCCCGATGCAGTTCGGGGTCCTCCACCAGCAGGCCGCGGTCGCGCAGGAACTGGCAGACGGGCTTGGCAGCGAGGTTCACGTCGATCCGGGCCAGGTCGTGTACGTCGGGTTCGGAGAAGGCCGTCTCGGTGCCGAGCCAGTACAAGAGGATGGTAAGAGTACGGGTGTTCTTCCGGTAGTCCGGCCGCTGCCCCGGACGATGACGGGTGAACTCCTCGAGCAACCACTGGGCGGCCTCGGTCAGCGGCGGCTCGCCCGAAGGCATGCTCCGCAGCCGGGCCAGCACCGGGGCCCAGTCGCGTCGGCTGGTGAACAGCGCTTCCTGTCCGCGGCTCATGTGCAAAGCGGGCCGTTGCTCGTCGTAGTCGGGCGCCTGGCCGTCGCCGACGGGGAACGCCTCGAACGGCCCGCCCTTGCCGGTCGGCAGTGCGATCAACAACTGTGTGAACCGCCGGGAAGCCGGACGGGCTTGGTCGATGAGGCGGTAGGGGTGGCAGCTGCGGCAACGGTCGTCGCGCAGGGCCAGTCCGTCGCGGCCGCAGCGGCAGCACCGGCCCCGCCCCTCGCGTTCCCGCCAATGCCGACACGGATCGCAGACAAAACCTGCCCGTCGGCCGACGGGGATCCAGGCGTAGCAGTCGGTGCGCTGGCGGGGCGCCGGAAGCGGCAGCGGCGTCGGCGTGGTGATGTACGGGGTGCGGACGGGCTGATCCGAGATGGAGAACCGCATGGGCTCGGGAGCCTCGTCCAAGAGCCCTGCCCGCAGCAGGATCAGGCGGACCGCGTCCCCGTTGGTCGGGAGGTCCCGCAGCATGGCCTCGGGCAACCGCCCGGCGCCCTCGGCCTCACACACGGCTAGGGCCAGGCGGACCATCTCGGCGACCTTGTAGCGCCAGCCCGCAGTCAACCCATGCTCGGCCTCAATCGCCTCGATCACCGGCCGGGCCCGCTCCCATCCGGCGACCGGCCGACCGACGATTGCACTGACCGTGGCGTCACCCAACACCCGGGGCACGGTGAACAGCGGGACCTGACCACGTATCTGCGCCTCCAGCACCGGCGGCCCGGCGGGAGCGGCACGCTGCTGCCGGAGCTTGGTCCACCACTCGCCCCCCACACTCAGCCCGTTCTTGGTGGGCCGCCGCAGCGGCCGGGCCGACGCCGACCGGTCGCCGTACGTGCCGCCCACCGTGAGCTGGACCGGCCGAGGTCGTGCCTCCTCCAGGCCCAAAGCCCACTCGGCATCTTCCTCAACTCGGATCGCCACCAGGCAGGGCTTGCACAGCCCGTCCGTGTTCAGGTGCGCCTCGTGCCGGGCACCGCGGGCACACCCCACGCTCGGGGTACTTCCTCACCCAGGGCCGGCACCCGTCGCACACCCGGTACCAGTGCACCACCAGCCACCCCAGGCACACCGGGCAGCTCCGCGCTAGCCCCTTCCCACGACCCGCCGTCACCGTGAGGCCCCTCAGCTCGGCGGGAGCGAGCGCGGCCCGGTACCACGACGGTCGCGCGGCACGGGCCGCATCGGGCCCGCTGCCGGCTGTTCCTCAGCGCCGACGGCCCGTTGGCCCAACTCCGGCGCGGCTTGGCCCGCCACGAGCGGCTCGGCCTGGAGCAGGTCGGCGACCGTGCAGTTCAGCGCGGCGCACATCTTGTCCAGGTCATCGAGGCGCACCGTGACCGGCGTGCCGCTCCACAGTGCGGCCACCTTGCTCAGCGACGGGTTGAACCCGACCTGCTGGAAGGTGGCGAGCACCTCGGTCGGCCGCCACAGGTCCCCCTGGGCGGCCACCATCCGCAGATTCCACTTCACCGAAGGTTCCCCTTGTCCATCACCAGTCGCTGGGCCGCCCGGGAGCTGGCCGCCAGATTCGCGAGCTCTGGGTCAGCGTGAGCAGTCGCCATATACCGAAGAGTCGTAGTTGCCCAGTCGTGTCCGAGGACCTTCTGGACCTCCCAAAGTGTCATCCCGCGCTCATAGTTGTGGGTCGCGCAGGCATGCCGCAGCAGGTGCGGAAACAGGTCGGTGATCGGCCCGGTCAGGTACTGCGCGGCCGCGGTGTGCAACGCCTTCCGGAACGTCGAAGGCACGATCGCTGGCGCGATCGGCACATTCAGATCCGCGATCGCCTTCGACTTTCGCTCCGACGGCCACAGCGGCGCCCGTGGGTGCTCCGCGTCGTCGCCGAACTCGCCTCGGATCTCCTCGATGTACCACCACAAGAGGGCGCGGCCCTCTTGGAACAGGTACGCCTCACGCGGCCGGGGACCTGAGCCTCGGGCGCCCGACGGGAACCCGCGCGTACTCCACTATGGAAGACCGTGCCGTCCGGCAGGAGCTTCACCGTCCGCGCGGTAGCACGGCCGGCATACATGGCATTCGTCGCGGCGTAGAGCGTGCCGACGTGCCCGGGCATGACCAGAACTCCCGAAGCAGTTCGGCGCGGGACAGGGTCCGCGAAGGAGACGACTCCGTGTACACCACGGGTGAGCAGGCGTTTTAGGCAGTTCGCGAGGAACCACGACTCCGAATTCGCCGGGCACTCATCCAGCGGCACGAACCGCGAGCACACCAACGACTCGGTGTACGGGGTGTTCTGCGTACCGGAATGGCTCGTCAGCAGCAGTTCAAGGCACTTCACCTGTGGGTGGAAGGGCTGACTAACTGGCAAGGTGGCATGAGTCAGCGGTCCATGGTCGACCCGCGTCGGCCACGCGCAGCACGGCAGGCCTTTCTGCGCGGAAACTTGACGAACCGCCCTGCCCTTGCGGCCGCGAGGACCGCCGACGTGTGAGCCGCTTACCTGGAAGGCCGCTCCATCGCCGCCCTCGCCCGCGACTACGGAGTCAGCCGCGGCGCGATCCGTACGGCCGTTAGCGGCGACGTCCTCGACGGCGGCGTCCAGATGCTCAGCCTGTTGGGGTCGTAGTCGCCGACGCCGTACGCCTGGATGACCTCGGTGACCATCGGCATCATGCCCTGGGTTATCCCGCCAGTGCGTCGCGCCCGCTGCTGACGCTCGCCGGTTTCGTTCAGATACAGCGGGCCGTCGCTGCCGAGCTGGTTGATCCAGAGCAGTGCCCCGTCGTGCGCCAGGACGCGGGCGGTCTCGGTGGGGAACAGCAGCGTGTCGATCGCGGCGATGACGGTGACGGAGGAGTCGGGCAGCGGCAGTGTGCTCGCGTCGGCCTGGACGCGCGCCGGTGAGCGGCCGTGGGCTTGCTGCAGCATGCGCAGCGACAGGTCCACGCTGATCATCTGCGGGAAGACGGTGCTCAGCACGAGGGTGAACAGGCCGGTGCCGGAGCCGAGTTCGAGGCAGGGGCCCGTAGGCAGTGGTCCGCCGCGAGTGAGGGCGTCGTGCAGGGGTCGTCGCGGCCGGTGGCGCGGGTGGTGTCCCAGCCGGCGGCGAGCTGGTCGAGCTGGGCGGCGATGAACTGGGCGGTCTCGGCCGTCCAGGGCCGCCGGCCGGCAGCCAGGTCCTGGGCGAAGGCCCGGAAGACGTCGGCGGTGCCGGGCGGCGGAACCGGTTTGCCGTCCGGGCTGGGCAGGACGCGCGGCAAGGTGGCAATCACAGCACTACTCCAGCATGCCGACGGAGGTTCACGGATCGGCACGTGAGCAGAACTGGTTCTGCACCCACGGGTGGAGAGACACCCTTCAGTGGTGATGCCCGCTGTGCGCGTCCCCTGCTTGTTGCCCGTGCTGCAGATGGCCGGTGTGATCGTGGCCGGTGTCGGGTGAGCCGCCCATCATGCGGAGCATGGACAGCCCGCCGGTGCGCAAGAAGCGCACCAGGAGCACCCCGGCCAGGAGGAGGAAGGCGATGTTGAGCCAGGTGGTGTAGTTCCAGCTCACGCCCTCCATGGGGACCTTCGCGTCGGCCCGGTCGGGGATCAGGCCAAGCCCGCCGAAGGCGAATTCGACGATGTACCCGGCGATGACCATCGCGAGATAGAAGGTGCCGAGCAGGAAGGCGGCTGTCTTGGCGCCATAGTACTTCCGGTAGATGTTGAGGATCGGCAGGATCAGCAGGTCGGCGAAGATGAACGCCACTACGCCACCGAAGCTGATGCCGCCCTTCCACAGCACCACCGCCAGCGGCACATTGCCGATGGAACACACGAATGAGGCGATCGCTACCAGCGGGCCGACGATCGGGCCCCACAGCTTGGATGCCAGAGGATGGCCGTCGAAGAAGAAGGTGCGCCAGAACGAGTCGGGAACCCACGCGGCGATGGCGCCGGCGATGAGCAGGCCAACGACCAGGTCGCGCAGGATCGCCGCCCACTCCATGACGAAGACGTGCGAGGTCGAGGTGAAACCCTCGCGGGAGAACAGACGCCGGGCGAAGGAGCCCTCACGGTGAACGGACATGTCCATCGCGGCGTGCCCCTCCATCGAGCCGGCCACTCCGCGTTCAGCCTGCTCGCGGGCACTGCGCAGGAGCTTGTCACGCAGGAAGATGCGGAACAGGACCGCCAGTAGGACGATCATGATCGGGCCGCCGACGAATTCGGCGGCGGTGAACTGCCAGCCCATCAGCAGGGCCAGGATCACGCCGAGCTCGACGACCAGGTTGGTGGACGCGATCTCGAAGGCCATCGCGGCGGTGAAGTTCGCGCCCTTGCGGAACAGCGAGCGGGCCAGCGCGACGGCCGCGTACGAGCAGGATGAGGACGCCGCGCCCAGGCCGGCGGCGACGGCAAGCGTGCGGGGCCGGTCATCGCCCAGGAGTGAAACCACGGTGGACTTGCGGACCACGGCCTGGACGACAGCGGACAGGGCGAAGCCCAGAATCAGGGCCCAGGTGATCTCCCAGGTCATGGACCCGGCAATCGACAGTGCGTGCAGTACGGCGTGCATCTGTGAAGCCTTCCTCCATAGGGTGCGGCTCGCCGCCATGTGGGCGGCGCATCGCCCGGGTTCAGCCGACGCGCAGGGTAAGGGCGGCGGTGTGAAGCTTGCCACCGGTCTGGAACTGCGGGAACAGCCGTCAGTTGCCGGAGGTGGGCAGCTCGGCGTGGAAGGACAGGTCAGGGCCGCCGTTGTCGCCGCTCACCTTGGTGGTCGCGTGGAGGTGGGCGAACGCGGCGTCGCCTTCGTGGAAGGCGGTCAGGTGGGCGTAGGTGTCCAGGTAGGGCTCAAGGTCGGTGACAGGCTTGCCGTCCTTGCCGTCCTTGCCGTCCTTGCCGTCCTTGCCGTCCTTGCCGTCCTTGCCGTCCTTGGCGATCGAGACGGTCAGCGGGTGCGCCATGTCCGCCATGGGCTCGCCCTTGACGGTGACGGTGTATCCATCGGCCTGGGTACGGGTGGCCGGTGCGGGCAGCGGCCCTGGACCGCCATGAGAGCATTCGGCCGCACATGGTCCAGCGACACCGGTCGCTACCGGAACGAGGAGTAGGACGTTTTCAGGTCAAGCACCGAGCCGTCGTGACGAATACGCCAGGATGACTCGGCAAGAGGTGGTGAAGGCTGCGCGGAAGTTGTACCTGTGCCTGGCTACGCACAGACGACGGTCGCGAGAATCGCAGCGAGGCCCGTGTCTCTCCTGCCACCGTCTCCGGGTTCCTGGCCGGCAGCACACAACAGGGGGTGCGATACCTCTGACCGGCTGTGGAGATCGGCCGGCCGCCGCCAGTGCCATCGACAGGGCACCGTCGGCTGTTGACGGAGCGTCATCTCCGCTTCGGGGTTGTCCAGCGACCGCTGCCCGAGGGTGTGGCGGTGCGAGGACGGTCGTCCGCCCCGGCGATCACATGGACGGAGTCGGGGAGGGCGACATCGATCTCGTACATCCGTTTCAGCCTTTCACCGCACCGGAGGTGAGCCCCTGGACGATGTGCCGGCTGGCGAAGGCGAACAGGACCATCGTGGGCAGGATGGTGAGCACGGCCGCCGCGGACATCGAGCCCCAGTCGATGTTGAAGCTGGAGATGAATCCGTTCAGGGCCGTGGGGACGGTCTTGTTGGCGTCGCTGTTCATCAGCGTCACCGAAAGGAACAGCTCGTTCCAGCAGTTGACGAAGTTGAAGATGAACGCGGCCACGATCCCGGGACGCATCACCGGCAACAGCACGCGGAACAGTGCCCCGAACCGCGACAGTCCGTCGATCATCGCGGCCTCCTCCAGCGCGTCGGGGATGTTCTCGAAGAAGCCGCGCAGCATCACCGTGCAGAAGGGGATGCACACGGCGATGTAGACGAGCATGAGCCCGAGGCGGTTGTCGACCAGCCGGAGGTCGGTCATGAGCAGGTACAGCGGCCCCAGCGCGATGAACGAGGGGATCATCTGGGTGACCAGCGCGGCCATCAGCAGCGCGGACTTGGTACGGAACTCGAACCGCGCCAGCACATACGCCGACAGCATCGAGATCGCCGTGGCGACCGCGCCCGCGACGGTCGAGACGAGGAGGCTGTTGGTGAGGTAGACGCCGAAGTCGGCCTTGGAGAACAGGTCGGTGTAGTTCTCCAGCGAGAAATGCTCGGGCCAGTAGGCGATAGGGAAGCGGAAGATGTCACCCGGTGCCTTCAGCGAGGTGACGGCGATCCAGTACAGCGGGAAGACGGTGAAGACCAGCCACATCCCCAGGAAGGTGAACCGCGCGGTCCGTCCGGCCGCGCTCTCCTTGCCGATCACGACCTCACCCCTCGCTTCTCGCGCGTGGCCATCAGGAAGAACGTCGAGAACAGCAGCAGCCCGCCGACCACGAGGAGGCCGATCGCGGAGGCCTGGCCGTAGTCGCCCTGCTGAGTGATTCTGATCATCCAGGTGGTCACGATCTGTGTCTCGTTGTTGGGGCCGCCGCCGGTCATCCCGAAGATCAGATCGGGGAAGTTGAAGATCCAGATGACCCGCAGCAGCACGGTGAGGGCGAGCGTGGTGCGGATGTACGGGATGGTGATCTGCAACAGCGTGCGCACCTTGCCCGCGCCGTCCAGCGCCGCCGCCTCGTACAGCTCGTCGGGGATGGACTGCAACGCGGCCAGGATCATGATGGCGAAGAACGTGACGCCGTACCAGGTGTTGGCGACGAGCACGGCGATCATCGCCTTGTCCGGATCGGCGAGCCAGGCGATCGGCTGGTCGATCAGCCCGGCCTTCTGCAGCAGGTCGTTGACGACACCGAACTCGCTGTTGAACATCCAGCGGAACAGGATGCCGATGAGGAACCCGGAGATCGCCCAGGGGAAGAAGACCAGCGCCTGGTAGAGACCCCGGAAGCGGAAGTGCCGGCGCAGCCACAGGGCGAGCGCGAAGCCGATCACCAGCTGCGGAACGATCGAACCCACCACCCACAGGGCGGTGTTGGCCAGCACCGTGCCCCAGACCGGATCGGCGAACACCTCGCGGAAGTTCCCCAGGCCCACCCAGGACGTGTCGGTCAGGTCGGTCAGCTTCCAGTTGCGGAACGCCATCTGGCTTCCCGCGATCATGGGGTAGTAGGTGAAGACCGCCACGAAGACCGCGGCCGGCGCCATGAAGGTGGCGATGAGCAGCCCGCGCCGGGTGGTGAACTCCCGCCTGCGGCGACCCGTTCCACCGCCGTGGCCGGACGGGGCACCCCCCTTGTGGGAAGGGCGTCCCGGCTCCGGTCGCGCGTTCGTCGTGGTGGACGAGGCGGTCATGCCTGCTTCCACTTCGCCGTCCAGTACCCGTCCCAGTCGGCCAGCAGCTCCTTGGGCGTCAGCTTGCCGAGGATCATCTTCTGCACGTCGGCGTCGGCCTTCTGCTGCCACTCGGTCCACCAGGAGACACCGCGCGGCTGGGTGACGACGAGGTATTTCTCCGGGTGCTGCGTCATGGTGACGTAGCTGGACCAGGGGCCCGTCTTGTAGAAGGGGTCCACTGTCGCCGACTTGAGGATCGGCACCAGGCTGTTCTTCTTGGTGAAGTTCGTGGACGCCTCACCCTGGGACAGGAACTCGACCAGCTTGATGGCCTCGGCCTTGTGCTTGCTGCCCTTGGCGACGCCCCACCCGGCGGTGGCCAGCGGCTGCACGGTCTTGCCGGAGGGACCGGCCACCAGCGGGGCGGTGTTCCACTGGCTCTTCGTGATCGACTTGGACTCCGAGACCGTGGCGATCACCTCGGGGTCCTGGAGCAGGAAGGCCGTGGTGCCGTTGGAGAAGCCCTCGACCATCTCCGGATAGCCCCAGGAGACCGACGACTTGGGCGAGGCCTTCTTGAAGAGCTCGAGGTAGGTCTCCATCGCGTCGAGCGCCCCCGGAGCGGAGAAGATCGTCTTCCCGTCCTTGAGCTTGAACCCGTTGGCGGGGTCGACGTCGTCGGCGACGTAGGCCTCGATGATCGCGGAGGCGTTGCCGTTGGCGTTGGCCCCGCCCCGGAAGGCGTAGCCGTACTGCCGCTTGGCCGGGTCCTGGATGGCGGTGGCCTGCTTCAGCAGGTCCTCCCAGGTGGCCGGGGGCGCACTGAAGCCGGCCTTCTTGATCAGGTCGGTGCGGTAGAAGAGGCTCAGCCCGTAGAAGCCGTACGGAATGAAGTAGGTCTTGCCGTCGGCGTCCTTCGAGGCCTTGACGGCGTTCTCCGTCATGGCCTGCCAGCCCTTCCAGCCCGTCAGGTCCTTGTTCATGTCGTAGAGCCAGCCGTTGTTCGACCAGGGGCCGACGGTGGTGTCGCGCACCTCCAGGGTGTCCACGCCGGTGCCGGACTGGAGCATCTGCTGGATCTTCTGGTCGGCCTGCTCGGTGGGCGGCGAGATCAGATTGACCTTGATCTTGGGGTTCTGCTTCTCGAAGTCGCCTATCAGGCCCTTGAGCAGATCGGTGCGAGCGGGGTTGGTGAGGCTCTCGACCATGGTCAGGGTGACCGCGCCGCCGGCACTGCCGCCGGGGCTCATGGTGGAACAGCCGGTCAGGACCAGCGCGGCGGCTGTGGCGAGGGCTGCCGTCCTTCTTCTCATCGTGCTGACCTCTTCGGTGGAGGGGAGGGGCGTGCTGTGGTGAGCGGCTACGGAGTGCCGTGCTGCTCGCGGGCCGCGCGGGCCCAGTCGCCGAGGACGGGGACGCAGGCCTCGGCGAAGTACTCGTAGTCGGCGGCGGTGTTGTAGACGTGGGCGGACACCCGCAGGTAGCCGACGCCGCCGAAGCTGGTGAAGGCCGCCTCCACGCCCAGCTCCTGGGCCACCCGGTCGCGCAGAGCGTCGGCCTCGACGCGGCTGGCCCCCAGACCCGGGGGCAGCCGCACGAGCCGCATGCCGGGCACGGGCATCCCGACGTCCACCCGGCCGCCGGCATCGGTCATCTCCCCGGCATCGGTCTTCTCGGCGAACGCGGCGCCGATGACGTGCTCGGCGTACCCGGCCAGGTCGTCCATGTAGCGGCGGGCGGTGTCCCAGCCCCAGGCGCGCTCGATGAAGTCGAGTGCCGTCGGTGCCGCCAGATAGGAGGTGGCGTCCAGCGTGCCCTGCTGGTCGAAGCGGTCGGGATACGGGTCCGGGGCGCCCCACGAGTCGATCAGCGGGTAGAGCTGCTCCCGCGAGGGGCCGCCGGCGACCAGTGCCGCGGTGCCGCGCGGTGCGCAGCCCCACTTGTGGAGGTTGCCGACCCAGAAGTCGCATGTGTCGCCCGTCGCACCGGCAAGTGGGGCGGCGAGGAGACCGGGGGCGTGCGCGCCGTCCACGAGGAACGGGATGTCACGCCGGCGCAGCTCCGCGCCGATCAGCTCCACCGGCATCCGGCGCGCCGTGGGCGAGGTGATCTGGTCGACGACGACGAGGTCGGTGGCCTCGCTCACCTCGGAGATCACGGCCTCGTACGCCTGCCCCTCGTCCGCGTCCAGCGGTACCTCCGCCGTGCGGACCCGGCCGCCCCAGCGCCGGGCCAGCCGCTCGGCACCCATGGTCACGGCCCCGTACCCGTGGTCGGTGACGAGGATCTCCCCGCCGCGACGGCGCGTGAGGGAGGCGTACACGACGCTGGCGCCGGCGCTCGCGTTCGGCACCAGGGCAAGATCGTCGGGGGCCGCCCCGAGGAAGGCCGCGAGGTCGACCCGAGTGGCGGCCAGCCGTGGCGGCAGCGCCGGGAACCACACCACGGGAGAGCGTTCCATCTCCGCGCGCAGCTGGTTCTGCCGCTCCTGTGCCACCAGGGGGACCGCCCCGAACGAACCGTGGTTGAGGTGCCGCAGGGCGGGGTCCAGGGACCAGGCCCGGTCGGCGGGCCGTCCGTTCGCCAGCAGCAGGGGGCTGGGTGCGGTGGTGACCTCGGTCTCGCTCACAAGACTCCACTTCTGCCGCACGGGGCGCCCCGGCGCGCATCAGGACATCAGTCAGGACATCAGTCGGACATCAGATTCTGCGCCGGGAGACGTATGATGACTTGGATGCTGGCACGTCGATTTCAGGCCTACAAGAGCCCTGCAAGGAAAAGTCATCAGATGACTCGCGTTCGATACGGGGGAGACATCTGATGACTGGACCTCGGTACAGTGCACCGGGCAGGGCCCTGGCCGTGCCACGGGCCCGCCAGGGGAGGAGACCGATGTCCGCAGTCGACAAGGCGTTCCACGGCCTACGGCACATGATCGCCACGGGCCGCCTCTCTGCGGGGGAACGCATCCCGCCCGAGGGCGACCTCTGCGAGGAACTCGGCGTGTCGCGAGGCTCGTTGCGCGAGGCCGTGCGGATGCTCGCCGCCCTGGGAGTGATCGAGCCGCGGCACGGCTCCGGCACGTACGTCTCCCAGCTCAGGCCGGAGGACGTCATCGGCAGCCTCTCGCTGACCCTGGAACTCCTGCCGCTGTCCGGCCTGCTGGAGGTCTACGAGATCCGGCGGGTGCTGGAGGCCCATGTCGCCGCCCAGGCCGCGGCCCGCTGCACCCCGGAGGAGGTGGGGACGCTCTTCTCGCTCATCGAGGCCATGGAGGCCACCGACGATCCCACCAAGGCTTCCGAACTCGACCACCGGTTCCATTCGGAGGTCGCCCGGATCGGCGGCAATCCCACCCTGGCCTCACTGCTGTCGGTGTTCCGCGCCCGGTCCCGCAAGTACCAGGTCTTCACCCTCCCCGAGGGTCCCGAACTGCGCCACAAGAGCGACGAGGACCACCGTGTGCTGGCCACCGCCATAGCCGACCACGACCCCGTCGCCGCGGCCGGCGCGGCTCAGGCCCACGTAGCCCAGACCGAGCGATGGTTGCGCGCCTTCACGCCTCCCGTGGAGGAGGACGACGACACGGACTGACGGTGCACGGGGCGGGCGCCGTGTGACGGCGGCGACGCTCTCCCAGGAGGAGGTGTACGACGCGGAGGCCGTCGCGGACCCCGCCAGGTTGGCCGGTGGCTGGGCGCCGCCCCGGTTGTACACCCTGACCTCGGTGAGGCCCGTCCTGGCTCCGGAGGCGTTGGCAGCACCTGATCGCGGTCGTCGATGTCGGCGTCGGTGCGGCCGGCGTCGCGGGCGAGCGCCGCGATATGGGTGATCAGGGTGGTGGCGCGTAGATCCACGCCGGCCAGAAGCTGCGCAGCGAGGGCGGGCACTGCCGGTGTCCGTGCGGAACATCACCATGGACCGCATGGAGATCGACGGCGCCCGCGCCGTGCTGCAACTGGTCGGCCTGAAGACCGACCGGTTGCGAGGCGTGCGCCTCTCCTCCCGCTCCACCGCGAGCGTGTGCAGGATCTGACCATCAGGCCGTCGAACTGGCCCGAAGTGCCCGCGCCGACCTGGTTGTCATGGACCTCCGGATGCCCGACCTCGACGGTATCGAGGCGACCCGTCTGATCGCCGCCGACGAGGACCTGGCGGGCGTGAAGGTGCTGGTCCTGACGACGTACGACACGGACGAGCACATGGTGGAGGCGCTGCGCGCGGGCGCGTCGGGCTTCCTGGTCAAGGACACCAGGCCCGCGCAACTCCTGGACGCGATCCGCACGGTGGCGGCGGGCGAGGCACTGCTCTCACCGGGTCCCACGGCCCGCCTGATCGCCCGCCTCCTGCGCAACGCCGAGGCACCGACCCCGACGGGCGGCCCCGAATGCCTCTCGGGAACGCGAGGTGCTGAGACTGGTCGTCCAGGGCCTCAACAACACGGAGATCGCGGAAAGCCTGGGTCTGAGCTCCCTGACCGCGAAGACCCACGTCAGCCGGATCATGGGCAAGCTGGCCGCGCGGGACCGGGCCCGGCTGGTGATCGTGGCGTACGAGTCGGGGGTGGTTACACCGGGGGCGGGGTGCGGTACGGGGTGTGCGACATTCCATGAGTTCCCCTGAGCCCTGCTGGTCCTTGTCCCGGTGGTCAGGGTGTTCTGTCTCCTTGGGGTGCTCTTCGAGCTGGTGACGTAACTTCAGGATCCTTGTAAAGCGGAGGAGTTGGAGCAGCTCGAGACCGACGTGCTCGCCGACTTCGTGCTTGCGCGGGCCTGGCGGACGGCACCACCCGCGGGGACGTGGGGCACCTGGACCAGATGCGGTCCTGGTTCGGTCGGCCGCTGGGCCGTGAGCTGGCCACCTGCCGCAAGTTCACCCCGACCGCACGAAACTACACCGCATCGAAACTGATGTTCCGGGGCAGCACGCGGCCTTGCAACTGCCACTCGGCGTCGAGGTCGATGCCGAGACGGTCCAGAACCGTGGGGGCTATGTCGATGAGCCGGGGATCGTCGAGGCGCGTGCCGCCCGGCGTCCCGGGTTCGGCGAGGATGACGAAGACCTCTCGCTCAGCATGGGTGTCGCCGCCGTGGCCGCCGGCGTCGAGATGGCCGTGGTCCGTGGTGACCAGCACGGTCCAGTGCTCGTCGGTTCGGGAGGGGCGGGCCTCTATCACCTCCAGGAGGCGACCCAGGTGGGCGTCCTGGTCCCGCAGAGCTCTGTCGTAGGCGGGACTGAGGGGGCCCGTGTCGTGTCCGGCCTCGTCGGTGGCGCCGAAGTACACGAACACGGCGTCCGGGTCGTCTTCGGCGAGCAGGCGCGCGACGTTGTCGGCGACGAGGGCGTCCGACGGGCCGTAGCCGTCGCGGTCGCCGTCGTAGTGCACGAGGTCGCCGATGGCGGAGCCCAGCGTGCCGCGGCGTACCAGTTCCGCCCAGGACACCGTCGCCGCCGTGCGCAGACCGGGCCCTACGGTGGTCGCGCGGGTGAGGAAGTCGGGGTAGCGGAGGTAGTCGGCACCGGTGAAGTCGTTGCCGGTCACCCCGTGCCGGTCGGGCCACACCCCGGTGAGCACGCTCGACCAGCCGGGCCCGGAGTCGGTGTAGGCCATGCTGGTCGTCGGCCCCGCGTCGGCCTGACCGTCCGCCTCGCCGTAGGGCAACAGGCTGGTGCCGTGGGCACCCGAGGCCAGCAGACCGTGCAGGACGGGCGCGACGGGCGGCGAGCGGGTCAGCCGGTCGTAGCGCAGCCCGTCCATACCGACGACCAGCACCCTGCCGTGTGGGGTGGGGCGATGCGCGCGAAGCATGGGGGAACTATAGGGGGAGCCTTGACCCGGGAACGCCGGGCGGAGGTACCCGCCGAGCCGCCCACGCAGTTGGAAGCGGAGAATGCGGCCCTGCGCAAGAAGGTCCGCGAGCTGGGGGAGGAGCGCGAGATCCCGCGGAAGGCGGCGAAGTATTTCGCCGGGGAGACGCGCTGCTGAACCGCTTCCGCCGCCGGGAAGTTCATGTATCTGGCCACGGTCATCGACCTCGCCTCCCGGCGCCTGGCAGGCTGGGCGATCGCCGACCACATGCGCTCCGAACTGTTCAACGAGGCCCTGGCCGCCGCACAAGGCCGTTGTGGCGCGACCGGGACTTGCTGCTGCCCTACCGGCCGGTCCGGCGCGCACGTCGACCGGTGGGGCAGCAGGCGGGACAGATGGTCACGGTGACTCCGCGGCCCGGACGCGGGCCAGTACGTCCCGGATCATCCCGGCGCTGATCATGAAGTGTTCGCGGGAGATCTCCTCGGCACGCTCCGGCTCGCCCGCCGCGATGGCCTCGTACAGGGCCGTGTGTCCCTCGCCGGCCCGGTGGAAGTGCGTCCGCTCGCCTCGACCCCAGGGTTCGACCGGGAAGCCGAGACTGATCCGGGTCAGCAGGTCCCGGCTGAGCAGGGCGATCTGCGGGTTGTGGGTGGCCGCGCAGATGCTCCGGTGGAACGCGCTGTCGGCGGCCTGTTCCTCACGGGGGCTGCTCGCGGAGAGGTGAGCGGCCAGTGCCTCGCGCATCGGCTCCAGGTCCTCGGGCTTCCGGCGCCGGGCGGCCGTCGCGGCCACCATGCCTTCCACCAGCCCGCGCAGGTCGAAGAGTTGCTCGAACTCCTCCCACCGGGGCAGCAGCGTACGGCGGACCGCGGCCCCGGAGGACGCGGTCCAGCTGTCGCGGACGAAGGCGCCGCCGTTGCGGCCCCGGCGGGTCTCGATGACACCGAGGGCCTGCAGACGGGCGACGGCCTCGCGCACGGTGGGGCGGCTCACCTGGAGCAGCCCGGTGAGCTCGCGTTCGGGCGGCAGCCGTTCGCCCGGCAGGAAGTCCCCGACGGCGATCGCGGTGAGCAGCCGGTCGGAGACCTCGTCGACCGCCGAGGTCACGCGGACCGGGCGCAGCGAGGACGTCGGTGTACCGGCGAGCAGGACACGGTCGAGCACGCGGGAGAACTCGTCCTCCGGTTCCGGAGACGTGGGCTCCTGTGACGCGGGCTCCGGTGCTTCACGTTCCCGTGACCCGGGTTCCGGTGACTCAGATACGGATGTCAGGAGTCCTCCCCAGCAAGCGACGCCTCTGTGAACGCGCGGGCTCCACGTGAACTCGCTGTTACGTCTCGCCCAGCCCCGACCAAAAGGTCTTGTGCGCTGACCTTTTACCCCTTCACTATCTCATCCATCCGTCACACCCATCTCGTTTCAGACAGAGGTCGGCTGATTCCCGGCCGGTCTGGGAGGCTTCTTCGTGGCGATCCCCGAACCGAACCACACCGGAACCGTCGACTTCAACGGCTGGTCCACCTGGTACCGGATCACGGGCGAGCCGGGCAGGACACCCTTGGTCGTCCTGCACGGTGGGCCCGGCGCCGGTCACGACTACACGCTGAGCATCGCGGGCATCGCCCGGCAGGGCCGCCCCGTGGTGCACTACGACCAGCTCGGCACCGGGCTGTCCACCCACCTGCCCGACAGGGGCGCCGACTTCTGGACCGTGCAGCTCTTCCTCGACGAGCTGGACTGCCTGCTCAAGACGCTGGGCATGGCCGACGGCTACCACCTCCTCGGCCAGTCCTGGGGCGGCATGCTGGCCGCCGAGCACGCCGTACGCCAACCGCCCGGCCTGCGCGGCCTGGTCATCGCCGACTCTCCCGCCTCCATGGAACTGTGGCTGGCGGCGGCGCACGAGCTGCGTGCGGCCCTGCCCCCTCAGGTGCAGCACACCCTGCTGGCCCATGAGACGGCCGGGACCACCGACCACCCGGACTACCGGGCCGCCGAGCAGGTCTTCAACGAGCGCCATGTGTGCCGTCTGGTCCCCAACCCGCCGGAAGTACAGGCCACCTGGGACAACATCGAGTCCGACCCGACCGTGTACCACACGATGAACGGGCCCAACGAGTTCCATGTCGTCGGGACGTTGAAGGACTGGTCGGTCATCGACCGGCTGCATCTGATCGAGGCGCCGACCCTGCTGGTGTCCGGACGGTACGACGAGGCCACTCCCGAGACCGTCAAGCCTTTCGCCGACCACATCCCCGATGTGCGCTGGCACTTCTTCGAGCACTCCAGCCACATGCCGCACGTCGAGGAGGAGGAGCTCTTCCTCCGGGTCGTGGGCTCCTTTCTCGACTCCACCGACTGATCCTCCGACGGGAGTTCCCTCGATGTCCCGCACCACAAGACGCAGCGCGGTCGCCGCCGCCACCGTCGTCCTGGCCCTGAGCGCCGCCGCCTGTTCGTCCTCCGACGACGGCTCCTCCTCCGGCCCGACCGCGTCCACGTCGGGTTCCGGTTCCGCCGCGTTCCAGCCGCAGCACAAAGGCGGCACGCTGAAGCTCGTCGCCCACGCGGCCGCGGGCAGCTTCGACCCGCAGGTCAACTACACACTCCAGTACTGGCAGTTGTACCAGTCGATGTACGACGGGCTGCTCTCGTTCAAGAAGGTCGGCGGCCAGCAGTCGTTCACCGTGGTCCCGGATCTCGCCACGGCGATGCCGAAAGTGACCAACGGCGGCAAGACGTACACCTTCACGCTCCGCAAGGGCATCACCTTCTCCAACGGCAAGGCCCTGACAACCGACGACGTGGTGGCGTCCTTCCAGCGCATCTTCAAGGTCTCCAGCCCCACCGCGGGCACCTTCTACAACGGCATCGTCGGCGCCGACGCCTGTCTGAAGACGCCTGCCTCCTGCACGCTCAAGGCAGGCGTGGTCGGTGACGCGACGGCCAACACCGTCACCGTCAACCTCACCGCCCCGGACTCGGAGTTCCCGTACAAGCTGGCCGTCCCGCACGCCAGCGTCGTACCGAAGGACTCGCCGACGAAGGACGCCGGCACCACGCCGCTGCCGACCACCGGCCCGTACATGGCCGCCTCGTACGACCCGAACCGGGCGCTGAAGCTGGTGCGCAACCCGCACTTCAAGGAGTGGTCGCGGCCGGCCCAGCCCGAAGGCTATCCCGACGTCATCGACTACGCCTTCGGACAGACCGTCGAGTCCGAGGTCACCGCCGTCGAGAACGGCCAGGCGGACTGGATGTACGACCCGCCGCCCGCCGACCGGCTCAACGAGATCGGCACCAAGTACACCTCCCAGGCGCATGTGAACCCGCTGACCGCGTTCTGGTACGCGACGCTCAACGTCAACATGGCGCCCTTCAACAACAAGCTGGCGCGCCAGGCGATCAACTGGGCCGTCGACCGGTCCGCCGTGGTGCGGCTGTACGGCGGCAAGAACCTCGCCTCTCCCGCGTGCACGATCCTGCCGGCGGGCTTCCCCGGGCACGTCGACACGTGCGCCTACACCAAGGGCGGCGGGACGACCTGGTCGGCCGCGGACCTGGCCAAGGCCAAGGAGCTGGTGAAGCAGTCCGGTACGGCGGGGCAGGAGGTCGGCATCGTCGTCCAGGACGACGACGTCAACAAATCGATCGGGCAGTACCTGCAGAGCCTGCTCACCCAGCTCGGCTACAAGGCGAAGCTCAAGCCGCTGTCGGCGAACATCCAGTTCACCTACATCCAGAACACCAAGAACAAGGTGCAGCTGGCGCTGACGTCCTGGTACCAGGACTATCCGGCGGCCTCCGACTTCCTCAACGTGCTGCTGTCCTGCGCCTCGTACCACCCCGGCAGCGACTCCAGCATCAACATCGCCGGGTTCTGCGACAAGGGCATCGACGCGAAGATGCAGACCGCGCTGAAGACCGCGCAGACCGACCAGAAGAGTGCCGACCAGCAGTGGGGCACCATCGACCAGGAGCTGATGGCCCAGTCCCCGGTCGTTCCGCTGATCAACCCGAAGCTGATCGACTTCACGTCGAAGCGGGTCGGCAACTACCAGTTCAGCAAGCAGTTCTACATGCTCGTCGGGCAGACGTGGGTCAAATGAGCCGCACGCTTCCCGCTCCGTCGACCGAGGCCCGGCGTTCGCCGGGCCCCTGGCGGACGGCCGCCGCCGACCTGGTGCGCAACAGGTCGGCGACGGCCGCGGCCGTCGTCCTGCTGATCGTCGTGGTGGCAGCCCTGTGCGCGCCGCTGTACGCCGGCCACATCGCCCACACCGACCCGTTCCAGTCCCATGTCTCCGGCACCACGGTCGTCGACGGCACAACGGTTCCGGTGCTCACCCCGAGCAGCACCGGGCTCGGCCTCGGCGTCACGCCCATCGGCCCCACCTGGGATCCGGCCCACTACTTCCTCGGTGCCGACAACCAGGGCCGCGACGTGATGGCCCGCCTGCTGTACGGCGGCCGTACGAGCCTGTTCATCGGGTTCACGGCGGCCCTGCTCACCTGCGTCCTCGGTACGGCTGTCGGAGTGGTCGCCGGGTACGCGGGCGGTGTCGTGGACGCGGTCATCTCCCGGATCCTGGACGTCGTCTGGGCGTTCCCGGTGTACCTGCTGGCCATCTGCCTGTCGGTCGTCCTGCTCACCGACGGGCTGCGTCTGGGGCCGCTCACCGTGGACGCGGGGAGCCTGTGGCTGCCGGTCACGATCATCGCGGCGATCTATGTGCCGTACATCGCCCGGCCGTTGCGCGGTCAGGTGCTGGTGCTGCGCAACAAGGAGTACATCCACGCGGCCGTCGGCTCCGGCGCCCCGACCTTGCGCATCCTGCGCCGGGAAGTGCTGCCGAACGTGCTGCCCACGGCGATCGTCTTCGTTCCGCTGATGACCGCGCTGGCCATGCTCACCGAGTCGGCGCTGTCCTTCCTGTCCGTCGGCGTCCAGCCGCCGGACGCCAGTTGGGGCACGATCATCGAGGACGGTCTGGGGCTGCTCTACACCCGCCCCGCCGTCACCATCGCCCCCGGCCTGCTGATCGCCCTGACCACGGCGGCACTCAACGTCCTCGGCGACGGAGTGCGCGACGCGCTCGATCCGGGCGCCCGACTGCGCGGAGGGGTGTGACCGGCCATGCTCCAGTTCGCGCTCAAGCGCTTCGGCTCGGCCCTGCTGGTGATGTTCGCGATCAGCGTGCTGGTGTTCCTGATCTTCTTCGCCACCCCGGGAGTCGACCCCGCGGCCCGCATCGCGGGACGCAACGCCGACCCGGCCACGCTCGCCCAGGTACGGCACTCCTTCGGACTCGACCGGCCGATGCCCGTCCGCTATCTGCTGATGATGCGTCACCTGCTCGTCGACCGGGACCTGGAGTCGTTCGTCAACCGGGGCTCCCGCGTCATCCCCCAGATCCTGCAGGCCACCCCGGTCACCCTGTCGCTCGTCATCGGCGCGGCGCTGATCTGGATGACGGTCGGCATCATCATGGGCACGGCCGCGGCGGCCCTGCGCGGCAAGGCCGCCGACCCGCTGATCATGCTCGTCGGCGTGGTCGGCGTCTCCCTGCCGGCGTACTGGCTCGGTGAGGTGGTCAATCTCATCACCCAGAAGCAGCTGCACGACTCGGTGTTCTCCTGGGTGCCGCCACCGGGATACGTCGGCCTGAGCCAGGACGCGGGCCAGTGGGCGGTGCACATGCTCTTCCCCTGGCTGACCCTGGCGCTGCTGTACGCCGGTATCTACGCCCGGCTGCTGCGCGGCGAGGTCGTCACCGCGCTGAACGAGGACTACGTCCGCACCGCCCGCGCCAAGGGCCTGTCGGAGCGGCGCATCCTGGTCCGTCATGCCCTGCGCTGTTCCCTCATCCCCATCGTGTCGCTGTTCGGCCTGGACTTCGGGGCGCTGGTGGGCGGCGCCGCGCTGCTCACCGAGGTGGTGTTCGGCCTGCCCGGCATCGGCAAGCTCACCTTTGACGCCCTGCAGAACCTGGACCTGCCCGTGATCATGGGAACCGTGCTGTACGCGGCGTTCTTCGTGGTCCTCGCCAACGCTCTGGTGGACATCCTGTACGCGCGACTCGATCCGAGGGCCCGCCATGCCTGAACCCCTGCTGGACGTACGTGACCTGCGGGTGTCCTTCCGCACCCGCCAAGGCTCCGTCACCGCCGTCGACGGCCTCTCCCTCTCGGTGGCGCCCGGCGAGATCCTGGGCGTGGTGGGCGAGTCGGGCTCCGGCAAGAGCGTATCCATGCTGGCCGTGCTGCGGCTGCTGACCAACCCGAACGTGACGGTGTCGGGCGAGGTCCGCTTCCGGGGCCGCGACCTGCTCGCGCTCCCCGACAAGGAGATGCGTGCGGTGCGGGGCCGGGAGATCGCCATGGTCTTCCAGGATCCGATGACCGCGCTCACCCCCGTGTACACGGTCGGCTGGCAGATCGCCGAGCAGATACGGGCCCACGACCGGGTGTCCCGGCGGGAGGCCCGGGCGCGGGCGGTACGGCTCCTGTCGGACGTCGGCATCCCCGACGCGGGCTCGCGGGTGCACGCGTACCCGCACGAGTTCTCCGGCGGCATGCGCCAGCGCGCGGTCATCGCGATGGCCCTGTCCTGCGATCCCGCCCTGCTGATCGCCGACGAACCGACCACTGCCCTCGACGTGACCGTGCAGGCGCAGATCCTCGACCTGATGCGGGAGCTCAACGGGCGCGGATCGGCGGTCGTGCTCATCACCCACGACATGGGGGTGATCTCGCAGATCGCCGACCGGGTCCTGGTCATGTACGGCGGCCGGGCGGCCGAGGAAGGCCCGCGTCGGGCGGTGTTCCACGGCCCTCGGCACCCGTACACCTGGGGCCTTCTCGACTCGGTGCCGCGGGTCGGCGGTGCCCGGCTGCGGCGCCTGCCCACCATCGCGGGCGTGCCGGTCTCTCCGGGCGCGCTCCCGCAGGGATGCGCGTTCGCGCCGCGCTGCCGGCTGCGGCACGACCGCTGCGCCGAGCTGCCCGCGCTGGCCGCGGGCGACGGCGACGCCACCCACCGCGACGCCTGCTGGCTGCCTCCGGACGACCGCGGCTCGCTGCGCCTGACGGCACGGGCGGCGGCGACCGGGGGTCCAACCCTGGAGCCCGACATGGAGAAGGAGGCGACACCGTGACGGCGCAGAACATCGCGGCGGCGGACGACACCAGGGACGCCCGGCCCGACCGGGTGGACCCCTCCAATAACGCGGGGCTCGACGGGGACGTGCTGTTGCGCGCCACGGACGTCACCAAGCACTACCAGTTGCGGGCCGACGGACTCACCCGGCGGCGCAGGGTGCTGCGCGCCGTGGACGGGGTGTCCCTGGAGGTCCGCGCCGGAGAAACGCTCGGCGTCGTCGGCGAGTCGGGCTGCGGCAAGTCCACCCTCGGCCGCTGTCTGGTCCGTCTCACCGACCTCACGGGCGGCCGGGTCGAGTTCGACGGGCAGGACATCAGCACCCTGTCCACGCGCCGGCTGCGGCCCGTGCGGCCCGGGATGCAGTTGGTCTTCCAGGACCCGCAGGCCTCTCTCAACCCTCGCCGCCGGGCCGGGGACATCGTGGCGGAGCCCCTGCTGGTGCACCGCTACGGGGACGCGGCCGCGGTCCGCCGCCGGGTCGCCGAGCTCTTCGACGTCGTAGGGCTGGCGGCCGGGCATCTGGACCGGTATCCGCACGAGTTCTCCGGCGGCCAGCGCCAACGCATCGGCATCGCCCGGGCGCTGGCCACCGACCCGAAGCTGATCGTCGCCGACGAACCGGTGTCCGCCCTCGACGTGTCGATCCAGGCCCAGGTGCTGAACCTCTTCGCCGACCTCCAGGAGGAGTTCGCGCTCACCTACGTCTTCATCGCCCACGATCTCGGCGTGGTCCGTCACGTCTCGGACCGGATCGCCGTCATGTACCTCGGCGAGATCGTCGAACTCGCCGAGACCGAGGCGCTGTACGAGGCCCCCGACCACCCCTACACCCAGGCCCTGCTGTCCGCGGTCCCCGACATCGACGACGGCAGCCCGGCGGCCGACGGTGCGCGTCGGGAACGGATCGTCCTCACCGGGGAGGTGCCCAACCCCGTGGACAAGCCCACGGGGTGTCCCTTCCGCACCCGCTGTCCGTACGCCCGCGAGCGCTGCGCGCTGGAACGTCCCCGGCTCACCCCGACCGGCAACGGCCGCCAGACCGCCTGCCACTACCCGTTGACGAGCGCGTCACCCGACGTGGGAGATGCGGCTGACGCCGCATCGCGGCAACCCCGTATATGACGGAAATCGTGAACCTGCGCCCTCCCGGAATTCCCAGGAGCGTCGAGCCTGGAGATGTGTGAAACCAATGAGCGGGACGATCTGTCCGCTCAGCCCAGCGATGCGCTCACCGTACGCAACTCGTCCAGGGCCTCCAGGACGTACCCGGTGAGCCCGTCCTTTCCGTCACGGTCGCCCTCGGACCATTCGGCGAACCCGCGCTTGAAGGCGAGGATGCCCAGCTCGCTCGCGAGGGCCGCGGCAGGGTCGGACAGGCCGCGGGCGACCAGGGCGGTCGTCATCGCGGCCGCGAGGCTGACGGTCTTGAGTGCGTCACGCTCCTGAAGCTCGACACTGGCGGCGACGGCAGCCTTCAGGCGCGGGGCGAGTTCGCGATTCATGGGACCCATCGCGCTCGACGCGCGCTCAAGACCGGCAGCGACCGCCTCGAGCGGGCTGGCGTCATCGGGCGCCTCGGCGATCCCCTCGGTCAGCAGCCGGCTCAGCGTCTCCTGTCCGGCCACCAGCAGCTCTCGCTTGTCAGGGAAGTACCGGAAGAAGGTGCTTTTGGTGACCCCGGCGCGCTCGGCGATCTGCGCGACCGTCGTGGCGTCGTATCCCTGCTCGGTGAACAGGTCGACTGCGGCCACGACAAGGCGTTCGCGTGCGCCTGGTTCCCATCGAGCCATGGCCCCATCATACGTGATGGGACTCTTGTCCCGTCACCCTGCTAGGGTGACGGGACAAGAGTCCCATCACTTGGGGGAGAGCTCCATGCACGTCTTTGTCACGGGTGGCACCGGTCTGATCGGTTCCGCCGTCATCGCCGAACTGCTCGGCAACGGCCACAGCGTCCTCGCGCTCGCCCGCTCCGACGCCTCCGCGCTGGCCGCCGAGGCGGCCGGCGCCGAGCCCCTCCGGGGAGCTCTCGCAGATCTGGACGTCCTTCGCTCCGGCGTCGCTCAGGCCGACGGGGTGATCCACCTGGCATTCGCCAACGACTTCAGCAGCCCCGACGCCGTCGCCAAGGCGGTCGCCGAGGAGAGTGCCGCCCTCGCGACCCTCGGCGAGGAACTCGTCGGCAGCGACCGGCCCTTGGCCACCTGCTCGGGTACGCCCCATGTGCCGGGCCGTGCCTCCACCGAGGCCGACCCGCTGCCGACCGACGGGCCGGTCGGTGGGCGTGGCCGCGCCGTCACAGCGGTCCTGGGCCTGGCCTCGCGCGGGGTCCGGAGCACGGCCGTACGCCTGCCGCGCACGGTCCACAACCAGGGCACGGGCGGGTTCGCCGGCTTGCTGACCGACATCGCACGCCGGACCGGAGTGTCCGGCTACCCGGGCGACGGCACACAGCGCTGGCCGGCCGTGCACGCGCTCGACGCGGCAGTCCTCTTCCGGCTCGCGCTGGAACAGGCGGAAGCCGGCACCTCCTGGCACGCCGTGGCCGACGAGGGAGACCAGGTGCGTGACATCGCCGCGGTCATCGGCCGACGGCTGGACCTGCCGGTCGAGTCGGTGCCGTCGCAGACGTACGGCCCTCTCGGCCCGATCTTCGCGAACGACCAGGCCTCGTCCAGCGCCCGCACCCGGCAGACCCTCGGCTGGGAGCCGAAGCACCTCAGCCTCCTGGAGGACCTGGAGAACATCCAGCCCTGAGCGGCGACCGGAAGGTCCGCTTACGGCGCTCGCGCCGACAGTGGCAGACCCTCACCCCCCACCCACTCCGCATCGCCGCTTAGCGGCCATTCACGTCCACAACCAACAGGTCCACACCACATAGGTGGCCCCCATCGTGGTGGCAGTTGTCTTCGGCGCTCGCGGTAACGTCGCTCGTCACGTGGCCGACGGGCTGCTGGCCGCCGGTGAGCAGGTCAGAGCAGTCAGCAGGACCTCATCCTCGGGCTCGACGCCCGGGTGGGAAGCCGTCGCCGCCGACCTGGACCGTCCCGAGACGCTGCCCGCGGCGCTCGACGGCGCCGACAAGATGTTCCTGTACGGAATGCTCGACCCCCAGAAGCCCTACGACATCGAGAAGGTCGCTGCGGCGGCCACAGCCGCGGGGATCCGGCAGGTGGTCCTGCTCTCGTCAGTGTCGGTGGTGAACCACGACGCCGACCACCCGGTCCCCCGCCTGAACCGCACGATCGAGCAGGTCATCCAACGGTCCGGCATGGACTGGACGTTCGTCAGGCCAGGGACGTTCGCGATCAACACCCGCACTTGGTGGGCCGAATCGATCCGCACGGACAACGTCGTCCGTCTTCCCTATCCGCTCGCACAGTCGGCACCGGTGCACGAGAAGGACATCGCGGCGCTTGCGGTGACCGCCCTGACCGAACCGGGTCACTCGCACCAGGCATACACCATCTACGGAGCCCAGTCCCTGACCCTGCAACGGCAGGTCGAGTACATCGGCGAGGCCCTCGGCCGCCGCATCCGGGTCGAACACGTCTCCGACGAGCAGGCTCGCGTGGACATCGGCAGAACAATGCATCCGGTCGTGGCCGAGGCGATCGTGAGTCAGTGGGCCGCTGCCGACGGCGTCCCGGCCCTGACCTCCGTCATCGCCGAAAAGATCACCGGCACGCCGGCGCACACATACGCCCAGTGGGCCGTCGACCACGCCGACGACTTCCGCTGAGCTTGTCGGAGATCAGTGGCGTGGCGTCAACCGCTGTACCGATGTGTCCCGAGGCCGACCACGTGCCCCCAGCGCCTGCCCTCCACCGTGCAGTCGTGGGCGAGCAGCGGGCACCGGGGCCTCCTCCGACCGCCCAGCCGTCTCGTAGAGCATCCGCCACAGCGTCTTCTCCCGCAGGTGAACCTCGCGCCGGGCGATGAGCCGGTCCACGGCCAGCCTCGAGCGGGCCGGGGTCTCGGAGTCCGGCACCGCCAGCCGCTTCGTCCAGGCCGGGGCCGCCGGGCCGTCGTAGCCGTACTCCGCGCACCAGCCCAGCCACGACCGCACCGCCGCCCGGCGGGCGTTCCAGGGTGTTGACCGCTGCGGTGCCCCACCGCAGTTCCAGGGCCTCGCCGATCTCGTCGTCAGATCACGCGGAAGAGGTCGGCGGCGTGGACGTCGGTGAGGTCCTCGACGGAGCGGAGGTTGTCGCACAGAGCCTCCAGGACCGAATCAGCTTCGGCGACGCGTGGAGCGCCGACGGCCACGCCGAAGACCCGGAAGCCCAGCAGTCGCTTGGCGTCGTTCCAGCCGCGCATCCATTCCTCGGTGACGCCGCAATCGTCGTCGGTGAGCATCACGGTGTCGCCGCGTGTGCGAGCGGCGTCGTTGAACTCCTCCTCCATCAGTTCGCCGCGCCTTGGCCCACACCTCCCGAGTGACCCCGCCGGGCCCTGCCTCGTACATGGAATGCGAGGTGTCTACGCACGCGATGATGGCGCCCCGGCCGGTCGTCTGCTCTCCCTGGCTGTCGTAGAGCATCAGCTCCCCGGCGGCGTAGCGCGCGGCGAACACCGCACGCAGCTCAGGCAGGCCGAGATTGGCCAGTTCGGAGGGGATGATGCGGGAGAGGTCATCGCCGAGCGTGACGCCGATCAGCTCCCCGACGGCGTTCTCCACCTTGCGGGCGCGCTCACCGTCGGCCATCTGCCGGAATCGGCCGATCAGCTCGGCCCACTGTGCGAGATGGCCGGTGTGCAGCCGCTCGGTGAGCCGGGCGCGCTGGTCGAACGGCATCCGCTCCAGCTCGCCGGGACCAACGCCCCATGCCCGCATCAGCGCGGTCTCTTCCCGCGCAGCCTCGGCAGCCTTCGCCGCCACGTTCCGCGCCTCGGCACGGATACCGGGGGCTGTAGCCGCGAGGGCCTGCGCGGCGTCCTGGGCGGCCTGCCGCGCAGCGGCCTCGGCGGCACCGGCAGCCTCGATCGCCTGGTGTACGGCGTCGGCGCCATCGGACCAGTCCGCCCCGTCGGCAGCCTGCTGGAGCGCGTCGCCCACTGCGGTCGCCGCGCCTTCGGCGTCCCGCCGGGCCTTCCTAGCCTGCTCGGCCTGTTCCTGGGCGTCGAGGGAGCGCTCCAGCATCCGGCGCAGCGCGGCGGCCTGGGCGAGCACGGCCATGGCGGCGGCGTAGGGGTCGCCGGCCGTCTCCCGGTGCAGCTCGGCGAACTCCGGTGACTCCACCAGTGAGGTGATGACCTGGTGGTTGACCAGCCGGGAGGGGGTCATCTCCGCGCGCTCGCGCAACCGCGGGCTGACCTTGTAGGCGGACAGGAACACGTCGGTCAGGAGGTCGGTGGTGTGGTCGTAGTGGTCATACCGCTCGTTCAGCTCTTCGGCCAGATCGCGCAGTCCGGCCGACTGTTCGTAGGTGTCGGCCAGGTCGAGCGCCTCCTTGGCGTCGGGGTTGACCAGTTGCGGCACCTCGCGCTCGACGGTCGGGCGCTCGGCGGGGGAGTCCCACAGCACGTGGGTCAGCACCGACAGGTCGGTCTCGGCGCCGCCGGGCGGCCGTCGAGGTACGCGGACGCCTGGAGCAGGCCCACCGCCTGCCGCCAGCGGCGGTCGGAGGCGACGAGTTCCTTGCGGCGCAGAGCGGCCCGCAGCGTACACACCGCGTCCACGATCACGTCGGGGACGTCCACGGCCGGGACGGCTTCGGTCACGGCGTGCTGCAACGCGGCCAGTTCGATGGTGGTCCGTGTCGGCGCCTCCGGGCGGCGGACGGCGGAGCGGACCAGCGCGGCGAAGTTCGAGGGGTCTTCCAGATACCCGACCTCGATCCGCACCAGCAGCCGGTCCTAGATCGCGGCCGAATCCTCTTCGCCGGGTAGTTCGTTGCTCGCCGTGATGGCCCCGATCAGGGGGCAGCGGATCGGCTCGCCGCCGCTCTCGGGGTGGTAGATCCGTTCGTTGAGGTAGCCCAACGTCTCGTTCAGCGCCGCCGTGGAGCACTTGAAAATCTCGTCGATGAACGCGACATGCGCGGTCGTGGCGCGGCCCTCGTAGACCTGGCGGTACTCGCCCCAGGCCATCTCGGACTTGGCCGTTCCGGGCGGGCCGAGCACCAACGAGTGCTGTCCGGCCAGCAGCGTCACCACGAGGGTCCGTACCACGTCATCCCGCTCGTAGGAACGGTCCGACAGCTCGTCGCTGATCGCCCGCAGCCGCTTGGCCGTGTCCTGCGCGTCCTGCGCGCCCATATTCAACTCCTCGCCAGTGAAGCCTTGTTGGGCGCGATACGACCCTTCCCGGATCCAGATGCCGCGAATGAACTCCGTCGCCGAGCGCTGGATACAGACCTGCCGGCCGAACTTGCGGACAAGTGCGCGACGCCACCGAGCCGGGGATGGACGGGGGCGACGCTGTCCTCGAAGACGTTCTCGTTGACACTGCCGGCGATGTCCGGGTGGGTCGCCGGGTTCCAGCGCTCGAAGTCGGCCCGGGGCATCAGGTAGGTGGTGTTGGGGAAGGTCGGCACCCAGGCGCTGTCGACGAGGCGGGTGGTCCAGCCGACGTGGTCGACGTGCAGGTGAGCGTTGACCACGAGGTCGACGTCCTCGGGCCGCACGCCGGCCCGGGCGAGGGTGCCGAGGTAGTCCAGCCGCAGGTGGTCCCACGCCGCGACGGCCGGGGAGGTGTGCTCCCCGGCCGGGTGCGCTGACGGGCGCGGTGCTGAGCGGTGCTCAGCCGCCCAGGTGGGCGAGGATGAGGTTGGGGTCCTTCGCGGTGAGGTAGGCGGCGCTCGCGACGTGGACGGTGTTGCCGCGCAGGGCGATGGAGGTCGGGCCCTGGAGGCCGTCGGCGGCGGTCAGGACGGTGGTGAGGGTGCCGTCGGGTCGGATCAGTGCGACCTGGTTGACGGTGTTGAGGGCGGCGATGATCTGGTCGCCGTGGCCGGTGAAGGCGAAGTCGTCGATCCCGGTCAGGCCGGTGGCGGTGACCTGGGCGGTGCCGGCGCGCCCGTCGGCCAGGATCGGGATACGGACGATGGTGCCCTTGTCGAGGTTGGTGGCCCAGAGCGCCCCGTTGTGGATCTTCAGGCCGTTGGCGCCGAGGAACCCGGCGGGGGCCAGCGCCGGGTCGGTGGACCAGGTGGTGGCGGTGCCGCCGGAGGCGGGCACGCGCCAGATGGTGCCCAGGGTGGAGTCGGTGACGTACAGGGTGCGGGTACGGGGGTCCAGGGCCAGGCCGTTGGGCAGGCCGGCGGCGGGCAGTGCGGCGATGCGCTGCGGCCGGCCGCCTGGGCGCAGGCGCCATACGCCGGTCAGGTCCGCGGTGCCGGTGGCGTACAGGAAGTACAAGGTGCCGTCCTGGGCCCGGACGACGCCGGTGGTCAGCGGGAAGCCCAGCGCCGGGGTGTGGATGCCGCCGTCGGCGGGTTCGGGCAGGGTGGCCAGGATCCGTACGCCGCCGCCACGGGAGATCGCGGCGACCTGGCGGGCCTTGGCGAGGGTGACGTACGCGGTGCCGTCCGGGGCAAGGGCGAGGTTCTCCGGTGTCTGGCCCTTGGCCAGGTCGAAGTGCACGGTGGTACGCGCGCAGCTGAGCGGGTCGGAGGCGGCCGACGCCGGGGCCGGAGCGGCCATCGCGACCGCGGCGGCCAGGACGGCGGCGGACACGGCGGCCTTGGAGAGCTTGGTGAACACGGGGTTCCTTCACTGCTTTCGGGCATGCGGCAGCGGCACGCCGACGCATGAGGGTGGAGGGTGGAAAGATGCCCGGCCGGGCCAGCATGCGCGGGCGCCGACGGGAGGGAGGGATACGGGGTCAGCCGGTGCTGAGCCGGCTGTCCGAACGGGCAGGGGCGGCCCGGGTGGTGGCCTGGGCGAGGAGTTCCAGGGCGGCGCGCGAGGGTGAGCCCGCCGCGGTGGTGGCGACGACGACGCTGGGGCCCGGCCCCTGGCTCAGGGTCTGTTGCATCACGGTCAGTGAGCCGACCAGCGGGTGACGCATCTCGTACTCGGCTACCGCGCAGGCCTTGACCCGGTGGTCGGCCCACATCGAGGCGAAGTCCTCGCTCTTCGTGCTCAGCTCACCCAGCAGCGTGTGCAGTGCGGCGTCCTGCGGGTACTGGCCCGCCACCAGGCGCAGATTCCCCACCACCGCCCTGGCCTTGCCCGGCCAGTGCGCGTACAGGTCTCGGATATGGGCGTCCAGGAATACCAGCCTGGCCATGTTGGGGCGCTGCGCCGGTACGTCCGGTGCACCGGGGGCGAGATGCCCGGCGAACAGCGCGTGGCCCAGCCGGTTCCACGCCAGGACGTCACTGCGCCGGTCGATCACGACAGCGGGAACGTCCCCGAGCGCGTCCAGCAGTTGGGCGGTCGCCTCCGTCATGCGCTCCGGCGCCGGGCGCCGCCCGCTACGGGGCTTGGCCGGTCGGGCCAGGTCGTGCAGGTGCCGGTGCTCGGACTCGTCCAGGCGCAGGGCCCGGGCGATCGCGTCCAGCACGTCGGGCGAGGCGCCCAGCGAGTGCCCCTGCTCCAGGCGGGCGTAGTAGGAGGCGCTCACCCCCGCCAGCAGCGCCAGCTCCTCGCGGCGAAGACCCGGCACCCGCCGGCGCTCTCCGTAGGTAGGCACGCCGGCCTCTTCGGGGCGCAGCTGCGAGCGCCGCGTCCGCAGGAAGTCCCCGAGCTGTGATGTCCCGTTCATGGCACCGAGTATGTGCCGACCCGCGACGCACAGCCTCTCCCCGCCGGGGATAGGCACCAGCGGGACTGGCTCCCCGGCCCGAACGGCGATGAGCTGAGTCCCACCGCATCCCGCACTCGTACAGGAGGAACGCCTTGAGTAGCACGACCCGCGAACACGACCGCATCGAAATCCTGAACGCGTCGGATTTCGCCTTCACCAGGGGCGCATGGGTCGACGCCGCCCCCGCACGGGTCTACGACCTCATCAGCGACGTGTCCGCCATCCACCGGTGGAGCCCCAACGCCACCGACGTCGCCTACGACCAGAACGCCGGACCCCTGGTCGGCGCCTGGTTCAGCGGCCGCAACCACAGGAACGGCAAGCAGTGGACCACCCGCTCCCAGATCACGCGGGCCGAACCCGGCACCGCCTTCACCTTCGTCGTCGGCGGCGCCGACGACGGCATCGTGCGATGGAGCTGGACCTTCGAGCCCCGAGGGCGCGGAACCCTCGTCCAGCAGTCCTGGCAACTCCTGCGCCTCGACCCGGTGCTGGGCACCACCTCCGCCGACCTCGACGCACTGCGCGACTACATGGCGGACAGCGCCGAAACCACACTGGCAGCCCTCGCCCAATGGATCGCCGAAGGACGCCACCCCCACACCGCACGCAGCCCACGCCGCACCTCCAGCTAGTACGAGAACCGCCACACCGCCCTCGGAGCCCCGCCCTAACCAAGATCACCGGCTTGGCGTCAACCTCTCCGATGTTCACCGAGGGAGTGGCTGGAGGGACTGGAAGTACAGGCTGTGGTCGGCCATCGGTTCGTGGGCCCGCGGCGGGATCCGCGGGTCCAGCACGGGATCCCAGACCTCGCGTTTCCACCAGGAGCGCTGGTCGTAGGCTGGCCACAGCATCTGCTAGTAACGCCGCAGCACGGTCCCGGTGTTGAGGCCCCTGCGCCCTTGCCGGGTAGGCGGCCATAGTGCCGGGCGTAGGCCGCGGCCAGGAACCGTTCCCACTCGCGCGTTGTCAAGGCGGCATAGGACATTACCGTTCCGGTGGCAGCGGGTAGGGGCCCGGGCCCTTGAGGGTTCGGTGGATCGGGGAGGTCACTGTGTGGCGCAGTCCGGGCAGTCCGGCCACACTCTGGGTCAGGTAGCGGTACAAGAGTTGCGCCGAGTCCACCTGGATGCTCGCGTGCAGGTTCGTCGCGCCGGTCACCGCCGCGGCGAAGGACACTTCGGGATGCGCTGCCAGGGCCTGGCCTGCCTCGGCCAGCCGCGCGGGGTCGATCTCCAGCCAGAGCGCGATCCTGAGCTTTCGGTGCAGGACGTCGGGGTGGTAGTCCACGTCGAAGTACAGCACGCCTTCGGCGCGTAAATCGTTGATGCGGCGGCGCACTGTGGACTCGGACAGCTTGGTGGCCGCGGCCAGTTGGCCCACCGGGGCCCTTCCGTCGCGGGCCAGCAGGTCGAGCAGCAGCCGGTCGCGGTCGTCCAGCACGACGGGCTCCGAGCCGACTGTCCGCCCTCCGTCCGTCGGCCGCGGGGTCAGCGCGGCGACCTGTGCCTCGGTCAGCGGTCCGCTCTTGTTGATGGAGCCGAGGTCCTGGCCGAAGAACACATGCAGGACACAGTGCGCGGAGACGTCGACCACTCGGGGGGTCCGGGGCAGCTCCTGCACCAGGATGGGCTCCTCCAGGCCGGGCCCGCGCGCGCGAACCGCGGCCATCGTCTCCGTTCCCCCCGAGGTGAGGTTGACCCAGGTGGTGTCCGTGCGCCGGGCCAGCGCCGAACCGATGGAGGAGGCTGCGTCCGGAGTGCACCGCACGCGCACGACCCAGGACAGGTCCCCCAGCCGGAACGGATCGGTCAGACCCAGCACGCGCAGTTTCCCGGTGGCGCGCAGGCGGGCAAAGCGGCGAGCCACGGTCTGGTCGGAAACGCCGAGCACGGCCGCGATCTCGGTGAAGGAGGCGCGGCCGTTGAGCTGGAGGGCGTGTGCCAGGGCCAGGTCTTCATCCGTGAGGCGACGCCCCACACTGTCGGGACTGTCGAGATACGTCTTCACGACATCGATTCTAGGGAATCCGCGCACATTCAGCCGCGGGAGTCATCTGATCGCGCGCACGTCGTCAACAGTTGTCGAGGACCGGGTTTCGGTCCGTTCCCCGATCCCTGAATGGAGATGACGACATGCGTAAGTGGGGACCGCTCATAGCGGTCTGTCTCGGCGCGTGCATCCTGCTGGTGGACGTCACCATCGTGAACGTCGCGCTGCCCAGCATGGCCCGTGACCTCGGCGCGTCCTTCGCGTCGCTGCAGTGGGTCATCGACGCCTACGCGCTGGCTCTGGCGGCGCTGCTGCTTGCCGCCGGCGCGTTCGCCGACCGCTATGGGCACCGGCGAGCCTATGCGGGCGGGCTCGCACTGTTCGCCGTGGCCTCGCTCGGGTGCGGCTTCGCTCCCGATGCCGGGGCGCTCATCGCCGCCCGGGCTGTGCAGGGCATCGGCGGAGCCGCCATGTTCGCCACCGCTCCCGCTCTGCTGCTCGTCTCTTACCAGGGGCGGGACCGCGGTACGGCCTTCGGGCTGTGGGGTGCGACCAACGGGGCCGCGGCGGCGGCGGGTCCGCTGCTGGGCGGCGTCCTGACGCAGCGCCTCAACTGGCCCGTGATCTTCTGGATCAACCTGCCCGTCGCGGTCGTAGCCATCGTTCTGACCCGGCGCTTCATGGCTGCCGACCGGCCGGC
Source organism: Streptomyces sp. NPDC005263 (assembly GCF_042872365.1). Classification (NCBI taxonomy): domain Bacteria; kingdom Bacillati; phylum Actinomycetota; class Actinomycetes; order Kitasatosporales; family Streptomycetaceae; genus Streptomyces; species Streptomyces sp. NPDC005263. Next base: position 24,317 of record NZ_JBIAKJ010000016.1, on the reverse strand, counting down.
AGCGGCCGACCGGGAGAACCGCATCGACCTCCCCGGGGCCGCGACCTTCAGCGTGGCCGCCGGCGCCCTCGTCTACGGACTCATCCGCGGGTCCGACGACGGCTGGGGCTCGCCCGGCACCCTGGTCTCCTACGCTGTCGCCGCGCTGGCCTTCGTGGCCTTCGTGGTGGTGGAACACCGCACCGCCCACCGGGGCGAAACCCCGATGCTGGACCTGGCGCTGCTGCGCAACGCCTCCTTCACCGGGCTGTTGACCGGCGCGCTTCTCCTGCAGGCCAGCGCCTTCGGCTGCCTCGCGCTCGTGTCGCTGTGGCTGCAGTCCCTGGCCGGACTCGCTCCCATCGGGGCAGGACTCGCTTTGACCCCGCTCGCGGCCGCGTCGTTCCTCGTCTCGGCCGTGACCGGCCGGCACATCCAGCGGCTCTCCCCGCGCCTGCCCATCGGGCTCGGTCTGCTGCTGGTGGCGGCGGGCATGCTCCTGCTGCGCGCCGGTATGACGGAGGGCGCGAGCGCGACCTCGCTCACCTGGGGGATGGTCGTCACCGGTCTCGGGGTGGGCCTGGCCACGCCCGTCCTTGTCTCCGCCGCCACCTCCGCCGTGCCGCGGCAGCGCGCCGGCATGGCGGGCGGAGCCATCAACACGGCGCGCCAACTGGGCATGACCCTGGCCATCGCCGTCCTCGGCGCCGTCTTCGCGAGCAATGCGGCCACCACGCTTGCAGACGGCGAGCTGCCGTACGCCGCCGACGCCGCCAACGCCCTGGCCTCGGGCCAGGCGAACGAGGTGATCGCCTCCGCACCGGCCGGGCACCGCGAGGCGGCGGCCGACCTCGCCCACCAGGCTTTCGCCGCTGGGCTGGACCACGTCTTCCTCCTCTCGGCTCTGGCCGCAGCCGCCGGCGCCGTGGCCGTACTGCTCCTGGTCCGTCCGTCACCCGCGTCCGGCTCCGACCGAACCACCGAGACCGCGGGCAAGGCATCCACCCCTGCACGGACGTGACGCCACGCCGGGACCGGCGGGAACGAGGGCGCGGTCCATGGCTTCGGAACCGGTGGGAGACAGGACGGCGAACAGGGCGCGGTCGCCGCCCGCGAGCCGCCGGGCTGCGGCGACGGGCTGACCCCACGGCGCCCAGTGATCGGCCTGCAGGCGGACACACCGAGCGGTGGCAGGAACCACTCAAGACAGTCATGACAGAAGGACGTGCGAAATGGGAAATGCAGTGCTGGTCCACGGGGCTTGGAGTGACGGCTCGATCTGGCAGGAGGTCATAGGCCACCTGCACGAACAGGGCCATCAAGCACTGGCCGTCCAGTTGCCGATGACCTCACTCGCGGACGACATCGCCTGGACCCGTCGGCACATCCACGCGCTTGAGGGACCGGTCACCCTCGTCGGACACTCGTACGGCGGCACCGTCATCTCCGGCGCGGCACTTGAGCATCGCAAGGTCAACTCCTTGGTCTTCGTGGCCGCCTACGTGCCTGGCGCGGGGGAGACGATCGGCATGCTGAGCGACAAGGGTGCCGAGATGCCGGGCCGCGCGGCCTTGCGGTTCGCTGCGGACGGCTGGTCGGACGTGGACCCGGAACTGTTCGGTGACGTACTCGCCCACGACCTGCCGCCCCGCCTTGCCCGGCGCCTCGCCGCCGTGCAGAAACCGACCCATGGAGCCTGCCTGACGGCCCCGGCCTCTGCGGGCGCCTGGCACGACCTCCCCTGCGGCTACGTGCTCTCCGCCCACGACCGGATCCTCGATCCGCAACTGCAGCGATGGTTCGCCACACGCGCCGGAGCCGTAGTCACCGAGCTCCCCAGCAGTCACTTCTCGCCACTGTCCCATCCCGAGGAAGTGGCCGCGGCAATCTCGGCGTTGCTGCGGCCCGAAGAGGATTCCGCAAGCTGATCCGAGCTGCGGCCCTGCCCTTCGATTCCCAGCGCTGGCACGGTTCATGTCCGGTCCCGCGCGGGCCGAAGCGGGCTGAGCGCGGCGGGTACGCCGGGCTCAGCCCGGCGGCATCGGCGAGATCCGCCGACGTGCGTGCCCCGCCTGGCCCTACGTCGCCGCCCTGGATCAACTGAACGCCCCTGGACGGCCCTTACGACCTGTGCCAGGTGGGACCGTCATGGCTCAGAGGGGGTGGTGACCGCCCTGCGGCTTCGGCCTGCGGCTATCGAACTGGCGGCGGCGCGGGGGCACGGGGCACGGCGGGCCAGGGCGCGTATCGAGTCGTGATCACCAGAGACAGCGGTTAGTTCCGCGGCCGGAGCACGGCCGAGAAACGGTGTTGCCCTCGCCTGCGGTGATCACTAAGGTCGGTCGCGTGACTGCCGGGTCGGCCTTGGGCCATGCACGAGTGAGTTTCCCGGCCTCGGCGTGAGCCCGAGGCGGGCCAGAGGCCCGCCCCCCTTGTCCGCGTCTTTGCTCCCGGCGCCGTCGTACGGCGCCTTTCCAACGGAACCCAAGACCGGAGACACCTCACTGATGTCCTACGACCAGCCGTACCCACATGCCGGCGTCCAGCTGAACCACACGGCTGTCTACGCGAGCGACCGCTACCTGTCCGCCGAGTTCATCGCCGCGATCCTGGGGCTGAAAGTCGGCGCACCGTTTGGGCCGTTCCTGCCAGTTGACCTCGGCAACGGCGTGACGCTCGACTACTGCGAGAAGAGGGACGAGCCGATCCAGCCGCAGCACTACGCCTTCCTCGTGCCTGACGAGCAGTTCGACGCCGTGATCGCCCGTCTGGAGGCGGTCGGGGTCACCTACTATGCGGACCCTGGCCACACCGACCCCGGCCGGGTCAACGATCTGTTCGGTGGTCGTGGCGCTTACTTCAGCGACCCGGACGGTCACAATATGGAGGTCATGACTCGGCCTTACGCCCGCCCATAAGGCATGACAGGGCGGTGATCAAGGGGCGCCTCGGGTGAGGTCTTTCATCCAGATCATCGAGGCGCGTAAGTGGAGGCCGACGAGGTGGCTGTCCGGGTCTCGTGCTTCACGGGGCCTCCGCCGGCTGATCGCGGCTCATGACGTCGCCAATGACCGAGGCGACGTGGGGAAGGCTCCAGTACGCCGAGTGGGTCCACATTCCGGTGCTGGCTTGATGGCTGACGGGGAGGTCTACCGGGGCCGTACCGTCGTGCAGTTGGAATACCTTGGAAGCGGCGAAGGCCAGAACGTCCAGTGGTTCCCACAGATTGGTCCAGCGGTTCAGTGAAGCCGGCAAGCCCACGGGCATGCTGCCTCCGTAGGGAGCCAGTTGTCCTCCCCGTGGGTCGCAGACATGGAAGAAGGCCGCCTGGGAGCCGAACGTGACCAGGGACTCGGTCCACAAGGGCACCGTGGCGGTGGCCATGTCGACGGCGATGACACCACCCAGGCTGTGGGCCGCGATGCGCACCGGGCTGGCGGCGCTGCGCCCAAGGTCGGGATGTACATTGTCGATGACCTGGCGTACGCGGGCGTGGATAGCGTCCCGGTGGCGTTGGTAGACGAGCACATCGCCGAGGAAGCGTGTGGTGCCGGGCGCGAATCGGCTCCGTACGGCGTGGTTCAGCCGCGCGCCCACCGCCTGAACGGCCGCGCCCGCGACACGGTCGAGATCGTTCAGCCGACGTCGCACCAAGGAACGTACTCGGTTGTGAACGCCCGAGCTGCCGCGCAGTCCGTGGTACGAGTCGTCTCCCTCGGGATCGGCTTCATCCAGCAGTGACCGTGCCGGAGACCGCCCAGCCTCCCTCAGCAACTGTGTATCGCCGGTGCGGCACAGCCACTCAGTGTCGGCCCACGCCTCCGTCACATACGCCATGATCTGATCAGGATCGAGCCAGGGACGGTCTCCCTGTCTCAGTCCATCGTCTTCCGCAGGGTTTCCTTCACTCAGCTGTGTACGGACTGCGTCCTCGAACTGCGACAGTTGCCGGGCTTCGTCGATCGCTTCGGCGAACAGGGCTGGAGTGACGGGCTCAGCCGCTACGGGCTCCGGTTCCTCGCCGTCGCGCAAGGTGTCTCGATCGCGGTAGTAGGTGGGCAGTGCGGCGTCGATGAACTGGTCCTGTGCCCCCAGGTCACCCCAGTGGACCGGCACCATGTCCACTCCGGCCGCCGCAGCGAGCGCCGACACGGCCGCGGTGAATTCGGCCTGGTCGCGATGGGCGACGCCGTGGATGACGAAGACCGGATCCTTCACGTACTACTCCCTCGATGCGGTGATGTGCACGGTCGCGGCCGGGCTGCCGTACACGGCATAGGCCAGCCATGTCGGATCGCCTTCGTGCAGGTCGCGGGTTGCCTGTCGGGCCACGAGTGAAGCCTTGCCGAGCGGCTGCCGGTGGGTGATCAACTGGTCGTAGAAGGCTTCGGCGAACTGCAGTGCCGATCGTGACCGTACGGGCCAGAGAGTGCCGACGAACGCCCCGGCCCCCGCGTTGAGGAACTGAGGTGCCCATCCCAGGCTCTCGCCGAACCAGTCGATTTCTCCGGCGCTTCGGCAGGCGTTGAAGAACACGAGAGGGCGGTGGGTGCGCAGGGAGCGCAGTTGTGCTGCCGACGCCAGGTCGATGGGGTCGAACGGTCCGTCGGCCATGGTCACGCACGAACCGGAGCCCGTGAAGGCGTTATGGCAGGCGAAGTGGAGCAGGCCAGCGTGCCCGCCCTCGATCAGCGCGGTCAGCGCTGCCCGCTCGGTCACCACTCCGGCATCGGACACCGCCGTGCCCAAGCGAGCACGAAGGGATGTCACTTCCTCGCCCGCGTCGTCCGGGGAGCCGGGAGGTACCACGAACGCTACGCCCGGCAGGCTCAGGCTGCGGACTCTGTCCTGACCGTGCACCCTGCGTACGACGGGGAGCCATTCCGCCAGGAAACCTCTTCCCTCATGTCCCTCGTTCAGCGGGTATAGCAGCTCCCAGGGGATGATGTCGTGTTCTCCCAGGACGGTGAAGGCTCTGACGTGGTCGACCTGTTCCCAGAACTGGCTCTGGATACGCTGAGGGACAACGGATTTCCACAGCTCTACGCCTTGACTCTTCAGACGGTTGCTCAGCCACGAGATATCCCCGCCTCCACCCGTCGCTGCGGCCTTCGCGGCTTTCCTCAGCTCGGCGTAGATGGCCTCCGAAGCCTTGCGGGGGTCACCACCCCGGAAGTCGACGATCTCTCGTGCATAGAAAGTCTCGCTGATCAGCTGGAAGCTGAAGGCGCCGTCCCCGCTCTCCTTCAGGACCTGGAGAGTGACCTCTCCGGGATCGAACGCCACGGAGGCCAGCGGTGCGTGGCGCTCTGGACCGTCTCTTGTGACACTGCCGAGCCCGACCGACATCTGACAGGTCACCTCACCGAGGAAGGTGCCACCCCGAAACGCCCGAACCATCACCTCATGCAGCCCTGGCTTCTCTGCCCGCAGCCGGAACAGCAGCACGTCCGAGTCCCGGCCGGGCACGACGTGCAGTTCCTGGTACAGGTCATCGACGGCCTCAAGACCAGGGGCGTGAACGGTGACAATCACCTGCGCCCCGCCCGGCGGGAGAAGGAAGGAGCGCAGTTGCACACCCCTCTTACCGCCCTGGACGATCTGCACATGCAGTGGCACCACCTGGCCGGGCGAGGTTTGCTCGGCCAACTCCGCGACCAGCGACCGCGGTTCCATCGAACCGTCTTCGCTGGGGTCGAGACCAGAAGGCGCAGTGAACGGCGGCTGCGGAGAATTCGCCGAGGTCACGTTCGGCGGGGAATGCGCGGGCGGGGCGGCGGGACCGGTCACCGGAGACGGTGGCGTCGAAGCGAGCTCCGAATCGTCCGAGCCGCTCTGCATGTACCAGGCTGGCGGGACGAAGTCGATCGTGGACTCGCCCGTTTCGCCAGCGTCGTCGGAGGTCGTCCACCCGTCACGGTCCCAATTCGCCGTGAGCCGGCCCGTCGAGGCAGCAGGCTCGTCGCTTGGCGCACCCGGGACGTCCAGCTCGTCGTTGGCTTCGGCCTCCTCGAGCACCGCGACTGCGGTGGTAAGCCGGTATAGCTCGAAGGGACCTGGCGGCGCGGCACTCCGTGGACCGGGAGCAGGACGCTGCGGGCTCTCAGCACGGGGGCTGAATACGTTCGGAGCTTCGGCAGCGGGAGCATGGGACGTGAAGTTGCACTGGGGTACGGACCGCTCGGGAGCGGCAGCGTCAGTATGACTGCGATCCCTGGCGGCGAGGCGGGCTCGAAGGCGGCGCAGGCAGCGCTGGCGCAGCGGCCCGATGCTGCCGATGGGGATACCCAGTGCGGCGGACACCTCCTGGTAGGTGGGCGGCGGAGAGGCCATCAGCGTGCGTAACAACATCCTGCAGTTTTCGCCGAGTTGCTCGAATTCCTGCCACAACTGCCTGACCCGCTCTGTCTCAGCTGCCGCCTCCTCGGAGTCGAGGAGTGACTGCTCAGGCGTACGGTCCTCGCTGACTGTGTCAAGCAGCTGCGGATCGTCCGTCGGGGCCAGCCGCCTTAGGCTCTTGAGCACCTTCAGGCACTCGTGGCGCGCCGTGCTGGCCAGCCACACCCCCGTCTTGTCCGGCTCGCGGATCCGCCCGGCCTGCTGGGCGAAGCGGAACCAGACAGTCTGGTACACCTCGTGGGCATCGGCATCGGATAACCGGTGCGCGCGCACGACGGACCACACCAGCGGGCTCAGCCCTTCCACGAGCGCCTTCCATGCTGCCGCGTCGCCATCGACGGCCGACCGGACGAGCGCGCCAACTTCTGTTCGGTCCACAGCACACCCCTCCTACGGCAAACCATCGTATGCACGTCTCGAAATGCGACGGCGCGAGATCGACGGAATTCAGCAGACAAGGAACGGCGGAACGCGGCAGAGACTGTCCAGCCGGCTACCGTTCCTCCAGCCTGCGTCGGGCCGTGATCGCGGTCGTGTCGAATGAGCGCAGTGAGGTTTTCTCAAAGGCTAAGTTTCGACGTCTCTGCGGGATCCGGTGTGGACCACTTCGAGTATGCGCGGCCTTCGTCAGTGAGCCTCCGATGACCTGCGGGTTCGACCTTCCAGACAGTTTGAGGCCGCCTCGTGAGTCTCCTCCTCCGAGAGGAACGCTCCCAGGATCCTGACTTCCTCGCCCTGGCCGGGTCTTCCAGGATCCGGAAAAGCAGGTACAGATCCTCGGCAGGCTCACTGGGGCCCGGCAACCGCGACGGGGTTCCGCCCGCGCACGCCGGTCGCCGTTGACGCAACCACCTGGTTGCCATAATATCGCAATCAGATGGTTGCTATACCTGTGGAGGTAGTCATGGCATTCCCTGACCGCATCGAGCGGACCATCGAGATCGCGCACACGCCGGCCACGGTGTGGGCCGCGCTCACCACGGCCGAGGGACTGAGCGCCTGGTTCGGCCAGCAGGCGGGGATCGATCTGCGCCCGGGCGGCTCGGCCTGGATGAAATGGGACGGCGGCCACACCGCCGACATGCGGGTGGAACGGGTGGAGGAGCCGACGGTGTTCGGCTACACCTGGAAGGTCCCGGGACTGCCCGAGGACGATCCGCGCCGCACCTATGTGGAGTTCACGCTCGAACCGGTCGCCTCCGGCACCCGGCTGACGGTGGTCGAGACCGGCTTCGCCCAGCTCCCGGACGAGGTCCGTGGCAAGGAGTACGACGACCACACCCAGGGCTGGACGCACGAACTGGGCGAACTGGTAGACCACCTCGATGCCGCAGTCTGACACCGAGGCGATCGCCGAACAGGTCTTCGCCGCCCTGGCCGACCCGAGCAGGCGCGCCATCCTGGCCTCGCTGGCTTCGGGAGGGCCGGCCACGGCCACGGACCTGGCCGCGCGGCTGCCGATCACCCGGCAGGCGATCGCCAAACACCTGGCCCTGCTGGCCGAGGCCGGCCTGGTGATGGCCGAACCGGGTGAGCGGCGCCGGGTGCGGTACCGGCTGTGCTCCGCGCCGATGCAGGTGGCGCAACAGTTTCTGGCCGCGCTGGCGCGCGACTGGGACGGCCCGCTCGGTGCGCTGAAGGACCACCTCGACGACCAGGCGCGCGGATCCACGTGACGGGGACCGGCGCGGAGGGAGATCCGATGGTGCACGCCGAATCCCAGCGGCCGACCGAGCCGGCGATCGCGGCGGGCGTGGCACTCGGGCTCGCCGCGGCCTGCTGGGCGGTCTCGCTCTGGCTGATGCGCGGCATGACATGGGGCTCGCGACCAGGCCCGGGTCGTCGGGGCTTTTCGCCGCGACGTGGACGACGATGATGGCGGCGATGATGCTGCCGGGCGCGGCTCCGGTCCTCGCCAGGCATGTCCGCCGGAACGGCGGGTTGCGTGGTGCGCTGCCGTTCGCCGGGTCCTACCTGGCCGTCTGGGTACTCGTAGGCATGGTGGCGTACGCGCTGGACCGGCCACACGGGTCAGCGGCCGCCGGCGTGGTGGTGATCGCGGCGGGCGTTTATGAACTCACGCCGGTCAAGCGGCACTTCCGGCAACGCTGCCACGAGGACGCCGGTGGCGGACTCAGGTTCGGGTTGTACTGCGTCGGCTCCGGCATCGGGCTGATGGCGATGCTGGTGGCACTGGACGTGATGAGCCCGCTGTGGATGACGGTGGTCGCCGTCCTCATGTGCGCCCAGAAGCTGCTGCCCGCGAAGATCGCGATCGACGTTCCGGCGGCCTTGGCGATCACCGGGCTTGGACTGGTGATCGTCGTCGCACCCTCCCTGGTCCCGGGGCTCGCACCACCACCGATGTAACGGCAGGCAGCAAGACAAGTACATCGAAAGAAACAAGAAACAAGAAACAAGACAAGGAGACAGGCGATGACAACTCATAAGAGGGGGACACGCGAGGAATGGCTGGCTGCGCGGCTGGAACTGCTCAGGGCGGAGAAGGAGCTGACCCGGCGCGGTGACGAGCTGGCACGGCAACGGCAGGAGCTGCCCTGGGTCCGGGTGGACAAGGACTACCGCTTCGAGACCCACGAGGGCACGGTGTCACTCGCCGACCTGTTCCAGGGACGCTCGCAGCTGCTCGTCTACCATTTCATGTTCGGGCCCGACTACACCGCCGGATGCCCGTCCTGCTCGGCGATCGCCGACGGCTTCGACGGCTCCGTGGTCCATCTCGCCCACCACGACGTCGCGTTCTGGGCGGTGTCACGGGCCCCGCTCGCCAAGCTCCACATGTACCGGCAGCGGATGGGCTGGAGCTTCCCGTGGGCGTCGTCCTACGGCAGCGACTTCAACTTCGACTTCGGGGTGGCACACACCGAGCAGGAGTGGGAAGCGGGAGCCGTCGCGTACAACTTCGGTGAGCAGGACCTGCGGCCGGCGACGGCCGAAGAGAAGGGTTCCCGCGACGCCTTCAGCCAGTCGATCGTAGACACGGACTGGCAGACGTATCGGCGAGAAGGCCCCGGCATGAGCGCGTTCGCGCTGCAGGACGACGCCGTCTACCACACCTACTCGTCGTATTCCCGCGGCCTGGACGGCCTGTGGGGCATGTACCAGTGGCTCGACCGCGCCCCCCTCGGGCGCAACGAGAACGGCTTCTGGTGGCGCCGCCACGATGAGTACGACAACCAGTGAGGGTTTCTCAGCGGATGATCACCTCGCCCCCCCGGCTGCGTCTTCGCCGCCGCGCGCTGGGCGAGGACGGCGCGGTGGGCCTCGATGGCGTGCTTGGGGTAGATCGCTAATGGTGGAGTCGGGTACTGGAAGTCTCGGAATACCTCAGCCATTACGGACCCATGCCGTGACGGCGTCGGCGAGTCCGAGCGGGTTGGCGGCCTCGGTTCGGCGGGCGATCCCGTCGTAGTAATCGAGCTCGTGAAGGACCACGGGCACAGGCTTGCCGATCGCGCCTTCAAAGACGCCGGCGTCGTGAAGGTGGCGAGCGAGGGCCTGGGGCGGGTTGGAGTGCTCGTCTTGAAGGAGGCGGCCCAGGTCCACGACGAAGCCGCACGCCCGGCCGACGCAATGGCGGGCCGCGACGTGAGCCACGAATTCGGCCAGCCACGCGGGCGGGTCGGGCAGTTGGTCACGGAGATGTTCGCCGCGGATGAAGGGGTGTCCGGGGTGTCGTTGCCAGTAGGCCGAGCACAGTACCAGCCGGGTATGACGCCTGAGCTGCCCGCGCTGACGTCAGTTCCGCGGTGGCTGTTTCTCCTGCCGGGGCCGCGAACAGGAGCCGCACCAGCCGGTCGCCTCGCGTAGATATCCGGCCCCTACACAGCGGGGACACTGTTCTTGGGAGGCCAGCCGTTCGGCTCGGCGCCGGCGGTCCCGACACAGCCGGTTCTGCGGCGATCGCACCGGATTCCCGCACTCCTCCCAGACTCGCGAGTACAGCACACACCGGCCGGTGTCCTTTCAGGCCCGCAGTTGCGTCTGGTCCGTCTCAGTGACTGCATAGCCTGGCACGGACGGCCATCGAACGGTCAGTACCACCGACTCTTCCTCTGCAAGCCACGAGTGATCGACTCCGTGCCCCCAGACAACGTAATCACCCTGCTCTTCCAGAAGGACACTTCGGCCGGGCAGTTCGACGCGGAAGCGGCCACGGATGAGAACCAGGAGAGCCGTGCGTTCCTCGCCTCTCACCCACTGCGATCGCGCATCAGCACGGGGGTGGACGCCCCATTTTATTTCCAGGGCCTCGCTGTGGCGCGGGTCGCCAACGTCCTTGAAGTGCCCGAGGAGCCATCCTCTGTCCAGGGCCGCATCCTGGCCCGCGTTGCCCACGTACACGCTGTCGTTCACATGGCCGAACGCTAGCAGCCGCTTTTGTGCTCGCAGTCAGCGCTTTCGACACACGGCCTCGGCCGGCAGGTCGCCCTGGACGGTGATCCACAGTCCTTCCTTGGCCATGCCCTCTTCTCGTCCCGGTCCCATTCGCAGCTGGGCAACTGTAGCGAGCGGCGCCGGTCGAAACGGCCCAGGACGATGCACCGCGGGGTGACAGCTCAGCCCGACGTCGGTCCCGCGGTGTTCCACGGCACGAAGGCGTTCGTCAGACCGGCGAGTGCGGTGCGCAGTTCCGGATGGTGGCGCAGCAGTACGGTGATCATGCTGTTGTCCTCGATCCAGGCCATGCCGGCCTTCGAGTACACCTCAGGGGTGTAGTACTCGTTGAAGAAGCGGTCGCTGTTCAGCCGGCGTGAGGCCATCAGGATGAAGATGCGGAACGCTGTGTCGCTGAAGGCGAATCCGGTGGGCAGCTTCTCCGCGTACAGCCCGACCATGAGGTCGACCTTCTCGATGTCGCCCTCGTAGAGTTGCTCGATCTGCTCGGCCCACGCCCGGTTCCCCGTGAGGTCCAGGAAGTTCGCCGCGGGCTTGAGCCGCAGCAGTCGCCGGAACTCGTTGTAGCGGGGGACGCCCAGTTCCCGGGTGCGCAGGATGTCGGTGGCGGCGAGGTCCTGGAAGTGCCCGTCGGGGCGCTCGAACTCCTGCAGAAACTTGGGGAAGTTGTGCAGGGTGACCAGTCCTGGGTGGAGTGTGCCGAAGCTGTAGAGCAGGTCGGTCATGTCCGTGGTCTCCAGGAACTTCAGCGCCCCCGGGCCGGAGATGTCACGGAGCGTGCAGTGACGCAGCGTTCCGTCGTCGTTCGCGGAGCGCAGATGCCACTCGTCCCGGATCAGCGGGTGCATGCGGTAGACGGCTACGAACTCCTCGGTGAGGGCGTACGGGACGCCGTAGTGGTCGGTTTCGCCTCCGGGGATGCCGCTGATGACCTCGCTGTCGATGATCCGGCCGAAGAGTCTGTGGACGCGTTCGCCGGCCAGGCCCCACCAGTTGGCACGCAGACCTGTGACGGTCGTGGGGTGGCTGATGACGGCGGGGGTCCACTCCACGGTGTGGATCTTGGCGAGGAGCGCGGCGTTGACCAGGCGGGCGCGCTGGAACAGTTCCTCGTCGCCCCAGGACGGGTACGCGGCGTGCAGATGGTCGCAGATGGCGTTGTGCTCCCGCGCGAACAGGTCGTGCATCATGGCGAGGCCCAGCCAGAAGCCGGGGACGCGGGAGGGGTCGCGGGAGGGATCCGAGGGCACCGGAGCCTGCTCGCCGTCCCACAGACGCAGCCTGCCCAGCTCGCCGGTGCGCATCTGGCGCTGCTCGGTCTCGTTCGTCCCGTAGATCTGCGACGCGTCCCACCAGTGGGAGGACGTGTTGACCCGGGTGTCGGGCGTGCCGGCGGGCGCCTGCGGGTCGCGGGTCGGGTCGTCCGGTGTCCGCATGATCCGCATGGGCCGTTCCGGCCATGGGTCGTCGTCCATGAGGGGAACTTCCCAGGGGTGGTCGGCGGGGCTCGTACCGTGGCTGAACCAGTCGCGGACCATGAACTGGAGCCAGGCGGCGACCAGGGAGTTGACCGATTCGGCGGGGACCAGTTGATCGCGGGTGAGCAGTGCGCGGCTCACGTCGCGGGGGTTCGGCCGGGACAGGACGTCCTCGGGGGCGGCCGGGGCGATCCGGTCCAGCGGGATGTTACGGCCGAAGCGGGCGCCCGCCATGCCCATCCGCGGATCACCGAGGTCGTTGTGGCTGCCGTCGGGAGTCCGGTTGACCTTGTGGCTCTCGGACGGCGGCGCGGGATCGGGCAGGTTGACGGAGGGCAGGTGGTCGGTGTCGTAAAGGTTCTTCTGCCGGAGCCTCACACGCAGTCCGAGGAGTGTCAACAGGCCCGGAATCACGGGCAGCTTGTCCCAGCCGATGCGCCGGTCCACGTACTGGGCGGCACTGGTGACGACCCGCCAGGGGTATGACGTGCGGTAACCGGCCGGGGAATGGCGGGCGGCGCGTCGTTGCTTGCTCATCGCAGCGCTCCAGGGGGAGGGGCAGAACATCAGGAAAGCCCCCGATCAACACAGTATGGGGACCTTCTCCTTTCCGCACCTCGAGTGGCACAAGGGGCCTCCAGCCGAGCCGGGCCCGGCGGCGAACGGGAACCGGCTGTCGGTTTTTGACCATCGCGCGTCGCGACCGTGCTGTGCACCCAGGAGACCTGGGCCGCGAAGCCCTTTTGATTCCCCATGGGGATGTGCATGAACTTCAGCCTGGGGAATCAGCGGCGCAGCCGGACGCCGGGCTGTCCCGGATCCCGGGTCGTACGGTCCGCTGTCGCGGTCGCCCACCGTTTGGCGAGCAGCTCCTGGTCGGCGAAGGCGGTCTGGCCGACGCACGCCGCGATCTCCACCACGGCCAGGCAGGACACAGAGAGCTCCCGTGCGGCGCCCGCGCCCCGGACGGCGGCCCCGGCTGCGCCACATGCGTTTCGTCGGTCGGCCCCATGCACGGCACTACGCGTGGGCATCCGCAGAAGTTCTCCGATCCCGCCGTCTTCACCCGACCGGGTAAGAGAGCTGGTTCCTGAGCCCCGACGCTGAGGGCTGTATCCGCCTAGCCCTTCACGATCCCGAGCGTCTTGTCGGGTCGGCAGTGGCAGGGGTGGTGGAAGGCGGGGTCTTTGATGAGCGCGTACCGGGCTTTGGCGGCGTCGAGAGTGGCGACGGGCTGGCTGATCCTGGGGCATTCGGCGGCGTGGATGGTGACTCGGCGCTCAGCAAGTGGAAGATCGGATATGCGTTTGATTGTATGTCGGTCTGCTGGACCTGGTCGTCTCCAGACCCGTTGTCCTGTGACAGTGAACCTTGAGCGCATGCCATCGAAGCTTGAGTGGCTAGGTCGGCCGACCAGGGTCCGCCTCCGAGGGTGTCACTGGGTGGCGACAGACTGCGCGCATGGATGTTTCTCACGACACCGATCGCTGTGACCGGGCTGAGCTGGTGTGGGTCCGGTCGATGGGCGGCCCCTTGATCGTCGTTCCGGAGTCCTCGGTAAACGCCTGGGGCGGATGCACGGAGGCCGGCTCCGTCCTCGGTGATGCCGATGGCCGTGATGACTACGACCGCGCCTGCGAGGTGGAGGACTGGGCCGGTGCGATCGCCGTGGGCACGGGCGCCGTCACTGCGCTTGTCCTGGCCGATGAACCTGCAAAGACGTGCTTCCTGCCAGAGAAGCTGCTGTTCGTGCGGTGGCTGGCTGCGGACTCCGAGGCCGAGTTGTTCGCGGCAGCCGACGCGGTCCTGGCTGATCCGGACACCGCTTGGGAAGACGGCGGCCTGTGGGTCGCCGATGGCCCGGCTGTGTTGATGGATTCGGCTGAAGCGGGCGCCGATCTGGGAGTGGATTATCCCGATGAGGGCCAGCCGGAACACGCTCCCGTACATCTTCCGGCAGGCCGATGGAGGGTCCGCGCAGTCCATACGAAGAACGAGTTCGCATGGGTGGGCTTGGTGCAGCTTGTTGCTGAGGACGGCTCGGCCTGAAGGTCAGCACTCCCCGCCACTCAAACTTCGATGGCACGCGCTCAAGTTCTTGTCGCAGGACACCCGTGACCGGCACGCCGAAACCCCTGTTGCTGCTCCGTCTTCGGTGACTTGGTCCCGGTCTCAGTCGGTCTGTTCAGTTTCGCTCGGCATCTCGTCGAGGTCCCCGTCAGCCCGCTCGATGGCTTCCGGACTGTCGACTGGGGGGTGGTGCTCGTCATATTGGCCGAGCGTAGTTGAGCGCGATCAAGTCCGGTCCTTCGAACGCCGCGGCAGCGATCGTCTGAGACAACAGCCACCGTTCGTGCCCCAGGGAGCAGATCATCTGAGATTTCCCGCCGTCGCGCGTCTCGGATGATCTGGTCGTCGACCTCCCGACGGATCTTTGTCGACGGCCAAGAGGTGTTCTACCCCTGATCGACGCGCGGACGAGGAGCGTCAGCCGACGTGGACCGCGGCGACGCCTTCGGGGGGCAGGGTGAGGGTGAACCGGGCGACACCGGTTCCGCGGTCGGACTTGAGCTCCAGGGGCCGGTCCTCGACCTCGCTCGCCTTCTCGATGTCGTGCAGCTGCCGGCGGGTCGGATACTCCGGCGAGCCGAGCTCCACCCACTCCCGGTAGGGGTTGGTGTGGTCCTCGTCGATCCGCCGGACTCGTGCCCGGGCCCCGGCCCGCACGCCGCGCAGGGTGACGGTGAGGGTCGCGGGCCGCGCCGGGACGGAGGCGCTGCCGTCGCCGGTGGCTAGGGCGTGGTTGTACAGCAGGACGTCGACACCGCCGCGCCCGCCGCCGATGACCGCGAGCCCGCCCACCGTGTCCGGGGCGCCTGCCAGGGTCAGTGGCACGCGGTGCTCGCCCACCTTGTGCAGGATCTGCAGCAGGCGGTAGGCGGGCTTCTTGACGCCGTGGATGGTCCGCAGCCCGAACCCACCGTGGAACGGCTTGTCGGCCTGACCCATCTCCTCGTAGATGTCGGTGAACGACCAGTAGGCGAGCGCGTCGACGACCCCGACGGTCTCGGCGATCGTGCGCAGGAAGCTCGCCGCCGCGTCGGACCGGTCCAGGACGGGGTTTCCGATGTCGGAGGTGACGTTGGTCTCGGAGATGTAGAGCGGAAGGCCGGACGGCGTGTCGGCGCGGTTCTGCTTGAAGAACGACGCCGGGCCCTGGGGCCCCGTTCCCGTGTCGCTCTCGTAGCCGTGGGCGCTGCCGAAGTCGACCGGGACATCCTTGGCGGTGGCCCACTGCATGAATTCCCGGTAGTACCGCACACCCGGCGAACGGGGAGGCCCGAAGCTCAGCTGTCCGGCCGAGGTGGCCGGGCCACCGACCCGGAGGCTCGCGTCGACGTTCTTGATGGCCTCCGCGGCGTACTGGTAGAGCCTGAAATAGGCTTGCTGGTCCCCGTTGAAGAACACGGACAGGTTCGGCTCGTTCCACACCTCGAACGGCCACTTGCGGACCTCATGGAGACCGTACCGGTCCACCATGTGCCGCGCGAAGTCGCCGACGACCTTGCCCCAGAGCGCGTAGTCCTTCGGCTCCATCTGGTTGAAGTCGTACAGCATGAGGCTGAACGGCGGGGCGGACGCCTGAAGACTGGCAGGCATGCTGCTCAGCTCGACGAACGGGTGCATGCCGCGATCCACGAGAGCGTCGTAGATCTGGTCGACGTTGAAGAACGAGTAGTCGTCGTTCGAGAACGCCGGATTCCTCGGCCGTCCGTTCACGGTCGGGAAGTACGTGCTCATCGAAGTGTTGAGGACACCGTGGAAGCGGAGTGACTCGAAGCCCAGCTCGTCATGGCAGTCGAACAGCTGGTCCTGATAGTCGCGTCTCAGCGCCTGCTTGGCCCAGTCGCCGCTGACGACGCGCTCCCACACGTGGGGGAACGGCGACGTCGGCCGCGTGAGGTCCACGGCGGCCGAAGCGGCGGTGGACGAGGTGTCGGCCGCCACCGCGGGGCCGGCGTCGAGCAGTTCCGAGCCCAGGGCCGTACCGGCCGCGGCCGCACCGGTGAGGAGGATCTGGCGCCGCGTGGGCCCAGTTGAGCGGGCGTGGGGTTCGGTCATGGCTCTCCTCGGCGTGTACGGGGGGAACGGACAGGCGGGCTCGCGCTGTTCACCGGTCCTTGGCGGCGCGTGATCACACGGAGGAAAAGTAGACGTCTCCCCGGGGCTCCGATACAACGAGTCGACCATTGCGGTTCGGATTAATATTCGCGGAATCAGCTGTAAAAGCCCTACGGTGCGACTGTGACGGTGAATCACGGCCCGGCGGGCCCACGCGGTGCCGAGCGGAGTGTCGTCGAGCTGCTCGGCCGGCACGAGGCTCTCACCCGCTCCCAGCTCGCCCGGCTCGCACAACTGCCGCTTTCCACGGTCGCCGGGGCAACGGCCCGGCTCCTGGCGCGCGGACTGCTTCAGGAGGCGCCCGGCCCCGCGGCAAAGGAGGCGCGCGGGCGAGGCCGCCCCGCCGCCAGGCTACGGCTGGCCAGGCACGCCACCCTCGTCGGCGCGGTCGTCATCACGCACCGCGTCGCCCGCGCCGGGCTCGTGTCCACCGAAGGCCAGGTGTTCGGGCGGTTCGAGACGCCGTACGACTGGATGCAGTGCCCCGACATCGTCGCCGAATCCGTCCGGTTGCTGGCCAGGGCCCGCGACGACGCACGCAGTACGGCGCCCATGAGTGGCGTGGTGCTCGGTCTGCCAGTGCCCTATCGGCAGGGTGCCGGACTGTCGATGCTCGCGCCGGCACCCGACCCGGTACCCGCGGACCGCCCGCCCATGTCCGCGTGGCTGTTCAGGGATGTGGCACCGGATCTGACCAGGGCCTTCGGGGTACCCGCGAGCGTCGACAACGTGTGCAACCTCGCCGCCCTCGGCGAGCTGGCGTTCGGCGCGGCACGAGGGCGTCGGCACGTGATCCACCTGCATCTGGTCACCGGAATGGGCGCGGGGCTCATCGTCAACGGGCAGCTCGTGCGCGGAGCGAACGGCCTGGCCGGCGAACTGTCCCATCTCCACGTCGACTCCGTCGGCCCCATGTGCCGCTGCGGTGCCCGCGGATGCCTCGGTGTGATCGCCACCACCGATCACCTCCTCGAAGCCGCTCGCCCGCTGTTCGGCCCCGACGTGAGCATCTACGACGTCCTCGGACTCGCCGCACAGGGCGAGGCGACCGTCCGCCGTGTCCTTGACGACTTCGGCCGCCTCGTCGGAAGTCACCTCGCCCCCGCCTGCGTGATGCTCAACCCTGAGATGATCGTCGTGGACGGCACGCTCGGACCCGCCGCCGCTCCCGTCATCGAGGGTCTCCACGACGGGCTGCGCAGACACATGCCCGCCGGCGCCTACCGCGCGCTGGCCCTCACCCTCGGCCGGCTCGCCGACGACGCCGAGCTCCTCGGAGCCGCGCACCTTGCACAAACCACGAATGCGGCCGCCCGCGGGCTCATGCTCCCGTAGCGCCGGCACCAGATCGCCCGGAGGCCATTGCCTGCCTCCGCTCACGCCTCGTCCGCGAACGCCACAGTCACGTCCGCCACCTGAACCGGCATCAAGTCGGGCAGATCCCCTGAACGACGCCGCCCTGGGCACTCGGCATGGAGGCCGTCTGGAAGATCGAGGTGGAGGACTTCCCAGCGTTCGTCGTGGTGGACGACAAGGGCTTCTTCCAGAATCCGGCTCCGCAGCCGACGTTCACGTCCATTCCGGTACGGGGTTCCGGCCTGGGCGGCCCTGGGCGGCCCTGGGCGGCGAGGGGGCGAGGGTGGCGGTCACGGTGTGCGGTGATTACGGACAAGCCTGACTTGGGTTATTCATTTCCCAGATCCACGGTTATCACGATTTCACGCACCGCGGGAGCATCGGAAGCGTGGCCTCCCGGGAACTGCCAGCAGGGCAACCTCTGCGTCTGGCCTCACTGGGCCTACCCCCGAGCCCGCCCCCGTGGAGACTCCCTCACTGGTGACCGACAGCGAATGGTCCGGCAGCGTCCCGGCGCTCACCTACTACAACTACACGTCCCGCAAGGGCGTCCCTCATCTCGCTGAGCTTCGCGGTTGTCGCCGGGGTCCACTCCTTCGGCTGTCCGACGAGATGGAGGGCATCCTCAATCTCGCTGAGTTTCGGGGAGGACAGGACGCCTGCCCGCTTGATCAGGTCGTCCCGGGACACGGTGGTCAGCCACGTGCAAGGGGTATGGCCTGGATGCGCGAAGCCGAACCGCAGCACGCCTTCAAAGGGCAGTCCTTCCATGGCGCCAACTCGCACTTCGACGCCCAGACCGCTGATGTCCACGCCTGCCGGAGCGATGACCTGCATCGCCGAGATCCCGGAGGCGTCGTCTACCGATAGCAGTACTCGGAACGACCGACCCTGATGAGGCCCGGCTGCTCAGCACGCCGCTGGACGCCGCTCTCTTCGTGGTCTGGTCGGTCTCCCGCCTCGCCGACGGTCGCCTGCTGGAGACCACCCGCACGGTCTGGCTGGGGAGCAGGGTGCGTTTCCATTACAAGGGGTGAGGCTCAATGCGCGACGGCAACGGTGACCAGTGCGAGAACCCCGTCGACGTCGATGTCGTCTGCGTCCCCTTCGGCGCACAGTACGGCGTCCAGGCGGTCGAGGCGGACGGACTCCCGGCCGAGGGTGGCCGACCCGTGAAGGACCACTGCGAGCACGCAGGTTCCGGCTTCCGGCCGCACCGCAAAGCGGTCGCGCATGATCCGGACCCCCGCCGTCGCTTCGGCGCGCCGCACCATGACGTTGAAGTCGACGATCGGGCCGCCGAGCAGCCCGCACTCCGTTTCGGAGTCACCGCAGAAGGCGAACGGCTCGTACGGGGCGGCCATCTCGTGCGAAGTGCCGTCGACCGTCAGGGCCATGCCGGGACCGTCGACGACGGTGATGATCCTGTCCACGCCCTCGAAGACGGAGAACGGTCCGCTCTGCGCGACATCGGCGATGCTGACACGCCAGACGAAATCGCCGGTCCCCGCTCCCTCGGGGCGGGCCGCCACCTCGGAGGTGACGCCTCCGCCGTTCTTCCACGGCGCGGGTGTTCTGTCCTGCGCCCGCAGAACCTGCAGTGCCATGCGCTTTCCTTCCGGATCGGACGGCTGCGGAGCCCGTTCCCCCAGCTCGGCGGCCCGGACAGGCCTTGAGGCCCTCGACACAGCACCGTACGCGACGACCTCCGACGCCTCGCAGAAGCCGGGACGCGGGGAGGCCGGCCAGGGCAAGAGCTGTCCGCCTCGAAGGACCAGTGAACCGTCTGAGGTTGATCCCCGGGCCGAGCGGGGAGTGCCGACGGTGCCGGTTGTAGTACGACAGCCGGCGGAACAGCTCCAACCGGGTCTGTGCCTTCGAGGTCCAGCGGCAGCCATGGAGCAATTCGCGCTTGAGGCCCTGGACGAACGACTCGGCGAGGGCATTGTCGTAGCTTGAGCCGACCCGGCCCGTGCTGCGGCGGATGCCGTGCCGGCGGCACACCTCGGCGAAGGCGGCCGCGCTGTATTGGGCGCCCCTGTCGGTGTGGAAGACGACGCCGCGAACGCGGCCGCGGTGATCCTCTTTTCCCTCGCACGCAGCTCGGCATGGACGCGCGGAGCGCCGTAGGGCGCCATGGTGCTCGGCGTGGATGGCACGGATCTCGCTCACGGTCCGCTTCTCCTCGGCCTGGCGCTCGGCGCGGGCCTGCGCGGTGGCCAGGTGCCGGTAGTAGCCCGAGCGGGAGACTCCGAGCACACGGCAGATCCGCTTGACGCCGAATCTGGCGCGGTTCCCGCAGATGAAGTCCCTGCGGCGAGGGCTCACTTCACCTCCGGAGCGAAATAGGCAGCTGCCCGGCGATCCAAAGATCCGCGGCCGCCGCCGCGTACGTCCGCTTTCCCGCCCACGGCGCGGTAGAGCTTGGCCGCGGCCACACGAGTGCATCGGCCTCGCCGACCCCTACGGCCTCTTCCCCAGGCGCGCCCTGGACCGGCTTCGCTGCTGTGTCAGGGCGCTGTGATCGAGCGCCCCGCCCACCCGGGCGGCTGCTCTGTCAGCTTCGTGAGGCGGTCGCGGACCGCGTCCGGGAACACGGTCGCACGGCCGGCTTCCTGGTCGACATGGAGGGCGAGCAGTTCCGTGGTGGCGACCGGGTCGGCATCCGCCTCCGGCTCGGCCCGCGGGTCGGGGACGACGTACATCTCGTGCGTGAAGCGCGCCTTCTTCCCCGCCGCGCCCAGCACGCGCGTACGTACCGCCAATGAGGCGCCCTCCGGCACATCCCGTAGATAGCGGATGTGGGACTCGACCGTGTACATCGAGCAGCCGGTGCTCTTGAGGTACGCGGAGTCCATGCCCGTCCGCTCCATGAGCGCGTCGGTCGCGAAGCCGAAGACCAGGACGTAGAACGCCTCGCTCATATGCCCGTTGTAGTCGATCCACTCGGGGCGCACGGTCTCGCGGAACAGCGGCAGGCGTGGCGGGTGTGGCGAGCTCACTCGGCACCGGCCTCGTCACCGGTTTCGCTCCCGGGCAGACGTCCGGTGGCGCGCAGGACCGCGATGACACCCCGGTCGCGTTCGGAGACCAGGTCGGCGATCGTACGGCCGTCCGCGGCGTCGGCGCACCCGGCGACCACGGCGTCGTAGAGCGCCTTGTCCAGTTCCGGGGCTTCGAGACGGGTCCACGGGGATTTCAGGGACGGTCCGAAGTGGTCGAGCATATGGGCCATTCCGCCTTCGCCGCCCGCGAGGGCGAACGTGAGCATCGGCCCCATGATGGCCCAGCGCAGGCCCGGGCCCTCGGTGATGGACAGGTCGATGTCGCGGACCGTCGCCTCACCGTTCGCGACCATGTGCAGGGCCTCGCGCCACAGGGCCTCCTGGAGGCGGTTGGCGATGAAGCCCGGCACCTCGCGGTCCATGGTGATGACGGACTTGCCCGCCGTCTCGTAGAAGCGGGACGCCCAGCGCACCGCCTCCAGGTCTGTCTTCTCCCCGCCGACGACCTCGACGAGCGGGATCAGATACGGCGGGTTGAACGGGTGTCCGACGACCAGGCGACCTGGGGTGACCGCCTCGGTCTGCATGTCGGTCATCGGGTAGCCGGAGGTGGACGAGGCGATGACCACCCCCGCGGGCGTCGCGGCATCCAGCTTCGTCAGCAGTTCGCGTTTGAGGTCGAGCTTCTCCGGGGCGCTCTCCTGCACGAACTGCGCCTCGGAGACGGCCTCTTCGAGCGTCGCCGTGACGGTCAGCCGGCCGATCGAGGCGCCGGGGGCCAGGCCGAGTTGTTCGAGGGCGGGCCAGGCGGCCTCCACGAGTCGTCGTAGCCGGGCCTCGGCATCGGGGGCCGGGTCCCAGGCGGTGACGTCGTAGCCGCGGGCCAGGAAGTGGGCGACCCAGCCGCCGCCGATCACACCGGCGCCCACGCAGGCCACACGGCGTACCTGCTCGGGCGCACAAGTCTCCGTCATCCAGGGCTCCTTGAAAAGGGGGAGGGGTGAACCGGGGTGTGCCGCCGCTCAGCCACGCGGCTTGAGGCCGAGCTTGAGACGCGCCTCGTCGGGACTCGCGACCCGCGCCCCGAGCGCCTCGACGATCGTCACGGCGCGCTCCACCAACTGGGCGTTGGTCGCCTTGACTCCCTTGCCCAGATAGAGATTGTCCTCAAGGCCCACCCGCACATGTCCGCCGAGCAGCACCGACTGCGCCACCCAGGGCATCTGCATACGGCCCAGCGCGAAACTGGCCCACTGGGCGCCCTCCGGCAACATGTTCACCATCGACTGCAGAACTCCGGGGTCCGCGGGCGCACCCCACGGGATGCCCATGCACAGCTGGAACACGGTCGGATCGTCGAGGAGCCCCTCGGCGAGCAGTTGCTTGGCGAACCACAGATGCCCGGTGTCGAAGATCTCCAGCTCGGGCCGTACGCCCAGCTCCTGGATGCGCCGGGCGCCGGTGCGCAGCATGTCGGGCGTGGAGACGTAGAGGTTCGACCCGTCCCCGAAGTTGAGCGAACCGCAGTCCAGGGTGCAGATGTCCGGCAGCAGGTCCTCGACGTGCGGCAATCGCTGCAGGCCGCCGACGAGATCGGTGCCCGGTAGCTGCTTGAGCGGCTCCTCCGGGTCGATGACGAGGTCGCCGCCCATCCCCGCGGTGAGGTTGATGACGACGTCGGTCCCGGTCTCCTTGATCCGCTCGACGACCTCGCGGTACAGCCGCGGATCGCGGGAGGGGGCTCCGGTCTCGGGATCGCGTACGTGGATGTGGACCTCGGCGGCGCCGGCTTCGGCGGCCTGCACCGCGGAGGCGGCGATCTGCTCGGGGGTGACGGGTACGTGCGGGCTCTTGCCCACGGTGTCGCCGGCGCCGGTGAGGGCGCAGGTGATGATCACGTCCTGGTTCATGGTCGCGCGGGTTCCTCTCGGAACGGAGGCAGGGGCGACGGAAGGGATACGTCGACCCTAGCCGCGAGGAGACGGAAAACTCAATACCCCGGTTTCATGATGCGGGCGCGCGTCGCACGAAGTGAACGTCGGAGACGCTCAGAGCGCCTGTGCCGCCTTCGCGATCTCCTCTGCCGCGGCCCGGGCGAGCGCGCCCAGCGCCGCGAACCGCGACTCGGGCACCCGGTCCTGCGGCCCCCAGATGCTGACCACCGCGAACGGTCGGCCCCGGCTGCCGAGCACCGGTGAGGAGACCCCGTAGAGGTTCCGCTCCATCTCGCCCACGCAGACGCTGTATCCGCGCTCCCGCGACTGTTCCAGCTCGGCCCGCAGCCGGGCCCGGTCCGTGATCGTGGTGTCCGTGTACGCGTCCAGCGGCCCGGAGAGCAGTGACTGGGCCTCCTCCTCCGGAATCCAGGCCAGCAGCGCCTTCCCCGTGGACGTGGCGTGCAGCGGCACCGGCCGGCCGAGCCACTTGGCGCTCAGCACGACGGGCGGGGTCACCTCGGCGATGTACGTCAGCCCCAGCTGTTGCACCACCGCGAGGTTGGCGGTCTCCCCCGTCTGCTCGCTGACCCGGCGCAGCGTGCCGTGCGCCCGGCGGATCAGACCGTCGAAACCGGCGGCCGACGCCATCCGCGCGACCGCGAAACCGATCGTGTAGCGGTTGGTGACCGGGCTGCGCTCCACCAGGCCGAACTGCTCCAGCGTGGACAGCAGTCGCCAGGCCGTGGCGCGGTTGAGCCCGCACTGCGCGGCCAGATTCGAGGCCGTGTCGCCGTCCGGCGAGCTGTCGGCCGTCGCCTGCAGCAGCGTGATGGCCCGCTCCAGCGACTGGACCTTGCCCGATGTTCCGCCCTGCTCGGGGACCGGTGCGGAGTTGTTGGTGTCGGTGGTGTGCTGGGACTTCGGCATGCCCATCTCATCCTCGGCTCGTGACGGTTCCGGCCCTTGACCTACCTGACTCTCATCCCCATCTTCTCATCATCCGTGCGGCCATCGCGTCATATGAACGCCCTGAACGTCTGGCGGTTGAGACAGAGACAAGGTCGGCTGAGGCGGAACAGCCCCGACCACGTTCGGCTGTGCCGCGTCCAGCCCCGACCACGGCTGGTCAGCATGCCAGGGAGTGTGTCCCGATGTCCGGCGCCAGCGAACCGTGAGCGCATGGCACCGAAGTTTGAACGTCGCAGCATGCGTGCCAGACACAGGCCCGCATGTCCGGTGGGAGCTGTGGGTGACGGTCGTACGAGCCGGTCGTTACGCAGGTCATGAAGATCACCTCTCGCATCCTCACCGTGACCGCCGTGGGCGGCGCCCTGCTAGCAGTCACCGGGCCGGCGCACGCCACCGACATCCTCAACCTGGTCAACGCCAAGCGCGTTCCGGTCTCCGTCCTTTCGGAAGGCAACACCAGGGCGCACAACGTCCAGGTCACCAGCGTCCAGCAGGACTTCTAGTGCCGCATCAAGCTTCGTTCGCCCTGTCGTGATGTGTCGCCCAGTTGCTGCGTCGGGAAGTCCCAGAGGGCCAGAATGATCACGTGGCTG
>NZ_JBIAKJ010000015.1:0-77023 GCF_042872365.1 Streptomyces sp. NPDC005263 | reverse complement strand
GGGCAGTGACCGACAGATCAACACTCAGGGCACGAAGCCAGTCGTAGCGCGAGTCAGGCCACCGCTCGAAGCGGCACCCGATCATCCTCACAGTCGTAGCGGACCTGACCGGTCGGCACCGCGCCCAGCGTGTTCCGCGCGTGGACATGGCCTTCGAAGAACGCCTGCTGACCGCACGACCGCGAGATGCTTCTCTGCACCTACCGGAGACGCCGGGTGAAGCCTGAGCCTGGTCCGTGAACAGTCAACGGCACCGAGCAGTCAGCAACCAGGCGAGATCGATCACCGCGATCGCACCCCAGATCCAGCAGACAGCGGTGCCTCCGGTCGGCGCCAGCGCCGTGGTGAGGGAGCCCAGCCCGATCGTGCCCAGCACTACCCCGGCGCTGCGCTTCGATGCAAGCGAGGTACGTAGTGGCCCCGGTTCGGCCAGCCGGTCGGCCAGATAGGCATCGAATGCCTCCGCGACCTGGTCGTCGATCTCGTCCCGCGTCCGGGCGTCTAATGAGTCAGACATGGACGGCCACCCGCTGTGCTGTGGCTGCCCTGGCAGAAACCGCCACCGGCGGCCGCAGCGCGACAACAGCGCACAGCGCCGCCAGAGGCAGCTCCAGCATGCAGGCCAGTACCAGCGAGAAGACCACGTCGCGGAGCATCGCGAGCCATGGCACCAACGCCATCCCTGCGCCTAGTAACAGCCTTCCGGCCAGGTCTCTCCGCATCTCAACCCCCGTGTGTCCCGGCACCCGTCGGCGCCCTCCCAAACCAAGATAGTGATTGCAGAGATATTCTGCAAACATTCTCTGCGTGTACTGCAGAGAGTCTCTGCAGTACGCTGGCCGGTATGGTTGAGCGCCCCAAGACCAGAGTGCTCACCGGTCAGGACCTCAAAGCCTTCTACAAGGCACTGTCCAACCCGGTGCGCCGCGACATCCTGAGCTACCTCGGAGAGCACGGCGAGGCGAACTCCACCAGCGTCGCCAAAGCGCTCGGCGAGAGCACCGGCACCACCAGCTACCACCTGCGCAAGCTCGCCGACCTCAAGCTGATCGCCGAGATCGAGGAGCGGTCCACCGGCCGGGAACGCTGGTGGAGGTCGCTGATGACGGACATCTTCACGCCGCCGGGCCTGGAGATGACGGCAGACGAACGCGAGGCTGCGGTGAAGATCGGCGCGCTCAAGATGACCCATGACCTGAACCTGGTCGTGAGCGCATACGCCGGATACGACAACTCGGCAGGCTGGAATCAGATCCAACGCGCCGGACTGCGGATGACGAAGGAACAGGTCGCCTCGTTTGTCGAGGAGTACCAGACGCTGCTACGCAAATACGTGACCGAGCCCGGCGACCACCCACCTAACTCACGGCACATGGCCGTACGCCTGGTGGTGCTGCCCGACGAAGGCCCCCGGCCTACTCTGCTGCCTGAGTCGGACGACGATCAGCGCCGCATCAGGCAACAGGGTCCTGCCATCGAGGTCAGCCCAGGGCAATGACGTCCTCGCCTTGATCGGCTTGGACTCGCAAGCGCTCGGCCTGCTGTTTCTTGTCGGCGATGTGCCGCAGGCTCTCCTACAGGCCGGTGACCTCACCGAGCCATTGCATTCGCTGGGCCTTGCGCAGGCGCTGGTGGGTGTTGGTCTCGATCTCCAGCAGCCGGGGCTCCCGGGCCAGGTCCAGACGGAGCATGGGGCACCTGGCACAGGCGTTTTCATGCTGGCAAGGGGTTCCATAGGGCCGGTCGCAGGTGCCGAGCGCGACCTGGCGCAGGCTGAAGTGGTCACGGAAGTCCTGCCACTCGGTGTCGCTGGGCTCGCGGTACTCCTCACTGGGACGGTGCGTCCGGCGCTGGTCGACGAACTGCCGGTAGTGGCGGATCACCTCCTCGGGATGGACCGCGACGTAAGCCTGAGTGGTGTTGAGGTGGACGCCCAGGAGGCGGCTGCCGAACAGCCAACTGTAGGAGGGCCGGATCACCTGGAGGACGATCAGGGTGCCGAGACCGGCGGTGAAGCGTGACCGGGTACCCGCGCTGAGCCCTTGCGGCTCCCAGCCGGAGCCCAGGGCGTCGGACCCGCTCAGCAGCCAGGTCCTGCCAGGTGTCGGCGGGGAATCCCTCCAGCCAGTCGAAGATGCGCGTCAGTGAGAGTTGCTGGCGCCACAGGTTGCGGACGGTCGGCTCGCTCAGCAGGTTCTCGGCCACGCGGGCGAGTTCGTAGGGATGTGCCGTTGTCCGTCCGCTGCTGCGATTCGTGCTCCTTGGGTCCGGGAGCACGGTGGTGAGGAGGGCGGGGTCGCGTGGGCTGACCGGAGTGCGGGCGACGCGTCCGTGCCGGCTCATCAGTGGTTCCCGAAAACGTCGGCGAGGTCGTCCGGGTCATATGTCCAGCCGGTCAGTGGCTGCGGTGGCGGTGGCGGTTTGGGACGCTGGTGGTGCTCGTGGACCTTGGCGATGCTCGTCGATCCTGGGCCGCAGGTAAGTGCTGGTCGTGGTGATGCGCCGGTGGTGCATCACCTTCTGGGCGTCGACCAGGGTGATGCCCGGGTCCTCGATCAGGCGCAGACACAGTGTGCCTGGACGGACAAGGACCCGCCCTCCGAGCTCCAGGCCCTGATCAACGCGTCACCAGCGGACGCGGCATTGACCTCTACTGCCGAAACCAACGAACTACCGGTAGGACCGGAAGGCGTGAGGTGCGAGCAGGCCCAGGTCGCGTGCGCGGGTGACGGTCTCGGCTCGGCGGTGGGTAGCGAGCTTGGCGTACATGTTGCGCATGTGAGTCTTGACAGTGTTGACCGAGACATGCAATTCGCCCGCGATTTCCGGTGCGGTCAGATTGGTCGGCAGATAGCGCAGAACGCGCAGTTCGCTGTCGCTCAGCGGCTGGAGCGGCAACGGGCTCCCTCCAGGCGGCGACGCGGGCGCGTGCCCGGCGAGCAGGCCCCGGATCTCGCCGATCAGGGCCGCATGCGTGGTGCCGCGCCGGGCATGGCGCTCCAGGAGGGCGGGAACGGGATGCAGCACGAAGGCTGAGAGTGCGGTGTCGGGCTCGGCGAGATCGAGCGCTCGCTCCAGTGCGCGGTCGGCGGCATCCGGATCGCCGAGAGCGTCCCGGGCAGCCGCCTCCAGCGTGAAAGCCAGGGTGAGAAAGACCCGGGCCGGGTTCACGCGGGCGGAGCCGTCCAGGACCGGTGCGAGCGCGACGGTCGCCCCGTGCGGGTCGGTCTGGGCGAGCCGCAATGCGGCCGTGGCGATGCGCACCTCCCCGTGCTCTCGCTGTCGTTCTTCGAGGTCGGCCAGGGTCTTCTCGGCGCGCTGGGTTTCGCCGAGGCGTACCAGGGCGAGCAGTAGCAATGCCCGCGCCCGCGGAGCCAGCAGGTGCGGCGCGGCCAGAAGCCCGGCCAGCCGTTCGGCGTCCCGCAAAGCGGTCAGCGCGTCGCCGTTCTGGCCTCGCACCAGCTCCAGGAACCCGCGGGCATAACGGACCCCCAGCCCGGCCGCGGGGTCGGCCTCCGTGCTGACGATGTGTTCAGCGCGCTGGACCCAGGGCTCAGCCTCCCCGGGCCGTCCCTGCCAGGCGAGCACCGCGCTGAGGATCATGCAGGCGGTACCTGCTGCCGACTCGTCCGACCAGCCGTGCCGATCGGCCAGCTCGATCGCCTGCCTGCTGAACTCGGCTGCCCGCGCCAATGACCGTGAAGGCTCGATCGCCGCCTGGTGGGCCAGGCCCGTGAACTCCAGATACGGCCGACCGATCCGGCGCGCCAGCGCGATCCCCTCCGCCAGGTACTCTGCCTGGTCGTGGTGGCCGGTCCAACCCTGGGCGTGGCCAAGGCTGATGAGCGCCAGCGCGCGTAGGTCCTCACCCAAGTAAGGCTGCGCCGCGCCCAAAACCTCGGCCATGGCCTGCAGCCGCTGCGCCGCCTCGGCCTCAGCCGGCGGGTTCCCGCGCTGTCGGGCTGCCAGCAGCCCGACGACCCCGGTCAAGAGCTCCAACTGGCCGCGCTGGGGGCCCGGTACCGTCTCCGTACCCCGCTCGGCCAGGCGCAGCAACCGCTCGGCCGCCTCCAGCGAGCCCCGGGCCAGCTCATCGCCTGCGGCCACCGCCGTCAGCCCGGGATCCGTCGTCAGCAGGCTGGTCGGGAACCCGGCGAGCAGCTTGTGCACGGCGCCGGCCCGCCCGTCCAGGTAAAGGCCGGACCAGTGCTCGGCAAGCAGCCGGGCGGCCAGGGACCAGTCCCGCGCCGCCTGGGCATGCCGGACCGCCTCCGCCGGGTAGTTGTGCCCGGCAAGCCATCCGGCGGCCGCCCGGTGCAGCTCGGGGACCTCGCTTGGCGCGGCGCGCCGCAACTCCATCTGCAACAGCCCGGCGAACATCTGGTGATAGCGGAACTCCGAACGTGCAGCGTCCATTGATACGACGAACACGTTCGCCTGTTCCAGGTCCTGCAGTACCCGCTCCCCGCCCTCTCCCCCGGCCAGCAGGTCGGCCAGATCCCCGTTGACTCGCTCCAGGATGGAAGTCCGCAGCAGCAGCAGCCGCACCGGATCGGGCTGCCGGTCCAGCACCTCGGCCATCAGGTACTCCGCCACCGTTCGCTCGGTGCCGGAGAACTCCGCGGCGAACCGTGACGGATCCGGGTGCCCGGCCGCCGCCAACGCGGCCAGCCGCAGCCCCGCAGCCCATCCTTCGGTCCGCTCGTGCAGCACCGCCACCGCCGGCTTGGGTAGCTCAACCCCGGCCGTGGCGAGCAGTTCCTCCGTCTCGGTCAGGCTGAACCGCAGATCACCCGCCCGGATCTCGGCCAGGTCCCCCTCCAGCCGCAGCCGGTGCAGCCCCAGCCGTACGTCATGCCGCGCGGCGAGGACGAACCGCAGTCTCCGCGGGGCGCGCGTGATCAGCAGCTCCAGTTGCCGCAGCGTGTCCGAGGCCAGCTCATGCACGTCATCAACCACCAGCCACAACTGGTCCTCCAGCGAGGCCAGGTCCTTCAGCAGTCGCTCCGTGATCGCCCACCCGTCCAGGTCCGGCGCCGCCGTCAACGCCCGCACCAGCGCCGTCCCTGGGCGTGTCCGGCGAAGCGCGCCGACCACGGACAACCAGAATCCCTGTGGATCCCGCTCGTCGCGCCCCGATGCCACCCACGCAGCGCACTCCTCCAGGCCAGTCCGGCTGATCCAGGAACGCAGCAACACGGTCTTGCCGCTGCCAGGCGGAGCCGACACCAGTGTCACGCGGGCCGGCCCGCTCAGCCGCCCGACCAGCTCTGGACGGGCCACAACCCCTCCCGCACCAAGATGAGCGGCCTGCACCGGCCCGGCATCTGCTCCCTCGCCAGTTCCCACACCCGGAATCCTCCCACGGTGCCAAGGTCAGGCCGGCGACACCACTGTCGCCGCTGCCCGGGCGAGGTTCTGCTCCGGTTTGCCCATCAGGTTCGGCGGCGAGGCAGGCAAGGAGAATGCGGAGGGGGACGTCACCCGGTGGGACACGAAAGCGTTCGGATGGCCAATGACGGCTTGCCCCTCTCCCACGTTCGATGTGATGTCCGCAGCGGTCAGGCCCGGGGCAAGCGGATCGTGCCGGTGCCTTCGCCGCGCGGCCGGCTGATTGCCTCTCAGCTCGTGCCGGGCACGATCAATCACACCAATCAGGTGACACCCGCTCACACGACTGGTCTCTAGCGTCTGATCGTAGGCAAAGACGTGAGGAGACCACGGATATGAAGGCAGTGCAGTACAACCAGTACGGCGGCGTTGACGTCCTGCAGGTAAGGGACGTCCCGGTCCCGTCACCCGGCCCCGGCCAGGCGCTGGTGCGAGTCAAGGCGGCAGGCCTCAACCCCGGTGAGGCGCACACCCGGGAAGGCCACATGCGGGCGGTGTATTCCCTGACGTTCCCGACGGGGCAGGGCCACGACCTGGCCGGGACAGTGGTGTCGGTGGGCGAGGGCGTTGCCGAGGTCGCCGCCGGCGATGAGGTGATCGGCTGGGTGGATCCGCTGTCGAGCCAGGCGCAGTACGTGGTCGCGGAGGCGGACCACCTGATCCCGAAGCCCGCCGGCGTGACGTGGGAGGTCGCAGGCGCACTCGCATCCGCGGGGTTCACGGCTTGGGCGGCCGTCCGTGCCGTGGAGCCGACCGCGGGGGACACGGTGGTCGTGGCGGGGGCCGCCGGCGGGGTCGGCTCGATCGCGGTCCAGCTCGCCGTGCGGGCCGGGGCGACCGTGATCGGCCTGGCGAGCGAGTACAACCACGACTGGCTGACTGCGCGCGGCGTGACCCCGGTGACCTACGGACCGGGCGTGGCCGACCGGGTCCGGGCAGCAGCGGCGTACGGCAGGGTCGATGCGTTCATCGACACTCAGGGCGCGGACTACGTCGAGATGGCGCTCGACGACCTGGGCGTCGCACCTGGGCGGTTCAACACGATCGTACGGTTCGACGCGGTGCAGACGCACGGCGTCAAGTTCGAGGGGTACGAGGTCGGCGTCAGCTCCGGCGCTGCGGTGCTCGAGGAGCTGACCGGCCTGATCGCCGACGGCGACCTGGAGATCCCGATCGCCGCGACCTACCCGCTGGCCGAGGTCGGCAAGGCCTTCGATGAGCTTGAGGGCGGCCATGTCCGGGGCAAGATCGTCCTGGTCCCTTGAAGGCCCGTAGAACTCCGCATCCCGCAGCCAGCGCACACCACGAAGGAAAAACCATGCAGGTCGACAGCGGTGGCATCAAGCTGAACGTCGAACTCTACGGGCCAGAAGAAGGGAAACCCGTCTTGCTGTTGCACGGTTTCCCGGACACCGGCCGCGTGTGGTCCAAGCAGACAGCGCCACTCACCCAGGCAGGCCTCCGGCTGATCGTCCCTGACCAGCGAGGCTACGGCCGTTCGGACAAGCCGAGCGACATCGAGGCGTACAGGATTGCCAGTCTCGCCGCCGACCCGGTTGCCGTCCTGGACCAGCTGGGCCTGGAGAAGGCGGCCGTCGTCGGGCACGACTGGGGCGCGAACGTGGCGTGGAGCATGGCCACATTCGCCCCGCAGCGGGTCGACCGGCTGGCCGTGCTTTCGGTCGGCCACCCGTCGGTGCGACGGCCCGACAACATCCTGGAGCGGCAGCGGACCTGGTACATGCTGCTCTTCCAGTTCGAGGAGATCGCTGAGCGCTGGCTGTCCGACAACGAATGGACGAACTTCCGGAACTTGTTCCAACACCCCGACGCCGACGCCGTGATCGCCGAACTGGAAGCCAGCGGTTCCCTGACCCCGGCCATCAACTGGTACCGGGCCAATTTCCACCCCACGGTCCTCGTCGAATCGCCGCCCGAGTTACCCAAGATCACCGTGCCCACGATGGGGATGGTGGGTTCAGCCGACTTCAACGCGGGCGACGAACGAATGGCCGCCTCCCGCGAGTTCATCGCCGCTCCCTGGCGCTACGAACGGCTCGACGGACCAGGCCACTGGCTACAGTGGGAAGCCCCCGATGAGGTCAACCCGCCTCTCCTGGACTTCCTCACCTCCTGACCTCGATGTTTCATGACGGTCCGCCGACGGAGTCGGTGGACCGTTTTCGCGTGCTGTGCGGGGCGGTGGGCAGCCGGATCAGTCCCTCCAGCCAGCCAAGAGTTCCGACGAACGCGACTTGGGTCGACGATGCCGCCACCTCTGAACGACTGCGCGCCCTCTCGTGCCGGCTCAGGGTGGAACTTCGTCCATCGAGGAGGCTGCATGGCGATCTTCCGCACCCGAACCAGGAGAGGCATGGCGGCGCAGGCGGCGGTGGCGATCGGGCTTGCGGTGGCGGCCGCGTCGTCTGCGGCGGGGGCCTAGTTCGGAGAAGGCATGTTGCCGAACCATGAGGGTGGTCGACCATAACGTGGTCCAGGCCCAGCTCGCCGTGGACGACGGAGTCCTCGGCGGGCGGCCGCACCGCCGCGCAAGGACTCCCGCGGTTACGACGCGGGCAAGAAAATCAATGGCCTCACCATCGTCTGGGCCGACTCCGCCTATGCCGGAAAGCTCGTGGGCTGGGCAAAGAAGTACCTCAACCTCACGATCAAGACAGTGAGCCGTCCCATGGACGCGTCCGGCTGACCGTGCCTCACACGAAAGAGTTGGTTCGACATGCCGCGCATGGCGTAATGAGCCGCTCCAGCGGCTTGACCAGGCACATTGTGCGCAGACAGCGACCAGAGCGGGCGGCAGGAAAGCGGTGGCGAACCGGGCCATGAGCGAGGAGAGCGTGGACCGGTCCGAGGGTTTCGGCGAGCGGCTGCTCGGGGTGCTGCTGGATCGGGCACGGCTGTTGCCGCCGCAGCTGATCGCCCCGCTCATCGCGGAAGAAGTGGCCAGGATCGGTGGCCGTGACGTGTCCATCCTGCTCCAGGACTACGCGCAGGAGCTGCTGGTGCCGCTGCCGGGCAAGAAGCTGCACGTGGGCCAGCCCGAGCCGGTGACCGGCTCCCCCGCCGGCCGGGCCTTCCAGAGCGCGGACGTCGTCGAGGTGGTACAGGCCCGCGGCGTCGTGCGGATGTATCTGCCGCTGCTGGACGGCAGCGATCAGGTGGGCGTGCTGGCCGTGACGCTGGATGCCGTCGGCGACGATGACCGGCGCCTGCTGCGCCGGCTCGCCGACCTGGTCGCCGACATGATGGTCACCAAGAACGCCTACACCGACCAGTTCTTCCTGGCCCGGCGCCGGGAACCGATGAGCGTGTCCGCGGAGATCCAGTGGAGCCTGCTGCCGCCGCTGACGATGACCGTGCCCCAGGTCGAGGTGGCAGGCATCCTTGAGCCCGCCTACCGCGTCGCCGGCGACAGCTTCGACTACGCCCTCAACGACAACATCCTGCACATGGCCGTGATCGACGCGATGGGCCACGACCTGGACGCCGCCGCAATGGCCACCATCGCCATCGGCGCCTACCGCCACGCCCGGCGCATCTTCGTCAGTCTGGCCGAGAAGTACGCGTTCATGGACCAGGCCATCTACCGGCAGTTCGGGGCCGACCACTTCGTCACCGCGCAACTGATGCACCTGAACATCGCCACCGGTGAGCTGGAGCTGGTCAACGCGGGCCACCCCGCACCGCTGCTGATCCGCGAGGGAAAGGTCCTGCGGCAGTTGGATAGCGCGACGACGCTGCCCGTCGGCTGCGGAGGCGAGACGCCCCGCATCCGAGAGCACACACTCCAGCGGGGCGACCGGGTGCTCTGCTACACCGACGGCATCATCGAGGAACGTGTCGATGATGGGGAGCCGTTCGGTGAGGAACGCCTCATCCGCTGCGTCAACCGCCTCGGCCAGGAGCCGTCGGACGGGATGCGGGCGGATCTGCGCCTGCTCTCCCACACGCTGAAGAAGGAACGGGGCGGGCGCACCAGCGACGACGCCACCCTCTTCATGATCGAGTGGCGCGGAGGCGCCGCCGACCACCTCGCAGCCCTCGACTGAGAAATCGATTCTTTTGGCTGATCGCGCTCGTTGCGCATGGCCTGGCGAGTCTGGCCATCGGCGTCTTCGCGCCCGAGTTTGATGGCCTCCCCGGTCCGTGTCATCGAAGGAACTGCGCTCGCAAGCGGCCATCAGTGAGTGCGATGCGCCGCCCGGTCGGGCACAAAACAGGCATGGGGCCTCGTTGGCGCGCATCCTGGATGTATGTGCATGCGGGACCAGAGGCTCTGTCCATAAGCCAGTCCTCTGACCAGCAACGCAGGCGCAGAAGGGAGCCGGCCGTGGCAGGGATACCCTTGGACGCCTGGAAGATGGAACTCGACCGCTCACATGATCCCAAGCGCGAACCCGGGCCGATCAACCTGCAGCGGTACGCCTTCGTCCCCACCTATGCCGGCATCGCCACGTTCTTCGGGGTGCCGCTGTGCCTCAACCAGGACGACCTGCGCGCCGGCGACGTCGACGTGGCGGTCCTCGGGGCGCCGGTGGACATGGGCCTGGGGCACCGGGGGACGGCCTACGGGCCACGTGCGCTTCGGGGCGACGAACGGATCCTGCCCAACGTTCCGCAGGGGCTGGTCAACCCCAGCACCCGCATCCGGCCGTTCGACGAGTTGACGGTGGTCGACTATGGAGACGCCGCGGTCGACCCATTCAGCATCGACAACTCCATGGAGCCGATCCGCGCATTGGTCCGCGAGATCGCCGAGACCGGCGCGATTCCGGTCGTGCTTGGCGGGGACCACTCGATCCTGTGGCCGGATGCCGCGGCCCTGGCGGATGTGTACGGGCCCGGCAAGGTCGGAGTGGTCCACTTTGACGCGCATCCGGACTGCCACAACGACATGTTCGGTCACCTGGTCACGC
Organism: Streptomyces sp. NPDC005263; assembly: GCF_042872365.1. Taxonomy (NCBI): domain Bacteria; kingdom Bacillati; phylum Actinomycetota; class Actinomycetes; order Kitasatosporales; family Streptomycetaceae; genus Streptomyces; species Streptomyces sp. NPDC005263. The sequence goes on along the minus strand of NZ_JBIAKJ010000015.1, from coordinate 66,698 downwards.
ACGCCACACCGATCCGTCGGTTGATCGAGGACGAGCACGTCCCCGGGCGGAACTTCCTCCAGATCGGCCTACGTAGCGCGATGGCACCCGACGACGAGCTGTTCGGCTGGATGCGCGAGCACGGGATGCGCACACACTTCATGGCCGAGATCGACCGACGCGGATTCGACGTCGTTCTCCAACAGGCCATCGACGAGGCGCTGGACGGACCGGAGTACCTGTATGTATCGCTCGACATCGACGTGCTGGACCCGGCCTTCGCACCCGGCACCGGAGCCCCGGAGCCGCCAGGTCTGACCAACCGGGAGCTTCTGCCCGCCTTGCGCCGGATCTGCCACGAGACACCCGTGGTGGGAATGGAGGTCGTCGAGGTCGTCCCGGACCTGGATCCCGGTTACACCACCACGATGAACGCCCGTCGGGCCATCTTCGAGGCGCTGACCGGTATTGCCATGCGCCGCAAGGGCCTGCCCGGACCCGCCTACCTGGACCCTGCCGTCTCCGGACCGCCGCCTGTCCCACACCCATAGCACCACCTGCGAAAGCGGCAGACCGAGGATCGGGAGGAGACAGGTTCACCCTGTTGGCCAGGAGCAGGTGCCCACCGGGATCAGCGCCACGGTAATGCCCACCGCGATGAGCGCCGCGATCGGACCGGACCAGCCGCTACTGGCCGAAGCGATCGTGATGACCGCGGTGATAGTGCCCGCCCCCCGGCACGCCTCGACGATGCGGGTCGCACCCGGTTCCACCACGGCGGCCAGGTAGGCCAGGGCGATGGTGGTGCGGCCGGAGGCGGTGCACCTCGACGCCGATGGAGTCGAGGTGCGCGCCGAGCAGTTCGCCCGGCGGTTCGTCGCCCCAGCAGGTCATGAGAGTGGTCGGCCGGCCGAGCCGGTGCAGCCCGACGGCCACGTTGGCGGGACTGCCACCGGGGTGCGGCACACTGTGCGCGCCGCCCGTCCGCCATGCGAGGTCGACCAGGACTTCGCCGATCACCGCGACGGTCATGCTTCGTGCCCTTCCGCCAGGTCCACGGCAGTCGGCAGCAACTCCCATGCCTCGACGGTGTATTCGAGATCTCCGACGGCCTGGATGCGCCAGGGGGCGTCGCCCACGGGATAGAAGCGCAGGGTGAGGGTCTGTCCGGTGGACAGATACAGCTCGGCCACGGAGTGGTCGACGATCAGGCGGAGTTCCACGGGGCCGGTCGTCGGGCAGGGCAGCGGGTAGGAGCCGCCGTGTGCCCGTGGGTCCAGGGAGGCGTGGTCGCGGTCGACGATGATCTGTTGGTTCGTCGCGTCGAGGCGGATGTCGAGGTGTTCCCCGTTGTCGGCGGAGGTGACCAGCCGCAGGGCCGCTTCGCTGGTTCCGGATGCCGTCAGGTGGGCGGTCAGGTCGAAGCAGCGGCCGACCTGGCCGAGGTCGGCGGGCTCGTCGTCCCTGGTGCTCAGGCCGGTGGACTTCAGCAACTGCGGGCCACGCAGGGCGAGGACTTCGTGGGCGGGCTGCTGACGAACCGTGCCGTCGTCGGCGAGGGTCACCTCGCGCGGGACGGTGAGGAGGCCGGCCCAGCCCCACTCGTCGACCCAGTCGGTGTCGCGGGCTTCCCAGGCCCAGCCCCACAGCAGCCGGCGGCCGTCGGGGGTCGGGAGCAGTGCCGGGGCGTAGAAGTCGGGTCCGTGGTCAAACGGCATGGGGGCTACGGCCGAGAACTGCCCGTTCTCCTCACGGCCGGACAGGACCAGGGTGCCGCGCGGTCCGTCCTGCGGGTGCCAGTCGCTGATGATCAGCGCGCCGCGCTCGCCGAACGGCGCGTACTGCGGGCACTCCCACCCGGTGTCGGGGCCGTCGGGCTCGCTGGTGAGGAAGGGGCGTTCGTACGTCCACTGCTCCAGGTCGTCGGACTCGTACAGGAACGCAGTGCCGCGGCCGTCGGCCAGGGCGGCGCCGACCAGCATCCGCCAGCGGCCGTCCTGCCGCCATACATAGGGGTCGCGAAACATCGTAGTGCCACTCGGCGGCTCGGGGATGACCAGCTCGGGGCGCTTGGTCCAGCTCAGGCCGCCGTCGCGGGACTCGGCGGCTGCGATCGGCTGCCACCAGCGGTCGGTCCGGTTCGCGGAGTAGAAGGCCACGAGCCGCTCACCGTCGCCGACCGCGTTGCCGGAGAAGCAGCCGTCGGCGTCGTACCTGCCGGGGGTGGGGGCGAGGGCGGGCGGCAGGAGCTGCCAGTGGGTGAGGTCGGGGCTGCGGAAGTGGCCCCAGTGGATGTTTCCGTGGCGGGGGCCGTGCGGGTTGTACTGGAAGAAGACGTGGTAGTGGCCGTCGTGGAAGGACAGGCCGTTGGGGTCGTTGATCCAGCCGTGGGGCGGGCGCAGGTGCACGGTGGGGCGGTGGGCGTCTGTAGGCGGTACGGACAAGGTCGGGCCTTTCGGAAGGGGCGAGAGCTCGCCGTACTGCTTGCGGCACAGAGCCGAGGGGGACGGGAGCCGGTGGGGGTCAGGACCCACCGGCTCCCGCGTTCACGGGGCCCGCGCCGGTCACGTGGACGGGCGGGGCGTCAGGAGGGCGTACGCGGCAGTTCGCGGGTGCGGCCGAGGTCGCCGAGCCAGACGGCGGAGGGCTTGACCGTGCGCTCGAAGGTGACCGGGTCGACGGCGATGAGGCCGAAGGTGGGCCGGTAGCTGCCCCACTCGTAGTTGTCGAGGGCGCTCCAGGCCAGGTAGCCCTGGATGTTGAGCCCGTCCTCGATAGCGGCGGCGACCTCCTGGAGAGCTCCGGTGTAGTAGTCGATACGGCGGGTGTCGTCGGCGGTGGCGATGCCGTTCTCGGTGACGATGAGCGGTGTACCGGGGCCGATGATGTCGGCGGTGTGGCGCAGCGCGTGGCCCACGGCGGCGGGGTAGTACTCCCAGCGCGTCAGGGTCCGCTCGGCGTCGTCGGGGGTGGGAACGGGGCCATCAGGGCCGATCAGGGTGCGGGTGTAGGACTGGACGCCGATGAAGTCGTCGCCGCGGGCGGCCTCGATGAAGACGTCCTCGCGGGGACGGCTGTAGGCGGCTGTGGCCTCCTGCGCGCCGGGCAGTGGCTGGTAGACCTGGTTGGCTACGGTCCAGCCGACCTTGACCTCGGGGTTGATGGCCCGTACCGCCGCGGTCGCGGCGCGGTGCGCGGCGATGAGAGCTTGGGTGGTGTCCTCGTCGGGGGTGACGGTTCCGCCGGCGGTCGGCCAGGGCTGGTCGTCGGTCTGGGCGGCGCCCGCCAGGATGGCGATCACATTGGGTTCGTTGATGGTGCACACGTGGCGGACGCCGTCGGCGATGATCGGTGCGCATGCCCCGACGTACTGGGCGAACGACTCGACGGCTCCGTCGGCGGTCCAGCCGCCGAGGTCCTCGAACCACTGCGGCACGGTGAAGTGGTGCAGGGTCACCATCGGGCGCAGGCCGCGGGCGAGTGCTCCGTCCACCATCCTGCGGTAGTGCGCGAGTTCGGCTCGTGAGAAGGAGCCGCGGGCCGGCTCGATGCGGGCCCACTCGACGCTGAAGCGGTAGTCGGTGAAGCCGAGTCCGGCGAGCAGGTCCATGTCCTGCTCCCAGCGGTGGTAGCTGTCGCAGGCGTCCAGGCTCGGTTCCTCGATCTTCGCCGCCGGGTCGTGTTCCCTGCGCCACCAGTCGCTGTTGACGTTGTTGCCCTCGATCTGGTGGGCGGCGGTGGAGGCACCCCACAGGAAGCCTTCGGGGAAGGGGATCGAAGAGTGGGTCGAAGTGTGGGTCATCGTCATTCTGTCTTTCTGCTCCGTGGGGGGAGGTCGCCCGACGTGCCTACGGGGCCGCGTCGAGGGTGAGCCGGCCGGTCTTGGCGACCTGGCCGAGCCAGTGGGCGCTGGGCTTGGGGGTGCGGGCGAAGGTCTCGTGGTCCACGGCGATGAGGCCGAAGGTGGGCCGGAAGCTGCCCCACTCGTAGTTGTCCAGCGCCGACCAGTGCAGATAGCCGCGTACGTCGATGCCGTCGGCCATGGCCTGGTGGACGGCGGTCAGTGCGCCGGCGGTGTAGGCGATGCGGCGGGTGTCGTCGGCGGTGCCGATGCCGTTTTCGGTGACGATCACGGGGACGCCGTCGGTGAGCTTCCAGGCGTTGCGTATGCCGTCGCCGACGGCGGGCGGGTAGTACTCCCAGCCCATCTGGGTGGTCTCGACGCCCTCGCGGGGAGGCCTTGGGCCGTCGGGGCCGATGACGGTGCGGGTGTAGGACTGGACGCCGATGAAGTCGTCGCCGCGGGCGGCTTCGAGGAAGAAGTCCTCGCGGGGATGGCCATAGGTGTGGGCGATCTCCTCGCAGCCCGGCTCGGGCTGGAACGCCTGGGTCGCGATCGCCCAGCCCGACTTGATGCCCGGAATCGCGGTGAGCACGTCGCGGCTGCGGCGGTGGGCCTGGACCAGGGTCTCGGAGACCTGCGCGTCGGGGAGTGCGTAGACGTGGTTCGGGAGATTGAGGTTCGCCCCTCCGATGGCGCCGGCGACGCCGTTCGGCTCGTTGATCGTGCACACCCATTCGACGCCGTCGGCGACGATCGGCAGTGCGGCCTCGGTGAAGCGGGCGAACAGGTCGGCCGCGTCGGATGCCTGCCAGCTGCCGAGGTCGGCGAACCAGCGGGGGTTGGTGAAGTGGTGCAGGGTGACCATCGGGGTGAGGCCGGCCTCGTGGCAGGCGGCCACCATGCGCCGGTAGTGGTCGATCGCGGCCCGGGAGACGAAGCCGCGCTCGGGCTCGATGCGGGCCCACTCGATGCTGAAGCGGTACGTGTCGAACCCGAGGTCGGCCAGGAGGCGGATCTCCTCGCCGTAGCGGTGGTAGCTGTCGCAGGCGTCGCCGCTGGTCTCGGGCAGCGAGGTGCCCAGGGCGTGCTCGCGGGCCCACCAGTCGCTGTTGACGTTGTTGCCCTCGGTCTGGTGGGCGGCGGTGGCGGCGCCCCACAGGAAGTCGGAGGGGAAGCTCAGCTCGTTCGGGTTCGGTGGCACGGTGAATCCTTGGGTCCAGGAAGTGGGGGTGTTCGGGCGGTGGGAGCTACTGGTTCAGCGGCGTCACGGACATCTCTTCGGCCCGGAAGTAGGGCGAGATGGTCTTGCCGACCGGGTCGTTCATGAAGCGGCGCTGCAGCGGGCCCGCGTTGAGCGCGTTGTTGAGGGCGGCGAGGATCATGCCGTGGTCGAGTGCCAGATAGCGGTGGCCGACGGCGCCGGTGGCCGGGTCGAGGGCGTCGTAGAAGCCGTAGGGTCCGTACACCTGCGGGTAGGACTTCAGGAGCCGTTCGATGTTGCGGTAGGCGGCCTGCGGCAGCACGTCGAGCGCGAGGAAGGAGGCGTGCGGAGTGACCGCGTCCTCGCGGTAGTCGGTGTCGGAGGAGCTGGTGCCCAGCTCATGGGATCCGTAGGCCGAGTAGTTGCCGGTGTCGTCGGGGGTGCTGGAGGGCGACAGACCCCACACCGGGTAGCCGAGGGCCTTGGTGTCGTAGGCGATGGTGGCCTTGAGGTAGGCCACGTCGTTGGCGCCGAACGCGCGGGGGGCCCACGCGACTTCGGGCACGAGGAGGTTCGGCATCAGGGCCTCGAAGACGCTGCCGCCCCAGCTGGGAACGTAGTCGATGCCGTCGTAGGAGTAGTGGCCTTCCACTACCTGGAATTTCTTGCCGGTCAGCGGGTCGGTGATGGTCCGGGTGCTGCCCTGCGGGGCCTGTCGCTGGCCGAACTGGGCGGGCATGGTGCGCCAGGTCCGCCACCAGACGTCGCTGGGCATGGTCTTGGTGCCGATCCCCAGGTAGGCGGAGATCCGGGTTTCGGTGTTGAGCATGCCGTACGTGAAGGAGGCCGGCCCCTGGTCGATGAGGTAACCGCCGTACATCTGACCGGCGTTGACGTTCGTCGACTGGTCGCCGTCGTTGTAGAAGACGCCGAAGTCCATGGCGTCCAGCAGCCTGGTGGCGCGGTCGGCGAACTGCGGTGCGGCCTGGCGCAGTACAACGAGGCTCGCGGCGTACCAGCCGTTGTCCACGGTGGAGACGAACTGGCCCGTCAGTGGCTGCCCGGCCAGGCTGGTACCGCCGGGGCCGGTGATCGGGTCGCCGGTGGTGGTGTCGTACCAGCTGAGCAGGAAGCCGTTCCACTTCCGCAGCTTCTCGACCGCGCCCAGGGCGTCGCCGAGCCGCCGTATTTCCTCGCCGCGCGAGATGAAGCCCAGGTCGGAGGCGCTGATGATGCACCACAGATTCACGCCGATGTTGGTCGGCGAGGTGTACGTGCCCCGGGCGGGCGTGGCCCCCACCATGATGTTGTCCAGCGGCAGGTGCGTCACGGGGTCCACGCCGGTCTTCGCGAAGAACTTCCAGGTGTCCGCCGCGATCTCGCGCAGCCGGTGGCGCTGCCCGGAGGTGAGCGGCGCCGCATCGTGCGTGGGGGCGGAGGCGTGGGCCGGGGTGTTGGTGACGCCCACCGCGAGTGCGGCGGTGGCGGTGAGAACCGCCCTGCGGCTGAACCGGTGACTCGTCATGGAGGCATTCCTTCCGGGAGGGGACGGACGTGGCGCGGAGAGGATGGGTGCGGACGGCCGGGCAGGGCTACGACTGGTGCGGGTCGATCGCGTTGGCGGCCGCCACCTGGCCCAGCCAGCCGAGCGAGCGCTTCGGGGTGCGTACGAAGGTTTCGCGGTTCACGGCGATGAGGCCGAACGTCGGCCGGTAGCCGGAGGCCCACTCGTAGTTGTCCAGCAGGCTCCAGTGCAGGTAGCCCTCGACCTGGACGCCGTCCTCGATGGCAGCGTGCAGGCCGGTCAGCGCGCCGCGGGTGTAGTCGATGCGCCGGGTGTCGTCGGCGGTGGCGATGCCGTTCTCGGTGACGAACACGGGCACGCCGCCGGTCTTCTCCCAGGCGCTGCGGACGCCGAGTTCCAGTGCCTGCGGGTAGTACTCCCAGCCGGTCAGCGTCGTCTCGGTGCCCTCGGGCACCTGGCGCGGGCCGCCCGGGCCGATGACGGTGCGGGTGTACGCCTGCACACCGACCCAGTCGTCGCCGGCGGCGGCCTCCAGGTACCAGTCGTCACGCGGGTAGCCGTACGTGCGGGCGGCGTCCTCGCAGCCGGGCTCGGCCTGGAACGCCTGGGTCGCCACCGTCCAGCCCGAACGGATGCCGCCCACGCCGGAGAGCACGTCGCGCGAGCGGCGGTGGCATTCCAGCAGGGTGTCCGCGACCTGCAGGTCGGGCTTGGGCAGGGCGTGGGCGACCAGGTTGGCGGGGTCCTCGCCGCCGGCGATCATCGCGGCGATGTTCGGCTCGTTGAGGGTGCACACCCACTTCACGTCGTCGCCGAGCACCGGCAGCGCGAGTTCGGTGAACCGGGCGAAGCGGTCAGCCGCCTTCGGGCTGCGCCACATGCCCTCCTCGGCGAACCAGCGCGGGACGGTGAAGTGCGTCAGCGTCACCATCGGGGTCACGCCCAGGTCCAGGGCGGTGTCCACCATCCGCCGGTAGTGGGCGACCGCGGCTCGGGAGACGTGGCCCTCCTCGGGCTCGATGCGGCTCCACTCGATACTGAAGCGGTAGGTGCCAAGGCCCGCGTCCCGCAGCAGCGTCATGTCCTCCCGATAGCGGTGGTAGCTGTCGCAGGCGTCGCCGGACGGCTCGGCGATGGACGTGTCGCCCGCGTGCTCACGCGGCCACCAGTCGCTGTTGACGTTGTTGCCCTCGATCTGGTGGGCCGCGGTGGCGGCGCCCCACAGGAAACCGTCGGGGAAGTGCAACACGGTCGAACCTCGTTCGTGGTCGTGAGTGTGTGTGGGGGGGGGAGATGTGGGGCTACTTGATGCCGGTGCTGGCGACGCCCTGCACGAAGAACCGCTGCAGTGCGATGAACAGGGCGACCATGGGAGCGATGACCAGGACCGAGCCGGCCAGCAGCAGGCCGTAGCGGGTGGAGTTCTCGCCCTGCGAATACAGCGCGAGGGCGACGGGGAGGGTGAACTTGTCCTGGCTCTGGGCGGCCACCAGTGGCCACAGGAAGTTGTTCCACGAGCCGAGGAAGGTAAGGATCGTCAGTGTGGCCAGCGGCGGCCCGCACAGCGGCAGCACGATCCTGGTGAACGTGCGGATCTGCCCGGCGCCGTCGATCCTGGCGGCTTCCAGTAGCTCGTCGGGGATGTCGAGCATGAACTGCCGCATCAAGAACACCCCGAGCGGCGAGGCCACGAACGGCAGGATCAGCGCCGGGTACGTGTCGACCATGCCCAGCTTGGCAACCATGACGAACAGCGGCACGAAGGTCACCACGCCTGGCACCATGAGCGTGATCATCACCAGGGTGAACAGCAGTCGTTTGCCGGGGAAGTCCAGTTTGGCCAGTGCGTAGCCGATCATGGAGCAGAAGACCAGGTTGCCCAGTACGGTGAAGACCGCGACGATCGCGCTGTTGAGGAAGTAGTGGCCGATGTGCAGGTCGCCCAGCCAGGCCGTGTAGTTGTCCAGGGTGGGTGACTTCGGGAGCCAGCCGCTGGGATCGCGCAGCAGCTCGCCCTGGGTCTTGAAGGATCCCAGCAGCATCCAGGCGAACGGCATGAGCGTCGCGGCGAGGGCCATGACGAGCACGGTGTAGGTCAGGGCGCGGGAGCGCCGCGAGGGTGCGGTCAGCCCGGCGTCTCGGTCGCGCGCCTCCCGTACGGACGGTGCGGGCGGGGGTGTGGTGGTGGTCGGGTAGGTCATGTTCGCCGCCTCAGTCCTTCGTCCGCAGCAGGCGGAACTGCAGCATGCTCAGTGCGGCGATCGCGGTGAACAGCACATAGCTGGCGGCAGATGCGTAGCCGTACTTGCCGAAGCCGAACTGGTCGTAGGTGAAGTAGCTGACCGACAGCGTCGAGTCCAGCGGGCCGCCCTGTGTCATGACGAACGACTCCTCGAAGAACTGGAGATAGCCCACCGACAGCAGCACCGCGCCGAGTAGCAGCGTCGGGCGCAGCAGCGGCAGCGTGATCCGGCGGAAGCGCTGCCACGGGTTCGCGCCGTCCATGATCGCGGCCTCGTGCACTTCGGCGGGAACGTTCTGCAGGCCGGCCAGGAAGATGATCATCAGTGTGCCCATGTTGCGCCAGGCGGTCATCACGATCAGCGACGGCAGTGCCCAGGTGGTGCTGTGCAGCCAGTCGGGGCCGGAGATGCCGATCCAGTCGAGCATGGTGTTGAGCAGGCCGTCGGGCTGGAGGATGAAGCGCCACACCACGGCGACGGCGACGATGCTGGTCACCACCGGGGTGTAGAAGCCGACCCGGAAGGCCGTGCGGAAGCGTGTGATGCCGCTGTTGAGGGCGACCGCCAGGGCCAGGGCGACGGCCATCGTCAGCGGAATACCGAAGACGACGACGTACGCGGTGTTGAGCATGGCCTTGCGGAACTGCGCGTCCCCGAACAGGTCCGTGTACTGCTGCAGGCCGACGAAGCCGACATTGAACGGCGTCTGTGCGTCGGTGCTGCGGAAGTCGGTGAACGACATCAGGAACGAGGAGACCAGCGGGACGAGCATGAAGACACCGAAGACCAGCATGAACGGCAGCGCGAACAGCCAGGCGGCCAGGCCCTGCCGCCGCCGTGCGGTCGCGGGGCCGCCCCGGGCCCTCCTGGGCCCCGCGCCCCGGCCGGCGCGGCGCTTGCCGGCCGGGGCGCCTGCGGTGGTGGAAGCCATGGATCAGTCCCCGGTTCCGATGGAGTCGGCGCTGCTCTGCAGGTCCTTCAGCGCGCTGGCGGGATCGGCGCCCTTCACGATCTTCTCCAGCTGCGTGTCGGCGGCGGCGCTGACCTGGGTCCAGGCGGTGTTGGCCGGCGGCGCCTTGGTGTCGGTCAGCTGCTCCTTGAAGACCGCGAGCTTCGGGTCGGCGCTCAGGCTCGCGTCGTTCCAGGCGGACTGCACTGCGGGCAGGTCACCGGTGGTCTTGTACCAGCTCGCCTGAACGCTCGCCTTGGACAGGTACTGCACCAGCTTCCAGGCCGCGGCGCTGTGAGCGGACTTCTTGAAGACCACCAAGTTGGCGCCGCCGACGAACGAGGTCGAGCTCTGGTCCTTCGGGATCGACATGACGGTGTACTTCTTGTCGAAGCCGGCGCCGCCCGCCGTGTTGAGCGCGCCGATCTCGTAGGGGCCGTCGATGAGGACCGGCGTGCTGCCCTTGACGAACGCCGCTTCCCGGCCGCCCGGGGTGGTGTTGAGGTTGGGGTCGGCGATGCCGTCGGTGAAGAAGCTCTGGAAGTACTTCAGCCCCTTGGTCATCTGCGGGGTGTCGAGCGTCCACTTGGTGTTGTCGCTGTTCATCAGCGACGCGCCGGCCGACCAGGCGAACGGCAGCGTGGACTGGAAGGAGTCGGTGCCGCTCGGCGTCAGGGCCACGCCCCACTTCGCGCCGGCCTTGGACTGCAGCGCCTTCGTCATGGCCTTGAACTCGGCGAAGGTCTTCGGCGGGCTGGTGTACCCGGCCTTCTTGGCCAGATCGGTGCGGTAGTAGACGACGCGTGTGTCCACGTACCAGGGCACCCCGAGCGTGGCGTCCTTGACCACGTTCGTCGCCTTCGACCCCTCGAAGATGTCACTGGTGTCGATCCCGCTCGGCACCGACTGGAAGGAGCCGGCGAAGTCGGGCATCCACGTCGTGCCCATCTGCGCGACGTCCGGCGTCGTACCGCCCGCGATCGCGGTCTGGTACTTGGAGTGCGCGTCGGACCACGGGATCGCGGTGACCTTCACCTTCACCCCGGGGTTCTCCGCCTCGAACCCCTTGAGCAGCGACGGCAGCTTCTCCCCCTCGGCGCCCTGCGCCCACAGGGTGATCGTGCCGGTGACCTTGCCGGACGCCACCGACGCGGTCGGCGTCGACGACGCGCCGGTGTCGCTGCGCCCGCATGCCGCCAGCACCAACGCGGCGGCCACGCACACGGCGGCCGTGGAAGTCCTTCTCAGCACCATTGCTGCTCCTCTCCTGGGAACCGCCACCCACCCGGACGACGGGGTGACGGGGAAAACAGCCGACCTAAGCGCTTAGATCCTTGGCGTGCCTGAAATCCTTGCATCTAAGCGCTTAGAGATTTGGCGTGGTGGGAATCTAAGCGCTTAGAGGCATGGCTGTAAAGGGTCTATGGCGGTCACGTTACGAACACGGTCCGGCCTCGCGAGCGCGGCTTCACCCGGGTATCCCGGAAAGCGCAAGGCGTTGACGACCGCGCAGGGGCATGACGGCCGTGTCGGACCCGCCCTGCGGCCAGTCTCACGGCCGTGAGCAGCCGCAGCTCTCCCGCAGCACCACCTGGACCGGCAGCCGGCGTGAGACCGGCGGCCCCGCAGGGTCGGCGAGCCGTTCCACGAGTATGTCCACCACGGCACGTCCCATCGCCTGCATCGGCTGACGCACCGTCGTCAGCGAGGGACGCACCACCCGGCCCGCCACGATCCCGTCGAACCCGGTCACGGCCACCTGCTCCGGCACCCGCACCCCGTGCTCGGCCAGCGCCTCCATCAGATTCACCGCGGCCTCGTCGGTGACGCAGACAAACGCCTCAGGCAGAGCGTCACCGCCGCGCGCCAGCACATCGGCGATGACACGGCCGGTGTCGTGCTGGTCCACGGCCAGCCGCGCCAGCGGCTTGCGCGGCACCCGGAGCCCGGCCCCCCGCAGCGCCGCCTGGAAACCGGAGAACCGCTCCTGCGCGTCGAACATGCTCAACTCGCCGACAAACTGGAGATCACGCAGCCCGTGCTCGACGATCAGATGCTCCGTGACCGCCCGCATGCCGCCACGGTTGTCGGCGCAGACATTGCTCAGCCCGTCATGCTGCTGCCCTTCGGACAGTGCCACCACCGGTATCCGCTGCGAGATCCGCTCCAGCACGTCGTCGGGCACCGTGCGCGGAAACACCGCCAGGCCGTCGACCCGCCCGACGATGTCCGTGACCACCGTCGGTCTGTCCGCCCGGCTCCCCCCGCCGATCAGTAGTGCGTAACCACGCTGCCAGCATTCCAGCTCCACACCACGCTGCACCTCGTCCACGTACAGCGGGAACCGGCGGTGGTGCTCGTCGTCCTCCCGGACCACGGCGACCTCCCCGGCCCGTGTCTGACCCACGGGCTCCAGAGCGACCGGCGCTTCGAACGCCTCCGGGCGGAAGTAGTCGAACGAATACAGTCCCAGCGCCCCGGTCCGCCCATGCGCCAGCCCGCGCGCACTCGCACTCGGCACGTAGTTCAGCGCCTCGGCAGCGGCTTCGACGATCTTCCGGGTTTCCTCCCTCACCTTGTGCGGCCGGCGAAAGGTCATCGACACGGTCGCGATGGACACCCCGGCGCGTTCCGCCACGTCATAGACCGTTGCAGCCTTCGCCACGTTCCCCGCCTCCCACCTCTGACCGACTGACTCCCAGAAGCTATGTTAAGCGCTTAGACCCGAACCGCGGATCAGGAACCGGCCGACACAGCACGAGGGGTACCACACCAACGGCTGCGCTGCTTCCTGGACCCACGCGAAGAACTCGGCTCGCCCGGAATCTCTCACCGAGATCAAACAACTCCGGCTCCAGTCAGTTCTGGCCAACTGCCCCAAGCTTGACGCTCTCACTGGCCACGTCCGCTCCTCCGCGACCATGCTCACCGAGCGCCAGGGCGAAACCACTCCCCGAATGGCTCGACGCCGTCCGCCAGGACGACCTGCCAAGCCTCCACACTCTCGCCGCTGACATCGACCGCGACCGCGACGCCGTCACTGCTGGTCTGACCCTGCCCTGGAGCTCAGGTGTGGTCGAGGGCCACGTCAACCGGATCAAGATGCCGAAGCGCCACATGTTCGGACGCGCTGGCTTCCAACTCCTTCGGAAAAGAGTTCTCCTGGCGTGACTGATGGCTGAGGCCGACAGAGCGTTTCGCAGTGCACCAGTTCTACGATCTCAGTTCATGACGACTCCCGACTGCTACGCATGCAGCAAGGAAGCAGAGTTCGATGACCTTTCACCACGCGAGTGCGTAGTGTATGACCAGCACTGGCGGGTGGCCCACGCCTTCAACACCGTAGTGCCGGGCTGGCTGGTGTTGCTGCCTCGGCGCCACGTTGCCGCCGTTCATGATCTCACCAACGCTGAGGCATCTGCCCTAGAGGTGTGGCAGGTCAAGCTCTCCCGGGCTCTCCGGAGCATGACTGGCTGCGCCAAGACCTACGTCGTCCAGTTTGCCGAAGCCGAAGGCTTCGCGCACGTGCATTTCCATATCGTTCCGCGCATGGCAGATCTGCAACCAGAGCATCGTGGGCCGGGCGTATTCGAGCTGCTTCGGCGACCAGAGCAGGAGCGAGTAACGGCTGATCAGGCAGACCAAATAGCCCACTCTCTTCGGGCTCAACTTCATGGGCACCCGAACGCTCAGTAACCAGATCACGGAATATGTGCCAGAACCGGTACTCGTAAACCAAGCCAGACGGGCCGCTCCCCGTTCGTCGGACAGCCCGATGTCATCGTTGAACTCTTGCAGGAACTGCTCGTCGCCAACACCCCACGCGGGCGAGATGAAGGAGTCACCACCGCTCGTTGATGTCCCAGGTACAGGCAGGTGCGCGATCATGCGATGGACTTGGCCGCGATCCTGGTGAGCAGCTTGTCACGCACGACAGGCCACTCATCCACCAGCGCGCTCTTCGAGGCGGGTCAGCAGTACGGTGGCTGGTTGGTCAGGGAAGCTGCTACTCGCATCCACACCCCGAACAACCGGTAGAGGCTGGGCAGATTTCCCTGCGCCTGGACGGTCCGCGTGTCCTTCGAGGTGACCCCTGGAATTCCCAAAAGGGTGGAGGCCACTGACGCCGACTGCCAGCGGACCGTGAGGGTGGACGAGTCGGAACGTACCGCTGAAGTCGTCCGCTGCGTGGAAAGGCTGGTGGCGACCGCTTCCTCAATGGCCGCGCGTGCTTCCTCGGCTGGGCGCAGTTCTGCCGCGAATCGGTCCCGCGCATTCTTCACAACCACCGTAGTAACAGAGGCGTCCCATTCCGTCATCTCCCCGCAGGCACAATCGTCACCGGTAAGGACCGCCACTGGAACACCGATGACTGCCGCAGTGGCATGGGCCAGGCCGATCTCGCCCACCGGCCGACCATCCAGCCACATGTCTTCGATCTCGTGACCCATAAAGCTATGGCTAAGCACTCCGAGCGCGCCGGCCCGGGAGTGATAGCCGACGCATACCATGGCCTCATGCTCGGGCATGAGGCCTTCGAGCATGCCCATGTGCTTGGGCCTGCCGCGGATGAGGCGGGCTGCCGGGTGCAGGGTCTCCGGAAGGATGTTGCGCATCGGACCATGAGCGTCGTTGACAGTGATGTCAGTGGCGCCGGCAGCGACAGCGCCCCGGACGGCTGCGTTAACGTCCTCCGCCATCATCAACCGTCCACGCTCGTAGTCCCGGCCGCCAGGCTGGACATCGTCAGCGTCGACGAGCCCTGTGACGCCTTCCATGTCCACGCTGATGTAGATCCGCACTGTGCAGACTCCTTAAGTTTGATCACTTAGGGGACGTCTGCCACTCCTCCTGAGGTTCCTTCACCAGCCCGCCACCCTCCGATTTCAGCCTGGACCGACTCAGCTCGTTCAAAACCGCAACCTGCGCCGAAGCGCCCGTCAATTTGGCAAGCGAGGTTCACACAGAGCTTCTCAGCTTGTCCTACCTTCCAAGCGTGGGTCTGAGTCGATCATTCGTAAGATCGGCGGGCCCGGGGGTTCGGGTATGGCTGTGAGCTTGTCGCCCCGTTGGATGGCTCAAAGAACTTGGCCGCCCGGAGCCCCGCGACGACTCGACCGCTAATGGGGATACGCGACTTGATCGCTGTGTAGGACAACGTCGGCGAGGTCGTCTGCGGGACCGTGTGTGACGTCGAGTGGACGGTGGTGACCCGTGCCCCAGATCTGGGCCGGCGTGGACATCGGCAAGAAAAAACCACCACTGCGTGGTGGTCGACGACCCGCGGCCAGGGCAAGACGGACGAGAAGGACGCCTTCGTCATCGCCGACCAGACGCGCATGCGCAGGGACCTCGGGCCTCTTCGGCCCGGCGACGAGATAGCCGTCGACCTGCGCACCTTGACCGGCCGCCGCCTCGACCTGGTCAACGACCGAACCCGTCAGACCAACCGGTCGCGGGCTCAACTGCTTGTGTTCCTCCCCGCGTTGGAGCGGGCGTTGAATCTGAACAAGAAGGGACCGGTCGTCCTGCTGACCGGCTACCAGGCGCCGAGTGCGATCCGCCGCAGCGGGGCGAGTCGGATCGGGACCTGGCTGAAGAACCGCAAGGTAAGGAACTCCGCAGCGCTTGCCGAGACAACGGTCGAGGCGGCCCGAGCGCAGCACACCGCGCTGCCCGGAGAGACACTCACCGCCGCCATGGTCGCCCACATCGCTAAGGGCGAGATTGGGAGGCCTTCGGCTCGGCCGACCGGCTGGCGTCCTTCGCCGGCCTCTCGCCCGTGCCGCGGGACTCCGGTCGTGTCAGCGGCAATAGGCGCCGCCCGCGCCGCTACCACCGAGGCCTGCTCCGGGCCTTCTACCTCTCCGCGATGGCCAGTCTGAGAACCTGCTCCGCCTCCCAGGCCTACTACGGACGCATGCGCAACGAGGGGAAGGGACACAAGCAGGTCGTGCTCGCTCTGGCCCCTCGACGAGCCAACGTCTTGTGGGCCACGCTCCGCGACGGAGAGTGGTACCAAGCGCTACCACCCGTTACTGGTGCGGCTTGACATCGTCATTGGGAAGTTCTTCAACCTCCGTCCCTACTCTGACGCTCCCCTCTTAATGGGGTGATCATGACGAGTTGATCCGACACACTGGTTCGATGGGGCACGATGATGAACAGCCTTTGTCCGGCGGCAACGTCAGTGATGGTGTCGTGCGCGTCGGGGACACCGTTCGCCGTCCGGCCGGACCGTGGACTCCCGCTGTGCATGCCCTGCTTGGCCACCTGCATGAGGTGGGATTCGGCGCGGCGCCTCGTCCGCTCGGCATTGACGATCAGGGGCGTGAGGTCCTGACCTTCATGCCGGGAGATGTGGTCTGGCCCGACCGGTTCTCGCTGCTGGAACCCGCTCGACAACTGGCTCGCGTGGCGCGGCTGATCCGGGACTTTCACGACGCCGTGCAGGACTTCACGCCGCCGTCCGATGCGCGGTGGCAGACGCTGATCCCCGCTGAGGGCAGTGACATCATCGCCCATAACGACCTGGCCCCCTGGAACCTCGTGGTCGCAGACGAGGCACGGTGGGCCTTCATCGACTGGGACGCTGCAGGTCCCGGCTCGCGCCTGTGGGATGTCGCGTACGCCATTCACGGGTTCATCCCGCTGTCCGCGCATCCGGACTGGCAGAGCCCGGACGCGGCGGACCGACTGCGAGTCTTCGCCGACGCCTACGGTCTGGCTGAGTCCGAACGGCGTCGGTTGGTCCCTGTGCTGGGGCGCCGTACGCGTTCCATGCACGACTTCCTGCGCGACCAGGCAGCCCAAGGAGCCCAGCCCTGGGCAAGGCTGTGGGCTGATGGCCACGGCGACGCCTGGCGAAACGACGCCGAATACATCGAGCAACGCGAAGACCAGTGGATGCAGGCCCTGCTCGCTGGCTGAGCATCAGTGCCCACTGCGGGAGTGCGGATCTGCCCCGCCTGCGGCAGGTGCTGGCCGGTCTGCCGATGCCGCGGGCCAGCCGACGGGCGACTGGTCCTGGCGGTCGACGTCAGCAACTGGCTCCGCCCCGACGCTCCGACCAGCGAGGACCGCTTCTTCTGCCACGTCTACGGCCGCAGCGGACGGTCCTCGGACCAGTTCCTCCCCGGCTGGCCCTACTCCTTCGTCGCCCGCTGGCATGCCGGCGACCGCGACATCCTCATCGTCTTCGACGCCGGCTACGACGCCCCGCGCATGGCCCACCCTCCTTACCGGTCGCCCGATCGAGGTGCGGGGACGGATGCGCTCCGACCGCGTCATGCGACGGCCGATATCCACGCTCAAGGAGTAGTCACGGCTCCTGCCAGGAGATCGGCGGGGTACCTGGACGGCGGCGCGAACGTCGCCCGTCCCGGTCCGGTGGGTCAGTCGCGGTAGCGGGCGCTCAGGATCTTCAGGACGTCCTGGTAGCGGCCCTCGGCCTCGGCATTGCGCTGCCATTTCACCCGCTCGACGAGGATCTGCTCAGCGTCCGGCTGGGTCCGCAGCAGGTCCATGACCTCGGTGAGGAACTCCTCCAGGGGCATGGCGACGTCGCTGTTCTGCTGGCCCATCAGCGTGGTCCGGGTGGCTGGCGGGACCAGTTCGATCACCTGCACGTCACTCTTGGTCAGCTGCACCCGCAGCGACTCGCTGAAGGAGTGGATCGCGGCCTTGGTCGCGTTGTAGGTAGGGGTGGCGGCCAGCGGCACATAGGCCAGGCCGGAACTGACCGTCATGACCGTCGCCGTGGGCTGGGCGAGCAGACCGGGCAGGAAGGCGTTGACCAGGCGGATCGGCCCGAGCAGGTTGACCGCGATGGTTCGCTCGGCCACGTCGAGGGATGCCGGGTCGCGCAGGTCCTCCGGTTCCATGATCCCAGCCATGGTGACGAGGGCGTCCAGTGCCGGATGACGCTGTGCCAGTTCTGCCTGCGCGGCGGCAATGGAGGCCGGGTCGGTGGTGTCGATCTCGACGGTATCGATACCGGGGTGCTCGGCGGCGATCTGCTGCAGCAGTTCGGTGCGGCGTCCGCCCACGATGACGGTGCTGCCGGCGGCCTGCAGGCGCAGGGCCAGGCCCAGGCCGATCCCGGAGGTGGCGCCGGGGATGAAGACGGTGCTGCTGGTGATATTCACGATGTTCCTTCTCGGTGTTGTTCAGGTCGATGGGAGAGGGCACGAGGGCGTGCCTGGGGCCCGCGGGTCCAGTCGGACCGGCAGGGGTCAGAAAGCGGGCTTGGGCGGGGTGGACTCAGTCGAAGGACTGCGAACCCAGCACGGTCAGGAAGTCGAACTTCGCGATGGCGTCGGAACCCACACGCGGACGGAACAGGACCAGGCGGTGCCCGGTCGCCGGGCTGAGCACCACATCGCACTGCAGGTCCAGGTCACCGACCAGGGGGTGCAGGATGCGTTTGGGCGCCGAGGACAGCGCCGCGACATCATGTTCTTCCCACACGCGTGCAAACTCCCTGCTGCGGGCCAGGAGGTCGGCCACCAGCCTGTGGGCGGCGACATCGCGCATTGAACGTTTGGCCAGGCCGGCGCGCAGATCGGCGGCGTAGGCGCGGCCGATGCGCTCGTGCTCGGCGGGGTCGTTCAGCTCACGCGAGGCCGGGTCGGCGAACCAGCGCCAGGTCACGTTCGACTCGTAGCCGGGCAGTCCGGTCCATGCCCCGAGCAACGCCTCCGCGGCCCGGTTCTGCGCCACGACCGTCAGCAGGTCGTCGCAGACCTGCGCCGGGGTGCTGTCCAGCACGTCGAGCAAATATTGCATCGCCGGATCGACATGGGCCAACGGAGAGTGCGGCTCAGGCGGTCGCTGACCGGCCAGACGGAACAGGTGCTGCTGTTCCTCGCTGCTCAGACGCATCGCCCGGGCCAGACTCGCCAGAGCCGCCTCCGAGGGGGTCTTCACCCGTCCCTGCTCCAGGCGGGAGTAGTAATCGGCGGAGAGGGCGGCCAGCAGCGCGACCTCTTCGCGTCGCAGGCCAGGAGTGCGGCGACGCCCGCTGGGGGCCAGGCCCACGTCCCGGGGGCGCAGCCGCCCGCGGCGCGAGCGCAGGAACTCACCGAGCGCGTTCCGGTCCTCCATCACTGCCCCCTTCCGTTCGTACGGTGATACGAGTGTCGGTCAGTCCGACGTTGGCTGCCAGGTCACGTTCAACCGGGGACTGCGAGACCTACCTTCGCGTCCCTACTGATCTCTTCAGGTTGTTGGCGGAGGTGGTGAGGTGTGGTGATCCCTGCGGTAGGCCGGTAGACCGTCTTCCACGGCCCGTAGCGCTCCGGCAGGTCACGCCAGGAGATCCCAGTCCGCATCTTGTAGACCATCCCGTTGAGGACCTGCCGGTCCGACACACGCCGCCGACCCGTCACGGCCCGCGGTATGAGTGGAGCGAGTAACTCCCCCCCTCGAGTGCGGACTGGCTTCCGGCCGAAGTTCGGGCGGGGCAGCTGCTTGCTGACTTGTGACTTGTGGCTGATGCACTGGACCCCCGGTATCGGCAGCTCGAACCATGCGTGGCTCATCCTCCCAAGGAAGGCCTCGGCGTGCGCCCCGCCATCAGGCCCGCCAGAGCTGCCCGCGATGAGACTCCCGTCTTGCGGTAGACCCGGGAGATGTGGGTCTCGACCGTGCGGCGGCTCAGGCAGAGTCGTTCGGCGATGGCCGGGCTGGTGAGGCCGTCGGCGACGAGGCCGGCGATCTCCCGTTCGCGGGCGGTCAGTTCGGCGAGGCGGCGCTCGGGCCCGTCAGCGGCGGCGGCCAGCATCGGGCCAACCGCCTCGGCAAGACCGGCCAGCATCCCGCAGCCCCCGGCCACGGCGAGCCGCCGCCCCCGGTGCCAAGCCGCCTGCCCGCGCCGCGAGCCGCCCGGGTCCGCCGCCGACAGGGAGGCGCCGAAGAGCAGGGAGAACGCCTCCCAGAACACCCCTCCGCTGCGGGCGCTCTCATCGGCTGCCGCCACGAACAGGTCCGCCGCCGCCTTGTCGTCACCGAGACCGAGACGTATCTGCGCGGCGCTGCGCATGGCAGAGGCGCGCTGCACGGGCAGACCGAGCCGCTCGGCCTCCTCGCGGGCCCGCTCGGCCCAGCCCTTCGCCGCGTCCAGGTCACCCATGGTGACGGCGGCGGTCACCAGGACCTCCAGGAACAGCGGACGCATGGAGGGCTGCATCCGCCGCAGGCCGGGGCCGCCGGCACGCAGAACCGCCTCCCGGGCACGAGCCGGGTCGCCGGCAGTGAGCGCCGCGTAGCCGAGCACACACCAAGCGATGGACGCCCACCAGTTGACGCCCAGACCCGCCGCGGCCACCGCCTCCTCGGCGGTGGCCAGTGGCCGCGGATCGCCGGGTGGGCAGGCGTCGACCAGGGCGTGAGCCCTGGTGGCGAGGACGAAGGCGAGCAGTTCGTCACTGCCGATGCCGCGGGCGATGTCCTCGGCCTCCTCGGACAGTTCCACCGCCGACGCGAGCCGGCAGGTCTGGGTGCGCACGTGTGTCTTGCACAGGAGAAGGTGGGGCAGGAGGTAGATCTGGCCGGTGCGGCGGGCAATGGCCAGGCCGCGATCGGCGTGTCGCTCGGCGTCGGCAAAGCGCTCCAGGAACGCCTCCGCCCAGGCCAGCCGTACCAGCGGCTCGCACAGGCCGGTCAGATCGCCGTCCGGCAGCGAGTCCACGAGGGCGGCCGCCCGGCGGGTGAAGTCGTCCGCCGCGGCCGTCTCCCCCTCGTACGCCTCCCCCAGCGCAGCGACGCTCAGCGCACCCGCCACCCCCGTCTCGTCCCCGAGGGAGCGGGCCACCTCCAGGGTGTGTGCCACCTCGGAGCGCACCGCCGGGTACGAGGTGTCGTGCGGGGCCGAGGAGCCCAGCTCCAGGCCCAGCGCCACCTGGTCGGCGAGCGACGGCGCGGGATCAGTGCGGTGCAACTCGCGGCGAAGCAGGGCGACCGCCTCCGAGTAACGCCCCAGATGGCGCTCCATGACGGCGCACAGCACGACAGCAGACGCCCGCGACCCCGTCCCGTCGCCCGGGTCGGGCAGGGCGATCACCTGGTGCAACAGGTCCCGGCTCTCCCGGAGCCGGCCGCCGACGCCCAGCGCCCGGGCCCGCCGCAGCATCAACTCGCGCCGTCTGGCCGCGTGTTCCGGCGTATGCGGCAGTTGCCGCAGCACCACCTCAAGCCAGTGCGCGCTGCTCGCGGGCGCCGTCTGCGCGGCCTGCTCGGCGGCCTCGTCCAGCACCGCCGCCGCCTGCGGGTCCCAGCCGGACAGCGACTGCTCGGCGTGGTGTGCCCGCCCGGCCAACGGGGCGCCGGTACGGGCGAGTTCGGCGCCGACGAGCCGGTGGATCTCCGTGCGCTGCCAGGGGTCGGTGCCGTCGCGGACGAGGCTGCGCAGCACGGGGTGACGCAGCGCGATCCGCCCGTGCGTGCCGGTGCGCAGCAGGTCGCGCCCGGTCAGTACGGCGAGATCGTCGGCCAGTTGCCCCGGGTTATGGCCGGTCACCGGGCCGAGCAACGCGAGCGTGGCGTGGTCGCCCAGTGTTGCCACCACTTGGACGAGCCGGCCCTGCGAGGGCGTCAGCGGGGTCAGTTCGTCGAGCAGCAGCGCCCCGAGGCCGGTCGTGGACAGTCGGCTCACCGAGGCGCCCTCGCGGTGCGCCTGGAGCAGGGTCAGCAGGTACAGCGGGTTGCCTTCGCTCGCTGTGAAGAGCCGTACGGCCTGGTCGCGGGCCAGGTCAGGGGTGAGCAGTTCGAGGCAGTCCCGCTCGTTGAGCGGGCCGAGGACCGTCCGCCGTACCGTGCCGGTGTCCGTGCCGCGGGTGAGGGTCGCGGTAAGCGGCGCGGGGCTCTGCCGGTCGCGGCGGGCGAGGACCAGCAGGACGCGGGCGCGCACGGGGTGCCGTACGAGATGGTCGAGGAGTTCCAGCGACGCGGGGTCCGCCCAGTGCATGTCGTCCAGGACCACGACCAGCGGAGACGCCGCGGCGTGGGTCAACAAAGCGGCGGTGGCCCGGTGCAGGTGGAAGCGGTCCGTGCTGCGGGGAGCGCCGCTGAGCACCGGGGCGACCTCGGCAGCCTCCGGGAAGGATTCGACGGCCTCCGGGGCGAGGTCGGAGAAGGCGTCGGTGAACGGCTGGAACGGGATGTGACGTTCGTACTCCGTCGCCCGGCCGCGCAGCACCGCCGCCCCGCGCCGCGTCGCGGCCAGACACAGCTCGTGGACCAGCCGGCTCTTGCCGATGCCCGCCTCACCGCCGACGTCCAGCACCGTCGGGCGGCCGGGCACGTCCTCCACCAGTTCCGCCAGCAGCCGGTCGAGCCGCGCGAGTTCCGCCTCTCTGCCGACCAGCGGTGTCCGTTCCGTCGTCATATCCTCACGCCCCCACGACAGTTGATGCCCTCGCACATCCTGTCGTACGCCACTGACAACCTGTGGCTTCGTGTCCTCGATCTCACACCGCGTCGACGGCTACGTCGACGGCGAGCCGCCGGCCCATGCGGGTGGGCGTCGATCAGCGCGGGATTGCGTTAAGGTCTCTTCTGGATAATCCGTATCGGATCGATTTGCCTTACGCTGGCAGCCATGACCGCCATGACGCCCGCGCGCACCGAACCGGACCTCTCGTTCCTCCTCGATCACACCAGTCACGTCCTGCGGAGCAAGATGTCCGCCGCTCTCGCGGAGATCGGCCTCACCGCTCGTATGCACTGCGTGCTCGTCCACGCCCTGGAGGAGGAGCGCACCCAGATCCAGCTCGCTGAGATCGGCGACATGGACAAGACCACGATGGTGGTGACGGTGGACGCCCTGGAGCAGGCAGGGCTGGCCGAGCGCCGTCCCTCCAGCACGGACCGGCGGGCCCGCATCATCGCCGTCACCGACGAGGGTGCCCGCGTCGCCGTGCGGAGTCAGGAGATCGTCGACCGCGTGCATCGCGACGCCCTGGCCGCACTTCCCGGTGGGGACAGGGAGGCGCTCCTGCGGGCCCTGAAGCGCATGGTCGACGACAGTCTGGCGAACCCCGTCGAGGCCCCGCGCGCCGCCCGCCGAGCGCGCCAGTCGAGGTAGGTGGGGAGCACGGCCAAGTAAGACCGAAAAAAATAGTCTACAACGAAACCATCTGCTACGGTCTCTCTTGTCGCCCCAACTGACAGGAGAGACCGCATGGTTGCCGCATCCGGCCCCGCGCCCATACCCGCCGCCCCGCGCTCACGCAGGCTCGCCCTCGGAGCCATCGCGACCGGGCTGCTGATGGTCGTCCTCGACGGCTCCATCGTCACCGTGGCGATGCCGGCCATCCAGGACGACCTGGGGTTCACCCCCGCCGGCCTCAGCTGGGTGGTCAACGCCTACCTCATCGCATTCGGCAGCCTGCTCCTGCTGGCCGGCCGCCTCGGCGACCTGATCGGCCGCAGGCGCATGTTCCTGGCCGGCACCGCCGCCTTCACCGCCGCCTCGCTGCTGGCCGGCGCGGCCACCTCGCCCGCCCTGCTGATCGCCGCCCGCTTCCTCCAGGGCATCGGCAGCGCGATGGCCTCCGCCGTCGGCCTGGGCATCCTCGTGACGCTGTTCACCGAGCCGAGGGAGCGCGCCAGGGCCATCGCCGTCTTCAGCTTCACCGGCGCGGCGGGCGCGTCCATCGGCCAGGTCCTCGGCGGCGTACTCACCGACGCGCTCAACTGGCACTGGATCTTCTTCATCAACCTGCCGATCGGCATCGCCGTCCTCGCGATCGCCGTACACGTCCTGCCCCGTGACGTCGGTCTGGGCCTCGGAGCGGGCGCGGACGTATTCGGCGCGGTTCTGGTCACCGCCGGTCTGATGCTCGGCATCTACACCGTCGTCAAGGTCGAGGAGTACGGCTGGACCTCGGGCCGCACCCTGGGCTTCGGCGCCCTCGCCGCCGTACTGCTCGCCGCGTTCCTCGTCCGTCAGACCACCGCGAGGCACCCCCTGATGCCGCTGCGGATCTTCCGCTCCCGCAGCGTCTCGGCCGCCAACCTGGTCCAGATCCTGATGGTTGCCGCGCTGTTTTCCTTCCAGATCCTCGTCGCCCTGTACCTCCAGAAGGTGCTCGGATACGGCGCCGCCGGGACCGGTCTCGCGATGCTCCCGGCAGCCGCCGTCATCGGTGCCGTCTCCCTGGGGGTCTCCGCCCGTCTCAACGCCCGCTTCGGTGAGCGCAACGTCCTGCTGGCGGGCATCGTGCTCCTGATCGGCGTCCTCGCCCTCCTGTCCCGCGTCCCCGTGCAAGCCAGTTACGCCGTCGACCTCCTCCCGGTCATGCTGCTCGCCGGCGGCTTCGGTCTCGCGCTGCCGGCGCTGACCGCACTCGGCATGTCCGGCGCGAACGAGGAGGACGCCGGTCTCGCGTCAGGCCTGTTCAACACCACCCAGCAGATCGGCATGGCACTGGGCGTCGCGGTTCTGTCCACCCTGGCCGCCTCCCGCACCCAGAGCCTCGCGGCGGGTGGCCGGCCGGCGGCCGAGGCGCTGACCGGGGGCTACCGGCTCGCCTTCGCGGTGGGCGCGGGGCTCCTCGTCATCGCCTTCGGCGTCGCCTTCACGATGCTGCGCCGCCCCGAACGCCGGGCCGCCGCCGAGGAGACGGCCGCCGACACGCAGGCTCACACCCAGGCCGCAGTCCTCTGACCCGTCATCTGTAGCCACCCCAGACCCCGACCGCTGAGAGGCTGACCCCCGTGAGCGAGAACACCACCACCGCAACCACCACCGGCACCACCGAGAACGACGGCCCGGCCCCCCGGGTGCTCACCGACCAGGAGCTCTCCCAGCTGCTGGGGCAGCAGCAGTTCGGCGTACTCGCGAGCGTCCGGAGCACCGGCCATCCGCACCTGTCGACCGTCCTCTACGACTGGAACGCCGAGGAGCGCGTCCTGCGCGTCTCCTCCACCGCCGACCGCCTCAAGGTCCGCCAGCTGCGCCGCGACCCGCACACCTCACTGCACGTCAGCGGTCCGGACGTCTGGTCGTTCGCCGTGGCGGAGGGCGAGGCGGAGATAGTGGACCCGGCAGACGGGGCGGCCCCCGGCGAGCAGCCGCTGCCCGACCGGCGCGTGGTGATCCTGATCCGGGTGTCCCGCCTGTACGGGACCGCCCTGGACTTCCCCTCCCAGGACTGAGGACCACTCAGTGCGTACGCCGGATCGCGCGCGTTTGGTCCTGCGGTGGTGTCTGGTTCGCAGGTCAGGCATCTCGCAGTACCAGTTCGGTGCGCTACCGGCGGGCGATGATGCTGCTGGCCTCTGCTGGCGGGAACCGCGTTCCGACGATCGCCCAGCTGGTCCAGGCTGACGAAGACACGGTGCGGAATGCGATCCACCGGTTCAACAAGATCGGCCTGGCCTGCCTGGACCCTCAGTGGGCGGGAGGCCGTCCCCGCCTGCTCAGCCCTGACGACGAGGGCTTCGTCATCCAGACGTCCACCACCCGCCCCACCAAGCTCGGCCGGCCCTTCACCCGCTGGTCCATCCACAAACTCGCCGCCTGTCTGCGCCGTGTCCCCGGACACGTCATCCGCATCGGCCGCAAAGCCTTACGATGCCTGCTCGTGAGCCGCGGCATCACCTTCCAGCGCACCAAGACGTGGAAGGAGTCACCCGACCCCGAGCGTGACGCCAAGCTCGACCGCATCGAGCACGTCCTGGAGCACTTCCCGGACCGAGTCTTCGCCTTCGACGAGTTCGGGCCCCTGGGCATCAGGCCCACCGCAGGCTCCTGCGGGGCGAAGCAGGGCAAGCCTAACCGCCTGCCGGCGACCTACCGCCGCACCCACGGCGTCACCTACTTCCACGGCTGCTACTCCGCCGGCAACGACCGTCTGTGGGGCGTCAACCGTCGCCGCAAGGGCACCGCCAACACCCTGGCCGCGCTGAAGTCGATCCGCGCCGCACGTAGCCGCGCAGCAGGGCCCTGCACCGCTACCTGCGCTGGCGCAACGCCCATGCCCGTCATCCCGACGTACTCACCGCCCAGCGCAAGGAACGCGCCCGCATCCGCAGCGAGAAAGGCATCCGCCGGGGCGGCAGAGCGCAACGAGCAGCTGCCTGGCTACCGCAGCCATCGGACTCTCCTGGTCACAGCATTACTCTGCGGATATGACATCCACGCCTGCTCGGGGCGAGGCCGAACTGGAAGCGGAAATAACGCGCTTCGGCGAGGCGCTGGCCGCATACGACTTCGTGCCGAAGCCAGAGCATGACGAGGCTTTGCTGGTCGCCTACGCCTCGGCGCTCGACGCATACGAAGCAGCGAAGAGCGTCCTGGCCGCCGCCCGCACCGCAGCTGAGGCGGACGTTGCCGTGCGGCAGGCTCTGGCCGAGGGGCGTCGGGCACTGGCAGACCTTGACGCCCGCAGGCAGGGCCGACCGGCGCGACGGTCTGCCCCGTCCTGCTTCTTCGATACCAGACACGGTCCCTCCGTCACCGAGATTCTGTGGGCCCCACCGGGTGGCGCGGCCCGAACGATCCCGGTATGCGCAGCAGACGCGGTACGGCTGCAGGACGGCGACGTGCCGATCGCTGGTGAAAAGGCAAGGCAAGGGCAGCAGCTCGAACGAGCCCGACTCACCCGGCAGAAGAAGGGGCCGGCTGGACGGGACGAACAAGGCGGCAGGCACAGCCGGGACCGGACCATGCGTACCGAGCCGGCCGACCGGCCAGCACAGAGCAGGGGCGTACACCTTGAGAGTCCCGGACCGAAGGAGTTCGAGATCGACTGGAACCCCGCCACCCCCGCGGTGCTCGTCGTCCGGGCCGTCTCCTACAGCAACCGCCTGTCAACCAGGCTGCAGCGACTGCGCCACGGAGGTGGACCCATCCGCCCCCGCGACGTGCTCCTCAAGGCCGGCGGCGACTTCACCGCACGGCTGCCGGTCCCGATGGTCGACGCTGGCGAGGAATCGGCTCGGTTCCGCATCTCGAACGACGCTGTTGCGGGAGCACCGTTCGATCCGCTGGATTTCGACGTGGACAGGATTCCCTACTGGCATGTGTGGCTGGAGTCTCCGGACATTTGCCGGGAGTTCACGACTTCGATCAGCGGTGACGGCTGGGACGTCGTCCGTTACACCGGTAGCAGGGTCACCGCCCGCCTCACCCGCGACAGTCGCAGAGGAGAAGTCGTCATCGAGCAACTGAATTCCCGGTTCCAAGCTGTGGAGCAGCTGTTTCGCGGCCATCGGGCGGTCAAGGACGGCGAGCTGATCATGCCTGCCAAACCGGCATGGATCGCGGTGCACTGTCACGGCACCTGGAGCCTGACCACCAGCCCCGACCGGCTGGCGAATGCGTAAGCCGCAGGTCCAGTTCATTTACTGCGAGACCCCAACGCCGATGTACTTGCGTCCGCCGATGTGAACGAGCCCACGAGCATCGACGACGGGGCGACAAGCGGTCACAGCATCTCACGCGTACCCGGCGAACGTTCCCGGTCAGAGCACTAGGCAGTGTCCTGTCGATCTCGGCTGTCAGCGGTCACACTCCGATGAAGCGCACCGTTTCCGTCGTGGCCGCCCGCCCGGTACGTAGCCTTGACGCGCCTTCCTTCTCAAATCCCATTGAGATGCCGCAGAAGAGCACGAGCCCGTCATCGGCTCCGACTATCTGGCTGACAGTCTTGCGGTACATGGTCCACATCACCTGGGGGCAGCTGTGCAGTCCTTCCGCCCTCAGCAACAGCATGACCGTCTGCAGGTACATCCCCGCGTCACCCCACTGTCCGGGCCCCATCGTCCGGTCGAGGTAGCAGAAAAGGACGACCGGCGCCCCGAACGCCTCCGAGTTGAAGGCGGCGATCTTCTGGGGCCGGTCGGGGTCGTCGCGCTCGATTCCCAGTGCTTTGTACCGCTGGGCGGCCGCGGCGGAGAAGCGGTCCAGATACGGCGAGGTCAGTTCGTCCGGGTACATCGGGTACTCCCGCTCATCACCCGGGTCTCCCGCCAGTGCCCTGGCGGTTGCGTGTTTCTTCAGTTCGGCCAAGGGTTCGCCAGTCACGACATACACATGCCACGGTTGGAGGTTCCCACTGGACGGAGCCCGCGTCGCTGCGGTCAGCACTCGTTCGAGTACCTCCCTGGGCACCGGCTCATCGCTGAACGCCCGTACGGCCCGGCGACTGTCCACGGCCTCATACACATCCACTTCTTCGCGTCCTCTCATTCAACCGGCCCCTCCACCGTATTCAGCGGTCGGCGCCGAGCATCGCCAGAGACTGGAAGATGTCCCGACGATCAGTCCGGTCGTTGATGGGACTGTGGAACACAGAGGTGATTTGACGGATGGTCAGTGGAAATGGCGCTCCTCCAGCGTGTCCAGGCCGAGGCAGACGCGGTCGGCGAGATTGACCGGGACATCTCGGTCGACTCGACATCCGTGCGCGCGCACCACCACGCCGCTGGCGCCTGGCAGGCTCGGCCGCCCGCTGTCAAAAGGGGCTTCGCCTGGGCGGTCAAAGCCGCTCGGATCCGGGCGGAACTGATCGACCGGCTGGCGGAGGTGGTGCAGGAGGTGAGGCGCTCGGCCGCTCACGCGGCGGGTTCACCACTAAGATCCACCTGAGTGCGGACGGCCGCTGCCGGGCACTCTCGCTGGTCATAACGCCCGGGCAGTGCGCCGACTGCACCCAGTTCGAGCCGGTTATGGACAAGATCCGCGTGCCGAGGCTCGCCACTCGCAGGCCTCATACGAAGCCCGGACAGCGTCAGCGCAGACAAGGGCTACAGCAACCGCCCAACCCGCCGCTACCTGCGCAGACGAGAAATCCGGCACGTCATCCCGGAGAAAGCCGACCAGGCCGCCAACAGGGCCCGGCGCAGCAGCGCCGGCGGTCGGCCGCCTGGTTTCGACAAGGACCGCTACAAGAAGCGCAACACCGTCGAACAGGCGATCAACAAGTTGAAGGCTTTCCGCGCGGTTGCGACCAGGTTCGACAAGCGCGGCTATGTCTACCTCGGCCGCACTCGTCATCTGGCTCCGCTCATGATCGCCAGGACACCCCCTAGCTGCGCGGCCACCGGAGAGCGTGCCCACCGAACGACATCAGCGGCGAGCCAGGCCCGCGCACCCCGTCCTCATACCGCCAGTAGCTCAGGCCGAAGGTCGCGGCAAGGAACCCGGCGAGGAAGCCCAGCGCCAGCGAGCCCACCGGGTTGGCGGCCCCCTCCTCGACCACTTGCCCGCCGACCTTGAAGATCGCCACCCCGAACCCGAGCGCCGCCGCTACCCCGGCCAGGCCCAGCACCAGCCACACCCACCGGCGGCTCCTGGTCGCCGCGACACTGAGCACCTTGAACTTCAGCGGCTTCCGGCAGCTCCCGCATTCCAGCACCTCCACCCGCCGGCCCTTCTCCGGCCGCTCGATGCCGATCGGATAGAGAGCAAACTGGCGGACGACATGGCTGCTGTGGACGTCCTTGGACACCATGTGCGCATATCTCAGACCTGGATACGGCCCCAATTCCCGCTTACTCATAGCATCCTCCCTGTATCAGATACCTGTGGGACCGTCCCGATAATCGGTCAGTCCTTCCCCCACCAGCTATTCCGTGAACCCACGGCCCCGTCGGTCGCCGGGTCCCGACATGCTCAATCTCCGTAACTCGGGGAGCGCAGGACGTCGTCCACGTCGAAGCTGAACGTCGGCGTCGGGTACAGCGGGTCGGGCACACCCGTGGTGTCGGGCACGTCGTACGGGTCGGCGGTGGGCTTGCCCTCGGGGCTGCAGACGTGCGGCGCCGCTGGAGGCGACAGCTCGTACTCGGCCACCCGCTCGGTCCTGAATCCCACGTCCCCGCCGGCGATGCTGAGGCCCCCGGACCCGGTGCTGATCTGCTCGGGCAGTTCCTTGCTCTGGAGGGGCCTGCCGACGTACACCGCGACCAGGGCCCCCACGCAGACGCTGCGGTCCCCGGCGTAGAGCCTCTCCGGCGTTTTCACGAGGTGCTCCTTGCGTCCGTCGACGCGCAGCTCGGTCCGCTTCACGGAGTCCATGTCGAAGTAGTAGTCCGGCGGGGCCCCCGTGGCGCTGGTCGTGTACTCTCCGGCGCCCGCCGAGCCGTAGGTGAGCTTCCAGAACTCCACCTGAACGGTGACCGTTTTGCACAGCGGGCCGGAGTAGCCCTCCACGCTCTCATCGATCGTGACCGGGTCCTTGGAGGTGTAGACGCCTGCGGCGGGGGTGTCGGCCTGCATTCGTACCCAGTCCACGGCCTGTTCCGTCGTCCACTCCCCGTTGGGGTGGCAGCCCTTGGCGTTGGTCGGGTAGGGCGGGGAGGGCGTGGCCGACGGGGTGGTCGGGGCAGCGGTGGCAGTGCCGGGCACGGAGGGCGTGGCGGCCGATGCGTCGGTGCCGTCTCCGTCGCCCGAGCAGCCGGCCGTCAGCAGCGCGACGGCCGCCAGCAAGGCTGTGACCGGAGCGGCGGCATACCGAGCCGGCCGGTTACGTCCCGTTGGGGTGACGGCGCGGACCAGCCACCGTACCCGGTCTCCCGCAGACTCCAGCAACGTCATCATCCCGACCTGTACTCAGTGGCTCTACCGGTCGCGCACGGTTCATCCTCGATCAAGACCCTCCCCTAAGCGGACGTTGAAGACATCAGTAGAACTACTGCAATCGGCTACGTATGTTCGCCGGCCGCGGAGTTGCCGCAGTGGCATCCTCTCCAGGGTCAAGCTTTGTGCCCCGGGGGGCTGTCGCGCGTCGATGACGGGAGCGCGGCGTTCGTAGCAGCGGGCGAGGCACTGGAAGGCGTAGGCCAGGCGGCAGGCAGCCGAACAGCCGATGTCACCGGCATCGTCAGGGGTCGCTCTCGCGGCACTCGTGACCCTCGTCCTCACCTACGTGGCCATGCACGTCGTGCCGTCCGACGCCGTGCCCGAGCTGCTCCGCACAGCCCTGCGGCCCCTGAAGACCGCCTGCCCCCTGCACGCTCGCACCGCGATCGGCTGCGGCCATCATTGCCCGTCGGCTACGCGGGAGCAGTCGGCACCGGGCTGACCGGGCCGCGCTGGAATCCGTCCTCCGAAGGGGCAAGGCGGGAAGCACGTCGCTGCCCGCGTAGTGGCGGAGGGCGACTGTGAACATGATGTCGCCTGCTGCGCCGGTTCCGCGGCCCAGGCTTCCGCCGCCTGGACTTGGGCTGACAGTTCGACCTCCAGCCCCCGCTGATGCAGCAACTTCTTCCCCTCGGCCGCCTCGTGAGGGGGCAGGCACATCCCATGGCCATCGGTATGAATCAGCGATCAAGGATTCATGGCGGTGAGCACGGCCGCGGCAGCAAGGAATCCCAGTCCGGCCAACAGCAGGTCGACCGCGAGACGAATCCGGGCATACTTTGCCCGCACAGAGGCAGCGAGCGCCTTGACCAAGGTCAGGTGCTGGCCTGCGGCCAGCTCGTCCCGAAGCTCGTCGTCAGACAGATTCGCCCACCGTGGCCACCCCGGACCGCCTAATTGAGGACGGACGGCAAGGAGCAGCACCACTGTGGCAGCCAGCAGTGCGACCGCACCGATCCCGCCCACCGCCGCAGCGGGTACTGGGAGATGCCCGTCGGCACTTTGGGAGACAAGTACGGCTAGCGCGGCACCGGTCAGAGCCAGCAGCAGAGATGCTTTGCTGTCGGTACGTGCCACCTCCACACGCAAAAGAGAAAGGGCGCTGTCGATGTGTGGGTCGGGCTGACCGGCCTGTGACGGATCCGAGGTTGGGGTGGTACTCGACACTGTTCCTGCTCCTCTGCTTCGGCCTGCAGTTGGACGGGACTGTGCGCCGGATTCTTGGCCAGGGTCAGCTTGCCCTTCCATCAGACGGCCCACCCATGCGGTGGATGACCGGGGCTGGAGCCGGATCCTCCGGTGTCGGCGTTCAGGTCGCAGGTGCGCGTACGCGCTGCGGTCGCGCACGGCCACATCGATGCTGTCAGCTCCAGCGTGCAACCGCCGCCGTAGTACAGGGCATTGGCGACGAATCCGAAACAACCTCCACCCCCTTGCGAATCAGTACGCGATCGAGGTTGGGGGGTCCATTTCCTGGCCCTGACCGGGAAGGAAGCCGCCCACCTGGAGGATGCCGAGCCGCATAAGCCTGCTTATGGCGGAACTCGGGCCTCCCCCCCTTCCCCGCTACCGCACCCCACCGCGAGCCTCTGCGTCCTCGCAGCGGAGGCGGGGGCGCAGGCGGGTGCGGAGCGGTTCACCGAGGTGACCTTGAGGCAGGGCACCAAAGGCGCGATGACTTCACGGTTCGCGGTGCTGATGGTGCGGCCCGCGGGCAAGCAGTCCCTGGCCGCAGAGCCCAGGAGGCGGGCGGCGGCCGCAACCGGTGGGACGGCTCCTGCCCGCCCAGACCCTCCTCGTCAAATGGCCGGACGGCCAGGCCACTCCGACGGACTACTGGATATCGAACCTGCCCGCCACCACACTTGCCGCTGACCTGGTGCGGTGGGCCAAGATCCGCTGGCGGATCGAGCACGATTACCGCGAACTCAAGCATGGTCTGGGACTGGACCACTTCGAGGGCCGCACCTGGCGCGGTTGGCACCACCACGTCACCCTCGCCACCACCGCCCAGGCTTTTCTCACCCTCAGGCGGCTCGACCCAAAAGTCCGCACACCGGCCTGACCCTCTACCAGGTCCTCAATGTCCTGCAGGACCTGCTGAGGTGCTGGACCGGGGTACCTGCACCACCTGCGGGCGCCCCCTGCTCAGCCTCCGGATCGGCCACAGACAGCCCCGAACCTAACGAAGTATTACTAGCCAGTCGGCGTCCTCCGTCCGGTCCAGGCAACTCCCGCCCGGACCGGACGCGGTGACATGATCCTCTTCGGCCACTGCGAAGCTGGAGAGGATCATGCTGCATCTGCTGTCACTGCACTACACGGCCCCGGAACAGGAGGCGGAACCCTTCGTCCGCGACCACGTCTCTTATCTGGAACGACACCACAAGGACGGCACCTTCCTGGTCTCCGGCCAGACCGTCCCCACCTCGATCGGCGGCGTGATCATCGCACGCGGCTCCGACCGCGCGGCCATTGAACAGATCGCGGCGCAGGACCCCTTCGTCCTCAACGGCGTCGCGGAATACACCATGACGACTATCACCCCCGGGCGAGTCCACCCGGACTTGAGTCCCCTGCTGAGAACGGACCGCTGACGTTCACCAGCCCCGTCGCCGGTCCCCGCGCACCGTTCCCAGGGAGGCTGAACGTTGAACTCAGCGCCCGGGGCGGCTGAGTGAAGACAGGCCCCACAGCTCGGCAATGCGCCCGTCCCGCACCCGGAAGATCTCCATCATCGCGGGGGGAGCCTGTTCCTCAACTCCCCCCGTGATGCCGTGCAGGCTCGTGCGGACTGCGGCTTTATCTGCATCGACGAGCATGTCCTCGACGACGACCTGGATGTTTGGGAACATGGCGTGGAGCCCGCTCCACGCCTTCACAACGCTGTCGACGCCAACGGTTCCCAACGGATGGCTCACGAAGTCGGCCGAGAAGATCGCCTCTGCCACGGCGAGGTCACGGGCATTGAATGCCTCATACATGCGCTCTGCGAGGGCTCGTATGTCGTCGCTCATCTCACGCTTCCTGTCCAGGACACGGGCGTGGCTCAGCTTATGCGAAGAGCGGAGCGGGCCTGCGCGGATGTCGACTCCGGCGAAGACAGCGAAGAGCCTCGGTCTCGACCTACTCCGAATCGAACAGGACGTACGCACCACCGACGATCACGTGACGTGGTCAAGGCGTCAGCAGTATCCGAAGTCTGAGGAGGCCGGAGTTGGCTCGCCCGTAGTGCTGGCGTTTGAGGGCCTTGAAGCGCGTCACGGCACCCTCGACAGCACCTGGGTTGTGTCCAGGGTCAGCCCGTTGATGACGGCGTCCGGACAACCTCGCGGACACACCATCGGACCCCACCCGATCGACGGCCACTGCGCTCAGGTGCGGAAAAAGGCCCTCAACCCCCTGCGACAAGCACGTCGATCACCCTCCCTGATCACACATAGTCCTGCGCGTCGCGACGCGTGCAAGGGCAGCGAACGTCACGTGACCCGCCAGAACCGAGGGAACTTGGTCGCTTATGGCCAACTCGGGTGTTCAGCCGTGAGAGATCGTGACCCGCCACAGGGAAAGAGTTCGCCGCGAAAGCCTGGTCCGGGCATGATTCCCTCCGTGCAGGAGGACGCGAACCATCGCGGGCCCACGCGGTACACGCTGACGGAGACCGAGCATGGCCATGCCTGGGGAGTCTGCGACGAGGCAGAGGGGCTGTTCGGGGAACCCCGGCGTGGGACGTACGAACTGCTCGACTGGGTCCTGGTAGACGGCGAGGTGCGGGACTGGGTAGGCAGCCGAGTGTGGCTGGTGCCGGACGACGAGGGACTCGAACCTTGGTGGCTGGAGGACGCGGAGAGCTCAGGACAGTTCCCCGGAACAGGCAGTCTGCTGCTCACCGGTCTGGACGACTACGAAGGCCCGCCCGAGGGCCACAGGGGCTCCGTTCGAGTGCACGACGGCCATCGGTGGCTGGGCTCGTGCCGGGAACGAGCGGTTGTCGGTGTCTTTGGTGGGTGCGGTCGGCAACCGGTGTTCCTCGATCTGCTGCTCGGTCACCGCCAGGCACGCGAAGGCGACCTCCGCCCCGGGGGCGTCCACGGCCATCTGGGGCGGCAAAGAACTGCCCCTGACCGGCCGGTCAGGGGCAGGCGTACGTGAAGCGGGTGGTCGCCGAGCGGTGAGTGGGCGAGAGGAGGCGCAGTTCGGCCTGTGCCGTGTAGTGACCCTTGCCCTGGAAGGTCCACAGCAGGTGCAGACGGGCCTGTGTCTGGCCCCGGGTCACTACTTCGCGCAGGACGCCCGAGGCGGTGCCGTCGCTTCGGGTCCAGCGGTAGGAGAGGGTGCCTGGCCGGCCGTTGGTGGTGACGAGGGCGACGATGTCCGCTGTGTCGTCGCATCCCAGAACCGTCGGCCGGGCGGTGACCGCCACTGTGCGTGCCGCGACGGACGGTCCTAGGCGCTGCCAGGCGAGGAAGGCGACGACGGCGATGAGAACGAGCGCCGGTAGAGCGTGTCTTCGCAGGCGTCGGCGCGGGGGTGCGAGGGGCAGCGGCACAGTGGGCAACGCGCTGTGCGTACGGTGCGCGACGGCCGCCGTCACGCCCGGGCCGAAACGCAGCACGGTGCCTTCGGAACGGTCGGGCAGCGTCGGTGGTGTGCGTGGTGTGGGTGCTGCCGACGGGGCGAGCGGCGTCGGCTGGATCTCCGTTGAGGGTGGCCCGACGAGGGTGGCCTCCGGTTCGGGCCTCTGGATCCAGTGGCTGGCCAGCACCGTGGCGCTGTACTCGTCGTCGGCGGGGTCGAGCACCCGGGTGGGCTCGGCGGCCTCGGCGGAAGCCGGAGTGCGGTCGTCGTCCTGAGTGGTCATCGGAGGCCACATCCCCTGGTCAGAAGCTGCTGCGAGGCGCCACCGTCGGCGGAGGCCGGCGTGGTCGTCGCCTGCACCGTCCAGTAACAGCCGGTCCCCTGGAAGGTGTGGTCGACGGTGAGTGTGTACTGGGTTGCGCCGCTGCGTTCGAACGTCTGGGACACGCCGTCCGGGGTGGTGCCGAGCTGTAGCCCGGTGTCGCCCGTGGACCACGAGACGGTGAGGGAGATCGGCCCGGTGCCGTCCGTGGTGATGTCGATCGTGGCCGAGGCGGTCGTCGGACCCGTCTGCTGGAAGCTCGACACCGCGACGTCCTTGACGGCCGGCGGGGCCGGGGAGGTGGGGGCGGCGGTCGTCGGTGTCGCCCCGGTGGCCGTCGCGGTGGGTGTCGTGGTGGCCGGGGGCGGAGCCGTGGTGGTGGGCGCGGAGGGCTCGCCAGTGACGGCTGTCGCCGGGGCCGAGGGCGACAGGCCGGGTGACAGCGGGGACGACGGGGACGACGGGGAGGAGTCGGCCGAGGCGGTCGGGCCGGTGGGTCCTCCCGACTCGAGGCCGGGCTGGGCACTGGTGGTGGCCAAGGCCTGCGCCACCTGCTGCGGATCCGCTCCCGGGGTGCGCTGGACGGCGTAGGACAGGACGACGGCCAGGAGCACGGCCGCACCGGCCACCAGCATCCCCGGCCTGCCGGGCCGCCACGACCGCGCCCAGCCGAGGTCTGGTTCGCGGCCCAGGACTGTACGTGCGGTGTCGGTGGTGGTTCGCGGGGCGCTGCGGGCCGAGGGCAGCAGCAGCGGCAGCAGTGCGACCAGCGCGGCGAGCCGGCCGCGGCCGCGTTCCTCCCAGTCGGGCCCGTAGGCTGCGCCAGCCACCGCCTCCAGTTCCGTGACGAACTCCTGGGCGTCTCTGGGCCGTTGCTGCGGATTCTTGGCCATACCCCGCCGCACCAGCTCCCGCACCGACTCCGGAACCTCCTCGGCGGGGACGGGCGCCTCGATGTGCTGCAGCGCGAGTTCGGCGAGATTGTCACCCGCGTAAGGCTTGTGGCCCGTCAGACACTCGAAAAACGTGGCCGAGGCCGCGTACACGTCGGCGGCGGGAGAGGCGGGCGCGCCGGTCCACTGCTCCGGGGCCATGTAGGCGGGAGTTCCCGCCACGCCGACGCTGGTGCCTGCGTCCACCGCAATCCCGAAGTCGACGAGCTTGGACGATCCGTCCGGTACGACCAGGACGTTCGCCGGCTTGTAGTCGCGGTGGACGACGCCGATGCGGTGCGCGTCGTGCAGACCGAGCAGCGATCCCTTGAGAAGCACGAGTGCGGCCTCCGGGGCGAGCGGGCCCTGCCCGGCCAGCAGAGTCCGCAGCGAGACACCGTCCACCAGCTCCATCACAATGGCGGCGCCGTCCGGGCTCTCGACGTACTCGTACAACCCGGTGATGTACGGGCTCTCGAGGCCGCCGAGTAGCCGCGCCTCCGCCCTGAACTCGTATACGAAGCCCGGCCGGGTGCGCAGTGACTCGCTGAGGTACTTCACCGCGACCGGAACGCCGGTCTCCGCGTGCACGGCCAGGACAACCCGCCCGCTCGCCCCGGATCCGAGCTCCAGTGACTCGATGTATCCAGGCACTGCCCATGTGTTCATTCCAGCCCCCCAAGGCCGCACGTGCTGCCGGAAACCCACCGCCCCCGGAACTTCGGCCACGCGTCCAAAGACACATCACGCGCCCAAAGACACATTTTCAGCCATTGCGGTTGCGGTGCGGCATCCAGGAACCCGGTCCGGGCACCGGCGGCGGACGCACGGCCCCTGATCCTTCCAGCCACCCCGGCTCGTGCCCTACGTAGGTTTCTTTTCTTAGGTCCCTTGGGGCGTGTCCGAAATCAGCGAGGCTCGTCAGAGCCCGAGCATCGACCACGTGGCCGCCGGCCTCGCGACGTGCCTACCCACGCTGAACCGGTACGTCGAGCGGGGCATCGACGGCCAAGTGCCTTACCCGAAGCCCCCAGAGAGACAGCTGGCGCTCATCCCAGTCTCCAGGTGTCCTGGATCAACGGGAAGCTTCACTCCCCCCCTCCGGCCCCGTATTGCCGACGCCGTCCGCGACGGCCTTCGGCAGGTCGCGGCCAGCAGCCCCGTCACCTTGGTGGCACACACCAACGCAGGCTTGTTCCTTCCGGCGATTCGCTCGGGCCTCGACCATCCGGTGACCGGCTCGATCTTCGTCGAGGCCGCGCTGCCCGGCCGCGGGGCGGATGGCGTACGACGGGCGGCCGCCCTCCGCATCGCAGAGGTCGCCGTGAATGAGGTCGCCCCGCTCGGTGCGCTCGAGCGGCTTTGTGTAACCGGTCCGAACCGGGAACGCCGGGTCGCCCATGAGCGGGCGCTCTTCCGGGTGACGCCATGGCACGGGTGGCTGACCTCGCCGATCCTTCCGCCGTGTGAGCCCGCTCAACGCCCGTCACCGTCATGCGGCGGACGCACCGCTGCGGCTGCCCTCAAGCCGCCGCTGCGTCGCCTCGCGCGGGCCAATGGTGATCGGAGAACCATCGACCGAACAGGGCGCCTCCGTAGAAGACAAATCCGACACCGATGAGCCAGGACTCCACCACGAGCACGACGCCGACAGTGCCGTAACTGATCGCGCTGGACACGATGAGGGGTGTGAAGACGAAATAGGAAAAGGCGCGCAGCCCGCCCAAGGCCATCATGGTGGCGACCGCGCCGGGCAGCAAGTCGCGCCAACGGACCTGGGTGCCCAGGAGGAAGTGCTGTCCCCACCAGAAGAACAACACGCCCGTCACCGTCGACAGGGCGATCCGCTGCCAGCCGTGCAGCGCGGTCTGTGTCTTCACTTCCTGATAGAGATAGGCGGTCAGCCCGGCCAGCCACAGTGCCTGCCGCCAGACGCGGTGCCACCGGCCGGGAGAGAGATTCCAGATGCGCTCGTAGGCGTTCTGCACGCTGCCCGCGAACGACACTCCGAAGACGGCCAGCGCGATCCCGCCCCACACGCTGGTGGTGCCGATCACCTTGCGCGGCGGACCGATGATCTCCATCACCACATCCGCCGACCGTCCCGACAAACCCATGCCGTCCACCAGCCAGGCCGCGAAACCTCCCCGTTGCAGTGGATCGGCAGCGGCCACAACGATCAGCAGCGGTGCCAGAGTGACCAGGGCCAAGGTGGCAAAGGCCATGGCCCGGTGCATCAGCTCCAGGTCACGAGCGCGCCGGATGAGCGCGTATGCGGCGAGCCGGTCCCACGCCTGGTGGAGCATCTGCTGGTACCGGTTCACAGGCTGATTCTCCGCTGGCAGGCTCCCGCACGCACGCTGAGTGACCGAGGGGGGCCGGGCTCCGTGTCACGGACTGCTGCTGTGCTGCGGTTCGGTCGACGCGAGCGCCGTCGCTGCATCCCGTGGATGCGTAAGCGGGTCCAGCGGGCCGGCCACCAGCAGCGGCAGTGCGGCCACCGCGACCTGAGCAGGGTGCCGGGAGCCAGCACGGGTACAGAGGCGAACAACGCCGGTGCCGGGACGAGCACGCATCCCTTCGTGTGGCCGCGGCGCAGCGACAGACCGGCGAGGCGGGATCCGGCCAGAAGCCCGGCCAGGATGCCGAAAGCCGTACGTGGGAGAACGCACGTACGGTTTGAAGCGGCGGGGAAAACTCAAGATCACTCGTGCGCGGATGTGCGCACGGCGTGTCGGCCAGGTTGACGTAGAGGATCGCGTTGACGACCTCTCTCAGATCATGTACCCGGGCCGCTGTGCCGGTCCGGTCCGTCTCGCCCGCCAAGCGGAAAAGACCGGTTCGATCAAGGCCCAGCGGGCGTCGAACACGTCACTGCGGTACGGACGACGAACACTCACATCACCAGCAACGACCACCAAATGACGCCAGCCTCAAAAACCTCCCAGAACACCAACTACCCAGATCAGCTGCCCTGTTAGCCGAGCGCCTCGTCGCTACCGGGTGGACTCGGCATGGTCTCGCTGCTTCGGGTACGTTGCTCACTTCGAACACACCATCAGGGGGAGCGTTGACGGATTCGTCGTTGGACCTGGCTGGCCGGTTGGTCAGTGCCGTGATCGCCGGGGACACCGACACGGTGCGGACCTGTCTGGAGCAGGGCGCAGCACCGGACACGTTGGGCTCTGAAGGACTGCCTCTGCTCTGCACCGCCGTGGCCAGGCTCGATCACCTCACCGCTGCGGTCCTGGTCGATGGGGGCGCCGACCAGGACCGAGAGCTTCCGGACGGCGGTACTCCTTTACTGCAGGCGGTCGATACGGGCTCCCCCACGCTGGTCTCTGCTGTGCTCGGGAACGCCCCTCGGCTTCGCCTGCCCGAGGCATCCCGGCGAGAACTGCTCGACCTGACCCGCCACTGGCACGAGACGGGCGTGGTTGAAGAACTGCGCCGCCGGACCGGAGCCGCTGAACCGCCTGCCAAGCGCCAGATCGACGACCCTCACGGTGACACGATCGAAGAGTTCTCCCTCGGCGGACGCACTGTGCGGAACGGCCACGGAGCCATCCTCACCCACCTTGAGTGGGAGTTCGGTGTGTTCCCGCCTCTCGACGAATTGATGGCACGCGCCATCCCGCACTCGCAGGAGGGAGACAGCAACTGGTTCGCCGCTGCCTTCTACCTGGGCCAGCGCCGCAGCCCAGGCATGTGGTCCGAACTCACCTCGCTGCGGCAGCACCCCGATCCCGTCTACCGCCGCTTCCTCGCGCAGGTCATATGGCACCGCAACCTTTACGTGCCGGTGGACCGCGCACCGGACGTCGCCCAGGATGTCGACTTCCTGGCGTCTTGGGCTCAAGAGGAACCTGACGGGCAGGTTCTGGCCGCGGTTCTGGACGTCTACACCGACCATGGGCATCCGGAGCAGGAGGCCATCGGCCTGCGGTACATCGGCCATTCGGACCCGAGCGTACGC
The DNA here is from genome assembly GCF_042872365.1 of Streptomyces sp. NPDC005263. Lineage (NCBI taxonomy): Bacteria > Bacillati > Actinomycetota > Actinomycetes > Kitasatosporales > Streptomycetaceae > Streptomyces > Streptomyces sp. NPDC005263. The sequence continues at coordinate 26,559 of NZ_JBIAKJ010000015.1, read as the reverse complement.
AGCGAGGCCGTGTTCTGCGTGAGCCGGGAGCGTACCGCCCGCAGCGATGCGGCCACATCGGCACTGCTCGGCCTCGTTCACGATGCCGAGCCTGAGGTCCGGGCCTCGGTAGCCCAGGCGTTCGCCCCGCGATTCACTCCCGACAACCGACTCGAGCCGGCGATTCGGGACGCCCTGCTCTTGCTGATCCGCGACGACTCTCTCTGGGTACGGCGCCACGCTGCAGAGTCCCTCGCCGGCTCTGACGATCGGACCACCCCCACCCTGGATGCATTCCTCGCACTCCTCGACGAGGAGGACAAGGATCTGCGTCTGGAGGCAGCCTGGGCACTCGCTCGGCGCGGCGACCCGCGCACCGAGGAGGCGTACGAGCGGGTCGGATCGCTCGACGCGTTCTCAGAGCACGACCATCGGCTGTTCGCCCCTTGGCGTTACCGTACGAGCAACCAGACCGACCAGGCATGACTGGTTACCACCGTGCATGTGGCACCTTCGCGGTGCGCTCCAGGTAGGGCGGCGCCGACGTACCGCATGGCGGCCGCGCCCCTGATACCGAAGAGCCGCCTGAGCTTGAGCGGCTCGCCGGTGGCGAAGGCTTCTTCGAGAGGTCGCGGAAGATCAGGCGCTCGCGCTTGAGTGCACGGATCAGCAGCGCGAGACGTGCGCGCACGCGCCCGAGGGCCCCGCCCCATCTCCGGGCTCCCCTCTCGTTTCCCTTGACCCGTTGACGTTGCCGGTGACGTGTGCCTGCGATCACTCGCCAAGTCGAGAACGGTACGTGGCTGGGGCCATGCCTCGCGCACGTCGGAAGGCACGGCTGAAAGCGTGCGGAGAGACGTATCCGACCGCACCGGATATGGCGCCCACCTACGAGCCACTCCCCCGCTTCACAGCCGACGTCCAGCATCTCGCTCCGTCCAGCGCCAGCGCTTCCGTCGCGTCGCCCTGGACGCCTTCGTTCCCGACCTGCGCCCCGGCTGCCAGTTCCGCCCGGGGGTACGGGATACCAGCGGGTTCGAGGGATCTGGACGGCGTTCTCGTGAGAACCCACTGGGGGCGTGGTGTTCTCACCAAGGGTGCCGCGCGGGTTCGGTTTCGGCGCGTGCGCCACGATGGGACCTCCGAACGGCGGATGGGGGCGTTCATCCAGGAAGCACTCAGCAACACCCGCAAACACGCCTTGGCCACCCGATGGGCCGCCGTGCTTCTGGACTACGGTCCGCACTCACTTCGGGGCACCGTGACGGACGATGGGCGTCCCGGCGCGGCGAAAGACCCGGGCACCGGCCATGGGCTGATCGGCAACGGCTGACGTCTCGGCCGCGACAGGCCCCTCGTACGCTGCGCGTTCACCAGGCGATGTCACCAGGCCAGGCAGCCGCAGAAGCCGCCTCCTCAGTGCACGCGTCTGCCCTGGGGGCGGACGAGCAGCAGGTACAGGGTGGCGAGCACGGCGACGGCCTGGGCCACTACGGTGGCTTCCTTCTCGCCGTACCAGACGGGTTCGTACATGTTGGGGATCGGTCCCAGCACGCCGACGTCCACGTAGCGGTACACGAGCAGGAGCGCGAGCCCGCCGACCGCGACCAAGGCCGCGAAGAGATCCCCCGGAAGCCGGCGCCAGACAAGGACGAGCAGCGCGGCCAGCGCCGCGAGGGCCGCCTCTATACGGAAGAGAGTGCCCTGGCTGATACTCGACGAGATGACGTCGTATCGCTCCGCGAGATGAGCGTGCAGGTATGCGTCCACGGCGAGACCGGCCGCGGCGAGCACTCGAGCGGCGCCCCGCAGGAAGTGGCCGGCACTGCCTCGACGGGTGGGCGGGGCGGTGGGCTGTGGGGACATGGCAGGTCTCCATTGTCGCCGCTGGACGGACCCTTTGCCGGGCTCACTCGACGGTGAGCGTGCCTTTCATGAACGGGTGGATCGTGCATGAGTAAGGGAAGTCGCCCGGCTTGGACGGTGCCGTGAAGGTGGCGCTCTTACCGGGGGCGATGTCCCCGGTGTCGAAGGAACCGCCCTTGGACGCCGTCAGGGTGTGCGTGGTCGTGTCGTTGTTGACGACGGTGACCTTCGCCCCGGGAGAGACGGTCAGGGAAGCAGGCTGGAACTTGAAGTCGTTGATCGTGACCTGCGTCCCACCACTCCTGGAGGGACTGGTGGCCGAGTCGGTCGTACTGTTACCGCCGCTGCCTCCCCCGTTCGAACATCCGGCGAGGGTTGTCAGAGCAAGTGCGCAGGCCGTGGCCGCGGCGAGCCGAGCCGCGCCGGTGGAGAACGAGAACGGCATGGAGCCTCCGAGCACTGGTGGGCCGGACCGGCTGAAGGTCAATAGCCGCCGTCGTTGGTCTTGGGCTTGGTGGTGATCTTCTTGCCGTCGGGGTCGACGACGAACCACTTGGCACCGAACGCGTCGACGTCCTGCCCGTTGGCGTCGCCGGCCTTCTTGTCGGCTGCGAACCGGTACAGCGGGTGCCCGTTGTAGGTGACCTGCTCGGAGCCGTCGTCCCGCTTGGCGGTCTTGAGCAGGTCCTTCTTCAGTCCCTTGCCCGCGGTCGGTGTCGACTTGACTGTGAACGGCGGCCACGCCTTGGCACAGTCGTCATTGCACTTCGACTTGTCCTTCGTGTCCTTCTCGAAGAGGTAGAGGGTCCGGCCCTTCTCGTCGACCAGCATCTTGCCGTAGGTGCCGTCCTTGACGTCGACCGCGGGGCCGGCCGACGAGGTCGCCGCAGGCACCACGTTTGTCTCGAAGCTGTCAGGCGTGTTGCCGGTCTCCGTGCCGCTTGCGCTGCCCTCGTCACCGCCGTTCGAACACCCCGCCGCCGCGGCGGCGACAGCCAGGGCGGCAACCAACGTCGTGGCCGTCCTGATGTGCCGTTTCATGAGGGTCTCCTTGATCGTCGGCCGCCCCGTGGGTAGCACGCGGCCCACCGCACATTCGGGGCCGCTGATCTCAGTGCACCTCAGGGCCGACGGACCGACCAACCGACCGCGTCCGTTCGGAGTGCGGTTGCGTCAGACGGCCGCCCGGACGGTGGCCGGGCCGGTGTTGTGGTCAGTGCGAGGGAGACGCCGAGCGTGCCCCTTCGGCCCGCTCGTCCGGGTCGGCCAGGACGCAGACCTCAGACGGAGGAGTCGAGCGGGTTGGCAGCAACCACCGGTCGGCGCTGAACATCTCCGACGTCTGCCGCAACCACCGGCGCTCTGCCGGCCACGTGGCCTTCGACCGCATCCCCCTCGGCCTGCTCCGGCGTCGTCACCGGGCCCGGCTCCCCGCGATCTCCTTGGCCTTCACCGGTCCCTTGCCCGCTGAGCTCGCTCCGGAGAGACGTCGGTGTCGATCTGGTCCTGCGTCGATGCGTGGCCGGCCTGTCGCTGGAGCGTCAGTCCGAGGTGGTGTGTTCGGGGGCATGAGCATGCAGACGCGCGTTCCGGGATGGCGTACCGAACAGCTGGGCCTTGTCCTGAGGGATGCTCAGGTGCACGTCGCGACCGTCGTCGTCCGGCATCGGGGTGATGAAGACATTCCACGGAATGGGGATGGGCGGATATTCGAACCAGAAGGGCCGCCCACTGCCGAGGTCCGATCCGGTACATCGGAGACCGACCCACGTTGTTGATGGACACGGGGAACGCGATCTCCGGGCAGGAAGTTGTCGGGCCGTTCGGACACGAGGCCCAGGTGGGCAGTGTTGTGGCGGACTCATACGTTGAGGTTGCTGTCGATCTGCCGGCGGTCGTCGTCGAAACCCTCGCGGGCGCAGCGGGCCAGCAGGAAGGCCTTGATGAAGCGTGATGGGGCGGCGGAGTCCCCCTCCCCCCCCCGGTCGGTGGCCAGTTCCCGCAGCATCTGCTGCCACTGGGTAAGGAGGTCCACAGCGGTCAGGCGGGCGCCGCGGTCGTTCATCGTCTCGAACATCCGGTAGCCGTGATCGGGGCTGGCCGCCCGGATCCCGACCAGGACCACCCGGTCCAGGGATTCGATCTGCTGACCGCGTGCCCACAGATTGCGGCGGTAGAGCGAATGGTGTCTGCGCGCTCTTGTGCCGCAAGCCGCAGTTGCAGGAAGAGCAGGAGCAGCGTGACGAAGCGCTGTTGCCCGTCGACGAGGTATCCCCGGTTCTTGACGGGCTCGTAGTAGACAAACATTCCCAGGAAGTACTGCGGTGCGGTGTGCGGGCGGCGCAGGTAGAACGGGTTGGCGGACCAGTTCCGGAACGATCCGCACAGATCCCGCAGCAGCGTACGGACTTCGTCCTCGCCCCAGGTGTAGCCGCGCTGGTAGTAGTCGATCGCTGAAACGCCTCCCTGTAGGCCAAGTTCCGCTCCGGACAGCTGGACTTGGCCCCAGCGCACGACGGCGAATACCTCGTGCTCGAACTGAAGAACATGTCCAGCCCTAACTGATCGTTGCAAAATGAGATCGCGGTGTCGACTGGTGATCTGCGGCGATCCGAGAGGGAGGGCGGACAGTCGGGAGTGTTCGGTCCGTGTTCGTCCGGCTCACGCAACCTGCGCAAGCGCTGGGCAGTCCTACCGGATGCCGAGATCGGTATACGGGCCTTGCCGATGTGCGGGCGCATGGGCAGAGAACAGGCATCCGAACGCTTGACTGAGGAGAGGGATGGTGGATCTGAACACCCAGGTGACCTGGGTCGACGCACGTGAAAGACTGCCGCGGGACGGTGTACCGGTGGCAGCGGCGATCACGGGCCGGTACCCAGCCGACAGCGCTGAGTCCGAGAACGCGTTGGAGGAGGCGTTCTGGCTGGTAAGGCCGATGTACTTCACGACTCGGCACTTCAGTGAGGACGGAACGGAACACAGGGATTGCTTCGTCGACTCCGACGGATATGTCCGTCTGCCCTACGGTCTTGCCGACGATGACACGGTGACTCACTGGGCTGAGCTGCCCACCCTGCCGGGCAGGACGACACACCTCGTTCTCGGGGAAGACGTGCAGCCGGCGCTCCAGAACGCGTGGCGTGCTCGCCCTGGCACCTGACACACATCCCGTTTCGGGCACTTACTGATCATTTCAAGATGAAGTTCGCATTCGTCGCAAGCAGATGATGCTGCAGGCGAGTTCGAGTAGGCCCTGATGGAGGTCAGCGTGTCGCTCGTAACGGATGCGGAGTCGCTTGAACTGGTGCAGCCAGTGCGAAGGCGCGCTCTACCACCCAACGCGCCTTCCCCAGCCCGGAACCGTGGGCGACGGTACTTGTCGAAGTCGTAGCCGCAGTCGGCGTACGGGCGCCGGGGCCGGCGGCGCGGGCGCCCACGCAGACCCCGAATCGGCGGGACGGCGTCCAGTAGCGGCAACAGCTAGGTGACGTTGTGGCGGTTGCCGCCGGTGAGCGTAACGGCGAGCGGGGTTCCGTGGCGGTCGACGGTCAGGTGGTGCTTGGAGCCGGGGCGGGCGCGGTCGACAGGCGAGGGACCGACGTGGTCCCCCCTTTCAGAGCCCGGACGTGCGAGCCGTCGACGGCGCAGTCGCCCAGGTCCAGCGAGTCCGTGCGGCGCAGTTCGGTCAGCAGGGCGGAGTGCAGGCGTGGCCAGACGCCGGCCTCGTCCAGTCCCGCAGCCGACTCCAGGCCGTGACTCCGGAGCACCCTACGGTCTCGGCACGGCACGCAGCCGCGGTTAGATACCGAGACCGCCCGCGACGTGCGTCTCCTGACTAGTGAACTCACCTGTCAGTAGCGGCATAACCTTGCCGATGGAAGCCTTCGCCTCGGGCAACTGCAACGACGCGTCGTGATGCTCTTTGCTCTCCCACACCTCGCTCACCCACACGGTGTCTTCGTCAGTGGCCGATTCGGTCACGACGTAGAGATGGCATCCCGCTTTGCGCAGACCGTCAGCGCCGGCGACCAGTACAGCGACCACCTCCGCGCGGTGACCGGGTTTGACCTTCATCGAACCGATGTAGCCGTAGCGCATGACACTCCTCTTAAGTCACGAACGAGACGCGTCCAGGAGATTACCGGACGCACGTTCGAAGGTGCAGCAGTGCTGCGGATGCCCGCGCTCACGTCACGCGAACCCTGCAGTCAGGGGCGGAGCAGCAGAGTAAACGAGGGCGTCCGCACCATTGCGCCGATCACGAGCAAGTTCCTCACCCAGGGCGACAAGGACGGCGCACTGCCGACCCTGTACGCGACAACGCAGGACATTCCCTGCGCGAGCTACGTCGACTCCGACGGCCGCGGCGCACCGAAGGGCGCACCGCCCCTCACGGGTCGCCGACCGCGGCCGGCGACCTGGTGGCCACCCGTCGCCTATGGACGGCGCCTGAGGAGCCTCACCGGGGCGAGCTTCCCGCAGGAGATCCAGGCCCTGAGCCGAGAGTCCGTTTCCAGGTGACGTCAGCGCAAGGCCGCCGACCGTGGGGCTGCGGGTCGGTGCCGCCGCTAGCCTTCACAGCCGACTCGAAAGCGGGACGTTCATCCCGTATAGTTAATCGGGATGTCCATCCCGTTTGCGGATGGTCGCCCATCCCCACCGGAGGTTTACGTCATGAGCAAGGTCTGGTTCATCACCGGTTCGTCGCGCGGCTTCGGTCGCGAGTTCACCCTCGCCGCCCTGGAGCGCGGCGACCGGGTCGCGGCAACCGCCCGCAACACCGACTCCCTGAGAGACCTGGTCGCCGCCCACGGCGAGGCGATCCTTGCGCTGACCCTGGACGTGACGGACAAGGCCGCCGCCGCCGAAGCCGTCCAGCGGGCACACGCACACTTCGGCCGCCTGGACGTCGTCGTCAACAACGCCGGCTACGGCCTGTTCGGCGCCGTCGAGGAACTGACCGAGCGGCAGATCCGCGACCAGATGGAGACCAACTTCTTCGGCGCCCTGTGGGTGACCCAGGCCGCGCTGCCCCTGTTGCGCGAGCAGGGCAGCGGCCACATCGTGCAGATCTCCACCATCGGCGGCGTGACCACCTACCCCAGCCTCGGTGCCTATCACGCCTCCAAGTGGGCCCTGGAAGGACTGACCGAGTCCCTCGCCAAGGAAGTCGCCGCATTCGGGATCAAGGTCACTTTGGTCGAGCCCGGCGGCTTCGCCACCGACTGGTCCGGTGCCTCCGCCAGCTTCGCCGAGCAACTGCCCGTCTACGACGGGTTGCGCGCGGCCCTGGCCGAGGGCTGGCGCGACGCGAAGCTCGGCGACCCCACCGCGGTCGGACCGGCGCTTCTGAAGATCGTCGACGCCGACACCCCGCCCCTGCGCGTCTTCTTCGGCACCGACGGACTGGACATGATCCCCCACGTCTACGCCGAGCGCCTCAAGACCTGGCAGGACTGGGAAGACGTCTCCGCCCTGTCTCAGGGCAACCCGACCTGAACCGAGCGGCGGTATGCGTCTGGCCGTGGACCCTTACCGGTAGGGACGCCAGTCACAGCGGGGGCAGCGGCGCGCGTCGCCAGGCACGAGCACAGCAGCGCATCCCAGGAGCGGGCCGACCGGGCCCCCCGTCCCACACCACCGAGGCCCACTGAAGGAGCTCCCGTCATGCCCACCACCAAGCGTCGCGCACTGATCATCATCTCGTCCGGCCGCCAGCTGCCGCTGATCGAGCCGGCCGAGGTCAAGTCGATCTCGACCGGGTTCTTCCTGGTCGAGATGGCTCAGGTGCTCAAGGAGTTCGAGAACGACTACGAGTTCACCTTCGCCACCCCCGACGGCAACGCCCCGCAACTCGACATCAACGGCATGGCCCTGTCCGTGCACTCCATCGAGAAGACCGGCGCCAAGACCCTCCCCCTGCGCATGCAGCAGCGCCGCCGCTCGTTCGACGTCACCAGCTTCCGGCAGCGCCACCCCGAGCTGGTCGCCCGCCGCGAGCAGGAAGTCCGGCTGCTGGAGCGGCACATCGGCCGGATCCCGGTCTCCGGACTACTGCCCAACAGCGAACCGGAGCTCGCCGAGTACCGCCCCGAACTGATCCGCCGCCTCGACAAGCTGCCCGAGGCCACCTTCCACTCGCTGCAGGAACTCGTCCAGCGCCACCGCGACCCGGCCGACCCGTTCACCCTCGCCGACTTCGACTTCATCCACACCCCCGGCGGTCACGCCCCCATGGTCGACTTCCGCGACAACCCGTGGCTCGGCGAAACCCTCCACGTGGCCCGGGAGAACGACCTCACCATCTCGCTGATCTGCCACGCGCCCATCGCGGTGACCTCCACCCGCCAGCGCATCGACGCGCAGGGCGCCGCCTACTCCGTGAAGGACAACCCGTTCCTCGCCGCCACCATCTCGACCGTCCCCAAGATCGGCGAGCGGTTCGCGCTGCGGTTCCTCTACCCGCGCGTCCCGGGCAAAGCGACCCGACTGCCCTATTTCGTCGACGTGGCCATCAAGGAAGCCGGCTTCACCGTCGCGTCCTCACCCAACATCTCCGCGCCGAAACTGGCCTACGAGCCGTCCGTGCGGCTGCTGACCGGCAACGGCCCACAGGCCATCGACCAGCAGACCGCAAAACTCCGCAGCATCCTCACCCACAGCCCCGCTGCCCGCCGGACCAGCGGCAAGCACGCGAGCGCGTAGCCACGACCACATGTACCGACCAGACAGCCAACGACACGGGCGAACAGACGGAACGGGTACGGCTGGCGGCCCGGCCCGACGACGAGCCACTGCGGACCTACTGACCACCGCCGCACCGACCTGTACACAGGGGTCCCAGGCCGCGTCCCGCGCGACGACACACTCATCGCGCCCCGCAACTGAACCTCGCGCTCACCGCTTCCGGCACGGCTCCCCTCGGTCCGTTCCTCGGCGCGGTCGGCTGACGCCGCTACCGCTGGGCGCGCAGCCCCGCGCACGCCAGGTCGATCATGCGCTTACGCGCCTCCGAGTCGGGACCCCGCTGCTCCCGGGCCAGACAGCCGACCATGAGCGCCTTGACGTCGGCAGGCACGACGTCCGGCCGCACGGCGCCGGCTTTCTGCGCACCGACGAGCAGCTCCTCTTCCACGGCCAGCAGATTGTGCTCGGGGGCCAACGCCACCGAGTGGACGTCGAAGCCTGTCCCGCTCATCGCCTGCGACAGACCGAGATTGACCGCGCTGTACTCGACCATCAGGGCGAAGAACTCGTAGAACGCTGCGCCCGGATCACGGGTCGCGGCCAGTTGCCGGGCGCGGTCGACGATTTCGGCCACCAGATGCAGCACGATCGCCTCGTACAGCGAGTCCTTCGTCGGGAAATGCCGACTGACCGTCCCTGTGCCCACACCGGCCCGCCGGGCGATCTCCGCCACCGGCACCGACAGCCCCTCGGCGGCGAACGTCTCCAACGCCACCTCCAGGACACGCTTGCGGTTGCGCTCGGCATCAGCACGCATCAAAGACCCTCAGACTTCCGACCAAGCGGGACAACTGTCCCGATTGTAGTGGACCGGCCTTCCGAGTGCTGCTGGTGCCTGCGCCATGCAGCACGACGGCGGTGCCCCTGGACGGATCACCGCCGTACACACCGCTGAGTTGTTCACCGTCGTGGTCGTGCGTGATGTCGAAGAGGACGCCCCTATTCACTCACGCCGTGGCCTCCGTTCTTCGAGAGCGTCGCCGCAAGTATCCGACCCTGGTCTCCGCTCTTCGAGCGGCGGCTGAGGTCGGCGGCGTACTGCGCGCTGGGGGCGCCCGCGGCGGCGGCCCAGCCAGTGGTCGCTCCGATGGAGATGCCAAGGATCTCACTGAGGACGGCGGGGGCAGCTGCGCTGCGAGGTCGATCAGCGCGCTGTTGCGTCCGCGCCGGGAGAGCAGGCCGTAGGACGCGAGACGCGTGCGCAGTTGGCGGGAGCTGCGGTGACGACCCGGGTGGGTGCCGGACAGGAGCCAGGGGTGACGGTCTTCGGGGCGGCGTCTGTCATAACCATGGCGAGACCTCCTTGTCGTCCGGCCGAAACCGGTACCGAGGGGTGCCAAAGGAGCCGAGTTCCTCACCCCGCCCATCGACCGGCGCGCCGAGCTGCGCCGCTACATGCGCGACCCGGATGGCTACCTCATCGAGGTCGGCCAGTCCATGGGCCTGCTCAAGGGCATCCTGGCGCGCACCGATACCGAAGCCTGACCACTGCACCGCGCTGCACTGCTGACCGAATGCGTCAGATGCGACGGACCGGGTCCGTGATTCCGCCGGGGCAGTCAAGCGCCGCGATGTCCCATCCGGCGCGTCCGGCCCCGGCCTGGTAGGCGCTTTCGTAGAAGGCGAGCACGGCGGCACGTGGATCAGCCTCGGCGCGGGCCGCGTCGTAGCGCAGCACGGCCAGGTGGCTGTCGCCGTGCGCGACCCACCGTGCGGACGCCGGGCTGAGCGGCGCTTCGGCCAGGCCGGCGGGCTCGGGGGCGGTGTACGAGTAGAACGCGGGCTCGGCAAAGGTGTCGTCGCCGAACCAGAAGCCGAAGCTGATCACTTCCGAGGAGTACGCCTCCCGGGTGACGGGGTCGGCCTGCCTGGGCTGGTCGACCCGGCGCCCGGAGTACCGGCTGTGGGCGATGTCGAAGGTGTGCCAGAAGTGGTGCACCGGGCTGGCCTTTCCGGAGAAGCCCGCCGCGAACTCCTCCAGCACGGACGCCACCTGGCTCAGCACCCGCCAGTAGCGGTTTGCGGCCACCGGGTCGTAGGTCGCGTGCTCGGTGTCCTCGGCGAACGGCCGGTCGGCGTCGGGTAGATCGAAGGGCCTGGGAACAGCGATGTTCACCCGGACGCCCAGCGCGGCCAGAGCGGCCAGGGTCTGGTCGTAGAAGGACGCGACGGACTGGCCCGGAAGCGGAAAGGACCGCTCTTCGCCGTCCATCGTCATGACGGCGAGCCGGTGATCGACGAAGTCGAAGTCGACCGTAAAGATCGGATTCCCGTCGCCCTGACCCATCGGACGGGTGGTGATGCCGCGCCCAGTGACATGGAACGGGACGTTCCACCAATGGTTGCGCCGGGCGCTCGCGGCCAAGCGGATCTTGCCGACAATCTGCGCGAAACGGTGCAGCGTCTCCTTCGTGTCCCGCCACTCCGGCAGCGGCGCCGGCGGGAACAGCTCCATAGCCTGCCCCTTCCCGCCCGGCGCTCCCGCAGCGGCCGGGCCGTCTCATCATGACCCCGCAGGGGACATCCCGCACGCCGCCGAGGGAGCGATTCAGCCCAGCCGCCGCACGGGCCGCCACCCAGGTCCCGCCGTCGTCCGGCCAACGGCGGGACGCGGGCGGGCCACGTCATAGACAGTCACGGGCTCATCCGACCCGACGCCAGTGACACCCAGCTCCCCCGAAGCCAGGGCCCTGGTTCCGACGTGCGTGGCCAGGTTCCGCCTATCGTGTCCAGGCTCACCTGTCCCGGCTCACCTGTCCCGGCTCACCTGCGCGCCAACTGTCGCGCCCGGCCGCCGACTAGCGTGCTCGAGCGCCACCTATCGCGTGACGCACGAGGCCTGTGGTGCAGGCCGGCCCTCGCACTATCCCGTGAAGGGGCGGAGCGAGGGGCGCACTTGGCGCGGGGCTAAGAGCTCCTATCGAAAAGCCTCTTCGGCGATTTGTGGTTCCTCGTCTTTCGGTCCGGCGGCATAGGCCAGCGGGGGTGCGATGGCTTGGGCATCGGCTCCCTCGCCGACCCATAGCCCGATGAAGAGTGCCGCGGTCGCTTCCAGGAGTCCCGCTCGTTCGAGAGAGCCGGCGGCCACGGGTTCGCAGCCGGCATGCCGCACCAACTGGTGCACGAGTGCGAGAGCTGTTTCGTCGTCGCCGCAGACCGGAACAGCCAGGCGCCGCCCGTCAAAGATGGGCGGCGACATACGCCACACATCCTCATGGCAGAGATTGAACGCCTTGACCACATGAGATCCCGGTGCCGCCGCGGCCAGTTGCTGTGCGGCTGAGAGGCCGCTCCGGGTCAGCAGCCGGAAGCCTGGACCGACCGGATTGGAACAGTCGATCAGCACTTTGCCCTCCAGGACCGCTCGCAGTTCCTGCACCACGCTCGTCCCTGTGCCGAAGGGCAGCGCGGACAGCACTACCTGACCGAACTCAGCCGCCGCACGCAGACTGGCGGGCTTCGCGCTGCCCCCGAGGCGCGTCGCGAGCCGCTCCGCCTTGTGCATGTCCCGTCCTCCGATGGCCACGTCGTGCCCGGACCGGACCCAGTGCGTGGCGAGCGCGTCCGCCATGTTGCCCGTGCCCAGTACGCCGATTCTCATCACGCATTTCCTCCCAGGGCCTGTTTAGGTCGTTCGCAAAGACGCTAGAGGGTCTGTCAGGCACCATTTGGTACGTGACGACCGATGCCTTCCTCGCCGACTGCCGCGCACGCCTGGCCTTCGACCTCCTGTCCAACACCTGGAACGCCGTGGTTCTCTGGGCCCTGCGCGACGGTGCCAGGCGTCCGGTCGAACTACGCGAGCAGATCGGGGGGATCAGCTCCAAAGTCCTCACCGAGACGCTGCGGCGCTTGCAGTCCAACGGACTGGTGGACCGGCGGGCACACCCGGGAGCGCCACCGCGCGTTGAGTACCAACTCACAGCTCTGGGACGGACTTTGCTGGCGCCCGTTGACGCTGTGGGAGCGTGGGGCTTCGAGCATGGTGATGAGGTCATGGCAGCCCAGGAAGCCGAATGCACCGCCCCCCAGTGCCCTTCAGAGTGAGCGCAGACGTCTCCAGCAGATGAGTGCGCAGCCGAGGGTGAGGAAGGCTTCGTGAATGTCGTCGCGTATCGCCCAGCGGATGCGAAGGCGGCGGAACCAGTGCAAGTGGGCGAACGCGCGCTCCACGACTCAGCGTTGGGTGCCCAGGCCGGAGCCGTGCTCGGTGCCGCGACGGGCGATCAGCGGCTTCACTCCCAGGGCGGGAGCGGGATGCCAGTGGCGTCGGTGATCAGGTGATGCTTGCTGCCCGTCCTGCCCCGGTCGACGGGGCTTCGTCCGGTCTTGGGTCCCCCTTCAACGCCCGGATGTGGGAGCCGTCGACCGCCGCACGAGAGAAGTCCAGGGCGTTCGCAGCGCGCAGCTTGGCGAGCAGGACCTCGTGCAGCCGGGGCCACACCCCAGCCCCCGTCCACTCGGCTAGGGCCTGTTGCGAAAGTGGCGCGGTCGCCCGAAGGGCGGGCCACGCGGGCAGGCGCCGCTTCGTATCAGGCTCTGGAGGGCCGCTGTCCCTGAGAGCCGTCGGCCGCGAGCGGAAGACTGCGCAGCGACAGTGCGCTCGGCGCCGGCAGCGCTCCGTGGGCCGCCTCGGCGCGGAACGACTGGAGCAAGTACGCCACCAGGCGCCGGGACGCCGCACGGTCACCTGGCAGTGCGGTGACCAGACCGCAGTGGGACAACAGGGCTACGGCAAAGTCGGAGGGGTGGAAGTCGGCTCGCAGCGCGCCCGCCGCCTGAGCCCTGCGGACCAGGGTCATGAAGTCCCGCTCGGCCTGTTCCCGTAGCCGCGCGTGTTCTCGGGTGCTGTCCGGAAAGGCCGCGACGAACGCGGCCGGGAAGCCCCGTTCCTCCCGTTGTAGTTCGCAGACCGTCTCGACCAGCCGCTGGAAGCCCTGCCACGGATCGGGGTCGGCCAGCGCCTCGGTGAGCGCCTGAGCACAGGTGTCCATCTGGTGCTCGAACGCGGCCCGCACCAGGGCGTCCCGCGTCGGGAAACGCCGGTACAGCGTCGCCACGCCGACCCCCGCCCGTCGGGCCACGGTCGCCATGGGCGCGTCGATGCCGTGCTCGGCGAAGACCACGCGGGCAGCCGAGAGGATGCGCCGCCGGTTGCGCCGGGCATCCGCCCGCAGACTGTCCTGCCCCGCGATCCGAGAGGATTCCCCCACCGCTCTCTCTCACCTCCGGTCAGGTGGACGATCTCGTCCGCTTGCCAGCCTACGCTCGGCGCCACGATCCCCCGCACGGCCACTGGTGGCGAAGGTGAGAACCCAACGATGGACGACCGCACGATGAAAGCCGTACTGTTCGACCGCTTCGGCGGCCCCGAGGTGCTGTATGTGGGCCGGGTGCCACGTCCCGGACCGGCACCCGGCGAGGTCCTCGTGCGCGTGCGCGCGTTCAGCGTGAACGGCGGCGAACTGGCGGCCCGTTCCGGTCGGGCCCGCCTGCTCACCGGCCGGAAGTTCCCGCAGCGCATCGGGCTGGACTTCACTGGCGAGATCGCCGCACTCGGCACCGGCGCGACCGGCGTAGCGGTCGGCGACCAGGTGTGGGGCGTCCTGGGCCGCAGCTCCGGATTCGGCAGCGCTGCCGAGTACGTGACGGTACGGCCCGAGCGGCTCGGCCGGGTCCCGGACGGGCTGGACCTCGTGGCCGCAGCCGCGCTGCCGGTGGCCACCACGGCCATCACGGCCCTCCGCGACAAGGCCGCACTGCGCCCCGGCGAACGGCTGCTGGTACGGGGCGCGGCGGGCGGCGTCGGCAACGCCGCCGTCCAGCTCGGACAGGCGTACGGCGCCGAGGTCACGGCCCTGGCCCGCGCTGCCAACCTCGACTTCGTCCGCACGCTCGGCGCCCACCACGCCGTCGACCACCGGGCCGTGTCCCCGGCGGAACTGGGACTGTTCGACGTGGTCCTGGACACGGCGGGCACCGACCTGCGGAGCCTACGGCGGCTGCTGAAGCCCGGCGGACGCATGGTCACCATCGCCCTCGACCTGACGCGGCCCGTCGCGTCGCTGGGCTACATCGCGGCCAGCGCCGTCCACGGACGCGGCCGGGTGCGCTTCTTCAGCGGCAACCCCGAACGTGCGCTCTTCGACGACCTCGCCCGCCAGGTGACGGAGGGGAAGCTGCGGCCGGCGGTGGACACGGTCTTCCCGCTGGCAGAGACAACGGCGGCACACCGGGCGCTGGAGGCTGGCGGGGTGCGGGGCAAGTACGTGGTCAGGGTCGACTAGGGTTTGTTGGGAAGGTGCTGGTCACAGCCACCCGTTGAGGACTGCGACCAACACGGTCGCCTCGTAGCGGACGGCGAGCTTGTCGTATCTCATGGCCACGGCCCGGTGGCGCTTGAGGCGGTTGATCCCGCACTCGACGGCATGCCGCTCGCGGTAGTCGGTTTTGTCGAACTTCGGCGGCCGACCGCCTCGGGAGCCGAGCTTCTGGCGGTTGCGGACGCGGCCGGCGGGGACCGGGATGGTCGCCTTGATCCCGCGTCTGCGCAGGTAGGCCCGGTTGCGGCGGGAGTCGTACGCTCTGTCGGCTCGCACCCGGTCCGGCCGCCTGCGGGGCCTGCCCGGACCAAGGCGAGGTCCCGGACGGCTTCCAGGACCGGCTCGAATTGTGGCGAGTCACCCCGTTGACCGGCTGTGATCACGAGGCTCAGCGGCTTCTGTCCCTGCTCGACGGCAAGGTGGATCTTGGTGGTCAGGCCGCCCCGGGAGTGTCCGAGACCGTGGTCGGCCGGCTCGACGGCAATGCCGCCGGGCGGTTCCTTTTGCAGATCCCTTTTTCCGAGGCCCCGGCGGCGTGCTGGTGGGCCAGGCAGACGGTGGAGTCGACATTCACATCCCAGGTGATCAGGCCTTTCGAGTCCGCCCGAGCTTGGATCTGAGTGACGATCCTGGCCCAGGTGCCATCGCGCTGCCAGCGCCGGAACAGGTCATAGACCCGATCCCAGGGCCCGTAGCGTTCCGGCACATCACTCCAGGGAGCACCGGTACGGGTCCGCCACCGGATGCCGTCCATCAGCTGCCGCCGCGTCCACACCGGCGGACGGCCCGGCTTGATGCCCCGCGGCAACAACGGCTCAAGCCGGGTCCACCGTCCATTCGTCAGATCACCACGCCCCACAGAGCATGATCATCCACAACCAAGATCCACTTGCGCAACAGGCCCTAGGGGGTGTTTCGAAAGTCCTGTGCGGTGCCCGCGGTGTCCGGTGCGTGCTCTCGGCGTGCCGGACGAAAGCCCTCGTACTGGACGTACTTGGGGTTTCGTCCGGTGCGGCGAGAGGGCGTGCCGGGCGCCGTGGGTGCTGTGCGGGGCTTTCGAAACACCCCCTAGGCGCCGCCAGCAGGTCATGCCCGAGCCGAAGCCGAGCTCCTGCGCAGGTGTTCCCAGGCGATCCCGGTGTGCAGCACGACCAGGATGCCCTGGAATACCAGCCGGTCCGGATGACGCTTCCGCCCCGGATGGTGGGCCCGCCGTTCAACCTTCGGCAGCAGCGGCTCGATCACCGCCCACAGCTCGTCGTCAACTTCCCACGGCTTCGGCCGCGCCACCCCGCACCCCCAGATCAGAGCGTGGTGGTGAACCGTGCTGTTGCTCGATGAGCTGCGGTTTTATGGCCGGGCGGGTGTGGTGGGGGCCAGGGCAGGGCAGTCAGCGGACGGTCGGATTTGTCTGTCCGGGAGGTGTGTCGGTGCCATCGGTGATCGCTTTGCTGGAGTGCCGTGAGGCACGGGCGCGGGAAGAGCTCGAGTCCTGGCTGGAGGCGGTGCGGGAGGCCGAGGAGCACGCTGTCGCGGCCCGACAGCGTGTGGACCACGCGCGCATCGCCCGTGAAGAGGTGCTGCGTGCGCTGGCCGAGGAAGGCGAAGGCCCCACCCGGCGCGCGGAGAACGGACCGGGAACGGCATCCGCGCTGAGCAGGGAGGATGACGTGCCGTCAGGATCGGTGGCGGGACCGCACGCACAGGCCCGAATTAACCACCAGCATCCCGTAGGGAGCGCGGCCCGACCGTCGTGAACGACTCACTGCAGGTCACTGCAGGTCGCTGCAGACCGAACGCCTGCAGCACGTTCTGGTCGATCCGGTTGCCGTCCCTGCCAACGGCCCGCACGCGCAGCGGCACGGAGTTCCCGGGGGCCGCCCCCTTGATCAAAACCACCTACCGAACCTGGTGCGGGCTCACACCCAGCCGCGTTGGGAAGCCCGCATCCCCAGCTGGAACCTGCTCGTCGCACCCAGCCGCTCCTGCAGCTCGCTCACCCGTCGCCGCAGGGTCCGCAGACTCACCCCCAGATGGCGAGCCACCGCCTCGTCCTTCATTCCGGCCGCCAGCAGCCGGGTCAACATCCTCTCATTCTCTGAGAGTTCACTGTCGTCGGCCGCCTGGCCCAGCGGCGTCGCCTGCTGCCAGGCCAGCTCGAAGAGCTTCTGCAGGGCCTCGGTCACCGCCGAGTGCCACACCACGACGGCACAGTAGCCGCCGGCCACGGAGGCGGTCAGCGGCAGCAGCGCCCGGCATCCGTCGACCACCAGCAGCTTGAGCGGCACGGACGGCAACACCCGGGCCTGCTCGCCGAGTTCGACCATTCTTAAGGCGCGGGACAGAACCTTCGGATCCTCCAGGCCGGTCGCCGCGTAGATCCCGCGAGAGACGATCCCGCGGTTGAGCAGATCGGCCTGGAGATCCACCTGCGGGGCGGCCGGGGCGAGATACGGCGGAGTGTCGAAAAGGCAGACCTCGTGCTCTGCCCGCGCGTACATCTCCTCGAGGCGTGCCGCGATGGCCCCCTCGCCGGAGGCCACCTCGACCAGCCGGGACGGTTCCTCGCGCAGCAACCCCGCCTCGTACGCGGTCGCCATCTGCTCGGCGGTGGCGGCCAGCAGCTCCGACTCCGTCTCGCGCCGCCGGATCAGCCCGCGAATGGCCACCCGGGGGTCGATCGCCCGCAACCCGCCCATGGAGTCCGGTGGTTGCAGCAGCCCGAGCGTGAGCAGCCGGTTGCAGGCCTCGTGGACCTGGGCCGGGGATGCACCGGTCAGCAACGCCCAGCCGGCCGCGCCGGCGTCGGGTTGGTTGAGGACCGCCTGGTACAGCAGCTCGTCGAACGCGGAGACCCCCACCGCGGCCCAAGGGCTCGCGGCGGGGGTCTGCCCTGCCGTGTCGTATGCCGTGTTCACCATGGCCCGGCACAGTAGACGATCTTTGTTAAGGCTGTTTGTACTGGCCTGGGGCCGTTCACTTCAGGCCGCCTGCTTCAGGCCAACTCCTTCAGGCATCCCCTGCAGGCCGTCTCCTTCGGTGCGTCTCCTTCGGTGCGTCTCCTTCGAGCCCGCTACTTCAGGCCGAACGCCCGCAGTACGGTCTGGTCGACCGCATTGCCGTTCCGGTCGGCGGCCCGCACACGCAGCGACACGAACGTGGCGCCCTTCGGGTGCTTGAGCTTCAGCTCGCCGTGTTTCACCTTCGCCTCCTTCCAGGACGTGCCGTCGTCGTATGAGACCCATGCCTTCAGGTCACCGGCCGTGACGCTGCCCGACTGACTGCGAACGGAGAGTCCGAGCTCCGAGGTGTGCTTGCGGTCAGCACGGTTGAGGAGGTCGAGCCCGTCCACGTCGTAGTCGACCGAGAGCAGCGGCAGCGCCGTCCGCTGGTCCGTGTGCGCCGAGGCGAAGGACCATTCGGTGTGGGTGCCGGTGGAGTACGCGGCCCATTCGGCCGTGCGCCGGGCGTCGAGCACGAGGCGGTACGAGGCCTTCGCCGCCGGGACGTCGAAGGCGCCGAGTCCGCCGAGGGCGGTGTTGCCGACCAGCTGTCCGTCCGCGTACAGCGTGCCCTTCGCGGTGTCCTGGATGTTGTCCACGGACCCGTAGTGCCCCGGCGTGGAGTCATTCAACTCCGGTATCGCGAAGGTGAGTTTGTCGCCGGTTCGCTGGGAGAGGCCGTACTGCTCACTGGTCGCCGGGTGGACGACCTGGCGCAGATAGTCCTCGGTGGGCAGCTTGCCCGCCTTGTCGAAGGTCCGCAGGGCATTCCACTGAGGCTTGAAGGCGTTCATGTCGGGATAGACGGCGTGCCAGATCCGGGTGTCGGAGGAGACGTTGTAGTACTCGGTGCGCTTCGTGCCGAGTGGCATGTTGTCGGTGGTCGCAAGGTCGGTGGACTGGTAGGGACGGAACCTGTACACGGCGTCCTTGCCGACCTGGCCCGCCCGGCCCGCGTGGTAGCGAACCGTCTGCTTCACCGTGTTGGAGCTGTTCAGGTCGTACGTCTGGTCGGCCGAGACGGCGTCCGGCTGCGGGAACATCACGCTGTACACGAACGGGCTGACCGCGGTGCCGTGCAGCTTCAGCTTGACCTTCTTCCCGCTCTTGAGCAGGGCCCCGAGCTTCGCGCCGTCCTCGCCGGTGGCGGTCATGAGCGGGATGGCCGCGCTGTCCACCCAGGAGATCCAGTACCCGGGCGTCTCGTGGTAGGCGAGGACGTAACCGGCCCCGGCAGCGGTCGCGTTGGCCAGTGCCTCGTCCGCCGTCTCAGCGGCTGCCACCCGGACGACCGCCACCTTGCCCTTGACGTCGAGCCCCGCGAAGTCGGCCGGGCTGCCGCTGCCCGCGTCCACGGCCTGGACCGTGCGGTCACCGTTGATCTTCACCGGGAAGCCGCTGGAGGTGTGCGCGTAGTCGAGGGGCAGCGAGTACTTCTCGGGGCTGGTGACGCTCGCCGTCAGCTCCTTGGCGTACAGACGGAACTTCGAGGAGAACTCGAACATGCCCTCGGTGACCTTCTCGGTGGGCGCCACGTAGACGTGGTCGGTCCACCAGCCCTCGTTGTAGGTGATCCCCCAGGCGCTGCCCGGGCCCTCCCGGTGCCAGTTGGTGAGGAAGCCCCGGAACTCGGAGTCCTCCTTGGTCTTCGGCTTGATCTCGACCGCCGTGCGAGCGTCGAGGACGACCTCGGTGTCCTTGTCGACCTTGACCTCCGGGTCGCCGACGACCGACGTGGCGACCTCCAGTCCGGCCGCGTCCAGCTGCGAGATCCAGGCCGCCATGTTGTACGTCCCGGCCGGCACCTTGAAGGTGTAGCCCTTGCTGACGTACCCGTACGTGTCCGGATAGGCGCCGTTCAGTTCCTGCAGCATGTAGATCGACGCCGAAGTGGACGGCTTGCCGTCCCGGCCCACCAGCGACACCTTCAGGTTGTAGGTCTTCGCGAGCTTCTCGAAGCCGACGGCGGTGGTGACCTGCACGCCTTCGGCAACCGCGGTGACGTGGCCCGTGTACCGGCCCGCCGCCTCCTTGGCCGGGTCGACCGTGACCCCGACGGTGGCGGTGCCCTTCGCCGGGACGGTCACGGTGTCCGCTTTCAGGGCGGCATCGGGGAGGGACGAGGAGATCTTCAACTCCACCGCTTTGTCGGTGGTGTTGGTGTACGTGATGTCTTTGCCGACCGCCTCGGTGTCGCTCGCCTTGTACTTGCCGAAGCTCAGCGTCGGCGTCGCGAAGACGCCCTGATTGACCGCCCGTACGGCGTCGACCCGGCCGTCGCCCTGCTCGAACACCGAGTTGACGGTGTTGGTCTTCGCGGTGGTCGCCAGCGCCTGCTTGATCTGCTGCCCGGTCCAGTCCGGATGGGCCTGCGCGACCAGCGCCGCGGCGCCCGCGACATGCGGGGTGGCCATCGACGTACCGCTCGACGTCGTGTAGTACTCGTCGACCGGCGTGCCCATGGAGGTGCCGGCCGCGCGGGCCGCGGTGATGGCCGCACCCGGTGCGGTGATCTCCGGTTTGACCGCCGAGTCGCCGAGGCGCGGACCGCGGCTGGAGAACGAGGCCAGCTTGTCGGACTTGTCGACGGCGCCCACCGTCAGCGCCGAGTCGGCGATGCCCGGGGTGCCGATGCTCTGCTCGGCCGGGCCGGAGTTGCCCGCCGCGATCACGAAGAGGGTGCCGGTGGACGCGGACAGCTCGTCGACGGTCTCACTCAGCACGTCCGAGGGACCCGAGGCCGTGCCACCCAGCGACATCGACACGATCTTCGCGCCGGAGTGCGCCGCCCACTCCATGCCCGCGATGATCCAGGAGTCCTGGCCGCGGCCGTCGTTGCCCAGCACCTTGCCGACGAGCAGCTCCGCGCCCGGCGCCACACCCTTGCGCCTGCCGTCCAAGGCCGCGCCCGAACCGACGATCGTGGACGCCACATGGGTGCCGTGGCCGTGGCCGTCCTGCACCGCCTGGTCCGGCACGAAACTCTTCGACTCCGCGATCTTTCCCGCGAGGTCCGGGTGCCCGGCGTCCACGCCCGTGTCCAGGACGGCGACCTTGACGCCCTTGCCGTCGTAGCCCGACTTCCACACCTCGGGCGCGCCGATCTGCGGCACGCTGACATCGAGGGAGGCTTCGATCTTGCCGTCGAGCCAGATCTTGTCGATGCCCTCGCCGAGCTGCTTCGCGGCCTTCGTGGTGGGTTCGGTGCCGAGGGCGGGAGCGATGTCCGCCCAGAAGGCGGTCGACTTCTTCGCGCTGAGCGCGGCACCGTCGATCGTGGGCAGCGCGAGCGTCCGGCGCGCGCCGTCGGGGGTCGCGCTGCCCTTCGTGTACGTCGCGATCACCGGGGTGGCGCCGGTCTTCGCGTCCGCGTACCCCTGCTTCACCAGCTGGGTGACGTTGAACAGGGCCGGGTCGAGACGGCCCGCGTTCACCAGCGGGATCGCGTCCGTCGGCAGGACACTGACCTCGCCGTCCTTCTCGCTCGACACGAAGGTGGCGGTCTCGCGGCCCTTGCCGCGCTGCACGTCGACGGCGGACTTGCCGTCCGGGCCGGTGCTGAGCGATACGGTGTCACCGGTGATGAGGGTGACGGTCTGCGTCTTCGTGGCCCCGGTCTCGGCGCCGCCCCGCACGGGCGTGGTGTCCGGTGCGCTGACCTGCGATCCGGAACCGGCCGCGGCGGGCGTGACCGCGCCCGTGAGCAGTCCTGCCGCTCCTGCCACGGCCCAGAGGGCGTTGAGTCTTCGCATGGGTGGCTTCCTCCCCTGAACGCTGACGACGCTTCCGGTCTGGTGAGCGGAAGCCAGTGATCAGAGTGAGCGCTCCGCGGAAAGCGGCTCAAGGGAAACCTGTGGCCGAGGAGTGCCAATGCCCCCTTCGGTCACGGGAATTGGCTGTTTACGCAGGTCTTGTCGTCAAACTCCCGTCGGTCGCCCCGGAGGGCGGACCGGCGTTAGGCCGACGCCGGTGGAACCGGTGTGGCCGGAGTGAGAACGAGGAGTCGGAGGCGTCGGTGCGGGAGCCTCCGCATCCCGGCCCACCGGGCGAGGCCCTAGCCTCGCCGTTTCGGTTGGTGTGATGGGAGTGTGGTGGTGAAGCGATTGGCGTTCGGCTATCTCGGTGTGGGTGATGCCTCGCATACAGGTGCTGGTGATGGGGTGGGCATGAAAGAGCGGGTCCCTCGGTAGAGACGTGGTTGTCGAGACCCGGCTCGTTCAAGGAGACCCGCTGCGCACGCAGTTGACCACTTCCGATGCCGCATGGTCCATTCCGGCCCCTCTTCCGTGTGACTGCTACGTGCACCTGTACGGGGCGATCGCTGCGGGGCGGCGTGCTGAACGCTATCCCACCGACATGACCGACGCGGAGTGGACCCAGATCCGTGCGTCGGTGCCGGCCCCGGCCTGGCTGGAGGGCCGCGGTGGGCGCCCGGAGGCGTTCTGCCACCGAGAAATGGTCGACGCAGTCCGCTACGTCGTCGACAACGGGGCGAAGTGGCGCGCTATCCCCGCCGATTCTCCCTGGTGGCGGGCGGTGTACGACTTCTTCCGACGGTGCTGCCGGCACGGTTACGTGTGCGAGCTGTACCAACGGCTGCGGAGCATCGAGCGACAACAGAAGGGACGGCCCGCCGAGCCGAGTGCCGGGATCATCGACGCGCAGTCAGTGGACGGCGCGGACACCGTCACCGACGACAGCCGCGGCTATGACGGCGCAAAATCACGCGACGGCAGGAAGCGCCACATCCTGACCGACACGCTGGGCCTGCTGCTGGAAGTCACCATCACCGCGGTCAACGTGCACGACTCGGTGGCCGCCCCGGACCTGCTGGAGCGGTTCATGACCGCGCCGGGCCGACTATTGAAGCTGGTCTGGGCCGACAGCGCCTACCAGGGCCAGGCCCTGGCGCAGGCGTTCGCCCGGCACGGGGTGAAGGTCGAGGTCGTGCGGCGAAGGGACGGGCAGAGGGGGTTCGTGGTGCTCGCGCGCCGTTGGATTGTGGAGCGCACCTTGGGGTGGCTGTCACGGGCCCGCAGGCTCAACCGCGACCACGAGCGCCGCCGCGATCACCACGAGCAGATGGTGTGGTGGGCCGGCCTGCTCACCCTGACCCGGCGGATGGCGCGGCAGCGCCTGCACTGGCAGACCTGCCGGTAGACCCCCGACAGCACCTCCTCGCCCAGACCGGCCCGCCAGGCCGGCGGCCGCGGATCACGGTCCGAACTCCCACCCGTCCCGGCGGGCACCGCCTGCTGCACGGTCACTGGCACAGCCGTCACCGACCCGACCGGTCCCGCCACCGATCCTGACGGCACGTCATCCTCCCTGCTCAGCGCGGATGCCGTTCCCGGTCCGTTCTCCGCGCGCCGGGTGGCGCCTTCGCCGTGACTGCCCTGCCCCGGCACCCACCACACCCGCCCGGCCATAAAACCGCAGCTCATCGAGCTACAGCATGGTTCACCACCACGCTCTCAACCATCCCGGAGTGATCCAACCACTGCGAAGATCATTTCATGAGGAACTTGCCCCAGGACGGGGCGTTCTCGCAGTCCGTGGGAGGGACGAGTTGGGGGCCGACTGGTACACGAGTGGCCGCCCTGGCTCACTTATCGGCCAGGCCGGTGCCCGTGTCGACTACCCGCACCTTGACGGACTTCCCTGAAACGCCATTGACCACCACCACTCGGCCACACGCCTCGCGGTTCGACCCCATCACTCCGGGCTGATTGCCACGACCATCTCGTTGTTGCTGTGAAATCCGATGGTGAGCCTCAAAGGCAACCCGGACGACCATGCCGCGGACTGAGCTCAACTCGCTTTGAGGCACCGCATAGAGCCGGGAACTCACACTGCGGGAAGTTCACGCAAGGGTTTGACCCCCTCTACGCGTCCGGCCGGGCCGTTTGAGACGGTTGGATGATGCACGCACTTGATGGAAGAAGGCCAGTCACTCGCACCGCGTCCGTCCTGGCGGCATTACTGCTGCTGCTGTCCGGGGCTCTCGCCGCCTGGCCCGGAAAGGCTCACGCGGCATCGCCGCCCGCGGACGAGTTGTCGCCCGCCACGTGGAACATGCAATACAGCCGGGACAACTGGAACAGAGCGTGGGATTTGAGCCAACCGCACCACGTGGTCGCGCTTCAGGAACTGCCGCAGGCTCTGCCCGCGGAGGTGCAGGGACAGCAACCACGGGTGCAGGGGAACGTCGAGCGTTACACCTGGCAGAGGGGAGACCGCCAGCGCTACCTCTACGTCCTTCGGCAGCCGTCACGGACCCTCGGTATGGTCACGTCTTTTCAGTCGGACGTGTATTTCGAGATCACCTCCCCCTACCGGTCGATGCTGGCAGTGGTCGACATGACCCGAAGCATGATGTTCGCCTCGGCTCACGCCTCCGCCGGGCGCCGTGACCCGTACAGCCCCGCCGGTGCGGACGCGCCCGCGCTCCTTCGCCGAGCCGAGGACACTGCACGGATCGCCGGCATCGACTGGATGGTGCTGGGTGACTTCAATCGTGAGCCCCGGCGGCTGTTGCCGGACATACCGAACGGCAGCCGCATCTACAACAGTGGTCGGGCGACCCATCGAAGCGGCAGCGAGCTGGACTACGGCGTGTCTAACGTGACCACCGACCGGTGGCAGGCGGGCGTCGGGCCGAACGCGGCCAGCGACCACTGGCCCGTCGAGTTCGGCACGCTGCGGGCCGCCGGGGACAACGGAGTAGCGGTCCACAACGTCGGCAACGGCGAAGATCTGGGCGTCTGGGGCGCCGGATCACGCGACGGCACCCCTGCGAGCACCGAACCGGTGTCCCCAAACCAGGACGAGGACTGGGTGTTCCAGCCGTCCAGTATCTCCCAGGACGGCAAGAAGAAGACGTACCGGATCGTCACCATGACGTCACCGGCCAGCAAGCCCAAGTGTCTCGACGTCGAACACGGCCCGTTGGGACGGCCCGGCGATCGCTACGTCCTCCAGGACTGCCGCCCCCTCCAGCACCCTCCGGGGCTCCCGGACCTTGGCGCCAGCCAGAACTTCACCCTGTCCTCCCCTGACCCGCGCCTTCCCAACATGCACGTGCTCACCAACGAGGCCACCGGCTTCGACGCCTCCGTCCTGGGCCGGGCGCCAGCCCTCGGACACTGGATCGGCCAGGGAGACACGCACCCGGACGACGCCCGCACGTACTACTTCTACCTCAACCCGGTGACGGCCGGTCCCTCGTAACCAGTCCCGCGAAGTCTTACCCCGGGCCGCAGCCGCCGCGGCGGCTGCGGCCTCACGACCGTGACGTCCTGGGCGTACGGCTCCCCTGCGCCGCCACGCGGCGGCGCCGTCGAGCGGGGGCCTCTGGTTCGCACGGGCGTGGACCGTCGCGCTGTCCACGGTGGGCCGCTACGGCATTCTCCTGGCTGAGCGTGCGCACAGCGGCGTCACGCACACCTCCGCGCTGATGTACCTCACGCCGGTGACGACGTCAGCAGCACTGCCAGGCTCGGCTGCGCCGCACTGCCCACGGCGAGTGGGACGTACCGCTGCCCACTGAGGAGGCCCCACACGCGCCGAGAACCCCCTCCAGCCGGTACGGACCGGTCCGGGCGGGATCACCAGGCCCCAGTGGTCGAGGTGGTGGCGGCGCGGTCGGCCAGCCCAGCTATCGGGACATGCCGACCCCACCCCCGTTGAACTGCCGCCCATTGTTCGAGCGATCGACAGCGTAAACAAACCCCGCACCCCCGAACCCCAGGCTGATCCCACGCGACTTAGCGGACACAACGACCGCGTCGCACGACAATGTCTGATTGCCGCCAGCAAGAGCTGTCTTTGCTGATCATGCTGGCGGCATGACGATGTCATCCACTACGGACTCATTGGCAGTCCTCACCGGCATGTACGCGGCTGAGGCGGAGTATCTCGCGGCCGGCGGCCCTGGGGAGGCTTCGTTCGACCTGCTCGCCCCCTTCTTCGCGCCGAATGTCGAGTTGCATCAGGCAGATGCTCTGCCCTATGGCGGCACTTGGCGTGGGCACGACGGCATGACGCAGTTCTTCCTCATGATGGGACAGGTGTGGGAGTCGTTCGACATGGTGGACCAGACGTTTCTTGCCACCGGTGAGACTGCGGTGGTGCTCACACAGGTCCGTGCGCGCGTCCGTGCGACCGGCCGTGAACTCAGCTTCCCGATCCTGCAAGCGATCAAGGTCAAGAACGGGCGGATCACCGAGGTGCGTCCGTTCTACTGGGACACGCGGGCTATCGCCGACGCCTGCACCATGCCGACGCCAACTGACTGAGCTCTTCTGCCAATCCGCTTGCCACAGCCACTCGCGGTTCGAACAGCAGTACCTTTGCCTCGTGGCAACTTCGTACTCCCCCCAAAAAAAACCTGACCGACGCTCAGGACGAACTCCGTCAGGTCCGCGCTGATCTGCAGACGTTCCACCGGCGGGTGCCGTGGTCGGCCGAACCGCCGGACGCGTGGGAGACACACGAGGACGCCTGACGGCCCGCCTCCCCCGGCTGGGATCCCCAGGACGCGGCCTAGTGCCGCATCAGGCAACGTTCGCCCTGTTCACCACGTCACGGAGGCGGTCGTCGGCAGCATGCTTGTTGCGCCAGATGATGTAGCGGCGGAT
>NZ_JBIAKJ010000014.1:0-135627 GCF_042872365.1 Streptomyces sp. NPDC005263 | reverse complement strand
TCAGCCACGTGATCATTCTGGCCCTCTGGGACTTCCCGACGCAGCAACTGGGCGACACATCACGACAGGGCGAACGAAGCTTGATGCGGCACTAGCAGGACCTCGTGCAACAGCTGCCACACGCCGGCTTCGTTCCAGTCCCGAAGACGTCGCCAGCACGTCATGCCTGAGCCGAAGCCAAGCTCCTGGGGCAGGTACTCCCATTGGATCCCGGTGTGCAGCACGTAGAGGATCCCGCACAGCACCTCCCGGTCCGGCAAGGGCTTGCGGCCCGGATACCGGTAGCGGCGCTTACGCTGCGGCAGCAGCGGCTCCAAGCGGTCCCACAGCTCATCCGACACGATCCACGGCGACATCCCCACGCCAGACCGAACGCTCAACTGCCCTGTCGGCAACGGCCATCAGCGCCGATCCACCTCATTGTGTTAGCCGTTGTAAAGCGCGTGAAACAGCCCAAAGGCGTTCCTGTAGGTCCGCTACCTGCAACCGTCCATCGCAGCAGGTCACCGCGCCCGCTGGTCTCTTCCGGAGCATCTGACCAGCAGGGCTCAGTCGGTCTACACTCAGCGTCGCCTGCCCTCGTCGCCCCATCTGTGCTTGCCACCTTGACAGGGTCCGACCTTCCCGACAATGCTCCTGGCATCCCATCAGAACGAGCGTCAAATGAGCTTAATTTCAGCGTCAAGTTATCGCCCGTAACGCCCACACCGCACATGATGCGA
This sequence comes from Streptomyces sp. NPDC005263, assembly GCF_042872365.1. Lineage (NCBI taxonomy): Bacteria > Bacillati > Actinomycetota > Actinomycetes > Kitasatosporales > Streptomycetaceae > Streptomyces > Streptomyces sp. NPDC005263. Next base: position 134,905 of record NZ_JBIAKJ010000014.1, on the reverse strand, counting down.
TCGGGCAAAACCGCGGGTCAGGAGCCCTTCGCGGCCGGTTCAAGGATGGCAACGCACTCCACATGATGCGTCACCGGAAATCAGTCAAATGGAGTTCCGTTCCCGTGCCTGAAGCTCTTCAGCAGACCGGGCCGGAGCCAACGCAGCCGAGCGCCAGCCCTCACCACTGGCAGGGAGGGCGCAGTCAAGCGTCACGGCAATGACTGACACGTCCTCCTTCTGTCGCTGCGCCTCCGCCTCCTTCTCTTGGTACTGCCTCACTTCGGCCAGGCTATGGCCAACGGCTGGGCATTTGCGTTGTTTTGCGACACCCCACCGATCACAGTGAAAGTACGCCGTGAGGAAGACCCCAGCAGTCCTGGGGGCTTGGAGGTATCCGGCTACGAGTTGATTGGCCAGTGCCGTATCAAGCGAGTCGTTCCAACAGCCCTTGCATTCGATGACGACTTTGATCGGATCGTTCCCCGCCCCCTCGAGAGCAGGTGCCTCGATCTGGATGTCTGTCCGTAGACCGGGAAAGCCTGGACGGCGTACTTGGACCTCACGGTTGATCACGACTCGGTGACCGCCGATGTCCTGCAGGAGAAAGCTTGCGACGATGTCACTGAAGTCTTCTTCCCAACACGGCCACCATTCGGTGTGATTCACACCGGCTCGTGCACGATTCCACAGGGCGACAATCAGCCCGTTGGGGCGATGGAGTGCCTTCGCGAAGCGATCAAGTGATTCGAGGACGATGTCGAGCAAGTGCCGCTCGTCCGCGATCCAGCGCAGCTGGGCGGTATCGGCGAGGCGGATCAGCTGCTCGGGTTCGATAGGTTGGGCGTATCGGGCGGCGGCTGTACGTGTGGCGGCGCGGGCGTCTACACGCAGTTGCCAGATTCCGGGGTACTCCTCGGAGAGCGCACGCAGTACGGTGGCGGCTTCCAAGGTGCCTTTGTGGACAAGGACGTTCGGCAGGGTGCGGGCCATGTCGCGCAGCCGGTCATCGTCGCCGACGAAGCCGGATTGCAGGGGCTGGTTGACGACGGTGTCGATCCCGATCTGGTCGACGAGCAACCGGTAGAAGTCCGCTACGTCGCGTTCAGGGAGCAAGGCGACGGCATTCGGCCAACTGCCGGACGGAGCGGGCATCCGTGTCAGCCCGTGAAGGAAAGCATCAAGGATGACTGGGTCATCAAGGCGACGACGGATCAGCGGCCAGACGATCGGCAAGGTCGTGAGGTGCAGAAGGGCGACGGCCGCAAGCATCCATCGGACGTGCTCTGGTGAGTGGGGTGCGTGATCGGCTGGGTTGTCGGCGAGCACGGCGGCTAGTTGGAGCGACGCTTCCGCATCCCTGTGGACCGCGAGTTCGCTCAGAACGGCCTGCCACTGTTCTGGGCGTCGGTCCGGGTGCCTGGCCCAGCTGTGCAGGGCTGGACGCGCGCTGTCCAACGGCAGTTCTGCGCAGGTACGAGCGATGGTCCGGGCAACGTCGTCGTGGACGCAGTCAAGGACTGCTGTGACCAGACCGAAGAGTGCTGCTTCGGCCCTTTGTCCGCAGATGCGTAGCAGTCGTCGATGAGTGTCGTGTACACCAGGGCTGGGGTAGATGGTGGCCAGGGCGACGGTCCATCCAGCCCATCTCGCGGGCTGGGGCGGGACGCTTGACAGGTCATCGACCAGGGCGAGTGCCGTGAGTTCGGGGGCGATACGAAAGTCGATGGCGCCGTAGGGCACCAGGTTCTCGGCGGTCAGGGGCGAGACCCAACTCAGCACATGCAGGGCGGCCTGCGAGAGGAGGCCGTCCAGATGGGTGCCAGCCGACGGCCGGCACGGCGCCTCGGTTACTGCAGCAAGCCATGAGCCTTCCCAGTTGGCGGGGGAACCGTCTGCTGTGTGGTGCAGCTCGCTCACAACCTGCGCCCAGGCGCTCCGTAGCTGATCCGGCTCAGTGGTGAGGACGGCATCGAGCGCCATGCGAAGGGCGGATTCGCTGTAGGTGTTCCGTCGGCGCTCCGCCTCTCGGAGCTCTCGGTGCTCTCGCTCCCACGGCGACTCCGCTAGCGGGTTGTCCCAGAATGCGGTGGCGGCGCGCAGAGTCGGATGAGAGGCTCGGGCGGCCTGAGCCCGTTCCAGCACTGTCCGCTCCTCGGGAGGCGGGAATGCAACAGCCAGGCGCGAGACTTGCTCATCGGCGGCAGACAGCAGGTCCCAGTGCTCCATCCAGTACAGGGCATCGGCCGAAGGAAGCAAGCCTCCGACGACCCTGCCCACGTGCAATGCGAGGAATTGCTCTGCGCTGGCACGTGTGATCAGCAGTTCCGCAAGGCTGCGCCTGGTCTGAGTCTGCCGGCCCAATGCCTTTGCCAGATCCTGCAATGGGGTGTGCAGGTCCTGGGTGAAGAGGAGTTCATGCTGCCCGGCGAGCCCCAGCAAGGCTTCCGTCACTTTGGACAGCACGGCGTCGGATAGCGGTTCCTGACCGGCGAGAGTGATGCCACGGCCGAGAAGGGACACCGCAAGAGCACGGCTTCGACTGTCCTCCGACTCGCAAAGGGTGTCACGGGCCCAGGTGATGGCTTCATCCAGCTCCGGCACGTTGATGAGCTCCGGGATTTCGCGGCGCAGCATGTAAGCGCGGCCGATCAGGTGTGGATCCGGGTCGCGCACACTGCTCAAGAACTCGGCCAGTGTGATGTGGGTTGGCCACAACTGTCGGATCGCCGCAGCGACGACCTCGGGGGACTCGTCCTTGCTCAAGGCACGGATGCGCTGGACTTCTTCGGCTTGCGGCGCGCTGATCCCAGTCAGGGCCGCCACCCGTACCTCGGCATGGGCGTCTCGGTCTTCGGCGAGGATTAGCAATTCTGCGCTCAGCTCGGGCCGGCGGCATGCCCGGGCGATGCGGACCACTCCGTAGAGGAGGTTCACCTCTGTCGTGGCTTTGAGGTACGGGCGTAGCTGTTCCGCCAGCTGAGGGTGGTCCAGGCGGTGAAGTGAGGCGCTGTCGATCCTGACGGTGTCGTCACTCTTGAGCAGGGTGAGGAGGGCATCAACCACGCGGGCCCGATCGCGGTCCGTTCGCCGGGCCAAGTCGGCGAGGAGCAGGACCAGCGGATCGTCCCGGAGCAGGTCTTCGAACACCGTTGTGCTCGTGTCGCTACGCCAGGCAGCAACCTCCTGATGCGCGGGAAGGATGTGCCGGGACGTCCCGTCGCCGATCCACAGCAGCTCCCGTTCCACAGCTGCCTGGATGTCACGGCGGCGCAGGAACTCGGCGGCGAGGAACTCCTGGTAGCTCATGTGCGCGAACTCCCAGCGGTAGTCGCCCAGTGGCCTCAGCAGACTCGACTCGGTCAACTGGCTCAGCTCGTTCATCGTGCACGGAACGGGACTCCCGAGGTGGCCGGGCTCATCGCCTGGGGCCAGGCGGGACAGTTCGAGGTCGTCGACAGTAGTCCCCCCGTCCGAGGGCGCTCCGTCCGCCAATGCGACATAGGGACCGAACTGCAACGCGGCCGCAACCCGTGTGGCAACGGCGAACAGGTTCTCGGCTGATGCCTGGGTGCGCCGGATCTCCGCCCGCTTAGGGCGGCGGGTCTCCTTGCACAAGTGCAGGCACGCCTCGCTGTACGCCTCAGCAGTCGCGGCGGGGAGTGTTCCACGACTCGTGTAGCTGGTCAGCATCTGCCGCAACGTCATCGGATGGATAGCCAGCGCTACCAAGCCGCGCTGCTGGACCAGGCGTGAGAAGGCGGCTGGGTCTTCCAAATGAACGGCGCGAGCGGCCAGAGTGACATCGTCCCGCGAGAGCGGCGCTAGACCGACCATCACCACTTGGTCCGCGGCCCAAAGCCGGCACAGTTCTGTTTGCAACCCGGGCGGCCATCGAGCCGTGCGGCAACTGATACGCAGGCGCAGCGTCCTCCGAGCCTCATCCTCCAGACCTTCCACCTGCTCAATGAGCAATTGCTCCAGCTCCAGCAGGTTGTCAAGCCCTTCGTCCAGGCCGTCCAGGAGCACGTGCCACTCGGTCGCGCCGGTCGGCATCTGGAACACCGCGGCCAGCTTCGCCACAGCGCGAGCCGCGTCTGTACCGCACTTACCCAGATCGAGCCGCTGCACAGGAAGACCCGCGGCCTCAAGGTCACGCTGTTCCTGCTCGAACGCGTACGACTTGCCCATGCCCCACTCACCCCGCAGGACGAGTACAGGTACCCCTCGCTCGACAGCCAGCGGCCGTCCAGGAACCGCGCCAGAAAACAAGGACGCCTGCGGCCAGCCATAGCGATCCGACTCCAAGGGCTCCCCCAGCGGGAAAACCCGCCGCTTCCACGGCAGACACGGCCACTCCATGACGCGCCACTCCCCAACGATTCCCAGCGATACGACACCGCCCGACGCAGCACTCACACCCTAGGAGGCGCCACTGACACCCTCCCTTCACCGAACGGCAGTCCACCGGCCAGCAGAGCAAGAACCCACTGCCGCACTTCCCGTCTACCTCGCACACTCAACGTGGTGCGTCATCGGAAACACATCAAATTCGAGGACAGCGGTTCGGACTGTCGGCCTCGGCGACATCCCACGCGCTCCACCTAACAGCTCAACTCGTCGCGACCTGACCATGTCGGCCTTGATGCATTCGCGCTGCTGGACAAGGTCGCCGCGGACACCGACACCGCGGAGAAGACCCTGGTCGACCAGGGCTTCAAGCACGCCGTCGTCACGGCTGGACGAGCTCGGCCGGGCATCCGAGGAGGTCTCACCCGCAAGACACTGCTGGAGCTGTCCGATCCGCAGCCGCCCGCGGCGCAAGCGCCGAAGCTGCCGAAGCATCTGGCCTACGGCCGACGCGCCGCTGCGGGCGCGGCAGGTGTGCGAAGCGAGGGACCTGGAGAACGCGCCCACGGTGCTCACGGCAGACACTGAAACCCACCTACTCAGAAGCCCCGCCGGGCCGCACCCGCGGTGCTTCTCCTCGCGCGCCGATCTCACACGCCTATCGCCGACTGCGTCGACTCCCCCGGATCAGAATGCCCTGACCTGGCATTACGCGTTCATCTTGGACTGGACTGGACGCCCACAGACGGGTCTCTACAACCTGCGCCAGGTCGGACCGTCACGGCTCAGGGACGATGGCCATGACCCCAGCCACGGCGAGCGCGGGTCGCCCTGTGCCAGCCTGCCGGGCTTCGGCGCAGAGGGCGGTATGGGCCAGGATCAATGTCATGCCGGAGTGCGAGCGATTACAGCAGGGCGGCACCTCATATTCGGCTCCAAACGCGGCATGGGCACCCAGCCGATTCCCAGCGGAAGTGTCGCTCATCGACGCCGGCCACGAACTAGCGTTGGAAGCGAAGACGCGGCGTTCGCAAGCAAGCAACCCCAGACCTAGAATCTTGTCGACTGTCTACAAGATGACACGGCGAGCACCGAGTTCCCACACCGGCGCGCGACCCAACTGCCCGCCAGGTCACCATTCGTCCGGCTGCCACCGAAGCTGCCGGCACCGATGCACGCCACGCGACTGGCGCAGGTGGACCCTGCAACTAACTGACGATGCATCAGCAAAGTTAGCATTGGGTTAGCAAGCGTCCTGCCACAGCTGCCCACAGACAGCCAAACTGTGGAATGGCCTAGCAATGCACATCGGACCTGCAGCACGCCCGCCACCCTCCCGCGAGCGGTCGAAGGGCAGGAGACAACGTACGACGGCAAGTCGCCCACCTGTCACCGAGCAACCCACCCTTTCCGCAGGTCAGCGGGCCCTTCCTCGCGGCTTCAGCGGCGTCGGCGGCAGTTCGGGGGCCGGCAGCGGGTCCCCGTCGTAGCCCTTCACCTCCCCGAATCTTGACCCTTCCATCCAGTCCCGACGGGCCTGCACGATCTCGTCCTGCGACCGTCCGATCCAGTTCCAGAACATGATCAGTTCTTCGTCGAAGGGCTCTCCGCCGAGGAGCATCAGGCCGGCGTCGGACTCGGCGCGCAGTGGGAGTTCGCGGCGCCCGCAGCCGAGGTAGAGCATGGAGCCCGGCAGCAGCGGCACGCCGTCCACGTGGGCCTCGCCGGACATGGACAGGACGGCGTACTCGAAGTCCGGCTCCAGCGGCAGGCGTACGTCCGCGCCGCGGGCGAGGGCCAGGTCGGCGCCGACGATCGGGGTGTACGTCGTGCCGGGCGAGGTCGCGCCGTCGAGAGTGCCGAGGACGAGTGTGGCCGTGAGGCCGGGCGCCGTGACGCGGGGCAGGTCGGCGTGGTGTTCGAAGTGCGGCTCGGTGTGGCGGTGGGTGTCGGGGAGCGCGACCCACAGTTGGGCGCCGTGCAGCAGGCGCGCGTGCGACGCGGGGCTCTCCTCGGAGTGGCTGATGGCCCGGCCGGAGGTCATCAGGCCCAGTTCGCGGGGGCGGATCGTCTGGAGGCTGCCGGTGGAGTCGCGGTGCAGCACCTCACCCTCGTGCAGCCAGCTCACGGTCTGCAGGCCCATGTGCGGATGCGGGGGCACCTGCATGCCGGGCTCGTCGGCGATGTCGTCCGGACCGTAGTGATCCACGAAGCACCATGCGCCGATCATGCGCCGGCCCAGGTTCGGCAGCAGACGGCGGACCTCGGTGGACTCGCCGAGCTTGACGTGGCGAGGACTGAGTAGCTCCCGCACGGGTTCCGCCACCACGAATCCGCGGCCTCCGCACAGCGACGGAACCGCTTCGCGATCAAGATTGCTCATGCCGCTCAACCTAGCCCGCGCGGGCGCCCGCGTCACCCGACATCGAGCCCCGAGCCGGGCGCTCCCTTCGGTGATCCCGACCGCCCTTCCCGGGTAGTGGAATGTTTGACCATCTCGTGGAGTTGTAGGCCGCGAAGGAGGTCAGCAGTGAACATGACGTACTACGACCACGGAACACCGGCGGAGCGCTGGGAGCGCGCCCGGATGTTCTTCGACGCGAAGGACTACGCCGCCGCCGCGCGCGTTCTTGGCGGGCTGGTCGAGGAGGTGCCGGAGCAGACCGGACCGCGGCTGCTGCTGGCCCGTGCCTACTACCACTCGGCTCAACTGCGGCGCGCGGAGAGCGAGTTGCGGGTCATCGTCGAGCGTGACCCGGTGGAGCACTACGCCCGGCTGATGCTCGGCCGCACCTTGCAGCGGCAGGGCCGGACGGACGAGGCGGAGTCGCACCTGCGCCTCGCCTCGGCCCTCGCGGGTGACTTCGAGCAGCTCTGATCCCACCGTCGTGATCCGACCGGTCTCGGGCCCGGCTCCACTGTGGAGCCGGGCCCGAGACATCACCCGTCGGTGGCGCTCGTCCGTGTCCGCCGTCCCCGTCGGTGGTCGACCTCGCCGAGGACGACGTCCACGGCGATGAAGGCGGCCAGTGGGATGCCGAGCAGCGGCACGAAGTAGCCGACCACGGCGATGGCCACCACGCACGGGAGCAGGATCTGCGGCGGGACCTGCTGCCAGGCGCCGCGTGGGATCGGTCGGCCGAAGGCGGAGCCGCGGCCGCGCTGCCACCACATGCGGTAGCCCCACACGATCAGCAGGATCAGGGAGAGCGCGAGGACCATCAGGGCGATCTGGTTGACCAGCCCGAACAGGGAGCCGGTGTGCAGGTCGATGCCCCAGCGGGTCAGCTTCGCCAGCAGCGGGTAGTCCGCGAACCGCAGGACGTCGGTGACCTCACCGGTGTTCGGGTCGATCGCGACGGAGTCCTGCTTCTCGGGCCAACTGCGCTGGACCTGCCTCACCACGTACGCGGAGGAGGCGTCGGCGGGCGGGACCAACTCGACCGGGTCGCCGAGCTTTTCGGAGCGGGCGGCGGCCAGGACCTTGTCGAGGCCCACGCCGTGGTCCGCGTCCCCGGCCGACGCGGAGGCGCCGTGACCCGCGTGGTCGCCGCCCGCCGCGGCCGAGACGGACGGGGTGGCCTGGCCGAGGGAGGTGCGCAGTTCGTCGATGTTCGCTCCGGCGTATGTCGACCAGGTCAGCCCGGTCGCCGACAGGAACAGGAACCCGGCGGCCGTCCAGGCACCCACGGTGCCGTGCCGGCTGAGGGTGCGGCGCCGCCCGTTGGTGCCGCGCAGCCTGCGCAGGGCGCGCCGGCGGGAGAACCACAGCGCCAGGCCGCCGAGCGAGATCACCCCGAGCCAGCTCGCGGCGAACTCGCTGTAGAGGCGCCCCGTCTCGCCGAGGTGCAGATCACGGTGGAACTCGTCGATCCAGGTGCGCAGCGGCAGCGCGCCGGTCGAACCGTACTGCTCCAGCGCACCCCGCACCTTCGCGGTGTACGGGTCGACGAACACGGCGAGTGTGTGGTCGGCGTCGACACCCTGGACGCCGGACAGCAGCACCCTGGTCGTCGCGTCGTTCTCCGGCGAGGGGCGTACGGCGGTCACCGTGCCCTCCGGGTGCGCCGCGCGGGCGGCGGCCACCTGCTCGGATATCGGCAACTTGGCGTCTCCGACGGCGGAGACGGTCATCTCGTCGGCGTACACGAACTTCTCCGCCTGGAACGAGCCTGCGTACAGGAACCCGGTGACGGCGGCGACCAGCAGGAACGGGGCGACGAGCACGCCGGCGTAGAAGTGCAGGCGCAGCACCAGCGGGCGCAGCGTGGTCCAACTGCGAGGGGACGGCGCTGGGGCGGCGCGTTCAGGGGCCTCGTCCGATGAGGGTCCCCCCACTCGAGCGGAGTCGGGATTGGGGGAGGTCGAGGGAGCGGTGGACATCGGCGGGCTTCTCCCGGGGCAGGGGACGTTTCTCGGGTGTGGCGGTCCGGTAGTCGGGGGGAAGGACCGCCGAGTTCCCGGCCACGCAAGTGGCGTGCGTCACAGTGGAGTGTCGGGTGTCGGGAGGGTGCCGTGGCATGCTGTCGCGATGGCAGCTCCCCTTGATAACGCCCCCGTTGCCGACTTGGTCGAGCAACTCCTGTCCACGGACGGCCCGTTGCCCATCGTCGCGGCCGGCGATCCGATGCTGCGCGGGGGCACGGAACGCTTCGACGGCCAACTGGGCCCCTCGCTGCTGTCCCGTTTCGTCGAGGCGCTGCGGGTGACCATGCGCGCGGCACCGGGCGTGGGCCTGGCCGCGCCGCAGGTGGGGGTACCGCTACGGATCGCGGTGATCGAGGATCCGGCGCCCGTGCCGGAGGAGGTACGGCTGGCGCGCGGCCGGGTCCCGCAGCCGTTCCGGGTCCTGGTCAACCCGTCGTACGAGCCCGTCGGCCCAGCCCGTGCCGCGTTCTTCGAGGGCTGCCTGAGCGTGCCGGGGTGGCAGGCGGTGGTGGCACGGCATGCCGTGGTGCGGCTGACCGGCGAGGACGAGCGGGGCCGCGCGCTGGACGAACAGTTCACCGGCTGGCCCGCGCGGATCGTCCAGCACGAGACCGACCACCTCGACGGCACCCTGTACCTCGACCGCGCGGAGTTGCGTTCGCTGTCCTCGAGCGAGGCGATGGCGCAGCGGTGGACGCAGCCGACGCCCCAGGAAGCGGCGAGGGAGCTGGGTTTCCGGCTGCCGGGCTAGGGCCTGCCGCGACGCCGGGATGATCCAAACGACAGGCCCTAGCTCCAACGCCCTGTAGGTGGCGCTGGGGATGATGTGTCAAGCCGTCGGAAGCAGGCATGGAGCTCCTGCCAGAACCGTGTCGACCAAGATCACTGTTCAGCAGGAGCTCCATGGGACGCAAGGTCCGTCTCGCGGGTGCGCCGAGCTTCACACCCCTGGAGTGCTGCCGTCTGCCACCCGGCCGCCGGGGCGCATGACGATCTTTCCCACATGCTCCCTGCGGGAGAGTTCTTCCTGGGCCTGAGCGGCCTGGTCCAGTGGGAAGGTCGCCGCGATGACGGGCTGGACCTCCGCCCGACGGGCCAGGTCCATGAGGAGGTCGAAGTGTGTGGGCGTGTGCATCGCGGATCCGATGACCTGGGCGTTGTGCAGGTAGAGGCGGCGCACGTCGAAGGTCACGCCGTAGCCACCGAGCGCGCCGGCGATGACCCACCGGCCCCCTTCGCGCAGCAGCGGCAGCCCCTCGCCGACCAGTTCGCCGGCCACGACGTCGAGTACGACGTCGATGCCTTCCGGGGCGGCGGTGCGGATGTGCTCGGCGACGTCTCCCGATCGGTCGATGACCTCGTGCGCGCCTGCTTCGCGCACCGCATCGATCTTGGGTCCGCTACTGATGGCGAGCACCCTTGCGCCGCGCGCACGGGCGATCTGCACCAGCGCGATGCCGACGCCGCCGGACGCGCCCGAGACCAGGGCGGTTTCCCCCTTCTGCAGCCGGCCTCGCTCGATCATGCCCAGCGCCGTGCCGTAGGCGGTCGGCAACGTCGCGAGCTGGTCGTCCGTGAGCGGCGATTCCGTCACGTCATGCACACGCTCCACCGGCGCCGTCACGTACTCGGCGTATCCCCCGTCGCGTTCACTCCCCATCAGGCCCACCGGGTGGGCGTTGGGCCCTTCGGAGTCGTAGATCGCGGGGTCGACGACCACTCGGCGTCCGACGAGGTCCGCCTCCACTCCGGTCCCGACGGACACGACGCGGCCGGCCACGTCGGCACCCTGGATACGCGGGAAGTCGATCGGGCCTCGCCAGCCCGACAACGCCTTCGGGTCTTCCGGACGGCCGTAGGCGCCCTCCCGGGTCCACAGGTCGGTGTTGTTCAGCGCTACCGCACTGACCTGGACCAGCACCTCTCCCGCCCGCGGGGCGGGGACGGCGACCTCCGTCAGCTCAAGAACCTCCGGCCCTCCGTGCCCTGTGATGCGCACCGCTCGCATGGACTGGGACACACCCATCGCTTGAACCTCCTCGAAGGTATACTGATCTGTGAACATCTCTCACCATACACCGATCAGTGAAGGGACCCGCAATGCAGGAAGCTCGACCCATCACGTCGGCCGGCCGCCGCATCGTGGCGGCAGCGGAGGAGTTGTTCTACCACCGCGGAATCACAGCGGTCGGCGTGGATCTGATCGCCGAGCACTCAGGGGTGACCAAGCGAACCCTGTACAACCAGTTCGGTTCGAAAGACCACCTCGTGGCGACTTACCTCACGGGCCGCGACCAGCGATGGCGCTCACTCGTCCGTGCCGCCGTCGACGCCAGCAACACTCCCACCGAGGCCGTCACCGCCCCCTTCGAGGCACTGCGGACCTGGAGCGAAACCAACACCCGCGGATGCGCCTTCATCAACGCACTCGCCGAAATCCCGGACCCCTCGCATCCCGCACACCGCATCGCCGCGAACCAGAAGCTCTGGCTGCTGAACCTGTTCAAGGAACTCGCCACCACAGCGGGCTGCTCGCACCCGGCCACCCTCGCCACCCAACTCCTCGTACTGCACGAGGGTGCTGTCGCCACGCAACCCCTCCCGTTCGACGGCCTTCCGGAGAGCATCGACCTGGCACGAGTCCTGGTTCAAGCCAGCACATCGCCCCGCCACTAGAGCGTTTTCGGCAAGGTGCTGCCGCTCGGCCACACTGGGCGGCGCCCGGTGCCCGCGATCGCACGACGGAGGATCGTGACGCCGGCGGAGCAGGCGGTGGGTTCAGCCCGCCAGCTGGTGGAGCCATTCGCGCAGCAGCGCCGTCTCCGTGGCCCGCAGAGGTACTCCTGCGCCCGCAGCCGGGGGCCCGGTGGTGAGCGCGGTGTGAAGTGCGGCATCGAGGGCGAGTGCGCGCGAGGCCAGGTCCGACCCGGATGAGGAGGCCGGCGAGTCCGTGGTGACGGAGGCGATGACGGTGTCCCGCAGCCGTGCCGAAGTGGCCAGGTCCCGCTCCGAGGACTTCTCGCCGATCAGCGCCAGCGTGGCACCCGTCGTCGCCGCGTGGATGACGCGGGTCGCCTGCTCCACCGGAACCCGAAGGCGACCGGCGTCGGCCGCCCGGCCCAGCAGTGTCACCAGCAGGGCGTGCGCCTCGTCCGCGGCCGGGGGCCGCCGCCCGGGGCGCACAGTGCCGTACATGAGCATGTAGAACGCGGGGTGCCGCAGTCCGAAGTCGACGTGCAGGTCCCAGCCGCGATAGAGGTCGGCCACCGGGTCGTCGGGGGTCAGCGCCAGTGCCTCCCGCTTCTCGGCCAGGTACATCTCGAACCCGTAGGCGGCCAGCTCGGCCAGGAGTCCGTCCTTGTCGTCGAACATCCGGTAGAGCGCGGGGGCCGTGACACCCGCGGCCGCGGCGACAGCGCGGGTGGAGACCGCCTCGCTGCCACCCTCCTCCAACAGCTTGGCTGCCACCTGCAGCACCTGGCGCCGCACGGCGCGTCGTCCCTCGTTCACGGAACAACGCTATCCCATTTTTCGTATCGCCGCCTTATCGGTGCTACGGTTCAAAGCGGAACATCGATCCATACTGATGGTGGTCGGCGTTCGGCCCGCGACACCCGGGCATGCGCCACACCCGGTCGGGGTTGCCGGTCCCCCGCGTGGAGCAGTGCGGCCGACAGCCGCGGCGGGCGGCTCATCGTCCGCCGGCACCACCACCGAACACGCCGCCATCGCGGCAGGAGAGGAACAATCGTGTCCGACATCTCGATCGTCATCGCGTCGCATTCCGGCTACGGCCACACCGCGCAGATCGCCACGGCCGTGGCCGACGGCGCACGCTCGATCGCCGGAACGCACGTCCACGGCGTGGACGTCGCCTCTCTCGGCGATGCCGACTGGGAACTGATGGACGCCGCGGACGCCATCATCTTCGGTACCCCCACCTACATGGGTACCGCGTCGGGGGCGTTCCACGCCTTCGCCGAGGCCAGCAGCAAGCGGTGGATGACCCGCGCCTGGAGCGACAAGCTCGCGGCGGGATTCACCAACTCCGGCTCCATGAGCGGCGACAAGCTGCACACCCTGCAGTACCTCTCGCTCCTGGCGGCCCAGCACGGAATGCTCTGGGTGAGCCTGGGTCTCCTGCCGGGCTGGAACACCACCACCTCCAGCCCTCAGGACGACAACCGCCTCGGCTTCTACCTCGGCGCCGGCGCGCAAAGCTTCAACGACACCCCCGCGGTCCACGACGCGGACCTGAACACCGCCCGCCACCTCGGCCGGCGCGTCGCCGAGCACACCCGCATCCACCGCGCCGGGCTGGCCGCCGCAACGCACTGACACAGCGGCCCGCCCAGAATCACCTTTCAGTTTGTTTCGGAGGAGTGCACCATGCAGAACCGGACACTGGGGAGCCAGGGCCTCGAGGTCTCGGCGCTCGGCTACGGCGCGATGGGCCTGACGATGGCCTACGGACCCACCGACGAGGAGGCCGGCGTCGCCGCCCTCCGCCGCGCCCACGACCTGGGCGTCACCTTCTTCGACACCGCCGAGATGTACGGCTGGGGCACCGGATCCAACGAGATCCTGGTCGGCAAGGCGGTCCGGGACTTCCGCGAAGACGTGGTCCTGGCCACCAAGTTCGGTGTCGACATGTCGGTGCCTCCGGAGCAGATCGGCGGCGCTCTCAACAGCCGGCCCGACAACATCCGCAAGGTCGCCGACAACAGCCTGCGCTACCTCGGCGTGGAGCACATCGACGTCTTCTACCAGCACCGCGTCGACCCGGAGGTGCCCATCGAGGAGGTCGCGGGCACCGTCAAGGAGCTGATCGACGCGGGCAAGGTGAAGTACTTCGGCCTCAGCGAGGCCGGACCCGAGACGATCCGCAGGGCGCACGCCGTGCAGCCGGTCTCCGTCCTGCAGACGGAGTACTCCCTGTTCGAACGGGACGCCGAGAAGCTCTTCCCCACCCTGGATGAACTCGGCGTCGGCTTCGTCGCCTACTCCCCCCTCGGCCGCGGGTTCATCACCGGCACCGCCAAGCCCGCCGGCCAGTACGAGGCCACCGACATACGCACCGTCGACCCGCGCTGGCAGCCGGGCAACTTCGAGAAGAACGTCGAAGCTGTCGACCGGCTCGCCGACCTCGCGGCGACCAAGGGGGCCACCGTCTCCCAACTCGCCCTGGCCTGGCTCCTGACCCGGGGCGAGCACGTCGTGCCCATCCCCGGTACCCGCAGCCCGAAGCGCATCGAGGAAAACGCCGGTGCCGCCGACCTCACCCTCACCGACACCGACCTCAAGGCCATCGACGAGATCCTGCCCCACGGCGGCTTCGGCGCCCGCTACGCCGAGGGACAGGTGCCCACCTGGATCTGAGATCCGCCCCGGGACAGACGCCACTCAGGTCGGCTCCGGTGAGGGTGCGGCCGAGATGCGGCCCAAAGGGCCGCGTCCGGCCGACACCGGGCGGCGATCTGGTGGGCCCATGGCCATGCCGCCCATTCTCATACCGGTACAGTTATACCGGGATAGTTATTGGACGTACATGAGAGGTCCCCATGATCGAGATCCTGAACTCCGTGCGGCTTGAGCGTGCGAGGGAGACCGGCGCCCTGGTCGGAAACATCTTGCAGACGCTGAAGCAGCGCAGCACGGTCGGGACGAATCTGCTGGACATCGACCAGTGGGCCAAGGAGATGATCACCGAGGCGGGGGCGCAGTCCTGCTACGTCGACTACGCGCCTTCCTTCGGGCGCGGCCCGTTCGGGCACTACATCTGCACGGCCGTCAACGACGCGGTGCTCCACGGGCGGCCTCACAACTACGCGCTGGCAGACGGGGATCTGCTGACTCTCGACCTCGCCGTGGCCACGGGTGGGGTGGCCGCGGACGCCGCGATCAGCTTTCTGGTGGGCAAGGCCAGACCGGCGGAGAGCGTCGCGTTGATCGAGACGACCGAACGTGCCCTCGCCGCCGGCATCGCCGCCGCCAAACCTGGAGCGCGCATCGGCGACCTCTCCCACGCCATCGGCACGGTCCTCAGCAAGGCGGGCTACCCGATCAACACCGAGTTCGGAGGCCACGGCATCGGCTCGACCATGCACCAGGACCCACACGTCGCGAACAGCGGACGGCCCGGCCGCGGATACACACTGCGCCCCGGACTGCTGCTCGCCCTGGAGCCCTGGATCATGACCGACACCGCCACACTCGTCACCGACGCCGACGGTTGGACGCTGCGGAGCGCGACGGGCTGCCGGACCGCGCACAGCGAGCACACCATCGCCATCACCGACAACGGAGCCGAAATCCTCACCCGCGCGTAAGGGAGCCCACACCCAGCAGGCTGAAAGACGTTCCCGGGCGGCGAACATGCCGCTTACAGACAGCCAGTGTTCGTCAGGGTGTCTTCGGGCGGGGGGTGTCAGCCGGCCTGCTGTGTGCTGTGTCGGTGGACTCGGTGTGTGAGAGCGCGGCCAGAAGGTGCAACTTCTCGTCGCTGTCGCTGTCCTTGTCGGGGTAGTAGACAACGAGGATGACGTCGTCGATGGGGAGTTTGTCGCGGTGGAGCCGTAGTTCACCGACGACGGGGTGGTCGACGGTGGTGGTGCCTCCGTCGAGGTTGCGGACGTCGTGTCGGGCCCACAGAGTGCGGAACCGCTGGCTGGACAGTGCGAGCTCTCCGACAAGTTCGACGAACCGGGGGTTGCGGGTGTCGTCCCCGATGGTGGTGCGAAGAGCGGCGACGAAGTCGGCGGTGGCTTTCGCCCAGTCCTGCTGGAAGGCTTGTTCCTCCGGATCGAGGAGGAGCGAACGAAGCCGGTTCTCGCCGGGCCGCAGACGGGGGGAGAGGGCGACGGCCATGGGATTGGAGGCCAGTACGTCGAAGGCGCGCCCTTCGACGAACGCGGGGATCTGAAGGTGGGCGAGGAGTTGGTGCACCCGTGCCGGTACGTGCTCGGGTCGCTTGCGGCGCGGTGCCCTGGGGCGTGCTGCCGCGAGGCCGAGCAGATAGGTCCGCTCGACGTCGTCGAGGTTCAGGACGCGCGCGAGTGATTCGAGGACCTGAGGTGAGGGGTTCTTGTCGCGGCCCCGTTCCAGGCGCAGGTAGTAGTCGGGGCTGATTCCGGCGAGCAGGGCGACTTCCTCACGGCGCAGTCCGGGTACGCGGCGGTTGCCGCCGGGCGGGAGCCCTGCCTGTGCCGGGGAGATCAGCTCACGCCGGGCGCGAAGGTAGCTGCCGAGTTGGTTGTCCGCTGGTTCATCCTTCACCACACCACCGTAATGCGGTGCGTGCGTCTCAAGGGGGGCCCTGGCAGGACCAGGGAAGACGGGGGCCCTGCCGCACTCGGCGGAGCCGGTCAAGACTGGCGATATCACTGTTGAGAAGGACAGAGATCATCGCTGAGCAGCGCCGCGGGTTCGAACGCCGTGGTGCTCCGAACTGAAGGAAAGACCTCGTGGATCTCTCCAACCGCACCGTTCTCATCGTCGGCGGAACGTCCGGCATCGGCCGGGAGTTGGCCCGGCGGTTCGCCGCCGCGGGCAGCACCGTGGCCGTCGGCGGTCGCAGCGCGGAGGCACTCTCGGAACTCTCCGACGAAGGCATCGGCACATTCGCCATCGATGTCACCGACGGTGCCTCCGTCGCGCGTGCCCGCGACGCCGTACTCGTCCGGTACCCGGAGCTGGACACCGTGGTGACCATGCCTGGCGTCATGCTCCTGGAGGACCTCCGCGACCCGGCGCACTTCGAGGCGGCACAGACGACGATCGACACCAACCTGGTCGGCACCATCAGGGTCGTCGACGCCTTCACCCCGCACCTGGTCCAACGCGGCGCCGGCACCTTCATGACCGTCACCTCCGGCATCGCCTTCCTGCCGTTCCCGCCCATGCCCACCTACGCCGCCTCGAAAGCCGCGGTGCACGCCTACTCCGAGGCACTGCGTGCGCAACTGGACGGCACCGGCGTCAGCGTCGTCGAACTCGTCCCCCCGGCCGTCGCCACGGCAGGGCAGGAGAAAGTGAATCCGCAGGCGCTGCCGCTCGACGACTTCGCCGCCGAGGTCATGCAGTTGCTCTCGCAGAACCCCACCCCTGACGAGATCCTGGTCGAGCGGGTTCTCATGCACCGCTGGGCCGAGCGCGACGGCACCTACGACGACCTCGTCGCCAAGCGCTCCCAGGCCCTGGCCATGCTCCCCGGCCGCCAAGGCTGACATCTCCCGGCGTTGCCCGGGAAGTCTTCGCAGCCGGGCTGTCCTGGAGTCCGCCCGGCACCCTCCGCGTCCGAGGCGGCCCCGCGTCCGGCGGGACCGCCTCCGAGCGGGCGAGCGGCGTCAGTTGTCGCGATAGGCCTCCAACAACCGCAACCACACCTCGCTGATCGTCGGATACGAGGGCACCGCGTGCCACAGCCGGCTGATCGGGACCTGACCGGCGACCGCGATCGTCGCGGAGTGGATGAGTTCACCGACGCCGGGTCCGACGAAGGTGACGCCGAGGAGGACCTCGCGTTCCAGGTCGACGATCATGCGGGCGCGGCCCCGGTAACCGTCGGCGTAGAGTCCGGCGCCGGAGACCGAGGCGAGGTCGTAGTCGACGGCGCGGACACGGTGGCCGGCCGCTTCCGCCTCGGCGAGGGAGAGGCCCACGGCGGCCGCCTCGGGGTCGGTGAAGACGACCTGGGGGACGGCGGCGTGGTCGGCGGTGGCCGCGTGGGCGCCCCAGGGGTCGGATTCCAGGATGGGGACGCCCGACGCGCGGGCGGCGATCGCGGCGCCCGCGATGCGGGCCTGGTACTTGCCCTGGTGGGTCAGCAGCGCACGGTGGTTGACGTCGCCGACGGCGTAGAGCCACTCGCTGCCGGTGACGCGCAGGCTGTCGTCGACGTCCAGCCAGGAGCCGGGTTCGAGGCCGATGGTGTCGAGGCCGATGTCGCCGGTGTGCGGGGAGCGTCCGGTGGCGAAGAGGATCTCGTCGGCCTCGATGCGGTCACCGGTGTTGGTGACGACCACGACGGTGCCGTTCTCCCGGGTGACCGACTCGACGGACGTCCCGGTGCGGACGTCGGTGCCCGCCTCGGCGAGGCCCTCCGTGACCAGCTCACCGGCGAAGGGCTCCATGCGGTTCAGCAGGCCCTTGCCGCGGACGAGGAGGGTGACCTGCGAGCCGAGGGCCTGCCAGACGGTGGCCATCTCGGTGGCGACGACTCCCCCGCCGACCACGATCAGGCGGCCGGGCACCGCCTGCGCGCTGGTGGCCTCCCGGCTGGTCCAGGGCCTGACTTCGGCGATTCCCGGCAGGTCGGGCAGGACCGCGCGAGTGCCGGTGCAGACCGCCACGGCGTGCCGGGCGGTGAGCACGTGCCGCTCACCGTCGGGGCCGGTGACCGTGACCGTGCGCGGTCCGGAGAGGCGGCCGTGGCCGCGGTAGATGTCGGCGCCGATGCTCTCCAGCCATTGGACCTGGCCGTCGTCCTTCCAGTGCGAGGTGTAGTAGTCACGGTGGGCGAGGATGGCCGACGCGTCGAGGGGGCCCTGTACCGACTGGCGCAGACCGGGGACGCGGCGGGCGTCGGCGCGGGCGATGACCGGGCGCAGCAGGGCCTTGCTGGGCATGCACGCCCAGTACGAGCACTCGCCGCCGATCAGTTCGCTCTCCACGACCGCGGTGGAGAGGCCGGCCGCACGGGTGCGGTCGGCGACGTTCTCCCCCACGGGTCCGGCACCGAGCACCACAACGTCGTAGGCGATGGATTCCGTTTCCGTCATGGGGCCAGTCTGGTGGGTGGTGTGCGCGGGGGCCACATGGGTACGTGCGCGGAATAGCGACCAGGGCTGCCGTGTTGTGCCGACGGCTTCGCCCCGACATCAGGAAGAGGGATCACGCCATGAGCAGCACCGTTGAGCTCACCAAGGAGAACTTCGACCAGACGGTCACGGACAACGAGTTCGTTCTGATCGACTTCTGGGCGGAATGGTGTGGTCCGTGCCGACAGTTCGCGCCCGTCTACGAGAAGGCGGCCGAGGGGAACCCCGACCTGGTGTTCGGGAAGGTGGACACCGAGGCGCAGCCGGAGCTGGCCGCGGCCTTCGGTATCCAGTCGATCCCCACATTGATGATCGTCCGTGACCAGGTCGCGGTGTTCGCGCAGCCGGGCGCCCTGCCCGAGGCCGCCCTGACGGACGTCATCGGGCAGGCCCGCAATCTGGACATGGACGAGGTCCGCAAGTCCGTCGCCGAGCAGCAGGCCCAGGCCGAGCAGAACGGCGCGTAGGGCGACGCCGGTACCCGCTCCTGGGCCGAGTCCGACTGCTCGCTCAGAACGGGTACGTCGCCACATCCCCGCGTACGGTCGTCCAGCGCGTCTCCGTGAAGGCCTCCAGGTTGGCCTCGCCGCCGAAGCGGGCGCCGGTGCCGGACGCGGCGATGCCACCGAAGGGGGCGACGGCCTCGTCGTTCACGGTCTGGTCGTTGATGTGGACGATGCCGGTCGGGATCCGTTCGGCGAGGTCGAGGCCGCGGGCCGCGTCCCGGGTGACGATGCCGAGCGAGAGGCCGTAGGGACCGGCCGCCGCCAGCGTGGCCGCCTCGTCGGGCGTGCGGAACGACCTGACGGGCGCCACCGGGCCGAAGACCTCCTCCGCGTAGGCGGGGGTCCGGTCGTCGACGTCGGCGAGGACCGTCGGCCGGTAGAAGCGCCGGTCGTGGGTGCCGCCCGCGGCCAGCCTGGCGCCGTCGGCCGTGCTCGCCTCCACCAGACCGCGCACCTTGGCGAGCTGGCCGTCGTCGATGATCGGACCGAGGTGGACCTGCTCACGGTGCGGGTCTCCGACGGCCAGCGAGTCGGCCCGGGCGACCAGCCGCTCGACGTATTCGCCGTAGAGCGACTCGTGCACCAGGTGACGGCCGGTCGTCATGCAGATCTGGCCCTGGTGGAAGAAGGAACCCCAGGCCGCCGTGGAGATCACCGCGTCCAGGTCCGCGTCCTCCAGCACGATCAGGGCGGAGTTGCCGCCCAGTTCCAGATGGGCGCGCTTGAGGTGGCGGCCCGCCGCCTCGCCGACCGCACGGCCGGCCGCGGTCGATCCGGTGAACGAGATGACGGGGATGCGGGGATCGGCGACCAGCGCCTGGCCTGCGTCGGGGCCGCCCGGCAGTACGTGCAGCAGGCCCTCGGGCAGACCGGCCTCGGCGAAGATCGCGGCGAGGGACAGTCCCCCGCAGACCGCGGTGCGCGGGTCCGGCTTCAGGACGACCGCGTTGCCGAGGGCCAGCGCCGGGGCGACGGAGCGGATGGAGAGGATCAGCGGGGCGTTGAAGGGGGCGATCACGCCCACCACACCGGCCGGGACCCTGCGGGTGTAGGACAGCCGGGCCGCCTCGCTGGGCAGGACCTGTCCGGCCGGGCGGGAGGCGAGCGCGGCGGCCTCGTAGCACTCCTGGGCGGCGACGTGCAGTTCGAAGTCGGCCTTGCCGGGGATGGACCCGGATTCGCGCACCAGCCACTCGCGCAGTTCGTCGGCGTGCGCGGTGAACAGGTCGCCGGCCTTGCGCAGCACCCCGGCCCGGACGAAGTGCGGGAGGCGCGACCACTCCGTCTGGGCACCGCGGGCCGTCCCGGCGGCCGCCGCGACATCCTCCGCGGTGGCGAGGGTGACGGTGCCGAGAGAGTCTCCGGTGGCGGGCTCGGTGACGGTGTGTTCGGGTCCCGACAAGGCGCGGGACTGCCAGGTCTTGGGTTCGAGCAAGGGCATGACGGCTCTCCGTTCGGTCACCGGCGGACGCACGGGGCGACGGCGGTCACGCGTCGGGCCCCATGTGGTTGAGCATGCAACATCCTAGTCGTGTCGTACGGTCGCGGCAGGTCTCGCCACGTCCACACGCGACACAGCTCCGATCACGCGTGGCGGAACTGTGTCCCTCCCCGGCGAGCACCTGACGGACCCGACGCCTCTCGACGGACCTGGACGGACCCGACGCGGGCCCCGTCGGTGTCAGCTGGAGTCGCGTTGCACCGTCGATGCCCCGAGCACCTTGCGGGCCTCGGGTGCGGCGTCCGGATCGCGTACCGCGCGGTCGACCAGTTCGGCCAGGTCGCGGCCCGACGGAAGTTCGATGTGGACCGTGCTCAGCCGTGGCCGCAGCAGCCGTCCGAGCATGAGGTCGTCGGCCCCGATCAACGCCGCGTCCTCGGGGATCCGGACCCCCTCGTCGTGCAGGGCGCGCATCAGCAGCATCGCGTACTCGTCGTTGTAGGCGAACACCGCGTCGAGGCCGAGGTCGGGCCAGCGGGCGGCGAGCCGGGCGGCGGACGACTCCTCGTAGGCGAGGGGCAGTTCGGTGACCGTGGCATCCGTACCGCTCAGGGCGTCCCGGACGCCTTGGAGGCGGGGCGCGGAGAACGACCCCAGCCCCGTCTCCTGGGGTACGACGACTCCGATACGGCGCCTGCCCCGGGCGTAGAGATGCGTGCCGGCGCAGTGGCCGACGGCCTCGTGGTCCATGAGCAGGGCGTGGGCCCCCTCGACGGAGTCGGGCCCCAACGTGATCACGGCCCGGGCGCCGGAGCGTTTGAGCACCGTCACGCCCTTCGGGCCGAGGTCGGAGCCGGGCAACAGCACGGCGACCGGCCGGAGTTCGGCCCAGGCGCGGGCGGCGTCGTCGCCCTGGAGTCCGACCGCTCCGTACTGCACGACCGTGTAGTCGAGGCGCCCCAGCTCCCACTGGAGCTCACTGAGGAACCGGGCGTAGAGCGGGCCCACCGGGAAGGTCGGCGTGGGCATCAGCACCATGCGGCTGTGTCCGGCGCGCAGGCTGCGGGCCGCGGCGTGCGGCACGTACCCGAGTTCCTTCGCGGCCTCGTGGACGCGACGGCGGGTGGGTTCGCTGATCCGGACGGCACTGGTGTTGTTGAGGACGTAGGAGACGGTCGCACGCGAGACTCCGGCCAGGCGGGCCACATCGGCGCTCGTGGGTACAGCGCGCGGTAAGGGCGGCGCGGGCACGGGTGTTTTCGGTATCTGCACCATGACGTACGGCATCTTTGCAGAACCTGTGACCGGGCTTTCGAGTGGGGGAACTTCGCGACCGAATCGGTTCGGGGGGCATATGCCCGCACAGGCGGACTCACCCTCGCCCGCGCGCCTCTCACCAGCCGCTCAGCAGTTCCTCAGCTGATGGCCCGTAACCTGTCAGCCCGTCAGCCCATGACCCGTCAACCCGTCAGCTGGTCGACCAGATCGTCCCATCCGCTCTCCAGCCGCTCCAGCGGCATCCCGCACTGCCGGGTCAGATGGTGGATCAGGACGGGACTCAGGTACCCCATGAGCGTGTGGGAGAGAAGGTCGCTGTCCGCGTCCGGCGCCGCCTGCCGCAGCAGCATGGCGACATGGCCGCGCTGCACCACGCGGGCCGGCACGGAGAAACGACGGTCCGGGCATGGTTCGGCCGCCAGCTGGAGGTCCAGTTCTTCGACCGAGCGACGCAGCATGGCCCGCCCGAAGGCCCGCAGCCTGTCCACGGGCGGCGCGCCCGGACCGAGTGGGGCCGGGCCGCCGAGGAAGGCGGCCTGGAACTTCTTCTCGGAATGGTCGAGCAGCGCCGTCAACAGGCCCGTGCGGTCACCGAAGCGGCGGAAGACAGTGCCCTTGCCGACGTTCGCCGCGACTGCCACCGCCTCCATCGTCACTCCGGCCGGCCCGTTCTCCGCCACCAGTCGCGCCGCGGCCTCCAGCAGCCTGGCCCGGTTGCGGGCGGCGTCGGCACGCAGACAGGGATGCTCCTCGGCGCCGCCGAGCTGGAGCACCTCGGGCGTGACAGTCGACTGCGACGGTTCGGCGGGCAGGGGCGGAAAGGCGGACATGAACTCAGCGTAAAGCATCCGGAAGAAAACTGGACCTCGGTCCGTTTAGGATGCTACAACGTAAGCGGACCTCGGTCCGGATCTTAGACGGCACCGCTTAGCCTTGGAGTTTTCGCATGTCTGTTCGCATCCTTGCACTCGTCGGCAGCCTTCGCGCCGGTTCACACAACCGTCAGCTCGCCGAGGCGGCCGTCAAGCTCGCTCCGGAGGGCGCTGACGTGGTGCTGTTCGAGGGCCTGGCCGACATCCCCTTCTACAACGAGGACATCGACGTCGAGGGCAGCGTGCCGGCCCCCGCCGCCAAGCTGCGTGAGGCCGCTCAGGCCGCCGACGCCTTCCTGCTCTTCTCGCCCGAGTACAACGGCACCATCCCGGCCGTTCTGAAGAACGCCATCGACTGGCTGTCCCGTCCGTACGGCGCCAGCGGCTTCGGCGGCAAGCCGACCGCCGTGGTCGGCACCGCGTTCGGCCAGTTCGGCGGTGTCTGGGCGCAGGACGAGACCCGCAAGTCCGCGGGCATCGCCGGCGCCAAGGTGATCGAGGACATCAAGCTCTCGATCCCCGGCTCCGTGACCCGCTTCGCCGAGACCCACCCGGCCGACGACGCCGAGGTCGCCGCGCAGCTGACCGAGGTGGTCGCCCGTCTGCACGGCCACGCGGACGACGCCGCTGCCGCCTGATCCACGCCCTGAGGCCCCGGGAGGGGGCCGGAGTTCACGACCCGCGGCAGGTCCGCGACGTCCACGAACTCCGGCCCCCTTCGCGTCGTCCGTCAGGCCGGGCGCTCGACCTCCGCGGCTTCCTGCTTCCTCGACGCCCACAGGCTGGTGAGGGTGGTGACCGCCAGGACGAGCACGATGAAGCCCAGGGAGACCGGGATGCTGATCTCTGGGACGTGGACCCCGGACTCGTGCAGCGCGTGCAGGACCAGCTTGACGCCGATGAACCCGAGGATGATCGACAGCCCGTAGCTGAGGTGCACCAGCTTCCGCAGCAGGCCGCCGATGAGGAAGTACAGCTGCCTGAGCCCCATCAGGGCGAACGCGTTGGCGGTGAACACGATGTACGGGTCCTGGGTCAGCCCGTAGATGGCGGGGATGGAGTCGAGGGCGAACAGGACGTCGGTGGAGCCGATCGCGAGCATCACGACCAGCATCGGGGTCATGACCCGCTTGCCGTTCTCCTCGATCCACAGCCTGGTGCCGTGATACCGGTCGGCCACGCCGAAGCGCTTCTCCACCGCTTTCAGCAGCTTGTTCTCCTGGTACTCCTCCTCATGGCCCTCCTTGCGGGCGTCCTGGACCAGCTTCCAGGCGGTCCAGATCAGGAAGGCGCCGAAGAGGTAGAACACCCAGGAGAACGTGGAGATGATCGCCGCTCCGGCCGCGATGAAGCCCGCGCGCAGCACCAGGGCCATGACCACGCCGACCATGAGTACCCGCTGCTGGTACTGGGACGGCACCGCGAACTTCCCCATGATCAGGACGAACACGAAGAGGTTGTCGACGCTGAGCGACTTCTCGGTGATGTACCCCGCGAAGAACTCGCCGGTGGGCTTCGCGCCGGCGTAGAGGAAGAGCCCGACGCCGAACAGGCAGGCGAGGACGACCCAGACGACCGTCCAGATGCCCGCCTCTTTGAGGGAGACGTCATGGGGTTTTCGGCCGATGAAGAAATCCGCCGCCACAAGGGCGCACAGGGCCGCGACGGTCAGCAGCCAGACGGTGAGAGAGACGTCCACTGTTACTCCTGATGCGTGGGGGGCATCGACAGCGTTGTCAGCGCCTCCGAGGCGTTCCACTCACAGCAGGTGAAGAACAGGCCATCTGCTGGTAAAAAGCAGCAGGTCCGGACGAGGTCTGGCCGGAAGTCGCGGGTGCCACCCGCCAGACGGCGGGCAGCTTCCGCCGGACGGCGGCGCCCCTCGAAGGCGTCGATGTGCGGATCATGGCGCCACGAGCCGCCGTGTTCCGCATGAGGAGACGCCATGAGTCACGTCCCACCCCCGTTCGACCCCGAACTGGCCGCCGCCCTCGACCTGATCAAGGACGTCGTGTCACCCGGTCTGACCCCGGACGAGATCGACACCGTGCGTCAGGGCCCGGGCATCGAGATGCTGGCCGATCTGGACCTGACCATGGACGGGTTCTTCGAGGTCGAGGACCGTACGGTGCCCGGCCCCGAGAACGCTCCGGAGATCTCGCTGCTGATCTGCCGCCCCGCCGACCGGGCGATCGGGTCCCCGCTGCCCGTCCTGTACCACGTGCACGGCGGCGGCATGATCCTCGGCAACAACCGGGTGGGGGTCGACGGTCCGCTGACCTGGGCCAGGGAGCTGGGCGCGGTCGTGGTGTCCGTGGAGTACCGGCTGGCGCCCGAGCATCCGCATCCGGCGCCCGTCGAGGACGTCTACGCCGGCCTGGTGTGGACGGCGGAACACGCCCTCGAGATAGGGGGCGACCCGGAGCGGATCGTCATCGCGGGCGCCAGCGCGGGCGGTGGCCTGAGCGCGGCGCTGGCCCTGCTCACCCGGGACCGCAAGGGGCCGCGGCCGATCGGTCAGCTGCTGTTGTGCCCCATGTTGGACGACCGCAACGACACTCCGTCCTCCCACCAGATGGCGGGCCTCGGCGTCTGGGACCGGACGGCGAACGAGACCGGCTGGTCGGCCCTGCTGGGTGAGCTGCGCGGCGGTCCCGACGTCCCCGCGTACGCGGCCCCGGCCCGCGCGGAGGATCTGTCAGGCCTTCCTCCGGCCTTCCTCGACGTCGGGTCCGCGGAGACCTTCCGGGACGAGGTCGTCGCCTACGCCTCCCGCATCTGGCAGGCCGGCGGGGTGGCCGAGCTGCATGTGTGGCCCGGCGGCTTCCACGGCTTCGACGGCTTCGCCCCTCAGGCCGCCGTCTCCCAGACGGCCCGCGCCGCCCAGCTGACCTGGCTGCGGAGGCTGCTGGCCGACTGAGGCTGCCCCAGGCCCGCCCCCACCGCGCGTTCCGGGCCCACCCGGCGGAATCCCACCGCAAGGCTCCACGGAACGTGACCGCATGCCGCACCATGGGCGTATGAAAGAGCTGGCCGGGCGCCTGACCGCGCTGGACCCGGACGCTGGTGCCGCCGTCCAGGTCATCGCCTACTTCGACCGACTGGCCGAGTCCCGGGCCGGTCTGGAGGCACTGGTGCGCGGGGCCGCGGTGCTGGCCGGAGTGCCCGCCCGACTGGTCGACGCCGAGCGGCGGGTGCAGGTCCGGGTCGAGGCCGACGGCACCCGCCGGGACGCGGACGGCCCGCCCGACCCCGCGTGGCCGTCCGCCGCGCTGGCCCCGGGCGGACCGCCCGCCCTGTGGCTGGAGCGGGCGGAGGCCGGGCCCAGCGTCGTCGACGCGGTGATCCTGGAGCGGGCCGCGGGCGCCGTACGTCTCGTCCTCGACCGCACCCGGGGCCGGGCCCCCGCCGACGACCCCGCGCTCGTCGAGACGGTCCTGGACGCCACGGCTCCCGACCAGGCCCGCCTGCACGCGGCCCGCGGGCTCGGTCTGGACCCCGCGGCACCGGCACGCGCGCTGGCACCCCACGACGGCAGGCCGCGGGTCGTCGCCGCGCACCCGGACACCGCGCCGTCCGCGGGACGCCTCGGGGTCGGCCCCGCCGTCCCGGTCCTCGACCTGCCGCACTCCTGGGCCGCGGCGCGTACCGCCCTGCGCTTCACCGCCGACGGCACCGCCCAGGACCCCGGCCAACGCGTGGTGTACGCCGACGAACTCGGCGGGATCGCGCTGCTGGCCGACCTGGTCGCACCGGGCGCCGAGCCGCCGCCGGACGTCCACGACCTGGACGCGGCCGCCGCGGTCACGCCCTGGCTGCTGCCCACCCTGCACGCGGTCGCCTCGACGGCGAGCCTGCGCGCGGCCGCCGCCGAGGCCAACGTCCACCACTCCACGCTCCAGGACCGCCTGACCCACGCCGAGCACCTGCTCGGCTGGCCGGTGCGCACACCCCAGGGTCGCCTTCGACTCCATCTGGCCCTGACCATGCGGCACTTGGCGCGACCGTAGCCCACTGCCGAGCGGTCACCGGGAGCAGTCGCCGGAACTCACGCGACGATGCACAGCGGCATTCTGCTTGCAGGCGCGCAATAACCGCACCCGCCGGAATTTTCGTCCATGCCATATCCTGGACGTCAGTGACGTCAGTCGCCTCGGGACGGAGGAGCAGGCCCCATGACCGCGACAGACCCCGCGCTCACCGCCCTCGCACAGGGTTGGTGTGCGCTTTCGCTGCTGCACGGCAGGATCGAGGTCCACATCGAGCGGGCTCTGCAGGCGAAGCACGACCTGAGTGTGCGCGAGTACTCGCTGCTCGACGTGCTCAGCCGCCAGCACGACGGGGAGGGCGGCCACCTGCAGATGAAGCAGGTCGCCGACGCGGTGGTACTGAGCCAGAGCGCGACGACCCGCCTGGTGACCCGGCTGGAGGACCGCGGACTGCTCTCCCGCTACCTGTGCCCCACCGACCGCCGCGGCATCTACACCAACGTCACCGAGGCGGGCCTGACGCTGCTCGAAGAGGCGCGCCCCACGAACGAGGCCGCCCTGCGCGAAGCCCTGGATGAGGCCGCGCGGACCCCCGAACTGGCCCCGCTGGTCCGGGCCGTGGAGACGCTCGGCGCACCGGCCTGAGGCCGAAGCGCAAGGCACCGGCCCGCGGTGCACGCCGACCCGCGGCGTGCACCGACCGCACCTGCCGGACGGCCGTCAGCGTTCGCCGACGGTCAGCACCAACTTGCCGCGCGTGTGGCCCTCGCGGCTGAGGCGCCAGGCCTCCGCTGCCTCGGCGAGCGGCAGTGTCCGCGCGACGGTCACGGAGAGCCGGCCCTGGTCGGCCAGTTCCGCGAGCGCCGTCAGGCCGACCGAGTCGGGCTGTACCCACACGTAGTGGCCGCCGGTCTCGGCCGCGGCCGCGTCGACGACCGAGGCGAGGCGCTCGGGGCTCTTCAGGACCTGCCGTGAGACCTCCACCGCGTCCCCGCCGACGAAGTCGAGGGCCACGTCCACCCCGTCCGGGGCCACCGCGCGGATCCGGTCGGCGAGTCCGTCGCCGTAGGTCACGGGCTCCGCGCCCAGCGAGCGCACGAAGTCGTGGTTGCGTTCGCTCGCGGTGCCGATGACCCGGGCACCGAGGGCGGCGGCGATCTGGACGGCGCACATGCCGACCCCGCCGGCCGCGGCGTGGACCAGGACGGTGTCACCGGCGCCGACCCCGACCCGCTTGATCGACTGGTAGGCGGTGAGCCCCGCCAGCGGGAGCCCCGCGGCCTCCTCCCAGCTGAGGGAGGACGGCTTGCGGGCGAGCATCCGGACGTGTGCGGCGGCCAGTTCGGCGTAGGAGCCCTGCTGCACCCAGTCCTTGCGGATGTAGCCGTACACCTCGTCGCCGGGCGCGAACGCCTCGACGTCCAGGCCGACCTGTTCGACGACTCCGGCCACGTCCCAGCCGGGAATCATCGGGAAGCGCACCTCCATGATGGGGTCGAGGTACCCCTCCCCCAACTTCCAGTCCACCGGATTCACTCCGGCCGCCTTCACTCGGATGAGCACCTCACCAGGGGCCACCTTGGGCTCCGGGTGGTCCACCAGTTCCAGGTCCTGACCGTATTTCTGCAGTGCGATGGCCTTCATGGTCACCATGAAATCACACGGCCCGCGCCTGCGCTCACCCCCTCGGGGGCCGGGAAAAGCACAGGTCAGCGGTGGTGGATACCGTTGACAGCGTCTTCGGCGCGCCCGTACAAATGGGCCCCATGAGCCTCCCGCAGCGTCCCCTGTCCGGGATCACGGTGGTCAGCCTGGAGCAGGCCGTCGCCGCCCCCTTCGCCACCCGCCAGCTCGCCGATCTCGGCGCCCGGGTGATCAAGGTGGAGCGGCCCGGTGACGGCGACTTCGCCCGCCGCTACGACACGACCGTGCACGGACACTCCAGCTATTTCGTCTGGCTCAACCGGTCCAAGGAGTCCCTCACCCTGGACCTGAAAGACCCCCGGGGCCGCGAGATCCTGCACCAACTCCTGGACGGCGCCGACGTGTTCGTACAGAACCTGGCTCCGGGAGCGGCCGACCGTCTCGGCCTCGGCGTCGGCGCGCTGGGCGAGCGTCACCCCCGGCTGATCCCGTGCACGATCTCCGGATACGGCACTCGGGGCCCCTGGGCCGACCGCAAGGCGTACGACCTGCTGGTGCAGTGCCAGACCGGCCTGGTGTCCCTCACCGGGACCGCCGAGGAGACCGCCCGGACGGGCATCTCCGTCGCCGACATCGCCGCCGGGATGTACGCCTACAGCGGCGTCCTCACGGCCCTGTACACACGCGCCACCACCGGCACGGCACACCCGGTCGAGGTGTCCCTGTTCGAGGCGCTGGCGGAGTGGATGAGCCAGCCCGCCTACTACACCCTGTACGGCGGCACCCAGCCGCCGCGCCTGGGCACCCAGCACGCCACCATCGCGCCCTACGGCGCCTTCACCGCCGCCGACGGCAAGGACGTGCTGTTCTCCATCCAGAACGAGCGGGAGTGGATCGCTCTGTGCGCCCGCTTCCTGGATCGGCCCGAGCTGGCCGAGGACCCGCGCTTCGCCACCGGTTCCGACCGGGTCGCCCATCGCGAGGAGCTCAACACGATCGTCGCCGAGCGGGTCGGCCGCTTCGACGCCGATCGGATCCTCGAAGAGCTGGAGGGCATCGGCATCGCGTGCGCCGGTGTCAACGACGTGGCCGCGTTCCTCGACCACCCGGTGCTGGCCGGTCGCGAACGCTGGCGCGAGGTGGGCGTGCCCGGCGGGGAACGGGTGCGGGCGCTGCTGCCACCGGCCGACCTGGCGGGGCTGCCGGCGCGTATGGACTCCGTACCGGCTGTCGGTGAGCACACCGAGACGATCCTCACGGAGCTCGGCCACGGCCACGACGCCATCGAGGCGCTGCGCGCCGACGCGGTGATCTGAACGACTCCCGTGTCGGCGCGATGGGTCAGGACCTGCCCGGCGCGGAACGCGCGAGGCGGAATCCCACGTCGTCCACCCGGAACGTCGGGTGGCTGCGGCGGCGTACCGAGGCCCGGCAGCTCCAGTGTTCGTCGAACCAGCCGCCGCCTCGCAGCACCCGGTAACTGCCGTACACCTCGGGGTCGTAGAGGTCCCAGCACCACTCCCAGACGTCGCCGAGCATGTCGTACAGGCCCCAGGGGTTGGGCTGTTTGCCGCCGACCTCATGGATGCGTTCGTCCGCGTTGCCGCGGTACCAGGCGATCTCGTCGAGGGGCCCGTAGCGCGGTCCGGTCGTGTCGGCGCGGCAGGCGTGCTCCCACTCCGCCTCGGTCGGCAGCCGGTATCCGTCGGCGTCCGGGTCCCACTCGGCGTTCTCCCCGTCGGCCGAGAGACGGTAGGCCGGCGGCAGTCCGGCGCGCTCGGACAGGGCGTTGCAGAACCGGATCGCGTCCTGCCAGGAGACGTTCTCGACGGGCAGCCGGTCTCCCCGCGCGGTGCTCGGGCGAGCGCCGGTCACCCGGGCGTACTGCTCCTGGGTGACCGGGTGTGCCGCCAGCCGGAAGGAGTCGAGCCGCACGTCCCAGCGTCGCTCGGTGCGCCGGTCGGACAGCGTGACCTGGCCGGCCGGAACAGTGATCATCTGATGGTCCATGCCCGGATGATCTCACCAAGTCACGGATGTCCTAGGGGAGTTCGTCGGTGAGTACCTTGACGTCCCAGGGGCCGAGCGGGACCTCTCGCGCGTACCGCGTGTCCGACAGCACATCCCGTACGGCTTCCGGTACGGGTACCGAGGCCGGCTCCCACGACCAGTTGTGCAGGAAGCGCACGCGGCGGCCGTCGCGTGCGGTGGCCGAGGCCGAGGTGACGCTCGGGTGGGACGGTCGCCACGGGTCGTCGGGGGCCGACCACGCGAACAGGGCGCGGGCGAAGTCGGCGTCGGGGACGGTACCGACGTAGGTGATCCGTCCGCTGCCGTGGCGTTGTGTGGTGGCGGCGGGCCAGCGGCCGAAGTGCGGGTGCTGGTAGGCCGCCAACACCTCGGCGCCCCGCGGTCGCAGACCGTCGGCCCAGTGCAGGGCCCGAGCCCCCGGCGGCAGGGGCAGCGTGGCCGTCCCGGTGACCGGGAGCGCCTCGGTCAGGTTGCTGAACTCGTCGTACGTCACTCCGGCGGCCTCGGCCAGCCGTGCGGGTTGGACGTCCGTGCGCGCCCGTGCCTCGGTGTCGCCGTAGGCGGTACGCGGGCCGAGGACCAGGTGGCCGCCCGCCTCGGCGTACGCCCGGAGCCGGTCGAGGGTGTCGTCGTCGGCCGCGTAGAACGCCGGGACGACCAGCACCGGGGGCAGCTCGGCGTCGGCGAGCCGGCCGGGGTGCAGGACCCGGGCCTGGAGACCGGCGTCGAAGGCGCCCCGGTAGAAGGCGTCGAAGATCTGCTCGTACGACCGCCCGTCCGGCCCCCCGTCGGCGGTGGCCAGCGGTGGCTGCGCCTGCAGCGCCCACTTGCTGGGACCGTCGTACAGGAAGGCCACGTCGGCGTCCGGGGTGAGCGCCGCCACCAAGTCGCCCGCCTTCTCCAACTCGGCTCCCAGTGAGGCGAGTTCGCGGTAGACGCGGCCGGGACGGCCGTTGTGGGGCAGGATTCCGCCCCAGTAGGTCTCGGTACCGAAGTGCAGGGTGTGCCAGTGCCAGTACTCGATCATCGAGGCGCCCCGGGAGACGAGCGCCCAGGCGGCCTGCCGCCACTGGCCGTCGTAGGCCGGGCGGTTGTTCCAGGGGTAGCTGATGGCCTGGGCGTTGGTCTCCGTGACCAGGAAGGGTTCCTGGCGGGAGGCGTACATGCGGTCGGCGCTGCGGTACAGCGCCCAGGTCCCGTTGGTGGTCCAGTCCTGGCCCGCGCCACCCTTGTCCGGCAGCTCCAGGGCGTCCTGCATCGTGTAGTAGGGGTTGCCCGCGGTGACGTCGAGCCGTTCGGTCAGCTTGTCGTCCTCGACGGCCGGACGGTCGTAGGAGATGCAGGTGGTGACGAACTGGCCGGGGCGGGCGTACTCGCGCACGATGTCGGCCTGCCAGGCGATGAACTCGGTGACGAGCTTCGCCTGGAAGCGCCGCCAGGCCAGGTCGTACTGCGGCTGGGCGTTGCCGTCCGGGGTCCACAGGTCGGCCCAGGTGGACAGGCGGTGCGACCAGTAGACCAGGCCCCACTCGCGGTTCAGGGTCTCCACGTCCCCGTAGCGCGCCCGGAGTTCGTCGACGAAGCGCTGGAACACGCCGTGGTTGTGCAGGAGGTGCAGGCCGGGTTCGTTGTCGACCTGGTAGCCGATCACGGCGGGGTGGTCGGCGTACCGGGCGACGATCCTGCGGATGATCCGCTCGGCGTGGAAGCGGAACGCCGGGTGCGTGAGGTCGACCTCCTGACGGCCGCCCCAGCCGATCCGCTCACCCGTGCGCCGCTCCCCCGCGATCTCCGGGTACTGCCTGGCCAGCCACGGCGGTACGGCGTAGGTCGGGGTCCCGAGGATCACCGAGATGCCCCGCTCGTGCGCGCCGTCCAGGACCGGCTGCAGCCAGTCGAGGTCGTAGCGGCCGTTGTCCGGTTCCCAGGTCGACCACACGGACTCGCCGACCCGGATCACCGTGAAGCGGGCCTCGGCCATCAGGTCGAGATCGTCCTTCAACCGCTCGTGGGGCTGGTACTCGTGGTAGTAGGCGGCGCCGAACAGAACCCGGCGCGGAAGCTCGAACATGTCTCTCCCATACGGTGGTTGAGGGGTCGTCGGTGCGGTCGGTCAGCCCTTGACGGCTCCGGTGGACAGGCCTTCCAGGAGCTGCTTGCGCAGGACCACGAAGAGGACGACGGCGGGCAGGACCGCCAGCACCGCGCCGGCCAGGACCAGGTCGTACTGCCTCTGCTCCGACACGAACAGGGTCTGCAGTCCGAGCGGCAGGGTGTACTGGGAGCTGTCGGTGACCAGCACCAGCGGCCACAGGAAGCTGTTGTAGCTCTGCAGGAAGGTCCACACGGCCAGCGCCCCGAGCGAGGGCCGCAGCAGGGGCAGCACGATCCGCCGGAAGATGCCGAACTCGCCCGCCCCGTCGATGCGGGCGGCTTCGAGCACCGAGTCGGGGATCGACTGCACGATGTACTGCTGCATCATGAAGATCCCGAACGCGGGCGCCACCCACGGCACGATCAGCGCGAACCAGGGACTGCCGAGGCCGGTCTTCACCAGCATCACGAACAGCGGCACCAGAACCACCGCGAACGGGATGGACAGCGAGCTGAACATCACGTTGAACAGCAGGGTCCTGCCCGCGAAGCGGAACTTGGCGAAGCCGTAGCCGGCCAGGGCGCACACGAACACCGACACCACGGTGGCGACGACCGCCACCACCGTGCTCATCAGGAACCAGCGCAGGAAGGGCTGTTCGGCGAGGAGAGTGCGGTAGTTGTCGAGGGTGAACGGGTCGGGGAACAGGGCGGGCGGGTAACCGAAGATGTCGCCGCGCGGCTTGAACGAACCGCTCAGCGCCCACAGCAGCGGGGCGAGGAAGGCCAGCAGGAGCAGACTGAGGGTGACGTGGAGCAGGACGCGCCCGCTCCTGGTGCCGGTGGTGTTCACGCGGCTGCCCTCCCGATGCCGAGGACGCGGTTGAAGAGCCGGCTGAGCCCGAAGACGAGGACGAACAGGACGACGGCCGCGGCGGCCGCGTAGCCGAACTGCTGGCGTTGGAAGGCGGCCCGGTAGATGAACATCGACACCGACAGCGTCGACTCCGCCGGTCCGCCGCCGGTCAGCAGATACGGCTCCTCGAAGATCTGGGCCGCGCCGATGAAGGAGGTGACGACGACGAAGGCCGTCACCGGCTTCAGGGCCGGCAGGGTCACGGTGCTGAAGGTGCGCAGCCGTCCGGCGCCGTCGAGGGCGGCGGCCTCGTACAACTCCCGTGGCACCGCCTGGAGTCCGGCGAGGAAGAAGATGGTGAGGTAGCCGGTCCAGCGCCACAGCATCACCAGTCCGATGCTCACCTTGGCCAGCTGGGGGTCGCCGAGCCAGTCGACGCCGCCGCTGCCGAACAGGGCGCGCAGCACGGAGTTCAGCAGACCGAACTGCCGGTCGAAGAACAGGCCGAAGACGAGCGCGACCAGGATCGGGGAGACGACGATCGGCACGAAGTAGGCGGTCCGCCACAGGTCGCGGGCGCGCAGCCCGCGGGTGTGCAGTGCCTGGGCGATCAGCAGGGCGAGCGGGACGATCACGCAGATGGCGACCAGTACGAAGAGGGCCGTGTTGCCGAGGGCCCGGTGGAAGCTGATGTCGGTGGCGAGCAGCCGGTAGTTGCGCAGGCCGACCCAGCGCGGGGCGCCGAGACCGACCCACTCGGTCAGGCTCAGCCACAGCGAGACTCCGACGGGCACCAGCATGAACAGGACGTAGAGGACGTAGAAGGGTGAGATGAAGAGGTAGGGAGCCAAGGTCCGCCTGGGGCGGGCCATGGGTGCCGTGCCGTCCGGTTCACGCGCGCCGCGTGCGGGGCGGCCGACTCCTTTTCCGGTGAGGGCTGTGGTCATGGTGGCCTGTCCTCCTACCGTCCGGCCTGGTCGCGGAAGTCGGCCGCGGTCTGTTTCAGTGCCTGACGTGGGGTCAGGTCGCCGTGGTAGGCGCGCAGCAGGTTGCCGGCGAGTACGTCGTAGAGGATCGACTGGTCGGGGCTCTGGTGGACGGCGGGCACGTCCGGGAGCAGGGTGCGGTAGAGGCTGAAGAGACGTTGACCTCCGCAGAACCCGTCCCGTATGGCGTTGAGCCGGGGGTCCTGGTAGACGGACCGACGGGTGGGGAGGTAGCCGGTCTCGGTGAAGCGGCGGACCTGGCCCTCGTGGGTCAGCCAGGTGGCGAGGAGGAACTCGGTGGCGGCGCGGGTGTTGGCCTTGTCCGTCAGGACGCCGAAGCCGGTGCCGCCCAGGGCGGCTGTCGTCCTGCCGTCGTCGGTGAACCGGGGCAGTGCCCTGATCCGCCATCTCCCCTTCTGCTCGGGCACGTTGGGCATCAGCCCGTAGTTCTTGAACCAGATGGCCATGGGCAGGCCGATGACCTTGCCCTGCTTGAGCGCGGTCTGCATCGAGGCCCCGTAGTAGTCGGAGACGTCGACGACGAAGCCGGTGCGCAGCCCGTCGCACAGGAAACGCAGCACCTCCTCGGCCTCGGGCGAGTCGAGGACCAGGTTCTGGTCGGCGTCGAAGAAGGCCCCGCCGCGCTGGTAGAGCAGCATCTGGAAGGAGCCGACGAGCTGGCCGACATCGCTCCCGGCGGTGCTGACGACACACAGGGAGGCGCCGTGGTCCCGGTACGCGCGGGCGCCGAGTGCGGCGAACTCCTCCCAGGTCGGGGTGTCCTTCGGGATGCCGTACTTGGTGAAGAGGTCGTCGCGGTAGTAGTAGACGACCATGGGGGTGTCGGAGTCGAAGGCGTAGACCCTGCCGTCCTGGCTGTAGGGGGCGGTGCGGGCCGGGAGGAGGTCCTCCTTCAGGCCGGGGACGGCGGCGATGTCGGCGGTGAAGTCGTGCAGCAGGCGCGGGGCGATGTCGCCGCGCAGCACGCGGGGGAAGTTGCCGATCTCGAAGCCGACGGTGTCGGGGGTGCCGCGTCCGGCGACCGCCTGCGCGAGCAGCTTGGTGACGAGGTCGGCGGCTCCGGCACGGGTGACGTCGAGGTGGTAGCGGAAGTCGGTGGCCCGGTCGGCGGCCGGTATGCCCTTGGTGAAGAAGGCCTGGTAACCGGGGTCGTGGGTCCACAGGGACAGGGTCACGTCTCCGGCGGTGCGGGCCGTGGTGCTCTCGCCCGAACAGGCGGTCAGCGCGCTGGCCGCGCCGAGACCGAGGGCGCCGCGCAGCAGGGTACGGCGGGAGGTGAGGGGCGTGGGGGGCATGGGGGGAGAGGGCAGGGGCGGGTACACACGTGACTCCTCACGTGGTGCGGCTACAGGGGGGCGGGACGTGGTGCGGCTTCGGGGGCGCGGGCGTGGCCGTCCCGGGCCACGAACGCGGGGCAGTGGTACGGGCGGGATCAGTCGACGGGGGTCGGACCGGGCGCCGGACCGCTGGAGGCCCGTACGGCCAACTCGACGGCGTGTGCCGTCTGGTGGGCCGGGCGGGGGCTGCCCTCGATCAGGGCGATCAGCACGTCGACGGCCTGGTCCGCGAGTGCGGCCGTGTCGTGCCGGACGGTGGTCAGGGGCGGTGACAGATAGGGGGCGGCGGGGATGTCGTCGTAGCCCACGACGCTCACCTCGCCGGGGACGGACCGTCCGGCCTCGGCGAAGGCGCGCAGGGCGCCGATGGCCATGTCGTCGTTGGCGGCGAACACGGCGGTGACGTCGCGCAGCGGGGCGAGTTGCCGTCCGGCGGCGTGTCCGGACGCGGGGCTCCAGTCGCCCGCGGACGGCAGCGGTGGTTCGGGGGCGCCAGCGGCGGCGAGGGCCTCGCGCCAGCCGCGCAGCCGGTCGCGGGCGGCCCACCAGTCCTGCGGCCCTGGGATGTGCCAGACCGTGCGGTGGCCCAGCGAGAGCAGGTGCTCGGTCGCCAGCCGGGCCGCGGCGACCCCGTCGGCGCGGACCACCGTGCAGGCTCCCTCGGCGAGTTCGACGCCCTCGCCGAGGCTGACCACCGGCACGTCCGCGCTGAGCCGGAGCCGGGTGCCGTCGTCGATCGGTTCGGACAGGACGATCCCGTCCACGCCCTGCTCAAGGAGTGCCTCGACGGCGGCGGCGATCTTGCTCCCGATTCCGTCCGGGGCGGTCCCCGCCTCGCCCGGTTCGCCCTCCAGGGTGCTGGCCAGGGCGAACGAGTACCCCGCCCGCTGCATCGCCCGTTCCAGGGCGATCAGCAGGGTGGAGGGGCCGTACAGGGCGGTGCCCAGCGAGACGACGCCGATCCGCCGGTAGCGGCCCAGGAGCAGGGCGCGGGCCGCGTTGTTCGGGCGGTAGTCCAGCTCACGGATCACCCGCAGCACGCGGTCGCGCACCTCCGGGCTGACGTACGGTTCGCCGTTGACGACCCGGGACACCGTCTTCTGCGAGACACCGGCGGCCCGGGCGACCTCGGTCATGCCGGGCCCACGACGCCGACGTGCGGTTCCGGTGGTCGCCATGTGCCCCTCCTCGGGGAGTTCCGAACCATGGACTACGTAGTCATAACAGCCCGCACGGATGGGGCGGAACTGCATGACTACGTAGTCAGACGTTGCCAGAGGCCCGGAGGCACGTCAATGGGTCGGACGTCGTCGAACGGCGCCGTCGGATGGTCGT
This sequence comes from Streptomyces sp. NPDC005263, assembly GCF_042872365.1. NCBI lineage: Bacteria > Bacillati > Actinomycetota > Actinomycetes > Kitasatosporales > Streptomycetaceae > Streptomyces > Streptomyces sp. NPDC005263. The sequence goes on along the minus strand of NZ_JBIAKJ010000014.1, from coordinate 97,940 downwards.
GCCCACGGGTGACCGGCCGAAGAGGGCTCGGTCATCCGTGGGCGAGAGGCCGGGTGAGGACGGTCAGAGGCCGTAGCGGTTCTTGAGGTGGCGCCAGAAGTCGCGGAACATCCACTTGTCGAACTCCGTGATCTGGGTGGCGCTGCCCGCGTTCATGAGGAAGCAGCACTGGCCGGTCGGAGTCCAGTCGTAGAAATCGTCGAGGCCGAAGGTGTGGCCGACCTCGTGCAGATAGATGTGGATGTTCTCCTGGCTCAGCGCGCCGGTGAAGTACTCCTGGCCGACCCGCTGGCCCCAGTCGCCGCCGGCGCCGCCCTGGAAGCCCTTGGTCAGCCACAGCGACTGGTCGTAGTGGCGGGCCGCGCCGCCCGGGCACCTGGAGTAGTTGCCGTCCTGGTGGAAGAAGCGGCCGCAGTCGGGGGAGCACTGCGGGGCGCCGCCGCCGTCGAGGTTTCCGGCGTAGATGTCGACGGAGTTGTCGGTCCACTGGAGGGTGGAGCGGTTCTTCACCGCCCAGCCGACGATGTTGACGGGGACGGTGGTGTATGGCCACGCGTTGTGTCCCTTGCCGCCTTCGACCATGGCGGCCATCCACTTGGCGAACTGTTTCTTCAGCGCGGCGTGCACGCGGTCGCGCAGGGCGGCGGAGACGGGGGCGTCGGACTCCCAGCGGACGCAGTAGTTGACGCTTCCCTTGTTGGCCATGACCTGGTCCCAGCCGTAGTTACGGAAGCCGTACAGGTCCGGGTAGGTGGACTGGACGTGGTTCCAGACCTCGTTCAGCGGCTGGACCAGGTTGGCGGGCGGGTTCCAGTCCTCGGCGGCGCGCGCGGCGGACGTCGCCGGTGCGGCCGACGCCGCGGAGGCCGCCATGCCGGGTGCGGCCAACAGCACGGCCAGGGCGGAGAGGACGGCGGCCAGGCGCGCTAAGCGGGTGCGCATGGGTGAACTCCCTCGGTGGGGGGCGGGGTTTCACCCACACGTCGCCGCCGAAGCCGTACGGGTTGCCGCGTCGCGCCCTCTTCGAGGCGTCCTCCGCCCGACGCGCCCCGCACACGGGCTTTGCCTAGGGTTCGCCTGGAGTACGACCGCGCTTGCTTCCATCGGGGCATGGAGCACAAGGGCGAGACGACCGAACTGATGTCAGGGCTGCGCGTCGACTACACCGACCACGACGACCCGGTGCTGATCCGGCCGGACGGCACCCCCATCGACACCTGGCGGGAGAACTACCCCTACGACCAGCGCATGGAGCGCGGGGAGTACGACCTGCACAAGCGGCTCCAGCAGATCGAACTGCTGAAGCTGCAGAGCTGGATCAAGGACACCGGCCGTCGTCTCGTCATCGTCTTCGAAGGGCGCGACGCGGCCGGCAAGGGCGGCACCATCAAGCGGTTCACCGAACACCTCAATCCCCGCGGTGCCCGTGTGGTGGCCCTGGAGAAACCGACCGAACGCGAACGCGGTCAGTGGTACTTCCAGCGGTACGTCGAGCATCTGCCGACCGCCGGCGAGATCGTGCTGTTCGACCGGTCCTGGTACAACCGGGCCGGTGTGGAACGGGTGATGGGGTTCTGCACGGACGACGAGTACTGGCGCTTCATGCGGCAGGCGCCCGCCTTCGAGCGGATGCTCGTCGACGACGGAGTGGACCTGATCAAGTTCTGGTTCTCGGTCTCGCAGGGCGAGCAGCGCACCCGCTTCACCATCCGCCAGGTCGACCCCGTACGGCAGTGGAAGCTCAGCCCCATGGACCTGGCCTCGCTGGACCGCTGGGACGACTACACCGCCGCGAAGGTCGCCATGTTCCGCGAGACGGACACCGAACAGGCGCCGTGGACGGTGGTGAAGAGCAACGACAAGAAGCGGGCCCGGGTGGAGGCCATGCGAAGCGTGCTGGCGCGTTTCGAGTACTCGGACAAGGACGACGAGGTCGTCGGCCGTCCCGACCCGCGCGTCGTCGGCGCGGCGGCCACCCTCCTGGAGGCCGGCGAGGACGACATCGTTCCCGCACCCGTGTAGGGGATCAGCTCCACCCCTCCCGGAAGAAAAATCCGATATGTACGAAATGCACGTCTAAGCGGCGGCAGGCCGGATACCCGGCCGCAATGGTACGAACACTGAGGCGGCATGGACGGCACGGCGGACGCGCCGACACCGGCCGCGAGGACGAAACTCAGCGGACCCTGGACGCGGGGCCGGACGAGCAGGTGGAGCAGCGGGCCCCGAAAAGCCCGACTGACCTGCCCAAACGCTCCTGGAAGGAAGTGCTGAGAGGCACCCTGAAGGAGTTCAAGAAGGACGAGCTGACCGACCGGGCGGCAGCCCTGACCTACTACGGAATCCTGGCGCTGTTCCCCGCGCTGCTCGCGCTCGTGTCGCTGCTGGGCGTCGTCGGACAGTCCGCGACGCAGCAGGTGCTGGACAACATCCAGAAGCTCGCCCCGGGCGCCGCGCAGGACATCCTGCGCAACGCCGTGGAGAAGATGCAGGGCAACGCCGGACTGGGCTCGATCATGGCGATCGTGGGCCTGGCGCTCGCGCTGTGGTCGGCGTCCGGCTATGTCGCCGCGTTCATCCGCAGCGCCAACGCGGTCTACGACGTCCCCGAGGGCCGTCCGGTGTGGAAGGTGCTGCCGGTGCGCGTCGGCGTGACGGCGGTCCTGATGGTGATGGCCGTGATCAGCGCGGTGATCGTCGTGTTCACCGGCGGTCTCGCACAAGAGGTGGGCACCGCCCTCGGGGTCGGCGACGCGGGGCTGACGGCGTGGTCGATCGCGAAGTGGCCGGTGCTGCTGATCCTGGTCACCATCATGATCGCGATCCTGTACTGGGCGGCCCCGAACGCCAAGGTCCGCGGCTTCCGCTGGATCACTCCGGGCAGCTTCCTCGCGCTGCTGATCTGGATGATCGCCTCCGCGGGGTTCGCGCTGTACGTGGCCAATTTCGGCTCGTACAACAAGACCTACGGAGCACTCGCCGGCGTGATCATCTTCCTGGTGTGGCTGTGGATCACCAACCTGGCGATTCTCCTCGGCCTGGAGTTCGACGCGGAACTGTCGCGCCAGCGCGCCGTCGCCGGAGGCCATCCGGCCGAGAAGGAGCCGTACGTCCAGCCGCGCGACACCCGCAAGTGGGACGAGGAGGACCGCCGCGGCCTCACATGAGGACCGCGCTCCCCGCCGGCGACAGGTCGACAAGGGGGCGCTCAGGCCCAGGCCGTCACCGGCACGAAGGAGCTGTCCTGCCGGAAGAGGTCCGTGCCGTTCGCGCGGTCGACCCGGAGTTGGTAGTCGTAGTGGCGCAGGTAGTGGCCGGGGTAGTTGTACGACTCGAAGCGGACGGAGTCCGACGCGCTGCCCGTGCGGGCGATGAACGTGGCGTCCCTGGCTAAGGTCGACGTGCCGTCGTTCGCGTCGAAACGGGCCCGGAAGTCCCAGTGCCGCAGGTAGTTGCCGGCCCTGTCCCGGAAGGAGTAGCCGTTCGTGTCCGCGAGGCCGGCGACGACGGTGAAGGTGGCCGCCTGTTTCTCGGCGGTGCTGCTGGAGCCGGTCACCACGGGGAGGTTGAGCAGGGCGGACTGGGACTGCCAGTAGCGGGTGGGGAAGTTGCCCGACCGGAAGGAACGGGTGACGTTCTTCGCCAGGCTCGGACCGCCGGAGACGGTCTCCTTGACCACCGTGAAGTGCCGGGCGGTTCCGGAGACGCCGGGCAGCGCGGTCGGCGCGGACCAGGTGGCGAAGGTGTCGTAGCTGTCGCTGTAGTAGTAGGTGCCGTCGCCGTAGCCGTCGAAGAAGATCCGCCAGCCGCCGTTGTCGAGCTGCACCAGTGCCGGGCCCTCGCGGTAACTGCCCCAGCCCGCCCAGTCGCCGGTGCGTCTGATGGTGTACGGGCCGGTGAGACTGGAGGCCGTCGCGTACTCGATGTACTTCGCCGTCTCGTTCTTGGTGAAGGCGTGATAGGTCGAGCCGGTCCGCACGATGTACGTGTCGATGTGGTTGGCGCCGATCCCGGACAGGGCCACCGGTGAACTCCAGGCGGTCAGCGCGGAGTTGGTTGCCCTCAGCCGATACGGCGTGAAGATCCACTCGTCGTTCGCCGTCGAGCAGGACACGATGACGTTCACGCTGCCGTCACTGTCGACGAACCACTCCGGTGCCCAGGCCCGGGACAGGTTGGTGATCGGGACCGGATAGTCGTACAGGAAGGTCCAGTTGAGCCGGTCCGAGCTGCGGGCGAAGCCGATCGTGGTGCTCGGGTCCTGCCAGGTGTGGGTCGTGTAGGTGAGGTAGTAGGAGCCGTCGGTGTGCTTGAGGACGCTCGCGTCGCGGATCCGGTTGCTCGGCGGCCTGTACGCGGAGGACCGGGCGAGCCGGAAGTCGGTGGCGTCGTCGGACTGGTAGACGTTCACGGTGCCGTCGTCGCTGTTGAGGAACGGCACGATGGTGTAGCGGGTGGCGGAGCCGCTCGGCGGCGCGGCGGCGAGGGCCGTGCCGGACAGTCCTGGTGTCTCGCCGAGCAGCACCGCCGAAGCCGGCAGGACGGCCAGTGCGCGCAGCAGGCTACGACGGGACGGGGACGACGTGGGGGGTCGGGTACTCACGGGCGGCTCTCACTCTCGGACTCATACGGCTCAACGTTCGGCTCATACGTTCGGGGCGCGCGGCGTTCGATGTGCCGAACAAGGTTCGGGAATGCGATCAGAAAGTAGGGGTGAGCCGCTGAACCGTCAATGGTTCGCGCATGACCCTGCGGTTTCCTGTGGGCCATCTGTGGTGCCCGGGTCGCCTTCGCCGGCCAACCCGCCACCGCCGAAGACATGCCGCCGAACCCTCGCGGACGTTACCGTGCGGTGGAGAACGCGCTTTCGGAGGTGTCCCGCATGACGCTCGACCGTTCCGCAGGCCTGACGGAGTCCGCCCGCGCGCTGGCCGCCGGGGAGGTGACCGCCCGGGCGCTCGTGGAAGCGGCCCTGGCGCGGATCGAGGCCTCCCAGTCGTCCCTGAACGCCTTCCGGATCGTACGGACGAAAGCGGCGCTCGCCGAGGCGGAGGCGGCGGACCAGGAGCTGGCCGCCGGGATCCGCAAGCCGCTGCTCGGGGTTCCGGTGGCCGTCAAGGACGACATGGACGTGGCGGGCGAGCCGACCGCGTTCGGCTGTCAGGGTGAGTTCCCGCCGGTCGCGGAGGACGGCGAGGCGGTACGGCGGCTGCGCGCGGCCGGCGCCGTGATCGTCGGCAAGACCAACACCTGCGAGTTCGGGCAGTGGCCCTTCACCGAGGGCCCCGCCTTCGGCGCGACCCGCAATCCGTGGAGCCCGGAGCACACACCCGGGGGCTCGTCGGGCGGTTCGGCGGCCGCCGTCGCCGCCGGTCTGGTGCCGGCCGCACTCGGCTCGGACGGTGCCGGATCGGTGCGGATCCCCGCCTCCTGGACCCACCTGATCGGCATCAAACCGCAGCGTGGCCGCATCTCCACCTGGCCGCGCGGCGAGTCCTTCCAGGGCATCACGGTCAACGGCACCCTCGCCCGCACGGTCGCCGACGCGGCTCTGCTGCTGGACGCGGCGAGCGGCAACCATCCGCAGGACCCGCACCGGCCACCGGCCGTACGTGCCGCCGAGGCCGTCGGCCGCGACCCCGGGCGGCTGCGCATCGCACTCTCCCTCCGGCCGCCGTTCACCGCGGTGCCCGCCCGGCTGCGCCCGGAGGTGCGCGACCAGGTCGTCCAACTCGCCGAGCTGCTGGCCGACTTGGGGCACCATGTCGAGGAGGCCGACCCGCCGTACGGCCAGATCGGGCTGACCTTCGTCCCCCGCGCCACAGCCGGCATCGCCGAACGCGTCCGCGAGGCACCCTTCCCGGCGCTCCTGGACCGCCGGACCCGGGGGGCCGCACGGCTGGGCGGCCTGCTCGGCGGGGCGCCGCTGCGGGTGGCCCGGCGCGCCGAGGCGGTACTGCACCGTCGTATCGGACGGTTCTTCACCTCCTACGACGTGGTCCTCGCGCCGACCACGGCCGCTCCCCCGCCGCGCATCGGCGCGCTGCTGGACTTGAACGGTCTGGCCACCGACCGCGCGATGATCGCCGCCTGTCCCTACGCCTGGCCGTGGAACGTCCTGGGCTGGCCCGGGATCAACGTGCCCGCCGGGTTCGTCCTGGGCGGCCTGCCGGTGGGCGCCCAGCTGCTCGGGCCGGCCAACAGCGAGCCGCTGCTGATCTCCCTCGCCGCGCAGCTGGAGGCGCGGGCGCGCTGGCACGAGGCGTGGCCGCCGCCGGTCACGGCCACCGACTCACCGGTCGTTTAGGGAGGTTCCGCGCTTACCCTGTGCCCATGGACGACGCGTCGATGGTCGGGTTGATGGGGCGGGTCACCGGGACGGTCGGGCCGGGGCTGGTCGGCGAGGTGATCGTCCGGGTGCGCGGCGGCGCCGAGCACTTCCTCGCCCACCCCGCCTCCGGCACGGACCGCATCGAGCCGGGCACGGTGGTGATGGTCGTGGAGTACCTGGCGCCCAGGACGGTCTACGTCACGGCGGCGTACGACAGTTGAGGGTCCGGGCGTACGACAGGTGAGCCACACGCGTCGCAGGTGAGAGCCGTCCGCGTCAAGGTTTCGACAAGGATGCGCCGGCGTCTTCACCCGCGGCCCGGGCAGGCGCACACTCCCTTCGTTCGGTGCCGAGAGGGCACCATCCAAAGGGGGCGTATGCCGATGGTTGTCGGCGTCGTTGCGGGAGCGGCGGTTGTCGCCGTTCTCGTTCTGATCGGTCTGTTCAAGATGATGTGGCGGGTCGCCGAACCCAACGAGGCTCTGGTGATCTCCGGGTCCAAGCACCGCACGGAAGGCCTCGAGGAGGGCATGGGGTTCCGTATCGTCACCGGGCGCGGCACGCTCGTACTGCCCGGGGTGCAGGCGGTGCGCAAGATGTCACTCGACCTGAACGAGACCGAACTGCACGTGGACTGCGTGACCCACCAGGGCATACCGCTCAAGGTGCGGGGCGTGGTCATCTTCAAGGTGGGCGACGACTTCGTGTCGATCGCCAACGCCGCCCGCCGTTTCCTCGACCAGCAGAAGCTGATGTCGGAGCGGGTGCACAACGTGTTCGCCGGTCATCTGCGGTCCATCGTGGGCGGGTTGACGGTCGAGGACATGATCCGCGACCGGGAGAAACTCACCGGGCAGACCCGGGCCGCCTGCGGCACCGAGATGGAGAAGCTGGGGCTGATCGTGGACTCGTTGCAGATCCACGAGATCGAGGACCCGACCGGGTACATCCGGAACCTGGCGATGCCGCACGCCGCGGCCGTGCAGCGGGACGCGCGGATCGCGCAGGCGGAGGCGAACCGGCTGGCCACCGAGGCCGAGCAGCAGTCCTTCGCCCGGATGGCGCAGGCCACCCGGGACAGCGAGATCCTGCAGGCCGGCTACCAGGCCGAGCGTGACAAGGCGGGCGCCAAGGCCCGCCAGGCCGGGCCGCTCGCCGACGCCGCCGCCCGGCAGGAGGTCGTCGTGCAGGAGACCCGGGTCGCCGAGCTGGAAGCGCAACGCCGTGAGCAGCAGCTCCAGGCGGACGTCCGCAAACCCGCGGACGCGAAGGCCTACGAGAAGCGCACGCTGGCCGAAGCCGAACGTGACGCGCGGATCTCGGGAGCCGAGGCCAAGGCGAAGGAGACGGAGTTGGCCGCCGCGGCAGAGGCGACCCGGGTGAAGACGGCCGCGGGTGCCGAGGCCGAGGCGACGAAGGCCAGGGGCGCGGCCACCGCCGCGTCGACCCGGGCCACGGGTGAGGCCGAGGCCGCGGCGGCGCAGGCCAAGGGTCTCGCGGCGGCCGAGGCGACCAAGGCCCAGGGGCTCGCCGAGGCGGAGACCATCAAGGCGCGGGCCGCCGCCCTCGCCGAGAACCAGGAGGCGGTCGTCGCCCAGCAACTCGCCGAGAACTGGCCGGAGATCGTGAAGGCCGGCGCGTCCGCGTTCGGCAGCGTGGACAACATGGTGGTGCTCAACGGCGCCGACGGTATGGCGGACATGCTCGCCAAGGCGCTCACCATGGGCGGTACGGGGCTCGGCCTGGCCCGTCAGCTGCTGGCCTCGATGAACCAGAACGGGCAGGCGACGCACGGGACTTCGTCCCTCAACGGGGCCGTGCCGCCGCCGGCGCAGAAGGTCGCGGTGGAGGACGGGGGGTGACGGGCGGGGCGTGACGGCGGGGGCACCGACCGGGCAGTGGTCCGGAGGTGGCGGGCGCGGGGCTAGGGGCGAGTGAGCCGCCCCGGGGCCCCGGCCCTAACGTTGCCTCCGTGACTGCGTCTACCGATGAGAACGTCCCCGGCCGGTTCGGCCCCTCCGCCACCGTCGAGGCCGACCCCCGAAAGGTGGGCCGGGTGCGCACGGAGTACTCGCCCGCGCACGACGGGGACCCGGATCCCGGCGAGATCGTCTGGACCTGGGTCCCCTTCGAGGAGAACGACGGCCGGGGCAAGGACCGCCCCGTCCTCGTCGTCGCCCGCGAAGCGGGCGGCACCGTCCTCGCCGTCCAGCTGTCGAGCAAGCGGCACGACGGGGACCGGGAGTGGGTGCCGATCGGCAGCGGCCCCTGGGACCGGTCCGGGCGGGACTCATGGGTCGCCGTGGACCGCGTCCTGCGGCTGCACGAGGACGGCATGCGCCGGGAGGCGTGCGCCCTGGACCGGATGCGGTTCAACCTGGTCCGCCACCGGCTGGGGGAACGCTACGGCTGGAGCTGACCGGGCCCACGCCGTCCGGCGCCGCTCCCCCGTCCGGCCCGTCGACGGCACTTCCGCCCCGGCGACATCACTCCGATGGCCGAAGCCAACACTCCGGAAACGCCCCACGGTCTGCCGCGCGGTACCGCGCAGGCGCGCGCTCATGGCGCCACCCCCGTGCGCGCCATGAGCGCGTGCCGCGCGGACTCCCCCGCCGTGATCTCCCCGCCGTGCCCATGCCCGCATCGTGAGCGATTCTGGTCATGTCGTGCAATGAGTTTTCGCGACCCCCGGCCATCCGGAGAACTCCTCCGGAACATCCAGGAAACGGAGATCACAGGCGACGATGACGACGATTTGCCCCCTTGTGCTGATCGGCGTGAAGGTCTTGGGTAGGACGGATGGTGTCGGCCCGGCCCATCAGAACCCGGGTCGGCGGCATGGTGGAATCTCAGGAGGATCCCGACATGTCCGATTCAATAAGTGACTGTACGGAGCCCCGTACCGCAGTCACAGAACCCGAGGTGGAGGCCCTGGTCCGGGGCATCTGCTTCAAGACCGGCCCGCCCCGCACCGTCGGGGTCGAGGTGGAATGGCTCGTCCACGAGCTGCGCGCGCCGCAGCTCCCCGTAACACCCGAACGACTCGAAGCGGCCTATGCCGCAGCGCGTACCGTGCCCCTGAGGTCGGCGCTCACCGTGGAGCCCGGTGGCCAGCTGGAACTGAGCTCGCCGCCCGCCGCCTCCCTGATGGAGTGCATCGGTACCGTCTCCGCCGACCTGACCGCCGTCCGCGCCGCGCTGGCCGTGGAGGGCCTCGGTCTCGTCGGCGTCGGCCAGGATCCCTGGCACCCGCCCCGCCGGTTCCTGCGTGAACCGCGCTATGACGCCATGGAGGCCTGTCTCGACCGCACCGGCCCGGCGGGCCGCGCCATGATGTGCACCTCGGCCTCCGTCCAGGTGTGCCTGGACGCCGGACACGAGGAGCCCGGCCCGCTGGGGCTCGGGCGGCGCTGGTGGCTCGCGCACCAGCTGGGCGCGGTGCTGGTGGCCGCGTTCGCCAACTCCCCCCTGGCAGGGTCGGAGCCCACCGGTTGGCTCTCGACGCGGCAGCTGCTGTGGATGGAGATCGGCCCCGGCCGCGCCGGCGCGCCCGCCCTGGACACGGACCCGCGCACCGCCTGGGCCCGGCACGTCCTGGACGCCCCGGTGATGTGCGTACGGCAGGACAGCGGACCGTGGGTCGTGCCCGAGGGCCTGACGTTCCGGGAGTGGACCCGTTCGCGGGAACCCAGACCACCGACCCGGGCGGACCTCGACTACCACGTCACGACGCTGTTCCCGCCGATCAGGCCGCGCGGTCACCTGGAACTGCGCATGATCGACGCGCAGCCCGGCGACGACGGCTGGATCGTGCCGCTCGCCGTCACGACGGCCCTGTTCGACGACCCGGAGGCCGCCGAGACCGTCTACCGGATCGTGAAACCGCTGGCCGAACGGGGCGGGTCGCTGCCCGCGCCGCACAATCCGCTGTGGCTCGACGCGGCCCGGCAGGGTCTGCGGGACCCGGAGCTGCGGGAGGCGGCCGTGGCGTGCTTCGCGGCGGCCCTGGACGCCCTGCCCCGGCTCGGCGCCACCCCGGAGGTGACGGCCGCCGTCGCGGGGTACCGGGACCGCTACGTCATCCGGGGCCGCTGCCCCGCCGAAGATCTGCTCGACCACCTGCGCGGCACGGACCTCTCCGGGTCCCGGCCCCACTCGGCCGGAGAGATCCCCACCGCTCACGGGAAGGACATCCGCACATGACCGACGCCGCCATCGACACCGATACCGCCGGCTCCGCCTCCCTCGATGCCGAGACGTTCCGTGACCGGGCGCTGAACACCCTCGTCACCGCGCGGGAGCGCACCACACTCCTGACCAGTTGTGTGGAGGAGCCCGACCTGACCGCCCAGCACTCGCCGCTCATGTCGCCGCTCGTGTGGGACCTCGCCCACATCGGCAACCAGGAGGAGCAGTGGCTGCTGCGGACCGTCGCCGGGCAGGAGGCGATACGGCCCGAGATCGACAGCATCTACGACGCCTTCGAGCACCCGCGCTCCGCACGCCCCACCCTGCCCCTGCTGGCACCCGCGGAGGCCCGCGGCTACGCGGCTGACGTCCGCGGACGGGTGCTGGACGTGCTGGAGCGCGCCGCGTTCCACGGCACCCGGCTGACCGAGGCCGGCTTCGCCTTCGGGATGATCGCGCAGCACGAACAGCAGCACGACGAGACCATGCTGATCACCCATCAGCTCCGCAGGGGCCCCCAGGCCCTGACCGCCCCCGACCCGGACCCGGTGCCGCTGTTCACCGGTCCGGCCGAAGTCCTCGTCCCCGGTGGCCCGTTCACCATGGGCACCTCGACCGAACCCTGGGCCCTGGACAACGAACGCCCGGCGCACCGGCGCGAGGTGGCCCCGTTCCACATCGACACGACCCCGGTGACCAACGCCGCGTACCAGGCGTTCATCGAGGACGGCGGCTACGACGCCGAGCGCTGGTGGGAACCGGCCGGCTGGGCGCACATCCGCCGCAACTCCATCCACGCGCCGCTGTACTGGCACCGGGACGGAAAGCAGTGGCTGCGGCGCCGCTTCGGGGTCACCGAGGTCGTGCCGCCCGACGAGCCGGTGCTGCACGTGTGCTGGTACGAGGCCGACGCGTACGCCCGCTGGGCCGGGCGCCGGCTGCCCACCGAGGCCGAGTGGGAGAAGGCGGCCCGTCACGACCCCGCAGGCGACCGCTCGGCCCGCTATCCGTGGGGCGACGCCGACCCGGCGCCCGAGCACGCCAACCTGGGACAGCGGCATCTGCGCCCGGCACCGGCCGGAAGCTACCCGGAGGGCGAATCCCCGCTCGGTGTACGGCAGTTGATAGGCGACGTGTGGGAGTGGACGTCGAGCGACTTCCTGCCGTATCCGGGGTTCCGGGCGTTTCCGTACAAGGAGTACTCGGAGGTCTTCTTCGGCCCGGACCACAAGGTGCTGCGCGGCGGTTCCTTCGCCGTGGACGCGGTGGCCTGCCGGGGGACGTTCCGCAACTGGGACTACCCGATCCGGCGGCAGATCTTCTCCGGGTTCCGCACCGCCCGCTCGGGGGCCGTCTGATGTGTCGCCACCTGGCCTTTGTGGGCCCACCGGAACCGCTCGCCCAGGTCCTGACCGATCCGCCGCACAGTCTGTACCGGCAGTCGTGGGCGCCTCGGCGGCAGCGGTACGGGACGGTCAACGCCGACGGTTTCGGCGTGGGTTGGTACGCCGACGGTGATCCGGTGCCCGCCCGCTACCGCCGCGCCGGGCCCATCTGGGCGGACCAGTCGCTCACCGACCTGGCCCGGGTCGTGCGTTCGGGGGCGGTGCTCGCCGCCGTACGGGACGCGACCCTGGCGGGCGCGGACGCGGAGGCCGCGGCGGCGCCGTTCGCCGCGGGGCCCTGGCTGTTCAGCCACAACGGCGCGGTCTCCGGCTGGCCCGGTTCGCTGGCGCCGCTGGTGGCGAGCCTGCCCCCGGCCGACGTGCTGTCGCTGGAGGCGCGCAACGACTCCGCGTTCGTGTGGGCCCTGGTCCTGGCCCGGCTGAGGGGCGGCGACACGGAGGGCCAGGCCCTCGCCGACACGGTCCTGGAGGTCGCCGCGGCGGCCCCCGCCTCCCGGCTCAACCTGTTGCTGACCAACGGAGAGACGATCACCGCGACCGCCTGGGGCGACACCCTCTGGTACCTCACCGAGCCCGGCCGTCGCACGGTCGTGGCCTCCGAACCGTACGACGACGACCCGCACTGGCGGGAGGTCCCCGACCGCACCCTGCTCGCGGCGAGCCGCACGGAGGTGCTGCTCACCCCGCTCAAGGACCCGGGCGAAGACCTGGCACCCGCCCCCGTTCCCGGCCCCGCCCGGGCGGGGGGACCCTCATCCTCGAAGGAGCCCAGCACGTGAGTCCGTTCCTTCTGACCCGCACCCTGCCCGAGGACGCCACCGAGGCCGCCCTGCGCGCCGACGTCCTCCAGGGCCTGACCAGCTCCCCCAAGGCACTGCCGCCCAAGTGGTTCTACGACGCCCACGGCAGCGACCTGTTCGAGCAGATCACCGAGCTGCCCGAGTACTACCCGACGCGCGCCGAACGGGAGATCCTGATCGCCCGCTCCGGCGAGATCGCGGCGGCGACCGGCGCCCGCACCCTGGTCGAACTGGGGTCGGGCTCCTCGGAGAAGACCCGGCATCTGATCGAAGCGCTCACGGACCTGCACACGTACGTCCCCGTGGACGTCAGTGAGAGTGCGCTCACCCAGGCCGGTCACGCCCTCATCGCCGACCGCCCAGGTCTGCACGTGCACGCGCTCATCGCCGACTTCACCGCGCGGCTGGCCCTGCCCGAGACCCCGGGTCCGCGCCTGGTGGCCTTCCTCGGCGGCACGATCGGCAATCTGCTGCCGGTCGAGCGGGCCGCGTTCCTGACCGCCGTCCGCGCCCTGCTCTCCCCGGGGGACGCCCTGTTGCTCGGCACCGACCTGGTCAAGGACGAGGAGGTCCTGGTGCGGGCGTACGACGACGCGGCCGGGGTGACGGCCGCGTTCAACAAGAACGTCCTGACCGTCGTCAACCGTGAACTGGGCGCCGACTTCGATCCCGCGGCCTTCGACCACGTGGCCCTGTGGAACGCCGAGAACGACTGGATCGAGATGCGGCTGCGGTCCCGGACGGCCCAGACCGTGAAGGTCCCCGCGCTCGATCTCGCCGTCGACTTCGCGGCCGGCGAGGAACTGCGCACCGAGGTCTCGGCGAAGTTCCGGGAGAGCGGAGTGCGCACCGAACTGTCCCGCTCCGAGCTGGAGTTGACTCACTGGTGGACGGATCGGGAGGGCCGTTTCGCACTGTCGCTGAGCGTGGCGCGCTGACCGCGGCGCTCACCGCGGGCCGACGTCCGTCACCCCGGTGACGGCGTCGGCCCCGGTGAGCCCCTTCGGTGCGATCACCCGCCCGCCGTCGACGGGACGGTCTCACCGACGACCGGTGGCGGCGGACTCGCAGGGGACACGGGGGCGGCGGACGCGGCCTCCGTGGGCGTGCCGTCGGCGGGGGCCGTGGAATCCGCCGACGTACCCCCGGCGGGGGGCGCGGACTCGGCCGACGTACCCCCGGCGGAGGGCGCGGACTCCACGGGCGTACCGTCGGCGGCCACTTCCAGGCAGTCGACGAAGCTGACCAGGTCGGGCTGGTCGGTGCCTTCGAGGACCGCGAACTCGCTCGCCGGGTGGCTGCGCAGCAGACACATGTCGTAGCGGGCGACGGTCGGCATGGATCCTTGCTTCTCGGTCGTCCGGTACTCGTGGCGGCCCACCAACTGGCAGGAGTCGTAGCGGATCAGCGGCCCTCGCGGCCCCACCGCGTAGCGGTGCGCACGTACGTCGGCGGAGTAGCTCTTGAAGGCGAGCCCGGTGTCGTCACAGTCACTGAAGTGGATCGTTCCGCTCCTCCACATGCTGTCGATGATCCGCGCGTCCGGGTTGCGTACCTCGAACCGGATGTCCTGGGCGTGGAACCGCTGCACCGAGTCGTGGTGCTGGGCGACGGGGAAGCGGAAGAACGTACTGGTGGTGCCGTATTCCTCGGTGCTCTGAGGGCGGGTGCCGCCGATGATGTACGAGCCGCCCCGGCAGGTGATCGACCCTCCGTAGGGGAACTCGAGGAAGTTGCCCCACTCGTACTCGACCTTCATGTCGTTGAACCAGTAGTTGAGGAACTGGTCCTGGTCGTTGGGGTCCGCCTGCTTGCGGCCCGTGACACCCGAGTACAGGAAGGCCCTGCGGTAGCGCCCGCCGACCCGGCAGGCCTCCCACAGCATCTCCGAGTTGGTGTCCGTGCCGTCCAGGGCGAGCCCGAACTCCCACTCGCCCATCCACTCGCACTCCGAGAACCGGTAGTCCTGCGCCTGCCCGGTGGAGTACGAGCTGAAGAAGGAGGCACCCGGCGTGGCCGAGCGGAACTGCATGCGCTCGAAGGAGAGATTCGCCCAGATGTTCTCGTTGCGGCACAGATAGGAGCCCGGGCCGGTCGCCGGACGGAACACCAGAGTGGTCATGCGTTTGCCCGCGCCCGCGAAGCGCAGACCGTTGGCCGGCTGCGTCGGAGCGACACCGTTCAGCAGTGCGTACGGACGGGTGATGAGGAACTCGCCGGCCGGAATCTGGATCACCGTGCGCCCGACCCCGCGAAGGACCCTCTCCGCCGCGAGACGGTAGGCCTGTTCGAACGCCCCGCTGTCATCGGCCTGCCCGTCGCCCACCGCTCCGAGCTCGGCCACATCGATCACGAAGGTTTTCGCACCGGTGAAGGAGCGGCCCAGCCCGGGGCCGCCCCCCGGCCCCGTGGCGGCGTACGCACTGTGGCCTGCCAGGGCCGTCGCGGCCAGCACCGAGGCTCCGCCACGCAGAACGTGCCGTCGGCTGACACGAGGCATCTGGCCTTCTCTTTCTGCCATAATCGCCTTCTTTCCAGCTATTTCTTCAAACAAGAGGAAACATGTCCGAATTTGCCGAGGCGCTGAGACACCTCTCAACGGCACAGAAGCCCTCGAAGGGGGCGTCGCTCTACACCTTGTTCGTCAATCGTCCGGCCGGCCGGGTGCTGGCCGCAGTGGCCTACCGAGTGGGCGCGACACCCAATCAACTGACCGTTCTAGGAGCCCTGTTCACCTTTCCGGCCCTGGCCGCGGTGGCCCTGCTGCCCCCCGGACCGACGATGTCCGTCTGCGTCGGCACGGCTCTGGCAGTGGGGTTCGCCCTGGACTCGGCGGACGGTCAGCTCGCGCGCGGGCAGCGCTCGGGAAGCCCGTCGGGCGAATGGCTCGACCACGTCCTGGACTGCGTCAAGATCGTCGCCCTCCACCTGGTGGTGCTGGTGTCGTTCTACCGCTTCTTCTCCTTGCCGAGCCCGGCTTACCTGCTGGCACCGATGGTGTTCCAGCTCGCGGCCGTGGTGATCTTCTTCGGCGGGATCCTGACGGAGAAGCTCAAACTGCGGACTCCGGGCCGAGGTCAGGCCGGGTCGACGGCGGGATTGCGGGCCGTGCTGCTCCTGCCGGTCGACTACGGCCTGACCTGCGTCAGCTTCCTATTCCTGGGAAGTCAGGACGTCTTCCTCACGGTGTACTGCGCGCTGTTGCTGGCCCACGTGCTGTTCATGGCCGCCTTCCTGGTCAAGTGGTTCCGCGAGTTGAGCTGAGCGGATCTCCGGCGGCTCGTGCGCGGACAGCATTTTCAGCGCGCCGCTCAGCAGGGTGCTGGAGGTGTGCCTGGTGTAGGGGAAATAGACGACTTCGACGCCCACCTTCGCGAAACGGCGCTCGAACTCCTCCCACTTGGGGGTTCCCCGCCAGTCGTCGCCCTTGAAGATGACGTGGAAGCCCACCCGTCTCCAGGTGTTCAGCTTGTCGACCTCCGACTCCACGACGGCTTCGTCGACGTAGCGAATACTGCGGACGATGTCCAGGCGCTCGGCGAGCGGGATGACCGGCACCTTCCCCTTGAGACGCACGGTCAGGTCGTCGGTGGTCACTCCCACGACGAGGCGGTCGCAGTGCCGACGGGCCTCGCGCAGGATGTTGAGGTGCCCAATGTGGAACAGGTCATAGACGCCGGGTGCGAATCCGATGCGCGTCACCGGTGGCCACCGCCCGTTCTGGACGCGGCCTTCGGCACGGCCACGGTCAGCGCGGCGGACTTGCGCGAGGTGTTCGTCCCGTCCGTCACGTCGATCGTGTACCGGTGGCGCGAGCCGGCCTTCACGGAGTCCGTGTAGTTCATCTGTGCGCGGTCCCAGTAGGCGGAGGACTCGGTCTTGCGCGCGACGAGCTTCCCGTCCCGGTAGATCTTGTACGTCAGCGCGGCGTCGTCACGGTCCCAGGAGGCGCGCCAGGCGATGGTGACCTTGCCGGGCTTGGCGGCTGCCAGCGAGAGGGCGGGAACCTTGGGCGCTCCGGTGTCGCGGTTTCCGAAGCGGGCGAGGCCCATCTGCGGCTTTTCGTTGACCTTGGTGAACTCACCACCCACCCACAGGACGCCCTTCTCGACCGCCAGGGCGCGCGGCCCCACGCCCTCGCCCATCCCGTCGTTGGTGTCGGGGAACCAGTGCAGGATGCTGCGGTCCGTCATCGACTGGGCCATCAGGTGCTGCCGGTCCCCGCTTTCGGGGAACCCTCCGGGCGTGTCCGCGCAGTCGTGCGCGTGCGAGGCGCTGTAGAGGACGCCCTGGAAGGGAACGAGTGCCTGGGTGGCGCCACGGCAGGTGTCCTTCCACACCATGGTGCCGTTGGTGAGACGGCCGGAGATGCGGGGTTCGAGGATGGTCGGCCCGTGGCCCTCGACGCCCACGAAGAAACGGCTGTTGTCACGCACGATCGCCTTCACCGACGCCTGCAACGAGAACCAGCCCGGATAGGACAGGAGCGTCGCGCCGCTGCCGGCGTCGAGGGTGACCAACGCGTGGTCGCTTCTACCGTTGACCGAATCGAAGTCGCCACCGACGAAGAGCTTGCCGTGCGAGGGCGCGGCCGACAAGGCGCGCACCGGGTGGTCGAAATCCGCCTTGAAGGGCAGCAGGGGGCCCTTGGGTTGGAGGGCGGCGACGCGACTTCTGGCCTGACCGCTGACCCGGCTGAAGTCACCTCCGAGATACACGGCGTTGGCTGTCACGTCGATGGCCCGGACAGTGGCGGAGACGGCGGGCCGGAAGTCCGCGCTCAGTGAGCAGTCGGCGGTGTTGATGGCGGCGGCGTTGGCCACCCGGGTGGATCCGACGCTGTTGAAGGAACCGCCCACGTACAGCGTTCGGCCGTCGGGCGAGACCTTCATGGCCCGCAGGCTGTGGTTCAGGCCGGTGAACGACGGGGCGCACGGCAGCAGTTTGCCGGTCACGGCGTCGAACGCGGCGAAGTTGGTGCGTTTCACCGTCTTCTGACCGGGCGCGGAACCCGGCGGACGGACCGTGTCGAAGGAGCCTCCGACATAGACGACGCCGTTCGCCGAGGCCAGCGACCAGACGATGCCATCCGTCTGCCAGGTGCTCAGTGGATCGGCGGAGAACGGGCCGGAGCCGTCGGCGGCCGCGGCGAGGGAGGCGTCGAGCAGGGCCGCGGTGCACACGAGGGTTGTGACAGCAGCCCTGGTGACCGATTTCGTACGGAGCTTTTTCAAGCGCAATGGACACCCCGGATGGCAGTGGCGTGAGTGGAACGAAGGGGGGACGTCTACTGAGTGGGCCCGGACGGTCGATCGTGTCCGGTCTCATGCGGCGCGACGGCGCAGCACTCCGACCAGCTCGTTCACCCTCAGTGACGTCCGATATCGCCACAAACTAATAGCAAATACACACATTCCCAAAGCCATTCCCACGGCGAGTCCTGATGGCGTGTCGCCTTCCAGCGTGCGGACGGCCGCCAACACGACCGAGACGGCCAGCCCGAGTCCGAGGGCGGTCACGTAGCCGCCGTCCACGGAGGGGAAGCCGAGGCGCAGCCGGACGAGCGCGGCCGCCGCGAGGTTCTCCACGATGATGGCCGCGCCCCAGGACACGGCGGTGCCGAGCACGCCCCAGGCCGGTACGGCGAGGAAGCCGACGGTCAGCTGGACCGTGCACGCCGCCGCGGTGACGGCCAGATGCCAGGAGCTCTTGCCTGCCATCAGGAGCACGGTCTGCGCGTTGCCGACCGCGACGTTCACCATCGAGGCGGCGCACAACACCACCAGGGCCGGCGCGCCGTGGACGAACTCCGGTCCGAAGACCGACAGCACGGTCCGGGGGAATCCCGCGACCAGGAGGAACAGGGGCCAGGAGAACAGCACGATCCAGCAGGTCGACACGCGGTGCAGCTCGTGTGCCTCGCGGACCTTGTCGACCGCGAGCAGACGGCTGAGTTCCGGTGCGACGGCGAGCCGGACGGCGAGCTGGATGAGGGTGCCCGCGGTGACGACGCGGCCGATGGCGGTGTACACCCCCGCCTCGTCGGCGGTGGCCAGGACGGACAGCAGGATGACGCCGATCCATGCCGCGCTGATGTCGAAGACGGAGGAGACGGCGCGGGGGGCGGAGAAGCCCCAGAAGGTCCGCCAGGTCAGCGTCCCGTTTCCCGTGGGGTACTTCGTCCCGTGACGGGCGCGACAGCGGCGCAGGGCGATCCAGGCGGCCACCGAGCCGGCCAGGGCGGGCAGCAGCCAGGCCGAGGCCAGGGACAGCAGTCCGGGCGCGTAGCAGGCCACGGGGACGGCGATCAGCACCCGCAGGACCGGTTTGCCGATCTGTTCGATGCCGACGAACGGCACCACCGTCCCGTAGCCCCGGGCCGCGCCCAGCAGGATGGCGCCCACGGTGGCGGCGGGCAGGAAGAGTCCGAAGAGCCGGACCAGGGCGATGGCGTCCGCGGGAGGCAGTTCGGGCAGCAGCGTGGTGGCCACCGCGGGGAACATGACCAGGGGCACGGCGGCCGCGGTGGCGACGAACGCCGCCGGAAGGAGGGCCATCCGCAGCAGCCCGCCCACCGAGCGGCCGTCGTCGACGGCGAGGTCGCGCGGGACGAAGCGGACGAGCCCGGTGTCGGCACCGAGCTTGCAGGCGTTGCTGAGAATGGTGAACAGGGCGACGCCCGTGAAGATGGCACCCGCCCCGCTCGCCCCGACGGCACGGGTGATCAGACCGACCAGAAGAAAGGAGAAGGCGGCGTTCGCGACGGAACCCGCCATCCCCCACCATCCGCCCCGGGCGGCCACGGCCACCGCGCTCGGGGCGGTGGCCCCGGCGCGGCGACGAGTGGTCGCTTCGGCGGTCATCGACGGGAGACCGTGAGCAGGTCGTCCTGCAGGGGCAGATCCATCGACGAGGCGTCGACGGGCGACGGGCGGCGGTGCTTCGGGCGGCGGAACAGGGCACGGAGGCGACGGCGGGGGCGCCCGGCGTCGAGCACGGCCCCGAAGAGACGTCCGCCGGCACAGCCGATCAGTTCCTGCACCTGCCTGAGGTCGTCCCGCCGGGTTCTGTCGAGGCTGGCGATGACGAGGATGCCGTCGACGCGCTGGGCGACCGCCAGCGCGTCGGCGTGCGCGAGGAAGGGCCCCGAGACGACGACGGTGGACGAGGTGGTCTCGGACACCGTCGCGTCCGTCTCGGCGGTGGTCGCCCGGGTGAACGGCCCGGTGACGCCGCCCGACGCGAAGGCGAACCGGCCGGCCGCACCGGCGTCGACGTAGACGCCACCGTCGGTGGGGTACCCCTCCCCCGTGGCGGAGGCTTCGTAGGGAACCAGCGGCAGACGGGCGGCGAGGCCGGAGGTGTCGGGAGCGGCGTCCACCAACAAGACATCGCTCCCTTCCTCGCGCAGGGCCGCGGCCAGGTTGGCGGCGACCTCCTCGGCGGCGCCGGCCCGGCGGGGGGCCACGACGAGTACCTGGCCCGGACCTGCGGCACCGCCGATCTGCCGCAGCCTGAAGGCCAGGGCCCGGTATGCCTCCGTGCGAGGACTGTCGGTGTGACCGACCGTCAGCAGGGCGTCGTCGCCGCCGTCGTCGGACGGCAGGATGCCGAGCACCGGCGAGCGCAGGGCGGCCCGTACCTCACCGACCGACCGGACCCGGGTGTCCAGGGCGGAGCGCACCCAGGCCAGCACGATGCCGAGGAGGAGACCGCAGACCAGCCCGAGGGCGAGCAGGGTGCGCAGGCCCGGTCCGACCGGCAGGGTGGGGGGCTGGGCCGCGCGGACGATGTCACCGCCGTCGGTGTCACGGGACCTGATGTCGAGGACGCGCTTTTGCAGGTTGTAGAGCTGGTTCTGCGCGGCGGGCTTCGCGGTCGCGCGCTCCAGCTGCTGCTGGGCCAGCCGCTGGTTCAGCACGGCGATCTGCTGCTCCAGGGCGCTGATGGCCCGCTGCACGGTGGCGTTGTTACGGATCTTGCGGTCGGCGAGATAGGCCTGGGCGAAGGCGTTGGCGCCGCGCGCCGCGCGCTCCGGCGAGCGGGCGGTGAACTCGAAGCGGAGTACCTGGGACTTCATCGGGTTGGAGACCCGTACCCGGTCCCCGAGCATGCCGGCCTGGCTGCCGGGGCGGCCCAGGAGGCGCGCCGCCTGGTGGGCGACGGCCGCGCTGCCGGCGATCCGTTGCTCCGTGCTCATGCTGACCTGGTTGTCGGCGGAGACACCGACCGCCCCGAAGGGGTCGGTGGTGGAGCGCACCAGGACTTCGCTGGTGGCGGCGTAGGTGTGGGCTCGTTGCAGGGACAGAGCCAGCCCGCCGAGCAGTCCCAGGAGGATGCCCAGCGTGATGAGGACACGGTGGCGCAGGAGCCGGCGCAGTTGGTCGCGTAGCTGGTCCGGCTCGTCGTACCGGTCGTCGAATGGAGTGGGGCCGGTCACGGGTGCCCTCCTGTTCCGGAGATCGATGCATGACGGATGGGTCCGGTCGGCACCGCCGATGAGGGGAACCGGGATGCCCTGCCGGTAGGGGTGCTGATGAGCAGCGGGACGGCCACCAGCAGCGTCAGCGGGCCCGCGATGCCCAGCAGGCTGCCGCGCAGGAGGACCATCTGGTAGAAGGCGAAGGCCGGGACCAACAGCGCCGCCAGGGTGCCTGCCTGGTCCCGGAGCCGGTGGTGCACGTCGTCCATACGCCGTCCGGCGGCGCCGAACAGGCAGAACACGACGACCACCGCCCAGGGGCCGGCCCACAGGTAACTCTCGATCCACAGGGGTGCGGAAAGGTTGACGAAGTCGTATCCCGCGTACTCGGCGAGGGTGATGCCGGTGTCGTCCGGCTTCTCCGGCCACATCGTGCGCGGCACCATGAACAGCGCGGGGCCGAGCGCGTCCTGGGGGGAGTATCCGTTTTCCCGCGCGTAGTCGAGCCCGGTCTGCACCTGCTGGAACGCGTCGTAGTCACCGTTGCCGGTGAACTGGTCGGCGAGCGAGACGACGGTGACGTCCTCCCGTTCGGAGTAGCGGAAGTAGTCGCTGTACGGGAAGACGAGCAGGAGCGCCGAGATGAGACCGACCGCCGCGACGCGGAAGACACGGGGCCGGCGCAACCAGGGCATCGTGAACAGCAGGGTCAGCAGGATCGTGCCGACCCAGAACCTGGGCTTGCTGATGGGGTTGTTGACGACGACGTTCAGTGCGAGGAGCACCGGCAGCAGCAGCCAGCGGACACCGCGCAGCCACCGGTCGCCGCCGGGCAGGCGCGGTACCCGCAGCAGGCCCAGCAGGGCCCAGAACGCGGGCACGGACAGCGACCAGCTGAGCAGGACCTGCAGGAAGGCACCGTCCACGTTGTCGGTGGCGCCGAACTTGGTGATGGCCTGCCGACTGGTGAAGTACGCGCCCAGCCGGCCGGGCTGGCCCGAGATCAGCAACACCGCGAACACGACGGCGATCCCGCACAGCGCCAGCAGGCGCCAGGGCGCCAGACGGCGGGCGAGCAGGCGTTCCATGAGCCCCGGCGCGGTGGGGGCCACGCTTGCGCGGCCCCTTCGGGCGGCGAGGGCCGCTCCGGCGCTGTAGGCGACGAGTCCGAGTTCGATGACCGCCACCGCCCCGACGGTCGTCACCTCGCTGGTCCGGTAGGACCACGGGTACGTGTCGGTGGCGAGCATCGCCAGGGGCGCGAGGCCGAGCCAGATGTAGGCGAAGACCCAGAAGCCGAAGGCGACGAACCGCACCGTGGTCGCGGAGAGCACCCGGGCGAGCGCACCACCGGTGTGTGCCACGACGACACCTTGCAGGGCGAGTGCGGCCGACAGGTGCAGGCCGTGCGACTGGAGGATCAGCGCCGGCAGCAAGACGGTCAGCACCACGGCCCAGACAGAGACCGCAGCCACACTGCGGACGCGCGCGTCCTGCATCCCGACCTCTCTGCCGAACGAGTATTCAGGCTGAATCTTCACTGAAAGATATATAGCGCCTTTAATTCGCAAATCATCCTAGGCGCGCATGATTCACCCACTTCAGCGCGGTCATACCCAGACAGAGTCATCGGGTGATTGTGGATATCGGGCGGCGTGCCTTTTACCTCAAATCATGACAAATCTGCATAGCTTATCGCGCAGGTCTCCGCGCAGCCGGTGCTGGAACGGGCGTCACGTCACGCAGCGGTGGGCCGACTGACCGCACATCAGATCTCCGGATTCCCAGAGGAGTTGCGCATGAGCAAGCAGGTCGACGTCGTCGTCGCCGGAGGCGGGGGATTCATCGGTGGTCACCTGGTGGGCGACCTCCTTGCCCAGGGACTGACCGTCCGCTCCATCGACATCAAGCCCCGCCACGAGTGGTACCAGGTCCACGAGGGCGCCGAGAACGTGATCGCCGACCTGTCGCTCCCGGACAGTGCTCGCGCGGGGGTCCGGGGCGCCCGCCAGGTGTACATGCTGGCCGCCGACATGGGGGGCATGGGCTTCATCGAGAACAACAAGGCCGCCTGCATGATGTCGGTGCTGACCAGCACCCACATGCTCAAGGAAGCACACGAGGCCGGTGTGGAGCGCTACTTCTACTCCTCCTCCGCCTGCGTGTACGCGGCCGACAAGCAGACCGACCCGAACGTCACCGCCCTCAAGGAGGAGGACGCCTATCCGGCGCAGCCGGAGGACGGCTACGGCTGGGAGAAGCTCTTCTCCGAGCGCATGTGCCGCCACTACGCCGAGGACTACGGGTTCGTCACCCGCGTCGCCCGGTACCACAACGTGTACGGCCCGCACGGCACCTGGACAGGAGGCCGGGAGAAGGCTCCGGCCGCGGTGTGCCGGAAGGTGGCCGAGGCGGTCTTCTCGGGCGAGCACCGGATCGAGATCTGGGGCGACGGAGAGCAGAGCCGCTCCTTCATGTACATCGACGACTGCCTGCACGGCAGCCAGATGATCATGGCCGGGGACAGTGGCGTACCGGTCAACCTCGGCTCGTCGGAGCTGGTGACCATCAACCAGCTCGTCGACATCGTCGAGCAGATCGCGGGCGTCCGCTGCGAGCGCGGCTACCGGCTCGACGCCCCGCAGGGGGTGCGCGGACGCAACTCGGACAACACCCTGATCCGCGAGATCCACGGCTGGGAGCCGTCGATCGCCCTGGCCGACGGTCTGGAGAGGACCTACGCCTGGGTCTACGACCAGGTCAAGCGCTCCCACCAGTGACACCCGACCGAGTATCAGGACACGGACAACCGATGAGGATCCTCGTCCACGACTACAGCGGCCACCCGTTCCAGGCCCAGCTGAGCCGGGAACTGGCGCGACGCGGCCACGATGTCGTCCACTCGACCTGTACGGCCTACGTCTCCGGCAAGGGCAACCTCGCCGGGGACATCCCCGGCCTCCGTTTCGTCACCATCGGGGACAGCACCGCGCTGCGGAAGGATGCCTACTTCCGCCGGCTCCGCCAGGAGACGCTGCTGGGCCTCGAACTCGCCCGGCAGGTACAGCGCGAGAGACCCGATGTGGCGCTGCTGTCCAACCTGCCCATTCCGGTGCTGGTGGTCGCGGCGGCCGCGCTGCGGCGGCTGCGCATCCCGTGGGTGCTGTGGCACCAGGACGTGACCGCCGTCGCGTTGAAGAGCTTCGCCGCCGCCGACGTCGCGAAGTCGATGGGCGTCGCCGCCAGGGTCTTCGGGGCGGGCGAGAAGTGGTCGGCGCGCCGGGCGTCGGCCATCGTGGTGATCGCCGAGTCCTTCGTGCGGATCCACCGGCAGTGGGGCACCTCCGGCAAGGTGACCGTCATTCCCAACTGGGCGCCGCTGGACGAGATCGTCCCGGTGTCCCGGGCCAACGCCTGGTCCGACGAGCAGGGTCTGAGCGGTGTGCGGACGCTGCTGTACTCCGGCACCCTGGGCCTGAAGCACAACCCGGAGCTGCTGGTGCGGTTGGCCGAGCGGTTGCGTGACCGCGGCACTCCGGTACGTCTCGTCGTCGTCAACGACGGCCCGGCCGTGCCCGTGCTCAGGCAGGCGGCGGCCGCGCGTGGCGTCGATCTGACGCTGCTGCCCTTCCAGCCCTACGAGCGACTGCCCGAGGTGCTGGGCACGGGCGATCTCCTCGTCGTCCTGCTGGCGGCGGACGCGGGGGAGTTCTCGGTGCCGTCCAAGACCCTGTCCTATCTGTGCGCCGGGCGCCCCGTGCTCGGGCTGATGCCCGCCGACAACCTGGCCTCGCAGTTGCTCCATCAGGCGGGGTCGGCCGTCTTCCCACCGGAGGAGTCCTCACTCGACGAGGCCTCCGTCTGGGTCCAGGAGGTCCTTTTGGACCCGGCGCGCGCCGAGTCGCTGGGCAAGGAGAGCCGTGCCCTGGCCGAGCGGGAGTTCGCCCTGGAGGACTGTGCCTCCCGCTTCGAGGACATCCTGCGGGCGGTGGGCCGGGCCCCCGCGCGCTGAGGGCGGCGTGACCGCTGAACGTGCCGGCCGGCTCGGGTTCGCGTCGCTTGGGCGAGCCCGAGCCGGCCGGCACGTTCGGCGCCCGGTCACGGGCGTCCCGGTCGGCCCCGGTAGATGTCCTCCAACTGGTCCACGACCGCGCGGATCGAGAAGACCTCGTCGATCGCGCGGTGGCCGGCCTCGGCGAGTCCGGTGCGCAGCCCCTCGTCGGCGAGCAGTGCGGCCACCGCGTCCGCCATGGCCTGCGGGCTGCCGTCGGTGACCAGTGCGGCGTGCCTGCGTTCCAGTTCGGCGGCGATGCCGCTGCTGTCCGTGCAGACGACCGGCGTCCCCTCGGCCAGTGCTTCCAGGACCGTCATCGGGAACGGCTCGTGCACGCTCGGGAGGACGTACACGGCGGCTCTCCGGTAGGCCTCCAGCGCCGCCGAGTGGCTCAGCGCACCGCCGTAGGAGACCACATCGGTCAGCCCGCGGTCCGCGACGAGCCGGTTCACCGCCGGGAGGGATCCCTCGTCCGCTCCGTAGAGCGTGAACCGGGCCTCGGGGATCTCCTTGTGCACCAGGGCCGCCATCTCGACGAACGCCTCGGGGCGTTTGCGCGGGTGCAGCCGGGCGAGGAAGATCACCTCGCGGTCGTCGCCCGGCCGGGGCCCCGGCCCGTCACCGGTGGTGCGCAGGCCGTTGGGCAGGGACACCAGCGGTGGCCCGTCCGGGCCGAGCACCGCGGTCAGGGAGCGCCGCTCCCGGTCGGTGAGCACGAGGCAGCAGCGTGCCCGGCGCAGCAAGGGAACGTACAGACGGTCGAAGACCCGGGCGACGACACCGGTACGGGGCTCGACCATGCCGTGCGTCTGGGTGACGAAGTCCTTGCGCCGCAGCCGGGCGACGGCGAGCGCGGCGAGCGAGACGAGGTCCCGTCCCGCATGGAGGTGAACGGCGTCGGCGCGCCCCATGGTTCGCCACAGGTCACGCAGCAGCAGGGGATGCATGAGACCCAGACATCCCCGGCCCGGGACCAGGCGCTTGGCCGGGCGGGAGACGAAACGGACGGCGCCGATGCGGTCCGAGGCCGGTGTCCGGCCCCGCCACAGCGATACCAGGGTCACCTCGTGACCGCGTTCGGCGCACTCCCCCAGTTGGGCGACGGCCACGCTCGTCGGTCCGCCGAAGGCACCGTCGTCGCTGACCAGCGTGACCACATGGACCAGTCTCATGCCGTGGCCCCCTTCGCGGACGAAGCCGTCGCCGAGGTGGCGCGCACGGTCAGGACCGACTCCGGTGCGAGGTCCTGGTGGGCGACGGCACCGGCGCCCACCACCGCGCCGCTGCCGACGGTGACGCCGCGCAGCACCACCGCGCGGGCCGCGACCCAGCTGCCCGGCTCCAGCCGGATGGGGCCGTTGTCGAACTCGAAGGTGGCGCACCGGCGGAGATGGCTGCCGGTGCACAGCAGCGCGCTCTGGGAGACGCAGCAGTCGCTGCCGATCGTGACGGGTTCGAGGTTGAGGATCCAGACGTCCTCGCCGATCCACACGTCGTCGCCGACGTCGAGTTTCCACGGCCAGTGGATCCGCACCCCTCGCCGGATCAGCACCCGCTGTCCGATGCGAGCGCCGAAGGCACGCAGCAGGGCCGGCCGCAGGCGGGCCGGGAACCACCACTTGACGAAGAGCAGATGGAGGGCGGCGAACCAGGCCGCCTGCACCAGCACGGGCCGCCCCTTGTCGTAGCCGGCACCGGTGAAGCCCCGGAGGGTTCGCGTCACGACGGGCCGGTGCGTCCGCTCCGCTCCGGCGTCACCCGGGGGCTGTTCGGTTGTGCTCTGTGCGGCTGTGGTCTGCGCCATGACGGTGTCCCTTCCCGAGGCCCAAGACGTCCACGTCCGGGATCCTTCACGTCACCGCGGACGGATCACCCGAGATCACCGCGTGTTGGCGGCAGACCTGCCCGGATGGAGGATCCGCCCCGAGGGGCGTGCCGGGGGTCGACGGCACGCCCCTCGGGGACACCTGTGTGCTCAGTAGGCTCCTTGGCCGTCCAGCACCGCGCGTACGGTGCGGACCATGACGTTCATGTCCCCGGCCAGGGACCAGTTGTCGACGTAGCGCAGATCGAGCGCGACGGTTTCCCGCCAGGACAGATCCGACCGTCCGCTCACCTGCCACAACCCGGTCAGGCCCGGTTTGACGCTGAGCCGGCGCATCTCCGTCCCGTTGTACTTGACGACCTCCTCGGGCACCGGGGGGCGTGGACCGACCAGGGACATGTGGCCGAACAGGATGTTGAACAGCTGGGGCAGTTCGTCCAGCGAGAAGCGGCGCAGCACGCGCCCCACGGGGGTGACCCGGGGGTCCTGGCGCATCTTGAACATGTGGCCGTCGTTCTCGTTCTGCGCCTCCAGCCCGCCCTTGAGCCGGTCCGCGTCGACCACCATCGTGCGGAACTTCCACATGGCGAACGGCGTCATGTTCCAGCCGACCCGGGTCTGCCGGTAGAGAGCGGGGCCGGGCGATCCCAGCCGGACCGCGAGCGCCAGCGTCAGCAGAAGCGGCGAGAGCAGGAGGATCAACACCAGGGCGCACACCCGGTCCACCACGGACTTGGCCAGCGTGTGCACGCCGCGCTGCAGCGGCGGTGCGATGTGCAGCAGGGTGAGGCCGGCCGCCGAGGTCAGCTGCACCCGTCGGCGTGCCACGTCGACGATGCCGGGCAGCACCATGAGCGAGCGGCCCCGGTCGTGCAGCATCCAGGACAGCCGGCGCACCCGCTCGCCGGACAGGTACCGGCCCGGGGCCACGAAGACCAGGTCGGCCGCGAGTTCGTCGGCGGCCCCGAGCACCGCCGTGGCGTCCGCCTCGGGTGTCTCGGGCTCCTCGCAGGGCAGTCGCACGCACACCGGAACCCCGGAGCGCACCTCGCCCTCGCCCACCGGGCAGGATCCGACGATCACGTACTCGTGGTCGGTGCGCTGGGCGAGCTGCTCGACCACGGCGTCGACGGTCGGGGGCTCACCCACGACCAGCACGTGGCGCAGGGCGCGGGCCTGGCGGCGGGCCGCCAGCAGATGACGGTGAATCAGCTTCTGTGAGAGGCCGGTGAGGATCAGTGCGGGGATCAGCGCCGTGAACGCCTCTGCGGGCACGCTGTCGAGCCCGCAGACCACACGGAGCGTCGCCAGAGCGCCGACCAGGACCAGCCAGTCCCGTACGACGGCCCGCAGGCCGCCCTTGTCGCCCCAGTCCAAGGACGTGTACCGCTTGCTCATCACGCCGATCAGCGGCCACAGCAGGGCCGCGGCGGCCGCCAGGCGCAGCGGGTGGGGTTCGTGAACCTTCACGATCGCCGCGGCGACCGGCAGGGCCGCGGACAGCAGATCCACACACACCGAGAAGGGGCAGTACCAGCGTGCCCGGGTCTCCGCACGGTAGACGGGGCGGCGCGCCACGGGAACTGGCGCCTGCCGGGACATCGCGTTCTTGAACCGCCGCATGGTCTCCTCTCAACCCCCGATCACAGATCACGGGCGCACCGCGCGGACCAGAGTCGCGCGCAGTCACGCCCTTGGATGTGATTCTTATATCATTGGATGGGTAGCAATATCGTACTTTTATACCTGCCTCTGTGTGGCGCTCAGGGCATGGTGGAGTGACGCGCCGAGGCGCACCGAGGCGCGCCGGCACAGGTGACATCACGGTCACCGCGGAGAGGAGCCCCGCATGTCGAACCACACGTATCGGGTCACGGAGATCGTCGGTACCTCACCCGAGGGCGTCGACCAGGCCGTCCGCAACGGCATCGCCCGTGCCGCACAGACCCTCCGCAACCTCGACTGGTTCGAGATCACCCAGGTACGGGGCCAGATCGAGGAGGGACAGGTGGCGCACTGGCAGGTCGGTCTGAAGGTGGGTTTCCGGCTGGACGAGTCGGACTGACGTCCCGGACCGGGTCCCGGTGGGGCCTCGATCCGTGCGGAGTGGCGTCAGGTCCGCCCCTCACGTTCCTGCGCCACCTTGAGCTCCGCGGACTGGGCCGCCCAGCGTGCCCGTACGACCCTGAAGCCGGCCCGTTCGGCGTCCTCGCACACCAGCTCGTCGTCGTCCACGAGCACCCGGACCTCCCGGGTGCCGGCCAGCCGGCGGAGGGTCTCCAGCTTGGTCCGTCGGGCGGGCCTGCGGTCGTTGTCAGGCCGCATGTACAGGCGCCCTTCGGGCAGGCCCTGCGCGGCGAGCCAGTCCAGTGTGTCGCGCCGACAGCGCTCCGGCCGGCCGGTGAGGTAGACGACCTCGCACTCCCGAGCGCTCTGAAGGGCCAGCGCCACGCCCTCGGCGAGCGGCGGATCCTGCGGCGCGGCGGCGAAGAAGCCGTCCCAGTCGCGCGGCTTGCGCTCCAGGAACCGCTGCCGGTGGTCCGTGTCGGCGAGGGTGTTGTCCAGGTCGAACACGGCGAGCGGAAGACTGCTGCTGTCGGTCACACGTTCCACCCTAGACACCCGGCGGGCCCCACGCCCCCGGCGGCCACTGCGTGGAGTTGCGGGTCACGGCGACGACGACCTCGAGACGGGCACCCCGGCGGCATCGCGTGACCATCGTGGGCCGCATGCTTCTCCCATGCCTTCGACGCCCCGAACACCCCTGTCCGGCTCCGCCTCCTGCACGCTCGTCGTCTGCCGGGGCTGCTGCTGCGGCAACGCCCGCAAACAGCCCGGCACCGACCCGGCCTGGCAACTGGAGCTGCTGCGGGCGGGTGCCGCCGAACACGGATTCCGGGTCCGTACGACCGACTGCCTGGGCCCCTGCGACCAGGCCAACGTGATCGTGGTCCGCCCGTCGGCTGCCGGGCGCCGGGCCGGCGGGCGGGCGGTGTGGATCGGGTTCGTCATGGACGACGACAGCACCGAGGAGGTCGTGCGGTGGGCGGCGGCCGGCGGGCCCGGTGTCGCCGAGCCGCCGCTCACGCTGGAGTTGCAGTTCATCCAGCCACCCCGGGACGC
Organism: Streptomyces sp. NPDC005263; assembly: GCF_042872365.1. NCBI lineage: Bacteria > Bacillati > Actinomycetota > Actinomycetes > Kitasatosporales > Streptomycetaceae > Streptomyces > Streptomyces sp. NPDC005263. The sequence goes on along the minus strand of NZ_JBIAKJ010000014.1, from coordinate 67,791 downwards.
CCGCGTCCGGTCCCGGCGGTGAGCATCCCAGCCGGACGCAGCACTACAGCCGACCGCCGACCGCCCGTCACTGTCCAGCGGTGTAGAAGTGGCGGCGGACCCGGTGCAGCCACGCCTCCGCCGCCGCCTCGTCGGGTTCCTCCGGCAGCACGCCGCGGGTCTCGTCGAAGGCGGTCTCGTAGTGGCGGAGCAGGGACAGCGCGGCCGACGGGTCGGCGGCCACCCGGTCGCCGAACGCGTGGTACTCCTCGGGGTCCTCGACGCGGATCTCCAGCCGGCCGGTGGCATACAGCTCCAGACCCTGGTGGCACAGCCGCTTCAGGTGCCGGGCGTGCTTGGCCGTACGCCGCCGGGTGTCCGCGGAGAACGAGCCGTCGCCGCGGTGCTCCAGCCGGCGGAACTGCTGGGTGGCGTACCCGAGATAGGCGTCCCGGACGCGCTTCGCGCACAGGAACGACGTACGGATGCCGATGAGTTCCTCGCCCAGCGGCGTCCGGAGCTCGTACAGCTCGTCCGGGAGCCACACCAGCTCCATGACGGTCGGATTGCCGCCGAGGGCGAGCCGGCACCACTTCGCGGCCTCGTGCAGGGTACGGTCCGGTGCCGTGGTGACGTGGGACTCCTTCGGGCCGCGCAGGCCGTGCAGGTCGGTGGTGGGCGCGGCGAACAGGCCGAGGCGGTCGACGTCGGAGCCGGCGTGGGCGAGTCCGTACGCGGTGGAGCCGACGACGCCGGACAGCAGGAGGTTCGGGACGGTCACGGTCAGCCGCCTTCCTTGGGTGTGACGAGGTGGACGTGCGGCCGCCGCGGAGGGTGTGTCCCATTGTGCTGACCAGCCCGATCGCGGTCACCCGGATTTTCCCGGACCCGGCCGGGCCGACCGCGGACGGGAATGTCACCGCCCGCCACGCGTTGAACCCCGTGTGAGTTCCCTGATCGCCGCCACCCGCTTCTCCGTCCTCGACCGTTCCCGGACCCGGGAGGGCCACACGAACGCCGAGGCGCTGCGCGACACCGTGCGCATGGCGCGGGAACTGGAGCAGCTGGGCTACCACCGGTTCTGGGTGTCGGAGCACCACGGGGTGCCCGGCGTCGCCGGTTCCGCGCCGACCGTGCTGGCCGCCGCGGTGGCCGCCGCGACCGAGCGGATCCGGGTCGGCACCGGCGGGGTGATGCTGCCCAACCACCAGCCCCTGGTGGTGGCCGAGCAGTTCGGGGTGCTGGAGTCCCTCTTCCCCGGGCGGATCGACATGGGGCTCGGCCGTTCCGTGGGCTTCACCGACGGGGTGCGCAGGGCGCTGGGGCGCGGCAAGGACGTGGCCGACGATTTCGCGGCGCAGCTCGACGACCTGCTCGGCTGGTTCCGGGGCACGTCCCCCACGGGCGTGCACGCGCGCCCCGCCGAGGGGCTGACGGTGCCGCCGTTCGTCCTGGCCATGGGCGAGGGCGCGACGATCGCGGCCGACGCCGGGCTGCCCATGGTCATCGGTGACCTGCGGAACCGCGAGAAGATGCGGCGCGGCATCGACCACTACCGCACGCGGTTCCGCCCCTCGCCGTGGGCGCGGGAGCCGTACGTCGTCATCTCGGGCACGATCGCGGTGTCCGCCACGCCCGAGGAGGCCCGACGGCTGCTGATACCGGAGGCCTGGTCCATGGCGTACGCGCGCACCCACGGCACCTTCCCGCCGCTGCCGTCCGCCGAGCGGGTGGAGGCACTGGCGATGACCGAGAAGGAACGCGGCTTCTACGAGTCCGGGCTGACTGGGCACATCGCCGGCACCGAGGAGCAGGTCGCGCACGAGCTGGAGACGGTGCTGAAGGAGACGGGAGCCGAGGAAGTCCTGGTCACCACGAGCGGTTACGACCGGGAGGCCCTCCTGGACTCCTATCGGCGGCTGGCCCGGATCACCGCCCGCTGAGCCCCGCCCGCCCGGCCGCCGCCCCACGGGTTCGCATAGGATCGCGGGGTTTGTCCTCGTCCCGGCCAGGAAACCCGTCCAGGAAACCCGTACGGAGTGCCCCCTCATGCCCGACTCGCACGACCCATACGTCCGCGTTCGCGGTGCCCGCGAGCACAACCTCCAGGATGTGGACGTCGACATCCCCCGGGACGTGCTGGCCGTGTTCACCGGCGTGTCGGGTTCGGGGAAGTCGTCGCTGGCGTTCGGCACGATCTACGCGGAGGCGCAGCGGCGCTACTTCGAGTCGGTCGCGCCGTACGCGCGTCGGCTGATCCACCAGGTCGGGGCGCCGAAGGTCGGTGAGATCAACGGCCTGCCGCCCGCGGTGTCGCTCCAGCAGCGCAGGTCGGCGCCCACGTCCCGTTCCTCCGTCGGTACGGTGACCAACCTGTCGAACTCCCTGCGGATGCTGTACTCCCGGGCCGGGGACTACCCGCCGGGCGCCGAGCGGCTCGACTCGGACGCCTTCTCCCCCAACACGACGGCCGGGGCCTGCCCACAGTGCCACGGGCTGGGCCGGGTGCACCGTACGACGGAGCAGTCGCTGGTCCCCGACCCGGCACTGTCGATCCGTGAGGGCGCCGTGGCCGCCTGGCCGGGCGCCTGGCAGGGCAAGAACCTGCGGGACGTCCTCGACGCGCTCGGGTACGACGTGGACCGGCCCTGGCGGGAGCTGCCGGCCGAGCAGCGCGAGTGGATCCTGTTCACGGACGAGCAGCCGGTCGTCACCGTGCACCCGGTCCGGGACGCCGAACGCATCCAACGGCCCTACCAGGGCACGTACATGAGCGCCCGGCGGTATGTGATGAAGACGTTCGCGGACTCGAAGAGCCCCACCCTGCGGGCCAGGGCGGAGCGCTTCCTCACCAGCGCTCCCTGCCCGGCCTGCGGCGGCAGCCGGCTGCGTCCCGAGGCGCTGGCGGTGACCTTCACGGGCCGCACGATCGCCGACCTGGCGGCACTGCCGCTGGTGGAGCTGGCGGCCGCTCTCGAAACCGCCGCCTCGGAGGCGGGCCGGGTACTCACCGCCGACCTCAGGTCCCGTATCGCACCCGTGGTGGAGCTCGGCCTCGGCTACCTGAGCCTGGACCGGGCCACCCCGACCCTCTCGGCGGGTGAACTGCAACGGCTGCGGCTGGCCACCCAGTTGCGGTCGGGACTGTTCGGAGTCGTCTACGTCCTCGACGAACCGTCCGCCGGACTGCACCCGGCGGACACCGAGGCGCTGCTGACGGTGCTGGAGCGCTTGAAGGCGTCCGGGAACTCGGTGTTCGTGGTGGAGCACCACCTCGATGTGGTACGCGGCGCCGACTGGCTGGTGGACGTGGGACCGCTCGCCGGCGAGCACGGCGGGCGGGTGCTGCACAGCGGGCCGGTGGCGGAGCTGGCCGGTGTCGCGGAGTCCGCCACGGCGCGTTACCTGTTCGACCGGTCCTCCGTACCCGACCGCGAAGTGCGCCCGGCGCGCGGCGAGTTGAAGGTCGGTCCGGTCACCCGGCACAACCTGCGCGGGGTGAGCGCCGAGTTCCCCCTCGGTGTGCTGACCGCGGTCACGGGCGTCTCCGGATCCGGCAAGTCCACACTCATCGGGGAGATCACGGAGGACCTGCCGGGCGTGCGGCGGCTGGTGTCGGTCGACCAGAAGCCCATCGGGCGGACCCCGCGCTCCAACCTGGCCACGTACACCGGCCTGTTCGACGTGGTGCGGAAGGTGTTCGCGGCCACCGACGAGGCCCGCTCGCGGGGTTACGGCGTCGGCCGGTTCTCCTTCAACGTGCCCGGAGGGCGCTGCGAGACCTGCCAGGGCGAAGGGTACGTGACCGTCGAGCTGCTGTTCCTGCCGAGCACCTACGCTCCCTGCCCGGACTGCGGCGGCGCGCGCTACAACCCCGAGACGCTGGAAGTGACGTACCGGGGGCGGAACATCGCGCAGGTGCTCGACCTGACCGTCGAGGCGGCGGCTGAGTTCTTCGCCGACACCCCGGCCGTGGCCCGCAGTCTCGGCGCCCTGCTGGACGTCGGCCTCGGCTATCCGCGTCTGGGTCAGCCCGCGACCGAGCTGTCCGGCGGGGAGGCCCAACGCATCAAGCTGGCCAGCGAGTTGCAGCGCGGGCGCCGCGGTCACACCCTCTACCTCGTCGACGAGCCGACGAGCGGTCTGCATCCGGCCGACGTCGAGGTGCTGATGGGCCGGCTGCACGCTCTCGTCGACGCCGGGCACACGGTGGTCGTCGTCGAGCACGACATGGCGGTCGTCGCGGGCGCGGACTGGGTGATCGACCTCGGGCCGGGTGGCGGCGACGCGGGCGGACGGATCGTGGCGGCGGGGCCGCCGGCTGAGGTGGCGCGGGCGGAGGGGAGCACCACGGCCACGTATCTGAGGCGGGCGCTGTCCGGGGACGCCTGAGACGACAGGCGGGGCCGGCCGGACCGGCGGAGCTCGCGGGGCGCCGGGGCTGAGGGCACGCACACGGCTGACCCCGCCGACCCCCACTGGCCCCGCGACCCCGCCGACAAGACCGCAAGGCCGCTCTGAAGGGCGGCGCCGACGGAGCGCGGACCGGTCGGCCGCGCCCGGCGCGCCCCGGCGGCCGAACTCCCGCCGAGGCCGCCGGAGTCGACCCCGCGTCAGGACGCCCCCTGTGCCGGCGAGACCGTATGGACGGGGTCCGGCTCGGGCAGGGCGTCCAGTTGCGCGGCCCGGGCCAGTGCGCGGCGGTCGGGGTGGTGGCCCGGCGCGATCACCTTGCGTACCTCGACCTCGGCCACCAGCCCCCGTGCCGACACCACCCGCCACACCGAGGCGAGCAGGGAGTCGTCGCCGACGAAGGCGGGCGCGGTGCTGGCCGCTCCCCCGGCGAGCCGGTAGCGGATGCGCACCGGCTGCACCGGGACGCCCGCGTCGAGCGCGGCCTGGAACACGGCCCGGCGGAAGTGCCCCTGGGCGCGCCCGCACCAGGTGCTGCCCTCGGGGAACACCGCGACGGCCCCGCCCGTCCGCAGTACGTCCGCGACATGGGCTACCGTGCCGGGCAGGGCCCGCAGCCGGTCCCGGTCGATGAACAGGACGCCCCCGCGCGCCGCGAGCGGCCCCGCCACCGGCCATCGCCGGATCTCCGCCTTGGCGAGCATCCTGGCCGGGCGGACGGCGGCGAGCAGGGGGATGTCCAGCCAGGAGATGTGGTTGGCGACCAGGAGCAGTCCTCCGGCGGGCGCGGCGGCGCCGGTGATCCGGACCTGGACCCCGGCGGCCCGTACGATCCGGAGGCACCACCACCGCACCGGCCCCGCCGGGATCCTCCCCCGCACCCGCGAGCGCCCCCAGCCGAGCGTCGACAGCAGGACCCCGGCCAGCACCAGGACCGTGACCGCCACCAGCCGCAGCACGGCCCGCGGTACGGCCGCGGCGGCCGCCGTCCCTTCCACGCACGCCCTCGGGGTGCAGGGCGCTCCGGGCAGCCAGACGCTCATCAGGCCGGGACGAGCGAGAGGAAGTGCCGCAGGTAGCGCGGGTTGACCCGGCGCATCGACAGCAGCACATACAGGTCGGCGACCCCGAAGTCCGGGTCGTGGGCGGGCTGCGCGCAGACCCAGGCGCCGAGCCGCAGATAGCCGCGCAGCAGCGCGGGAAGTTCGGTGCGCGCCGGGACACTCACGTCCTGCGGCACCCAGGGGAGCAGCGGCCGCACCCGGAACTCCTCCGGGGCCAGGTGCTTGTCCCGCACCCGGTCCCAGGTGCCGGCCGCGAGGGCACCGCCGTCCGCGAGCGGGATCGAGCAGCAGCCGGCGAGCCACTCGTGGCCGTGGTCGACCATGTAGCGGGCTATGCCGGCCCAGATGAGTCCGATGACCGCGCCGTCCCGGTGGTCGGGGTGCACGCAGGAGCGGCCGACCTCGACGAGCCCGGGGCGGATCGGGTCGAGCGGGGTGAGGTCGAACTCGCCCTCGGAGTAGAGGCGTCCGGCGATCGCGGCCCGCTCCGGGGGCAGCAGCCGGTACGTGCCGACGACCTGACCGGTCACCGTGTCACGGACGAGCAGGTGGTCGCAGTAGGCGTCGAAGGGGTCGACGTCGAGGCCGGGCTGCGGGGAGGTCAGCAGGGCCCCCATCTCCCCGGCGAAGACCTCGTGGCGCAGCCGCTGCGCGGCCCGCACGTCGGCCTCGTCGCGGGCGAGGGTGACGGTGTAGCGGACGGGAGCGGTCGACTGCGGGGGACGGACGAGCGTGGAAACGCCGGTCATGGCTAACTCCAGGGCACGGGCCAACTCGGGGACGGTGGCGGTACACCCTGTTTCTTCCGACACGGGTTGGCGCGGACGTGACCTGAGCCAGGAGCGCGGATGTGGGGAGGTTGAACTGCGCGCACTCACGCACGGTCCGTCCCTTTTGCGTCGTGTGCGGCCCCAGATTCGCCGGTGCGCGGCCGCCCGATGCGAGACGGGGCCGGGGATGAGCACCACTCCCGGCCCCGCCCGTCCGCACGTTCTCGGCGAACGTTCTCTGTACCCCCTACGGCGTCACCGCTTGACCTTCCGCGCGGCCCGCAGCCACTCCTTGTTCATCCCGGTGATGGACATGAGCGGAATCCCCTTCGGGCAGGCGGTCGCGCACTCTCCCGCGAGCGTGCACCCTCCGAACCCCTCCTCGTCCATCTGCGCCACCATGTCCAGCACCCGGGTCTCCCGCTCGGGCGCGCCCTGCGGCAGCACGTTGAGGTGATTGACCTTGGCGGAGGTGAACAGCATCGCCGCCCCGTTGGGACAGGCGGCCACACAGGCACCGCACCCGATGCACTCCGCGTGCTCGAACGCGAAGTCCGCGTCCGGCTTCGGTACCGGCGTGGCATGCGCCTCGGGTGCGGCGCCGGTCGGCACCGAGACGTACCCGCCGGCCTGGATGATCCGGTCGAAGGCGGTCCGGTCGACGACCAGATCCTTGATCACCGGGAACGCGGACGCCCGCCACGGCTCGACGTCGATCGTGTCGCCGTCCTGGAAGGACCGCATGTGCAGCTGGCAGGTGGTCGTGCGCTCCGGTCCGTGCGCGTCGCCGTTGATGACGAGTGAGCACGCTCCGCAGATGCCCTCACGGCAGTCGTGGTCGAAGGCGACCGGGTCCTCGCCCTTGAGGATGAGTTCCTCGTTGAGGGTGTCCAGCATCTCCAGGAAGGACATGTCGGAGGAGATTCCGTCCACCTCGTAGGTGGACATCGCGCCGTCGGCGTCGGCGTTCTTCTGCCGCCAGACGCGCAGGGTGAGCTTCATGCGTAGCTCCGCTGAGTGGGGTGGACGTACTCGAAGACCAGGTGTTCCTTGTGCAGGACGGGCGCCTCGCCGGTGCCGGTGAACTCCCAGGCGGCCGCGTACCCGAAGGCGTCGTCCCGGCGGGCGGCCTCGCCGTCGGGGGTCTGGGACTCCTCGCGGAAGTGGCCGCCGCAGGACTCCGCCCGGTGCAGGGCGTCCAGGCACATCAGCTCGGCGAGTTCCAGGTAGTCGACGATCCGGTTGGCCTTCTCCAGCGACTGGTTGAACTCCTCGCCGACGCCAGGGACCTTGATGCGCCGCCAGAACTCGTCGCGGATCTGCGGAATCCGCTCCAGCGCCTTGCGCAGTCCGCTGTCGGTGCGGGCCATGCCGCAGAACTCCCACATGAGTTCGCCGAGTTCGCGGTGGAAGGAGTCGGGGGTACGGTCGCCGTCCACGGCCAGCAGCAGATGCAGCCGGTCCTCGGTCTCCGCCAACACATCCTGTACGACGGGGTGTTCGGCGGTGACGCTCTGGTGGTGCGGGTTGCGGGCGAGGTAGTCGTTGATGGTGGCCGGCAACACGAAGTAGCCGTCGGCGAGGCCCTGCATGAGGGCGGACGCGCCCAGCCGGTTCGCGCCGTGGTCGGAGAAGTTGGCCTCGCCGATCGCGAACAGGCCGGGGACGGTGGTCTGCAGGTCGTAGTCCACCCACAGGCCGCCCATGGTGTAGTGCACGGCGGGATAGATCCGCATCGGCACCTCGTAGGGGTCCTCGTCGGTGATCCGCTGGTACATGTCGAAGAGGTTGCCGTACTTGGCCTCGACGGCCCCGCGTCCCATCCGCTCGATGGCATCCGCGAAGTCGAGGTAGACGCCCTGCCCGCCGGGCCCGACGCCCCGGCCCTCGTCGCAGACGTTCTTCGCGGCGCGGGAGGCGATGTCACGCGGGACCAGGTTGCCGAAGGACGGGTAGATGCGCTCCAGGTAGTAGTCGCGCTCGTCCTCGGGAATCCGGTGGGCGGGCCGGTCGTCGCCCTTGGCCTTCGGCACCCAGATCCGGCCGTCGTTGCGCAGTGACTCGCTCATCAGCGTCAGCTTGGACTGGTGCTCGCCGGTGCGTGGGATGCAGGTCGGATGGATCTGCGTGAAGCACGGGTTGGCGAAGAGGGCGCCGCGTCGGTGGGCCCGCCAGACGGCGGTGGCGTTGGAGTTCATGGCGTTCGTCGACAGGTAGAAGACGTTGCCGTAGCCGCCGCTCGCCAGGACGACGGCGTCCGCGAAGTAGGTGCCGACGCGCCCGGTGATCAGGTCCCGCGCCACGATCCCGCGCGCCTTCCCGTCGATCACGATCAGGTCGAGCATCTCGGTCCGCGGATGCATCTCGATGTTCCCGGCCGCGATCTGCCGGGACAGCGCCTGGTAGGCGCCAAGGAGCAGCTGCTGCCCAGTCTGCCCTCGGGCGTAGAAGGTCCGCGACACCTGGACGCCACCGAAGGAGCGGGTGTCGAGCAGTCCGCCGTACTCACGGGCGAACGGGACGCCCTGCGCCACGCACTGGTCGATGATCTCGACGGAGATCTGGGCGAGCCGGTGGACGTTGGACTCCCTGGCCCGGAAGTCGCCGCCCTTGACGGTGTCGTAGAAGAGCCGGTGGATCGAGTCGCCGTCGTTGCGGTAGTTCTTCGCCGCGTTGATGCCGCCCTGCGCGGCGATCGAGTGGGCGCGGCGCGGGGAGTCCTGGTAGCAGAACTGGACGACGTGGTAGCCCTGCTCGGCGAGGGTGGCACCGGCCGACCCGCCCGCGAGGCCGGTACCGACGACGATCACGGTGTGCTTGCGCCGGTTGGCCGGGTTGACCAGCTTGGCCTCGAAGCGGCGCTTGTCCCAGCGCTCCTCGACGGGCCCCTCGGGGGCCTTGGCATCGACGACCGGCTCGCCGGTCCGGTAGTCCGCGTAGGAAGTCATCTTCAGCTCACCACTCCGGTCATGACACCCACGGGTACGGCGATGAAACCGGCCGTGAGCAGCAGCGCGAGAATATGGGCGACGGTCTTCAGGGCGCGGTCGCGGGTCCGGCTGCCGGCGCCGAGGGTCTGGGCGGCGCTCCAGAACCCGTGCCGGATGTGCAGGCCGAGGGCGAGCATCGCGACGATGTAGATGACGTTGCCGTACCAGGTGGAGAAGGTGTCCACGACGTTCTGGTACGGGTGGCCCTCCTGGAAGCCGCCGGAGTGCACGGTGCCGGTCGTCAGGTCGAGGATGTGCCACACGATGAACAGGCCGAGGATGATCCCGCCCCAGCGCATGGTGCGGGTCGCGTAGGTGGCCCGCGGTTTCCTGTGGACGTACGTGGCGGGGCGCGCTCTGATGTCCCGGCGGCTGAGCTGGTACGCGGACGTGGCGTGGGCGACCACGGCGACCACCAGGACGACCCGGATCAGCCACAGTGTCCACTCGTAGTGCATGAACGGTTCACCGACGGTGCGCAGCCAGTGGGCGTAGTGGTTGAACTCGCCCGCCCCGAAGAAGATCTTCAGGTTTCCGATCATGTGGACGACCAGGTACAGCAGCATGATCAGGCCGCTGACCGCCATCACGGTCTTCTTCCCGACGGAGGAGTCCCACACGGTGCGTGCCAAGGACGGCCGTCGGTCCGTCCGCGTTGCCAGAGCCATGTCGCTGACGCTACGGGCGTCCGCGCGATCGGTCCAAGACATGGTCCGGCTTGATTCCATAGCCAAGGGCTATCGTGGACGCATGCAGTTCCAGCAGCTCCAGTACTTCGTGGCGGTCGCCGAGACCCGGCACTTCACCCGGGCCGCCGAACTGGTCCATGTGGCGCAGCCGTCCCTGTCGCAGCAGATCAAGGCGCTGGAGCGGGAGTTGGGCGCGGACCTGTTCGGGCGGGCGCGGGGCAACATCACCCTCACCCACGCCGGCGAGGCGCTGCTGCCGCTGGCCCGGCGGATCCTGGCCGACGCGGACACCGCCCGGCACGAGGTCCAGGAGCTGGTGCAGCTGCGCGGTGGCCGAGTCCGGCTGGGCGCGACACCGAGCGTGTGCACGGGTCTGCTGCCGGACGTGCTGCGCGCCTTCCACGACCGCTATCCCGGCATCCGGCTGCTGATCGAGGAGGGCGGCTCACACGATCTCGTACGGGAGCTCGCCCGCGGCGCCCTCGACCTGGCCCTGGTCGTCCTTCCGCTGCCGACGCCCTCCCCCGCGCTGACCACGGTGGAGCTGCTCCGTGAGGACCTGGTGGTGGTGTCGTCCCCGGAGGCCCCCGCGCCGGGCCGGGGCGGGCGGACCGTGCACGTCGCCGACCTGGAGGGCGAACGCCTGGTCATGTTCCGGCACGGCTACGACCTGCGGGAACTGACCGTCGCCGCCTGCCGCGGCGAGGGCTTCGAGCCGGACTTCGCGGTGGAGGGCGGGGAGATGGACGCGGTGCTGGGGTTCGTGCGGGCGGGCCTCGGGGTGGCCGTCGTACCGCGCATGGTGGCGACGCGGTCGGGACGGGGGCTGCGGGTGACTCCGCTCGCGCGGCCCGGGCTGCGCCGGACGATCGCCCTCGCGCATCGCAGCGACGTGGCACCGCCTCGGGCCGCCCGGGAGCTCCAGCGGATGCTTCTGGAGCGGTGAGCGCGGCTCAGTTCCGGGACTGGAGGACCGCCGGCTTGAGCACCTCCTCGCACCACTGGCGGAAGGTGGTGGGGGCGAGGTCGGGTGTGGTCGGCTGGGACGCTCCGTAGAAGCCCTGGTCGTTCTGCGCGTCCACCATGTCGGCATACCCTTGCGCCCACGCCTCGGTCGCCCCGGAACGGATCAGCATCGCCTTCCGCTCCGCGGTGGAGGCGAACTCGGCGCGGACGGGCCGGCCGAGCACCTCGGAGAGGACCTCGGCCATACCCTCCGGGGTCAGGCCGTCGGGGCTGACCAGGGGCACGTCCTCCTGCCCGGCCCAGGAACCGTCGAGGAGCAGGCGTGCGGCTGTGGCGGCGACGTCGCGGGTGGCGCACAGGCGCAGCACGCGATCGGGGACGAGCGTCGTGGAGAACACCCCCGCGTCGCGGATCGACGCCACCTGGCGGAGCTCGTTCTCCATCAGGGACGGAGGGCACAGCGCCCGGTAGTGGACGCCCGTGGCGGCGATCGCCTCGTCCATCGCCAGCGACGCCGAGACCAGCCCGGCGTTCCTGGCGACTCCTCGGCCCAGAGTGGAGACGGACACGACCCGCTCAATGCCCTGCGCCGCGATGATCTCGCACAGCGGCTCCGTGAAGGCCCGGAAGTGTTTCTCGACGCTGTCGGCGCCGGGGGTCGGCGGCACCAGCCAGAACACGCGGTCGGCGCCCTGGCAGGCCTCCTTCAGTACGGCGGGGTCGGCGTGCGACCCCTGGACGACCTCCACACGGTCGCGCACCCGCGGGGAGAGCGCGGCGGGGTCCCGGGCGATCACCCGGAGCGGGACCAAGGCGCCGGAGGCGTCGCGGGCATCGAGGAGACGGGCGACGACCTCGCGGCCGATCTGGCCGGTCGGAGTGGTGACGACGATCATGAACGGCTCCTGGAAACAGGTTTGTCGGATGTCCATGAGCCTCGTTCCTGGCCGCCCGGAACTGAAGGACCGGTTCGCTCGCGGTTGTTACCCTCAGGGCAATACCGATCGGAGGGCAGGCCCATGGAGTCCCGTCCGCTGCGCTACTTCGTCGCCGTCGCCGAGGAGCTCAACTTCGCCCGCGCCGCTGAACGGTTGGGCATCTCGCCGCCGCCGCTGTCGCGGGCGATCCGCCGGCTGGAGTCGGAGCTGGGAGCCGTCCTCTTCGAGCGGACCACCCACAGCGTGACGCTGACCCCGGCCGGGGAAGTCCTCCTGGCGGAGGCCCCGTTCGCACTGGAGGCGTTGGAGGCGGCCGGACGACGAGCGCGCCGCGCGGCCGCCGCCGAGCCGGAACTGGCGCTGGCCGTGAAGGCCGACGGTGACGCGGGGCTGCTGGAGGCCATCCTCGCGCGCTACGCGGCCGACCCGGCGGCGTTGCCGGTCACCGTCCGCCTGTCCGCTTGGCAGGAACAGTCCCGGCTCCTGCGCCAGGGCGAGGCCGATGTCGCCCTGGTCTACGAGCCGTTCGACCGCACCGGCCTCGACGCGGAGTACCTGACCGCCGAACCACGCGTTGCCGCCCTTTCCGCGCGTCATCCCCTTGCCGCCCGGGCCGGGCTGAGCCTCGCCGACCTGGGGCTGCGCCCCGGCGAGGTACAGCGGTACATCGACGAGACGCGCGGGAGGGGCCACGACCTGGCTCAGTTGCTCACCCTCGTCGGACTGGGCGAGGTCGTCGCCCTCCTCCCCGCGTCCGTGGCCGACCGCTATCCCCGGCCGGGCGTCGTCTACCGCCCCGTATTGGACGCGCCCCCTGCCGTCCTGGCCGTCGCCTGGCCGCAGCAGTCCCGCTCGACGGCCACCGCGGCGCTGGTCCGCGCGGCCGTGGAGGTGGCGGAAACCGCACGGGAGCGGCGGGCGAGCTGAATGCTCCGCCGAGCGCCGCGGTGGCACATCCGCAAGCCGGTGTGAGCTGGTCGCGCCCGGCCCGCGGAGCCACATGTCGACACGGCCCCGCGCCTCCCCGCACGGGCCCTCGTCCCGGCCGCTCCGAGACCGGCGCGCCCTGCGCGAGCCCACGCCCGGTACGCCCGCCCCGCCTCACCCCGTCGCGTCCACCAGCGCCAGCTCGTGCAGTCGCTCCGGCGGGCCGGGGCGGGCGTAGTACCAGCCCTGTGCGGTGTCGCAGCCCAGTATCCGCAGCTGCTCGGCCTGCGCGCCGGTCTCCACGCCCTCCACCGTCACCGCCAGGTTCAGGCCGTGGGCGAGCGAGACGATCCCCTCGACGATCTTGAGGTCGACGGGGTCCGCCGGGAACTGCTGCATGCTCTGCGTGAAGGAACGGTCGAGCTTGAGGATGCTCACCGGCAGCCGGCGCAGGTTCGCGAGGTTCGAGTAACCGGTGCCGAAGTCGTCCAGGGCGATGTCGACGCCCATCTCGGCGAGCTGCCGCAGCGGCTTCAACAGGTCGTCGTCCGCGCCGATCAGCGCCGACTCGGTCACCTCCAGGCAGAGCGCGTCCGGTTCGACACCCGTGCGCTCCAGGATCTCCACGGTGTCCTGGACCAGGCCGGGGTGGGTGAGCTGGCAGGGGGAGAGATTGACGTTGATCCGCAGCGGGGCGGCGTCGTCGAGGCGCTCCTGCCAGGCGCGGGCCTGGCGCACCGACTGTTCCAGGACCCAGCGGCCCAGCGGCACGATCAGCCCGGTGTGCTCGGCCAGCGGGATGAACTGGTCGGGGCCGAGCACGCCGTGCTGCGGGTGCAGCCAGCGCACCAGCGCCTCCGCGCCGTGCACGCTGCCGTCGCCGAGGTGGACCAGCGGCTGGTACTCGATGAAGAACTCGCCCCGGTCCAGGGCCGTCGGCAGGGCCGTGGTCAGCCCGTGCCGGGTGATGGCCCGGGCGTCGGCCTCCGGGTCGGCGAGCTCGAAGCGGTTGCCGCCTGCCGACTTGGCCCGGTACATCGTGATGTCGGCGCTGCGCAGCACCTCCGCCGGGCTGTGCTCCCCCGCCGGGCCCTCGACGACGCCGATGCTGCCGCGCACGGTCAGCTCGCGGCCGTCGATGCCGACCGGAGCGAGCAGCGCGTTCATGATCCGCGCGGCGAGTTCGTCGACCTCGTGCTCGGTCTCCGGTCCGGTGGTCAGAGCGACGAACTCGTCGCCGCCGAGCCGGGCGACCATCTCGCCGGGCGCGGTCGCGCAGGACTGCAGCCGGTCGGCGATCTCGACGAGCAGCCGGTCGCCGGCCGCGTGGCCGAGGCTGTCGTTGATGGTCTTGAAGCCGTCCAGGTCGAGGTAGCACAGCCCGAACCGCTGGCCCGGGCCGGCGCCGAGCGCCTTCTCCAGGCGTTCGAAGAAGAAGGTGCGGTTGGGCAGGCCGGTGAGGGCGTCGTGGGTGGCCTCGTAACGCAGCCGGAGGTTGAGCAGCCGGCGCTCGGTGGTGTCCTCCATGAGGGCCAGCTGGTACTGCGGGTTGCCGTCGGCGTCGCGCAGCAGGGAGACCGTGAGGTTGGTCCACAGGACCGTTCCGTCAGGGCGGTAGAAGGCCTTTTCGACGTGGTAGTGCTCGCGCCGCCCGCGGACGAGTTCGTCGTAGAGCCGCCAGATCTGGGGGGCGTCGTCGGGGTGGGTCCACTCCTGGACCCGGCGGTTGCGCATCGTCTGGTCGGACAGTCCGAACATGCGCAGCAGGGCCCCGTTGACCTGGAGGACGTGGCCGTCCAGGTCGGCGATGCCGATCCCTATGGCGGCGCCCTCGAAGACCGCGCGGAAGCGCGCCTCGCTCGCGTGCAGCGCCTGCGCCACCACCCCCTGGGCCCGCAACGCGGCTTGCGCGATGGCCTCCTGCTCGGCGAGCGTCCGCTCCCGCAACGCCTTCGCGAACCCGGCGGCCATGGCGTGCTGGATCCGTGCCGCGCGCGCCCGCAGGTCCTCCTGGACGCCGTCCGCCCCGCAGTAGAGCACCAGATAGGCCTCGACGCAGTCCAGGGTGCGGGTCAGCGCCTCCGGGTCGGTGCAGTGCGCCGAGACCAGGGCGGCGCCCACCGCCCTCGCCTCGTCCGCGTCGAAGATCCTGGCACGGAGGGCCTCACTCAACCGTCGCGCCAGCGGCAGCAGCTGTTCCTCGAACTCCGGCCGGGTCGCGGACGTCGAGGTCACCGGGAAGACCGCCCGGCTCCAGATCGTCGCGAACCGCCGCAGTCTGTCCTCGGGCCCGTCCTGTTCCGCGCTCACGCCGTACGCCCCACTCCGGCGAAACCCGAGAACGCGTAGGGATCCTCGTCCTCCGGTGCGGTCTCCGGCCGCCAGTGCGGCATCGGCACCAGTCCGGGTTCCACCATGTCGTACCCCTCGAAGAACCGCGCGATCTCGGCGCGTGAACGCATGATCAGCGGGTTGCGAATGTCCTTGTACACGTCCACCGCCCCCTCGGCCCGCTGTGGCGGCAGCGGGATTCCCTCGTACGAGGCGTGCGTGAGCAGCAGCAGGCTGCCGGGCGCGAGCGCGTCGCGCAACTCTGCCACCGCCTCGTACGGGTCGTCCGCGTCTTCCACGAAATGCAGTATCGCAACGAGAAGCAGGGCCACCGGCCGGTTCAGGTCGATCAGGCCCCGCACTTCGGGGCTGGAGAGTATCTCCCGGGGCTTGCGGAGGTCGGCGGCGACGACGCCCGCGTCCGCGTTGCCGGCCAGGACCGCCTCGCTGTGCGCGACGGCGACCGGGTCGTGGTCCACGTACACCACGCGGGCGCCGGGACGGGCCGCCTGGGCCACTTCGTGGACGTTGCCGAAGGTCGGGATGCCGGAGCCTATGTCGAGGAACTGGGTGATGCCCTCGTCGACGGCGTAGCGCACCGCGCGGCGCGTGAACGCCCGGTTCGCCTGCATGATCTTGGGAAGTCCCGGCAGGAACTCCATGGCCCTGCGGGCCGCTTCCCGGTCGACTTCGAAGTTGTGCGAACCGCCCAGGTAGTAGTCGTAGATGCGCGAAACGCTCGGCACCGAAATGTCGATGCTGCGTGGGGCCCAGGCGGGACGCTCCATCTATCTCTCCAGGCGTAGGCGATCCGGTGTTCGAGCTGAGGCTACTGATCGCCCGCCAAAGGAGCGAGCAGAAACGGAAATTGACCGTCCGTTCCCGGTCACTGCCTGCGGCACGTGCCCAAGTGATTCCCCCGTACACCGAGCCTGAAGCGCCTCCGCTTCCGCCATGGTGAAATGATAGGAAAAGTACACACGCTGTCGTGGGGAACGACGACAAACCGGTCCGCCCCCTCCGTGCGGCGTGGAGGGGGCGGGACCGGTTGACCGGACGCGCGAGCTCTACTTCTCGGGCGCTCCGATCGGCTTTCCGTCGGGTGCCGCGGCGTACCAGGTGCCGCCCACGCCCTGACCGTTGGTGTCACCCGGGGCCTTGTCGCCCGAGAAGGTGTAGATCGGCCAGCAGTTGATGGTCTGCTGCTCGACGCCGTCGGGCCGGGTGAAATTCATGTAGCCCTTCTTCTGGATCCCCTTGGTGTCGTTGATGTCGACGGGGGCCACGGCGGGCCACTTCTCCAGGCAGGCGCCGGTGCAGGCGGAGATCGGGTCGGGCCAGGCCGTGTCCTTGAGGAACCGGTAGACCGTGTGGCCGTTCTTGTCGACGACGACCTCACCCAGCTTGGGGTCCTTGCGGGTGGAGAGTCCGGCCTGCTCGGCCTGCTCGGAAAGGCCGCCGCCGCCCTTCTTCGCCTTCTTGCCGTCCGGAGCGAGCGCGTACCACTTGCCGCCCACGCCCTGGCCGGTGACGTCCCCGGCCTTGGTGTCCTTCGCGTAGCGGTAGACCGGCCAGCCGCCGACGGTCAGCTGCTTGGTGCCGTCCGCACGGGTCACCTCGCCCAGCTTCGACTTGTCGATGCCCTCGCCCGCCGCGGCGTCGCCCGCCGGGACCGGCGGCCAGGCCGTGGCGCAGTCGCCGTCACAGTTCGACTTCGGCGGCTCGGCGGTGTCCGCGTCGAAGCGGTAGAGGGTGAGGCCGGTGCCGTCGGTGAGGACGTCGCCGAGTTCCGCGTTGGTGGACACGGCCAACTGTCCCGCGCCGGCCGTCTGGGTCGCCGCGCTCGGGCTGGCCGGCGCTCCCGCTCCCGCGCCGGCTCCGGTGTCGGTCCCAAGACCGGCACCGGCGCTGCCGTAGTCGCCCGCCGCAGCCGTCGCGCCGACGTTCTGGCTGCCGGTGGACGGGGCGCTTTCCTGGCCGCACGCCGTCGTCAGCACCAAGACCGCCGCGGCACTCGCCACGAGTGAGGCGCTCCGCCAGGAGGTGTTCATCGTCAACTCCCCATACATTCGTAGGGTGTTGCAGCGCCCTGCTGCGCCGCCGCACGACCATGGGTACGCATGGAGGGCCTGGTTGTGTTCAACGAGCTCGCAGATTTCTTTCTGAAACCTGTGGCATCGACGTTCCCTCTTTCGGGCCAATCCCCCCGTACCCGGGCGCACGGGGCCACGTGAAGCCTCATGATCTCCGTCGTGCATCGACCCGAACCGATCCAATCCGCTCCCGCCACAAGGGTGTTCGCTCTGCTGGCGCTCACCTGGCTGCTCGTGGGCGCGCCGGCCGGCACGGCCCAGGCCGACGCCTGCGCCTACGTCTCGACCGGGCCGGGCGGCACAGAGGTGGTGGCGATCGCCGGCGACCTCACCTGGCCCACGCCCCCGGTCTGCCCACCGCCCCCTCCCCCGCCGTGCCCGACCCCGGCCCCCACCCCCGCTCCCACTCCTACGCCGCCGCCCCCGCCGCCGACTCCACCACCACCGCCGACTCCGACTCCGACTCCGACTCCGCCGCCTCCGCCACCGGCTCCGCCCCCGCCGAAGCCCACCCCCGCCCCCAAGCCCCCGCCGCCGCGGAAACCCGCACCGAAGCCGACGCCTCCGCCACCCCCGGCACCGCAGCCGGCGCCGCCCCGTGCCAGGCCGACCCCGCCACCCGTCCGCGCACCGCTCCCTCCCCCACCCCCGTCACCCACCCCGACACCGTCGGCGACGCCCACCCCGAGCCCGTCCGCCGCCCCGGTCACCTACCCGCGGTACCGGGCGCTGCCCCGCAAACGGCCGCCCCGCGGCACCACGTCACCGGTCACCTACGTCCTGCTCATCACCGCGCCCGCGGTGATCGCCGTCGCCGCACTGCGGCCCCGCTAGGGCGTGTCCGCGACGTCCCGCCTGCCCCACGGCCCGCCCTCGGGGCGGACGACGCGACCTTGCCGACACCCCCTGGCACCTGATCCTGGAGGCACCCCTTGCCGGAATGGCTTGTTCTCACCCTCGCGATGCTGGCCGCCTGTGTCGTGGTGGTCGTCATCACCCTGCTACGGCACCGCAGGGCGCCCGAGGACGAGGACCCCAACGAGACGCCGGATGTCATCGAGTACATGACGATGTGGATCGGCGTGGTGTACGCCATCGTCCTGGGCCTGGCCATCGCCGGTGTCTGGGAGGCGCGCAGCGGCGCCCAGGACCACGTCCAGGCCGAGGCCCAGGCACTGCACGAGATCTCGGAGCGGGTCCGGGTCTACCCGGCCGACGTCCGCGACCGCATTCGGGACGATGTCAACGCCTATGTCGGACACGTCGTCGACACCGAGTGGAAGCACATGGCGGACAGCGGCGAGGTCACGGAACGGGGCACCGCGCTCCTCGGAAAGGTCCGCGCGGACGTCACCGACTACCAGCCGAAGACTGACTTCGAGGCCCAGGCCTACCAGCCGGTCCTCGACCAGATGGCCGCCGCGGACCAGGCACGCAACGCCCGGGCGGACTCGGCCTCGCCGACCATGCCGGGCGTGGTGTGGTTCGGGCTGCTGGCCGGAGCCGCCGCCACCATCGGGATGATCTTCGCTCTGCAGATCCGGCGTACGCCGCGTGAACTGGTCCTCGCCGGACTGTTCTCCGCGCTGATCGCGTTCCTGCTCTTCCTGATCTGGGACTTCGACGCGCCCTACAGCCGGGGCATCACCGCCTCGGCGGACCCGTTCCTGAGCCTCTTCCCGCACATCAAGGGCTGACGCTTCGGCCACTGACAGCGCCTCACCCCGGCGAGCCGCCGGACCACCGGACCATCGGGCCGCCGGACTGCCGACCGCCGGGGGACACGCGCACGCGTGCCTTGTCCCCCGGCCGCAGCAACGTCATCACCCGACCGGCGCACCCGCTTACCCCGTTCGCACCAGTGCGATCGCGCGGACGTACCCACGTTCTTAGCGTTTCGGTCATCGAGGTGCACTCACGGCGCGAGCGGAAAAAGTCCGCAGCTGCTCCTCGGGGACCGGAGGAACCACCATGCGCGCGATACGCGTCGCCTCGGCCGCCCTGCTGGGCGCCTGCGCCCTGGCCCTCACCACACCCGCCGCGCACGCGAGCGGCGAGAGCCGGCGCTTCAGCGTCAGCGTCTTTCCCGAGACCGTCGCGCCCGGGGGGCAGGTGACCCTCCGGGCCACCGGCTGCGACCAGGACGTGTTCGTCACGTCGGGCGTCTTCAACGACGTGACCATCCGCAAGGACCGGTCCTGGGCCGTCGCCCATGTCGACTGGGACGCGAGACCGGGCGCGTTGTACGAGGTGACGTTCCACTGCGGAACCTTCTCGCGGAACGCGGACCTCACCATCGCCGGCGGCCGACCGGACGACCCCACCCCCGTACCGGTGCAGCCGTCCCGGGGTGCCCACGCCGGTGAGGGCGGCAGCTTCGCCGGGTTCGACCTCGAGGAGATCGGACTCGGGGCCGCGCTCGTCACGGGGGCGGTCGGGACGGCGTACCGTCTCTCCCGCCGACGCGGTGGCGAGGACGGCGGCTGACCGCCGCAGGCACACGGCCTTCGCCCCGCGTCCCAAAAGGGCCGGGGAGAAGAGCCGGGGAAAGGCCGTCGCACCTGCGGTCGGGCTCCGCGTGTCGGGCTCCGCGTAATGACGCGGCTCCCTCGCCGCGCCTTCAGAGCGGTCGCTCGGATCCGATCTGCTTCTCGGAGCGGCGGCGCATCCAGAACAGCCCGCCGCCGACGAGGGCCGCGGCCAGCAGCCCGCCGCCGATCGCCATGTCGGTCGGGGTCGCGCCGGTGGAGCTACTGCCGCCGAGACCGCCCTGGACGCCTCCGATGACGGTGAAGGCCGCCGGGTTCGTCAGGGTCCTGCCGGAGCAGTTGACCGTGATGCTGTGCGAACCGGGGCTCGCGTTGTTGTTGACCGTCGCGGTGCCCCTCGACGTCCCGTTGGTGCCGGGAAGCGGCGTCAGGGTCGCGTTCGGGAACGCGTCCGAGCTCATGCGGCCGCCGTTGGGGCAGCCGTCGACGGTGACGGTCAGCTGACCGCCACGGGCGATGACACTGGGCAGGGCGACGATGTTGCTCGGGTGGGCGCCCATGCCGTCCCGTGCGACGGCGGTGGGGGTGGCGAGCCCGAAGACGGCGACTGCGGCTCCGGCGGCCGCCAGGGCACGAGTAGTACGCATGTGATCCTCCGCGGAAGACGCCCCGGGAACCGTCCCCGGTGGATCGGCGAGAAAGCGCCTCCCAGAAAGACCCTCAGATGCCGTGGGCGCGGGCGCATTTCGAGAATGGTCCGTCCTGGTGAGGGGACATGCCGAACGAAAAGCGCATAATCGGATATTGTCGCAGGTCACGGGCCGTCAGAAAATTCCTGTCCGCGGCAACTCGGATGGCGCACCGAGCACATCGCGGATCACCCGTTCGTATCCGTCCCGTCGCCGCTTCACCGCGCCGGACATAGCGTTTCCGTATGCGCGAATGACGGGGCGACGGCCGCGTCGAGAGGGGAAGTCGAATGTATGCGTCCGAATTGGCCGACCTGGCCGAAGAGGAGGAGCCGCGGCGGAAACGCGCTCCCTGGGGCGTGATAGCGCTTGTTCTGCTGACCGGCCTCGCGCTCATTCGGAACGGCTCGGGAGAGTTCGACGTCGGGCCGCCGCAACCCGCGTCGGCGGCCGCCGCCAGGAGCACCCTCACGCCCGGCACCTTTTCGGGCACCCCCAGCCCGCTGCCGTACGCCGTGCCGGACCGGGTCAGGATCCCGACGATCCGGGTCGACGCGCCGATCATGCCCATCGGCCTGGCCGCGGACGGCTGGATCGCCGCGCCACCGCCGGAGGACCCCAACCTGGCCGGCTGGTTCACCGGCGCGGTCTCTCCGGGCGAGAAGGGCACCGCGGTCATCGTGGGCCATGTCGACAACAGACAGGGCCCGGCGGTGTTCTACGGGCTCGGGGCCCTGAAACAGGGACATCGCGTCGAGGTCACCCGCAAGGACGGAAAGACGGCCGTTTTCGAGATCTACGGCGTCGAGGTGTTCGAGAAGAACAACTTCCCCGGCGACCGTGTCTACGCCTCGAAGGGCGCTCCCGAACTCCGGGTCATCACCTGCGGGGGCGGTTTCTCCCAGCAGAACGGCTACGACGGCAACGTCGTCGCCTTCGCCCGCCTGGTCGAGGTGCGCTGAGCGTTCCCCGACCGGGCGGGCACAGTGAAAGGCTTCTATGTGCGCCGTCGTCGCGGGACGGTGATGTGGTAGCCGGAATCCAGCAGTTGCGGCAGATAGGCGCGCAGCGCCCGGACACTCTGGGTGCGGTCTCCCCCGGCGTCGTGCGAGAGCACCACGACGCCGGGGGCCGCGTTGTGCTCCACCCGGCCGACGATGGTGCGGGTGCCGGGGGTGGTCCAGTCGAGGGTGTCGACCGTCCAGCCCAGCGGTTCCATGCCGAGTTCGGCGCCGATCTGGAAGGCGGCACGGTTCCACGCCCCGTAGGGCGCGCGGAACCACAGCGGGCGTTCGCCGCACGCCTCCTCGATGACGTCGCTGGTGCGTTCCATCTCCCAGCGGATCCGACTGCGGCTGAGTCTGGTGAGCAGCGGGTGCGACCAGGTGTGGTTGCCGACGATGTGGCCCTCGTCGGCGATCAGGGCCACCAGGTCCTGGTGGCTGACTGCCATCGAGCCGCACACGAAGAACATCGCCCGGACGTCGTACTGCGCGAGGGTGTAGAGGATGTCGGGGGTGTAGCGGGGGTCGGGCCCGTCGTCGAAGGTCAGCACCATGGTCCGGCCGCGCCCGGACAGGCGCAGGAACGGTTCGCGCCGGACCAGGGGTTGGCTGGGTTCGGTCCGGGGCGAGCCGTACCCGGTCATGGGCTGGAGACGGTAGGCGGAGGGCATGGGCGCGCGGTGCGTCTGGGCGCCGGCGGCGGGCAGGGCGGGTGGGGCCGACTCGCCGCCCGAGCCCAGCGAGAGCAGGCCTGCCGTGCCTGCCGCCCCGCAGGCCGCGGCGCCGGCCAGCAGCGCGCGGCGCCGTGTGAGCGCCGCCGCGGTCGACGACAGCCGTGTGAGCAACTGATCCTTCGTCATGACTCATCAGTCGCCCGCGGCGGCCCCGACGCACCACAGAGGTACCGGAGCGGCGGCACCAAAACACCCGCTCGGCGCAGCCCTTCGGGTCAGCGGTGGCGTACCAGGGGAAAGGGGAGGGTCTCCCGGATCGTCAGTCCGGTGAGGAACATGACCAGGCGGTCGACGCCGAGGCCGAGGCCGCCGGTGGGCGGCATGGCGTATTCGAGGGCGTCGAGGAAGTCCTCGTCGAGTTCCATCGCCTCGGGGTCTCCCCCGGCGGCGAGCAGCGACTGGGCGGTGAGGCGGCGGCGCTGCTCGACGGGGTCGGTGAGTTCGGAGTAGGCGGTGCCGAGTTCGGTGCCGAAGGCGACGAGGTCCCAGCGTTCGGCGAGCCGCGGGTCGGCGCGGTGCTGGCGGGTGAGCGGGGAGACGTCGGTCGGGAAGTCCTTGTAGAAGGTGGGCAGCCGGGTCCGTTCCTCGACGAGGCGCTCGTACATCTCGAGGACGACGTCGCCGCGGCCGTCGTCGGCGGTGTACGGCACGCCCGCGCGGTCGCACATCCGCAGCAGCGCGGGCAGCTCGGTGTCGGCGTCCACCTCCTCGCCGAGCGCCTCGGAGATCGCGCCGTGGACCGTCCTGACCGGCCACGGCCCCGAGATGTCGTACTCCTCGCCGCCCTTGCGGACGGTCGGCGCGCCGAGGGCGGCGATGGCGGCGCCCTGGATCAGCTCACGGGTGAGGTCGAGCATCACGTCGTAGTCGGCGTACGCCTGGTAGGCCTCCAGCACCGTGAACTCGGGGTTGTGCTTGTAGGAGACGCCTTCGTTGCGGAAGGTGCGGCCCATCTCGAAGACCTTCTCCAGGCCGCCGACGCACAGCCGCTTCAGATACAGCTCGGGGGCGATGCGCAGATAGAGGTCGAGGTCGTAGGCGTTGATGTGGGTGGTGAAGGGGCGGGCGTTGGCGCCGCCGTGGATCTGTTGGAGCATCGGCGTCTCGACCTCGAGGTAGCCGCGGTTCAGGAGGCCCTGGCGCAGGGCCTGTACGGCGGTGGAGCGGACGCGGACCACCTCGCGGGCGTCGGGGCCGGCGATCAGGTCCAGGTGACGCATCCGGACCTTGGCCTCGGGGTCGGTCAGTCCCCGGCGTTTGTCGGGCAGCGGGCGCAGGCACTTGCCGAGGAGCTGCCAGGAGGTCACGAAGACGGTGGGCTCGCCCCGGTCACTCGTGCCGGCCGTGCCCGAGGCCGTGATGTGGTCGCCGATGTCGGTGTCCGCCCGGAACGGGTCGAGGCCGCCGCCCGCGCGGGTGAGGGCGAGTTGGTGGTCCCCGGACCAGTCGCGCAGGGTCACGAAGACGATGCCGCCGAAGTCGCGTACCCGCATGATCCGGCCCGCGACGGTGACCCGCTCGCCCTCCCGGACGTCGGCGAGGGCGTGGGTGCGCTCGGGGAAGCCGACCGGGTAGGGGTCGGTGCCGGCGGCGCGCAGCCGGTCGAGGGTGCGGTGCCGGACGCGGACCTGTTCCGGCAGGTCCGCGTCCGGTTCCCCGGTCCCGGCCTCCTCCCCTCCGTCGAGGCCGAGCGCCGAGAGCGACGGCAGACCGGCCGTGGTGGCCGGTAGACGTCCGCCCTTCGAGTGCCCTTTTCCCCAGAGTTTGCGCAACGAGGGTACGGAGACGAATCCTTCGGCGATCCCGGAGGCGAGGCCGATGCGGGCGAGGGCGCCGGTCTCGCCGTAGCAGATGAAGCGGGGGGACCAGTCGGGGTGGTACTTGGCGTTGGAGCGGTAGAGCGCCTCCAGTTGCCACCACCGGGAGAAGAAGAGCAGCAGCCGTCGCCACAGCCGCAGGACCGGTCCGGCGCCGATGCGGGCGCCCTCCTCGAAGACGGAGCGGAAGACCGCGAAGTTCAGCGAGATCCGGCGGACGCCGAGTTTGGGCGCCGCGGCGCACAGTTCGGCGACCATGAACTCCATGACGCCGTTGGGGGCGCCCCGGTCACGGCGCATCAGGTCGAGGGAGATGCCGTCCTTGCCCCAGGGCACGAGGGAGAGCACAGCGAGCAGGCGGCCGTCCTCGCTGAGCGCCTCCACGAGGAGGCAGTCGCCGTCGGCGGGGTCGCCGAGGCGGTCGAGGGCCATCGAGAAGCCCCGTTCGGTCTCGGTGTCGCGCCAGGCGTCGGCCTTGTCGATCACCTCCTCCATCTCCGCGTCGGTGAGGGCCGAGTGGCGGCGGACCCGGCAGGTGGCGCCGGTGCGGCGGACCCGGTGCACGGACTGCCGGGTCACCCGCATCTCGCGGCCGTTCAGATCGAAGGCGGCCACCTGCAGGATGGCCTCGTCGCCGAGTTGGAGGGCGCCGAGTCCGGCGCGGACGAAGGCGGTGGCGCCGTCCTCGGAGGCGCCCATCGCGGCGGGGGCCCAGGCATGGCGGCGGGCGATGTCCAGCCAGGCGGCGATGGCGTGCGGCCAGGCCTCCCGGTCGCCGACGGGGTCGCCGCTGGCGAGGCAGACCCCGGCCTCGACGCGGTAGGTGACGGCCGCCTTGCCGCTGGGTGAGAAGACCACGGCCTTGTCGCGGCGGGTCGCGAAGTAGCCGAGGGAGTCCTGGTCGCCGTACCGCCCCAGGAGGGCGCGGATACGGGCCTCCTCGTCGCCGTGCAGGGCCGACTCCAGGCGCTGCGAGCGGAAGAGGGTGGCGCAGGCGTTCAGCAGGGCGAGCGCGCCGAACAGGCCGAGCAGGAAGAACAGGACGCGGGGCGGGCGGCCGTCGTAGGTGCCGCCGGAGGCCAGTCCGCCGCACACCCGGTCGGCGGCCCAGGCCAGTCGCTGGCCGTGCGGCAGGGTGCCGGGGAACAGTTCGACCAGGCCCCAGCCGGCCAGGATCGCGAGGACCAGTCCGGCGGCCAGGACGGCGAGCGCCCTGCGTACGGCGGCGCGGCGGGAGGCGGCGTAGAACTCCCGGCGGGCCACGATCAGGACGGTCAGCGCGAGGCCGCACACGATGAGCGAGGGGATGGAGTCCTCGTACAGGCCCACGACGAGGCCGAGGACGTCGGTCAGGACGAGCAGGCCCAGGTAGACGACGACCAGCCACCAGGCGACCTTCTTGCGGGCGGCGGTGGCGGCGGCGAGCAGGAACAGGAAGACGGCGTAGGCGAGGTTGGCGCTGACGGGCACCACGAGGTGGTCGAGGAACCGGACGACCGGGCGGAGCAGCGCGCGCAGCGGCGGGATCAGGTCGAGGAGCACACACAGCAGACCGATGGCGCCGAAGAAGGCCGCGAAGCCCTCCGGCACCCTGCCGAGGAACCCGTGTCCGGGCGGCCGGGCGGGGCCCGTGGTGTCCTTCGCCGGCGCGGCCTGAAGGGTGGCGCTCATGTTCCGACTGTAGGAACACCCCGGTGGCGCCGCCCGTCGGACTGGTCCCGGAGGGGGCCGGACCTGCGCGTTCCGATAGCCTCGCTGCCGTGATGGAACAGCACTCGCACCAGTTCGAGCGGGGCACCGACGGGCCCAAGGTCATCGTGGTCGGCGTGGACGGATCCGACTCCTCGTTCCGGGCGGCGGCGTACGCCGGTGGTCTGGCCCGGCGCCAGCACGCCCTGCTCGCCGTCGTGTACGTGCAGCCGGTGCTCGCGTCGGGCGCGGCGCTCGGCGCCCCGGTGGCCGCGACCACGGACGAGATCGCCGAGGACCTGGTGACTCAGATCCGTGAGGCGGCCGAACGGACCCGGGGGATATTCGACGTGCGCTGGGAGTTCCACACCTTCCGCGGCGACCCCTTCAACGGCCTGGTGAAGGCGGCGGACGAGTTGAGGGCGGACGCGGTGGTGGTGGGCGCCTCCGAGCAGGCCGGCCACCGGATCGTGGGCTCGGTCGCGGTGCGGCTGGTGAAGGCGGGGCGGTGGCCGGTGACGGTGGTGCCGTAGCGGGGCCGGGGGGCGTCGACACGCCCCTACCGGCCCATCGCGAGCCCGTCCTGAGCGGCGCCCCGGCTCAGTACCACGGTCCGGATGCGGTCACGCACGGCGCGCACGTCGGCGCCCGCGGCGAGCGCCTCGTTCAGGTTCACCACCCGCCCCGCGTCGAGGTCGAACAACTGCGGGACGAACTCCGCCTTCGTGACGCGCCAGCGCTGCCCCTTCCGCGCGGGCGGCGCGAAGGTGAAACGGCCGAGGGTGGACTGGTTTCCGCGCGGGTCCTGGGCGCCCTCGTGGTTGTACATCGCTCCGGCGATCTGGTCGCCCATCCCGTAGATGACCCAGGTGCCGTTGATCTTCTCGTACGCCTGCGGCACATGGGCGTGGGTGCCGAGGATCAGGTCGATGTCGGGGCGGTGTCCGGTGCGGGCGGCGGTGAGCCTGCGGGCCAGGGACAGTTGTTGTTCGTCGGGTGTGTCCTGCCATTCGGTGCCCCAGTGCAGGGACACGACCACCACGTCGGCGCCGGCCTTCCGGGCCGCCCGGGCGTCGGTGACGATCCGGTTCTCGTCGATCAGGTTGACGGCCCAGGGCTGCCCCTGCGGGAGGGGGAGGCCGTTGGTGCCGTAGGTGTAGGAGAGGTGGGCGACCTGCGCCCCGCCCGCGCGCAGCACGGTGACCGTGCGTGCCTCGACCTCGGCGCGGGCCGTGCCGGCGTGCCGCACACCGGCGCGGTCGAGGGCGTCCAGGGTGCGGCGGATGCCGGCGGCACCGTCGTCGAGGCTGTGGTTGGAGGCGGTGGAGCAGCCGTCGTAGCCGGTGGTGGCGAGGGCCTTGGCCACTTCGGGCGGGGACTTGAAGGTCGGGTAGCCGGTGTAGTCGCCGTTCGCGCCGTACACGGTCTCCATGTGACACAGCGCCAGATCGGCGCGGGAGACCACGGGTTTGATCCCGGCGAGCATCGGGCGGAAGTCGTAGCCGGTGCCGCCCGCGTCGGAGTGCGCCCGGTCGATGATGGAACTGTGCGGGAGGACGTCGCCGGAGGCGACGAGTGTGAAGCCGCGGCCGGCGGCGGACGGCGCCGGATGTCCGGCGGACGGTGCGTGGCCCTCGGCCTGGCAGGCGGCGCCCGCCGTGAGCAGGGCCGTCAGGGCCAGCGCCACCTGTCGTCTGCGTGCAATCATCGGCTCACTCCACTGTGATCATATTTACCTACGAATAGGTACGAAGGTGGAGTCGCCCGCAAACGGCTTGCCCGCCCTCTTAGCCCGTCCGGAGGGCGCGAACGGCGGGGAGGGGCCTACTGGGTTCGACGCGGAGGCTCATGGCGACCCGCCGGCGGGAGCGGGCGGCTCATGCGGAGGGAACCGTTCACCGAACCGTTCGTCGACGCGATCGACCGTCCGCCGCAGACCTGTGCGCCCGCCCTGTCCAGAAAGGAGCCCCTGCTGTGCCATACGGCCATGACGGCCGGAACCACACTCATGAACGGGACGACCGCCGAGCACGAGCTCGTCGCACTGCAGCGGGAGCACGGCCGGCCCCTCTTCGCGCTGTTGCTCCGGCTCTGTGACGGCGACCGGCAGCGCGCCGAGGACCTCGTCCAGGAAACCCTCGTACGCGCCTGGCAGCATCCCGAGGCGCTGCGCGCCGACGATTTCGAGTCCGTACGGCCCTGGCTGCTCACGGTGGGCAGGCGGCTCGCGATCGACGCGCGCCGGGCCCGGCAGGCGCGTCCGGCCGAGGTCGGCGACGCCGTCCTGGAGAACGCGCGGGTGTGTGCCGACCACGCCGAGCGGGCGGCCGCGACGCTCGACGTCCGCGAGGCTGTGAAGACACTCACTCCGGAGCACCGCGAAGTCCTGGTGCTGGTGTATTTCCAGGGGGCGAGTGTGGCGGAAACGGCCGAAGTCCTCGGAATTCCACCCGGTACGGTGAAGTCCCGCGCGTACTACGCGCTGCGCGCCCTGCGCCGGGTGCTTCCGGGATACGCGGCCGACCTGCGGTGAAACCAATGGCTGAGTCAAACCTCCGTAAAGCGCCTTGCAGCTGACCCCGGTTGAGTAATCGGGTGTCCCTATCCGTGTTCCGGACTGAGGACCCGGCAACGGGCGACGCGCACGCACCGGAGGAAGGCAGGAAGGGATGCTGCACAGAGGTCAAGAGAGCACGGACGGCGCCGGCGAGGGCGAACTCACCGTCCCCATGGCCTGGTTGTACGCCGAGTACATCGCCGACGAGCTGCTGCGCTCCGGCGATCTGATGCCGCCGACGTCCTTCGAGTTCCGGGCCGGACGGGACGCGCTGGCGCTGACCATCTACCTGTCCGACACCGACCGTGAGCTGTCCGGCATCCAGGTCGTCTCCCAGTTGGAGAACTGGCTGTCGCTGACGGCGTACGACCAGCCGTGGCAGGACTGGGTGGACGAGCGGATGGCCGCGGTAGCCGCCGAGGTGGTCGCCGCGGGCGGCCCGGCGCCCGACCTGGAACTGGCACGCGCGGCCTGGCGCTGGCTGGAGGAGACCGAACTGCTCGCGCCCGATCTGAACGCGGTGCCGGGCGGCGGTGCGGCGGGCGGAGAGGACGAAGGGCCTGAGGTATGGACGCCCGCATGGCAGCTCGGGTTGCCTCTGGGACACCTCGCGATCCATCTTTTTTAAATCGTCTCGACGTGGACCAATCCTCGGGCCCAACGGCTCCGAACCCCTTGGTTACGATTCGGTGTGCGCCTTGAGTGATTCGGCTGGCTGGTGCGTACGGGTGGGAGCAAGGAGCAACCCCCCACCCGCACCCAACGGCACGAGGATTCGGCATGAGGTCCCTGGAGAGGCATCGCGACGTCGGCGCGTACGCGCTCGGCGTGCTGGACGAGGCGGACGCCTTCCGCTTCGAGGACCACCTCATGGAGTGCCCCCGCTGTGCGGCACACGTGACTGAGTTCGGGCCCATCACCCGCCAGATGATGCTGTACCGGAGGGCGACCCCGCGCGTCGTCCACCCGATGGCCCAGCCGGGCCCCCGGATGCTGGACCGGCTGCTCGGCGAGGTCGCGTCCCGGCACCGGTCACGGCGTCGGCGACTGCTGTACGCGCTGGCCGCGTCGGTGGTGTTCACGGTGGCCGGGTCCGGGCTCGCGATGACGGTGAGCGGCACCGCCCAGGACAGCGCCGTGCGGGTGACCGCCGCGACCGACGAGCGGTCGGGCGTGTGGGCGCAGGTCACCTCCGAGGACGAGGTCTGGGGCAGCGACGTGGAGCTGAAGATCAAGGACGGGGCGGGCCCCCGCTCCTGCCGCCTGATCGCGATCGGCGTCGACGGCTCGGAACAGACCGTGACCACCTGGACCGTCCCCCGCCACGACGCCAGGCCGAACACCATGCACGGCGGCTCGTCCATGCACAGCGACGAGATCGACCACTACGAGGTGCGCACCAGCACCGGGGAGCGCCTGGTGACGCTCAAGTCCCGCTGACGGCTACTTCAGCAATCTGGACAGCCTGCGGTCGGCAAGGGGCTTGCCGCCGGTCTGGCAGGTCGGGCAGTACTGGAGCGACGAGTCGCTGAAGGAGACCTCGCGGACCGTGTCGCCGCACACCGGGCAGGGCTCGCCGGTACGGCCGTGGACGCGCAGGCCGCTCTTCTTCTCGGCCTTCAGGCGGCCGGCCGCCACCCCGCGGGAGCGCTCGACCGCCTCGGTGAGGGTGGTGCGCAGGGCCTCGTACAGCCTCGTGGTCTCCTCCGAGGTCAGCGAGGAGGTCGGTTTGAAGGGGGACATCCTCGCCGCGTGCAGGATCTCGTCGCTGTACGCGTTGCCGACACCGGCGATCAGGCCCTGGTCGCGCAGCGCGCCTTTGAGCTGGCGCCTCTCGCCCTTCAGCAGGGTAGCGAGGCGGGCCTCGTCGAAGTCGTCGGCGAGAGGGTCCGGGCCGAGACGGGCCACCCCGGCCACCTCCTGCGGGTCCTGGACGACGTACACCGCCAGGCGCTTCTGGGTGCCCGCCTCGGTCAGGTCGAAGCCGGCGCCGGTCTCCAGGGCCACCCGCAGGGCGAGGGGGCCCTTGCCGGGGCGGGGCGCACCGTCCGGGAGCTTGTCCTTCCAGTGCAGCCAGCCCGCCCGGGCGAGGTGGGTGACGAGGTGCGGGCCCCCGTCGGTGACGAGGTCGAGGAACTTGCCGTGCCGGTGCACGGCGGTGACCTCGTGGCCCTCGACCGCGGTGAGCGGAGGGTCGTACGTCTTCAGGACGCTGATCGCGACGGGCAGCACCCGGACGATCTCGTGACCGACCAGGTGCTCGGCGAGGAAGTCCTTGAGCGCTTCGACCTCGGGAAGTTCCGGCATAGGTCCAGAGTGCCACCGGACACCGGAGTGCTCAGCTCCGCCGCGGCACCCGATCAGCCTCGTTCGGGCACGATTCAGCCTCGTTCACGGCACGGCCCAGCCTCGTTTGCGGCACACTCAGCCCCGCTCAGGCACCACGAACTCGCACCACACGCACTTGCCGCCGCCGCGCGCCTCCACGCCCCACACGTCGGTGAGCAGGTCGACGAGGAGCAGACCCCGGCCGGAGACACCCGACTCGCCCGCGTCGCGGCGGCGGGGCAGGGCGCTGGAGGAGTCCTCGACCTCCACGCGCAGCCGGCGGTCGCTGCCGGTGAAGGCCCTGAGCGTGATGATCGCCGAACCCTCGGTGTGCATCAGGGCGTTGGTGATCAGTTCGTCGGCGACGAGTTCGATCTCGTCGGACCGGTCACGCGCGCCCCAGGCGGCGACCGCGGCGCGGATCATGTGCCGGGCCTCGGCCAGCGCCTCGGGGTCTCCGGGCGCCACGTGCTGCTGGAGCCGGCCCCCGGTCCGGGGTGATTCCAGGGCGCGGCGGCGCAGCAGGAGCAGAGCCACGTCGTCGTCGCCGCGGCGGTCCTCGACCACGTCGATGAGCCGGTCGGCGAGGTCCCGGACGTCGTCCGGGCCGGTGGCGACGAGGGCCGCGAGGGTCCGCATGCCGTCGTCCAGGTCGGCGCCGGGCTGTTCGACGAGGCCGTCGGTGCACAGCAGCAGGGTGTGGCCGGGATCGAGTTCGAGGGTGGTGACCGGGTATTCGAGGCTGTGGAACTCCGCGGACAGGCCCAGGGGCAGGCCGCCCTCGACCGGCATGCGGCGGCAACTGCCGTCGGAATGCCGGATCAGCGGGTCGAGGTGGCCCGCCCGGACCACCTGGACCACGCCGGTCGCCAGGTCGGCCTCGGCGTACAGGCAGGTGGCGAAGCGGTCCGTGTCGAGTTCGTGCAGGAAGACCGAGGCGCGGGCCATCACGGTGGCCGGAGTGTGCCCCTCGGCGGCGTAGGCCCTCAGGACGATGCGCAGCTGCCCCATGACGGCGGCGGCGTGCGTGTCGTGGCCCTGGACGTCTCCGATGACCGCGCCGACCCGGCCGCCCGGCAGCGGGATGAGGTCGTACCAGTCGCCGCCGATGTCCCGGCCGGGGGAACCGCCGGCGGTCGCGGCCCGGTAGCGGACGGCCAGGTCGGCGCCGGGGACGCTGGGGATGGTGCGCGGCAGCATGGCCTGCTGGAGATTGTTGGCGAGGTCCTTCTCCTGCTCGAAGAGCATGGCCCGCTGCAGGCTCTGGGCGATGCTGCTGCCGAGGGCGACGAGGACGTTGCGGTCCTCCGGCGAGAAGGCGCGCCGGTCGCTGTAGAGCAGGCCCATGGCACCGATCGGGCGGGCCTCGGCGATGAGGGGCAGATAGGCGGCCGCGGTGATGTTCAGGTCGGTGATGTGCGACCAGAGGACCGGATAGCGCTCGGCGAACTCCTCCGGCGACTCGATGAAGCGCGGGCTGAGGGTACGGACGACCTCGCTCATCGGGTACGGCTCGTCGATCCGGGTGACGTCGGCGCCGGGGACGAAGCTGCCCTCCGGGCCCTCGGTGACCAGCCGGATCCGGCCGGCCTCGACCAGGCCGAAGACCAGGCTGGTGGCGCCGAGGTGGGTGAGGCCGTGGGTGTCCCTGAGGACGTCGATCACGTCCTCGACGGTGCGGGCGTGCGCCAGGGCGGCGGTGGCGAGCTGCACGACGCTGGTCTGGTGGCGCCGTGCCTCGTCCTGGGCTGCCTGGTCCCCGCGGGACTCGAGCTCGTCGAACTCCTGGGTGGCTTCCCGGACGATGCCGACGATGCGGCGCGGGCGGCCCGTCCGGTCCCGCCGGATGTAGCCCTGGGTGTGGGTCCAGCGCAGGGATCCGTCCCGGCAGCGGAGCCGGAAGTAGGCGCCGTAGTTCTCGCTGCCGTCCTTCATGGCCTGCGCGACCACGGCGTCGAGCCGGTGGGCCTCCGCGCGCGGGACCCGGATCGCGAGGGAGGCGGGGAAGCCGTCGTATTCGTCGGGGCGCAGGTCGAAGACCTCGTGAGCCTGGGCGTCCATGTGGAACAGACCGGTGTCCAGATCCCAGTCGAAACTGCCCATGCGATTGAGCGCCAGGATCGGATCCGGATGGGCGGGCCAGTCGTCCGGGAGTGACAGGGCGCTCGCTCCCCGATCAACCATGGGGACACCTTGCCAGCATTTGCCCGATTCTTCGACCCCCATGTGAGGAATGGGACATGGTTCGTCGTCCGCTGTCGAAGATTGGGGTGGGACGGTCGAGGACGCCGGCCCCGGCGAGGTGACGGGCTCGTCCGGGAGGGGCTCCCGCGATCGGGGCACGTCCGGGGCCGGTCGGGCCGGTCCGCCGGGGATCCTCTGCTTCACTCGATCGGGGTACGCGAGCTGCAGGGAGGTACCCGGAGGATCACCTGGAGGTCCGGCGCGCGGGTGTTCGGCGCGAGAATCGCGTGAGTCGTGTGAGTCGTGTGAGTCACGAGAATGGGGACAGGAGCGCACGTCCGTGGACTGGTTCACCGCACCGGAGTACTGGATGAGCCGGCTGGTCTTCCAGCGGGCCCTGGCCGGCGTGTACCTGGTGGCGTTCCTGACGGCGGCCCTGCAGTTCCGGGCGCTGATCGGAGAGCGCGGGATGCTGCCGGTGCCCCGCTATCTGGAGCGGGTGCCGTTCAGGCGGGCTCCGTCCGTCTTCCACCTGCACTACTCGGACCGTTTCTTCGCCGCCTGCGCCTGGGCGGGCTGCGCGGTGTCGGCGGCGCTGCTGGCGGGAGTGGACTCCCGGCTGCCGTTGGGGGCCGCGATGGCGCTGTGGGCGCTCCCCTGGGCGCTGTACCTGTCGATCGTGAACGTCGGTCAGACCTGGTACGGCTTCGGCTGGGAGTCCCTGCTCCTGGAGGTCGGCTTCCTCGCGGTGTTCCTCGGCAACGACGAGGTGGCCCCGCCGGTCGTGGTGCTGTTCCTGCTGCGCTGGATCCTGTTCCGGGTCGAGTTCGGCGCGGGTCTGATCAAGATGCGCGGTGACGCGTGCTGGCGGAAGCTGACCTGTCTCGACTTCCACCACGAGACCCAGCCGATGCCGGGGCCGCTCAGCTGGTTCTTCCATCGTCTGCCCCGCCCCCTGCACCGGGTGGAGGTGGCCGCGAACCATGTCACCCAACTCGTCGTCCCGGTGCTGCTGTTCACCCCGCAGCCGATCGCCACGGCGGCGGCCTCGCTGATGATCGTGACCCAGCTGTGGCTGGTGCTGTCGGGCAACTTCTCGTGGCTGAACTGGATCACCGTCGTGCTGGCGCTGTCGGCGGTCAGGTTCCCGGCAAACCCGCCGTCGGTGGCCGGGCCGCCGCTCTGGTACGAGGTGGTGGTGCTCGCCGTCGCCGCGCTGCTGGTGGGCCTGAGCCACCAGCCGGTCCGCAACATGCTCTCCCGTCGCCAGGTCATGAACCGCTCCTTCGACCCGCTCCATCTGCTCAACACCTACGGCGCGTTCGGCAGCGTCAGCCGGATCCGCTACGAGGTGGTCGTCGAGGGCACGGCGGACGAGGTACCGCGCGAGGACTCGGACTGGCGGGAGTACGAGTTCAAGGGCAAGCCCGGCGATCCCCGGCGCTGGCCGCGCCAGTTCGCGCCGTACCATCTGCGGCTCGACTGGATGATGTGGTTCGCCGCGCTGTCGCCCGCGTACGCCGGGACCTGGTTCGGGGCCATGGTGGAACGGCTCCTGGAGAACGACCGCGACACCCTGAAGCTGCTGCGCCGCTCCCCGTTCCCGTCCGACGCCCCGCCCCGCCACGTCCGCGCCCGCCTGTTCCGCTACCGCTACACGACCTGGCGTGAGCTGCGGGAGACGGGCGCGTGCTGGGAGCGGACGTACGTACGCGAGTACCTGCCGCCGACCCGGCTATCTGGGGTGTCCCGCGGGTCGTAGAGGTGCGGGGCTCGCGGGCCGTTCAGCGCGGGTGCCTCACAGGCCGTAGACGCGGGTGGCGGTGGTCTCGAAGACGCGGGTGCGGTCGGCGGGGCCGGTCAGCGTGGCCGCCGCGTCCAGCACGTCGCCGTAGGTCGCCGCGAGCGTGCACACCGGCCAGTCCGAGCCGAACATCAGCCGGTCCGGACCGAAGGCGTCCACCACCACCTCGGCGTACGGTCGCAGGTCGTCGACGGTCCAGGAGGCGGCGTCCGCCTCGGTGACCATGCCGGAGAGCTTGCACACGGTGTTCGGCAGGGCGGCGAGGGCGCGGATGTCGCCCGCCCAGGGTTCGAGGGCCCCGGAGGCGATGGGCGGCTTGCCCAAGTGGTCCAGGACGAAGGTGAGTTGGGGCAGACCGGCCGCCACCTCGACGCACGCCGGTAGCTGGTGGGGCAGCACCAGGAGGTCGTAGACCAGTCCGGCGTCGGCGACCGCGGTGAGGCCGCGCCGTACGTCCGCCCGCAGCAGCCACTGGGGGTCCGGCTCGCCCTGGACCTGGTGCCGGATGCCCTTGAGGTACTGCCCGCCGGGGAGTTCCCGCAGCCGGGCCAGTTCGTCGGCGACATCGGGGCGGGTGAGGTCGGTCCAGCCGACCACGCCCGCGATCAGTTCGTGGCCGGCCGCGAGGGCGAGGAACTCCGGGGTCTCCTCGGCGACGGTGACGGTCTGGACGAGGACGGTGCGGTCGACTCCGGCCGCGTCGGCCTCGGGCCCGAGGTCGGCCATCGTGAAATCGCGCCGCAGCGGGCTGTGTTCCTCGATCCAGTCCTGGTCCCGTACGGACAGGTCCCACACGTGGTGGTGCGCGTCCACGGTCACGGCAGCTCCCACACGACGGGCAGACCGGCGTCCGCGCCCTCGCCGGAGTAGTCGTGCACCACGTCCAGCAGTTGGCCCATGCGGGTCTGCCAGGCGACGTTGACCGGGAGGCTTTCCAGTTCGGCCAGGAGACGGGCGTAGTCCTCGCACTCCAGGACGTGGAAGAGGTCGGTGCCGCTGCGCCAGATCGTCCAGGAGGTGGCCCCGGCGGCGCGGATCGCGTCGGTCAGCTCGACCGGGACCTCGCGGTGAGCGGCCTCGTATTCGTCGACGCGGTCGGCGCGGACCGTGGTGTGCAGGGCGACTCTCATGACTGTTCCTCGGTGGGGACGGGGGCGTCGGCGGGTAGCAGGCCGGTGTCACGCAGTTCCTGCCAGAAGGCGGCGGGCACCCGGGCCGCGAACTGGTCGGCGCAGTCGTGGACCTCGGCCGCCGACCGGACGCCGACGAGGACGCTCGCGACGGCGGCGGGGGCGGCGCAGAAGGCCAGGGCGGCGGCCCGCAGGGTGGTGCCGTGGCGGTCGGCGACCGTTTTCAGACGCAGGGCGCGGTCCAGCAACTCGGCTGGTGCCTGCGCGTAGTTGTAGGTCGCCCCGGGCCGGGGGTCGGCCAGGAGCCCGGAGTTGAAGGCGCCGCCGATGACGACGGAGGTGCCGCGTGCCGTGGCGGCCGGGAGCAGTTCGGCGAGCGCGTCCTGGTCCAGCAGGGTGTAGCGGCCGGCGCACAGCACCACGTCGACGTCGGTGTCCCGGACGAAGCGGGTGAGCATCCCGGCCTGGTTCATGCCCGCGCCGATCGCGCCGACCACGCCCTCCGAGCGGAGTTTCTCCAGGGCCGGATAGCCCTCCCGGAAGGCCTGTTCGGCGTGGTCGTCGGGGTCGTGCAGGTAGACGACGTCGACGTGGTCGAGGCCGAGCCGCTCGAGGCTCGCCTCCAGGGTGCGTCGTACGCCGTCGGCGGTGAAGTCCCAGACGCGGCGGTGGGTGGCGGGGACCGCGAAGCCGTTCGCCAGGTCGTCTCCCCCGTCCCGCGTCGGCTCCAGGCGGCGGCCCACCTTCGTCGAGACGGTGTACTCGGTGCGGGGGTGCTCCCGCAGGGCCGCTCCGAGCCGGCGTTCGGACAGGCCGAGGCCGTAGTGCGGGGCGGTGTCGAAGTAGCGCACGCCCCGCTGCCAGGCGGCGGTCACCGCCTCGTGCGCCTGCTCCTCGCCGACCTCGGTGAAGAGGTTGCCGATGGCGGCGGCGCCGAAGGCCAGGGCGCTGACCTCGACGCCGCTTCGGCCGAGGGTGCTCACCGGCCCGCCGGTCGCAGCCGCAGGCCCTGCATGCCGCCGTCCACGGCGAGTGAGGTGCCGGTGGTGGCGCCGGACAGCGGACTCGCCAGGTAGGCGATCGCGCTCGCGACCTCGTCGGCGCTGACCAGCCGGCCGGTGGGCTGGCGGGCCTCCAGCGCGGCGCGTTCGGCGGCCGGGTCGGCGGCTTTGGACAGCAGCCGGCCGATCCACGGGGTGTCCGCCGTGCCGGGGTTGACGCAGTTGACGCGGATGCCCTCGCGGACGTGGTCGGCGGCCATCGCGAGGGTGAGGGAGTACACGGCGCCCTTGGTCGCGCTGTACAGCGCCCGCTGCGGCAGGCCCGCGGTGGCGGCGATCGAGCAGGTGTTGACGATCGCCGCGTGGGTGGATTCCCGCAGGTGGGCCAGGGCGGCACGGGCCACCCTGACCATGCCGACGACATTGACGTCCAGGACCCGGTGCCACTCGTCGTCGGCGTTGTCCTCGATGGTGCCCTGGGCGCCGATGCCGGCGTTGTTGACCACGACGTCCAGTCCGCCGAGGTCGCTCGCCGCGGCCGCGACGGCGGTGCGTACGGAGGCGTCGTCGGTGACGTCGGCCCGGAAGGCGAGCAGCGGCTTGTCCACCGACGACGGGTCCAGGTCGAGTACCGCGACCTGGGCGCCGCGCGCCGCCAGGAGTTCCGCCGTCGCCCGGCCGATGCCGGAGGCGCCGCCGGTCACCAGGGCCTTGAGGCCCTCGAAGTCGGTCATGCCGCCTGTCCCTTCTTGTCCGGGGTCTCGTCCGGGGTCTCGCTTGTGTCACTGGCTCCGAGGTCGGCGGCCCAGAAGGCGCCGTCGGGAAAGGTGTACCGCGCCAGGGACTCCGGCCGCATGGCGGCGGAGAAACCCGGCGTGGTGGGTGCCGTGTAGTGACCCTCGCGGATCACCACCGGGTCGAGGAAGTGGTCGTGCAGATGGTCCACGTACTCGATCACGCGGTCCTCGGTGGTGCCGGACAGCGCCACGTAGTCGAACATCGACAGGTGCTGGACGAGTTCGCACAGGCCGACACCGCCCGCGTGCGGGCAGACCGGGACGCCGAACTTGGCCGCCAGCAGCAGGATCGCGAGGTTCTCGTTGACTCCGGCGACCCGCGCCGCGTCGATCTGGACGATGTCGACGGCACCGGCCTGGAGGAGCTGCTTGAAGACCACCCTGTTCTGCACGTGCTCGCCGGTGGCCACCTTCACCGGTGCCACGGCCCGGCGGATGGCCGCGTGGCCGAGGATGTCGTCGGGGCTGGTGGGCTCCTCGATCCAGTACACGTCGAACTCGGCGAGGGCCTTGGTCCAGCGGATCGCCTCGTCCACGTCCCAGCGCTGGTTGGCGTCGATCGCCATGCGGATGTCGGGGCCGACGACGGAGCGGGCGACGCGGCAGCGCCGGATGTCGTCGTCGAGGTCCGCGCCGACCTTCAGCTTGATCTGCCGGAAGCCGTCGGCCACGGCCTCGGAGGCGAGCCGGGTGAGTTTCTCGTCGTCGTAGCCGAGCCAGCCCGCGGAGGTGGTGTAGGCGGGGAAGCCCTTGGCGAGCAGGGTCGTGGCGCGGTCGGCCGCGCCTTCCCGGCCCTTACGCAGGAGCTTCAGCGCCTCCTCGGGGGTGAGCGCGTCGGTGAGGTAGCGGAAGTCGATCTGTCCGACCAGCCACTCGGGGTCGGCCTCGGCGAGCAGCCTCCACAAGGGCTTGCCGGCGCACTTGGCCGCCAGGTCCCACACGGCGTTGGTGACCGCGCCGATCGCCATGTGCATCACGCCCTTCTCGGGCCCGAGCCAACGCAGCTGGCTGTCCCCGATCAGGTCCCGGAACAGCGAACCCGGGTCGGCGCACAGCTCGTCGACGGACCGTCCGACCACGTGGTGACGCAGTGCGCGGATCGCGGCGACCTGGACATCGTTGCCCCGCCCGATGGTGAAGGTGAAGCCGTGCCCCTCGGGCCCGCCGTCCGCGTCGTCGCTGTCCGTGCGCAGCACGACGTACGCCGCCGAGTAGTCGGGGTCGGGGTTCATCGCGTCGGAGCCGTCGAGCTCCCGCGAGGTGGGGAAACGGATGTCGTAGGTGTCGACCTCGGTGATACGGACGGGCGTCGGGGACACGGAGGGCCTTTCGGTCGTTGGCGGGTCGGGACGGGTCAGTCCTGGGCGCGGCCGGTGGTGACGCGGGCGATCATGAGGGCGAGGAGGATGATGCCGCCGTAGATGGCCTGGATCCAGAAGGACGGCACCTGGGCGAGTTGCAGCAGGGTCTGTACGACACCGAGCAACAGGACGCCGGTGAGGGCGCCGAACATGGTGCCCTTGCCACCGTCGAGACTGATGCCGCCGATGACCGCCGCCGCCATGACCGTGAAGATCATGTTGTTGCCCTGGTTGGCGCTGATCGCGCCGACGTAGCCGGTCAGCATGATCCCGCCGGCCGAGGCGAGGACGCCTGCTACGACGAACACGCCGAACACCACCCGGTCGACCCGGATGCCGGCGGCGCGGGCGGCGTCCGCGTTGCCTCCGATGGCGTACAGGGCGCGGCCGATCCGGTGGTACTTGAGGATCAGTCCGGCGACGCCGAAGCAGAGCGCGGCGACCCACACCGACATCGGTACGCGCAGGAACGTGGTGGTCGCCAGCGAGAAGAACGCGTCGGGCATCGAGAACAGCGTCTTGCCCTTGGTCGCGCCGACCAGCAGTCCGCGCAGGACGATCAGCATGGCGAGGGAGACGATGAAGGCGTTGAGCTTGAGCTTCACCACGAGGAAGCCGTTGAACGCGCCGATCGCTCCGCCCACGACGAGGATCCCGACCAGGGCGAGGGCGGCGGGCCATTCGGTGCCCCAGCCGTACTGTGCGGCGGGCAGCACCAACAGCGCGCCGATGGCGGGCGCGATACCGACCACCGACTCCAGGGACAGGTCGATCTTGCCGATGATCAGCACCAGCGCCTCGGCCAGCACCACCATCGCGAGCGCGGCGGAGGAAGCGAGGATGGAGATCAGGGTGCGCTCGGTGAGGAACGAGTCGTTGACGACGGCGCCGATCACTATGAGCAGCAACAGGGGCGGGACCAGAGCCAGTTCACGGGCCCGGTGAAGCAGCACGCTCCTGAGGGTCTTGCTGTCGGGCGCTTTCACGGGGATGGATGCGGAGGCCGACGGGGCCTTCGTGTCAGCCATGGTCCACTCCTTCGATGGAGGCGATCAGCTCGTGGTCGTGCCAGCCCGCCGGGTATTCGGCCACGACCCTGCCGTGGAAGAGGACGAGGACGCGGTCGCAGCGGCGCAGGTCGTCGAGTTCGTCGGAGACGACCAGGACGGCGGTGCCGTCCTCGCGGGCGGTGTCCACCCGGGACAGCAGGGACTCCTTGGATTTCACGTCGACGCCGGCGGTGGGGTTGATGAGCACCAGCAGACGCGGGTCCGAGGCGAGGGCGCGGGCCATCACGACCTTCTGGGCGTTGCCGCCGGAGAGGTCGGAGACCGGCTGGTCGGGTCCCTCCGCGTGGATGTCCAGCCGCTGGATCAGCTCGGCGGCGAAGCCGCGCTTACGGGCCGCGCCGACGAACCCGTACCGCCCGAGCCGGCCCAGGACACTCATGGTGGCGTTGTCGCCGATGGACATGCCGAAGACGAGCCCCTGGCCGTGCCGGTCGCGCGGGACGCAGCCGACGCCGGCCTTCAGAGCTCCCTGGACATCGCCGAACGGAAGCTGTCTGCCCTCCACCTGTGCGGTTCCGGAGGTCGGAGTGTGCAGCCCGGCGAGGGACTCCGCGAGCGCGATCTTCCCGCTGCCGCTGGAACCGGCGAGGCCGACGACCTCACCACGGCGGACGGTCAGAGCGATGTCCTGGTACGTGTCCGAGGTCAGACCCTGGACGTCGAGGACGACGGACGCGTCGGCCCGTTCCTGTTCCACCTGTTCCGCCTGCTCCACCACGGCGTCCGCGGCAGCCGCCTGCCGCTCGGCCAGCGCCTCCCCCGCCATCGCCTCCACCAGGGAGGCCCTGGGCAGTTCGGCGACGGGTGCGGTCGTGATCCAGCGGGCGTCGCGCAGGACCGTCACCTTCTGGCAGACCTCGTACACCTCTTGGAGGTGGTGCGAGATGAACAGGAAGGTGACGCCGGACTCCTGCAGCGCGCGCATCCTGGTGAAGAGGCGCTCGATCTCACGGTTGTCGAGCTGGGCGGTGGGTTCGTCGAGGACGATGAAGCGGGCGCCCTGGCTCAGCGCCCGGGCGATCTCCACCATCTGACGGTCCTCGACCTTGAGGTCGGCGGTGCGGGCGGTGGGGTCGACGTGGATGTCCCAGGTGTCGAGGACGTCGGCGGCCTCGGCCTGCAGCCGGCGCCAGCTGAAGAAGCCGCGCCGGCTGTCGGGCTGACGGTTGAGGAAGAGGTTTTCGGCGACGGTGAGCTCCGGGACCACGGTGGGCCGCTGGTAGACGCAGGCCACCTTGGAGCGCCAGGCGGTGCGGTCGGTGAGCGGCGGCGCGGGCTCGCCGTCGAAGCTGACGGTGCCCTCGTCCGGTGCCTGGAGGCCGGTGAGGACGGTGACGAGGGTGGACTTGCCGGCGCCGTTGCGGCCGACGAGGGCGTGGGACTCGCCGGGCAGGACGGTGAGCCTGCCGTCGGCGAGGGCGGTGGTGGGGCCGTAGCGTTTGACGACCCCACGCGCTTCAACCAGTGGCGTGCTCATTTGACCGTGTTGCCCCAGAGCTTGGCGTCGTCGACGTTGTCCTTGGTGACCAGGGGCGCGGGCAGCTGGTCCTCGAGGATGCCGCTGGGCAGCTTGACGATGGTCGAGTCGTGGTCGGTCGGACCGGGCTTGAAGGTCTTCCCCTCCATCGCCGCCTTG
Source organism: Streptomyces sp. NPDC005263 (assembly GCF_042872365.1). Classification (NCBI taxonomy): domain Bacteria; kingdom Bacillati; phylum Actinomycetota; class Actinomycetes; order Kitasatosporales; family Streptomycetaceae; genus Streptomyces; species Streptomyces sp. NPDC005263. Next base: position 26,341 of record NZ_JBIAKJ010000014.1, on the reverse strand, counting down.
ATGTAGTACATGCCGTACTTGGCGTAGGCGTCGGCGGGCTGGGAGACGGTCGCGTCGATCTCGCCCTTGCGGATGGCGTCGAACTCCTGCGGGATGCCGTCGTTCGAGACGATCGCGATGTGGCCCTTCTGGCCCATCGTCTTCAGCATGTTCTTGGACTTCAGGGTCTGCAGGGTGGGCGCGAGGTAGACGCCGCCCGCCTGCATGTAGATGCCCTTGACGTCGGGGTTGGCGTTGAGCAGCGTGTCCAGCTTGGAGGCCGCGGTGTCGGACTCCCACTTGGCCGGGATCTCCAGGACCTTCAGCTTCGGGAAGTTCTTCTTCACGCAGGCGCGGAACGCCTCGGAGCGGTCACGGCCGTTGACCGAGGCGAGGTCACCCATGATCTGCACGACCTTGCCGGAGGGGATCTGCTTGCCGAGGTACTGGCAGGCCTTCTCTCCGTACGCCTCGTTGTTGGCGCGCACGACCATGGCGACCTTGCCCTTCTCGGGGGCGACGTCCACGGCGACGACCGGCACTCCCTTGCGCTCGGCCTGGTTGAGTCCGGCCTCGATCGCGGCGCTGTCCAGGGGGGCCACGACAAGACCCTTAACCCCCTGGTTGAGCTGGTTGTTGATGTCGGTGATCTGCTGCGAGGGGTCGCTGTTGGAGTTGACCGTCTTCAGCGCGTCCACGCCTTCGGACTTCGCCATCTTGGGTACGTAGTCGTTGTACGACTGCCAGAACGGCGAGGTCAGCAGGGGCAGGATCACCCCGACCTTGCCCTTGCCGTCGCCTCCCGCGTTGGAGGCGCCACCCGTGTCCTTCGTGCTGCCGCACGCGGCGAGCACGAGCGCGGCTCCGACGGCCGTGGCCGCCGTCCCGGCACTCCGAAACCTGTTCCGCTTCCCCACTGTCCTGCCGAGCATCTGGTGGCTCCTCGTTGAGCGGTCTTCGAGCAGATGCCCGCATACTTATCAGACCACTCGGCCAGAGGAACACCCTCCGTGGCCATATTTTCCCGAGTTGAGGCCGTAGTGGTCGGACCACTCTGCCGGTTAGACTGCGGCGCACCCCGCGAGTGGAGGAACGGCGTGGACGAGACAGCCCCCCAGAAGGGGACCGTGACGCAGCGCGCCATCGAGCGGATCAAGGCGATGATCGGCGAGGGCCGGCTGGAGCCGGGCCAGCGGCTGCCCACCGAACGCGATCTGGCGGTCCAGCTCGGCATCTCCCGCAGCTCCATGCGGGAGGCGATCCGCGCGCTCACGGTGCTGGGAGTGCTGGAGGCCCGGCACGGGTCGGGCATCTACGTGACCCAGCTGGAGGCCGGGGACCTGCTGGAGACCTTCGGTGTGGTCGCCGACCTGTCCCGCGGCCCGCGCCTGGTGGAGTTGCTGGAGGTGCGCCGCATCCTGGAGTCGACGGCGACCGCGCTGGCGGCGGCCCGGATCACCCCGGACCAGCTCGCCGAGGTCGAGAAGCATCTGACGGCGATGACCGCCACCGAGGATCCCGAGGTGATCATCGCCCACGACCTGGCCTTCCACCGCGAGATCGCCACGGCGGCCGGCAACGAGACCATGGCCGCGATCCTGGACGGCCTGTCCTCGCGCACCTTCCGCGCCCGGGTCTGGCGCGGCTACCAGGAGGAGGGCGCCTTCGAGCGCACCCGCCGCGAGCACGCCGCCATCCACCGGGCCCTGGTCGCCCGCGACCCGGAGGCGGCACGGGCGGCGGCCGCCGCGCACGTGGGAGAGGTCGAACAGTGGCTGCGGGCGCAGATCGAGAGCTGAGGATCCCACCGGAGCAGGACCCGGGCCCCGCCCCCGACCGGGCCCCACGTCAGGGCCGCCGGAACCGCAGGGTGACCAGCTCGAACGGACGCAGCCGCAGGGACACCCGGTTGCCCTCGCGCTCCGGTTCCGGTACGTCGGCCAGCGGGCGTTCCAGCAGGTCGGTGGCCGTCACCCGGTCGAACGCGAAGTCCGCCGTCAGGGTGGCCCGTGCCCGGCCGCCGTGCGCCTCGTGGAAGCGGACGACCACGTCCGAGCTGCCGTCGTCGGCCAGTTTCACCGCGGTGACCACCACCGCGGCCGCGTCGACCGTCACCAACGGCGCGCTCTGCCGGGCGCCGGTCACCCGCCGCTCGGGCACGTTGATCCGCCAGCCCTCGCGCACGGCGTCCCCGATGCCCGCCCCGGGCACCAGGGCGTGCCGGAAGCGGTGGACGCCCTGGTCGGTCTCGGGGTCGGGGTAGCGCGGGGCGCGCAGCAGGGAGACGCGGACGGTCGTCGTCGTACCGCGGTCGCCCTCGGTACGGACCGTCCGGGTCACGTCGTGGCCGTACGTCGAGTCGTTGACGACCGCGACGCCCCAGCCCGGCTCCTCCAGGTGGATGAAGCGGTGGTTGCACGCCTCGAACTTGGCCGCCTCCCAGCTGGTGTTGGTGTGGGTGGGCCGGTGCACGTGCCCGAACTGCGTCTCGGACGCGTACCGCTCGGCGTGCACGTCGAGCGGGAAGGCGAGCTTGAGGAACTTCTCCGTCTCGTGCCAGTCGACCTCGGTGTCCAGGACGAGCCGCCGCTCCCCCGGGGCGAGCGACAGCACCTGGGTGACGCGGGAGGCTCCGAAGGACCGGACGATCCGCACGCCCTCCTCCACGGCGACGACCTCGTCCGCGTCGGTCAGGTCCATGACCGTGTTGCGGTAGAACTCGTCGACGTCCCAGGCATCCCATTTGTTCGGGAAGTCGGGGTGGAGCTGGAGGAGGTTCGCGGCCCGGCCGGGTGCCACCGTCTCCCGGTCGGCCTCGGTGTCGTACGCGGAGACCACCAGACCGCGGGCGTCGATCTCGACGCGCAGGAGGCCGTTGTCGAGGACGTGGCCGCCGCCGGGCCGCTCACCGATCGTGGTCCGGCCGGTGGCGGCGGGTGTGCGGGCGCCGCCCGCCGGGACGCCGTCGCGGGTGTGCGGGGCCGCGTTGAAGACGAGGGGGGTGGTGCCCTCGCCGGCCAGCGCACGCTGGGCGGCGGCGATGACGTCGTTCAGTTCCCCGGCCACCCGTTCGTAGGTCGCGCGGGCCTCGCGGTGCACCCAGGCGATGGACGACCCCGGCAGGATGTCGTGGAACTGGTGCAGCAGCACCGTCTTCCACATACGGTCCAGCTCCTCGTACGGATAGGGGAATCCGGTCCGTACGGCCGCCGTCGCCGCCCACAGCTCGGCCTCGCGCAGCAGGTGTTCGCTGCGGCGGTTGCCCTGCTTGGTCCTGGCCTGGCTGGTGAGGGTGGCACGGTGGAGTTCGAGGTACAGCTCGCCGACCGGGTCGGGGTACTCGGCCTCGGCCTTCTCGAAGAACTCCCGCGGCGTCTCCCAGACCACCGTCGCCGAACCCTCCAGGTCCCTGAGCCGTGCCGCCTTGGCGACCATCTCGCGGGTGGTGCCGCCGCCCCCGTCACCCCAGCCGGTGGGCGCGAGGGAGTGCCGGGCCACTCCCTTGTCCTTGAAGTTGCGGGCGGCGTGGGCGATCTCGCCGCCCTCCATGGAGCAGGTGTAGGTGTCGACGGGCGGGAAGTGGGTGAAGATCCGGCTCCCGTCGATGCCTTCCCAGGTGAAGGTGTGGTGCGGGAACCTGTTCGTCTGCGACCAGGAGATCTTCTGCGTCAGCAGCCACTTGGAGCCGGCCGCCTTGATGATCTGCGGCAGCCCCGCGGCGAAACCGAAGGTGTCGGGCAGCCACGCCTCGTCGTTCTCGATCCCGAACTCGTCGAGGAAGAACCGCTTGCCGTGCACGAACTGCCGGGCCATCGCCTCCGAGCCGGGCATGTTGGTGTCCGACTCCACCCACATCCCGCCGGCCGGCACGAACCGGCCGTCCGCCACGGCCTTCTTCACCCGCGTCCACACCTCGGGCCGGTGCTCCTTCACCCACGCCCACTGCTGGGCCTGCGACATGGCGAACACGAAGTCCGGCTCGTCCTCCAGGAGAGCGGTCATGTTCGACGTCGTCCGGGCGACCTTGCGGACGGTCTCGCGCAGCGGCCACAGCCACGCCGAGTCGATGTGCGCGTGACCGACGGCGCTGATGCGGTGCGCGGAGGGCACGGCGGGCGCGGACAGGGCCGGTCGCAGGCGCGAACGGGCCCGTTCCGCAGTGCCGTTGACGTCCTGGAGGTCGATCACGTCCAGGGCACCGTCCACCGCGCGCAGGATCTCCCAGCGGCGCGCCGACTCCACCGGCAGCTCGGCCATCAGTTCACCGAGCACTTCCAGGTCCATCACCAACTGCCACACCGTCTCGTCGAAGACGGCGAGGTCCATGCGGGTGAGCGTGTACTGCGGCTCACTGCCCGCGGTCTCCCTGTCGCCCAAGGGGGTGGGCAGGAACCGGAACGGGTGGTGCTCGAGGATGACGGGGTTGGAGGCGGCCTCGATGTGCAGGCGCACCTCCTCGCCGCCCTCGACGGGCGCGCCGATCCGCACCCACTGGTTGCGCGGGTTCAGGCCCTTCACCGGGGTGCCGTCGGGCCGGTAGACCAGGCCCTCGCACTGGAAGCCGGGCAGGTTCTCGTCGAAGCCGAGGTCGAGGAGCGCCTCGACCGTCCGGCCGGCCCACGTCGTCGGCACGGTCCCGGTGACGCGGAACCAGCTGGTGCCCCAGGGGGCGCCCCACCGAGTGCCCACCGCGATGGGTTCGGTCCGGCCGGCGAGCCCTTCGGCGACCGGCACCGGTTCGCCGGGCGCGTGCCACACCGCCACGTCCAGCGGCACGGACTCGGGGTACACGGCGGGGCGGACGCGCTCGTGGAGGACGCGCTTGAGGCGGGCTTCGACCAGGTCGCGGTCGTCATGCATGCGGTGTGCTCCGTACGAAGTCCGGGGGACGGGGCCCGGGGCGGTTGGTTACCTGGGGTGGGTCACGAGGACGTGGCCGACGAGGTGTACAGCTCCCCCGCGGCACGCGGTTCCAACCGGGCGGGGCGGTACGAGGTGGCGCGGGACCGGTGAAGCCCTGGCCGGTTCCCGCGCCCACCCTCGCACCCGCCTCAGACCCGCGACCGGTACAGTCCGAACTCCGAGATGCGTACGCCGCCGCGGGCCCCGGTCACCCGCACCCGCCACTGTCTGGCACGTACCGCGCCCGGCAGCAGCAGGATCCGGCTCAGGCCGACGGTCCCGGCCCTCGCCACCTCCGTCCACGCGCCGCCCGCCGAGGCCTCGACCACGAAGCTCTCAACCTGCTGCCCGTACCGCACGTCCTCGGCCAGCCTGATCCGGTCCACCTCCCGTTCCGTGCCGAGGTCGACGGTCACCCGCCCCGGCCCGGTGGTGGTCCGGGCACCGCGCGCCAGGTCCTCGGGCAGTTCGCGGTCCACGCGCTCGCGCAGCTCCCGCAGCCGGACCACGTCGGCGGCGGGCAGCAGCCCGTCCGTGTCGGGCGGAACGTTGAGCAGCAGGACCGAGTTGCGGCCCACGGACCGGAAGTAGATGTCCGTCAACTCGTCGACGGTCTTGGGTTGTTGGTCGGCGTGGTAGAACCATCCGTCCCGGATCGACACATCGCACTCGGCCGGCCACCACTGCAGGTAGTCGGCCACCGGCTGGGCCTTGACGAGCGCGTCCCGGCTGCCCATGTCGGCGGCGTCGTAGGCGAGGGCGTAGTCGGTGCGGCCGTAGTCCTTCTCCTGGACCGGTACGACGCTCCACTCATCCTCGCGGGCCAGCCCGCCCTCGTTGCCGACCCAGCGCACATCGGGACCGGATACGGCGATCGCGGCGTCGGGTGCGAGCGAGCGCACGAGGGTGTACCAGCTGTCCCAGTCGTACTTCTCGACCTTGTCCGGCGGGATCCGGCCCTGGGCGCCGTCGAACCACACCTCGTCGATCGGGCCGTACTCGGTGAGGACCTCGTAGAGTTGGTTGAGCATATGGGCGCCGTAGTCGGTGGCGGGCAGGGTGTACGAGCGGCTCGGTGAACGGTCGTCGCCGGGCACGGGGGTGGGGATGACGTGTTCGGCGCGGGCGCTGCCGTTGGCGTACACACCGTGCAGGTACTGGTTCTCGTCGGCGGGTGAGACGTAGACGCCGACCTTGATGCCGTGGCGCCGCATGGAGTCGGCGAACGAGCGCAGTACGTCACCCCGTCCGCCCCGCCAACTGCTGGAGCCGACGGAGTGGTCGGTGTAGCGCGAGGGGTAGAGGACGAAACCGTCGTGGTGCTTGACGGTGAGGATGGCGAGCTTGAAACCGCCGTCGCGCAGGGCTCTGGCCCACTGGTCGGTGTCGAGGCCGGCCGGCTGGAACACATCGGGGTCCTCGTCGCCGGTGCCCCATTCCAGGCCGGTGAAGGTGTTCACGCCGAAGTGCAGGAACGCGGTGCGTTCCAGGCGCTGCCAGGTGATCTGCCGTTGCGTGGGCCGGACCTGGGAGGCCTTGCGGACCAGGTCGGCCTCGGTGTCGTCGGGGGAGACGGGGATGCGGTAGCGGGGGTCGGCCGGGGCGGCGGACGCCGTCAGGGCCGGCGGTCCGGTCACGGCGAGTGCGGTGGCGACGGTGACGAAGAGGCGGCGGGAGACTGCCATGGGGGTGGGGCTCCTCACGTCAGTGGGCGGTCAGATGCCAGACGGCGGGCGGGTGTTGGTCGGGCGGGTACTGCACGAGCCGGCCGTCGTCGGTCACGCCGAGGGCCATCTGCGTGATCGCGTTGACCAGTCGGTAGCCCTCGGCGGCCGGGGCCACCTGCCAGCGCTGCAGGGTGTTCGCGGGGCCGCAGCTCTGCCAGGTCGCTTCGACGCCGGGCTGGAGCGGCACGTTGAGGGTGAGCTTGCCGCCGCGTACCTCCAGGCAGCCGTCCTGGGTCCGCAGGCTCACGTAGCCGTCCGCGGTGCGCCGTACCTCGGCGTCGATCGTCCGGCCCGCCGTGGTGAGGGTGTACGTCCCGTCCGGCACCGGCACCCGGGTCAGGTCCCGCCATCCGGGCGCGTGTCCCACGGCCGTCCCGCGCGCGGTGAAGGCGGCATACGTGGCGTCGGGGTGCGGGTCGCCCCAGGTGGCCTGGGCGATGTGCCGCAGGGCGGGCCACAGTTCGCCGGAGACCTCGTTCTCGGTCTCGCCGCGCCCGTTGTCGGGCCAGAGGCTGATCTTCGCGCCGGTGATGCCGTCGGCGGAGGTGAGCTTCTCGCCCTCGAAGCTGCGCGGATCCCAGCTCTGCTCGTACAGGCCCTCGGTGTCACTGTGGAACCCGCCGCGGACGAGGTACAGCGAGTACGCCGCGTTCATCAACGGGTAGCCCTGGGCCTGGAGTCGACTGGGTTTCGTGGCCACGTCCAGCCAGTGTTCGACCGTGGTGCCGGCCGCGACGGGCACAGTGTTGGCTCCGGTGAGTCCGTCGTTCCAGATCCGCAGCTTCTTGCCCTTCGCCAAGGCGTAGGCGTGGACGCGGTTGACGAAGTCGATGAAGGCGTCCTGCGGGGTGGCGTCCGCGCCGTACCTGTCCTGGGCGTACCGCAGGATCTGCGGGTACTTGGCGAAGTCGGAGCCGAGCATGTACTCGTCGGCTCCCATGTGCCAGGAGGTGGAGGTGAAGACCTGCGCGTACTCGTCGATCAGGCTCGTGTAGTAGGTGAAGGCGGCCGGCTGGGTGATGTCGAGGCGTGAGGGCTGCTTGGCGCCGTCGGAGTCGGTGAGCTGGAGATCCGGCCGGTTCTCGATCCAGGGATCCATGTGGCCCGGGGAGTTGATCTCCGGGATGATCTCCACGTGGTACCGCTCGCCGAGGGCGACCAGCCGGCGGATCTCGTCCTTGGTGTAGTAGCCCCAGGTGTTGGCCTCGGGGTGGGTGTCGCTCTTCACCTTGAGTTCGAGGAGCAGCTGGTTGAGCTTGTTGTACGCCATCTCGCGGACCAGGTTCTCCAGCCACGGCAGCGAGATGTGGACGTAGCAGGCGCAGACGCCGACTCCGCGTTCTTTGTAGCGCGGCACGTCGACGGTCCGTCCGGCGGGGACGCGGTCGCCCTGTGCGAGGAGCTGGAGCAGGGTGCGGGTGCCGTGGAAGACGCCGGTCTCGGTGGCGCCGGTCACCGACAGGGTCCGGCCCGCGTGCAGTTCGTAGCCCTCGGCGCTGAGGGCGGTCTCGGAGGGCTGGACGTCGACGACGATGTCACCGGTGCGGGCACCGCCTCGCACCACCGGCACGGTGCCGTGGCCCGCCGCCCGGAGATCGTCGGCCAGGGTGTCGGCGACCCGGCGTTCGCCTGGACCGTCCGCCACCAGACGCGCGCCGGTCCGGTAGATGTAACTGCCGGATTCGGGCGTCCAGTCGGTCAGGGCGGGCACGGTGACCGGCGGGCTCTGCTGCTGCCGCGCTATCGCCGGGGCCGGTGCCAGGAGCAGCGTCAGCGCTGCCATGACGCCGGCGAGTTTCAGCCGTTTCCTCATCAGCGACTCCCCATTCATCGGAGGCCTGATGATTGGCTCGGCCCATCAGCCTGTCAATGGGGGTCGATGGGGCAGAAGGCGGGCCATTGATCGGATGACCTGCGGATCAGTCGACCGCGGTCCCGGCCCGACCGCGAAAAGTCCAACAAGAGCTGTCCGAATGTCCAAGCGCACACGCTCTCGACGCGGCGCCCGGTCCCGGGCAGAGTTCTCTCGACGTACCCACCAGTAGCCTCCAGGGAGCGCCCGTGACCAACTGGGTCGGCCGGACCGCCGTCGAGATCGCCGCCGCCGTACGTGAGAAGCGGGCCACGCCCCGCGAGGTGGTGGCCGAGCACCTTGCCCGGATCGAGCGGCTCGACCCTCGCGTCGGAGCCTTCCGCGTGGTGCGGGCCCAGGCGGCGCTCGCCGAGGCCGACGAGGTCGCCGAGCGGGGCGAGTTGGACTCCCTCCCCCTGGCCGGGGTGCCCGTGGCCGTCAAGGACAACCTCGCGGTGCGCGGCGAGGCCAGACGCGTCGGCTCGGCCGCCACCCCGGACACGCCGTCCGACGCGGACCATGTCACCGTGGCCCGGCTGCGGGCGGCGGGCGCGGTGGTCGTGGGGCTGACCAACGTGCCGGAGCTGTGCGTCTTCGGCACCACGGAGGGTGTCCACGGCACCGCCCGCAACCCCTGGGACACCTCCCGCACGGCGGGCGGTTCGTCCGGCGGCAGCGCCGCGGCGGTCGCCGCCGGGCTGGTGCCGATCGCCCTGGGCAACGACGGCATGGGCTCGCTGCGCATACCGGCGGCCAACTGCGGCCTGGTCACCCTCAAGCCGGGCCCCGGCGTGGTGCCCGCCGGCATCAGCGACGGCGACTGGTTCGGCATGTCCGAGAACGGGCCCCTGGCGACGACGGTCGAGGACGCCCGTCTGATGCTGTCGGTCCTCGCCGGTACGGCGTTCGTACGCCGGGACGCGGACGCGACCCACCGGATCGCCGTCTCCCTGCGCAGCCCCCTCGCCGGCATCGTCGTCACCACGCCGTACACGACGGCGGTCCGGGAGGCCGCCGGGGTGCTGATGAAGGCGGGACACCGGGTACGCCGGGCCGATCCGCCGTATCCGCTGTCGCTGAGCTTCACCTCGCTCGCCCACTGGACGGCCGGCACCGCCGTGGACGCGCGGGGTCTCGACCGCGAGCGGCTGACGCGGCGCACCCGGGTGCACGCGGCCGTCGGGCGGCCCTTCGTGAACTCCGTGCGCACCGGCGCGGGGCGGGAGGCGCTGCGCCGGCGTCTGGAGCCGTTCTTCGAGGAGCACGACGTACTGCTCATGCCGGCGCTCGCCCGCCGCTCCCCCAAGTCCGCGCCGTGGCACGAGCGGGGCTGGCTGCGCAATGTGCTGGCGAACACGAACTACTCGCCCCTGACCCCGCCGTGGAACCTGACCGGGTGGCCCGCGATGTCGGTCCCGTTCGGCACCCTGCCCGCGGGCGCCCCGTGCGCCGTCCAGTTGGTGGGGCGGCCGGGCTCGGAGGCGGATCTGCTGGAGGTGGCGGCCCAGTTGGAGGAGCGGCACCCGTGGGAGCGGACGGCGCCTCTGGAGTAGCGGGGCGGGCAGCCTGTGCCCCGGTGCCGCTGCGGTGGCGGGGCGAGCTGCGTGTGCCCCGGTGCCGCTGCGGTGGCGGGGCGAGCTGCGTGTGCCCCGGTGCCACTGGAGCAGCGGCGCGGGCCATGTGCCCGATGTCTACAGGGCCTTGTGCATGATGTGCAGGCCGACGAGACCGTGCCGGGGATGGTCGTACGCGTCCGGGACCGTGCCGAGGATCGTGAAGCCGAGGGACGTCCAGAGCTTGACGGCCGGGTTGGTCTCGACGACGGCGTTGAAGACCATCCCCCGGTATCCGGCCGCCCGGGCGGCGGTCAGGAGGTGTTCGGCGAGGGCGCGGCCGTAGCCGCGGCCGCCGTGGGCGGGGTCGACCATGAAGCCGGCGTTGGCGATGCCGGCCGCGGGTCCGCCGTAGTTGGGGGTCAGGTAGGCGGAGGCGACCACGGCGCCGTCGTCGTTCTCGACCACGTAGACGCGTTTGGCCGGGGCCATCCACAGAGCGCGTGCCGCTTCCTCGGAGGTGTCGGGCGCCCAGGCGTAGGTCTCGGCGGCGGCGACGATCCGGTGCCAGAAAGGCCAGATCCGTGGCCAGTCGTCGGCCACGGCTTCTCTGATCAGCATGGGCGTGAGTTTCGCACGCCCATGCGGTCGGCGATCGCGACGGGTTGCCCCCGGGTCAGTCCACGCTGGGCAGGATGTGGTCCTCCGCGAGGTCTTCCTCGTAACCCGCGAGGCGGATCGGGGCGGACCGTGCCCACACGTCGAGGCTGCCGATCTCTCCGGGCCTGCGGCCGGCACGGTCCGTGCGTTCCTTGGGGCGTTGATCGCGATTCGTCTTCTCCGGTGTCACCGCGCACTCCTTATGTGTCGGGTCACCCTCGGGCGTCCCTGCCCAGTCTGCGACCTGGTTCCCGACGCCCGCTTGGGTATGGCTAGAGGCAGTTCGGACGCGGTGGCGCCGGTTTCTCGAATGAGAGCAGGCCGTGGTGAACGGGCGGGTCCCAGGACGGACCATGGGTGTGGGTTGGACCCCGTACTGCTGTCCGTCCGCTACAGACTAACCAAATGAGCGGCGTACCGCTCGATAGGGCTGAAAACAAAGGGTAACTATCCGAAGTCAACCCGTGCACAGCCAGGGACAGTCTGCCCTGTTCCCTTCCGAGACGCCCCTTTTGTGGTCGCCCGTTCGGCCTACGGGGACGAACGCGCGGCGCAGTTCAGATCCCGTTGGCCGAATCGCAAGCCGACCATGATCTGCTGGCGTCCGGCAAGGCTCGTCCAGCGGGAGGACTGGCGCATGGAGCTGCGCGGTGTCGAAGAGCTGATGGATCTGCTGTACGCCTGCCGGGGCGCGTTCGGCGGGCCCGGCTTCCCAGGGGACCGCCCGGTCGACCTCCACCAGCACGCGCTGCGGACAGCCGCACTGCTGCGCCGGTCCCGGCCCGCCGACAAGGAGCTCCAGGTGGCGGGCCTGGTGCACGCGATCGGCCCGCTGCTGCGACCCGGCGACCGGACCGCGCACCCGGACTGCGCCGCCGACGCGGTCCGCTCCCTCCTCGGTGAGCGGGTCGCCGGCCTGATCCGGGCCCACCGCCCCGACGGCCGACTCACCGACGACGACCAGCTGCGCCTGCGCCAGGCCGACGAGGAGGCCCGCCACGCCACGTTCGACGCCGGGGTCCTGGAGGACTGGCGCACGGTGCTGGAGCTGCTGGCGGCACGCAACTCGCGCCTTGGGGCTGTTGACTGACGGTCCGTCATGAGACGGTACGGCGATGACGTCGTCGTACGGACTCGAGGGCAGGGCCGCCGTCGTCACCGGGGCGACACGGGGGATCGGGCGGGCCGTGGCGGCGCAGTTGGCCGCGGCCGGCGCGCTGGTGTGCGTGACCGCTCGGGACGGCGACGACGTGCGCCGGACCGCCGAGGAACTGGGCGGCATCGGACTGGCGGGCAGCGTCGCCGACCCGGGTCATCCGGAGCGGGTCACCGAGCTGGTGCTGCGCGAGTTCGGCCGCTTCGACGTACTGGTCAACAACGCGGCGACCAACCAGCCGTACGGGCCGCTCATGGAAGCCGACCCGGACCTGTGGGGCACCGCCTTCACCGTCAACGTCGAGGCACCGCTGCGGCTCGTCCAGCAGGCGTGGCGGGGCTGGATGCGGGAGCACGGGGGCTCGGTGGTCAACATCTGCACGGAGGGGGCGGGCCACGTCGGTCCGCACGTGGGCGCGTACGGCACCAGCAAGGCCGCGTTGCTCCACCTCACCGGGCAACTCGCGGGCGAGCTCGCGCCAAAGGTGCGCGTCAACTCCGTCTCCCCCGGGCTGGTGCGGACCGAGATGGCCCGGTTCGTCTGGGAACCGGCGGAGACGGAGATCGCGGCGGGACTGCCGCTCGGACGGATCGGCGAGCCCGAGGACGTGGCACGGGCGGTGCTGTGGCTGGCGTCGGACGCCGCGCGCTGGGTCACCGGCGCCGATCTGCTGGTGGACGGCGGGACCCGGGTCCGGCCCGCCCACACGGCACCCGTGGGACGCGGGGAACCGCACGACCGGCCCGCCGGGCCCCGCGGTTGATCCCGGCGCCACCGACCGCCTCACGCACGGCTCATGCCCGGCGCGCGACTGTTACCACTTGCCCGGCGCGTAGTCCTTCAGGAAGACGCCGTACACGTCCTCGCCCTCCTCACCGCGCACGATCGGGTCGTAGACGCGGGCGGCGCCGTCGACCAGGTCGAGCGGGGCGTGGAAGCCCTCCTCGGCGAGGCGCAGCTTGTCGTAGTGGGGGCGTTCGTCGGTGATCCAGCCGGTGTCGACCGAGGTCATGAGGATGCCGTCGGACTGGAACATCTCCTGCGCGCTGGTCCGCGTCACCATGTTCATCGCGGCCTTGGCGGCGTTCGTGTTCGGATGGCCCGCGCCCTTGTAGCCGCGGCCGAAGACGCCCTCCATCGCCGAGACGTTCACGACGTACGCACGTCCGCTCGGCGTCTTCCTGGCGGCCTCGGCCATGACCGGACGGAGCTTGCTGATCAGGATGAACGGCGCGGTGTAGTTGCACAGCTGGGTCTCGAGGAGCTCCACGGGGGAGATCTGCTCGATGGTCTGCACCCAGGTGTTGCTGTCGACGACGTCGGGGACGAGGCCGCCCGCGTCGATGGCGGTGCCGTCGAGGTGCCGGGCGACGCTGGCGTTGCCCGCGACCAGGGCGAGGTCGGCGACCTGCTGTGCGTCGAGGCCGCTGATGCCGACGGGCAGCGCGGCGAGGCCGTCGACCGCGCCGGAGCCGAAGGCGCCGATGACGTGGTGGGCGGGCAGTTCGCCGGCGGGCAGCGGGGCGCCCTCGCCGTCGACCAGGGCGGCGTAGGCGGAGGGCAGACGGCGCACGGTCTGGGTCGCGTTGTTGATGAGGATGTCGAGCTGCCCCGCCTCGGCGACCTGGTCGGCGAGGGTCACGGCCTGCGCCGGGTCGCGCAGGTCGATGCCGACGACCTCCAGGCGGTGCATCCAGTCCCCCGAGTCGTCCATGGCCTTGAAGCGGCGGATGGCGTCCTTGGGGAAGCGCGTGGTGATCGTCGTGTGCGCGCCGTCGCGCAGCAGCCGCAGCGCGATGTACATGCCGATCTTGGCGCGGCCGCCGGTGAGCAGGGCGCGCTTGCCGGTGAGGTCGGCGCGGGCGTCGCGCTTGGAGCGGTTCAGCCGTGCGCAGTCGGGACACAGCTGGTGGTAGAAGTAGTCGACCTCCACGAACCGGGCCTTGCAGGTGTAGCAGGAGCGGGGTCGCTGGAGGATCCCCGCGATCCTGCCCTCCTCGGTGGCCGACGACGGCAGGATGCCCTCCGTCTCGTCGTCGATGCGCTGGGCGGAGCCGGTCGCGGTGGCCTCCGTGACCGCCTTGTCGTGGGCGGTCTTGGCGGCTCGGCGCTCCTGGCGGCGGCGCTGCTTCACGGTGCGGTAGATGCCGGCGGTGGCCCGGCGCACGGCGATCGCGTCGGGGTGGTCGACGTCCAGCTTGTCGAGTTCGTCGAGCACGCTCAGGCAGACGGCCAGCCGCTCCGGGTCGATGCCGGGCCCGTACACCACCTCGTCCGTGGTCGCCGAGCCGTTGTCTGTCACCGTCATGGCCGCTGCCGTTCCCTGGGTCTTCCGCGCGGCGCTCCGACGGCGTCCGCTTTCGAACGGCGAATTTTACGACAGGGTCGGGCCGCGGCGCCAAACCGCGAGGATCACGCCTCGCAGGCGGTGATGAGCGTCTCGACCTCCTCGGTGAGGGCGCGGGCCAGCCGGTCCAGGTCGGGGACGGCGTGGGCGTCGGCGACCAGGCCGTAGTGGACGCGTCCGCGGTAGGTCGAGATCGCGACGGCGAGGGACTGGCCGCGGGCCAGCGGGGCGAAGGGGTACACCGCGGTGACCGGGTTGCCGCCGAGCTTCAGTCCGATGCTCGGCAGGGGCACGCTGGTCACCAGGATGTCGAACCAGAGCCGGGCGGCCTGGCCGACCAGCGGTCCGCCGAGCCGGTGGCCCAGCGCCGGCACATGGTCGGCGAGCAGGGCGACGGCCCCCGGGCCCCGGTTGGGGCCGGCGTCCTTGTTGCGGTCCATGGCCGCGCGAACCGTCGCGAGGCGCCGAAGCGGGTCGGGATCGGAGACGGGCAGCCGCATCAGGTAGCCGGAGAGCCGGTTGCCCTGCGGGTGGGCGGTGCGCGGGCGGCGCTTGGAGACCGGGATCAGGGCGCGGGGCGCCACACCCTCGCTGCCGTCGCCGCGCTCGTCGAGCCAGCGGCGCAGGGCGCCCGCGACGACCGCGATCAGGACGTCGTTGACGGTGCCGCCGACGACCTTGCGGACACGGTGCACATCGTCGAGGTCGATGACCACTCCGGCGGTGCGGCGGGTGCCGGTGGACCCGGCGGTGAGGGCGGCGGAGGACCGCACGTCCAGGGTGGAGAGGGCGACGGAGGCGCCGATGTCGAGCGCGCGGCCCACGTCCGAGAGGGCACCGGCCAGGACGCCGCGCAGGACGTTCGGCAGTGTGCGGACGTCCGGGAGGACGAGACCGCGCGGCGGCTCGACGGGACGGGGGCGCGGCGCGGGCATGTCCATCGGGTCCAGGACGGCGGCGGCGAGCGTCAGTGCGCGCAGTCCGTCGGCCAGGGCGTGGTGGAACTTGAACAGCACGGCGAACGAGAGGCCGTCCTGTCCCGGCAGCACATGTACCTCCCAGGGCGGCCGACCGCGCTCCAGCGGCCGCTGCATGAGGCGGCCGGCCTCGGCCTGGAAGTCCGCGGTGGGCGCGCCCAGCGTGACGTGGTCGAGCGGGTCGAAGTCGGGATCGGGCTCCCGGGCGGCCCCGCCGAACGCGGTCGGGAAGCCCAGGGGCCACACGTCCCGGATCCGCATCCGCAGCCCGGGCACCGCGGCGGCCCGGGCGGCGAGCAGGTCGGCGGCGTGGGCGGCGGCGCTGGGCGACTGGGCCGTGAAGACGCCGAGTGCGCCCAGGTGCATCGGGTGCTCGGCGGATTCCATGTTCCAGAACGCCAGGTCGAGAGGGGCCAGCAGGTGAGAAGTCAATGGCTTGCCTCGCTTCGACGACGGGTGAGTCAGCAGTCAACCGCCCACAGGCGATTACGGTCAAGCACGGTCATGCTACGCACAGTTAAAAGCAGATTAAGTCCCGCCTCTCGGAAGAGGCGGGACTCGTGGGCCGTCTGTGGTCACATCCGTTTTTCGCGGGCGCCTCAGTGCGCGGGGCAGCCGGCGGGCGTGGCCCGGGAGGCGTCCCGGATCAGCGCCCGGTGAGCGGCCTTCAGCCGCGCCACGTCCGGCTTCAGCACCTTCCGGTCGTAGGTCAGCAGACCGTTCAGCTCACCCTCCACGTCCGAGATCTGCGTGTAGACGGCACCGTTGCCGCCCCGGCAGGCCAGGGCGCGTACCTCGTCGAGCTTGGTCAGGTAGTCGTCGGTGTAGGTCGCCGGGTCGACGTCGACGTACGACTGCTGGACCGACCAGGCGTGTCCCGGCACCGCCAGTCCCAGTCCGCCGTACTCGCCGCTGACCAGGGCCCGTCTGCCGTCCGGGCGGGGCGGCAGGGCGGGGCTGGGGTAGCCGTGCTCGTCCATGATGTCGCCGGCGTCGCCGTCGGCTCCGAGGTTGAGGCCCGACTGGTTGTTGACCAGCCGGGTCGGGTCCCAGGCCTTGGCCTGCTCGGCGACGCGCCCGACGTCGTACTGGCCCCAGCCCTCGTTGAAGGTCACCCACATGACCACCGACGGGCTGCTGACGTGCTCGTCGATCAGCTCCTTCATCTCCCGCTCGTACTCGGCGCGGGCGGCGGCGCTCGGGTTCACTCCCGCGGTCATCGCGGGCATGTCCTGCCACACCAGGAGACCCAGCCGGTCGGCCCAGTAGAACCAGCGGTCGGGCTCGACCTTGATGTGCTTGCGGACCGCGTTGAAGCCCAGCTTCTTGTGGACCCTCAGGTCGGAGGCGAGGGCCTCGTCGGTCGGCGCGGTGTGCAGTCCGTCCGGCCAGAAGCCCTGGTCGAGGGTGGCCATCATGAAGACCGGCTGACCGTTGAGGAGGGTACGCGGGACACCGTTCACCTGGTGGACGGTGATGGAGCGCATGCCGAAGTAGCTGCCCACCCGGTCGGTGCCGACGGTCACCCTCAGGTCGTAGAGGAACGGATCGTCGGGCGACCACAGACGCGGGTTCTCGATCGTCAGGGTCAGCGGCCCGCCGGTCCGGCCGCGCGCCGTGGCGACCCTGCGTCCGCCGTCGTACGCCGTCGCCGTGATCGGTACGCCGGGACGGACCCCCTGCGCCTCGACCGTGAGCCGGCCGGCGTCGACGTCCGGGGTCAGCTTGAGCGAGCCGACGTGGTCGCGCGCCACCGGCTCCATCCACACCGTCTGCCAGATGCCGGAGCTCGGGGTGTACCAGATCCCGCTCGGGTCCAGGCGCTGCTTGCCCAGGGGCGGGTTCTCGCCGTTCACCGCGTCCGTCGGGTCGTAGACACCGACGATCAGCTCCTGGGTGCGGCCGGGCTTGAGCGCGTCGGTGACGTCGGCGCCGAACTTGTCGTAGCCGCCCTGGTGCTCGGCGACCTTCGTGCCGTTGACGTAGACCTCGGAGCGCCAGTCGACCGCGCCGAAGTTGAGCCGCAGTCGCTTGCCCGAGCCGATGTGCCAGTCGGCGGGGACCGTGAAGGTACGCCGGTACCACATGCGGTCCTCGTGCCGCTCGATGCCGGAGAGCTGGGACTCGACGGGGTAGGGCACCAGGACGCGCTCCGCCAGGTTCCTGCCGACGGGCGGCCCCTCCCCCGCCTTGGCCGCGGCGAACTGCCAGCGCCCGTTGAGATTGCGCCAGGCGTCACGGGTCAGCTGCGGGCGCGGGTACTCGGGGTGGGCGTTGTCCGGTCCGACCTCGTCGGCCCAGCGGGTGCGCAGCTGGTACGTGGAGTGGTTGGAGCCGCTGCTCCAGAACGCCCCGACAACGTCGCCCCCGGTGTCGGTGAGGCCGCCGTTCCCGTCGTAGCGGAGGTCGGCCGTGCCGCGTGCGGTGCCGGTCTTGTTGCCGACGACGGGTTGGTCGAGGGCGACGAGCAGGGCGCTCGGGTCCGCGGGGTCCGGCTTGACCGCGCCGAGCGGCCATGCGGCGCCGCCGATCACCGCTTCGAGGTGGTCGGCCAGACCGGCCGGGGGCGGGGCGAGGCGCTGGGCGAAGTCGAGCCTCAGGGTGCGGCCGTCACCGAGGACGGTGGTCGCGATCGGCCCGTCGTAGTCGAACCCGGCGGGCAGCCGGAAGGCCGACTGCGGGACGGCCTCCTTGCTGCCGCCGGGCTCGGTCCAGCGCAGGTGGAGGTTGGAGCCGCCGTAGTGCTCGAAGTACTCGATCTTGATGTCGTAGGCGGTGCCGGCGGTCAGCTCGATCGGGGTGGCGGTCTGTTCGCGGTCCCAGTCGTCGACCCAGTGGTCGATGAGGAGCCTGCCGTCGATCCACAGCCGGAAGCCGTTGTCGCCGATCACCGAGAAGGTGTGCGGACCGGTCCGCTCCGGCACGATCCGGCCGGTCCAGCGGACGCTGACGTCGTCCGCGCGGCCGGTGGCGGCGGCGAGCCGCGGCTCCAGGGTGTCGAAGTCGATGGCCGGGTCGAAGGTGGTGGCCTTGAGCTCGTGGAAGTCGAAGGCGCCGGGGGCGGACTGGGTGTAGTACTCACCCTTCAGCCCACGGGCCTCGACCGCGTCGTCGGCCAGGGCGGGTGCCGCGGTCAGCCCGGCGAGGCCGAGGAGCGCGGCGAGGAGTAAGGAGAGTCGGTTTCTGAGGCGGGTGCGGTGCACTGAACCCCCATAACAACGTTGTCATGCTACGGAGTTGGCATGACAACACGCATTCCACCCACCGTCCAGAGGGCATCACGACGTGACGTCGCGGCGGCCCCGGTGCGCACCGGTCATCGGGGCCGCCCTGAGAGGTCAGGGCACCCGCTGCCCCTTCCCGAGCGCGATCACCCCGCCCTTGGAAACCGTGTAGAGCTCCGCGTCCCGCTCCGGGTTGACGCCGATCGTCGCCCCCGGGGGCACCTCGACGTTCTTGTCCAGGACGGCGCCCCGCACCACCGCGCCCCGCCCGATGTGCACGTTGTCGTGCAGCACCGAGCCCTGGACGACCGCACCCGGGTCGACCACCACCCCCGGCGAGAGCACCGACCGGGTGACCTGGCCCCGGATCAGGCAGCCCGCGCTGATGATGGACTCGCTGGCGATGCCACCGGCGTTGAAACGGGCCGGGGAGAGCTGGCCGGAGTGGGTGTAGATGGGCCACTGCCGGTTGTAGAGGTTGAACGCGGGCCGCTCGGCGATGAGGTCCATGTGGGCGTCGTAGTACGCGTCCAGGGTGCCCACGTCACGCCAGTATCCCTGGTCGCGGGTGGTCTCGCCGGGGACGTGGTTGGCGCTGAAGTCGTACAGGTGGGCCTCGCCCCGGCCGGTGAGCTGGGGCAGGATCGAGCCGCCCATGTCGTGCACGGACTGCGGGTCCTCGGAGTCCCGCTGCAGCGCCTCGATGAGGGCCTTGGTGGTGAAGATGTAGTTGCCCATGGAGGCGAACACGCTCTCCGGGTCGTCGGCCAGACCGGGCGGGTCGGCGGGCTTCTCCAGGAACCGCTCGACCGTCTGGCCGTCCGAGCCGGGGGTGATCACGCCGAACGCGGACGACTCGCCGCGCGGGACGCGTATGCCGGCCACCGTCACGCCCGCGCCGCTCTCGATGTGCTGGTTGACCATCTGGCGCGGGTCCATGCGGTAGACGTGGTCGGCGCCGAAGACGGCGACGTACTCGGGGCGCTCGTCGTAGATGAGGTTCAGGGACTGCAGAATCGCGTCCGCACTGCCCAGGTACCAGCGGGGGCCGAGGCGCTGCTGGGCAGGGACCGGAGTGATGTAGTTGCCGAGCAGACTGGACATCCGCCAGGTGGTGGTGATGTGCCGGTCCAGCGAGTGCGACTTGTACTGCGTGAGCACGCAGATGCGCAGGACGTCGGCATTGACGAGGTTGGACAGCACGAAGTCGACCAGGCGGTACGTGCCGCCGAAGGTGACCGCCGGTTTCGCGCGGTCCGCGGTCAGCGGCATCAGCCGCTTGCCTTCTCCGCCCGCCAGTACGATGCCGAGCACCGAAGGACCACCACGACGCATGGCCGCTCCCCTCACGCTGGTTTGACCCATGCCTGCCCTCGCACGGGGCGGCTTACGCTTGCTTGACGATCTCCTCGTAGAGCCGGACCGTACGACGGGCGACCGCGTCCCAGCCGAACTCGCCCACCGCGCGCTCCCGCCCGGCCTCACCCATCGCCCGAGCGGCCACCGGATCACCGAGCACCGTGTCCAACGCCTGCGCGAGGCCCGCCTCGAAATCGTCGTCCACGGGGACGAGTACCCCCGTCCCGCCGTCCTCCACGGCCTCGGGGATCCCGCCGACCCGGGAGGCCACGACAGGAGTCCCGCAGGCCATCGCCTCGAGGTTGACGATCCCGAGGGGTTCGTACACCGAGGGGCAGACGAACACGGCGGCGTGCGTGAGGAGCTGGATCACCTCGGGCCGCGGCAGCATCTGCGGGATCCAGTGCACGCCCTCGCGGACGCGGCTGAGTTCCCCGAAGAGGTCCCGGAACTCCTGGTCGATCTCCGGAGTGTCGGGGGCACCCGCGCACAGCACGACCTGGGCCGCCGGGTCGATCTTCCGCACCGCCCGCAGCAGATGGGGCACGCCCTTCTGGCGGGTGATACGGCCGACGAACAGAACGTACGGGCGGTCGGGGTCGAGGCCGATGCGGCGCAGCGCGTCGGTGCCGGGGTCGGGCCGGTAGAGGGTGGTGTCGATGCCGTTGTGCACGATGTGGACCTTGGCCGGATCCAGCGCCGGGTAGCAGCCGAGGATGTCCTCGCGCATGGCACCCGAGACGGCGACCACCGCGTCGGCGCTCTCGATCGCGGTGCGCTCGGCCCAGCTGGACAGGGCGTATCCGCCGCCGAGCTGCTCGGCCTTCCAGGGGCGCAGGGGCTCCAGGGAGTGCGCGGTCACCACGTGCGGGATGCCGTACAGCAGCTTGCCGAGATGGCCGGCCAGGTTGGCGTACCAGGTGTGCGAGTGGACCAGGTCGCGGCCTTCGAGGCCGGCCGTCATGGCGAGGTCCACGGAGAAGGTGCGCAGCGCGTCGTTGGCGGTGTCCAGCGCCGACCAGGGGCGATGCCGGATCACGCCCTCCGCGCGGCCCTCTCCCCAGCAGTGCACGTCCAGATCGACGAGGGATCTCAGCTCCCGGGCGAGGAACTCGACATGGACACCCGCACCGCCGTACACGTCCGGCGGGTACTCCCGGGTCAGCAGTCCCACTCGCACCCGGAACCCCCTGTCTCTCAGCCGCTGATTGCCTTCATGGTCTTCATGGTCACCCAGATGACGCGCGTGGGGAAGAGCGCGGGGTTCGTAGGAAGCAACAGTCACCGCAGACCCCGCCGCCGGGGACGCGGTAGTAGAGGCAGCAGCTGCGGCGCCGGAACGCGGTGCCGGTCAGGGTGCCGGTGCCGGCCAGGAGAGGGTGGGCGAGCAACCCCGCCGTGAGTTCGCGGGCCCGCTCGCCGACGTCCGTACGACCGTGCGCCCGCGCCCAGCCGTCCAGCTGGCGGGCGGCGCCCGTCAGCGCGGAGGCCGCGTTGCCCCACAGCAGGCCCTCGGCCAAGCGGTGACGGGTGTGCAGGAGGTCGGTCAACGGTCGCAGGTGGGCGGTCAGGACGACGTCGGTGAGGGTCTCCACGTCCGCGGGCAGGGGCCGTAGGGCGGTCAGCCACAGGTCGTCGGGGGCGGTGCCGTCCGGGTCCCAGTGCAGCAGCCGCGGGTCGAGGTCGGGGACCCGCTCGTAGAGGGCGGCGCAGCCCAGCGCCGTCGACCAGAGGCGTGCGGCGAGGCCCTGGTGGGCCACGGAGGCCCCGATCCGCACCTCGGGGGCGCGGAGGGCGTTCACCACCTTGTTGACGCGGAAAGTTATAGAATGTCCAGAACCATCCGACGCCCCTTCCTCATACACACGTTCGAGCGTCGGCAGCGGTGGTCGCCGCCCTCCGGTCGTGCGCAGGGCGAAGAAGCCGCCGAGTGGGCGGAGCGCGGCGAGGTCGGGGTCGAGGTCCACGAAGAGCAGTAGTACCAAGGCCCCTCGGGGTCGCAACCCGGAGGGGCCCGACCCGGATACCCCACCTTGGGGATGATGGCGCCCGTTTCGTACTCCATCGGCAGTAGGACCCATTGCCTGCTCAGGGACGACGACGGGAAGAAGTTTTCACGGGATCGTGTTGCGTATGGAAGCCGACCGTTCGTCGCGCCGGGCGCCCCGCCCCCGCCTCACGCAGAGGAGCAACTGATGAGTGCCCTCGCGTTGTCCGTGCTGCTGTCGCTCGTCTCCGCCGTGGCCTACGCGGCCGGAGCGATCGTGCAGGAGCAGGTCGCGGTGTCCTCGCCCGACGAACAGTACGCGCCGCTGCGCCGCCCGGGCTGGTGGGCGGCGGTCGCCCTGAACGGTCTCGGCGGACTGCTGCACGTGGTGGCGCTCGCCTACGGCCCGCTGAGCCTGGTCCAGCCGCTCGGCGCGCTGACCATAGTGTTCGCCCTGCCGATGGCGGCCCTGTTCGTGGGCCGCAGGGCCGGGGCGACCGCCTGGCGGGGCGCGATCATGGCGACGGCGGGTCTGGCCGGTCTGCTGTCGCTGGTCGGCGCGTCCGAGGCGCAGTCGCTGGACACCACCCAGCGGGTGGTCGTGGCCGTGGTCACCGCCGGCGCGGTGGTCACGCTGATGATCGCGGGCCGGGCCGCCCACCGGCACCCGGCGGTGCGCAGCATCCTGCTCGCGACGGCGTCCGGCATCGCCTTCGGCATGTCCTCGGTGTTCACGAAGACGGTCGCCGTCGACTGGGCCGGTGGCGTCTCCGCGGCCGATGTGCCCTCCCTGGCCGTGATAGGCGTGCTGGCCACGGCCGGCATGATGCTGTCGCAGGCCGCCTACCGGGGCGCCGGTCTCGCGGCCCCGCTGGCGACGCTCACGGTCGTCAACCCGGTGGTGGCGGCCGCGGTCGGCATCACGATGTTCGGCGAAACCTTCCGCTACGGCACGACGGGCACCGCGCTCGCCCTGGGCTGCGGTGTGGTCGCGGCGGGCGGTCTGATCCTCCTGACCACGGAGCGGATCGCGCGCACCCACGCCGAGGAGCAGGCGACGCCGACGCTCCCCGAGCCCGCCGACGCCCAGCCCGCCGGCGCCGGGTCCAGCCCCGCTGGGCCGGTCGCCGCCGGGGACCTGGCCGAGGGGCTCCTGGCGCTGCTGCCGGAACAGCGGGTCGCGGCGCTGCGGGGCAGCGTGCTCGTCCCGTCGCTCGCGCCCGCGGACCTCGTCCCGGCACCAGCCGCGCAGGACGTGGTCGTCCCGGTCCCGGCCGACGCCCCGGAGGGCGTGATCATCCCGGCGCCCGCCGCCCTGAGCGGCGGGCACGAGGAGCCGGAGCCGTCGGTGCCCGACAACGCGCTGAACCTCTACGGGCCCTTCTACGGCGGCCCGTACATCCCGCTGCCGGTCCCCGACCGGCGCCGTACGCGGGTCACATCCTGACGCCGCCGGCCCTCAGATAGGCCACCGGGTCGATGTCGGTACCGAAGCCGGGCCCCGTCCGCACCTCGAAGTGCAGATGCGGGCCCGTGCTGTTGCCGGTGGACCCCGAGCGGCCGATCCGCTGGCCGCCGCCGACCGTCTGCCCGGACCGCACGGAGATCGCCGACAGGTGGGCGTACTGGCTGTAGCGGCCGTCGGAGTGCCGGATCACCACCTGGTACCCGAAGGAGCCCTCCCAGCCGGCGCTGACGACCGTGCCCGCCCCGACCGCCTTCACGGACGTGCCGGTGGGCACGGGGAAGTCGACGCCGGTGTGGTAGCCCTTCGACCAGGAGGAGCCGGCCTGGTGGTACGGCGTTCCGGTGCCCGCGCCGACCGGCGCGACCATCGAACCGCTGTGGGTGGCCTTCTCCGCGGTGTCATGGCTGTCCCGTGTGCGGGACGGTCTGTGCTGGGTGCGGGACTTCTTGTCCTTTGTGCTGGACTTCTTGTCGTGAGTCCGGGAGGACGACGTCTTCTCGGTGGACTCGGCGCCCGCCCGGGGCGTCGTGGTGCCGGTGTCCTGACCTCGCAGACTCAGCCGCTGCCCCGGCATGATCAGATCCGGGTCCGAGCCGATGGTCTTCCGGTTGGCCGTGTACAGCCCCTGCCAGCCGCCCCGGACGCGCTCGGTGTCGGCGATGGCGGACAGCGAGTCGCCGCGGACCACCGTGTACATCTGCGCGGTCCCGGCCCGGGACTGGGGCGTGGTCTGCGGCTGCACGTCGGGGGCGGAGGCACCCGACCTCCGGCCCGTGGCACTGTCCTGCTTCTTGCCGTCGGCGCCGTCCGACCTCTCGGTGGTGGCGCCGCGGGAGCCGCTGTCGCGATAGCCGGCGGGACGGACGTCCGGGGTGCTCCCGCCCCGGGTCAGCCCGGCCCGCACGGAGCACTGCGGCCAGGCGCCGGGCCCCTGCGCGTCGAGCACCTTCTCCGCCACGGCGATCTGCTGGTCCCGGGTGGCCAGATCCGCTCGCGGCGCGTACCGCGTGCCGCCGTACGCCTCCCAGGTGGACTGGGTGAACTGCAGCCCGCCGTAGAAGCCGTTGCCGGAGTTGATGTTCCAGTCGTTGGTCGACTCGCAGGCGGCGACCTTGTTCCAGGTTTCCACGTCGGCGGCCTGGGCCATGCCGGTGCCGATGAGCGGGATCGCCATTCCGGCGCCGCCCGCCGTGACGGTGAGCGAGGCTCGGTTGATCCTGTTCGGCTGATACCGGCGGTGCCGGCCGCGTACGGCCATGGAAAGCCCCCTACACATGCGTCGGAAGGGGCAAAAGTAAGTGCCGCGAACAGGCCATGACAAGGCGGCAATCGGCCGCGCTTCGGGCGAAGCGAACCGGGAAAAAACGGTAGTTGCGAAACGTCTGAGGAAGGTGGGGCCTCCTGTGCGTATCTGCCTGCGGAACACCGAACGGCCCGGATGCGCGGACGGTGTACCGGCACGTCACGATGGTCGGTGGGGCAGACTGGCGGTACGACCGACAGCCCCGACGACCGGAATCCTCCACGGGATCCTTTAGGAGCCACACCGCATGAGCACTACAGCCCAGATCGGCGTCACGGGACTCGCGGTCATGGGCCGCAACCTCGCCCGCAACTTCGCCCGCAACGGCTACACGGTCGCCCTGCACAACCGGACGGCGTCGCGTACGCACGCCCTGGTCGAGGAGTTCGGCAGCGAGGGCGACTTCATCGCGGCCGAGACCGCCAAGGAGTTCGTCGCCGCGCTGGAACGGCCGCGCCGTCTGGTCGTCATGGTCAAGGCGGGCGAGCCCACCGACGCGGTGATCCAGGAGTTCGCCCCGCTCCTTGAGCCCGGCGACATGATCATCGACGGCGGCAACGCGCACTTCGCGGACACCCGACGCCGCGAGCGTGAACTGCGCGAACAGGGCATCCACTTCGTCGGCATGGGCGTCTCCGGCGGCGAGGAGGGCGCGCTGCACGGACCGAGCATCATGCCGGGCGGTCCCGTCGAGTCGTACGACTCCCTCGGCCCGATGCTGGAGAAGATCTCCGCGAAGGCGGCGGACGGGTCGCCCTGTGTGACGCACGTCGGTCCCGACGGCGCCGGGCACTTCGTGAAGATGGTGCACAACGGCATCGAGTACGCCGACATGCAGCTGATCGGTGAGGCGTACCAACTGCTGCGCGACGTCGCCGGGTACGAGCCCGCGCAGATCGCGGAGATCTTCCGCACCTGGAACACCGGCCGCCTGGACTCCTACCTGATCGAGATCACGGCCGAGGTGCTGTCCCACGTGGACGCGAGCACCGGCAAGCCCTTCGTGGACGTGCTGGTTGACCAGGCCGAGCAGAAGGGCACCGGCCGCTGGACCGTCCAGATCGCCCTGGACCTCGGCGTTCCGGTCTCCGGTATCGCGGAGGCGGTGTTCGCCCGTTCCCTCTCCGGCCACGCGGCACTGCGCGAGGCCTCCCGCGGCCTGGCCGGGCCGAAGGCGACCGCGCTGAGCCCGTCGGAGGCCGGTGCCTTCGCCGACCGGGTGGAGCAGGCGCTGTACGCCTCGAAGATCGTGTCGTACACGCAGGGCTTCCACGAGATCTCGGCCGGCAGCGAAGAGTACGACTGGAACATCGACCTGGGTTCCGTGTCCGCGATCTGGCGGGGCGGCTGCATCATCCGCGCCGCCTTCCTGGACCGTATCCGCGCGGCCTACGACACCCGCGCCGACCTGCCCAGCCTGCTGTCCGACGACACGTTCGCCCAGGAGATCGCCGCCGCCCAGGACGACTGGCGCGAGGTCATCATCGCCGCGACCCGCCAGGGCGTCCCGACCCCGGGCTTCGCCGCGGCCCTCGCCTACTACGACGCCCTGCGCGCCGAGCGTCTGCCCGCCGCACTCACCCAGGGGCAGCGGGACTTCTTCGGCGCCCACACCTACCGCCGGACCGACCGGGACGGCTCGTTCCACACCCTGTGGGGCGGGGACCGGTCGGAGGTGTCCGCCTAGAGGCGGATGCCGGAACGGCACAGCACGACCGAACGGCGGTGGGGGGGCCCCCGGGGGGCCCCCCCCCCCCCGGGGGGGGGGGGGGTTGGCCCCGGGGGCGGTAGAGCCCCCGGCGCCACGCGGCGCGGCGCGCGGGGGGGGGGGGGGGGGCGCCCCCCGC
>NZ_JBIAKJ010000013.1:0-166564 GCF_042872365.1 Streptomyces sp. NPDC005263 | reverse complement strand
CGGGGGTGTCCGTCCTCGGAACGTCGCGGAATCGGTTTGTTGGGGGGTGGGCGGTGTTGACGCGACAACCGCTGCGGGCGGACACCCCCGACCCGGCCCCTTCGCGCCGTGGGCGGGTGCGGCGACATGCTCCCTTCCGGCCGTGGGTGGGTGCGGGGGGACCGAACTGGTTATCCACAGGCACCCACATGGCAGGTTCTGGCCAGTAATCTCGGCGTTCATGGAGCAGAGGCATCTCGGCCGCACTGGCCTGCGTGTGTCCCGCATCGGGCTCGGCACCCTGACCTGGGGGCGGGACACCGATGAGCATGACGCCGCGGACCTCTTGAAGACCTTCTGGGAAGCCGGCGGGAGTCTTGTCGACACGGCGGATGTGTACGGCGACGGGGAGGCCGAGTATCTGCTCGGACGTCTCATAGAAGGCCTGGTGCCTCGTCGGGACCTGGTCATCTCCACGAAGGCCGGGAGCGTGCCGGATCCCGACCGTCGGTTCGACGGGTCGCGCGGGCATCT
Organism: Streptomyces sp. NPDC005263; assembly: GCF_042872365.1. Taxonomy (NCBI): domain Bacteria; kingdom Bacillati; phylum Actinomycetota; class Actinomycetes; order Kitasatosporales; family Streptomycetaceae; genus Streptomyces; species Streptomyces sp. NPDC005263. The sequence goes on along the minus strand of NZ_JBIAKJ010000013.1, from coordinate 166,051 downwards.
GCTCGCCGCGCTGGACGCCTCGCTGGCCCGGCTCGGCACGGACTACGTCGATGTGTGGCACATCCACGCCTTCGATCCGGACACGCCGTTGGAGGAGAGCCTCCAAGCGCTGGATCTGGCGGTCAGCAGCGGGCGGGCCCGGTATGTCGGGGTGTCGAACTTCTGTGGCTGGCAGCTCGCCAAGGCGGCGACGTGGCAGATGTCGGCGCCGGGCAGCCGGACCCGGCTGGCCAGTACGCAGTTGGAGTACTCGCTGCTCCAGCGCGGTGTCGAGCGGGAGGTGCTGCCCGCCGCGCTGGACCTCGGGATCGGCATGCTTCCTTCGTCGCCGCTCGGGCGTGGGGTGCTCACCGGCAAGTACCGGCACTCGACGCCGGCCGACTCGCGGGGCGCCTCGGAGCATCTGGCGCCGTTCGTCGCGCCGTATCTCGACGACACGGCGACCCGGATCGTGGACGCCGTGACGACGGCGGCGGACGGGCTCGCTGTGACGCCGCTCCAGGTGGCCCTCGCCTGGATCAGGGACCGGCCAGGAGTGGCCGCGCCGATCGTGGGCGCGCGCAACGCGCAGCAGCTCACGGCGGCGTTGTCAGTGGAGGCCCTTAGTCTTCCTGACGAGATCTGCCGGGCGCTCGACGATGTGTCGGCGCCCGTGCACCGCTATCCCGATCACGACTGGAGCACGCTGTGAGCACGGAGCCGGAGCCCGCTGAGGACCTGGAGGAGGGCGTCACGGGTAAGACACCGGATGCCGCGGACGCTGGTGAGGACGCGGGTCAGGTGTCGGAGGCCGCGGCCGAGCTCGCCGCTCAGCGGCTGGAGCGGGAGCGGATCGCGAAGCGGAAGGCCGAGAAGGCGCCGATCGCCGCCGGGACGAAGCTCAGTGGCACGGCCGCCGATCTGCTCGCGGCCGTGCGGGCCGTGGAGAGTGGTGAGAAGCCGGTGGTGACGGCCGCGGCGGTCGTCAAGGAGCCGGTGTCTCGTGGATACGTGCCGGAGCCGGAGGTGAAGCCGCAGGTCCGCTTGGAGGCTGCCGTTCCGGCGGCGGAAGTTGTTGAGGCCGTGCGGGGTGTGCTGGTCCAGGGGGGTGCGCCGGACGGGCTCGCGGGTCAGGTCGCCGCGGTGCTCGGCGAGGGCGCCGGTGAACGGCTGCGGGCGGACCCCTGGCAGTTGTTGCGGGTCGGCGGGGTGCGGCCCGAGCAGGCCGACGGGTTCGCGCGGGCGCTGCTGGGCGCGGAGTGCGGGCCGGACGACGAGCGGCGCGGGCGGGCCGTCACGGTGTGGCTGCTGGAGCAGGCCGCCCTGGCGGGGCACACCGTCCTGGAGATGCCCGCCCTGGTCGCGGCGCTCTCCCAGCGGGGCGTGCCGGATCCGGACGCGGCCATCCAGGAGACCCTCGCCGAGGGCGATGCCCTGGCCTTCCAGGACGCCCTGGAGGAGCCTGGAGTGTCCGCGCGGGGGGACGACGAGGAGGACGAGGAGGACGAGGAAGAGGAGCGGCCGGTTCGTGTCCTTGTGGGGCTGGAGCGGTACGCCCTCGCGGAGGAGAGCCTCGCCGACGGTCTGGCCCGGCTGATCAACTCCGTGCCGAAGAAGGACGGTTCGGACGGGGAGTGGGAACGGATCGCGGACTCGGCCGGCGGGTCCGCCGGAGAGCTGATCCGCGCGGTGGCCCGCCACGGGCTCGTGCTGCACACCGGCGGCGAGTCCTCGCTGGCCGAGCCCGCGGCGCTGCTGGGTGCTGCGGGGGAGCTCGGGCTGCGGGCCTGGGCCGCCGCCCACGGTCCGCTGGGGCGTGACCGGTTCGCGTCCCTGTCGGGCGGGGCGACGGAGCGGGAGGAGTCGTCCGGCGGCGGCTTGCCCGGTGTCGTGACGGTCGCGGGGCTGCTGTCCGGGGCCGAGGGGCCGGGACGGGATGCCGAGGGCGCGTTCGACCTCGATCTGCTCGTCGTCCTGGACGCGCCTCAGCTGGACGTCGAGACGGCGGCCCTGCTGTCCGAGTCGCTGCCGGACGGTGCCCGGCTGGTGCTGGCCGGGGATCCCGCGGTGCTGTGGTCCGTCGGTCCCGGGCGGGTGTTCGCGGACCTGCTGGCCGCCCGGGTCTGCCCGCAGGTCGCCTCGCGGCGGCCGGATCCCGGGCCGCTGGGCGAGCTGGTGTCCGGCATCGGCATTGGCGAGCTGAACCAGGTCGAGGCCCCTGGCAAGGAGGTCGTGATCGTGCCGGCGCGGGACGCGGGTGAGGCCGTGCACCGGACCGTGCAGCTCGTCGCGGACTCGGTGCCGCGGGCCATCGGCGTGCCCGCCGAGGACACCCAGGTGATCACGCCGGGCCACGGCGGTGCGGCGGGCACCCGCGCGCTGAACGTGGTTCTCAAGGAGCGGCTCAACCCGGGCCCGGGCCGCTTCGGCGGTTTCGACCCCGGCGACCGGATCGCCTACTCCCCCACGCCCGGGCGTACGTTGCCGGGCCACGTGGTCACGGCCGACGCCGACGGGCTGCATCTGTCGTGCGCCGGCGAGGCCGTCGTCGTACCGAGGGAGCGGGTCGAGCAGGATCTGCGGCACGGGTGGGCGCTGACCGCGCATCAGGCGGTAGGGGGCCGGTGGCCGGCGGTGGTCGTGGTGCTGCCAGGTGACGCGGCGCAGGCACTCAGCCGACCGTGGGTCTACACGGCGTTCGGGCGGGCGGAGCGGCATCTGTCCGTGGTGCACGGCGCGGAGCAGGCTCTGCCCCGGGCGGTCGCCGAGGTCCTCGCCAAGCCTCGTACGACTCGGTTGCCCGTTCTGCTGGCGCCGCAGGTGCCGGTGGCCGGCTGAGCACGACGGCAGCAGAACGGCGGCGGTCCTGGAGGTTCAGCCTCCGGGACCGCCGCCTTGGTTCTCAGACGTCGTCCTCGCCCGTGGGGGCGCTCAGCGGTCAGCGTCCAGGGGTTCCAGGTCCTCGTCCTCGTCCAGGTCCGCTTCGAGGTCGTCGGGTTCGTCGTCGATCTCGTCGTCGAAGACCGCGCTGACGTCGAAGCGGCAGACCACTCGCTGGGCGTCGGCCTGCTCGAACGGGGCCTCCAGCCACTCTCCGGGCTCGGGCGCTTCGTCGGCTGCCGTCACCCAGAGGGTGGAGTCGCCCTCCTCCAGGCCGAACTCCTTGTGCCGGGAAGCGATCTCGTCCGGTTCGAACTCGCCGAACAGCAGCCCCAGAGCTCCGTGGACCGTGCCGGAGGCCCCCGCGCCGTTGCCGGCCTCCTCGTCCGCCGCCTCGATCCGCTGGGCCTGCGCCAACAGCCGCTGCGGCTCCACGACGGCGTAGTCGCGGCGAATCAGCACACTGAGGGCGTTCGGTTCCTCGGGGCCCGTGTACGGCGGGAGCGAGTCGTCCGCTCCGGGGATCTCGAAGGGTGTGACCTCGTCGTATCGGTCGTAGAGCAGTTCGTCGTAGGTTTCGGCGGCCGCGGCCAGCTCGTTGAACGCCTCGTAGACGGCCGGGTCGTCCTCCCCCGACCTGCGTTCGACCGCGGCCAGGTGGCGGTCGAGCGCGGTCTTGACCGCCTCGGCGGCGGCTCGTACCTCGGCAGCGGTGGGCTGCGCAGCATCAGACATAGTGCAGACGCTATCCGTACCGGGCCCCAGCCCGCACAATAGATGCGATGCCGGAATACGAATTTGTCGACGTCTACGTACCGCGCGGGGTATCCCGCAAGGACGCCACACGTCTACTGACGGACCATGCCGAGTACGGTCACTGGGAGTTGGACCGCCTGAGCCTGATGCGCGACGGCAGCCGCAGGGTGCGGTTGCGGCGGAGGATCATCCGTCAGGTTCGCGCCACCTGGTGAGCTGAGGCGACGAAACGGTGCGGGCCCCACCTAGGCAGGGCCCGCTCCGTCGTGTGCAACGCCGGGGAGATCTCGCGGTGCTGGTATCCCTCCGCGCGGCTTGTGGGTCTAGGCCGCGGCTTGTGTGTCTACGCGGAGGCGCGGGCCTTCCGGTAGATCAGGGTGCCTGCCAGCAGCGCACCCGCGCCCATCGGCAGGACGAGGCCCATCGGCAGGTCGCTGCCGGTGTGCGCGAGCTGCGCGGTGCCGCCCGCCGACTGGGTCGCCACGAAGCGGGCTCCGGGCTGGTTGGCGTGCGAGGAGCCGACCTGCGTCCCGTCGTTCGGGGCGTGAGGGGTGTTCGGGTTGGTGTTCGGGTTTCCGGGGCGGCTGGGCTCCACCGGGCCGCCCGAGTCGCCCGGGTGACCGGGGTGACCCGGAGTGCCGGGGTGACCCGGAGTGCCCGGGTGGCCCGGAGTGCCGGGGTGACCCGGGTGCTCGGAACCGCTGGGCGGGGTCGTCCTGTCGCCGCCGCCCGGAGGCGTGCCCGGGTGTCCGCCGCCGACACCGTCGCCGTTCTCGCAGTCGGCGGCCGCGGTGGCGTTGCCGATCCCGATGAGGTCGACGGTGTTGCCGCAGACGTTCACCGGTGCGTCGATCGGCACCTCGACGTGATTGCCGGATCCGACGCCCGGCGAGCCACCGGTGTGACCGCCGGCGTGCGAGCCGCCGGACCCGTCATGACCGCCGTGGCCGCCATAGCCGCCGTGGCCGCCATAGCCGCCGCCGTTGCCGGAGTGACCGCCATGGCCTCCATGACCGGAGTGACCGCCATGGCTTCCGTAGCCGCCCGAGTCGTCGCCGTAACCGCCGGAATCGTCGCCGTAGCCGCCGGAGTCGTCGCCATAACCGCCCGAGTCGCCGCCGCCGGCCCGGACGTCGGTGTTGACGCACTTGTTGCCCATCGCCGGGTTGAGGAGCCCGACGACGTTGACCGTGTTGCCGCAGACGTTCACCGGCGCGTGCACCGGCGCCTGCACCGAGTTGCCCGACAGCACGCCGGGCGAGTCGACGCTCGACCCGCTCGCGCCCGAGCCGGCGTGCGCGGCACCGCCGGTGGCGGCGATCACACCGGTCGCGGCGGCCACGGTCATCAGGCCCTTGCGGGTGACCTGTCGCATTACTGAATCCCTGCCTTCGACATTGTCCCGGAATCTCGACGTTCAGAAAGAACGCATAACCGTGAGGAGCTGTTTATGGCCGGTCGGCCTCGGGGCGCAGGGCGTGCGCTCCGAGGCCGACCGGCTCAGCCCCTCACGAGGCGACGCACAACGTCACTTGTTGATGCAGGTGTTGCCGAACGCGGGGTTCAGCAGCCCGATCACGGAGACAGTGTTGCCACAGGCGTTCACCGGGACGTGGACCGGAACCTGGACCACGTTGCCGGACAGGACGCCCGGGGAGTGCACGGCGGCACCCTGGGCACCGGAGTCGGCAACGGCCATGCCCGCACCCGCGAGAACCAGACCACCGGTGACAGCGGCGGCAGTGAAGATGTTCTTGATCATTATTCCTCCTCGTTGGCAATGCGATCCCATGTAGCGGATCGCATCACCTGTAACGAGGAAGGAGTAATCGAGCTACGAGCTTATCGTCGCATTCACTCTTCTCAGTCGATTCCGTACGGGCGCCCGAATGCTGAAGTTTCGTTTCAGTGGGCGAATTCAGGACGCATCGATGAACCTGTCGAGCACTCGCACGCCGAACTTGAGCCCCTCCACCGGGACGCGCTCGTCGACTCCGTGGAACATGCCCGCGAAGTCCAGCTCGGGCGGCAGCTGGAGAGGTGCGAAGCCGAAGCCCCGGATGCCCAGGTCGTCGAAGGACTTGGCGTCCGTCCCGCCGGAGAGCATGTAGGGGACCGCCTGTGCCGTCGGGTCCTCGGCCAGCAGCGAGGACTGCATCGCCTCCACCAGCGCCCCGTCGAAGGTGGTCTCCAGAGCCTTGTCGGAGTGCACGTCCTCGCGTCGCACGTTCGGACCGAGGATGCGGTCCAGGTCGGCGAGGAACTCCTCCTCGTGCCCCGGCAGGAACCGTCCGTCGACGTGCGCGGTGGCTTCGCCCGGGATGACGTTGACCTTGTAACCGGCGCCCAGCTGGGTGGGGTTGGCCGTGTTGCTGAGGGTCGCGCCGATGAGCTTGGCGATGCCGCCGAGCCGGGCGAGGGTCGACTCCATGTCCTCCGGGTCGAGGGGGGTGCCGAGCGCGTCGCCGAGTTCGTCGAGGAAGGCCCGGGTGGTCTTGGTGACCCGCACCGGGAAGGTGTGCCGGCCGAGCCGGGCGACGGCCTCCGACAGTTCGGTGATGGCGTTGTCCCGGTGGATCATCGACCCGTGCCCGGCGGTGCCGGCCACGGTCAGCTTCATCCAGTGCATGCCCTTCTCGGCCGTCTGGATCAGATAGAGCCGCCGCTGCTCGCTCACGGTGAACGAGAACCCGCCGACCTCGCTGATCGCCTCGGTGACGCCGTCGAAGAGAGCGGGGTGGTTCTTGACGAGGTGCTTGGCGCCGTACGTGCCGCCCGCCTCCTCGTCGGCGAGGAAGGCGAGGACGATGTCGCGCGGGGGCCTGCGCCCGCTGCGCAGCCGGTCCCGGACGACCGCCAGGGTCATCGCGTCCATGTCCTTCATGTCGACCGCGCCGCGCCCCCACACGCACCCGTCCGCGATCTCGCCGGAGAAGGGGTGGTGGGTCCAGTCGTCGGCGTTGGCCGGTACGACGTCGGTGTGGCCGTGGATGAGCAGCGCGGGCCGGGACGAGTCCTCGCCCTCGATCCGGGCCACCGTCGAGGCGCGCCCCGGGTGCGATTCGAAGATCTCCGGTTCGAGCCCCACCTCGGCGAGCTTCTCGGCGACGTACTCGGCCGCCCTGCGTTCGCCGGGTCCCGAGTGGTCGCCGTAGTTGCTGGTGTCGATCTGGATCAGTTCGCGGCAGAGGTCCACGACCTCGTCCTCGCCGGTGACGCCCCTGGCGCTGTCCGTCTCGCTCACGCTGCTTCCTCCCGCACTGTCGCCGCTGGTGGTCCCTGTCATCCTCCCCCTCACCCCGGCCGCACCCCAAGGGCGCTCCCGGCCCGTCACACCCCGTTCACGCACGGAGGGGGTGCGCTCGGTGGGCCGGGGGGTGATCAGGGGCCTGTCGAAGCCTGGTAATGTTTTCTCTGTCGCCGCGGGGTCACCCCGCACGCGACAGACACCTTGTCCGGGTGGCGGAATGGCAGACGCGCTAGCTTGAGGTGCTAGTGCCCTTTATCGGGCGTGGGGGTTCAAGTCCCCCCTCGGACACAGACGTACTTCTGACGGAAGTACCTCCCGAAGACCCCTGTTGACCAGGGGTCTTCTGCTTTTTTGGGGGTCCGTCCGCGGTCCTGGTCCACGTCGCCGCTGGTGGGATCGCCGACGAGTGTGCGGGATCTCTCCTTCCGGTACGAACGTGCTGGTCATCGCCGTACGCAGGACTGCCGGGCCCCCTCGAACGGCCGCCCCGGGTGGCCGTTCCAAACGGCTGAACCTAACTTCGTACTAAAATTTCCGGCTTGTTACGTGAGCTGGACCGGACAACCCCAGGCAGACCTGCGGACCCGCCGGCGCCCCGGGCTTCCGGGAACGAGACGCGAGGACCCGATGGCAGCCACACACGAGAGCAGCGCTCTCGGTCTGCTCGACGAAGAGATCCGCGAACGGTTCGGCGACACAGCACGTTTTTCCGGGGGGCCGGCGGCCTCCCCGCGCACGCTCGTGGACGTCTTCGACGCTTCCGTACGGTCGTATCCGAACGAACTCGCCCTGGACGACGGCACGACGCAGCTCACCTACCGCGCACTGGCCGCGGAGGTGGAGAGACTGCGGCGGCGGCTGGCGCACGCCGGAGTGGGTCTCGGTGACCGCGTGGGGGTCCGGGTGCCGTCCGGGACCAATGACCTGTACGTGGCGATCCTCGCCGTGCTGGCCGCGGGTGCCGCCTATGTGCCCGTGGACGCGGAGGACCCGGACGAGCGGGCCGAATTGGTGTTCGGGGAGGCGGCGGTGCGGGCCGTCGTCGGGGGCGGGCACGAACTGACCGTGCACGGCCGGTCCGAGGCTCCCGCCGCGCGTCCCGGCATCGAGCACGACGCCTGGATCATCTTCACCTCGGGGTCCACCGGGAAGCCCAAGGGTGTCGCCGTCAGCCACCGCAGCGCCGCCGCATTCGTGGACGCCGAGGCCGCGCTGTTCCTCACGGAGGACCCGATCGGGCCCGGGGACCGGGTCATGGCCGGGTTGTCGGTCGCGTTCGACGCGTCCTGCGAGGAGATGTGGCTGGCATGGCGGTACGGGGCCTGTCTGGTGCCGGTGCCGCGTGCCCAGGTCAGGAGTGGAGCCGACCTCGGGCCCTGGCTGGTCGAGCAGGAGATCACCGTGGTGTCTACGGTGCCGACGCTGGCCGCGCTGTGGGAGCCGGAGACCCTCAACGACGTACGGCTGCTGATCTTCGGTGGTGAGGCGTGCCCGCCCGAGCTGACGCAGCGGGTGGTGACGGAGGGGCGCGAGGTGTGGAACACCTACGGGCCCACCGAGGCGACCGTGGTGGCCTGTGCCTCGCTGCTGAGCGGCGAGGAGCCGATCCGGATCGGGCTGCCGCTGGACGGCTGGGAGCTGGCGGTCGTCGACGACGCCGGGGAGCCGGTGCCGATGGGCGCCAGCGGTCAGCTGGTGATCGGCGGGGTCGGCCTCGCCCGGTACCTCGACGCCGACAAGGACGCGGAGAAGTACGCGCCGCTGGAGTCCCTGGGCTGGGAGCGGGCGTACCGCAGCGGTGACCTGGTCAAGGCGGAGCCCGAGGGACTGGTGTTCCTCGGGCGGGCCGACGAGCAGATCAAGCTCGGCGGGCGGCGCATCGAGCTCGGCGAGGTGGACGCGGCGCTGCAGGCGCTGCCCGGTGTCGCCGGGGCCGCCGCCGCCGTACGGACCGCCCGCAGCGGCAATCAGCTGCTGGTCGGGTATGTCGTCACCCAGGACGGCTGGGACCATGCGACGGCCGTCGAGAGGCTGCGCGCGGAGCTGCCCGCAGCCCTCGTGCCGCTGCTCGCGCCGGTCGCCGAGCTGCCGACCCGGACCAGCGGCAAGGTCGACCGGAACGCCCTGCCGTGGCCGCTGAAGGAGCTGGAGGGCAACGGTCCCGTCGAGCAGCTCTACGGCACCGAGGCCTGGCTGGCCGAGCAGTGGAGCGAGGTGCTCGGCATCCCCGTGACGAGCGCGCGGGACGACTTCTTCGCCATCGGCGGCGGCAGTCTCGCCGCGGCCCAGCTGACCACGCGGCTGCGCACCCGCTACCCGAGCGCCGCCGTCCTCGACATCTACCAGCAGCCGGTGCTGCGGAAGCTGGCCCGGCATCTGGAGGAATCGGCACAGGACGACGGTGCCACGCGGGTCGTCGCTCCGGTTCCGGTGCGCGCCCAGGTGGCCCAGCTCCTGCTGCTGCTCCCCCTGTTCACCGTGCTCGGGCTGCGCTGGACCGTCGTGCTTGCCGCGTTCGGGAACCTGCTGCCCGGGTACTCCTGGCTGCCGACCGGGCCGTGGTGGCTCGTCGGCGGCGGGGCACTGCTCCTCTTCAGCCCGCCGGGGCGGCTCGCGATCGCCGCGGGCGGGGCACGGCTGCTCCTCAAGGGGGTCAGGCCAGGGCGGTACGCGCGCGGTGGCAGCGTGCACCTGCGGTTGTGGGCCGCCGAACGGCTGGCCGAGTTCAGCGGGGCGACCTCGCTGACCGGGTCGTGGCTTGAGCGGTACGCGCGGGCGCTGGGCGCCAAGGTCGGACCGGAGGTGGATCTGCACTCGCTGCCGCCGGTCACCGGCATGCTCAAGCTGGGCCGGGGCGCTGCCGTGGAGTCCGAGGTGGACCTGTCCGGCTGGTGGCTGGACGGCGACCGGCTGGAGATCGGCCCGGTCAAGGTGGGCGCGCACGCCGTGGTCGGCACCCGCAGCATCCTCTTCCCCGGGGCCCGGGTGGGCAAGCGGGCCGAGGTGGCGCCGGGTTCCGCGGTCACCGCTCAGATTCCGACCGGGCAGCGGTGGGCGGGCGCCCCCGCGGTCAAGCTCGGCAAGGCCAAGCGGAACTGGCCCAAGGAGCGGCCGGCGCGGGGCACGTACTGGCGTGTGATGTACGGCCTGTCGGGCTTCGCGCTCAGTGCGCTGCCGGTGCTGGCGGGCGCGGCCGCGCTCCTGGTGGGCCGCTGGTTCGTGACGCCGGAGGTGACGGCCTCGGGTGTCGCGCTCGGCCTGGTGCCGGCGACCCTCGCCTTCGGGCTGGCGTACGCGCTGCTGCTCCTGGTCGCGGTACGGCTGCTCAGTCTGGGCCTGCGCGAGGGCACGCATCCCACGCACAGCCGGATCGGCTGGCAGGCGTGGACGGTCACCCAGCTGATGGACCGCTCGCGGGAGATGCTGTTCCCGCTGTACGCCGGGCTCATCACGCCGGTGTGGCTGCGGCTGCTGGGGATGCGGATCGGTCGGGGCGCCGAGGTGTCGACGGTGCTGGCGCTGCCCAGCCTGACGACGGTCGGTGAGGGCGCGTTCCTGGCCGACGACACGCTGACCGCGCCGTACGAGCTCGGTGGCGGCTGGATGCGGATCGGCCGGGCGGAGATCGGCCGGCGGGCCTTCCTCGGGAACTCGGGGATGACCGCGCCGGGACGGTCCGTGCCGGACGGCGGTCTTGTGGGGGTGCTGTCGGCCACGCCGAAGAAGGCGAAGAAGGGCAGCTCATACCTGGGCCTGCCGCCGATGAAGCTGCCGCGGGCGGCGTCCGGCGGCGACCAGAGCAGGACGTACGACCCGCCGGCCCGGCTGTTGTGGGCGCGTGGGCTGGTGGAGCTGTGCCGACTGGTGCCGGTGTTCTGCTCGGCGGCGCTGGCCGTGCTGACGGTGGCCGCGCTGTGCGCGCTCGGGTCGGCCGGCGCGCTGGGCGGGTGGGCGCCGCTGCTGTCGGGGCTGGTGCTGCTCGGGGCCGGGTTCGTGGCGGGCCTGGTGTCCGTGGTGGCCAAGTGGGTGCTGGTGGGGCGCCACCGCAGCGGGGAGCATCCGCTGTGGAGTTCCTTCGTGTGGCGCAACGAGCTGGCGGACACCTTCGTGGAGGTGCTGGCGGTGCCGTGGCTGGCGGGTTCGGTGCCCGGTACGCCGGTGCTGACGGCGTGGCTGCGTGGGCTGGGCGCCCGGATCGGCCGGGGTGTGTGGGTGGAGAGCTACTGGCTGCCCGAGACCGACCTGGTGACGCTCGAGGACGCGGCGACCGTGAACCGGGGCTGTGTGCTGCAGACGCACCTCTTCCACGACCGGATCTTGCGGACGGATACTGTGGTCCTCCGTGAGGGCGCCACCTTGGGCCCTGGCGGAATCGTCCTGCCCGGCAGCACGATCGGCGCCCGTACGACGCTGGGGCCGGCGTCGCTGGTGATGGCGGCGGAGTCCGTTCCGGACGACACCCGCTGGCTGGGCAACCCGATCGAGTCATGGCGTTCCTGAGCGCGGACCGGCCGGGGTCAGGCGCTGTCCGGCGGATCAGCGCGCGTGCAGGGCGGCGTCGGAGGAACGCCGGTGAGCGGTGGCGAACGCGCGTGCCGGCCCCCGTTCCTGCGGCATGATCTACCGGACAGGCTTTCCGTACGGCACACCGGCACCACGTCCGAGCACAGCGCAGGGAGCAGACGCAGCAGTGACCGTTCAGCAGTCAGTGGGTCCGGACCCGTACTTCCCGGCGAACGGCGATCCCCGCTACCGGGTGCACCGCTACGAACTCGCGCTGGACTACCGCCCGGCTCCCAACCGGCTGTCGGGGACCGCGCGGATCAACGCCATCGCGGGACGGTCGCCGCTGGCCGAGTTCCAGCTGAACCTGGCCGACTTCAAGATCGGCCGGGTCCGGGTGGACGGCCGGCAGCCGCACTACACGCACCGGGGCGGCAGGCTGCGGGTCCGTCCGGCCAAGCCCGTGCGGCCCGGCGCCGCCTTCACGGTGGAGGTGCACTGGTCGGGGAACCCCACGCCGGTGAACAGTCCCTGGGGCGGGCTCGGTTGGGAGGAGCTGGAGGACGGGGCGCTGGTGGCGAGCCAGCCGATCGGGGCGCCGTCCTGGTACCCGTGCAACGACCGGCCCGCCGACAAGGCGTCGTACCAGATCTCGGTGACGACTCCGTCGGCGTACGCGGTGGTGGCGGGCGGGCGGCTGCTGACCCGGACGACGAAGGCCTCGACGACCACCTGGGTGTACGAGCAGGCGGCGCCCACGTCCAGCTATCTGGTCGGACTGTCCATCGGCAAGTACCAGACGGTGCTGCTGGGCGATCCGGGGCCGGGCGGGGTGCCGCAGCACGGGCACATTCCGGCGCACCTGCTGCCGGAGTTCTCGCGGGACTTCGCGCGCCAGCCGCAGATGATGGACCTCTTCCAGGAGCTGTTCGGTCCGTACCCGTTCGACGAGTACGCGGTGGTGGTGACCGAGGAGGAGCTCGATGTCCCGGTCGAGGCGCAGGGGTTGTCGCTGTTCGGCGCCAACCATGTGGACGGGGCGCGGGGTTCGGAGCGGCTGGTGGCGCACGAGCTGGCGCACCAGTGGTTCGGCAACAGTGTGTCGATCGCCGACTGGCGGCACATCTGGCTGAACGAGGGGTTCGCCAAGTACGCCGAGTGGCTGTGGTCGGAGCGGTCGGGTGACCGTACGGCTCATCAACTCGCGGCGGCGGCCCACCGGTTGCTGTCCTCTCAGCCTCAGGACCTGCGGCTGGCCGATCCGGGGCGCAAGTCGATGTTCGACGACCGGCTCTACCAGCGGGGTGGGCTGGCCCTGCACGCGGTGCGGTGCGCGACCGGCGACGAGGCGTTCTTCCGGATCCTGCGCGGGTGGGCGACGCTGCACCGGGGCGGGGTGGTGAGCACGACGACGTTCACGGCGCACGCGGCCCGTTTCGCTCCGGAGCCGCTGGACGAGGTGTTCGAGGCGTGGGTGTACGGCACCGCGCTGCCGCCGTTGCCGGTGCCGGGCGCGCGGATACCGGCCCGTCCCACGCATCCGCCGACCAACACCGGGCCCGCGTAGGACGCCCCGGCGACGGGCCGGTGGCCGAGCGTGGTGGGGGCGGCGGCACAATGGGCGCATGTCCCGACGCAGTTCCCGTCCCGCCCGACCCGCCCGCTTGGCCGGTACCTGCCCCTGCGGGGGGCCCGAGCCGTACGACGCGTGCTGCGGACGGTTCCACGGGGGCGTGGCCGCTCCCACCGCCGAGGCGCTGATGCGGTCCCGCTACTGCGCCTTCGTGAAGGGTGACTCGGCGTATCTGCTGCGGACCTGGCATCCGCGGACCCGGCCCACGCGGGTCGACCTCGATCCGGGGCAGCGGTGGACGGGGCTGGAGATCCTGGGGGCGACGGAGGGGTCCGCGTTCCACACCACGGGGACGGTGACCTTCCGGGCCTCGTTCCGGGGCGGATCGCTGCACGAGCGCAGCCGGTTCGAGCGGGTGGAGGGGGCCTGGGTGTACGTGGACGGGGAGTTCCTCGACCAGTAGGAGACCGGTGGCGGTCGTTGACGGCCGTTGACGTCCGGTTGGGTTACGGCGCCAGTATGTCCAGTTCGTGGAGCGCGCCCACCGTGATCTGGCGGGTCAGTTCCTCCGCGCGCCACGCGTCGCCCTCGCGGACCGCCTCGGCGACCTGGACGTGGAGGGTGACGGCCGCCGGGTCGGGGTCCTCGAACATGACCTCGTGCTGGGTTCGGCCCGCGAGGACCTCGGCGACGACGTCGCCGAGACGGGCGAACATCTCGTTGCCGGAGGCGTTGAGGATCACCCGGTGGAAGGCCATGTCGTGGACGAGGTAGCCCTCCAGTTGGTGGCCGCGTGAGTGGGCCACCATGCCCAGGGCGCACTCGGTGAGTTCGGCGCACTGTTCCGCCGTGGCGTGTCTGGCGGCGAGGCCCGCGGCCACGGGTTCGACGGCGGAGCGCAGCGTCGTGAGTGAGCGCAGTTGGCGCGGGCGGTCGGCGCCGGCCAGACGCCAGCGGATGACCTGGGGATCGTAGACGTTCCACTCGTTCTTGGGCAGCACGGTCACGCCCACCCGGCGGCGGGACTCGACCAGGTGCATGGACTCCAGGACCCGCACCGCCTCGCGCATCACGGAACGTGAGACGTCGAAGCGCTGGGCGAGTTCGTCCGTGCGCAGGACGCTGCCCGGCGGATAGTCACCCGCGGTGATCTCGGGGCCGAGGGCGTCCAGTACCTGGCCGTGCAGTCCCCGGCCCGATGTGCTCATGCACTCAGCCTACGGGGCACGCCACACGCCACGGCCAGAAAAGGTCAGACTTATTTGCTACAGGGGCTTGAATTCGTCGTACCTAATGGGTTTCAGTGTGGCGGACGTCAGATGTCGACGTCGGATGTCGAAGAAGACAGCGAGGCATTGATGCGTACCCCTCACGTCGTTGTGGTGATGGGCGTCGCGGGCACGGGCAAGACCACGATCGGTCCGCTGCTCGCGTCCCGGCTGGGCGTCCCGTACGCCGAGGGCGACGACTTCCACCCGCCGGCCAACATCGCGAAGATGTCGGCCGGTACCCCGCTCGAGGACGCGGACCGGTGGCCGTGGCTGGATGCCATCGGCGACTGGGCGCACCTGAGGGCCGGGCTCGGCGGGGTGGTGAGCTGCTCGGCGCTGAAGCGGTCGTACCGTGACCGGCTCAGGGCCGCGGCGCCGGGCGTCGTGTTCGTGCATCTCGCGGGTGAACGGGCGCTGATCGAGGACCGCATGGCGCATCGCCAGGGTCACTTCATGCCGACCGCCCTGCTGGACTCCCAGTTCGCCACGCTCCAGCCGCTCGGCGCGGACGAGGCCGGGGTCGTCGTGGACGTCACGGGCAGCCCGGAGCAGATCACCGAGCGGGCCGCGAACGCACTCGACGCCCTTCCCGAGACATCCCGGTAGCCACTCCCCCCACAGCACCCCCCACTCGCAGTACCACTCCCCCAATCCCCGTACCTGCAAGGGAATCCCCCGTGACCAGACTCAGTGTCGAGATGCTGGCAGCGGACGCACCCGAGCCGATCACCTCGGCCGGCCATGCTCAGCTGGGTATCGCCGTTCTGGCGGGCATCGCCGTCATCGTCCTGCTCATCACCAAGTTCAAGCTGCACGCCTTCCTGTCGCTGACCCTCGGGACGCTGGCGCTCGGCGCGTTCGCCGGGGCACCGCTCGACAAGACGATTCTCAGCTTCACCACCGGACTCGGATCGACGGTGGCCGGCGTCGGCGTGCTCATAGCCCTGGGCGCGATCCTCGGCAAGATGCTCGCCGACTCCGGGGGCGCCGACCAGATCGTCGACACGATCCTGGCTCGGGCCAACGGCCGCACCATGCCGTGGGCGATGGTGCTGATCGCCTCGGTGATCGGGCTGCCGCTGTTCTTCGAGGTCGGCGTGGTGCTGCTGATCCCGGTCGTCCTCATGGTCGCCAAGCGGGGCAACTACTCGCTGATGCGGATCGGCATCCCGGCTCTCGCGGGCCTGTCCGTGATGCACGGCCTGGTCCCGCCGCACCCCGGCCCGCTGGTCGCCATCGACGCGGTCAAGGCCAACCTCGGCGTCACCCTGGCGCTCGGCGTGCTGATCGCCATCCCGACCGTGGTCATCGCCGGTCCGCTGTTCTCGAAGGTGGCCGCCCGCTGGGTGGACGTCCCGGCGCCCGAGCGCATGATCCCGGCGCGCGCCTCGGAGGAACTGGAGCGGCGTCCCAGCTTCGGCGCGACCCTGGCCACGATCCTGCTGCCGGTCGTCCTGATGCTGGCCAAGGCGCTGGTCGACATCGTCATCGACGACCCCGAGAACACCGTGCAGCGGGTCTTCGACGTCGCCGGCTCCCCGCTGATCGCGCTGCTCGCCGCGGTGCTGGTGGGCATCTTCACCCTGCTGCGGCCCGCCGGGTTCGCCAAGGACCGGGTGTCCCAGCTGGTCGAGAAGGGGCTCGCGCCCATCGCGGGCATCCTGCTGATCGTCGGCGCGGGCGGTGGTTTCAAGCAGACGCTGATCGACTCCGGCGTCGGCCAGATGGTGCTGGACATCTCCAAGGACTGGTCGATCCCGGCGCTGCTGCTGGCCTGGCTGATCGCGGTGGCGATCCGGCTGGCGACCGGTTCGGCGACCGTGGCGACCATCTCGGCGGCCGGCCTGGTGGCCCCGCTCGCGGCCGACATGTCGACGGCCCACACGGCCCTGCTCGTCCTGGCCATCGGCGCCGGCTCGCTGTTCTTCAGCCATGTCAACGACGCCGGGTTCTGGCTGGTGAAGGAGTACTTCGGCCTCAGCGTGGGTCAGACCGTCAAGACCTGGTCGGTCATGGAGACGATCATCTCCGTGGTCGCGGGCGGCCTGGTGCTGCTGCTTTCCCTGGTCATCTAGGAGTACGACGATGAGTCACCCCCTGTTCGACATCAGCGGCCGCACGGCCCTGGTCACCGGCTCCAGTCGGGGCATCGGGCTGGCGCTGGCCCGCGGGCTCGCGGAGGCGGGCTGCCGGGTCGTCCTCAACGGACGGGACGGCGAACGGCTCGCCGAGGCCGCCGCGCGGCTGCCCGGCGACGTCCACACGGCCGTGTTCGACGTGACCGACGGCTCGTCGGTCGCCGCCGGGATCGCGGATGTCGAACAGCGGGTGGGCCCGCTCGACATCCTGGTCAACAACGCCGGGATGCAACTGCGCGCCCCGCTCCTGGAGTTCGCCGAATCCGACTGGCACCGGATCCTGGACACCAACCTGACCAGTGCCTTCCTGGTCGGCCGGGAAGCCGCCCGCCGGATGACGGAACGCGGCCACGGCAAGATCATCAACATCTGTTCGCTGCAGAGCGAGGTGGCCCGGCCCGGCATCGCGCCCTACGCCGCCACCAAGGGCGCGCTGAAGATGCTCACCAAGGGCATGTGCGCGGACTGGGGACCGCACGGCGTGCAGGTCAACGGTCTGGGCCCGGGCTACATCGAGACCGAGTTGACCCGGCCCCTGGTCCAGGACGAGGAGTTCAGCGCCTGGGTGCGGCGGCGCACCCCGGCCGGACGCTGGGGCCGTACCCAGGACCTGGTGGGCGGGGTGCTGTTCCTCGCCTCGCCCGCCGCGGACTTCGTCGGCGGGCAGGTGCTGTATGTCGACGGCGGCATGACGAGCGTGCTGTGACCTCGAAGGAGACGGCGATGCTGGGATGTGTGATCCACGGTCAGGACGATCTGCGGGTCGAGGAGGTGCCGGTACCGTCACCGGGCCCCGGCCAGGCGCTGATCGCCGTCCGCTACGGCGGCGTGTGCGGGTCCGACCTGCACTACTGGCGGCACGGAGGGGTCGGTGACTTCCGGCTCAAGGAGCCGATGCTGCTCGGCCACGAGGTGGTCGGGACGGTCGTCTCGTACGGTGCCGGAGCGTCAGGTCCCGCCGTGGGCAGCGCTGTCGCCGTGCACCCGGCGAGTCCCTGCGGGGTGTGCCCGGAGTGCGTTCAGGGGCGTCGGAACGTCTGCCGGGACACGCGCTACCTCGGCAGCGCGGCCCGGTTCCCGCACGTCCAGGGTGGCTTCGCGGCCCAAGTGGTCGTACCGGCCGATCAGTTGCGGTCGCTGCCGGCCGGCCTGGAGCTGCGTCGGGCGGCGCTCGCGGAACCGCTGTCGGTGGCGCTGCACGCGGTGCGGCGGGCCGGGGACGTACACGGACGGCACGTGCTGGTCACCGGCGCGGGTCCCATCGGGTGCCTCGTGGTCGCGGCGGCGAAGGCCGCGGGCGCCGCGCGGGTGACGGTGACGGACCTGCTCCCGGCGGCGCTGCGGTACGCGTCGGCCGCGGGCGCCGACACCGTCGTACGGGCGGACGATCCGGACGACGCCGGGTGGCCGGCGGACGCGGATGTGGCCGTGGAGGCGTCCGGGGTGGCGGCCGGGCTCGACGCCTGTCTGCGGCGGGTGCGGCGCGGCGGGGTCGTCGTGCAGCTCGGCATGCTGCCGCCCGGCCCGAGCCCCTTCGCGGGCAACCTCGTGGTGAGCCGGGAGATCGAGTTGCGGGGCGCGTTCCGCTTCGACGGGGAGTTCGACGAGGCGCTGGAACTGCTCGCGTCCGAGCCGGCGTTCGACGAGCTGGTCAGCGCGGTGCTCCCGGTCGAGGAGGCGGAATCGGCGTTCGCGCTGGCCGCCGACCGGAGCCGCTCGTGCAAGGTGCTGCTGGACTTCGGCGTCCCCGGCACAGCCTGAGACGGCACGGCGGCCGGCGAGCGGCGCGACCCCCTACCCCCGCTGCGGAGGAA
Organism: Streptomyces sp. NPDC005263; assembly: GCF_042872365.1. NCBI lineage: Bacteria > Bacillati > Actinomycetota > Actinomycetes > Kitasatosporales > Streptomycetaceae > Streptomyces > Streptomyces sp. NPDC005263. The sequence goes on along the minus strand of NZ_JBIAKJ010000013.1, from coordinate 147,887 downwards.
TCAACGCCGACGCGGGGGCCAGTGCGCGGCCGCCGTCCTGCTCGTCGGGGAGCGCCTCGTCGTGGACCGGCATGTCGTCCCGTATGAGGTTCTCGCGGATGAGGACGGCCGCCGTGGCGCCGCCGCTCGCCGAGGAGCGCAGTTCGACTCTCAAACCCTGCCGAGCGGCGATGCGGTTGACCACGAACAGGCCGATCTGCTTGGCGTCGAGCAGGTCGATGTTCTCGGACTGGATCTTGCGGTTGGCCTCGGCCAGCGCCTCCTCGTTCATGCCGAAGCCGCTGTCCTCGATCTCGATGAGGAGGCCGTCGCGCACCCGGGCGGCCCGCAGCCGGACCCGGGCGCTGGGCGGTGAGAACGAGGCCGCGTTCTCCACGAGTTCGGCGAGCAGGTGGATGACGTCGGCGACGGAGCCGCCGTGGACGGAGACGGGCGGTACCGGCCAGATCTGGACCCGCCCCGGCTGCTCGATCTCCGCGACGGCGGCCCGTAGGACGTCCGCCAGCGGGATGGGGTCGCGCCAGCCGCGTCCGGGCGCGATGCCGGAGAGGATGAGCAGGCTCTCGGAGTGACGGCGCATCCGGGTGGCGAGGTAGTCGACCTGGTAGAGCTCCTGCACCTCGGCCGCGTCGCGCGGGCGCTGCTCGAGCTGGTGGAGCAGGTCGAGCTGCCGGTGCAGCAGCACCTGGCCGCGGCGGGCGATGCTGACGTACACCCCGGAGATGCCGCTGATCAGTTCGGCTCGCTCGGAGGCGGCCTTGAGCGCGGCCCGCTGCACGGCGGTGAGCGCGGTGCCCACCTGGGCGAGTTCGTCACCGACGAGGCGGCGCATCGGGGCCTCCGCGTCGATGTCCACGCCCTGCCCGGCGTGCAGTCGGCGCATGGCCTGCGGCAGCCGGCGCCCGGCGACTTCGAGGGCGTCGTCGCGCAGGTCGAGCAGTTCGACGATGAGCCCCCGGCCGACGCCCACGGACACCAGCAGCGACAGCAGCACGCCCACCAGGCCGAGGATGACGGCGACGCCGGAGGCGCCCAGGGTGTCCCAGCCGAACGGGTTCGTCCTGGCCATGGCTTTCGTGCCGGCGTCCGCCTGGGCGTCGCCGAGCCCCTTCAGCACGTCGTCGGCGCTCTTGTCCCAGGTGCGCAGGAAGCCCGCGGAGACGACCGGGGCGCCGGGCCCGGCGCCGCGCACCTTGTCCTCACCGGCCGCGAGCTGGGCGTAACTCGCGTTCTGCAGCACCGCGTTGTACTCAGCACGGTGGGGCGCCTTCAGGTCGGCGATCGCGGGTTTCAGCAGCTCCCGCTGGGTGGCGACGGCGCCGACGAACTGCGTGTACTGCTGAGTGGTGAGCTTCCCGGCCCCGCTTCCCGCGGCGAGGAGAGCCTGTTCCTGGGCCACGGCGTCGCGGGCGCGGGCGAGTTCGAGGACGACCCGCGCGTCGGATGCGGCGTCGGTGCCGTGCTGGCCGGTGAGCGCCCCGGTGACGGCGAAGGCGTGCTCGATGATGGTCGAGTACCCCGTGAACGCCGTCTGGGGGGCGTCCTTCTCCTCGGCCTGGTTGCGCAGCTCGGTGAGTCCGCGCGCGTCGGCCTCCAGCCGGTCGATGCGGGTGGGCAGCCCGGCGTCGAGGAGCTCGGCGTCCGCGGTGGCGGCGTCGGCGCCGTTGCGCAGTGCGGTGGCGGCGTCGTCGGTGGCTTTGCCCGCGGCCTTGAGGGCGTCGAGGTCGGCCGTGCTCCGGGATGCCGCGTGACGCGTCGCGGCGGTCCGCTCGGTCTGCAGTGCGCTGACGAACTCGTCGACGGGGGCGAGGAGTTGGGTGTTGACCTTCTTGACCCGCTGGATGTCACCGACGTTGGAGGCCGTGGTCACCGCGGCGTAGCCCCACAGCGCCATCAGGGACACGATGGGCAACATCAGCAGGGCGACGATCTTGGCCCGGACCGATCTGGGGCGCAGCCGAGCCGCTGGAGGGGTGACACGCATGGGGAGACCTCTTCGGGGGTGTGTGCGGTGCGGTGGGGCCGGGGTACGGCTCAGGCGGTCACGGAGGTGGCGGGGGCGGGCTCCGTGGTGGTCGCGGTGGACAGCTCGACCTCGCGCAGCAGTTCGGTGGCGACGGACTCGGCGCGCTTGCCGGTCGGGGAGAGCGCCACGTACGCGGAGGCGAGGAAGAGGAACGAGCCGAGCAGCACCGCGAGCGGGAAGAGGAACTCGGTGGCGGTGGCTCCGGGCAGCTCCGCGCTGCTGGGCGCGAGGCTGACGTGGACGGCGAACATCGCCGTGTAGTGCATGCTGCTGACCGCGAGCCCCATCACGAGCGCGGCGGCGACGGTGAGGACGGGGCCGCGCACCACGAGGGTGAGGGTGAGCGCGGCGGTCGCGGCGACGACGGCGATCACGACGGAGGCGGCGACGAGGAGCGGGTCGTAGCCGACGGAGCCGTGCAGGTTGAGCGCTGCCATGCCGGTGTAGTGCATGGCGGCGACACCCAGGCCGGTGCCGAGTCCGCCGAGCACCACCGCCGTCACCCGCGAGCGTCCGTACCCGGCGGTGAAGACGCCGGCGCTGACGACGCCGATGGACATGGCGAGGCTGAGGACGGTGAGCGGGACGTCGTAGCGGATGGGGGTGCCCTCGACGCCGAAGCCCATCATCGCGACGAAGTGCATGGTCCAGATGCCGGAGCCGATCGCGAACGAGGCCAGCAGCAGCCAGTTCCGTTTCGAGGCGCCGTCGGCCTCACGGGCTCTGACGGTACAGCGCAGGCCGAGCGCCGAGCCGACGCAGGCCATGACATAGGACAGGACGGGCGTGACCCATCCGGCGCTGAAGTGGTCCATGTGTCCCACGGAAAACCCCTCTCGCCCGCCGGGCGGACAGCGCAGCGCGCACGGTGGTGCCGCCGGTGGGCAGGGACCTGAAGGAACGAGATCAAGCCACTGCTTTCCGGAGGCCGGTGAGGATCAAAATACTGCGGTGTGGGTTACATCCCCATTTGCATGCGAGTGCTTCACATTCCCCTTACGGTGCCCATACTTTCCACTGTCGGTACGGGTGGCCCGGCCGCCGAGGGCTGCGAGACCGGGCTCGGGGCGGCCAGGGTCGGCGGGTATCCACCCATTTCGAGCATGGCCGAAAGGTGTCCCCTGAAGGCGTTCTGAAGACCCGTCGGCGGCGACGGCCTCCGCCTCACGATCCGTCAGCGAGAAACGCGGCAAGGGCGAAGCAGCAGGGGCGACGAGCTCAACGCGACGAACCAGGAGCGATCAGCTACGGCCGCCACAGCGGGTGTTCCCGCTCGGCCCATTCCCGGCTCACCCTCCCCGTGCGCAGGCCGCGGCGGGCCTCCGGGTCCCCGAGTGCCATGCCGATGTGGCCGCCCAGGACGATGCCGATGGTGAGGGCGAGCCAGTCGTGGACGAAGGTCGCGTTGGTGCGCCACTGGATCGGGGTGAGGTGGGTGAACCACATCAGAAGGCCCGTGCCGAGCATCACCAGGGTGGCGCCGGCGATCCAGGCCGCGTAGACCTTCTGCCCGGCGTTGAACTTGCCGGCCGGGCGGGACGCGGTCCGTTTGTCGCGGTGCAGGGCGGCGCGCAGCCAGACGCGGTCGTGCGGGCCGAAGCGGTTGAGGAAGCGCAGGTCGGCGCGGAACGCGCGGGAGGCGAGGCCCGCCAGGACGGGCACGGGCAGGGCGAGGCCGGCCCACTCGTGGACGCGGACCACCAGCTCGCGGCGGCCGACGAGTTCGGCGAGCTGCGGGACGTAGAGGCAGGCGGCCGTCAGCACGCACACGCCCATCAGCGCGGCAGTGGTGCGGTGCACCCACCGCTGGGCGGGGCCGAAGCGGCGGACGTGGGACGCCTGCGGCGTCGGGGTGTCGGTGGGCAGGCTCATGGTCAACTCGTGGGCTTGTCGTCGCGGCCGTTCGAACGGCCGACCCAGGCGTCGACGTCGTAGCCGCGCTCCTCCCAGTAGCCGGGCTTCACATCCTCGGTCACGGTGATGCCGGACAGCCACTTGGCGGATTTGTAGAAGTACATCGGCGCCACATAGAGGCGGACCGGGCCGCCGTGGGAGTGGCCGATGTCCTTGTCCTGCATGCGCAGGGCGACCAGGACGTCCGCACGGCGGGCCTGGTCGAGGGTGAGGCTCTCGGTGTACGCGCCGTCGAAGCAGGTGAAGCGCACCGCGCCGGCCGAGGGGCGCACCCCCGCCGCGTCCAGGAGCCGGGACAGGCGTACCCCCTCGAAGGGGGTGTCCGGGACCCGCCAGCCGGTGACGCACTGGACGTCCTTGATCATGCGGGTCTGCGGCAGGTCACGCAGGTCGTCCAGCGTGTACGACCGTGGGTGGTCGACGAGGCCGCCGACGGTGAGGCGGTAGGTGGCCGCGTTCTTCTTGGGCACGGAGGACGTGACGGAGTAGTAGCGGAAGCCGCCGCCGTTCGGGAGCAGACCGGTCAGGCCGGTCGGGTCCTTGTCGGCGGCGCTGCCGAGGAAGGCCTCCAGGCCGCGTTGCAGGGTGGGGGCGGAGAGCACGCCGAGCGCGCCCAGGCCGAGGGTGCCGAGGAAGACCCGGCGGCCGACCGGCGCGCCCCGTTCCTCGGGGCCGTCCGCGCCCGGCTCCTCGGGGCGGCTCATGCCGGGGTCCTCGGGGCGGTTCGTACCGGGTCGCTGGGCGCGGTGCGTGCCAGGTGCCTCGGCGCGGTCCGTGCCGGGCTCTTCGGCGGGGTACGTGCCGTGTTCCTCGGGCTGCTCGGAGTTCACGTTCTCATTCGAACACCCGCGGTCCCCGTCCTGCCAGGGATGGCGGGTGCCCGTCAGAGTTCCGTAACCACTTCTCACCCTGCTCTCAGCGTCTACGGCGTCCGCTCCGCCGCCTTCTCCAGCTGGAACGCCTCGTTGCCGAGCCCGATGCGGGCGTGCGCCTCGGGACGGCGGGCCCGCAGGACCACGCCCTGCAGCAGGCCGACGATCAGGGCGAGCGCGATGCTGCCGGGCAGGATCCAGCTCAGCGAGGAGTCCGGGCCCGCACCGACCAGGACGTCGAAGTCCTTGACCGTGTAGCCCGCGATCACCAGCAGGGCGACGCCCGCGACGACCGAGGTGAGCAGCCGCCAGGCCTGGGCGCCCACCGCCCCGCGCCGGGCGAAGAACACGACGACCGAGAACGAGGCCGCCGCCATCAGCACGATCACGCCGAGCGCGCCGATGTTGCCGAACCAGGTGAACAGGTGCAGGACGGGTTCGGTCGGGTCGCCGGCCGGCTTGTCGTCGGCGACCGCGAAGGCGACGACGATCACCACGGAGACGGCCGTCTGGAGCAGCGACCCGGTGCCGGGGGCGCCGCTCGCGCCGGTGGTACGACCGAACGCGGCCGGCAGCAGGCCCTCGCGGCCCATGGCGAAGGCGTACCGGGCGACGACGTTGTGGAAGCTGAGCAGGGCGGCGAACATGCCGGTCACGAACAGGACGTGCAGGACGTCGGTGAAGGTGCCGCCGAGGCGGGACTCGGTGAGGGAGAACAGCAGTCCGGCGCTCTGCTTCTGCGACTCGCCGACGATGGCGGAGGGGCCGGCGGCGACGGTGAGGGCCCAGCTGCTGAGCGCGAAGAAGACGGCGACCCCGCCGACCGCGAGGAACATCACGCGCGGCACCAGGATGTGCGGTCGGCTGGTCTCCTCCGCGTACACGGGTGCCTGCTCGAAGCCGAGGAAGGCCGCGATGCAGAAGCACAGCGCGGTGCCGACCCCCGCGCCGCTGAGGGTGTCCGGGTTGAAGGCGTGCAGGGACAGGCCCTCCTTGGCGGGATCGGCGACCGCCGCGATGTCGAAGATCACGACCAGGGCGACCTCGATGACCAGCAGCACGCCGAGCACGCGGGCGTTGACGTCGATCTTCAGCCAGCCGAGCGCGCCGACGACCAGCGCGGCCAGCAGGGCCGGTATCCACCAGGCGATCTGGAGATCGGCGTAGGTGGAGAAGAGGCCGGAGACCTCGAAGCCGAAGATCCCGTAGATGCCGACCTGGAGGGCGTTGTAGGCGACCAGGGCGACCAGGGCCGCGCTCGCCCCCGCCGTGGCACCGAGGCCCCGGGAGATGTACGCGTAGAAGGCGCCCGCGTTGTGGACGTGCCGGCTCATCTCCGCGTAGCCGACGCCGAACAGGACGAGGACCACGCCGAGGACAACGAAAAGGAGCGGTTGTCCGACGATGCCCATCACCGCGAACGTGGTGGGCATGACACCCGCGACGACCATGAGGGGCGCGGTGGCCGCCAGGACGGAGAGCAGCAGGCCCCCGGTGCCGAGACGGTCGGCGCGCAGGGCCCGCTCCTGGCCCTTGAACGTGCTGATGCTGCCGTCGCCGGTGGTTCTTCTGGTGCTGGAGCTGTCCGTTGTCACGGGAGGACCGTCCTGTTCGGGGACTGTGTGGGGCTGTCGGGACTGTTCGGGGACTGATCGAGGCTGTTCGGGGACTGATGGGGAGATCGGGAACTGATGGGGACTGTTCAGCGGCTGTGAGGGTGGGGCGTCACGCCGTACCGAGCGCGTGGTCGCGCGCGGCGCGGAAGGCCGGGTACGGCTCCCGGTCCGGGTACGACCAGGGGGCCGGGGCGGGGTGTTCGCCGATGCGGTGGAACAGGGCGGCGGCCTCGGCGCCCCGGCCCTCGTAGACCTTGGCGTGGGCGAGGAAGTTCAGGTCGACCAGCCGACGGGGGTGGCCCTCCTGCTCCCACTCCAGCCACCAGTCGAAGGCGGCCTTCATCACCTGCCGGGCCCGGCGGCCGGCCCAGTGGCGGGAGGCGGCCGGGTCGGCGGGTTCGTGGCCGGTGGCGGCGAGGACGCGGTACCGCTCGGCGTGCGCCACGACCGGGAGGATCGCGAGCGGGGAGTCGGCGGGTGCCTGTTCGGCGGCCCAGGCGGCGAAGTCGTAGACCTTGTGCAACGGGTCCGGTCCGGCGTCGGAGCGGAACTCGGCGAGGTGGGCGACCATCAGATGGTGGGCGTGGTGGTGGTCGGGGTGCCGCTCGCGGACCTCGTCGAACAGCCGGCCGACCTCGTCACCGGAGCCCCGGGAGTGCTCCAGCAGGAGCAGCCCGAGCCACGGGGTGGGGTCGGCGGGCGCGCGTGAGGCGGCGGACCGGCAGGCCTCGCGGGCCCGGGACGGGTCCTCCTTGCCGCGCAGGGCGCGCCGGACCTGCGCGAGGGCGAGCAGGACGGCGGCGTCGGCCGAGTCGGGCTCGGCGAGCAGCCAGTCGTTGGCCCAGGCGGCGCAGTAGGGCTCCAGGGCGAGAACGGTCACCCGGTGTCCCCGGCGGTCCCACTCGTCGCCCGTGGCGGCCAGCAGCGCACGGGCCACCTGCCATCGCCCCTGCGCGAGCGCGGCCCGCGCGGACACGAGTTCGGTGTCGTCCAGGGCTGCGTCGAGCGCGTGGGCGGCGGCACGCTTGCGGCTGAGTCCTGTCTTTCGGATCACGTCGGCTCCGCGGGACGGCGCCTGGAAGCGCGGGTGAGAGGGGTCATAGGGACTGCCCGGGCCCGAGCGGATCCGCGGGTGGCCGGAGGGAGGGCGCGGTCGCGGGGCGCGGGGGGCGGCGACGCGATGCCGGTCACGGTTCCTGGTGGGCGCTGGCCGCCCTCCTCGGGCACGGTGTGATCGGAACGGCAGGCCTCGGGGCCGTGGGGCGGGGGTGGGGACACCGCGGGGACTTCCTCACGCGACGCGGCTCGTGGTCGGTTGTGCCGACGGGTCGGCCGGTCGTCCGGTCCGGACGTCGCGGCTTGTCGTCGGCTGATCACGCACAGCCAATCCCCAGCCAACGGTTTCCGTCAAGGGCCGTCGGCACGTTACACGCGTCAACTCCGCTCATTCACAACGGACTTGTGAATCACAGGAGGAGCGCGGGCCCCGGTCGGGGGCGGCGGCTGTGTCGTACGCCATGGCGCGGGCACGTCCGGCACCGCACCATGGCAGGACGGACGTGGTCCCGCCTTTGATCGATCGGGCGGCGTGACCGGGTCGACCACCCGAATCCGGGTACTCCCGGGGCAAGCCGGGCCCTGGGCCACTACAGTCAGCTCCTACGCATCCCGTTACCCGGCCGGATGATCGAGGTACGCAGCGTGTCGGTACTGGTTCTTGTTCTCGCCGTGAGCGCGGCCTGCTGTCTGGGCTTCGGGTTCGTGCTCCAGCAGAACGCTGCCCGCCAGGCGCCGATGAGCGACTTCCTGTCGCTCCGGCTCCTCGTGGACCTGATGAAGGTGCCACGCTGGCTCGGCGGCATCGGACTGATGGTGGCCGGCATGGTGCTCGGCGCGATCGCGCTGGGCAAGGGCGAGATCTCCCTGGTCGAACCACTCCTCGCGACGAACCTGCTGTTCGCCCTCGCCCTCTCCCGCAGACAGACCCAGCAGCCGCTGGGCCGGCAGGGCTGGGCCGGGCTTCTGCTGCTGGCCGGCGGGGTGACCGCGTTCATCGTGGCGGGCCAGCCACGCGGCGGCAACGCGGTCAGCGACCCAGTGCGGCACTGGCTGATCATCGGCGTGATGGTCGGCCTCGCGCTGCTGCTCACGACGTACGCGAAGCGGTCCCGGCTCAGCTCCGGCCCGGTTCTGCTGGCGCTGGCGGCCGGTCTGCTGTACGGCGTTCAGGACGCCCTGACCCGGGTGAGCGGACAGCGGTTCTCGGAGGGCGGCCTCCTCGAGGTACTGACCGGCTGGCAGCCGTACGCCGTCCTGGCACTCGGGGTCACCGGACTGGTCCTGGTGCAGAGCGCGTTCGAGACGGCGCCCCTGCGCATGTCGCTGCCCGCCCTGACGGCGGCCCAGCCGCTGGCCGGGATCGTCTGCGGCGTCGGCTTCCTCGGCGACCGGCTGCGCACCGACACCGGCGCGCTGGCCTGGGAGGCGGCGGGACTCGCGGCGATCGTGGCCGGCATCGTCCTGCTGGGCCTGCACCCGGCCATGCCGCGCGGCATGGCACCGTCCGAACGTGCAAGGGACCTGCAGCCGCGCTGACGGCTCAGGTTGTATGGAGTCATGAGCGCTGCTGACGAGATCCTCGACATCGTCGACGAGAACGACCAGGTCATCGGCCAGTCCCCGCGCGGCGAGGCCTACGCGCGGGGCCTGCGCCACCGCTGTGTCTTCATCCAGGCCCGGGACGCGGCGGGCCGGCTCTTCGTCCACCGCCGCACACCGACCAAGCTGGTCTTCCCCTCGCTGTACGACATGTTCGTCGGCGGCGTGGTCGGCGCGGGCGAGTCCTACGACGACGCGGCCCTGCGCGAGGCCGAGGAGGAACTGGGGGTGACCGGCCTTCCCCGCCCGGAACACCTCTTCCGGTTCCTCTACGACGACGGCTCCGGGCGGACCTGGTGGTCGGCCGTGTACCAGGTCCGCTGCGAGCTCCCGGTCAGCCCCCAGGCCGAGGAGGTGGCCTGGCACGCCTTCCTGCCCGAGGACGAGGTGGAGCGGCGCCTGCCGGAGTGGCAGTGGGTACCGGACGGGCTGGCCGCGTACGAGCGGCTGAAGGCGCACCGGTCGGCGGGCTGAGACGGCGGGCTGAGACGGGCGACGCCCCGATCCGGGCGTGGCGGCGGCTCCGGGTAGGGTCCTCGGCGTGAACGGTTTGGCACGGAACGTTCGGTTGTGGTTCGCCCCGCAGGATCTCCGGCAGGAGGGCGGCACCCCCGACTACCGCTTCTCGCTGGCGAACGAGCGCACCTTCCTCGCCTGGCTGCGCACCGCGCTCGCACTGATCGGCGGCGGCTTCGCCGTGGACCAGTTCCTGCCGGACCTGCGCTGGGGCTGGCGGGTCGGGCTCGCGCTGGCGCTGCTCGCGGCGGGCGTGCTGTGCTCGCTGCGGGCGGTCAACCACTGGGTGCGCTGCGAACGGGCCATGCGCCGTGGCGAGGATCTGCCGGTGTCACGGTTCCCGGCGTTGCTGAGCATCGCGGTCGCGGTCGTGGCCGTCGCGATGGTCTTCGTGGTGCTCGTCGGGTGGGCCGGGTGAGCGGGGCGGCCCCGTCGGAGGGCGTCGACCGGGATCCCGGGCTCCAGCCGGAGCGCACCCGGCTGGCCTGGCGGCGTACGACCCTGTCCAGCACCGTGGCCGCCCTGCTGGCCATGAAGACCACGCTGCACAACGGGGCCTCGGCGGCCTCGATCACCGTCTGCGCGCTGTGCGGCGTCCTGTGGCTGGGCTTCCTGCTCGTCGCCCACCGCCGTATCCGCGTCCTGTCGGCGACGAGCAGCCCCACCCCGGCGCTGACCCCGCGGCACGCGACGACGGGGGCGCTGCTGACGGTGGCGCTGGCCGTCTGCGCGGCGGCGCTCGTCTTCTAGGGGGTCTCCGCAGAGGGGCTCCCCTGTCTCCTTCGCCCGTAGAGGTCGCGCCACCGGAACCCCGTCCTCCCGGACCGCACGGCGGCGCTGACCCGGTCGGCCCACTGCGCCGCAGGCCCGCGAGCCGACCTTTATGCGATCGAGCAGACTCGACCTCGACCCCTCCTGCGAGCAGCCGGCCACCCCCACATCCGAAGGCGAGCACCATGAGCACCCTTCACCGCGCACACGCCTCCCACACGCACACCCACGGCCCGGACTGCGGGCACGCCGAGGTGCCGCACGGCGAGCACCTCGACTACGCGCACGACGGGCATCTGCACCGCGCGCACGACGGCCACTGGGACGAGTGCGAGGCCGCAGGACACGTCCCGCACGAGGACCACGATCACCGGCACGGGCACGACTGCGGGCACGAGAGCGTGCTGCACGGCGACCACGTCGACTACCTCCACGACGGACACCGGCACGCCCGGCACGACGGCCACTGGGACGATCACTGAGCCGACCCGCCGGTCAGGAAGCGGCCCGCCGACAGCTCCCCGCCGCCCGAGGCGGGGAGCTGTCGGCCTATCGTGGCTCCGATCACGTTCCGTCCCGACTCTGGACGACATACCGACCGGTCGGCATCATGGAGCAGTCCCGTTCACGCGCCGCGGACCCGTGCACGCGCACTCGTAAGGAGCACCGATGAGCCCCGACCACCCGCCAGGACTCGATCTCGACCGGCTGCGTGCCCTGCTCGACCGAGAGCGGCCCGGCCTGGTGCAGGGTCCGTTGACCGGCCGGCTGATCGAGGGCGGACGGTCGAACCTCACGTACGCGCTCTCCGACGGCAGCGCGAACTGGGTCGTCAGACGGCCCCCGCTCGGCCATGTCCTGGCCACCGCGCACGACATGAAGCGCGAGCACCGGGTCATCAGCGCGCTGCACCCGACCGATGTGCCGGTGCCGCGGCCGGTGCTGCTGTGCGAGGACGAGGACGTGCTGGGCTCGCCCTTCTACGTCATGGAGTTCGTCGCGGGCACCCCGTACCGCACCGCCGAGCAGCTGGCCCCGCTCGGCCCCGCGCGTACCCGGGAGGCCGTCCTCGCGCTGGTCGACACGCTCGTGGAGCTGCACGCGGTGGATCCCGCCGCGGTGGGTCTCGCCGACTTCGGCCGGCCGGAGGGCTTCCTGGACCGGCAGCTGCGGCGCTGGGGCAAGCAGTTGGACGCCTCCCGCAACCGCGAGCTGGCCGGGATCGAGGAGCTGCACGCGTCGCTCGGCCGTGCCCTGCCCCACTCCCCCGCCCCGGCGGTCGTGCACGGCGACTACCGGCTCGACAACGTGCTGATCGGCGAGGACGACCGGATCAAGGCCATCCTCGACTGGGAGATGTCGACGCTCGGCGATCCGCTGACCGACCTGGGTCTGCTGGTGATGTACAGCATGCCGCTCGGTACGCCCGACTCCCCGGTGTCGACGACCGCCGAGGCCCCCGGACACCCGGATCCGGCCGAACTGATCGAGCGGTACGCGACGCGCTCGGGCCGTGACGTGTCGGCTGTCTCCTGGTACACGGCGTTCGCCTGGTTCAAGCTCGCCGTGATCCTGGAGGGCATCCACTACCGCTACACCCTGGGCCAGACGGTCGGCCGCGGCTTCGACCGCATCGGCGACCTGGTCCCGGTCTTCATCTCGCACGGCCTGACCACCCTTCAGGAAGGCTGACAGACATGGACTTCGCGTTCGACGCGCGCACCGAGGAACTGCGCGCCAAGCTGCTCGCCTTCATGGACGAGTACGTCTACCCGGCCGAGGCGGTGGTGGAGGAGCAGCGCGAGCGGCTCGCCTCGCCGTGGGACACCCCGGCCGTGGTCGAGGAGCTGAAGGCGGAGGCCCGCAGGCAGGGTCTGTGGAACCTCTTCCTGCCGGACTCCGAGTACGGCGCCGGCCTGACCAACCTCCAGTACGCGCCCCTCGCCGAGATCACCGGCCGTTCCCCGCAGCTGGCGCCCACGGCGACGAACTGCGCGGCTCCGGACACCGGCAACATGGAGGTGCTGAACCAGTTCGGCGACGAGCAGCAGAAGAAGCAGTGGCTCCAGCCGCTGCTGGCGGGCGAGATCCGCTCGGCGTTCGCGATGACCGAGCCGGACGTGGCCTCCTCGGACGCCACCAACATCACCACGCACATCCGGCGGGAGGGCGACGAGTACGTCATCTCCGGCCGTAAGTGGTACATCTCCGGGGCGATGAACCCGGACTGCAAGATCTTCATCGTGATGGGCAAGACCGATCCGGACGGCGCGGACATCCGCCGTCAGCAGTCCATGGTCCTGGTCCCGCGCGACACCCCGGGCGTCACGGTGAAGCGCGCCATGCGGGTCTTCGGGTACGAGGACCACTACCACGGCGGCCACGCCGAGGTGGTCTTCGACGGGGCGCGGGTGCCGGTGTCGAACCTGATCGGCGAGGAGGGCGGCGGCTTCGCCATCGCCCAGGCCCGTCTCGGTCCCGGCCGCATCCACCACTGCATGCGACTGATCGGCATGGCCGAGCGGGCGATCGAGCTGATGTGCAGGCGGGCCGTCTCACGCGACGCCTTCGGCAAGGCGCTGGCCCAGCAGGGCGTGGTGCACAACTGGATCGCGGACGCGCGGGTCGCCGTGGAGCAGCTGCGGCTGCTGGTCCTCAAGACGGCCTGGATGATGGACACGGTCGGCAACCGGGGCGCCCACGCGGAGATCCAGGCCATCAAGATCGACACGCCCCGCACGGTCGTCGACATCATCGACCGCGCGATCCAGTTGCACGGCGCGGGCGGCGTCAGCCAGGACTTCCCGCTGGCCGAGCTCTACGCCGGCGCCCGCACCCTGATGATCGCCGACGGCCCGGACGAGGTGCACCAGCGGTCGCTGGCGCGGCGGGAGTTGAAGAAGTACCTGTGAGGCGCGGGGCCTGACGAAGGCGGCGCGGGCCTCCCCCGCCCACGCCGCCCGGCCCGACGCCCCTGCGCGGTGCGCGGTGCCTCGGTGTGCCTTCGTGCGCCGTTGAGCGCGCACCCGGTCTGTGGTGTCGTACGTCTTGCGGATCGGTCGCGCGAGGCCGGTGGCGCGGGCGGGGATCGGGGGACGATGACGGACCTGGATGAAGTGCCGGGATGGGGCGTCGCGGCTCAGTCGCAGGTGACTCTGGAACGGCTGCTGTCGGTCGTGGGCTCGGGGGCCCTGGAACTGGACACGGCTCCCGGCGGCCTGGCGGTGGCCGTCGCCGGCGTCACCGTACTCGATGTGCTGGACCCCGAGATCCGGCCGCGGGAGCTGCTGCTCGCGGTCGGCGTCGACGCGGGATCGGCGCACGCGGTGGATCTGCTGCGCCGGGCGGGCGACGCGGGCGCGACCGGCGTGGTGTTCGGCCCCGGGCGCCCCGAGCGGGCCGACGCGGCACTGCGGGCGGTCGCCGAGGAGAGCGGTGTCGCGGTGCTCTCCCGCACCGCCTGGTGCACCTGGGCCCAGTTGGTCGGCGACCTGCGGGCCGGGCTGGCCTCGGCGGGTGCGCCGCCGGTGCCCGCCACCCGCGGTCTGTCCCCGGGCGACCTCAACGGACTGGCCGACGCGGTGGCCGCGCTGGTCGGGGGCGCGGTGACCATCGAGGACACGGAGTCGCGGGTGCTGGCCTACTCCTCGACGGAGGAGAACGTGGACGAGCTGCGCCGGCTGACCATCCTCGGCCGGCGCGTGCCCCCGTGGCGGGTCGCCGCCATGCGTGAGGCCGGGTTCTTCCGGGCCCTGTGGAGCACGGACGACGTGCTGTACCGAAGGGCTCAGGGGGAGAACCCGGAGCGGCTGGTCGGGGCCGTCCGGGCGGGCGGTGAGGTACTGGGGTCGATCTGGGTGGCCGCGGTCGGCGGCCGTCCCCTGGCCCCCGGCGCCTCCGAGGCCCTGCGCGCGGCGACCCGTACGGCGGCCGCGCACCTCCTGCACGTCCGCACCCGCGGCGCGGACGGCCGGCTGGCGGAGGACGCGGCCCGGGCGCTGCTGGAGGGACGCGGCTCACCCGACGTCCTGGCGGAGCGCGCGTCGCTCCCGGCCCGGGAGCCCTGCGCCGTGCTGGCGGTGGGCGCGGGTCCAGGACCGGCCGACGACGAGCCGTCGAGGCTGGACGCGCTGCTCACCCTGCACTGCGCCGCGTTCGGTCACCGGACCGTGGTCGTGCCGGCGGGCGGCCGGATCCTGGTGCTGGTGAGTGCGCTGGACCACGATCCGCGACGGGCCGACGATCAGGTGACACGTCTGGGAGAGTCGCTGGCGAGACAGCTGCGGGCCACCACCGGCGCGCCGGTGAGAGTGGGTCTGGGGGACGTGGCCCCGGTGCTGGCGCGGGCGGCCGAGTCGCGCCGGTCCGCCGAGCTGGCGCTCCGGGCGCTCACTCGGGCCGCGGGAACGCACACCGTCGCGCGGGCCGAGGACGTCGCGGACACGGTCGGTGTCATGCAGGTCGTCGACGCGCTGCGGGACGTGGCGCTGCCGCCCCGGACGTCGGTGGCGCGGCTGGCCGCGTTCGACGCGGAGCACAGCGGAAGCTGCCTCGTGGAGACCCTGCGCGCGTACCTCGACCGTTTCGGGGACGTGGCGAGCGCCTCTCGTACGCTCGGGGTGCACCCCAACAGCCTGCGGTACCGGTTGCGCAGGATCACCCAGGTCTCGGGTCTCGACCTCGACAGCCCGGATGCCCGGCTGCTGGCCGAGTTGCAGTTACGCCTGCGGGACCGGGGCAACGGCACGGGCCCGGGAGCGTCGGCGGGGCCGTGACCGCGAGGACGACGGGTCCGCCCCTTGGCCGTCCGCACCACCGAAGGGCGCCGTTCTCGTCGTGACGCACAACGCCGTGGGCCGCGGCGTCCGGCGTTGGACCCGGCCGCCGTTGTGGCCGCGGAGCCTTTGACGACCCGACGAAGACGGCGTCCGGTCGCGGCGAGCAGCCTGGGATGGCGCCCGGGAGTTCCCCCGGGCGGTGCGATCCCGACATCGGAGGGCTCACCATGAACGGTCCGACCCCCGCCGCCGCGCGGCGTGAACGTATTCTGCGGGAGGCGGTGCGGCAGGGACTGCTGGACCCGGAGCAGTCGCTGCTGGTCGCCTTCGTCGACCTCGACGGCGTCACCGCGACCGTCGATAGTCTGCACCGCGCCTTCCGCCGTGTCCTTCCCGCGCCGGGCTCCGTCCTGCACGCCTTCGCCGCCAAGGCGAACTGCCTGGTGCCCGTCCTCACGGAGCTGGAACGCGAGGGCATGGGCTGTGAGGTCGCCACCGCGGGCGAGCTGGCCCGGGCGCTGGCCGCGGGTTTCCCGCCGGAGCGGATCGTCTTCGACTCGCCGGCCAAGACCCGTGCGGAGCTCGACCGCGCGCTGGCCCTGGGGGTGGCCGTCAACGCGGACAACTTCCAGGAACTGGCGAGGATCGACCGGGCACTGGCCGGCCGCCGCCCCGCGTCGAACATCGGGGTGCGTGTCAACTCCCAGGTCGGGGGCGGCGCCATCGCCGCGATGAGCACCGCCACCGCCACCTCGAAGTTCGGTGTTCCGCTGTCGGATCCGGGCACCCGACGGCAGTTGCTGCAAGCGTTCAGGGACCATCCGTGGCTGACATGGGTCCACACGCACGCCGGATCACAGGGCTGCCCGCTCGACCTGATGGCCCGTGGGGTGGCGCAGGCGGTGGAGTTCGCCGAGGAGGTCAACGCCTCTCTCGGTGAACGCCGGGTGGTCGGCATCGACATCGGCGGGGGGCTGCCCGTCAACTTCGCCGACGACGGTGTCGATCCGACCTTCGACACGTACGTCGAGTACCTGGGCGTACACGCCCCGGCCCTCTTCGAGCGCGGGTACCAGGTCGTCACCGAGTTCGGACGCTCCGTCCTCGCGAAGAACGGATTCATGGCGGCGTACGTCGAGTACACCAAGAGCGCGGGCGGCCGGCCGATCGCCGTCACCCACGCCGGTGTACAGGTCGCCACGCGGACCGTGTTCGGCCCCGACGCCTGGCCGGTACGGATCGAGGCACACGACGCGGGCGGCGCGGCCAAGCGGGGTCGGCCCGTTCGCCAGGACGTCGCGGGTCCGGCCTGCTTCGCCGGCGACCTGCTGGCCCGCGACCGCGCGCTGCCGCCGCTGGAACCCGGCGACATCGTCGTCGTCCCGGACACCGGCGCCTACTACTTCTCGACGCCGTTCCACTACAACAGCCTGCCGGAACCGGCCGTGCACGGTGTCCGGACCGGCGAGGACGGGCGGATCGCGTTCACGTTGCTGCGTCCCGCACAGGACCCGTGGGCCCTGCCGGACCACGACCAGCGGGCCACCGTGTTCCGGCGCCCGGTGGACGTCGTCGAGCGTGCGGCCCGGTAAGGAGCACCGAGGTGTTACATCCCGATCGTCAGCGGTCCGACCGGGACGGACCGCTGCTCACCCAGCGCGCCGCGATCGTGTTCCTGCTGGCGGCACTCGTCGGCATCGGCGCCACCGTCCTGGCGGCTCTCGGCGGCAACGCGTGGCCCGTCGCGGTGAGCGTCGGCGGCGGCGCGGCGGCCACGGCCGTTCTGTTCTTCAGGGAGATCATCGGCTAGTGGAACGGCTGACAGAACTCCGTCAGGTCTGGGAGGGGGCCGCCCGACCCGCGGTCCGCAGGGGCCGGGCGGGGTCCCACCGGCCGGGAGGCCTACGGCCGCAGCGCCCGCAGCAGCAGGTCCGCGAGGTGGTCGGCGACCTCCTGCGGGCTCATCGAGCCGTCGGGGCGGTACCAGGTGGAGAGGTGGTGGACGGAGCCGAAGTGGTAGTCGACCACCAGGTCCGCCGGGGTCGCCCTGGAGAAGACGCCCGCCTGCTGGCCCTCCTCGACGAGCGCGCGGAAGCGTTCGTGGTAGCGCCGGCGCTCGGCCCGTACCTGCTTGTTCTTCTCGGGGCTCAGGTGGTGCATCGAGCGGAAGAAGATCATCGCGTCGTCGAGGTTGTCGATGGTCGTGACGACGACGTCGGCCGCCGCGCCCCGCAGCCGCTTCTCGATCGGCTCGTCGGCGCCCGCGAAGGCGTCGAGTCTCTCCTGCTGGACGCGCAGCACGCGCGCGTACACCTCGTGCAGCAGGTCGTCCTTGGAGCCGAAGTAGTGGTACAGCGCTCCCTTGGTGACGCCGGCCGCCTCGACGATCTCCTGCACCGAGGTGCGGTCGTAGCCCTGCTCGGCGAAGAGCCGGGTGGCGGCGGCCAGCAGCCGCTGCGGCACGGGGATCCCGTCACCGTCCGTCGTCCTGGGCACTGCCGCCACCTGCCTTCCGGGTAATGTTCTTCGGCTGCCGCTTCTAGCCCTGCGGGCGGGAACGCAGTTCCCGCCGGAGGATCTTCCCACTCGCCGTCTTCGGCAGGTCGGGCAGGATCTCCACCTGACGCGGGTATTTGTAAGCGGCCAGTCTCTCCTTGCAGTACGCGGCGAGCGCACCGGGGTCCGTCTCGGCACCCGGACGCAGACTGATGTACGCCTTGACGGTCTCCCCGCGGTACCCGTCGGCCACCCCGACGACGGCCGCCTCGCGCACCGCGGGGTGCGTGTACAGGACGTCCTCGACCTCTCGCGGCCACACCTTGAAGCCGGAGGCGTTGATCATGTCCTTCTTGCGGTCGACGACGTACAGCCAGCCCTGCGGGTCCATGAAGCCTATGTCGCCGGTGCGCAGCTCGCCGCCGGGGAAGGTCTCGGCGGTGGCGTCCGGGCGCCGCCAGTATCCGGGCACGACCTGCGGCCCCCGTACGACGA
This sequence comes from Streptomyces sp. NPDC005263, assembly GCF_042872365.1. Classification (NCBI taxonomy): domain Bacteria; kingdom Bacillati; phylum Actinomycetota; class Actinomycetes; order Kitasatosporales; family Streptomycetaceae; genus Streptomyces; species Streptomyces sp. NPDC005263. The sequence goes on along the minus strand of NZ_JBIAKJ010000013.1, from coordinate 129,745 downwards.
TCTCGCCCTGTTCCCCGAAGGGCACCTCCGCGCCCTGGTCGTCGACGATCCGGACGACCGTGTCGGGGCCGGGCACGCCCACCGCCAGCGTCCCGGAGACCGGGTCGACCGGGGCCTCGAGGGTGGGCGGCACGGACGCGCAGGGCGCGCTGCACTCGGTGAGCCCGTACCCGTTGCGGATGTACGGCCCGAAGCCGGCCCGGAACTTCTCCACCAGGGCGGGCGGCAGCGGGGCGCCGCCGGAGGAGATGGTGACGAAGGACGAGAAGTGGTCCGGAGTGACGTCGGGGTGGGCGGCCAGGGCCATGAAGGCGGTCGACGGGCCGACCGTGTAGTGCGGCCGGTGCTCGGCGAACGCGTCGAGCACGACCCCGGACTCGAAACGGTAGGCCAGCACCAGGGTGCCCGCGCTGTCGAGGCACGCCCCGAACTGGCAGACCATCCCGGTGATGTGGAACAGGGGCGCCATCGCGAAGTAGACGGGTGCCTCGGGCAGACCCAGGCCCGTCCGCTGCCGCTCGGCGTTGTACATGAGGTTGGCGTGCGTGTTGGTGGCGCCCTTGGGGGTGCCGCTGGTGCCGGAGGTGTAGCTGATCAGCGCGATGCCGGACGGAGCCGGGTCACGGTTCTCGGGTGCCTTGTGCCCCGCCCGGGCCACCTCCGTGAGGTCGTCGGCGTCGTCGGCCTGCGGCAGCCGTTCGAAGGTCAGGACGCGCGCGTCCTGGCGGGTCTGGAAGTCCAGCTCACATGCGGTGAGCGCGATCCGTACCGGCGAGTCGGCGGCGGCGTCACGCAGATACGCGTCCCAGGCGCGGTCGGAGCAGATCAGCGCGGCCACCTCACCGTCGTGCAGGACGTGGCCGACCTCCCCCGACTTGTACATCGGGTTGACGGGCACCACGGTGGCGCCCGCCTTCCAGGCGCCGAGCACCGCGAGCACGAAGTGCGGGGAGTTCTGCAGCAGGACGGCGACCCGGTCGCCGCGCTGCAGGCCGCGGGCGGCGAGGTGACCGGCGACCGAGTCGCTCAGTTCGTCGACCTCGCGGTAGGTCAGGCGGCCGTCGAAGTAGGCGAGGAAGGTGCGGTCCGGGGTCTCGGCGACGGCCCGGCGCAGGGCGTGCACGAAGGAGTCGGCGGGGTCGACGGGGGCACGCTGGGCGTCGTTGAGCAGGCCGAGCCAGGGCTTGGCTGCGTAGCGGGAGTCGGTCACCGGGTCGTCTCCCACTTCTGCTGGATGTGGTTCATGTTCGTCAGCCAGCGGTCCGGATCGGCGGCCCTGGCCTGGTAGTAGCCGCCGACCTCGGGGTGCGGCAGGATCAGGAAACGGTCCTCCTCGATTCCCTTGAACAGGGCGTCCGCCACCTCCTCGGGGGTGATCGCGGTCTGCTGGAGGACCAGGGCACCCGCGCTGCCGGTGGCGGCCAGCATGTCGGTGCGCACGCCCTGCGGACAGATCGCGTGGACCTTCACCCCGCGGTGCCGGTACGTCAGCGACAGCCACTCGGCGAAGGCGTACGCGCCGTGCTTGGTGACGCTGTAGGAGGGTGCGCCGATCATCGTCAGCAGCCCGGCGGCGGACACGGTGGACACGAAGCGGCCGCTGCCGCGCTCCAGCCAGGCCGGAAGCAGCTCCTCGGCGGCACGCACATGGGCCATGACGTTGACGTCCCAGGCCACCGCCCAGGACTTCTCGTCGGCCGACAGTCCCTCGGCCCCGTCCTCGAAGGCGACACCGGCGTTGGCGCAGTACACGTCGACCGTCCCGCCGAGCGCGTCCCGGGCGTCGGACACGATCGCGGAGGCGTCGCCGGGTACCGCGACACCACCGATCTGGGCGGCGACCGCCTCGGCCCGCTCGGCGTCCAGGTCGTTCACGACGACCCGGGCCCCTTCGGCGGCGAACCGCCGGGCAAGGGCGGCACCGATCCCACCCCCGGCCCCCGTGACAACCACACCGGCACCCTGAACGGCTTCCACCATCGGTCTCCTTCGACGCGACGCGACACGGCTCTGCCCCCGCGGCGTACAGACTAACCGGTCGGTATGTTCGAAGGAAGGGTGACTGGAGCAAGTCAGGGGCGCGGGGAACTGCGCGACCAGCCACATCCGGCCCGCAGCCTCATCACATCCGGCGGAAGCACATAACGTGCCCATGCCGACGCCCCCGTCCAAGGAGGTCACATGCACCTACCCAGACGAACCCTGCTCGCAGCATCCACCGCAGCCGTATCAATCACCGGCGCACCCCCGGCCTCCGCGGCCCGCCGCAGGCGAACCGGCTTCGAGAACCTCGCGGCGACCGGTTACGCCTCCCTGCGGGGGCAGCGCGTCGGAATCGTCACCAACCCCACCGGCGTCACCCGCGACGTCCGCCACATCGTGGACGTCATGCACGCGGATCCCCGCGTCGAACTGACGGCGGTCTTCGGCCCCGAGCACGGCTTCCGCGGCACCGCCCAGGCGGGCGGCTCCGAGGGCCGCTACGACGACCCGGCGACCGGCCTGCCCGTCTACGACACGTACCTCAAGACCGGCCAGGCCCTCGCCGACATCTTCACAGCGTCCGGCGTGGACACCGTCGTCTTCGACATCCAGGACGTGGGGGCGCGCTTCTACACGTACATCTGGACGCTGTACGACTGCATGGAGGCGGCGCGGCTCGCGGGCAGCCGGTTCGTGGTCCTGGACCGGCCCAATCCGGTGACCGGGCGGGCCGCCCTGGGGCCGGTGCTGCACCGGGAGTTCGCGACCTTCGTCGGTCGGCAGCCGATCTCCCAGGCGCACGGGATGACCGTCGCGGAGCTGGCGCGACTGTTCAACGGAGAGTTCCTGAGCGCGCCGGTGGAGCTGGACACCGTACTGATGAGCGGGTGGCAACGGTCCCAGTGGTACGACGCCTGGGGACTGCCCTGGGTGCCGCCGAGCCCGAACATGCCGACGCCCGACACCGCCCTCGTCTACTCGGGGACCTGTCTGTTCGAGGGGACGAACCTGTCGGAGGGACGCGGGACGACCCGGCCGTTCGAACTCCTTGGCGCGGAGGGCGTGGACGGGAGATGGGCCGCCGCGGTGAGTGAACTCCGGCTGCCCGGGGCGCACTTCAGGGAGGCGTACTTCGCGCCCACGTTCTCCAAGTTCCAGGGGAAGACGATCGGCGGCGTGCAGATCCATGTGCACGACCGGAACGTCTACGACCCGGTACGTGCCGGGATCGCGCTCCTGGTGACGGCGAAGAAGGTGTGGACCGGCTTCGCCTGGCGCCCGGACAACTGGATCGACAAGCTCACGGGCTCCACGCTGGTGCGCACGACGATCGACGCGGGCGCGGACACCGACGAGGTGGTGGCGGGCTGGGAACGGGAACTGGCGGCGTTCCGGCGGATGCGCGGGGAGTACCTCCTCTACCGCTGAGAACGCCGACGCGCCGGAGGTCGTCGGTGGTGACGGCGAGCCGGGTCCGCCGGCCCGCCGTCACTGCTGCCTCACCGGTGTGACGTGAACTCCACCACCTGCTGGAAGGTGGGCCGGTTCTGCCAGCTGATGTTGCCGTGCTTGATGCCGCCCAGGGTGCGCTGGACGATCGAGTCGGCGCACCACTGGTCGCCGGCCGAGCACAGGTCGTCGCCGGGGTAGACCTGCGCGGCGGTCTTGCCGGCCGCCTCCTTCAGGGTGCTGATCAGGACGTCCCGGCAGGCGCCGAGGCTGCCGCCGCCGCAGTACTTCTGGGCGAGCGGACCGCGCACCGACTCACCGAGCACCGCCCGGATGTCCTTGTCGACATAGCTCCACCAGCCGTACTGGAAGGAGCTGCCCGCGTGCGCGCCGGTCGGGCCGTGCGCGGCCGAGGGAGCCTCGTCGACGGGCAGGTTGGCGGTGAAGGCGGTGTACAGGTCGCTGCCGAGCCCCGGGGCGAACTCGGCCTTCACCAGCAGCGGCCACCAGGCGTCCAGGATGCGGATCGCGTCGGTGTCGGCGTACTTCTTCGAACCCGCCGACGTCTCGGTGCGTTTGGCGCCCGCCGTGAGCCACGCCTGCAGCTTGCTCACCGCCGCGGCGGCCGTCGAGTCGGTCACCGCGGAGCTGTTGACCACCTTGAGGAGGTCCGGCAGCACGTCCTCGGCCCGCAGGTCGGCCAGGGCCGCGTCCGCCATCGCCTTGGTCAGCGCGGCCCGGGTGACCCCGCCCGCGGCGACCAGCTTCTTCACCCGGTCGTCGAGGAGGTTGCCGCGGTGCACGGAGCCGTCGCCCCAGGAGGCGGTCGTGTAGTCCTTGGCCTGCTTGTTGTTCCAGGAGACGTAGTAGTCCTGGTCCGTCGAGTGGGGGTGGGCCGAGGCCGGGGTGTAGTCCGAGGTGTTGGTCGTCGGGTTCCAGTTGCGCCACTCGTACGCCGGCCGCGCCCAGACCGGGAACTCGGCGTCGACGCCAGTCGCCCGCACCGGGTTGTCGCCGCTGTTGTAGTAGGCGGTGTGCTCGGAGTCGGCGTAGAACCAGTTGAAGGTGTAGTTGATGTGCTGCACCGCGGACTGGAAGTCCGCCGGGCCCTTCACGTAGTCGGGGTCGTTCAGCATCTGGAAGCCGATGATCGAGTCGGCCTCGTGCAGGAAGGAGGAGCGCAGGGTGGTGTAGGCGACCTTCTTGCCGCCGACCGTCGCGCGGTACTCGACGGGGCCGTACTCGGTGCGCCACGCCCGCATCGTGTAGGAACCGGCCGCGGTGCCGTCCGCGGTGGTCGGCTTCCAGGCGTTCTTCTGCTCGACCTTCTCCATGGCCGTGCAGGTGCCGCGGTACAGGTAGTGGTAGTCGTCCTGGCACAGCTCGACGGCGTACGTGTCGATGATGTCCTGGCCGGAGGTGGTGGCACTCCACGCGTAGTCCTGGCCGCGACCGAGTTCCACGTACATGCTCAGGCCCGCGAAGGAGGCGCCGCGGGCGCTGAGGCCGGGGCCCTGGATCTCCTGGAGCATCAGCAGTTGGGGCGCGAAGTAACCGGTCTGCGGGCCGAAGACGGCGATCGGGTTGCCGCTCGCCGTGTGGTCGCCGCTCACCACGAGGGCGTTGGACATGCCCCGCCTGGCCGAGGTGACGGCCGTCTTCGCCGCGGTGGTGGAGGCACCGGTGGCCTTCGCCGTGGCCGCGCTGCCGGTGCGGTCGTAGACCAGCGGTTCCCGGGTCACCGAGCCGGCGTCGGGCAGGGCCTCGCCCTGGGCGTCGGCGGGCTTGGTGGCGTACGGGAAGCTGCCGTCCTTGACGGTGAGGACCGCCTCGGGGTCGTTGCGTTCACGGAAGGACTCCCAGACCTGGGTGCCCTGTTCCACGCCGTACTTCTGCTGGGCGGCGAGCAGCGATATCGCGTTGTTGACCTCGCCGCCGCCGCCGGAGCCGAAGAGCGAGCCGATGACGGAGGCCAGCGCGACCAGGTCGGTGGTCTTGAAGTGGTCGATCGTGCCGGCGTTGGTGATCGAGTCCTTGTGGCCGGTCAGGACGTACTCGCCGGGGAAGGTGCGGGCGCTGTCGGAGGCGTCGATGTAGGCGTTGATGCCGGCGACGTAGGCGTTGACGTCACCGAGGGCCTGTTGGCCCCGGTCACCGGCGGAGGCGACGGCGTTGTCGATCTGGGCCTGGAGATCGGCCTCGGTGTAGGGGGCGTTGCGCCAGAACTCCTGCTCCAGGCCCTGGTTGGACGGGGCGCCGCCCGCGAACCCGGTCAGCTGGCCGCGTCCGACGTGCCGGAAGACGTCCATGAGCCACAGCCGGTCCTGGGCCGCCGCGTAGCCGGCGCCGAACTCCGTGCCGTATCTGGTGGTACCGGTGATGTGCGGTACGCCCGTCTTCTTGTCACGGACGATCGTCACGTCACTGCGACCGGCGGGCTTGACCGTGGAGGCGACCTGGTCGGCGGGGACCCCGAAGGACGCGTCGTTGAAGAAGTTGTTGATCGTGGTGTTGGTGAGTGACGGGTACCCCTTGGCCAGGTTGGCGTACGGGGCGAGTTGGTCCTCGGCGTGCTCGGGCTGGCTGCCGAAGGCCTGGTTGAGCAGGATCTGCGCGAGGGTGGCGTTGCCGTTCTGACCCGGCGGCAGGATGTCGGAACACTGTCCGCCGCAGTGGTCGTTGGCGGCGGTCGCCTCGGCCGCCGGTGTCTGAGCGGCCGCCGCCGGGGCAAGCGGGGACAAGAGACCGGCAACCAGGACGCATACAGAAGCGGACTTCAGGAACCCGGGGAATCTGCCGGGAGTTCTCAGTCTGTGGAGGACGGTGTGTGGGATGCGCCGTGGCATGGCAGCTCCTACCGACGGGGGTGGGCCGGACGTTACCGCCGGTATCCCCGGGATTGAAGATGAACATGCGTCAAGTTTTGGAGTGGCGTCGGTCGGCTTATGGAGGCCATCGGAAATCAGATGGAGCCAAATCGCTTGTCGATACGTCTATTCGGCGACGTCCGTTGGACGACGCCGAAGTGACCGAAGTACAGGTGCAGGTGTGACGGAGGTGCAGGGCGATGGCCGGTTTCCGGAGTCTGGCGAGACAGGTGCGCGACCCCCGGTGCGATCTGGCGCTGCGGCGTTACTCGCTCCGCAAGTGCCTTGAGCGGTTCGCCCCTTACGGACACAGGGCGACCTGGGACCATTTGTGCTCCCGGGCCGGTTTCGGTCCGGAGGACCGCTCCCCCGACCCGGCGCGGCTCGTGGCCGCACTGGAGGAACTGGAGGAGGCGCGTTCGGTCTGGCTGGCCTACGAGGTCGAGTTCGCCGAGCGGCGCAAGAAGGAGAAGCACGACGGGCTGCGCAGGCCGGGCAGCGTGGACGACTGGCACCGGCTGACCTGGGGCGGGTTCGGAGTCGCCTGGTGCGACGACCCTCGGGTCCATCCCCATGAGCCGTTGGCGGAGGTACTGCGCCGCCTGATCTCCGCGCTGGAGCGGGAGCCGGGCGCCGAGTGTCCGGCGTGCGGCGGGGAACGCCTCGTCTGGAAGTACGAACTGGACCACGAACCCTCGACCGGCCCGGTCTGCGCGGGCTGCGGGATTCTCGTACCGCGACCCGTGCTCACGCCCGAGGCCCTGGCGGACGCCAGGCGCGGAAGGCTGCTGGTACCGGCCTGACCGAACCGACCAGAGCGATCCGAACGCGACCGGAGCGACCCGAACGCGACCAGAGTTACCTGAACGCGACCAGAGCGATTCAAGCGCGACCCAAACCACCCAAGCCGGAACGAAGCTGCCCGAGCCGCCGAAGCTACCTAGGAACCGTGCGTTGCGGGGGTGCGCCGGGGATGCCGCACCCTCGCTTGTTCCCTTGCGGCGGTCCAGTCGGCGCCCGGGCGGAACCGGATCCGGTGGTCCGGGCGGAGCGGATCCTGAGTTGGACCGCGCTTCCCGACCACGCTTCCGTCAACTGCCCAGTACGGGCGCGCGCGGCGGCGGCCGCCGTAGAGCGGGGTGCGAGGTCCGGCACGTGTCGCGGGCGTCGGCCTCAGCAGCAGCTCTCCGGGTCCCGTTCCCCCTGTTGGCGGCCGACGGGCGTGGGGCGGTCCTTGCCCCGCTCCACCAACAGCCGCGACCCCGCCTGCCGTTCGCCGAACACGTCGTCCGGGTTGGACAGGACGCAGCCCTCCAGGGAGAGGCAGCCGCAGCCGATGCAGTCGGTGAGGTGGTCGCGGAGGCGGTTGAGTTGTTTGATGCGTTCGTCGAGTTCGGAGCGCCAGGTCTCGGAGAGGTGGGCCCAGTCCTCGCGGGTCGGAGTGCGTTCCTCGGGGAGTTCGGCGAGCGCCTCGCGGATCGTCGCCAGCGGGATACCGACGCGTTGCGCGGCGCGGACGAAGGCGACCCGGCGCAACGCGTCACGCGAGTAGCGGCGCTGGTTGCCCGCGGTCCGGCGGCTGCTGATCAGGCCCTTGGACTCGTAGAAGTGCAGGGCGGAGACGGCGGCGCCGCTGCGTGCGGCGAGTTGACCGACCGTGAGCTCGTGGATCTTCTCAGGAATCTGGGGCACCCCTCGAACCCTACCCATCATTCGCCCACGAGGTCCGTTGACATGCGATGCTCGGACGACCATGCTAAGCAGTCGCTTAGACATCACACGAGAGGCCGGGACATGGCAGAGCCGAGGATCTTCACGTCCGCCGACGATCTGAAGGCGGCGGTGGGCGAGCAGCTCGGGCACACCGACTGGCTGGAGGTCGACCAGAAGCGGATCGACCTGTTCGCGGAGGCGACCGGTGACCACCAGTGGATCCACGTGGACCCGGAGCGGGCCGCCTCGGGACCCTTCGGGACCACCATCGCGCACGGCTATCTGACCCTGTCCCTGCTGCCCCTCTTCGGCCCCCAGCTGATCAAGGTCGAGGGCGTGAAGATGGGCGTCAACTACGGGACGAACAAGGTCCGTTTCCCCGCCCCGGTCCCGGTCGGCTCCCGCCTGCGCGCCACCGCCACGATCACCGACGTCACGGATGTGACCGGCGGTGTCCAGGTGACCGTCGCGTTCAGTGTGGAGCGCGAGGGTGGGGACAAGCCGGTGTGCGTCGCGGAGTCGGTGTCGCGCTACTACCTCTGACGCCGGGGACGCCCTACTTCGCCCCCACCATCCGCAGCACGAGGTCGGCGTACAGCGCGCCGACCTCCTCGGGTGTCCGGGAACCCGCGACGTTGAACCAGCGGGCCACGTCGACGCAGAGGGAGAGCACGGCGAGGGTGGTGCCGGGCACGTCGAGCACGTCGAACTCGCCCGTGGCCATGCCGTCCTCGAGGATCCCGCGCACCTCGGCGTCGCACTGGCGGCGCAGCGCGAGGATCTCGGCGCGGGCGTCCGGGCCGAGGGAGTCGAGTTCGTACTGCACGACCCGGGCGGTGGTACGACCGCCCGCGTGCCAGCGTACGAAGGAACTGACCGCGTCGGCGAGCCGCTCGGTCGCGCTGCCCTCCCCCCGGGCCGCCACCCGCAGGATGTCCACGGCCTTCGCGTGGCCGATCCTGCTGATGCGGTGGAGGAGTTCCTCCTTGGTCTTGTAGTGGATGTAGAGCGCGGCCGGGCTCATGCCGGCGCGGCCCGCGATGTCACGGGTCGTCGTGGCGTGGTAGCCGCGCTCGGCGAAGGCCTCCACCGCCGCGACGAGCAGCCGCCGAGCCGCGTCGGGCGTGACCTCGCCCCACGCCGACGCCTCGCCGTCGGCCGTCTCCTCCGCCGTACCCATCGCACGCTCCCTCTCCACTGACACGGCTCCCACCATACCGCCGAAGGTGAGCGAGCGCTTAGGGGTCTCTTCAAGGACCCCTGAGCGAGCTCAGAGCTTCTCGAAGGGGTGGTAGGAGAGTGTCGCCGCTTCCTGGCGGTCCCGGATGACCTTGGAGAGGGTGAACGCGGAGGTGACCAGGTACAGGACGGCGATCGCCAGGAACGCCCGGACCCAGGCGTCGGCGTTCAGCTTGAAGATGCCGATGGCGGTGGCCGCCATGGCGACGGAGAAGGACGCGACGGCCTGGCCGTAGAAGGCTGCCGTGTTCTGCTGCTTGCCCGGTGTGTCACTCATGGGAGAAAGAATCGGCGGACATGGCGCGTGTCACATCCGCCGAAGTACTCAGGGCGGTACTCAGACCACTCGCCGCCCGGCAGGCTCGCCCGCTGGGGCTCAGAACGCCGAAACCCCGGTCAGTGCCCGCCCGATGACCAGTTTCTGGATCTGGCTGGTGCCTTCGTAGAGGGTCATCACCCGGGCGTCGCGCAGCAGTTTGCCCGCCGGGTACTCGTCGATGTAGCCGTAGCCGCCGAAGACCTGGAGCGCGTTGTTGGCGGCGCGGACGGCCGCCTCCGAGGCGAACAACTTGGCCTTGGAGGACTCGACGGCGAAGGGCCGGCCGCGGTCGATCAGGTCGGCGACCCGCCAGGTGAGCAGCCGGGCCGCGTCCACGTCCACAGCGATGTCGCTGATCAGCTCCTGGATGAGCTGGTGATGGGCGATCGTCTTCCCGAACTGCTCGCGCTCGCCCGCGTACCGGACGGCCGCGTCGAGGGCGGCCTGGGCGATCCCCACGCAGCCCGCCGCGACCGACATCCGGCCCTTGGCCAGCGCCGACATGGCGACCGAGAAGCCCTTGCCCTCGGGGCCGAGCATCGCGGAGGCCGGGACGCGCACGCCCTCGAGGACCAGTTCCGCGGTCGCCTGGCCGCGCAGGCCGAGCTTGCCGTGGATGGTGCGGCGGGTCAGGCCGGGAGTGTCGGCCGGCACCAGGAAGGCGGACACTCCCCGGTGACCGGGGGCGTCGGTGGAGCGGGCGAAGAGCAGCACGACATCGGCCCAGGTGCCGTTGGTGATGAACGTCTTGGTGCCGTCGAGGACGTACTCCGCGCCGTCCCGGACCGCGCGGGTGGCGAGGTGGCCGGCGTCGGATCCGGTGCCCGGTTCGGTGAGGCCGAAGCAGCCGACGTACGCGCCGGAGGTGAGCCCGGGCAGCCACTGCCGCTTCTGCTCCTCGTCCCCCCAGGCGGCGATCGTCTTGGCGACCAGGCCGAGCGAGACGGACACGATCCCGCGCACGGACGAGTCCCCGCGGCCGAGCTCCTCCGTGACCAGGCAGTACGCGAGATGGTCGCCGCCCGAGCCGCCGTACTCCTCGTCGACGGTCAGACCGAGGAAACCGACCTCGCCGAGCTTCTTCACGATCGAGCGGTCGACTTCCTCGGCGCGGTCCCACGCGATGACGTGCGGGGCGATCTCACGCTCCACGAAGTCCCTCGCGAGCCGCCGCACGGCAGTCTGCTCCTCGCTGAGCTCCAGGTTCACGCCGAGCCACCCCACTTGAAGACCGTACATTTAAATTAGCACTGCTAGTTTTTGCTCGCAGCCCTACTATGTGCGCCATGGCCCGACCGCGCAAGCCCCTCCTCAGCACCGACCGGATCGTCCAGGCGGCCCGCGTGCTCGTGGACGCGGAGGGCCTCGCGGCCGTCTCCACGCGTCGGCTCGCCGCCGAACTGGGGGTCAGCGGGCCCTCGCTCTACAACCATTTCCGCACCAAGGACGAGATCCTGGAGGCGGTCGCCGACTCGGTGAGCGCCCAGGTCGACCTGTCGATGTTCGAGGACGGCCGGGACTGGCGGACCGCGCTGCACGACTGGGCCGTCTCCTACCGGGCCGCCCTGCGCGACCATCCGAACATCGTGCCCGTCCTGGCCCGCGGCCCGGGCCGCCGACCGGCGGGGCTGCGGGTCGCCGACGCCGTCTTCGGCGGGATGGTGGCGGCGGGCTGGCCTCCGGCGCAGGCCACGTCCATCGGCGCGCTGATGCGGTACTTCGTCATGGGCTCCGCGCTCGGCTCCTTCGCCGCCGGTTTCGTGGACGACGCCGACGCGTACGACCCCGCCGACTATCCGCACCTCGGCCAGGCCCACCTCCTCGCCGAGCAGCAGGAGAAGATCGACGAACGGGCCTTCGAGACCGGGTTGACCGTACTGCTGGACGGGCTCGCCCAGCAGTACGAGCAGGTCAGGCGGACGGCGTAGGCCGCGGCCGCGCAGCAGCAGCCGAGGGCTCCGGGCGTCCCACCCAGATCAGAACACCACGAGCGCCCGTCCGCCCTTGCCCGCCAGCATGTTCTCGAAGGCCGCCGGAATGCCCTCCAGGCCGATCCGTTCGGTCACCAGCGCGCCCAGGTCCAGGCGGCCCGCCCGGACGTGTTCGGCGATGACCGGCAGGTCCCGCGCCGGGTCACAGTCGCCGTAGACGCAGCCCGCCAGGGTCCGGCCCCAGTGGAAGATCTCCAGGGCGTTGAAGGTGACCTGCTGGTCCTTGCCGCCGATGCCGACGACCGTCGTACGGCCGCCGCGGCGGGTGGACTCCCAGGCGGTGCGGATGGTGACCGCGCGGCCCACGCACTCGACGGCCACGTCGACGCCCTGCTTGCCGGTGAGGGCACGGATCTCCCGGGCCGTGGTGTCGGAGGCGACGACATAGTCGGTGGCTCCGGCCGCCCGCGCCAGCTCCTCCTTCGCCGGGGAGACGTCGACCGCGACGATCCTGGACGCGCCCGCGATCCGGGCGGCCTGGAGGGCGGCGAGGCCCACGCCGCCGACGCCGTACACCGCGACCGTCTCCCCCGCGCGGACCCGCGCCGAGTGGTGGACGGCGCCGTAGCCGGTGAGGACGGCGCAGCCGAGGAGGGCGGCGTCGGTCAGTGGGACGCCCTCCGGCGCCGGGAGGACGCAGTCCGCCGACACGACGGTCTCCTCGGCGAACGCGGCGACGTTCAGGCCGGGGTGGAGGTCGGTGCCGTCCGAGGCGCGACGCGCGTACACGTCGGCGGCCCCGTTGAGCGCGTTGGCGCACAGCCAGACCTCGCCGAGCGTGCAGGCGTGACAACTGCCGCAGGAAGGGGCCCAGTTGAGGACGATGTCGTCGCCGGGCCGGACACGGTCGACCCCGTCGCCCACGGCGACGACCGTACCGGCGCCCTCGTGGCCGAGGACGGCGGGGACGGGGACCCGCATGGTGCCGTCGGTCAGGGACAGGTCGGAGTGGCAGACCCCGGCGGCGGCGAGCCGGACCCGGACCTGGCCGGGCCCGGGGTCGGGGAGGTCGATCTCGGTGATCTCCAGGGCGGCGCCCACGGCGGGAAGTACGGCGGCACGAACCACGGCGACGCTCCTCAGAACTGCAGGGACTTGGTCTGGAGGTACTCGGCGAGACCGTGCGAACCGAGTTCGCGGCCGACGCCCGACTGCTTGTATCCGCCGAACGGGGCCAAGGGGTTGAAGCGGCCGCCGTTGATGTCGACCTGCCCGGTGTCCATCCGGCGGGCGAAGGCGACCGCCTCGGCCTCGTCGCCCGCCCAGACGGCGCCCGCGAGGCCGTAGACGGTGCCGTTGGCGATGCGCAGGGCGTCCTCCTCGTCCTCGTAGCGCAGGATCGACAGGACGGGGCCGAAGATCTCCTCCTGGGCCACGGTCATGTCGGGGGTGACGTCGGCGAGGACCGTGGGACTGACGAAGTAGCCCTGTTCACGGGGGGCCTCGGTGCCGCCGGCGACCAGCCGGGCCCCCTCGGCCACGCCCTTCTCGATGTAGCCGCGCACCCGCGCCCGCTGTGTGGCGTTGACGACCGGGCCGATGCGTTCGCCGTACTTCGCGGCGGCCGCTGCGGCCAGTTCGACGGCCTCCTCGTACCGCTCCCGGTGCACCAGCATCCGCGTCCAGGCGCTGCACGTCTGGCCAGAGTTGGACATGACGTTGGCGACGCCGACGTTGACCGCCCTGGCCAGGTCGGCGCTCGGCAGGATGACGTTGGCGGACTTGCCGCCGAGTTCCAGCGCGACCTTCTTGATCGCCGCGCCCGCCGTCGCGCCGATCTGCCGGCCGACGGCCGTGGAGCCGGTGAAGGAGACCAGGTCGACGTCCGGGTGCTCGGCGAGGGCCTGCCCGGCGACCGGGCCGAGGCCGGTGACCAGGTTGAAGACGCCCGCCGGAAGTCCGGCCTCGTGGACCGCCTCGGCGAAGAGCTGGGCGACCAGCGGGGTGTCCTCGGCGGGCTTCAGGACGACCGTGCAGCCCGCCGCCAGCGCGGGGGCGGCCTTGGCGACGATCTGGTGCAGGGGGTAGTTCCAGGGCGTGATCGCGCCGACCACGCCGACGGGCTCCTGGTGGACGACCGAGTTGCCGACCTTCTCCTCGAAGGCGTACGTCGCCGCCAGCTCGGCGTAAGAACCGGCCACGGCGATCGGCACGGACGCGTGCACGGCCTGGGAGAACGTCAGGGGCGAGCCGAGTTCCGCGGTGACCGTCTCGGCGATCTCGTCCTTGCGGGCGGCGAGGACGTCCCGCAGGGCGGTGAGGCGGGCGGCCCGTTCGGCGGGCGCGGTGGCGGCCCAGGACACCAGGGCGGCACGGGCGGCCCGTACCGCGGCTTCGACGTCCTCGGCGGTTCCGGCCGGGACCTGGGCGATGACCCGCTCGTCGACCGGGTTCACGACCTCGATGACGTCCGGGCCGGTGGCGGGGCGCCACTGGCCGTCGATGTACATGCCGTCGTGTGCCTTCATCGTGCGTCCTCCCGGGCGGGGCTGCGTCGTCCGCGTCACAAAGTAAGCGACCCACATAAACTAGCGGCGTTAGTTTTCTACCGCCAGGGATCTCCGGGGACGGCGTGCGGTCCGGGCGGGTGCCGGGTGGGCCTCAGGCCTCCAGGTCCGGCAGCCGCGCCGGGGCCGGGCAGATGCGTTCGCCGTGCTGGTCGAAGACGAACAGGTGGGCGATGTCGACCAGCAGGGGGACCTGCATCCCGCGCCGGAGGTCGATGTCGGGGGTGGTGCGCACGACCAGGTCCCCGGGGAAACGGCTGTCCGGCCGTTCGGACACGGTGACCGGTTCCGCCGGGTCGTCCAGGACCACCACCGGTCCGGCGCGCAGGGCGCCCGCACGCTCCCGGAAGCGGCCGAGGACCGACCCGCCCTCGCGGTGGCGGCGCCGGGCCAGACGGTCGGCGGGGCGCGGGGCCTCCAGGTCCGGTACGAGGGCGGGGCTGGAGCCGGTGTTGAAGTGGACGAGGACCTCGTGCCCCTGGAACTCCACGTGCTCCACCAGGCCGCTGATCGCCACCTCACCGGGACGGGCGGCGGACGGCTTGGCGAGCCGGACGGCCTCCGAGCGCAGTCCCACGATGATCTCGCGGCCCTGCTGGACGCGGAGCAGCTGGTGGTCCAGGGACAGGGGTTCGGGCAGCCGCAGGGACTGCTTGCCGATGCTGATGGTCATCGCGCCGTCGAGCGGGGCGCGGACCATGCCGCGCAGGAGGTTGATGCGCGGGGTGCCGATGAAGGCGGCGACGAAGACGTTGCGCGGCAGGGCGTAGACCGAGCGCGGGGTGCCCACCTGCTGGAGCACCCCGCCGCGCAGTACGGCGACCCGGTCGCCGAGCGACATGGCCTCGGCCTGGTCGTGGGTGACGTACACCGTGGTGACGCCGAGTTCCCGGGTGAGCGTGGTGATCTCGGCGCGCAGGTGGTTGCGGAGCTTGGCGTCGAGGTTGGAGAGCGGTTCGTCCATCAGGAAGGCGGACGGATGGCGGGCTATCGCCCTGCCCATGGCGACGCGCTGGCGTTCACCACCGGAGAGCTGGCCGGGGAAGCGGTCCAGGATGTCCTCGATGCCCAGCATGCGGGCGGTGGCGTCCACGCGGGGACTCGGGTCCTCGCCCGGCGCCTCGAAGCGCAGCGGGAAACCGATGTTGCCGCGGCTCGTCATGTTCGGGTAGAGGGCGAAGTTCTGGAACACCATCGCGATGTCCCGCTCGGACGGGAGCCGCTCGTTGGCGTACTCGCCGTCGAGCAGCAGGTGTCCGTCGGTGATGTCCTCCAGGCCGGCGATCATCCTCAGCACGGTGGACTTGCCGCAGCCGGAGGGGCCGAGCAGGACGAGGAACTCGCCGGGCGTGATGTCCAGCGACAGCCGGTCCACCACGCGGACGCCTCGCGTGTAGGTCTTGCTCACGTCGTGAAGGGAGATGGCGCGTGTCATGACGGTGCCCCCGGGGGCTCACTGCGCGAGCGCTGACGCTCCGCGACCGAACGGCCCGTGCGAGTCGTACGGGCTGTAAGTCACGGAAGTTAACGGAATGTACGCGCCTGGGGGAAGACGCACGACGGAATCCAGGCCGACCTTTGGCCGGGCGGAAACGGACGCGGCGGGCCGGCGGGGCGGCGGGGCGGCACGACCCCGCGGGTCCGCGCGGGTGAGCGACCGGCGGCGGGTCAGCGGGTCGCGGTGAGATGGGCGAAGACGACGACGTTGCTGGTGTAACCCGTCTTGCGGTTGAAGAGGCCGCCACAGGTGAGAACCCGCAGCTCCGGGCGCCGGCTCGGCCCGTACACCTCCTTGTCGGGAAATGTGGACTTGTCGAAGACCTTGACCCGGTCCACGGTGTAGACGGCGGTACGGCCGTCGGCCCGACGAGCCTCGATGTGGCTTCCGCGGGCCACCTGCGCGAGGGCGGCGAAGACCGCGGGGCCGGTCAGGGTGTCGCGGTGGCCGACGGCGACGGCGGTGCCCTTCTCGCCCGGCGTGGGGCCGTCCTGGTACCAGCCGACGAGTTTGGGCTTGTCGAGCGGTGGTGTCCCGAGGTGCCCGTCGGCGCCGAGCCGCATCCCGACGACCGGCGCGTCGATCTTCAGTGAGGGGACGCGCAGGGTGGTCGCCGGCGACCGGGGCAGCGGCCGGGGCGCTCCGGCCTGCCCGGCCTGGTCCGGTGCGGTGGGCGCGTGCCCCCCGCACCGGACGAGCGTCGCCAGGACGGCCACGATCAGGGCCGTCCTGGCGAGGCGGTAGGCGCGGGTCCGGTACCAGGGCCTGCGTCTGTCCTTACGCCGCACCATGCGAGCGTCGGCGCAGCAGGCGGAAGTACACGGCTCCGCTGACGGCGACCAGGCCCACACCGGCGGCCGCGCTCAGCGGGGTGTACGCCTGCGCGGTGTCGGCGAGACCGCCGCCACCGGCGTGGACGCCGCCCTTCGGGCCACCGCTCTCGTGCTCACCCCAGGCGGCCTCTTCCTTGGGCTTCTCACTCTCGTAGCCGCTGGGCTTCTCGCTCTCGTAGCCGCCGGGCTTCTCGCTCTCGTAGCCGCCCGGCTCGCCCTTCTCGCCGCTCGGGTCCTCGTACGAGTGGCCGCCGGGGCCGTGCGCCTTGCCGTGCTTGCGCTCCTCGTCGCAGTCGACCTGGAAGACCTTCTGCTGGTTGGGTGGGGTTGTGACGGTCCCCGGGGGGGTGGGCCAGGTGAGCACGTACTGCCCGTCGGGCAGCTCGATCGGGTTGCTCTGGCCGGCGCCGTTGTTGAGGGGGATGGTGCCCGTCGTGGTGACGGCGCTGGGGGG
This sequence comes from Streptomyces sp. NPDC005263, assembly GCF_042872365.1. Classification (NCBI taxonomy): domain Bacteria; kingdom Bacillati; phylum Actinomycetota; class Actinomycetes; order Kitasatosporales; family Streptomycetaceae; genus Streptomyces; species Streptomyces sp. NPDC005263. The sequence goes on along the minus strand of NZ_JBIAKJ010000013.1, from coordinate 112,892 downwards.
CACCTGCGCGGTGATCGTGTAGCCGACAGTCGTGTTGGCGGTGGTTGGGAAGCCGACGGCGTCGAGGCGGAACCTGCAGACCACAAGGTCGTCCGTCGCCGAACCGTACGGCGTGCGCACGTCGTGGATCAGGATGTCCGGACCGGTGACGGCCGCGGCAGTCGGTGTCGCGAGCCAGGTTGCTCCGGCCGCCGTGAGGACGGTCAGGGCCGTGACGCCGAGGCGGCCGGCGACAGGCGGGGGCATCAAGGTGCGCATGGATGTTCCTCCGAGTCAGACGATTTTCATACAAATCGCTCTTTCACGTGACTCTCTTTCACATCCAGCACCCGCCGTGCGGGAGCGAGGCCCGACGCGCCGTCAGATATCGCTCGACCGGCGCAACCGGGCCCCGGGTCCGCTCCCCTGCGGGGCGCCCCCGGCCGCCTGACCGCCCTGCTGGGGCGCCGGAGCGCGCAGCGCGGTGCCCGCCGAGAGCAACAGCAGCGCCCCCAGCATCACGAACGGCGCGGCCACGCCCGCGGCCCCCGCGACCAGGCCGGCCGCGGCGGGCGCGGCGACCTGGCCGAGGCGGTTGCCGGTCAGGCGCAGGGCGAGGGCGGTGGAGCGGGCCGCGTCGGGGGCGGCCTGGACCACCGTCGTCATGGACAGCGGCTGTCCGACGCCGAGGCAGAAGCCGAGGACGGCGAGGATCAGAGCCAGCGCCCAGACCGGCACCGGCAGCGCGATGGCGGCGCACAGCACGGCCGCCAGCAGACAGGTGACGGTGAGCAGCAGCGGCCGGCCCAGCATCCGCAGTAGCGGCGTCAGCACCAGGCGGCAGGCGATGGTGGCCGCGGCCCGCAGGCTGAGCAGGAGGCCGACCACGGACGGGGCGATGCCCCGGTGTTCGCCGACCACCGGGAGGTAGGCGGTGAGGATGTCCGTCGCGGACAGCACGGAGAGGCTGACGAAGATGCCCGCGGGTACGCCCCGGGCGCGCAGGATGCGCTGGACGGGGACCCGGTCGCCTTGCTCCGTACGGGACTTGACCGTCGTACGGTCCTCGATGCGCCACAGCGAGGTGAACGCGATCGCCGCTGACGCGCCCGCCACGACGAGGGCGAGCGCGCTGGTGCCTGCCATGTCCCGGCCGCCGATCAGCGCGCCCGCGGCGATCGGGCCGATCAGTTGGCCGAGGGATGCGCCGATGGTGAAGTGACCGAAGTTGCGGTCCTGTTCGTGCGGCGCGGACTGGCGGGCGACGAGTGACTGGGCGCCGATCACGAAGCAGAGGTGGCCCAGGCCCATCACCCCGCTCCAGATCGCCATCGCCCACAGGGAGTTGGCCACCCCGCTCAGGGCGCAGCCGCCGGATATCAGGACCACGCCGATGGGCAGCAGGGGCGCACAACGGCCGTGGTCGGTACGGCGGCCCAGCGGCACCGCGGCGAAGAGCGGCAGCAGTGCGTACACGCCCGCGATGACGCCGATCGCCCGCTCGTCCGCGCCCAGCGCGAGGGCCCGGTAGGAGACGGCGGGCCGGGCCATCGACACCGCCCCCTGCGCGAAGCTGAAGGCGATGACGAGGCGGAGCAGCCAGCCGCGGTTCCCACCGGGCCTCATGTGTGAATCCTTCGTCGTTGATCAGGTGTTGGTCAGGTGATCCCGCATCAGATGATCCCGAAGAGGATTCCTGCCCCGAGGATGATGAGGCATGTGAGCGCCGCCCACTTGACCACGAACTTCGTGTGGTCGCCGAACTCCACCTTGGCCATGCCGACCAGGACGTACACGGCCGGGACGAGCGGGCTCGACATGTGCAGCGGCTGACCGACCAGCGAGGCGCGGGCCATCTCCAGCGGCGTGACGCCGTGCGCCGCGCCGGCCTCGGCGAGCACCGGGAGGACGCCGAAGTAGAACCCGTCGTTCGACATGAAGTAGGTGAGCGGGAGGCTCAGGACGCCGGTGACCAGGGCCATGTGCGGGCCCATGCCTGCGGGGATGACGTCCACCATCCACCGGGCCATGTGGTCGACCATGCCGGTGCCCTGCAGGACGCCGGTGAAGACGGCGGCGGCGAAGACCATGCCGGCGACGTTGAGGACGTTGTCGGCGTGCGCGGCCAGGCGCGCCTTCTGGTCGGGGATGTGCGGGAAGTTGACGGTGAGCACGAGCGCGGCGCCGAGCAGGAACAGCACCGGGATCGGCAGCCACTCCATGATCATGGAGGTGAGCAGGACGACGGTGATCAGCGCGTTGAACCAGTAGAGCTTGGGCCGCAGGGTGGCCCGGTTCGGGTCGAGGACCTGGAAGCGCGCCGCGTCGCCCTCGGCGTCGTCGTCGGCGTCGGCGTCGGCGTCCGTGCCGGAGCCGGAGCCGCCGGTGGCGGTGGTGCCCTTGCCCGTGCCGGAGGCGCCGGAACCCGCGCCGACCAGAACCGTCTCGGTCTCCTTCTCCTCGGCCTTCTCCTCCACCAGGACGTCGTCCAGCGTGAGCACGCCGAGGCGCTTGCGCTCGCGCTTGCCGAGCACGTACGAGAGGACGAAGACGCCGAGCAGGCCGACGGCGAGGGCCGGGATCATCGGGACGAAGATGTCGCTGGCGTCCACCTTCAGCGCGGTGGCGGCGCGGGCGGTGGGGCCGCCCCACGGCAGGGTGTTCATGACGCCGTTGGCCATCGCGGCCACACCGGTCATCACGACGAGGCTCATCTTGAGGCGCTTGTACAGCGGGTACATCGCCGAGACGGTGATCATGAAGGTGGTCGAGCCGTCGCCGTCGAGCGAGACGATCGCGGCGAGGACGGCGGTGCCGACGACGATCCGCATCGGGTCGGCCTTGCAGAACTTCAGGATCCCCCGGACGACCGGGTCGAAGAGTCCGACGTCGATCATCACCCCGAAGTAGACGATCGCGAACATGAGCATCGCGGCGGTCGGGGCCAGGTCGGTGACGCCGTCGATGACGTAGTCACCGAGCTTGGCGCCCTTCCCGACGAAGACGCAGAACAGTGCCGGGATCAGTACGAGCGCCGCGATCGGCGACATCTTCTTCATCATGATCAGGACCAGGAAGGTCGCGATCATGGCGAAGCCGAGGATGGTCAGCATGAGTGGATACCTAACGTTCGCCCTTGAACATCCCACCAGGGACGGCGGTGCGTTGACGTTAGGTCCCGTCAAGCGGCGTTAACAAGACGTTGACATGCGAGCAATAAGCGCAAAACTGCTGGTCACGGCTTTGCACAGCTCACAGGGGGTGCGTTTTCAGTCCCTGGAGGTCACTTTCACGGGGATGCCGTTGAGCACCGCGTTGCCCGAGAGCGGGTCGAGCAGGGTGCCGTCGAGGAGCTGGTTGACGTTCACGCCGGGGTCGGTGGCGGCGTGGCCGAGCCGGGTGCCGGGCCGGTCGTGACCCCAGCCGTGCGGCAGGCTGACCACCCCCGGGCGCACGCTGTCGGTGACCTCCGCGGGGGCCGTCACCTCTCCCCCGGCGCCCTTGACGCGTACGGCCGACCCGTCCCGTACGCCCAGCCGTTCGGCGTCCTCGGGGTGGATGTGCAGGGTGCAGCGGTTGGTTCCGCCGGTGAGGGCGGGGATGTTGTGCATCCAGCTGTTGTTGGAGCGCAGATGACGGCGGCCCACCAGGACGAGCCCGTCGGGGCGTTGCTCCAGGGCGTCCCTGAGCCGGGGCAGGTCGTCCGCGATCGGCCGGGGCAGCAGTTCCACCGCGCCGCTGCGGGTCTTCAGGGGCTGCGGCAGCCGGGAGGAGAGCGGCCCGAGGTCGATGCCGTGCGGATGCGCCAGCAGCTTGTCCAGGCTGAGGCCGTCCGGTCGTACGCCGAAGCCGTCGCCGTAGGGGCCCAGGCGCAGCATCATGTCGAGCCGCCGCTCGGGGCCGTTGTCGCCGGTGAGCTGTGCGGCGAGCTCCTTCGGGTCCCGGCCGTGCACGGGTGAGTGAGGTTCCTGGACCGCCTTGCCGAGGGTCTGGGCGATGACCAGGTCGTCGACGGCGGACGGGTCGGCGCCGTGCATGCCGGTCGCGGCCAGGACCAGCCGGGCCAGGATCTCGGTCTCGGCCATCCTGCCCGGCTCCAGGGGGACGGCGGGGCGGGTGTAGCGGACCTGGTTGCGGACGGCGAGGGTGTTGAAGGCGAAGTCGTGGTGCGGGCTCTGGGCGGGCGGGGGCGGTGGCAGGACGACCTGGGCGTGCCGCGAGGTCTCGTTGAGGTAGGGATCGACGCTGACCATGAAGTCGAGCGAGTCGAGCGCCTTGTCGAGCCGGTCGCCGTCCGGCGCGGACAGGACGGGGTTGGCGGCGACGGCGATCAGCGCCCGGACCGGCTCGCCCTCCTCGGTCGCGGTGTCGATCTCCTCGGCGAGCGCGGACAGCGGCAGCTCCCCCTTGGCCTCCGGGTGCCGGCCGACCCGGGAGTGCCAGCGCCCGAGCGCGAACCCGCGGCCGGGCCCGGCGGGCCGGGGTGTCCTGTCGGTGGCGGCCTGCGGGAAGAGGGCGCCGCCGGGCCGGTCGAGGTTGCCGGTGAGGATGGTGAGGACGTCCACGAGCCAGCTGGCGAGGGTGCCGTGCTGGACGGTGCAGCTGCCGATGCGGCCGTACACGGCGGCGGTGGGGGCGGCCGCCAGTTCGCGGGCGAGGGTGCGGATGGTCGCGGCGTCCACGTCGCACGCCCCGGCCACGGCCTCCGGGGTGAAGTCCCCCACGGCTGACCGGAGTTCGTCGAGCCCCTGCACCTGCGGGGCCAGCGCGCCGAGCTGCGCGAGGTCCTCGTCGAAGAGGACGTGGGCCATCGCGGCGAGCAGCAGCGCGTCGGTGCCGGGCCGGATCGGGATGTGCCGGTCGGCGAGCCGGGCGGTCCGGGTCCGGCGGGGGTCGATGACGGTGAGCGTGCCGCCGCGGGCCTTGAGCGCCTTCAGCTTGCCGGGGAAGTCCGGCGCGGTGCACAGACTCCCGTTGGACTCCAGGGGGTTGGCGCCGATGAGGAGGAGGTGGTCGGTGTGGTCGAGGTCGGGTACCGGGATCGCGTTGGCGTCGCCGTACAGCAAGCCGCTCGACACGTGCTTGGGCATCTGGTCGACCGTGGAGGCGGTGAAGAGGCTGTGGGTGCCGAGCCCGGCGAGGAGCACGGTCGGGTAGAGGGCGCCAGCCATGGTGTGCACGTTGGGGTTGCCGAGGACGACACCGACGGCGTGCGGCCCGTACCGTTCGACGACCGTGCGGATCCCGGCGGCGACCGCGTCGAAGGCCTCCTCCCAGCTTGCCTCCCGCAGCTCCCCGTCCTTGCGGACGAGCGGGGCGCGCAGCCGGTCTGGGTCGCCGTCGACGGCTCCGAACGAGGCGCCCTTGGGGCAGATGAACCCCCGGCTGAACACGTCGTCCTGGTCACCGCGGGCACCGGTGACCCGGGTCCCGTCGATGGTGAGGGTGAGGCCGCAGGTGGCCTCACAGAGGGGGCAGATGCGCAGGGCGGTGCGGGACACGGGTCCTCCCGGAGTGCGGCGGCGACGGTGACGCCGGGGTCGAGGCCGAGCATACCGACCGGTATGAACGGAGGGGAGGCCCTTGCGCCGACCGTCGGGCACCCGCGCCGATCAGTCCAGCACCCGCGCCAGATAGGCCCGCAGCAGTTCCCGGGTCTCCGCGATGATCCGCTCGTCCCCCTCCGGCGCCACCCGGAAGGCGAGATGGACGAGGGTGTCGGCGGATTCCACAGCGACCAGGAAGACGCGGCGCAGGTCCTCGTCCGGTTCGCGGTCGAGGTGGCCGGAGAGCAGGTCGGTGAGGCGGTCGGCGACGCGGTGGTTGGGCTCGGCGTAGCGGGCGCCGACCGGGATCTGGTTGCCGAAGTCGACCAGGGAGAACCCGGGCGCGGTGCGTTTCATGGCGAGGTACTCGTCGAGGACGGCGTCCATCGCCACCCGCCAGCCTCCCCCGCCACCGGTCTTCTCGAGCCGCTCGGTGACCCGCTCGGTGTAACGCTCCAGGTTGCGCTGGGCGAGCGCGTCGGCCATCGCGCGCTTGTTGCCGAAGAAGCGGTAGACCGAGCCGATGGGGACCTCGGCGCGCTGCGCCACGGCCCGGGTGCTCAGGGCGTCGTAGCCGACCTCGTCGAGCAGATCGGCGCAGGCGTCGAGGATCCTGGTCAGTCGTTCGGCGCTGCGCCGCTGCACGGGCGCTCGCCGGAGCGATGTCGCTTGGGGCACGGGCTTCATGATGCCTTTCCGCCGCGGTCCGGGGAACCTCGCCCTCCAGTACGGAGCGGGGTGCCGGGCACACTCAGCACACCGTGCAGGGCCGCGGAGAGCGCGGGGCCCGAGGCGGTGATGTCCGCGGTGCTCTCGACGGGTTCACCGTCGACGGTCCACACGGTGCCGTCGTCGGCGTACAGGCGGGCGGTGAGGTGGTGCGTACCGTGCGGGACGTAGCGGGCCGCGAGACGGTACGCGGTGGTACGCAGCCGCACCACGGGGCGCCCGTCCACGAAGAGCCCGGCCACGCCGCGCCCGGCCACCGCCGACGCCTTCCCGCCGGCCGCCGAGAAGCGGAAGTCGCGGAGGATCAGCCGCACGTTCCACCCACCGTCGTCCCCGTCGGGCTGCACCTCGATGCCGACGCGCGGCGCGCCCTTCTCGGCCACCTCCCGATAGCGGTGCCCCTGCTTGTCCGTCTCGCCGAGGAGCTTGCCCACCGGTGCGGGTGAGTCCCCGTTCGTCCCGTTCTCCCGCGCACCGTCCGGGCCGCACCCCGCGGCTCCGGTCAGCAGCAGGACACAGACCGCGAGCACGGCGGGAAGTTCCCGTGTCCACGACATGCCGGGGAGCGTAGAACACCGGTGCGACACCTCGAATCCCCCTCGGGTCTGGTTCCCGTCGGCTCCGGTAGTCCTCGATGAGGACGCCGCCCGGCCTCTTGCGCGTGGGAAACCGCAATCCTACGGTGATGCATAGGAATCAAACGCCCAGGGAGCGATGATGAGCGGGGAAGCGCAGAAGACCGCGGAGGGGCTGACCTACCTCTCCGGTTTCGGCAACGAGCACAGTTCTGAAGCCGTGCCGGGGGCCCTGCCCGATGGCCGGAACTCGCCCCAGCGCGCGCCCCTCGGGCTGTACGCGGAGCAGCTCAGCGGCACGGCGTTCACCGAGCCGCGGGCCTGCAACCGGCGCTCGTGGCTGTATCGGATCCGCCCCTCGGCCGCGCACCCGGCGTTCCGCCGTACGCAGAACGGCATGATCCGTACGGCACCGTTCACGGAGACGGTGCCCGACCCGAACCGGCTGCGCTGGGACCCGCTGCCCGAGCCGGCGCCGGGCACCGACTTCCTCGCGGGGCTGTGGACCCTCGGCGGCAACGGCGACGCGACGCAGCGCACCGGCATGGCCGTGCACCTGTACCACGCCAACGCCTCGATGGACCGTGTCTTCAGCGACGCCGACGGGGAGTTGCTGATCGTGCCGGAGCACGGCGGGCTGCTGCTGCACACCGAGTTCGGACCGCTGTATGTGGAGCCGGCCCAGGTGGCGCTGATCCCGCGTGGGGTGCGCTTCCGTGTGGAGCTGATCGGGGATTGGGCCCGTGGTTATGTGTGCGAGAACTACGGCGCCCCCTTCCGTCTCCCCGACCTCGGCCCCATCGGCGCCAACGGTCTGGCGAACGCCCGGGACTTCCTGGCCCCGGTCGCCGCGTACGAGGAGGCCGAGGGCCCGGTGGAGGTGGTCAACAAGTTCTGCGGCAACCTCTGGACGGCGACCTACGACCACTCACCGCTCGACGTGGTCGCCTGGCACGGCAACCATGTGCCGTACATCTACGACCTGCGCCGTTTCAATGTGCTGGGCACCATCTCGTACGACCACCCGGACCCGTCGATCTTCACGGTGCTGACGTCCCCGTCCGACACCCCGGGCCTGGCCGGCGTCGACTTCGTGGTGTTCGCGCCGCGCTGGCTGGTGGGCGAGGACACCTTCCGGCCGCCGTACTTCCACCGGAACGTGATGAGCGAGTACATGGGTCTGGTCGAGGGCGCGTACGACGCCAAGACCGCCGGGAAGGGGGGCTTCGTGCCCGGCGGCGGCTCGCTGCACAACATGATGTCGGCGCACGGGCCGGACCGGGAGACCTTCGACCGGGCCAGCGCCGCCGAGCTGCGGCCGCAGAAGGTGGACGACGGGCTGGCGTTCATGTTCGAGACGCGGTGGCCGCTGACCCTGGCCCCGCACGCGGCCGGGGCGGAGCACCTGCAGCGGCGTTACGACGACGTGTGGCAGGGCCTGCAGCGGCATTTCCGGCCCTTGCACTGACGTTTCCCCTACCGGTACGGATGAGCCCGTGACCTCCTTCGCCCCGGACTCGATCGTCCTGAACCGCAAGCTGCCGCTCTGGTACCAGGTGTCGCAGTCGCTGCGCGCCTCGATACTCGGCCGCTCGCCCCGGGACCCCCTGCGGCTGCCCACCGAGGAACAGCTCGCGGGGCACTACGGGGTGAGCGTGCTGACCATGCGGCAGGCGTTGAAGGAACTCGAGGACGAGGGCCTGATCACGCGTCACCGTCGCCGCGGCACCTTCATCGAGCCGGACGCCCGCAGGGGCTCCCCGGTGCGGCTGCTGGGCTCGGTGGACGCGATCGTGGCCCAGCAGTCCGGCATGGCGACGGAACTGCTCGACCACGGCAGGGCGCCGGCACCGGCCGAACTCGCCGAGTTCTTCCCGGATCTCGACGAGGTGGCGACGTACCACCGCCTGCGCGGCGACGAGAAGACCGGCGAACCGACCAACCACGCCCGCAACTACGTCCGCCCCGAACTCGCCGCCCGCTTCGACCCCGACGACCTGGTCCGCTGGCCGATGACCAAGGTGCTGCGGGACGTCGTCGGCGCGGACATCAGCCGCATCACGGACACGGTCGAGGCCCGCCTGGCCGACCCGGAGACGGCCCGCCTCCTCCAGGTCCCGCTGCTCAGCCCGATCCTGCACTACACGGGCGTGACGTACGACGGGGAGGGCCGGGTGCTGGACGCGGCCGTCATCCACTACCGGGGGGATCGTTTCTCCTTCACGGTCACCCTCGACGCCACGTAGGCCACCCGGAGGCCCTCCTGCCGGTGTCGTCGGCAGGTCGTACGATGCCCAGCGTGACGCACGACGACGCTCCGCTGCTGGCGGACCTCATGCCGTGGTCGGTCGCACCGCCCCGGCTCGGCCGGGGGTGGCCGGCGGGCCCCGACCCGGCGTCCCTCAAGGCCCGCTGGGACGCCCTGCTGAAGGCCGAGGGCCCCGACCGGGAGGCCCTGTTCGAACCCACCCGTTCCCGCACGCTCCACTCGGCCGTCGGTCAGCTGCCGGGCCGGACCGGCGGCACGGAGAAGCTGGTGCGCGCCTCGGGGCCCTGCCCGCACCCCGTACGGGTGTTGCACGGTCCCTTCGACGAGCAGTGGCTGATTCCCGATCAGCGGCTGATCGACAGCGCCCGGCCGGAACTGTGGCGGGTGGCCGACGACCAGCAGATCTTCGTCGCGGAGACACCCGGCGCAACCGGTCCCCAACTGTTCGCGACCTCGCTGCTCCCGCTCCTGCGCCCCGGCCGGGTCCGCCCGCTGCACCGCCGCCCCGGCGGCACGGAACCGAACCTGGCGCCGGGCCTGCTGGAGCACCTGGCCGACCGCCTCGGCCTCTCCCCCACCCCGGCGGACCTGCTGGCCTGGATCGTGACGGCGACCCGCCCCGGCCTCACCGTCCCGCTCACCGAGGACCCCGACCTGTGGGCACAGGGCGTCGAACTGGGCCACCGCACGCTCTGGCTGATGCGCCGCGACGGCGCCCGCCCCAAACTCCCCGGCGGGCGCCGCCCCTACGTCCGCGCCCCGCTGCCCGACCGTCCCCTGAGCCTGCGCTACGACCGCGACGAGGAGTCCCTGCACCTCGACGACGGCCGTATCTCCCCGGTCCCGCCGGAGGCCTGGGACTTCGAGATGGCCGGGGTGCGCGTCCTGGAGCAGTGGTTCGCGAACCGCACGGCGACGGCCGATCCGGGCACCCTGGCGGCGATCCGCCCGGTGGCCTGGCCGCAGACGTGGACGTCGGAACTGCTGGAGCTGATCACCGTGCTGGCGCTGCTGGCGGAACTGGGCCCGCGGCGGGCGGAGTTCACCGTGACCGCCCCGATCACGGCGTCGGAGCTGACCAAGGCGGGCATCCTGCCGGTACCCGAGGCGGCCCGCCGGCCGGCCTCGGTCCTCGACCACCCCGAGGAAGGCCCGGAAGGACAGTTCGCGCTGCTCTGAACAGCTCTACGCCTCAGGACGGCTCTACGCCTCCGGGGGTGCCCCCGCCCCCTGCCCCTTGGGCTCGAAGGCGTCCAGCACCCGTTCCAGCATCCGCTGGAACACCGCCGCCATGTCGATGGGCCCCGCGTCCTCGGTGAACGCGGCGGCCAGCCTCGGATAGGCACCGGAAGCGATCCGGCCGCCCAGATAGGCCATCCGCACCGCGTTCTCCTGTTCCTCGGACCACGGCAGCGACCGCGCCCGCTCGGCCGAGGACAGCTCGGTCGCGACGTACACGGTCACGCACCCGTTGAGCATCCCGAGCAGCTCCATCTTCGTGCCGTAGGGCGCGTCGAAGGAGTCCAGGCAGGTCATGCAGTGCTCGAGGTAGCGCAGGGCGTTGGGACTGAAGCCGTAGACCGGCGACATGAGACGCGGCATCCACGGATGCCGGAGCATGGCCGCCCGCGTCTGGTGCGCCACCCGGATCATCTCGGCCCGCCAGTCACCGCCCGGCTCCCACAGCTCGTGCTCCCCGCCGACCGCGTCCACCATCAGCTCGTACAGGTCCTCCTTACGGGGGACGTAGTTGTACAGCGACATCGTCCCGCAGCCCAACTCGGCCGCGACATGGCGCATGGAGACGCCGTCCAGCCCCCGAGCGTCGGCGATCCGCACCGCCGCCGCCGCGATGTCGGCACGCGTGAACGCCGGTCTCGGTCCCCGGCCCGTGCGCTCGGGACGGGCCCAGATCACTTCGGGTACGGCCGCTCGGCCCGCCATCGATCATCACCTCGTCCACCATCCTAGTTACGTACACCGTACGTAGTGCGCTATGGTCGACACATGACTACTACGTACGCTGTACTTAGTGAAGGTCTGGAGAAGCGGTTCGGCGCTGTCCAGGCACTCCGCGGGCTGGATCTCGCGGTGGCGACCGGCACGGTCTGCGGAATCCTCGGGCCGAACGGGGCGGGCAAGACCACGGCCGTCCGACTGCTCACCACCCTGCTGCGGCCGGACGCCGGCTCGGCGCGGATCGCCGGACACGACCTCGCCCGGGAGGCGGCGGCGGTGCGGAAGAGGATCGGCGTCACCGGGCAGTACGCGTCGGTCGACGGGGACCTCACCGGCCGCCAGAACCTCCACCTGTTCGCCCGGCTGCACCGGGTGCGCGGACCGGCCGAACGGGCCGGGGACCTGCTCGACCGCTTCGGACTGACCGAGGCCGCCGACCGGCCCGCGTCCACCTACTCGGGCGGGATGCGCCGCCGGCTGGACCTGGCGGCGAGCCTGATCCGCCGCCCCGAGGTGCTGTTCCTGGACGAGCCGACGACCGGCCTCGACCCGGCGAGCCGCAACCTGATCTGGGCCGCCGTACGCGACCTCACCGCGGACGGCACGACCGTACTGCTGACCACGCAGTACCTGGAGGAGGCCGACCAGCTCGCCGACGACATCGCACTGGTGGACCGGGGCCGGGTGACCCACACGGGCTCTCCGACCGAGCTGAAGGCCCTCATCGGGGCGCATGTCGAGGTGGTCGTCGCGGACGTCGAGGTCATGGCGACAGCGGCGGGCGTCCTCGACCAGCTCACCGGCGCGCGGCCGACGTTCGACCACGAACGCAAGGCCGTCGGCGCGGTCACCCGGGACTCGACGCTCACGCTCCCCCGGCTGGTGCGTGAGATGGACGCGGCCGGCGTGCCGCTGCTGGACGCGAGCCTGCGCCCGCCGACCCTCGACGACGCGTTCCTCCGGCTCACCGAGGACACCCCCCAGGACCAGAAGGAGACCGCCGCATGAGCATGCTGGCGTACGACTCAAGCGCGATGCTCGGCCGCCAGCTGCGGCGGTCGCTCAACAACCCGGGCCTGATCATCCTGACCCAGACCATGCCGGTCAGCATGCTGCTGTTCTTCGGCTACGTCTTCGGCAGCGCACTGGCGATGCCGGGCGAGGAGTACCGCTCGTTCCTGGTGCCGGGCCTGCTGGTGGCGACCGCCGCGAACGGGATCATGAACGGGATGTTCCAGGCCGCGCAGGACACCCACCGGGGCGTGATGGACCGCTTCCGCACGCTGCCGATGAGCCGGGCGGCGGTACCGCTCGGACAGGCGGGCGCGGATCTGCTGATCACGGCGGCCGGTACGGTGCCCTACCTGATGGTGGGGCTCGCGGTGGGCTGGCGGATCGAGGGCGGCGTCCTCGAAGCGGTGGGCGCCTTCGGCCTGTTGCTGCTGTTCCGGTTCGCGACCACCTGGATCGGGATCTTCCTGGGCCTGCTCACCCGGAGTGAGGAGGCCGCGGGCCAGCTGGGCGGCGCGACCTTCCTGCTGCCGCTGCTGTCGAACGCGTACATCCCGACCGAGGGGCTGCCGGGCTGGCTGCGCGTGGTCGCCGAGTGGAATCCGATCAGCGCGGTGACGACGGCACTGCGGGACCTGTTCGGGAACGCGGCGGTGCCGGAGGGTGCGGCCTGGCCGGTGGCCCACCCGATCGCCGGGTCACTGGCCTGGTGCGCGGTGCTGTTGGCGGTGTTCGCGCCGGCTGCCGTGCACCGGTACGCGAACGGTGAGCGGTGAGCGGTGAATCAGGGTTCCGCGCCCGGAATCCGCCGGTGGATCTGACACGTCACGCCGGGTGGAGGCGTGCCGGTGGCGCGGGTGGGGCGCGGGGAATGGACGGGGGTCTTGCCCCGCGCCCGGAGGTGACCACCGGTGCGGCGCCGCGTGCCGTGGGGATGACGGGCTGGAGCGCGGCGTCGCGCCGGGATCGCGTGGCGACCCGAGTGGGGGCTCCTCGGGACGGCCCCGAGGAACGCCGGTGTCGTGTCTAGCGCCCGCCGAACAGCGAACGGCGCAGCCGTCGCAGTGGCGCGAAGAGCGAGACGCGGCGCACCCGCGCTCCCCTCGCACTTCGGTTCTGTGCGGGCTCCCGTGCGGTCAGCTCACGCATCAGCGAGGTCGCCTCGACCGTCTCCCCTTGCGGGACGGCGGGGCCGCCCAGCACCGAGAGATGGCGATCAAGACGCGAGCTGGTCGCGCTGCTCCCGCACGTGATCGCAGGAACCCTCGCCCTGCTGCGCACTGTTATCTGTTCCATGTCACTCCCCACCCGTACGAGTCCACCCGGCCCGGGCAGAGTAACCCTATCGCCCCCTCGGGGCACTCGTGTATCGCGGTCACAGGATTCACCTTCCCCGCAAGGGCGTTGACGACGCCTTCCCGGTCAATCTCCAAATCCGACCGATTTCAGGGCGAGTTGGACAACTGGCTGGGTAGTGGGCTGCTCCGAGCCCCCCTCCGGCTCGACGGTCACAGCGAGTGACGTCGCCGTTTTGTTCAGGCCCGATGTGACCAAGGGCGTGTCGCGGGCGAAGAGACCGAGGGAGCGCGGTCGCGCGTCGGGGCGCATGAGCCACAGTTGGCGTACGCGGTCGCTCGGCAGATCGCCGTACCCGCTCAGAGTCACCACCGCGCTCCCCTCTGCCGCGGAGGCGACCACTCCGATACTTCCTCCCCGGGTGTCCCGCCCGATGGTCGACCTGGCGTCGGGAGCCGCGAGAACGTGGGCGATCTCACGCGCCTGGGCCCGCTCCGCGTTCAGCGTGTCCTGTGTCTCGTCGGCCCGGACGGCGAACAAGGACGCCACCACGAGGGCCGCTGCCGCCGTCACCGTGGCGAACGGCACGAACAGGGGGCGCGAGCGCGCCGCACGGGAGCGTGACGGCGGTGGCTGCGTGCCCCACACGTGCGGCGGCAACTGGGACGCCCGCCCCCGCCCCGCCTCGTGCCGGGCGTGTTCCTGCCGGCCGGCGGGTTCCTGCGCGGTCGTGCGTACGGCGGCCAGCACCCGGTCGCGCATCGCGGCGGGCGCCGGCGCGGCCGTCGACCAGGCGAGCCGGACGGCGTCCTCGGACAGGGTGCGGACCTCGGCGTCGCAGCGGGCGCAGTCCTTGAGGTGCTTCTCGAAGCGGACCCGCTCGGCGGGTTCCAGAGCGTCGAGGGCGTACGGGGCGGCGAGGGAGTGGATGTCCCCGCGGCGCAGCAGACGGTCGCTCAGACTCATGCGGCACCTCCGAGGCACTCGCGCAGCCGGGTGAGTCCGTCGCGCATCCGGGTCTTGACGGTGCCCAGCGGCAGGGAGAGCCGCTCGGCCACTTCACGGTACGTGTAGCCCTCGTAGTAGGCGAGGGTGACCGACTGGCGCTGCAGGGCGGTCAGTCCGTCCAGACAGCGGCGCACCCACTCCCGTTCGAGTCCGGCCTCGACTTCCTCGGTGACCTGGTCGAAGGCGGGGTGGTGGGCGCGGCGGGCCTCGCGCTGCTCGCGTTCGCCGGCCGCGCGGGCGCTGCGCACCCGGTCGACGGCCCGGCGGTGGGCGAGGGTGAGGACCCAGGACAGGGCGCTGCCGCGGGCCGGGTCGAACCGGGCCGCGGTCCGCCAGAGTTCCAGCAGCACCTCCTGCGCCACCTCCTCCGACTGCGCCGGATCCCGTACCACCCGCCGCACCAGTCCGAACACCGGTCCGGACACCAGCCCGTACAACTCCTCGAACGCCCTCTGGTCGCCGCCGGCCACCAGAATCAGCAGTTCGTCCGCCTCCAACTCGTCTCCCCCTCCAGCCAGACCGCATCTGGGCCGACGTCCCGTCCCACGAGGCATGCGCAACCAACCCACCTCCGGATGGGGTTACGGATCAACGAGCCGAAAACGCGGGTGGCTTTCGATGAAACAACTTTTCACGAGCGCCGTAAGAACGTTTGGGATTCGACCAATCCACCCTGCCGACCGCTCCGAATCGCGTTCGTCAGGCAAGTTGGCACTGAGGACGGACGGCATGACACCTAACTCCAGGACCGGCGCGCGATACCGCGGCCTTGCGACCCTCGTATGCGGGGCGCTGGCCGCCGGCGGGCTCGCAGCAGCTGGCGTGGCCACGCTGGAACCGGGGGCGGCCTCCGCCTCCAGCCACCGGGAAGCTCCGCTGATCTCGGGGCAGCCGCAGTACGACAACACCGACGTGTACGCGTTCGTCAGCCCGGACCACCACGACTCGACGACCATCGTCGCCAACTGGATCCCGATGGAGGACCCGGCCGGCGGGCCGAACTTCTTCACGTTCGCCGAGGACGCGCAGTACGACCTGCACATCGACAACAACGGTGACGGCCAGGGCGACCTGCTGTTCCGGTACACGTTCAAGACGCACACGAAGAACGACAAGACGTTCCTCTACAACACGGGCGCGGTCACCAGCCTGGACGACCCGGACCTCAACATCACGCAGACGTACGACATCGAGATGATCCGGCTCGAACACGGGAAGGAGACCTACAAGTCGAAGGTCGCCAGCAACGTGCCGGTGGCGCCGTCGAACGTCGGCAAGGCGTCGATGCCGGACTACAAGACCCTGCGGTACCAGGCCGTGCACAAGCTCTCCAACGGCGCGAAGACCTTCGCCGGCCAGGCCGACGACCCGTTCTTCCTGGACCTGCGGGTCTTCGACCTGCTGTACGGCGGCAACCTCTCCGAGGTCGGCAACGACACCCTCAAGGGCTACAACGTCAACTCGATCGCCCTCCAGGTGCCGACCAAGATGATCACCGAGTCCAAAGAGCAGCCGATCGTCGGCATCTGGTCCACCACTCAGCGCAGGAACGCGCAGGGCTACTACACGCAGGTCTCACGCCTGGGCAACCCGCTGGTCAACGAGGTCGTCAACCCGCTGAAGGACAAGGACAAGTTCAACGCGTCCGAGCCGAAGGACGACGGCCAGTTCCTGAAGAACGTCACCAACCCCGAGCTGCCGAAGCTCATCGAGGCGATCTACAAGATCAAGGCGCCGGCCGAGCCGCGCAACGACCTGGTCGACGTGTTCCTCAAGGGCGTCAAGGACCTCAACCAGCCGCCGTACGTGACGCCGGCCGAGGAACTGCGCCTCAACACCTCGATCATGCCGGCCGCCAAGCCCAAGCGGCTCGGCGTGCTCGACGGCGACACCGCGGGCTTCCCGAACGGGCGCCGGCTGACCGACGACGTGATCGACGCCTCGCTCCAGGTCGTCGAGGGTGAACTGCTCGGCGCGAAGAACGACCTCGGTGACGCGGTCGACAAGAACGACAAGAACTTCGAGAAGTCCTTCCCGTACGTCGCGCTGCCGACCGAGGGCTCGCGTGGACCGCTCGCCAAGGGCACGACCGACGGGACCGACGTCCGCAGCCAGCTCGGTGACGCCCTTCAGCCGGCCGGAGCGGACAGCTCCGACAACATGACCCTGATCGCCGGCTCGGCGGGCGCGGGCGCGCTCGGCATCCTGCTGATCGGCGGGGCCCTGATGTGGTGGCGCCGGATGCGGGACCGCGCGTACTAGGCGGCCCTCCCGGCCGCACCGGCCGGGAGCCCGTCCCCTCGACTGGCGCGGTCCGCTCGTACCCATCCCCCACGGCGCGGGCCGCGCCGCAGTACCACAAGCAGGTTGAACAGTCCGTCGACCCGTCGATCCGTCGACCAAGGAGAGGGCATGCCCCGGCGTACGAACGACAGCGCACCGGCCAGCGGCCACGCGGCACCGCCACCGGCCACACCGGAGCGCGAGCACGGCACGGGTTCGCCCGCCGGGGCGGACACACCGAACACGCCCGAGGCAACCGGGACGTCGGCCTCCGTCCCGGAGCAGGCGGCCACGCCGTCTCCGGCCGAGACCGCGGCGGACGACGCGCCAGTGACGGGGGGCGGCGGGACTGGCGAGAGCGGCGAGGCCGAGATTTCCGCCACTGAGACCGACGCCACCGGGCAGCACGCCGAGGCCGAGGTCGACACCGACACCACCGGCACCCCGAGCAAGGAGCTCGGTGAGGTCGGTGCGGGGTCGGACGGGGATCCGCGGGTCGTGGCCGTGCGGCGGGTCTCCGCTGCCGGGCGGCGTTGGCGGGTCGCTCAACTCGCCGGGTGTGCCGCCCTGTTGGCGGTGGCGCTCACCGCCGGGGCCATCGTGGTCGGGGCCGCCAGGGACGGTGGGACCCCGGAGGTGGCGTCCGCGTCGGCGGCGCTGTCGCCTCAGTTGCTCACCAGCGGTGACATCGACACCAGCATCACCGCTCTGCAGGCCCATCTCCGTGCCCAGCCGAAGGACTTCGGCGGCTGGGCCACCCTGGGTCTCGCCTACGTCGAACAGGCCAGGACCAAGGGCGACCCCGCGCGCTACCCGCAGGCGGAGCGCGCCCTCAAGCAGTCGCTGGACCTGAAGCCGGACAACGACCAGGCCCTGGCCGGCCGAGCCGCCCTCGCCGCCGCCCGGCACGACTTCAAGAACGCGCTGACCTACGCCGACCAGGCCCTCGAACAGAACCCCTACAGCGAACGCGCGCTGTCCTCCCGTATCGACGCGCTGGTCGAGCTCGGCCGCTACGACGACGCGTCGAAGGCGGCCGACACCGCCGACACCCGGCGACCGGGCATCCCCGTCTTCACGCGGTACGCGTACGTGCGTGAGCTGCGCGGTGACGTGGCGACCGCCAAACGGGTGCTGGAGCAGGCGCTCACCACGGCCACCTCCCCGGGGGACGTGGCGTACGTGTCCAGCTCGCTCGGTCAACTCGCCTGGAACCAGGGCGACTACAAGGAAGCCCTCGACCACTACGCGCGCGCCCTCGCGGCCGACGAGAACTACCTCCCGGCGTTGGAGGGCCGTGCCCGCGCCCAGGCCGCCGACGGCGACAGCGCCACCGCCCTGCGGAACATGGAGGCAGTGGTCGCCCGCTACCCGCTGCCCGGCCCGCTGGTCGAACTCGGCGAGCTGTACGAGGCCCGGGGTGCCGACGGCGACCGGGCCAAGGCGCGCGACCAGTACGCCCTCGTCGACGCCTGGACCGCGCTGGCCCGCGCCAACAAGGTCAACGCCGACCTCGACACCGCCCTCGCCGCCGCCGACCACGGCGACAAGGCCGCGGCGCTGCGCGCGGCCCGCGCCGAGTGGTCCCGCCGGCACACCGTGCACACGGCGGACGCCCTCGCCTGGGCCCTGCACGTCAACGGCCGCGACGAGGAGGCCCTGCCGTACGCCCGCCGGGCCACCGCCACCGGCTACCGCAACGCCACGTTCCGCTACCACCGCGGGATGATCGAGCGCGCCACCGGCGACGAGAAGGAAGCCCGCACGCATCTGACGGCGGCGCTGGAGCTGAACCCCGGCTTCTCTCCGCTGGGCGCCCGCGAGGCCCGTAAGGCACTCAAGGCCCTCGAGGCGACGGAGGCGGCCCGATGACGCCCCGGTCCGCCACCCGTCGCCTGGTCACCTCCGGTGCGGCCGTACTCACGGCCGCCTGCGCGCTGGTGCTGGTCCCCTCGGGGGCGGCGAGCGCCCACCCGCTCGGCAACTTCACCGTCAACCACTACGACGGACTGGTCGCCGCCCCCGGCGAACTGCGCGTCCAGCACGTCGAGGACCTCGCCGAGATCCCGGCCACCCAGGCCAAGCCCGACCTGAAGAGGCTCGGCGCGACCGACTGGGCCCGGCAGCGGTGCGCGGCGGCCGCCCGGGACAGCGAGGTCACCGTCGACGGCCGTACGGTCACGCTCACGGCCCGCGACAGCGCGGTGCGGGTGCGCCCCGGGCAAGCCGGCCTTGACACCCTCCGGGTGGAGTGCCGGCTGACCGCGCCGCTGCCGAAGGACGACAGCGTGACCCTCGGCTTCCACAGCGTGGCCACCTCCGCGGGCCCCGGCTGGCGGGAGATCACCGCGCGCGGCGACCGTATGACGCTCACCGACTCGGACGTACCCGAGAAGTCGCTGTCGGGTGAACTGACCAAGTACCCGCAGGAGTTGCTGTCCTCCCCCGCCGACACCACGACCGCGTCGCTCCGGGTCCGCCCGGGCGGCCCGGCCCTGACCGAGTCGGGCCGGGACGCTCCCGCCGCCTCCGTCCTGCCGCGCGGCGCCGACCGCTGGACGCGGGCCCTGGACTCCCTGGTCGCCCGCGAGGACCTCACCCTCGGCTTCGGCGCGCTGGCGATCCTGATCGCCGTCGCCCTGGGCGCCCTCCACGCGCTCGCACCGGGCCACGGCAAGACGCTGATGGCCGCGGTGGCGGCCGCCCGGGGCGGCAGGGCCCGGATGAAGGACGTCCTCCCGCTGGCCGCCTCGGTGACCGTCACCCACACCCTGGGCGTGGTCGCCCTCGGCCTCCTGGTGACGGCCGGGTCGGCGGCGGCGCCCTCGGTGATCACCTGGCTGGGCATGGCCAGCGGCGCGATGGTGACGGCCGCGGGGATCACCCTCCTGCGACGGGCCTGGCAGAACCGGGCCCACGCGCTCGGGCGGACGCGGGGTCACGACCACGGACACGATCACTCGCACGACGACGACCATGGACACGACCACGACCACGACCACGGGCCAGGGCACGACCACGGGCCAGGGCACGATCACGGGCATGGGCATGGGCATGGGCATGGACACGGTCACGACCACCCGCACGACCACAGCCACCCGCACGAGACAGCGGACGTCCAAGAGACGGCCGACACGCACGAGCGCCCGCTGGTCCTGGCCGCCGCACACAGCCACAGCACCTCCGCGGACGCCCCTGCCGTCTCCCCCGCCCCCTCCCCGGCGCCCACACACCACCCCCATCCCCACACGCACGACCACACGCATGACCATGACCACGAGCACGAGCACGACCACGACCGGGGCCGGGGCCGTTCCCTCACGCACTCGCACGGCGGCTTCACCCACACCCACGCCGTAGCCCCCACCCTGCGCGGCACGATCCTGCTCGGCTTCGCCGGCGGGCTCGTGCCCAGCCCCTCCGCGGTCGTGGTGCTGGTGGGCGCCGCGGCGCTCGGACAGGCCTGGTTCGGGCTCCTGCTCGTCGTGGCCTACGGCGTCGGGCTCGCCCTCACCCTGACCGCGGCCGGCTTCGCCGTCGTCAAACTGGGTACGGGTGTCACCCGGGTGCTGGACCGGCGTCCGCGGTGGACGGCCAGTCCGCTGACGGCCCTGGTCCGCAGGACCGCGCCCCTGGGGTCCGCGCTCGTGGTCGTGGTCATCGGGGTCGGACTGGTACTTCAGGGGGCGGCATCCGCACTCGGCTGAGTTACGTTTGTGGAGAAATAGCGCGGATGCGAATGGGGGACGCCCGTGTCCGAAGAATCGGGCAGTGAACGTCTGATCGCGGGTCGCTACCGTCTCCTGTCCCCGCTCGGCGAGGGCGGCATGGGAACCGTGTGGCGTGCCCGTGACGAGGTGCTGCACCGCGAGGTGGCGGTCAAGGAGGTACGGGCACCCGCCGGGCTGCAGGGATCCGAGCTCGAGCGGTTGTACGCGCGCCTCGAGCGGGAGGCCTGGGCTGCTGCCCGGGTCGCCAACCGCAACGTGGTGACGGTGTACGACGTGGCCACCCAGGACGGCCGTCCCTGGATCGTCATGGAGATCGTGCGCGGCATCTCCCTGGCCGAACTGCTGGATGCGGAGGGGCCTCTCGACCCGCAGCGGGCCGCGCACATCGGCGCCGAGGTGCTGTCCGCGCTGCGGGCCGCGCACGAGGCCGGGGTGCTGCACCGGGACGTGAAACCGGCCAACGTGCTGATGTCGAACGACGGCCGGGTCGTGCTCACCGACTTCGGTATCGCCATGGTCGAGGGCAGCTCCGCGCTGACCATGACCGGCGAGGTCATCGGCTCGCCCGAGTTCCTGGCGCCGGAGCGGGCGCTGGGCCGCACGCCCGGCCCCGAGTCCGACCTGTGGGCGCTGGGCGTCCTGCTGTACGCGTCCGTCGAGGGCCACTCCCCGTTCCGCCACGACACCCCGCTCAGCACCCTGCGGGCGATCGTCGACGATGAGCTGCCGCCGCCGTTGCGGGCCGGTCCGCTGACCCCGGTGATCGAGGGGCTGCTGCGCAAGGACCCGGCCGAGCGGCTGCCGGCCGAGCAGGCCGAGCAGGACCTGCGGATCATCGGCGCGGGCGGCACACCCCGGGCGGGCTTCGGCCCGGAGTCCTCGTTCGCGTACCCGCCGACCGTCGCGGCCCATCCGCAGCCGCCGTCGACCTCGTCGCAGTGGACGCAGCCCACCGCGACCGGTGGCCCCACGACACCCACGACACCCACGACACCCACGACCGGCCCCGGCGGACCCGCCGGACCGCGCCGCAGCCGCCGGGCGGCCATCGTGCTGGTCGCGGGCATCGCCGCCCTGGCGCTGGCGATCGCGGGGCTGACGTACGCCCTGCTGAACCAGGACGACGGGAAGAAGACCGAGGGCGGCGGGACCAAGACCGAGACGTCCGCACCGGCATCGCCCTCGGTGAGCGACACCGCGCCCAAGAACACCGAGAAGTCCGAGCCCACGCCCAGCAAAACCCGCGAGTCCACGTCCGCCGCCCCACCGCAGTCGGTGAAGGTCTCCCTGGCCGGCTCGCACACGGAGTACTCCGGCCCCTGCCCGCCGGCGCGGAACGACTCGCCCGCGTTCACCGCGACGTTCACGGTGGGCACGCTGCCGGCCGAGGTCAGCTACCGCTGGGTGTCACGGGACGGCGAGGCCCTGGACGCGGGGTGGAAGACCCTGTCGTTCCCGGACGGCGGCAACAAGACCAAGCAGGACACCGCGTTCGTGACGACCAACAACGACAACGGCAGCGTCCAGAACGAGATCAGCGTCGAGGTCCGCGACCCCGTGCACACGACCTCCAACTCGGTGCCGTTCTCGGTGACCTGTGAGTCGGAGACCCCGTCGGACGGGGCCTCCCCCTCCACGTCAGCGACGCCGTGACGGCGCCGGAACCTTCCTGACGGTCAGGCCAGACCGGTGAACACCGGCAGATAGCCGCCGGACTGGCCGGCCACCTTCGGGTGGTACGACTCGCCGATGTTGAGCACATTGAGACTGTTCAGCCACGGACTGCCGGAGCAGAGCTCGTGGCCGGTGAAGGTGGAGCGGACGTCGCCGAAGGCGAAGCCGTGGTCCGCGGCCCTCTTGGCGACCGCGGTGTCCAGGTAGTCGGCCGCGTCGTTGATGGCCTTCCGTTTGGTCTCGGACAGGCCGAGGCAGGTGGCGCCGAGCTGGTAGAAGCGGGGGTAGCCGAGCACGACCACGCGGGCGGCCGGTGCCTTGGCCCGGATCGCCGAGTAGACGCTGTCGAGCCTGCCGGGGAGCGTCGAGTCGACGAACGCCCGCGCGGTGTCGATCCGGGACAGGCAGGAACTGTCGGACTGGAGCACACAGGTGGTCATGACGTCGGAGAATCCGGCGTCGTTGCCGCCGACGCTGATCGAGACGAGGGCGGTGGCGGAGTTGAGCGGGGTCAGTTGACTCGCCAGAACATCACTCGTTCGGGCGCCCGAGCACGCGGTGAAGTCGAAGGACGCGGGTGAGTGGGCGGCGGCCCAGAGGTACGGATAGGCCTTGGCGCTTCGCTTGCAGTCGCCGCTCGCGGAGAGGTAGCTGCCCGTGCCCACCCCGGAGGAGTAGGAGTCACCGAGCGCCACATAGCCGCCGGTCGAGGCGAGTTGGGACGCGTGAACCGTGGACGCGCCGGTGAGCGCGGTGCCGACGGCGAGGAGGAGAGAGCTGACGAATACGGCAAGTCGGGAACATCTCATGGAACCTCCCTTAGCAGGATCTCTGCCACAACCGTCGTAGCAACTACGCGTGTTGACGGGAAGTGTCCATGCCAAGTCTTTTCGGCCGTTCGCGGGATGGACCCCGCCTGTTCGCCGTGACCTGAACCAGCGTTCCCCCACGGGCGCGCGCATCGTGGGCGACCGTGCGCGTCTTGACGGCCCCCTCGCGGCTGCGCGACATTGAAGCCCGGCATCCGGCGCTTCGGGGGGCAAAGTCGCCAATGCGAACCACACGCGTCAAGGCATCGTCAAGAGAGCTGTCGCCGCTGCTCGCCGGCGCCGCGACGGCCGTCGCGGGATGCGGCGCGCTGTTCGCGCTCGCCGACTCCAACTCGCCGCTGCGCGGCCCGTTCACCCTGTTCTTCCTGCTCGCCACGCCCGCGGCCGCCATCCCGGTGGGCCTGCGCGGGCTGGAGCCGTTCGGTCGTCTGCTGACCGCGGTCGCGGGGTCGGTCGTCCTGAACATGCTGGTCGCCCAGGGCATGCTGGCCGTGCACCGCTGGTCGGTGCGGGGCGGGCTGGTGGCCGTGACCGCCCTCAGCGCTCTCCTGCTCCTGCCGTCCCTGGTGCCGCGGTCGCGCGGGACCGTGCGGCGGCCAGAGTCACAACTCGCTGACGACAAGGGAGCCGTAACGGTCAAACCAACAAAAAGGTGAGGCCTCGTTCCAGGTCTTGCCATACGGGCTCAATCATCAATACCGTCGTACATCTCACCCGCATCGGACCATCATCAAGCGGCTCCAGGGGAGGGCTCAGGTCCGCGATGGAATCCGGCGCGGGGCGCGGTAGGGGGGTGCCGTGCTCGGTGACCGCAGTGGTGACCGAGCCGTGCCGCGCGACCGGCTGCCGTTCTCCGGGGCCGGCCAGCTTTGCCAGCTCACCCGGCACGCACGGAGATCGCTTCCGGCATGCCCCGGGTGAGAACCCCCCTTTCGAACCGGACAAAGAACCGGGCTGCCCAGGGGCGGGCGGTCCACCGGACGAGAGGGACCAGACCCATGAGCTCAGTTCTGCGCCCGGCCAGTACGGGCAAAGATCCGTCAACGGCCGGTATGTACCGTCCGATCTCCTCTCACCTGGCGATCACGCCACCGGTGAGCGTGGTGATTCCCGCCATGAACGAGGCGGAGAATCTCCCCTATGTCTTCAAGACCCTTCCGGCCTGGATACACGAAGTGGTCCTGGTGGACGGCAACTCCACCGACGACACCGTCGACGTGGCCCGCTCGCTGTGGCCGGACGTCAAGGTGGTCGAACAGCGCGGCAAGGGCAAGGGCGACGCGCTGACCACCGGGTTCCAGGCCGCCACCGGCGACATCATCGTGATGGTCGACGCGGACGGCTCGGCCGACGGCAACGAGATCGTCAGCTACGTCTCCGCCCTCGTGTCGGGCGCGGACTTCGCCAAGGGGTCCAGGTTCGCCAACGGCGGCGGCACCGACGACATGACCTTCATCCGCAAGCTCGGCAACTGGGCGCTGTGCACGGCGGTCAACCGCAAGTTCGGCGCCCGGTACACGGACCTGTGCTACGGCTACAACGCGTTCTGGCGGCACTGCCTCGACAAGATCGAGCTGGACTGCACCGGCTTCGAGGTCGAGACCCTGATGAACATCCGGGTGGTGAAGGCCGGGCTGAAGGTGCAGGAGATACCGAGCCACGAGTACCTCCGCATCCACGGCACCAGTAATCTGCGGGCCGTGCGGGACGGGCTCAGGGTGCTCAAGGTGATCCTGAGCGAGCGCTCCAACCGGCGGGCGCTGCGGCGCCGGCCGCAGCACTCCCCGCTGCTCGACTCGGTCCGGGGAGAGGCGTCTTGAGCGGTCCCGCCATCTCCGTGGTGATCTGCGTCTACACCGAGGACCGCTGGGAGGACATCCTCGCGGCGGTCGCCTCGGTACGGGCGCAATCGCATCCCGCACGGGAGACACTCCTCGTCGTCGACCACAACGCGGCTCTCCTGGAGCGGCTGGCCAAGGAGTACAAGGAGCCGCAGCAGAGCGGGGAGGTGCGGGTGCTTGCCAACGCGGGCCCCCGCGGCCTGTCCGCCGGCCGCAACACCGGGATCGCCGCGGCGCACGGCGAGGTCGTGGCGTTCCTGGACGACGACGCCGTGGCCGAGCGGGACTGGCTGCGGCACTTCGCCGCGGGCTACGCCGATCCGCGGGTGCTGGCCGTCGGCGGCCGGACCGTGCCGATCTGGGCGTCGGGCCGCCGGCCGGCCTGGTTCCCGGAGGAGTTCGACTGGGTGGTCGGCTGCACGTACCGGGGACTGCCCCCGGGCCGGGTGCGGGTGCGCAACGTCCTCGGCGGCAACGCCTCCTTCCGTCGCAGTGCCTTCGACTCGGCGGGCGGCTTCGCCACCGGCATCGGACGCGACGGCGACAAGCGGCCGCTGGGCTGCGAGGAGACCGAGCTGTGCATCCGGCTGACCCGGGCGAGACCGGAGGCGATCCTGCTGATCGACGACCGTGCGGTGATCCATCACCGGGTGCCCGAGGCGCGTGAGCACTTCCGGTACTTCCGGACGCGGGCGTACGCCGAGGGCCTGTCGAAGGCGCTGGTGGCCCGGAGTGTGGGGACGGACAAGGGACTTGAGTCGGAGCGCCGGTACGCGACCCGGGTACTGCCGGCCGGGGTGGCGCGCGGTCTGCGGGACGCCGTGCTGGCCCGTCCGGGCGGCGCGGGCCGCGCGGGCGCGATCGTCGCCGGGGTGCTGACGGCGGCGGGCGGATATGTGGTGGGCAGCGTGCGGGCACGCCGCGGCACCACCACCTTCTCGGTGGCCGGGATCGGCGGCGGGATCGAGGGGGAAGCGGATGGCTGAGGCGCCGGTGCCGATCCTCATGTACCACGCGATCGCGGCCGAACCGAACGACGCCACCCGGGAGTTGTCGGTGACCCCGGACGCCTTCGCCGAGCAGCTGGCCGTGATCGGCGAGCTGGGGTTCACCCCTGTCGACACCGCCGCCCTCGCCGCGGGGTGGCGCTCCGGACGCCCGCTGCCCGCCCGGCCCGTCCTGATCACCTTCGACGACGGCTACGAGGGCGTGCACCGGCACGCCCTGCCGGTGCTCGCGGGGCACGGCTTCGCGGCCACCCTGTTCGTCTCCACCGGCTGGATCCGCGGCGCGTACGACACCGGGGGCGGCCTCGACACCATGCTGGACTGGGACCAGATCCGCGAACTCGCCGCGCACCGGGTGGAGATCGGCGGACACAGTCACACCCATCCGCAGCTCGACCAGCTCGACGACGCCACGCTGCGCCACGAGCTGATCCACTGCAAGGAGATCATCGCCGACGAACTCGGCACGGTCCCGGCCTCGTTCGCCTACCCTTACGGCTACTCCAGCCGCCGGGTGCGGCAGGCGGTGCGGGAGACGGGGTACGGCCAGGCGCTCGCCGTCGGTAACGGGCTGGCCCACCGGCGGCAGGGGCCGTACGCCCTGCGGCGGGTCACCGTGCGCCGCAGCACCGGCATCGAGGAGTTCGAGCGGCTCGTCCAGGGTCGCGCGATCGCCCGCGTCTTCGCCGGGGACCGTGCCCTCACCAAGGGGTACGCCCTGGTCCGCAGAGCACGCCAGGTCCGCCGGAAGGCCATCCGTTCCCGTGTCTGACACGACCACGACCACGCCCGAGGACACCACGCCCAAGGACACCTCGCCCGCGACCGGGGCGCCCGAGCGGTCGGGGCGCCGGCTCCGGCTGCCCGGCCTCGGCCGGTCGCCGGGGGGCAATCAGCTGTTCCGCAACGCCTACGCGCTGATGCTGAACACCGGCATCTCCGCGGTGCTCGGCCTCGGCTTCTGGCTGGCCGCCGCCCGCTACTACTCCGAGTCGGCGGTCGGTCAGGGCTCCGCCGCGATCGCCGCGATGAAGCTGCTCGCGGGCCTGACGGCGGTGACCCTGACCGGTGCGCTGGCCCGCTTCATCCCGGTCGCGGGCCGGGCCACCGGGCGGCTCGTGCTGCGGACGTACGTGGGCAGTTCGGTGGTCGTGGCGGTTGCCGCGCTGGTGTTCCTGCTCACCCTGAACCTGTGGGGGCCGTCGTACCGCTTCCTGCACGGGCCCCTCAACGGGCTCGGCTTCGTGGTGGCCGTCGTCGCCTGGTCGCTGCTGACGTTGCAGGACGGGGTGCTGACGGGGCTGCGCAGCGCGCTGTGGGTGCCGGTCGGCAACACCGTGTTCTCCGCGGTGAAACTGGGGCTGCTGGTCGCGTTCGCGGTGGCCCTCCCGACGTCGGGCGTGTTCGTGTCGTGGGTCGCGGCGATCGCGTTCTCCGTGCTGCCGCTGGGCTGGCTGGTGTTCCGGCGGCTGACGCCCCGGCACATCGAGGCCACCGACGAGCACGCGCGGCCGCCGACGCTGAGGGAGATCGGGCGGTTCCTGGCGGGCGACTACACCGGATCGCTGTTCTCGCTGGCCGTGGTCTACCTGGTCCCCGTGATCATCGCCTCGCAGGTGAGCTCCGAGGACAACGCGTACTTCTACATCACCACCACGATCGGCGGCACGGTCAACCTGCTGGCCATCAACATGGGCGCCTCGCTGACCGTGGAGGGCTCGCACGACCCGCACCGGCTGGCCTCCAACACCCGGGCCGCGCTCAGACGGATGGCCCGGATCATGCTGCCGGTGGCCGGGACCCTGTTCGTCGGGGCGCCCTGGATCCTCGGGGTGTTCGGCGCGGGCTACGCGGACGCGGCCACCCCGCTGCTGCGCTGGTTCGCGGTCGGCGCGGTGCTGCGGGTCGTCATGGAGACGTACTTCGCGGTGCTGCGGGCGCAGAGCCGCACCGCCGGACTGGCCTGGATGCAGGGCCTGTTGTGTGTGCTGGTGCTCGGTCTGACACTGCTGCTGCTGCCCCGCATGGGCCTGACCGGCGCGGGCGTCGCGGAGATCTCCTCGCTCACGGTGATCGTGGCGATCGCCGCGCCCAAGCTGTACCGGACCGTCCGGGCCGGGTCCGGCGAACTGCCCGAGGACGCGGCGCCGGACGGGGACCTCGCCGACCTGGGGACGCGCGAGGTCCCCGCTCCGTCCGGAGCACCGCGGCGCGGGCCCGGCTGGGCGCTCGACCAGGACACCCTGGCTCTCGGTATCCACGTCGACTTCGACCACGTGGAACGCCGGCCGGACGTCCGCCCGGGCCCCGGCACACCGCCCGCAGGCACGGCCACGCCCCCCGAGGACCGAAGGCCGACCTGGGCGCGGGGGCCCGAGCTGGGGCTGCCCGTCGAGGTGAGGGAGCCGGGCTCCGAGGCGTCACTGGGGCCGGCTCAGGCCGAGGCCGAGGCGTCACTGGGGCCGGCTCAGGCCGAGGCCGAGGCGTCACTGGGGCCGGCTCAGGCCGAGGCCGAGGTGGACGCCCCGTTCGAGCCGCGGGAGGACACCGCGGGAGACGCCGGGGCGGTCGTGGGCGCGGTCGCGGGGGCGAAGACGGCCGTGGCCGCTCAGGCGCCTGGGTCCGCAGCGGCACCGCCGCCCGCGCGCAGGCTGCTGCCCACCCGCGTCGGGGTGGTCCGGGGCATTTTGCTGACCGCCGCGCTGCTCCTGTACTGGGTGCCCGCACTGCGGCTCGGCGAGGCCGACCTGGACGAGATGGGCGGGCTCGGGCTGATCTCCGTGCTGCCCCTGCCCACCCTGGTCGGGGCCGCGCTGCTGGTCGTGGTGTTCGCGTCGCTGCTGTGGCTCGGGCGCGAGCACCGGGCGCTGCTGCTGCTGACGCTGCTGGCGACCGTCGTCTCCCTGCACGCGCTGCCCGCCGTGATCGAGACGGAACCGCGGTTCGCGACGGCCTGGCAGCACCTCGGGTTCATCGACTACATCGACCGGACCGGGTCCGCCGTGCCCGACCTGGACGCGCGCTGGAGCTGGCCGGGCTTCTTCGCGGTGGCCGCGTTCGTCACGAAGGCGTGCGGGGTCAGCGACCTCACCGAGGTCATCCGCTGGTGGCCGACCGCCATCCAACTCCTCTACCTGGCCCCGATGTTCCTGCTGGTGCGTTCGATGCGGGCGAGCTGGCGGGCCAAGTGGACCGGTATCTGGGTCTTCGTGCTCAGCGGCTGGGTGGGGCAGGACTACTTCTCCCCGCAGGGCTTCACGTATCTGCTGTACCTGGTGTTCGTGGCCATCCTGCTCGTCTGGTTCCGGGCCCCGGGCGTGATCTGGGCGAAGCGGCGCCCGGGCGAGATCGAGGTCGAGCCGGCCGACCGGCGGCAGCGGGCCGTACTGCTGATGATCGTGATCGGCCTGTTCGCGGCGAGCGTCCCGGCCCACCAGCTCACCCCGTTCGTGATGCTGGGCGTGCTCGCGGTGCTCGTCCTGGTCGGCCGCAGCGAACTGCGCGGCCTGCCCATCCTGTTCGGGGTTCTGGTGGCGGCCTGGGTGGGCTTCATGGCCGAGCCGTACTGGTCCGGGCACTTCGACGACCTGTTCGGCGGGGTGGGCGGGGTCGGCAGCAACGTGTCGTCGTCGGTGTCCGGCCGGATCCAGGGCGGCAGTTCGACGCACAAGCTGGTGCTGTACGTGCGGGTGCTGCTGGCCGGCGGGGTGATGGCCTTCGCCTGCTGGGGCTGGTGGCGCCGACGCCGGCACCACTACCGCGAACGGTCCCTGCTGGTCCTCACCTTCGTGCCGTTCCTGGGCTTCGGCATGCAGTCGTACGGCGGTGAGATGGCGCTGCGGGTCTTCATGTTCGCCCTGCCCGGCTCGGCCCTGCTCGCCGGACTCGCCTTGTTCCCGCGCACCGGCGTCACCACCGGGGAACGCGACAAGGACCGGGCGAGCCTCGCCCCGCTGGCCGCGCTGCTGGCGGGGCTGGTCCTCATGGGCGGTTTCCTGGTGGCGCGGTGGGGCAACGAGCCGTTCGAACGGATCCGGCCCGGCGAGGTCGCGGCCATGGACTACGTGTACGCCCATGACGATCCGACGGTACGGCTGCTGTGGCTGAGCAATGACACGGTGACCAACGTGACGCCGGCGATGCCGTGGGGCGCCCGGGACATGGAGAAGGTCCAGTACGTGCCCACGTTGGCGCCGCCCGACCCGGTGCTGGTGTCGGGCCTGGTCAAGGCACTGAAGGACTCGGGCCCGAACTCGTACCTGATGATCAACCGCAGTCAGGTCGTCTATCTCCAGCTGGACGTGGGCTATGCGGACAGCTGGGAACCGCGGCTGGTCGGGAACCTGGACCAGCGCAAGGAGCTGCGGAAGGTCCTCGTCAACGACGACGTGACGATGTACACGCTGCGCGAACAGCCCGAGGGCAAGGTCCCCGCCGCGGATCCGGGCCCGATCGGGCCGCAGGTGACGTGGACGCCGTGGTCGGTCGTCGGGGCGCTCGCGGCGCTCGCGCTGATCGTGCTGCTGACGGCACGGGAGGTCGTGCGGGTCGCGGTGCGGCCTAGTGTGCGGCAGCTGCGGTGGCTGCAGGGCAGCTTCTGGTTCTCGCTGCCGCTGCTGGCGGTGCTGTTCGCGGCGCTGGTCCAGCGGTTCCTGACGATGAAGTAGGGCGCCCCGGGGTGAAGCGGCTCAGTCGGCCCGACGGTCGAGCCACTTCACCTCGTACGCCTGCATCGTGAACCGCCTGCCGTCGACCTTGGCGCTGATCGACCGGTCGAGGGTGTTGACCACCAGGGCCACCGTGTCGGTCGCCAGGACCCGCACGTTGGGCACGTCGTCCGTGGCGACGGACACCGTCCGGTAGGCGGTACCGGGCGGGAACTGAGCCCCGAAGCGGGAGACCAGGTCGTACAGGGGGAGCTTCGCACCGCCGCCGCCCCGGTCGGTCGGGGTCCACAGACAGCCGGGGCAGTCGGTGCCGGTCTCCCTCTCCGGGTTCCAGTAGAAGCCGGAGGAGGCACCGCCCTTGACCATGGCGATCATCCCGGCGGCCTGGACGGCGACCCGGCGGGTCTCGGACCAGCCGTCGCGTTCGTCCTTGGCGTCGGCGGGTTCGACGTAGTACTCGGCCCACCACAGCGGCAGGCCTCCGGTGCGGGCCCGCACCCACTTCCCCACCGCGGTGAACTTGTCCGTGGCCGCGAACTCGTCGGGCAGCAACTCGTCGTCGTTGGTGTAGCTGGAGCCGTCGACGACCACGAAGTCCGCGCCCACCTTGTGCCGGTTCCAGTAGGCGAAGGCGTCGAGGATCCGCTGGTCCATCGCGCCCCAGGGCCCCTTGAAGGTGGCCGAGGCGTCCTCCGCGCGCGGGTCGACGCTGTCCATCACCAGGTACGGCCCACCGACCTCGATGTCCTTGTCGACACCCTTGAGAGCCTTGTAGACCAGGTTGTAGAGCTTGGTGTAGCCCTCGTAGTCCCAGCGGGCCTCGGCGTCGTTCCAGAAGCCCTTGAACTCGTTCCAGACGACGAAGTGGCGTACGTCGGGATAGCGCTTGGCGACGGTCACGGCCAGGTTGGCGAAGTCCTGGTAGTGGTCGGCCGTCGGCGCGGTCTCCAGGGCGGCCTGGCTCCAGTTCGTGTTGTCGACGCCTGCCTCGCCGCCCTTCATCCAGTCCGGGGAGCAGCACAGGGTGATCACCGGGGTGGCCCCGGATGCACGCATGAAGTCGACCCGGCGGTCCAGGGACCCGAAGTCGTAACGGCCCTTCACCGGTTCGGGGTTGTCGGCGCCCCAGCCCATGATGTGCTGGTTCTGCGGCAGGCCCCCGGTCTTCGACAGCAGGTCCTCGACTCGCCGGGTGGCGGCGCCGGGCCCCTCGTCGGCGCTGAACTGGGTGTGCGTGAAGCCCCAGCCCACCTCGGGCTTCGACGGACCGGCGGGAGCGCTCGGCGTGCCGTGCACCCTGTCGCCGTCGCGCGAGGTGCCCTCGGTGCCGCCGCCGTCCCCGGGAAACGTGTTGAGCAGTGTCACGACCAGGGCCAGCGCGGCCAGCCCCACACCGAGCAGCGCGGTGAACCGCCACCGCCCGGCCCCCGAATTCCACCCATGACGTCCCATCGAGGGCAACGGTAACGGGCCGGACACCCGGCGGGGCAGAGGTCGTAGCCGCACAGCTCTGTAACAGGACGGACGCCGAGACGCAGGGGGCGCGCCGCAGGCACGCGACACCGACGCCACCGGGGTGTGCCGAGGACGCGGCCGGTGGCTGACGGCACGGCAGGTGCACTCCGGTGCAGTACGGAAAGCGGGTGCACGAGACCCGAACGTGCCGGATCATGGCGGGCATGTCTGCCAACCCACACGACGCTCTGCCGATCCGGCTCAACGTCGACGACAGCGACTCGCCGTCCGACGTCGTCGACGCGCTGTTCCTCGGTCGCTTCGCGACGGGCGAGCAGCCGTACTCGCACGCGTCCAACATCGACCGCGTGCGCTCCGGGGCGACCCTGCTGCCCCCCGACGCCCGGGTGCTGCGCATCGCCCGCGACGACGACCGCAGCGCGACGCTGGCCGAGGGCGACGGCTGGACCCTGCTGGTCTCCCGCTGGAACCGGGGCGCGGACGTCACGGTCACGGCGACCACCGCGGAACTCGCCCAGAAGGTCCTCGACCAGGCCACCGACGGCGCGGCGGACGAGCCCGAGCCGCAGCCGGAGAACGTGACGATGGGCTTCTGGTACGTCTCCCCCAGGCGCGGCCCGCACCGCACCACGCGGCAGATCTCAGCGGGCACCTGGGACGAGGTGCGGGCCAACTACACCGCGCCGGTCGCGGACGCGATGGACGTCCTGATGGGGACCACCCCGGAGGACATCGCCGGCCGGCTGCTGCTCCTGCACGGCCCGCCGGGCACCGGCAAGACGTCGGCGCTGCGGACGCTGGCGCGGTCCTGGCGGGAGTGGTGCCAGGTGGACTGCGTGCTGGACCCCGAGCGGCTGTTCAGCGACGTGGGCTATCTGATGGACATCGCGATCGGGGAGGACGACAGCACGGGCAAGGGCCGCTGGCGGCTGCTGCTCCTTGAGGACTGCGACGAACTGATCCGCGGCGAGGCCAAGCACACCGCCGGTCAGGCGCTGTCCCGGCTCCTCAACCTCACCGACGGTCTGCTGGGCCAGGGCCGTAACGTCCTGGTCGGTGTGACGACCAACGAGGACCTGGAGCGCCTGCACCCGGCCGTGGTCCGCCCGGGCCGCTGTCTGGCCCGTATCGAGGTGGGCCCGCTGACCCGCCGGGAGGCCGTGAGCTGGCTGGGCGACGAGGAGGGCGTGGGCCGCGAGGGCGCGACACTGGCGGAGCTGTACGCGCTGCGGCGGGGCACCTCCCCGACGTCGCTGCCGGAGCCCCGGCCGGGGACGGATGCGGGGCTGTACCTGTAGGGCACGTGCTTTGATGGGGGTATGACCCTGTTCGTCGGCACGTCGGGGTGGCAGTACAAGGACTGGCGGGGTGTGCTCTACCCGGCCGGGTGTCCCACGCGGCTGTGGCTGGAGGAGTACGCGG
The DNA here is from genome assembly GCF_042872365.1 of Streptomyces sp. NPDC005263. Taxonomy (NCBI): domain Bacteria; kingdom Bacillati; phylum Actinomycetota; class Actinomycetes; order Kitasatosporales; family Streptomycetaceae; genus Streptomyces; species Streptomyces sp. NPDC005263. Next base: position 79,589 of record NZ_JBIAKJ010000013.1, on the reverse strand, counting down.
CGCGTTTCGCGACCGTCGAGATCAACAACGCCTTCTACCGGCTGCCGTCCCGGGAGACCTTCGAGGCCTGGCGGGAGCGCACTCCGCCGGACTTCGTGGTCGCGGTGAAGGCCAGCCGCTATCTGACCCACATCAAACGGCTGCGGGAGCCCGAGGAGCCGGTGCGTCGTCTGATGAGCCACGCGGCGGGCCTCGGTGACCGGCTCGGTCCGGTCCTGCTCCAGCTGCCACCGACGCTGCGCGCGGACGCGGGGCTGCTGGACACCTGCCTGTCCTGCTTCCCGGCCGGCACGAGGGCCGCGGTCGAACCGCGCCACGACTCGTGGTGGACGCCCGAGGTGCGCGGGGTGCTGGAGGCCCGCGGTGCCGCCCTGTGCTGGGCCGACGTCCGCTCCCGGCCGGCGACCCCGCTGTGGCGCACCACCGACTGGGGCTACGTCCGCTTCCACGTCGGCCGCGCCCGGGCCTGGCCCCGCTACGGCCGGCAGTCCCTGAAGACCTGGGCCGAGCGGATCGCGGACACCTGGTCCGAGGGCGAGGACGTGTTCGCGTTCTTCAACAACGACCCGAACGCGGCGGCGGTGAAGGACGCGGTGGTCTTCGCAAGGGCAGCCGACAGGGCGGGGCTTCCCCCCACGCGCACACCGTGACCTTGCCTCCACGGCGACGCCCCGCTCACCCCGCCCGGTAAGCCGCCCGCAGGGCGTCCCGTACCGCGACAAGCGCCGCGTTCTCGTCCAGCCCCAGACGCCGGACCCGTTCGACGTACGCCTGGGCGGCCGACGCCGCCTCGCGTTCCGCCGCCGAGCCCGCGGCGGCGACATACGTTCCGTTGCGCCCCCGCGTCTCGATCACCCCGTCCGCCTCCAGCGCCCGGTACGCCTTGGCGACCGTGTTCGCGGCCAGGCCGAGCGACTCGGCCAGCCCGCGGACGGTCGGCAGCCGGTAGCCCACCGGCAGTACTCCCGAGCGCGCCTGCTCGGAGATCTGCGCCCGCACCTGCTCGTACGGCGGGGCGCTGTCATCGACGTGGATCTTCAAGGTCACGCAGGCGATTGTCCCGCACCCGGGCGAAAATGAGAGGCACCGGTACGCATCTCCCCCGTAGCGTGCGCCCATATGACCATGACTGTGCGCGGCCTCCGTCCAGGGGTCCAGGCCGACTTCGAGGGCTTCGCCCGCGTCCGCCACCTCGCCCTCCCGTTCTATCTCGTCACGCCGGACTCCCTGGCCTACGACCTCGCCCACGCCCATCCCGACTCCCACTACCGGCCCCTGGTCGCTCAGGAGGACGGGGAGGTGATCGGCACGGCCCAGGTCGGGATCGTGCACGACAGCCCGGAACCGGGCCAGGGCTACGTCAACGTGTACGTGCACCCGGAGCGCACCGGCCGCGGCGCCGGCTCCCGGCTGGTGCGCGCCGCCGAGGAGTACCTGGCCGGCCTGGGGGCGACGAAGCTGTTCGCCTGGGTCCTGGACGAGCCCGGCAACCGTGCCTTCGCCGAACGGCACGGCTATCGCGGCAGCCGTTCCGCCCACTTCCTGCGCCTGGACCTGGCGCACGGCACCCTGCCGCCGCTCCAGGACCCGCCGCCGGGAGTCGAGCTGCGTACGGGCGCCGACTTCGCCGACGACCCCCGCCCGCTGTTCGCGCTGGACTCGGAGACGATGTCGGACGAACCCAGCGACATCGCCTACGAGTTCACCGATTACGAGGCCTGGCTGGCGGACACCTGGAACCACCCCCTGTTCAGCCCCGAGCTGACCTCGGTCGCCGTGGCCGACGGCGTCCCGGTCGCCTTCAGCGCGGCCCGCACGGACGGCGGCACCCGCTACGGCACCGTCATGACCGGCACCGCCCGCGCCTTCCGCGGCCGCGGCCTGGCCAAGCTCGCCAAGACCGACTCCCTGCACCGCGCCCGTGCCGCGGGGCTCACCGAGGCGTTCACGGGCAACGACACCGGCAACGAACCGATGATCGCGATCAACAAGTGGTTCGGTTATGAGATCTGTGCGACGGAGAGGCGTTATGTCCGCGAACTCGGCTGAAGCGGCGCGTGTGGTGGAGGTGGTCCTCGTCAAGGCGGGCCGCACGAAGATCCGTTACGAGGCGGAACTCCTCGACGACGACGGCACCCGGATCGCGGTCCGCGCCCCCTGGGCCGGTGAGGTCGTCCGCGACTTCGGCTTCGTCCGCTTCGAGCCGGGCGACGTCTTCACCGAGCACTACTGGCGTGACCGCTGGTACGCCGTGAAGGAGGTCCGCGACGGGGCCGGCGTACGGAAGGGCTGGTACTGCGACATCACCCGCCCGGCCGTGTTCTCCGGCGCCGAGCTCGTCGTCGAGGACCTCGACCTGGACCTGTGGGTCTCCGGCGACGGCTCGGACGTACGCCGGCTGGACGAGGACGAGTTCGCCGAGAGCGGTCTGGCGGACCGGGACCCCGGTGCGGCGTCCGCCGCCGTGGCCGCGCTCGACGAGCTGGAGGCACTGGCCCGCGAGGGCCGCCTCACCGCGCTGCTCGGCTAGGAAGGCACGGAAGACCCTGGCGGGGTTCCCCTTTGAGGTCTCACCCCCGAGGTCTCGCCCCCCGCCCCCTCACCCCACCGTCGCCACCGCCGCGTACCGCTCGTCGTCCACGTCCTTCCCCCACAGCCGCGGGTCGTCCGAGAGCCCCTCCACGCGCACCCGGCCGCCGAGCGGGGCGAGCAGGGCGGTGAGCCGGTCGGCGGGTATGCCGACCGGGTGGACCGTGCCCCACACGCCCTCGACCAGCACCAGCCGCCCTCCGGGGCGCAGCAGCTCCCGCCAGTGCCGCAGGGCCCGGCCGGGGTCGGGCAGCGCCCACAGCACATGCCGGACCAGCACCACGTCGAAGCGGTCCTCCCCCACCGGCGGCTGTGCCGCGTCGCCGACGAGGAACACGGCGTCCCGCCCGGCGAGCTTGGTGCGGGCGAGGGCCACCATGTTCGGGGACCCGTCCACCCCGGTGACGTGGTGTCCCTGCTCGGACGCGAGGAGCGACAGACTGCCGGTGCCGCAGCCGAGATCGAGGATGTCGGCGGGATCGCCGGGCAGCCAGTCCCGCAGCCGCCCGGCCCAGGCGCGGCGCACCTCCGGGTCGCGCAGGCCGTGGTCCGGTTCGTCGTCGAAGGACTCGGCCTGCGCGTCCCAGTCGACATCCGTCGAGGTCATGGCCGGGGTCGGGGCACCACTCTGGTTCGTCATGGGCCCAAGAGTGACACGCGCCACTGACACTCGAATGGTGACAGCGGCCACTGACAGACCGGCAACCGATGAGTGACTCTCCCTGCACAGGTCTACCTCCGTGAAAACGCGGAACCCGGTAGCCCCTGGAGGAGGCAGCCATGCGCCGTATGACCGTGCAGAAGCCCCTGAAGAAGACGGGCTCCCGAGTCCGCGAGGAGGCTGACGAGCGCCCCGCGGGACGCCCGGAGGTCCGCAAGGACATCGCACGCACCTGGTGGCCGGACGCGTGAGACCCCAGGCACCCCGGTCCAGCCGCTTCCTCGACGGTCAGCGGGTCAGCTGAACGCCGACGCGCAGGTGGTGGGCTCGGCGTGGGCCGGGTCCAGCGCGTTGGCCACCTCGTGGAAGGCGATCCGGTCGAACAGTCCGATCGCCACATGCTCGGACAGGTCCACCGGGCACAGGTCCTGGAGCAGCACGTTGCGCACGCCGGATCCGCTCAGGAACTGGCTGCGGTACGGCGTGACCACCTCGTCGTAGGTGCTGGCGAGGACCGTGTAGCGGACGCCGGGCACGGTGTCGCCGCCCGCGTTGAGCCTGCTGAGGAAGGCGGAGCCGACCACCTGGTCGGCGAGGGCGGGGGTATGGGTGGTGAGCAGGTCCGCGATGCCGGGGAAGTACGGCAGCAGTTCGGTGAGCCCGGAGAGCGTGGTGCCGTGGTTGGAGGGCGCGATGCCGACGAGGGCGTTCACCTTGGCTGCTCCGCCGAGGAATTTGAGGTAGTAGCGGGGCATCATGCCGCCCTGCGAGTGGCCGACGATGTCGGTCTCGTCGGCACCGGTCGCCGCGAGCACCCTGTCGACGTACGCCTTCAACTGCTCGGCCGAGCTGGCTATGGGAGCGAGGCCGTAGAAGAGCGGAACGCCGGATAGCCGGCCGTAGTCGAACGAGAAGACGCAGTAGCCGCGGTTCTCCAGGTACGGCGCGAGGGTCAGCCAGTTGTCGACGGAGTTCGCGAAGGTGCCGTGCACGAGGACGACGGGCCGGGGGTGGGCGGCGGACGGCTTGCAGGAGTAGTCGTTCCAGCCGGAGCTGGGGGCGACGGCCGCCTGGGCGGTGACGGGGACGACGGCGGCCGCGGCGGTCAGCAGCAACGCGGTCAGGGGTCTGAGCACTCGTTTCCAGGGCAGCATCGAGTGATCTCCTTGCGGCTCAAGGGAGTTGCGACGGCTCTACGCCCTGTGATCCGGATCACAAGAATGCTGTTCACTCGTCAAGTTACGAGCGAGTAGTGCACTTGTGAAGTTACGCGTCAGTAAAAACTTCCAGTGATAACCGTCGACGCCTGACACCGCTGATGAACACTCACCAGGTGGGTCTGACGGGACCGTGGGGAGCGATGCGCCCCAGTCGGTCACGCAGCGCGCGCACTTCACCCTCCCCGAGCAGCCCGGCCCACGCCCCGACGACCTCCGCCGCCGCCTCCTCCGCCGCACGGGTACAGGCCCACCCCCGCCCGGTCAGCACGACCAGTCGGGCCCGGGCGTCCTCCGGGTGCGGCCGGCGCTCGGCGTACCCCTTGCGCACGATCTCGTCGACGAGCTGGCTGGCGGCCTGCTACTCCCCCGTCAGCTTCTGCTCCGCCACGCGTACACCGGAGCAGACGCTGCGACCCTTGCAGCAGCAGCCGGCGTCAGCGTTCCCATGGCCCGCTTCCGCCTGAACACCAGCGGCGTCCTGCTCCAGGCCCGCCGCGGTCGGACAGCCGGTGGCCGCGGACGGTCTTGACCGGCCCTGCATCGAGAGTGCGTCCAACGCCGCCACGGCGTCCGTGCCGCCACTTCCCAGACTCCGCTGCCTCCCAGACCTCATCGCGCCAGTCCCTCTCGGTCCCGTCCGCCGCGTGGTCGGCGAGCCGAGCGATGCGGTGAGCCCGGCCAGGTCTGTGGCCGCGAGGCGGGCGAGCCGGGCGTCACGGACCTGCTCGGCCTGCGGATCGGAGCGGCCCAGGTAGAGGCCGACCGAGCCCGCACTGGGCTGCGAAGTGACCGCCGGACCGCACGACGGCGTGGGGCGAAAGGTGTGCGCGGCGTTTCCAGCGCGGGAGCCCTGAGGGGCACGAACTCCCTTCGGACGCCGCCCGTCTTCCAATTGGTCCCGGTCGGGCTGCTGGAGGATGGGTTCGGCCCAGCAGGTGAGGCCGCCTACGAAGGCTGCGGTACCGAAGCGGGTCGAACCGCCGTCCTCCGGTATCGGCGTATCCGGCCGACTTCGGATGACGACGCCTCGACCCGCAGCAGGTTGCCGGAGGCGCGCAGGACGCTGGCTCAGGGGCGGGTGGAAGGCTCGGGTGCCGGAGTCGGGTCGTCGTGCGGGCTGGCCGGAAGCGGTTCGTCCGGCGGTTCGACGGAGAGGTGGGGCATGGTGCGCTCCAGCCAGGCGGGGAGCCACCAGTTGGCCTTGCCGAAGGCGTGCATGGCCGCGGGGACCAGGATGGTGCGCAGGATGAAGGCGTCCAGGGCGACCGCGGCGGTAAGTCCGATGCCGAACTCGGCGATCACGCGCTGTCCGCCGAAGACGAAGGCGAGGAAGACGCAGACCATGATGGCGGCGGCAGCGGTGATGACCCGGGCGGTCTCCACCTGGCCCACCCGCACGGCCCGGGCGTTGTCCCTGGTATGCAGCCATTCCTCGTGCATCCGGCTGACCAGGAACACCTGGTAGTCCATGGACAGTCCGAACAGGATGGAGATCATGATCACGGGGATGAACGCGTCCACGGGCCCCGCTTTGCCGAGCCCGAGGGCGTCCGAGCCCCAGCCCCACTGGAACATCGCGATCAGGATGCCGAAGGAGGCCCCGGCGGCCAGCAGGTTCATCACCGCCCCGGTGGCCGGGATGAGCAGGCTGCGGAAGGCGAGCATGAGCAGCAGCCCGCCGAGAACGACGATGACCGCGATGAACTCCGGCAGCTTGCTGGTCAGGACGCTCGCGAAGTCGTCGAAGATGGCGGTCTGGCCGCCGACGTAGACCTTCAGGGTGGTGCCCTGCTCGGCCGCGGGGATCACGTCGTTGCGCAGGTGGTCGATCAGGTCGGAGGTCTGCTTCGCCTGGGGCGAGGTGGTGGGGACGACCTGGACGATGCCCACCGTGGCGCCGGACTGCATGGGCAGGGCGGCCACGCTCGCGACGCCGTCGACGTTCTTCAGCCGGGTGGACAGGTTCGTCAGGGCGGCCTTGTCGGCGGCCGTGGGGGCCTGGGCGACGAGTTGCAGGGGCCCGTTGAAGCCGGGGCCGAATCCGTCGGCGAGCAGGTCGTAGGCCTTGCGGGTAGTGCTGGACGACGGGTCGTTGCCCGCGTCCGACGATCCCAGGCGCAGGGAGAACACGGGGATGCTCAGAGCGGCCATCACCACCAGTGCGACCAGGGAGAGGGCCCGGGGACGGCGTTGGACCACAGCAGCCCAGCGGGACCACAGCCCGGACGCGGAGTTCTCGGCCAGGACTTCACCTGCGGCCAGCCGGCGCCGGGCGCGACGGCCCAGGACCCGGGTACCGAGCAGGCCAAGGAGGGCCGGAAGGAGGGTGACGGCGGCCAGCACGGTCGCCGCGACGGTCAGCGCTCCGGCCACGGCGACGCCGTTGAGGAAGTTCACCCGCAGGACGAACATGCCGAGCAGGGCGATGCACACGGTGGCGCCGGCGAACAGCACCGCACGTCCCGAGGTGTTGACCGCCCTGGTCAGGGCTTCGGGGACATTGAGCCCGGACTGCAGGCCCTTGCGGTAGCGGGTGACGATGAACAGGGCGTAGTCGATGCCCACGCCCAGGCCGATGAGGGCGGACAGGGTCGGGGCGATGCTGCCCATGCTGATCGCGTGACTGAGCAGGCCGGTGGCGAGGATGGCGGTTCCGACGCCGGCGACGGCGGTGAGGATGGGCAACGCCATGGCGATCAGTGAGCCGAAGGCGATGAACAGCACCACGGCGGCCGCGAGCACGCCGACCATCTCGCTGAGGGAGGTGGGCGCCTGTTCGGTGCCCTCGATCGCCTGGCCGCCCAGTTCGACCTCCAGACCGTCGGTCCTGGCCGCCTTGGCGGTGTCGATCACCCGCTGGATGTCGGAGTCGGCGAGTTGCTCACCGGCCTTGGCGAAGTTCACCTGGGCGTAGGCGGTACGGCCGTCCGTGCTGATCTGGGCCGAACCCTGCTGGCCGTAGGGGCTGGTGACGCCGGTGACCTCGGGCAGCTTGGAGATCTTGTCCAGGGTGGTGGTCATCCGCGCCTTGGTGGCGGTGTCGCGGACCGAGCCGCCCTCGACGTGTCAGACCACGGTGTCCGAGTCGCCCGCCTGGGCCGGGAAGGAGGACTTCAGCAGGTTGACGGCCTGGGTGGACTCGGTGTTGGGCAGCGAGAAGCTGTCGTTGTAGGCGCTTCCGGCGCTTGTCTCCGCGACGCCGAGGCCGACGAGCATGCCGAGCCAGAGCAGGACGACGAGGAGCCGGTGCCGATAGCACCAGCGGGCGAGAGTGGACATGGGTGGGACTCCACGTTCTGGGAGGGAAGGTTCGGCAGGTGCCGAGGTACGAAAGCGGCCCAGCTGGGTGTCGGGCAGGTGGACCGCTTGCTCTGCCGCGTGAGGTCTTTACGCACTCGTGCAAGACCCGGGCCTGGTCGCAACGCGCGAGAGGGGGTGTGGTCAGCGGGTGACTTGGGTCGAATGGTCGGTGAGCCGCCGGGTCTCCTCGTCGCTCAGGGCGATCTTCATCGCACCGGCGGCCTCCTCGGCGTGGTGCGGTTTGGAGGCTCCCGGTGTGGCGACGGCGGTGTCGCCGTAGGAGGTGATCAGCCACGCGAGTGCGACCTGACCGACAGTCGCCCGGTGCGCGTCGGCGATCGTGCTGAGTTCGTCGATCAACGGGGTTGTGCGGTCGAGGCTCTTGGTGGACATGCCGGTCAACAGGCGGCGCTGGCGAGGCAGTTCGGTGACCAGCGTGCGGTCGGCGTGGAGTTTGCCGGTCAGCATGCCGCTGCGCAGGGAACGGACGCGATCTGTGTGATGCCGAGCCGGCGGGCGGTCTCCAGGACTCCGTTGGGCTCGATCTTGCGATGCAGCAGATTGATCTGGACCTGGTTGCTCGCCAACGGAACGCCGTGTCGCGCGAGTTCCCTGTGCGCGGTCTCCATCTGCCTGGCGGAGAAGTTACTGACGCCGATTGAGCGGATCTTGCCCGCTTCGACCAGCTGCGCCATGGCCCGCGCCTGGGCGCGGATCGATGAGAGGCCGCCGTAGGGAACATGGATCTGGTACAGGTCGACGGGGAAGGGCGCCAGGTTCACGATCCGGTTGCCGATGGTGCGCTGGATGCTGCGGGCGGTCCGGCCGAGCGGTGTCCACTTCGTGGAGAGGGAGACGTCACCTGGGCCCTCCCCGGCACGGGTGAGTGCGGCGCCGAGGCTGCGCTCCGACCTTCCCTTGCCGTATCCCTCGGCCGTGTCCAACCAGGTGATGTCGCCGTCCGGGGCCGTTTTGACGATGGCGTCGACTTGGGACTGCGGTAACGCCGGGAAAAACGTGCCGGCGCCTCCGCCGGAGAACTGCGCGGATCCAAGACCTATGGATGAGATGCGGACGCCGGTGCGCCCGAGCTCTCGGGTAACCATGAGAGGCAGCGTACACCCATAATGAGACACGAAAGTCTCGCCATGAGGCGTTAACATAACGAGGTGGTCAAATCAGATAGCGGGATGGAGCGGACCCGGGCGGCGATCCTCGATGCCGCCGCGCGGGTACTGGGCCGGCGAACGGATGCCGGGATGGCGGAGATCGCGGATGAGGCCGGTGTGGGGCGCGCGACGCTGTACCGGCATTTCCCATCCCGGGACGCGCTGCTGCGAGGCCTGGCGGAGGTGGGGATCAATGAACTCGTGGAGGCGTTCGACGCCACCCGACTCGACGAGCTTCCGGCCAGCCGGGCGATCACCCGGATCGTCGCCGTCTTCCTGCGCGAAGGCGCCAAGTACGCGGCGGTGATCCGACAGGCGGACGAGTACTGCGACCCCGCCGACATGGAGCGCACGGTCAAGCCCGTCCGCGAGGTCATCGACCGTGGCGTCCGCGAGGGTGTCCTGCGCGACGACCTGCGCGGCGACGCGGTGTTCGCCATGTTCTCCGCGATCGTGGAACGTGCACTCTGGTTGACGATCGATGAGGCGCTGACCCCGGAGGAAGCCACCGAGGTCACCGTGGCGATCTTCCTCGACGGCGCACGAAGGCCTCAGCGTCCCTGAGTCCCCGGGCGGGGCCGTTTCTCGCGTCTGCCCTGAAGTTCTCCCTACCGATGATGGAATCCCCCCAACTAGGCACCGCCGCCTTCGAGGATCGGACCGGGGACCAGGCGCAGGGTGACTGCGCTGGTCAGGCGGCCCTCGCGGCGGCCGGATCGCGAAGACCGGCAAGGGCGGCGCTCCAGGCGATGACCTCGTCGAACAGGGTGTTCAGCTGGGAGGGTTGGTGCCCGCCTGGCTTGAAGACGGAGTAGCTCTCGAAGTCGGTGGCGAGAGTGAGAGTGACCTGCTGCCGGACGTCGGCCAGTTTCAGTTCCCCGGCTATCTGGCGCAGGTGTTCCGCGGCTCGGACGCCGCCGGAGGCGCCGTAGGAGACGAACCCGACAGCCTTGTTGTGCCACTCGCCGTACAGGTAGTCGAGGGCGTTCTTGAGCACGCCGGGGATGCTGTGGTTGTACTCGGGCGTGACGATGACATAGCCGTCGAACGATGCGATCTTGGCTGCCCACTGCCGCGTGTGGTCGTTCTGGGGCCGGCCCATGGAGGGCGGCATCGGCTCGTCGAGGTGCGGCAGCGGGTGGTCACGGAGGTCGATCAGTTCGACGTCTGCGTCGCCGCGCTGGACTGCCGTGTCATGCACCCACTTGGCGACCTGTTCGCTCTTACGGTTGGGGCGGGTGCTGCCGAGGATGATGCCGATCCGGGTCATGAAGGGTCTCCTGCTCGTGAGTTGGCCGTCGTGTGAAGCGGCGGGCGGGCGGTGGTGCCGACAGAGGTGTGGTCAGGCACAGGCCTTTCGCGATTCCGCGAAGAGGCGGTCAGCGGTGCTGCAGTCGGGCCTGGCGCGGGACGGCGCCGAACTTGCCGGCGAGGAAGTCGCGATAGGCCTGCTCGATCTCGGCGTGGCTGTTCATGACCATGGATCCGCCCAGGGCGACGGGCTGCCGTATGGGCGGCCCGCTGAAGGTCATGACCACGCTCGGGGTTTCCGCGTCGCCCGTACGCAGGTCGATGACGGACAGGTCCGCATCCGATACGGGATCGGACCAAGCGGTCTGCCCCGCCGCCACGGCGCGGCCCGCGATGGTCACGGCGCCGGAGAGCACGGAGAAGAACGCCCGGTCCCGGCCGGGCAGGACGGGCTCGGCGCTCCGGCCGGGCTCGAGGGTGATCACGGAGCCTGAGATGGGCCAGTGCGTGAGCGCCGGTCCCCTCAGACCGGCGGCGGTACCGGATATGAGGTCGATGCGGGCATTCTCATGGTCGATGAGCGGCCGGTCGGCGGCCAGCAGGTCCTGGTAACGGCTGTCCACCAGCTTTTTCTCAGCCGGCAGGTTCACCCACAACTGCAGCACGTGGGCACGTTCGTTGCGGAAGGCGAGTTCACGATGGATGATCCCGCGGCCGGCGGTCATCCACTGGACGTCTCCGGCGGCCAGGGTGCCGGCGTGCCCGATGTTGTCGCCGTGCTCCAGTACCCCGTCCAGAACGAGCGTCACCGTCTCCAGGCCCCGATGCGGGTGCCACTCGAAACCGGGCGCCGAGAACAGGTCGTCGGCCAGCACGAGGAAGGGATCGGTCAGTCCCGGCGACTGCGGAGTGAACCACAGGCTCTTGTCGTCGACCTGCGAGTCCGGTCCGAGATGCACCTTGCCCTGGACCCGGGCGACGGTTCGGTGCGCGGTGTGCTGCTGGGTCTGCATGGTCTGCCTCCGCATCACCCAACGAGTTGATGTATCACCCCAAACGTACGCCGACTGGGGTGACACGTCAACTGGGACGCTATGCTGTGCCTGTGATGCACAAGGAGCGAGGACTCAGCGAGCGGGAACTGCGCGCCTGGCAGACGTTCTTCCGAATGCAGGAAGTCCTGCGCGGACGCATCGAGCAGCAGCTGCAGACGAGCAGCGGGCTTTCGACCGCGGACTACACCGTGCTCACCGTGCTGTCCGGCGCCACCGACGGCCAACTGCGCGCCTTCCACCTGGGCACACTGATGGGCTGGGAGAAGAGCCGCCTGCACCACCAGCTGACCCGCATGTCCAAACGAGGACTCATCGAACGCCACAGCGGCGAAGCCCGGTCCACCTACGTAACGCTCACACAGCAGGGACGGGAGGCGCTGACCGAGGCGGCGCCGCGGCACAGCGACCACGTCCGCGGGCTACTGATCGACTGCCTCAGCCCCGAGCAACTGGACCAGCTCGCCGAGATCTCCGCCACCGTCCTGGACAACATCCAGCAACAGGACCGTACGGCGGAATCCTCCTCCGACCAGCAGTAATAGCGGCACTCCGATCCCGTCAAGCCGATCAGAACCGGCTTGATTGCGGTGTGCGGCGCCAGATTGGTTTCCATCGCATCGAGGAGGGCACGTTCGTGAATCCCCCGGCAATTCCGCCCTTTTCACGGGGCCCTTCGCCCTGGGCACCCTTTCCGGCCCCGGACGAGGCCCCCTTCCCCGCTCTCGTAACGCCTGACGAGCGCTCCCTGGACCTGCGGTCGGCATTCGACGACGCGGCCCTGACGATCCGTACGCTTCTGGAACGGTCGGCCAAGGCCTTCCCCCTGCTGCACGACCTCGCCGCCGGCGGGCCGGCGGCTGGCGGACGCTGGACGGTCTGCGGGTGCACGCTCCAGTCGAGCCCCGGCAGATCTTCCAGTCCGGCGCCAACTACCGCCACCACGTGATCGACCTGGAGGTCGCCCACCGCTCCCCCGACGACCCCCGCACGATGGAGGAGGCGCGCGCCGAGGTCGCGGAGCTCATGGACCGGCGGGCGGCAGAGGACCTGCCGTACGTGTTCATCGGCCTGCCGAGCGCGATCACCGGCCCGTACGACGACGTCGTCCTCCCTGTCTGGTCTGAACAACCGGACTGGGAGCTGGAGTTGGCGGCCGTCATCGGCAAGTCGGCTCACCGGGTGTCCGTCGAGGAGGCTTTGGAGTACGTCGCCGGGTACACGATCGCCAACGACCTCAGGGCATGGGCTCTGTGTCCAACACCGTGATGGAAGGCGTTCCACCGGTCATTGTTCCGACCGTCGGCCACCGCAGCCGGCAACGGCCGTGATCGCGAGTGGCCTGAAGTTCCTCACCGATGTGCGTCACCGCGAGGCTTGTTGGTGACGCCCGCGCGTCCCGGGACGCGCGATGCGGACGGGTATCTGATCAGCTGCGATCCTTGCGGGCAGGCATCGCACAACACGACTGTGACGGGCCTGTCGGAACACAGCGCTCACCAATAAGTGGTAGTTGTCTAACGCTTCCCTGGTAGTTTGTGGACACACGATCACGCGATGGGCGGAACGAGGATGACGCACACGCCGGAGTTGCCACTGCAGATGCGGCGCAACGGGTTCGCTCCTGTTGATGAACTGGCCCGGGCCAGGGACGACCAGGGCCTGCAGGCGACGCAGACGCCGTTCGGCGGGACCGCCTATCTGGTCTGCCGCCATGAGGACGTCCGGGAAGTGCTGTCGGACCCGGAGCGGTTCAGCTCCGCCCGTGTCCTGGCCGGCGCGGGCGGCGACCTGGACCCGGAAGCTCGGGCCGGGACGTTACCCGCGTTCGACCCGCCGGAGCACACGCGCCTGCGGCGGCTGCTCATGCCCGAGTTCAAGACCTTCAGCACCGTGTACGGCCTGAACAGACTGTGGGTGACCTGGTGAGTGCGCGGCCCCTGCGAGCGGATGCCGCCCGCAACTATGAGCGGATCATCGGCGCCGCGGTCGAGGCCTTCGAGGAGATCGGACCGGAGGCGACGCTGGAGCAGATCGCCGAGCGGGCGGAGGTGAGCGTGATGACGCTCTACCGCCGCTTCCGCAACCGCGACCAGCTCATCCAGGCCGTCTTCGACCATCTGCTGGTCACCGAGATCGAGCCCGCGACCACGGTGCACACCGACGATCCCTGGCAGGACCTCGTCGACGCGCTCACGACCACCACCGAGCTGCTCGTCCAGCGGCAGGTGATCCACTCGCTGGCGCTGGAGTTCCGGGCGTTCGCCCACGAGACCGCCCAGCACTTCCTCCGCTCCATGCAGGGCCTGCTTGACCGCGCGATCGATGCCGAGGCGGTCCGGCCGGAGCTGGAAGTGCGTGACCTGGTCGCGGTCATCATCATGACCATGGCTACCGCGCATCCCGGCGATCCGGACGGAGCGGACCGCCGACGCTACCTCGCCCTGCTCGCCGACGGGCTGCGCCCCGCCCCCACCACCCTGCCCCCTCCCTCGTCCCACGACCTGTCCGGACCGCCGGACTGCGGGCAGTGACGGACTTCTGCACAGCCCAGACACGAAAGTGGAAGGAGGCCGGGGTGACGGCCTCGAAAAGGCACCGTGCCTCGACCGCCCATGCGAGCTATCTGGTTGACCGAGTTCGGAGATCCGTCAGTGCTGGTTGCCGGTGAGGCCCCTGATCCGGAGCCCGGCGAGGGACAGGTGGTGGTGGACGTCGAAGCGGTGAACGTGGTGTTCATCGAGACGCAGATTCGGGCCGGGCGCTCTCCGCTCCCCCTGCCCGAACCGCCCTACGTGCCCGGCAGCGGCATCGGCGGCGTGATCACCGAGGTGGGTCCAGACGTCGACCCGGGCCTTCTCGATCGGCGGGTGATGGCCCAGACGAACGGCATGGGGGGCTACGCGGAGAAGGCGGTGGTCGCCGCCGACCAGGTGATCCCGATCCCGGCTGTGCTGTCCACCGCCGACGCGGTGGCGTTGCTCACGGACGGCGCGACCGCACTGGCCCTCTCCCGGGTGGCCGCGGTCAAGCCGGACGAGTGGGTGCTGGTCAAGGCCGCGGCCGGCGGCCTGGGCGGCCTTCTGGTGCAACTCGCCCTGAACGTCGGCGCCAAGGTGATCGGCGCGGTGGGCGGCGACGCCAAGCTGTCGGCTGTGCGGAACGCGGGCGCGCAGGCGGTGAACTACGCGCAGCCCGACTGGATCGAGCGGGTGCGCACGCTCACCGGCGGCGAGCCCGTCGACGTCGTGTTCGACGGCGTGGGCGGCGAGATCGGCACGGCGGCGGCCGCTCTGATCGAGGCGGGCGGGCGATTCGTACCGACCGGCGCGGCCAGCGGTACATACACGGACGTCGCGGCGCTGACGGCTCGGGGTGTCACCGTGCTGGGCCTGCAGCAGGTGATGGAGAGGGGACTGAACCCATACGAGTTGGCGACCACCGCACTCGAGGAGGCGGCGGCCGGGCGGCTGCGGCCGGTGATCGGGCAGACCTTCCCGCTGGAGCGTGCGGCCGACGCCCACGCCGCGATGGAGGCCAGGAGAACGATCAGCAAGACGCTCCTGCTGGTGTGAGCGGTCATGCCCCATCGGCAGTGCACGCGAGCGCGTGCGCTGCCGACAACGCACGAGGGAACGCGGGCGGCGCCGAGTCTCGCCGACATGCCGGCTGCCCACATCGGCTGCCGGGCTCGCCGCTAAGTCGGCCGCGTGCTCACTCCACAGGCTCCTCGCGGTACACGCCGAGGGCCTGGTGCACAGGCTCGTTCGTGTACGACATCAGGATCGCGTCCGCGGTCTTCGAGACGTTCCGGTGCCGATGGGCAGCCCATCCGGGCACCGCGAAGACGTCCTTCTCCCTCCACTCCAGTACCGTGCCGTCCACTTCCGTGCGACCCTCACCCGAGACGACGTGGTAGATGGTGCCGGCCGTGTGGCGGTGTGCGGGGCCGTCGAAGCCCGGGCGCAGCCGCGAGATCCGGCAGGAGATGGTGGGCATGACGGGGCCGCCGGTGTGCACCCGCACGCGGCTGCTGGAGCAGACCGGTGTCATGTTCACCCCCGGTGCCGCCTTCGACATCGAGCACACCGTGCACATCGGGGTCGCTGACGACACCCAGGCTCTGCGGACCGGCCTGAAGCTGGTCGGCCAGTTCCTCGACCAGCTCACCCAGGAATGACGGGCACGGCAGTCAACGTGCGGGGCCTGTTCCAGGTCACCCGCGCCGCCGCGCCTCCCCTGCGCTCTGCGGGCGGCCCGGTCGTCAATGTCGCCAGCATCGTCGGGCTGCGCCCCGGTCCGCAGCCCCTCACCTACGCGGCCAGTAAGGCCGCCGTCATCAGCCTCAACCACACCCTGTCCCGGATCCTCGCGCCCGAGGTCCGAGTCAACGCCGTCGCGCCTGGCTGGATCGCCGGAGAGTGGATGGCACGCACCCTCGGCGACACATACGAGGGCCTCATGGAACGCCGGGCCCGGATGACCCCGATGAAGGCCAACGTCACCCTCGACGACGTCGCCGAGTCCATCTACGCCCTGGCCACCAGCCACCCTTCGTCACCGGAGAAACCCTTGTCGTCGACGGCGGGTTCACCGCCACCAACTGACCGCCGGTCGGCCTAAGCGTTAGTCAACTCTCACTTATCTGGTAGCTTGAGGAGGCCTCATACGGTCACGGGAAAGGCTGAGCGGGACATGCCACGCAAGGGCTTCGACCGGTCGACGACTCGGCCGCTCACGAGATGACCGGGGTGTGCCGCAGCAGATGACGTCGTTCCGGGTGCCCGCGCGTCTGGTGGTGCGGTATGCGGCCCGGGAACCTCAACGCGTTCGACCCGCCGGAGCACACACGGTTCCGGCGGATGCTGACTCCGAAGTTCACGCCGGCTGCGCTGACGAGCCCCTGACCGGCAGCCGCCCGCCGACCTGATGGACGGCCTCGATCCGCCCCCGATGCCACACAGCCTGAATTGATCAAGCACCCATGAGGAGCACCATGCGCACATTCGTCATCACCGGAGGCACCGACGGCATGGGCCGGGGGCTGGGCCTGCACTACCTGGGGCGAGGGGACCGGGTGATCGCGGTGGGCAGCAGCCAGGCCAAGGGCGACCTGTTCCTCGCGGCAGCGGCCGGTATCGACGCGGCCGAGCGTGCCTCCTTTGTACGGGCCGATCTCAGCACCGTAGGGGGCATGCGCGAACTCGTCGACCGGATGCCCGACGTGATCGACGTACTGGTCCTCGCTGCCCAGCGGTTCCAGAACAAGCGCGTGGAGACCTCGGATGGACTGGAGTCCAGCTTCGCTCTCGGCTACCTCAGCCGCTACCTGCTCGGCCACGAGCTGTTCGACCGGCTTGAGATCGCCGAGGCGCCACTGGTACTGAACATCGCCGCCCCGGGCTCCCCCGGCAAGATGCGCTTCGACGACCTGCAACAGCGCGAGGGCTACAGCAGCATGCGCGCCGCGACGCAGACGGCGCGTCGCAACGACCTCCTCGGTGTGTCCTTCCCCCAGGTCCACCCGGGCGCCCGCACCCGCTACGTGCTGTTCGGCCCGGGCTTCGTCGCCACCGGTATGGGCGACTCGATGAAGCAGCCCGTGCGCGCCGTCTACAAGGGGATGACACGGCTGTTCGCCGCTCCGGTCGCCAAGGCGATCGCCCCGATGATCGAGTTGATCGACAACCCTCCCGTGGCCGCCTTGACGGTGCTCAACCGGGGCAAGCCCATGCCGGTCACCCGTCCCGCCTTCGACCCCACGAATGCCGAGCGCCTGCACAAGACGACCGCGGAACTGGTCGCCTCGATCAGTCGCTGACCGCCCCGGACGAGTGGGTGCCACGACCGGCGGCCTGGGCTAGCTTCTGCCACGGCTCGCGGCGGACGCCGGCGCGAAGGTGATCGGCAACGACGCCGAGCCGTCGGCCATTCGCGACGCGGGCGCGCAGGCAGTGCACCACGCCCAGTCCGAGCTCGGAACGGGTGGTCAGTGTGGACCGGCGTCGATCTCCTGTCCTGTCCGGAGGAATGTGACGGCGCGCCGGACGAAGGAGCGGATCTGCGGTGTGGTCCGTTCTCGCGGCCAGACCAGGCGGAGGGGCCCGCCCAGCTGACCAGCGGCTCGTCGGCGAGGTCGGCCCTGCTCACGGTGTCCTCGCCCGCCAACCGGTGCCGGTCGCTCAGCAGCACGCGGCAGGGCTCCTGGCGCAGCACCACGGCGTCCAGGCCGGGATCGTGCAGGGCGGCGCGCAACAGGCCGATGTCGCCCGCCCCGACCGGAGCCGTTCGAGCTGGTCCTCGGGGGTGCCGACGATCGCTCGGGCCGGTCGCGGCGGGGCGGTGTCGTTGTACGACCTGACCAGCCGGTCCAGCAGCGAGGCGTCGCACCCCCGAACCGGTCACCGTCAGCAGGGCGTGCTCGGCCGCACGCCGCACGCGCGAGGTCATGTCGGCCACCCGTGCCAGGAGCGAGGTGCCTTCATCGAGCATGGCCCGGCCGGCGTCGGTGAGCGTGACGCCGTGCGGGTGCGCACGAGCAGGGCCGCGCCGACGTTCTTCTCCAGGGCCCGGATCGCCCGCGACAGCGCCGGCTGGGTCATGGACAGCCGCTGTGCGGCCCGGGTGAAGCTCAGTTCCTCCGCGACCGCGACGAAGTACTCGACCTGCCGGATCTCCACAGCACCCATGCGACCGCTGTCCCACGTGCCGTTATGCCGCCCGGGCATCTCCCCATGCCCAACGGGAACTTCCATGATCGTCTCCGGGGCGGTGTGCTGGAAGCGGGCGGAGGGCTTCACCACCGCCGGTGGACTGGAAAGAACGGGAGCGACCAATGACAGTGCGGGGCAAGAAGGCCGTGGTGACGGGCGGTACGGGCGGAATCGGCCTGGAGACGGCCGTCGGGCTGGCCGCCGAGGGGTGGGACGTCAACCGCTGTCCCCATTGCCGTCAGCAGCGGCACGACGCCTCGCGTCACTGCGATCACCAGGCAGTTTCCGAGCAGTCTTCCGTGACACGGAAGCGGTATTACGCCCCCGTACACCCCGTCCCGACGATGTCGCCACGACCCAACGACGGGAGCCAAACACCATGCCGCACACCACCGCCTTCGCCAGGAACCAGTGGTTCTTGGCATAAGTGATCAATTCGCGAGAGCCGCTGGACGTACGGCTTTCAGACCGAAGCGGCGGCGGGCTCGGTCGGCGGCGGCCTCGGCCGCACGGGCCCGGTCGTCGCCCGGCTCCAGGGAGAGTTGACGGTAAGCACTGCCGGCCGGCAGCAGATCGTCTGCGCGGATCGCATAGGAGCGGACTCGCGCTCGTTGCAGTCCCAGGGCGGCCAGCAGCCCGAGGGCGGTTGCCGCGATGGCGGGTGAATGATCGGTCGGTTCCGGCAGTGTGCGTGTACGTGTGGTCGAGCTGTGGTCGGCATAGCGCACCGTCAGGGCGAGCCGCCCGGCAACCTGGCTCTCGCCGCGCAGGCGTTGGCCGATCTGGCCGGCGAGTCCCAGGACTGCTCGGTGATGTCCGCTCGGGTCGAGACAATCCCGCTCCAGCACGAGGTCTGCGACCATGCGCTCCGCCGGTTCGGACGGAGTGACCGGGCGGGGATCGTGGCCGCGGGCGCGTTCGGCCAGCAACCGGGCGGGCCCTGCGCCGAGCAGGCGCTGCAGGGTCCCCGCGGGCAGATCCGTGACCTGGCCGATGGTGTGCAGCCCGTACCTGCTGAGCGCCTCCGCCGTGGCACGGCCGATTCCCGGCAGCGCGGCGACCGGCCGCGGGTACAACCAGTCGGCCGCATGCCCGATGGGGACACAGGTGGTCTCTCCGGGGGCGGACGCGTCGGCGGCCATTGCCGCGAGCATGCGGTTACCCGCCAGCCCGGCGCTGCTGTCGATGTCGTAGAGGGCCTTCAGTCTGATCTTCGCCAGTTGGACGACGTCATAGGGGGACAGGTCGAAGTACCGGAGTGCGGAAGTCAGGTCCAGTTGAAGGGCGTTGGGTGGAACGGCCTGGACGTGAGGCGTGATACCACACATCAGTTCGATCAAGTCTTCGTATTGATCCTCAGTCGGCGAGGCGTGCAGGTGGAGGTGGAGGTGGGCGATATGCCGCTGCCGTGGGGTCATCCCGCGCTCCCTGGACTGCGATGGCCGAACTTCTTCAGATCGGCCGAGCGGGTGCCGGCGGGCTGCAGGTCGGCGTACGGGTGCAGGCGGGCGCCGGTGGTGCCGTTGGCCAGGGTGCGCTGCGGCTGGGCGGGGGTCGGGGACGGACGGTCGGCGCCGAGGAGGGCGAGGGCGGCCTCGGGGCCCTCGTCGCGACGGGCCGCGGCGATCTCGTCCAGGTCCCAGGCCATGGTGCCGACGACGGTACGGCGGGTGCCGCGCACCTGGACGGTGCCGCGCACCAGGAGCAGCCCGCTGTGGAAGACGGTGTGGGCGCAGGCCGGGTGGGAGTCCTCGAAGAAGGCCAGGTCGACCAGGCCGGAGCCGTCCTCCAGGGTGACGAAGATGACGCGTTTGCCGCTGGCGATCGGCGGGGTCTGGGTGGAGGCCCGCACTCCGGCGACCAGGACCTGCTGACCGGCGCGCAAGCCGGCCAGGTGGGTCGCGTCCGTCGCGCCGATCTCGCGCAGCAGCCGGTGGTGGTGCTCCATCAGGTGCCGGGAGACGTCGATGCCCAGCGTGCTCAGCTCGGCGCTCAGCGCTTCGCGTCCGGTCATCTCCGGCAGACCGCTCGGCTCCGCTCCCCCGACCGCGCCCGCTTCGATGGGCAGTTGGCCCTTGCCGGCGGACCGGGTGCGGGAGGCCCGGTGGAGTTCGGCGATCTGCAGGAGCAGGTCACGTCGGGTGAGGCGTCCGTCGTGGAGTCCGTTCAGAGCGCCGATCTCCGCCAGCCGTTCCGCTGTCGGCCTGCTGGGGTGGGCCCGCTGCCAGAAGTCCGACAGTGACCCGTACGGCTGCCCCTCCTCGATCCGGGCGCACTCGCCCTCGCTGATCCCGTGCACCGCGGACAGCGCGAGCCGCACACCCCACCGCTTCCCGTCGGCCGGCTCCACGATGTGTCTCACCTTGGAGCGGTTCACATCGACCGGCAGGACCGGGACGCCGCGGCGGCGGGCGTCGGAGACGAGGACGCGCTTGGGCCACATCCCGGGATCGTGTTCGAGCAGGCCGGCCAGCAGGAACGCCGGATAGTGCGCCTTGAGCCAGGCGCTCTGCAGCGCCGGTACGGCGAACGCGACCGCGTGGGCACGGCAGAAGCCGTACGCGCCGAAGGCCTCGACGGTCTTCCACACCTCGTCCCGGACGGCCGCGCTGTAGCCACGGGCCCGCGCGTGCTGGTGGAACCAGTCCTTGATCCCGGGCAGTTGGCTCTTGTCGCCGAGTGCTCTGCGGGCGATCTCCGCCAGCGCGCGGTCGCAGCCGGTCATCACGGCGAAGGTCTCGATGATCTGCTCGTGCCAGATGGTCACGCCGTAGGTGTCGGCGAGCACCGGTTCGAGGTCGGGGTGGGCATAGGCCGGCGTGCCTCCGTGGCGGGCGGCGATGTACCGCTCGGGCATGCCGCCGGCGACCGGGCCGGGACGGAAGAGGCTGATGTCGGCGATGACGTCCTGCGGGTCGCGGGGCTGGAGCCGGGACAGGAGGTCCTGCTGGCCGGGCGACTCCAGCTGGAACAGGCCCAGGGTCTGGCTCTCCTGGATGAGCTTGAAGGCGAAGACGTCGTCGAGCGGCACCTGCCGCGGGTCGTCCAGGTCGATGTGGTTGCCGGTGGTGCGTTCGATCTCGGTGACGGCGTGGGCCATCGCGGACTGCATCCGCACGCCCAGGACGTCGAGTTTGATGTTGCCGAGCGCCTCGATCTCCTCCTTCGCGGCCATGGCCATGGGGTAGTCGCCCTGCGGGGTGGGCTGTACCGGCAGCCGGTCCAGGAGGGTCGCGTCGCTGATGACCACGCCGCACGGGTGCATGGCCATGCCGTGGACCAGGGCGTCGAGGCCTTCGGCGAGCTCCCACAACGGTCCGTACCGGTGTGCCTCCGCGGCGAGTTGCCGCAGTTCGGGCAGTTCGGCGAGGGCGCCGGTGATGTCGGAGGCGCGCAGGTGCGGGAAGCTCTTGGCGATCCGGTCGACGTCCATGGGCGCGATCCCGAGAGCGAGGCCGGTGTCCCGCAGGGCCCGGCGGGCGCGGTAGGTCTCGGGCATCGCGGTGACGGCGACCCGTTCCTTGCCGAACCGTTCGAAGATCGTGTCGTAGCACTCCAGTCGTCGGGCGGACTCCACGTCGATGTCGATGTCGGGCAGCGAGGCCCGGCGCGCGCTGAGGAAGCGTTCGAACAGCAGGCGGTGGTCGAGCGGGTTGGCGGTGGCGATGTCCAGCGCGTGGCAGACCATCGACCCTGCGCCCGAGCCGCGGGCGGCGACCCTGATGCCCTTGGCCCGGATGTCGGCCACGACCTGTCCGACGGCGAGGAAGTACGGGTCGTAGTCCAGCTTGGAGATCACGGTGAGTTCCTCGTCCAGGCGGTCGAGTGCCGCCCGGTCGCGGTCCAGGCCACGCCGGGCCATGCCGGCCTCGCACTGGTGGCGCAGCAGCCGCGCGGCTCCGCCGGCTTCGGGTTCGGCGCCGAAGAGCGACGGTTCCGGGAAGTGCGGTGTGCCAAGACCGAGGTCCGCTCGGGGGTCGATGGCGCAGGCGGCCGCGGTGGCAGCGGTGTCCGCCATCAGGCGCCGCGCCCGCCGGGCGTCCGTTCCGGCGCAGTCGGAGATCATCCCCGCGACGACGGTCATCGCCCGCTCGTCCTTGAGCCAGCGCTGTCCGCTGTCCAGGCGGCGCCGGTCGACCGGCCGCAGCAGTCTGGCGGCGTCCAGGACGTCGGCGAGCCGGTGTTGTTCGGGGTCGGCGTAGCGAACGGCGTTGGAGAGCACCGCGGTGGTGCGGGTGCGGTCGGCCAGTGCGAGGGTGCGGGCCGCCAGCCGCAGCGACCCCGGCCCCGTGCTGAAACGTTTCTGCGCAACGGCCTCCAGCCTGACCCCACTTCCGAAGATCTCCTGCCAGGGCGCCAGCAGCTTCATCGCGACGTCCTCCCGGCCCACCGACAGCGCCCGCACCGGCTCCGACAGCGGCCCGAGCAGCACGGTCAGGCCGGGGCCGCCGTACTCACGCAGCGCCTCCCACGGCACCACCGGCGCCGTACCGGACACCGCCCCGGCATGGGCCGCCGACGTGATGCGGCACAGCCGCGCCCATCCGGCCCGGTCCCGCGCGAGCAGCACGAACCGCAGCGGCGGCTCGACGACGTGCGCCCCACCGCGCGCCGGAGTGCGGCGCCGCTGGGCCGGCGGCGGAGGCGCCAAGGCCGCTACGGCCAGGTCGACACCGAAGAGCGGTCGCACCCCGGCCCCGGCGCACGCCCGCGCGAACCGGACGGCCCCGGTGACCGTGTCCCGGTCGGTGAGCGCGAGCGCGGACATGCCCCGCTCGACCGCTCGCCGGACGAGCTGTTCGGGGTGGGATGCGCCGTAGCGAGCGGAGTAACCGGACGCGACGTGCAGATGGGCGAAGCCCGCCATG
Organism: Streptomyces sp. NPDC005263; assembly: GCF_042872365.1. NCBI lineage: Bacteria > Bacillati > Actinomycetota > Actinomycetes > Kitasatosporales > Streptomycetaceae > Streptomyces > Streptomyces sp. NPDC005263. Next base: position 56,766 of record NZ_JBIAKJ010000013.1, on the reverse strand, counting down.
CCGCACCTCCATCACTCCACCCCTTTTCGACCATAAGCCCGATATGTTCATCGTACTCGCGTTCGATTACTCTAACCCCATCAGCCCCGGTCGGCGACTCGATTCGAACGTCGATTCGAACACACTAACGATTCTTTGGGGAGGCAGGCGGTGCCGCTCGTCACGCTGCACGCCGGACGTCCTGGCTGGTCGCGTAGTTCCCCGCACCCTGGCCGGTCGCACAGTTCCCCGCACCCCCTGGAGGGACGGCCACCGCAACGCCCCCTCTTGGGGGCGCGGGGAACTGCGCGCCCAGCCCCCCACCCACCCGCGGACGCTCCCAACCCCGGACGCCCTCGTCCTCGATCCGCCTTGATCCGCCGTACAACGCGAAAGTCCCGCCCCTCATACGCGGGGCGGGACTTCGTCGGGCCGGCGAGATCACGGCCGCCGCACTACTGCGTGGCCGTCAGCCGACTACTGCGTGGCCGTCAGCCGATCTGCGCGCCGGTCGCCGAGAGCGCCTCGGTGACCGGCTGGAAGAAGGTCTCGCCGCCCGAGGTGCAGTCACCACTGCCGCCCGAGGTGAGGCCGATCGCGTTGCTGCCGGAGAAGAGCGAGCCGCCGCTGTCGCCGGGCTCGGCGCAGACGTCGGTCTGGATCAGTCCGTTGACGATGTCGCCGTTGCCGTTGCCGTAGTTCACGGTGGCGTCCAGGCCGGTGACCGTGCCGTCGTGCACCTGGGTGGTGGAGCCGCTGCGGGTGACCTTCATGCCGACGGTGGCCTCGGCCGCTCCCGTGATCTTCTGCGTGGAGCCGTCGTAGAGGTTCACCTCGCTCGGATGGGCCACGTCACCCGTGTACTTGACCAGGCCGTAGTCGTTGCCCGGGAAGCTCGACTCCTCGTTCTGGCCGATCACGTCGCCGCTGGAGTCGGACCAGGTGGAGATGGACTCGGTGCAGTGCCCGGCGGTGAGGAAGTACGGCGCGCCGTCCTTGACCACGTTGAAGCCGAGCGAGCAGCGTCCGCCGCCGCCGGTGATGGCGTCGCCACCCGCGAGGAAGGGCCTGTACTCCCCCTTGGTGCGCTGGAGTTCGGCGGTGGCGCCGAGCCCGTCGACGACCTTGGTCAGCTTCGCCCACTCGGCGTCGGAGACCGTGCGGTCTGCGGTGACGACCACCTTGTTGGTCGTCGGGTCGGTCGCCCAGGCGGTGCCGGGGATGCTCGCGTCCTGCTTGAGGGTGCCGTGGGCGCTCTTCAGCTCGGCGAGGGAGTTCTCGACGACTCTGGCCTTGGCGCCGGCCGCCTCGACGGTCTTCGCCGCGGCCTCGTCGAGCACGTTGACCACGAGGCTCTTGGTCTTCGCGTCATAGAACGTTCCCGCCGCGTCGGCGCCCAGGTCCTGACCGAGCGTCGAGGCGAGCTTTCCGGCCGCCAGGGCCGAGAAGGTCCGGGGCGTGGGAGCCTTCGCCGGCTCGCTGGCGTTCGCGGACTGGAGGGTGACACCCGCGGCGACCAGTGCGGCGATGCCCGCACCTGCCAGGACCGCCCGTCGCCCGGGTATGCGTCGATGCTTCAACTCTCGTCCTCCTGTGGGGGGTCGGCCCGGACGGTTGTGGGGACCTCGGGGCCGGAAGGCTGGCTGACGAGCGCCTACTCTTCCGAATTCCACAGGGGGCGCACAAGGTTGACTTCAGGACGCGCGTAGAACGCGGTTGCGCGCCCCTCCGCTTTTGACGGTTCACGGTCACGTCGGGCGATGCGTGCCACGGACGCTACGAGCCAGTGACACTCATCAATCCGTGAGGACTAGTCCTGTCTTGAAATCGACCCTAGCGCGTCAGGGTCCACATGAGCCTCGACGGGCTGGAGTTGCTCCCGCACCGATTGCTGCGCGGGTTGCCGCGTCGGCTGCTGCATCGACTGCCCCATCGTCGGCTGCACCGCCTGCTGCCCCGGCGGCTGCACCGACTGCGCCGCCGGATACGCCTGCTGGGCCTTCTCCAGGAACCGCAGCAGCTCCACCGGGAACGGCAGGACGAGCGTCGAGTTCTTCTCGGCGGCCACCGCCACCACCGTCTGCAGCAGCCGAAGTTGCAGCGCGGCGGGCTGGTCGGACATCTCCTTGGCGGCCTCGGCGAGCTTCTTCGACGCCTGGAGTTCGGCGTCGGCGTTGATGACCCTGGCCCGGCGCTCCCGGTCGGCCTCGGCCTGGCGGGCCATGGAGCGCTTCATGGTCTCGGGCAGCGAGACGTCCTTGATCTCGACCCGGTCGATGGTGACGCCCCACTCCACGGCCGGGCTGTCGATCATCAACTCCAGGCCCTGATTGAGCTCTTCGCGATTGGAGAGCAGATCGTCCAGATCACTCTTGCCGATGATGGACCTGAGCGAGGTCTGCGCCATCTGCGCGACCGCGAACCGGTAGTCCTCCACCCGGACGATCGCCTCGGCCGGCGCGGTCACCTTGAAGTAGACGACGGCGTCCACCCGCACCGTGACGTTGTCCCGGGTGATGCCCTCCTGCCCGGGCACCGGCATCGTCACGATCTGCATGTTGACCTTCCGGATCTTGTCGACACCCGGAACGATCAGAGTGAACCCCGGTCCGCGCACCTCCGGCCGGAGCTTGCCGAGCCGGAAGACCACACCCCGTTCGTACTGTTTGACGACCTTCGCCGCCGCCAGCGCGTACACCACCGCGGCGGACCCGAGCGCCGCCCCCGCCGCCACCAGTTCCTCGACCATCACGGCCCCCCAGGGTCCGACGTGACCGCCTGTACGTCGACGGTAACTCCGGGGACCGGCAAGGGCGAGCCCCCGCACGACAGTTCGTGCGGGGGCTCGCTCGCCGCCGGCCGCGGAGCTTCGCGGTGCGTGGGCCGGCCCTGGCCGGACCTAGAAGACGCTCACGCCATAGGCGTTCAGCGCCTCCACGACCGGCTGGAAGAAGGTCGTGCCGCCGGAGCTGCAGTTGCCGCTGCCGCCCGAGGTCAGACCGTAGGCGACACCGTTGGTGCCGTAGAGCGAACCGCCGGAGTCGCCGGGCTCGGCGCAGACCGTGGTCTGGATCATGCCGTAGACGACGTCGCCGCCACCGTAGTTGACGGTCGCGTTGAGGGCGGTCACGCGGCCGCTGTGGATACCGGTGGTCGAACCGTCACGGGTGACGGTGGTGCCGACGCTCGGCGTGCCGGCGCTGGTGATGTCGGTGTTGCCCGCGGTGCCCGCCTTGGCGACCGACGTGTTGGTGTACCGCACGATGCCGTAGTCGTTCGTCGGGAAGCTGGAGCCCGACGTGGTGCCGAGCGTGGTGGTGTGACCCGAGTTGGACCACCACGTGCCCGCGCCGTCGGTGCAGTGACCGGCGGTCAGGAAGTAGTAGTTGCCCGCGCTGTCACGGACGTTGAAGCCGAGGGAGCAGCGCCAGCTACTCGCATAGATGGCGTCGCCGCCTCCGATGTACTTCTGGAACGTGCCGCTGGTGCGCTTGATCGTGAGCGCGTCGGCGTTGGCGCCCGCCTGGTTCTTGATCTTCGCGATCTCGGCCTGGGAGACCGTGCTGTCGGCGGTGACGACCACCTTGCCGGTCTTGCTGTCGACGGCCCAGGCGGTGCCCGGGACATCGGCCTTGAGCACCGAACTGCTGACGCTCTTGAGCTCGGAGGCGCTGAACGTGGGGGTGTCGGACGCGTTCGCGCTGGGGACCGCGATCGCGGCGGCGGCCACGAGACCGGTGGCGATGGCGGTCAGCCGGGTGCGTCTCGCGATGCCGCTGCGGGGAGTGGTGCGCTTGATCCTCACTTGTCGTTCCTCCACATGGGAAGTCGGGGGCCCTCGTGGGGTTGTCGGGCCCGTGAGGCGCAGCCAGGGTGCCGACCGCCGGAATCCCGGACCCGCCGTGCCCCTGACAAGCGCTGAGGGGGAGTATTCGGCCGAACGGACGGTCGGCGCAAGGGCGCCTTTCGGCCGTCGCCCTTTGAACTGTCTTTACGATCCCGGCGACCCGCCCGCTCCTCGCAGCAGATTCCGCTTCCCCTTCCCCGCCCCGACCGCGACGGCCGAGGTGCCCCGGGTCGACGGGAAACCAGCTCGCGAAGAAACCGAACGTCACAGACCTCACCACCGGAACTGAAGATCTAGCGTCGGCGACATTCCCGGCGTACGCCGTCCTTGCCCACTCCGGTCTGAGCCTCCGTCAAAGTGCGTGCGTACGGCGCTGATCTGCGAAGGGCCGCGCCTCCTCCGCCTCCCGCCGTTCACCCGTACGCCCCGGCCATCACCCGTACGCCGTGAAGAATCATATTTCACTCACAGTCAGCAGTTGTTTGCGGAACGACCCTTGGGACACCTGGACTCTCGACGGATTCGCTGTGCACCAGTACCGTCACAAACCCCCCGCGCGGCGTCTATCCACATGGCGCACCGTCCGCATCATGGATGACCATGGGGATGCGGAAAGCAAGAAAGACCGCTGTGAGAGGAGGCGTCCATGGGATCGGTTCGCAAGGCGAGTGCCTGGCTCGGCCTCGTTGACGACAACGACGACGAGCGTTACTACGACGACGACTACTCCGAAGGGACCGAGCAGCCCGGGGAGGCCTGGGTCACGGACCCGCGGGTCAAGGTGGCGTCCGACGTCGCCGAGGAGAGAGGCCGCCGGATCGGCACGGTCACCCCGGACAGCTTCCGGGACGCCCGCGCCATCGGCGAGCTTTTCCGCGACGGCGTCCCGGTCATCATGAACCTCACGGCCATGGAGGCGGGCGACGCCAAGCGCGTCGTCGACTTCGCGGCCGGGCTCATCTTCGGCCTGCGCGGTTCGATCGACCGCGTGTCCAACAGGGTGTTCCTGCTCACCCCCGCCGACACGGAGATCATCAGCGAGAACTCGGCCGCGCACCGCACGGACGGTTTCTTCAACCAGAGCTGAGGCAGGGCCGCTCGCCGGCCCTGCCCCCGCGGGGTCCGATCCGTCTCTACCGGAAGGCGTCGAGTCCGGTGAGCGCCTTGCCCAGCACCAGCTGGTGCATCTCGACGGTGCCCTCGTAGGTGAGCACCGACTCGAGGTTGGTCGCGTGCCGCATCACGGGGTACTCCAGCGAGATCCCGTTGGCACCGAGGATGGTACGGGCGGTCCGGCAGATCTCGATCGCCTCCCGTACGTTGTTGAGCTTGCCGAAGCTGACCTGCTCGGGACGCAGGCGGCCGGCGTCCATGCGCCGCCCCAGGTGGTGGGCGAGCAGGATCCCCTTGTGCAGTTCGACCGCCATGTCGGCGAGCTTGGCCTGGGTCAGCTGGAACCCGCCGATCGGCCGCCCGAACTGCTCCCGTGTCTTCGCGTAGCCGACAGCCGCCTCGAAACACGAGCGGGCCGCGCCCATGGCCCCCCAGACGATGCCGTAACGGGCGTGCGACAGACAGCTGAGCGGCCCGCGCAGCCCCGCCCCCTCGGGCAGTACGGCGTCGGCGGGCAGTCGTACGTCGTCCAGCACGAGTTCGCTGGTGACGGAGGCGCGCAGGGACCACTTGTGCTTGATCTCCGGGGCGGCGAAACCGGGGGTGTCGGTGGGGACGACGAATCCGCGGATCCCGTCGTCGGTCTGCGCCCACACCACGGCGACGCCCGCGACGGACCCGTTGGTGATCCACATCTTCCGCCCGTTGAGGACCCAGTCTCCGCCGTCCCGTTTGGCGTACGTCCGCATGGAGGCGGGGTCGGAGCCGTGGTCGGGTTCGGTGAGCCCGAAGCAGCCGATGACGTCACCGGCGGCCATCCGCGGGAGCCATTCCCGCTTCTGCTCCTCGGAGCCGAACCGGTGGATGGCGTACATGGCGAGGGAGCCCTGCACCGACACCAGCGACCGGATACCGGAGTCGGCGGCCTCCAGCTCCAGACAGGCGAGCCCGTACTGCACGGCACTCGCCCCGGCGCACCCGTATCCGCTGAGCGACATCCCGAGCGCCCCGATCCCGCCCAGTTCCCGGGCGAGCTCCCGGATGCCGGGCAGTTCCCCGCTCTCGTACCACTCGGCGACATGGGGCAGCACCCGGTCGGCGGCCCAGTCCCGCACGGTGGCCCTGATCGCCAGGTCCTCCGGATCGAGCAGGTCGTCGATACCGAGGGGATCCGCGGGGTCGAACGGGGGCATGAGCACGTCCTCTCATAAACTAGCACCGCTAGTTACACGTCCGCTCCCGACGGTACGACGGACCGTCCCGCACGTCCAGGACCACCGCGGGCGCGGGCGGCAGAGCGTCGCGTCAAGCGGAGACGCGGGACTCCGCGACCTCGCGGGGCGCGGGGATCCCCGCCTCCGCCGCGGCACTCTCGCCCTTGGCCGCGGCGGTCTCGCACTGCATGACCCGCGGCAACCGCAAGGCCATCACCGCGCCCAGCACCAGCAGCCCCGCGCTCACCAGCAAGGTCACATGCAGCCCGTGCACGAAGCAGTCCCGAGCCGTCCGCCGCAGGGCCATGCCGGCGGGCCCCCCGAGCCGCCCGGCGACCTCGTAGGCCTCGCCCAGCGAATGCCCGGCGGCCGCCGACGCCGACGCCGGAACACCGGGCACCGACGACACCCCGGGCGTGTACGCCGCGTTCATCACACTGCCGAGCAGCGCGATCCCGATCCCCGCGCCCAGCTGGTACGAGGTCTCGCCGATCGCCGCCGCCCCGCCCGCCTGCTCCGGCGGGGCCTCGCTCAGCATCGACTCGTACGCCCCGAACAGCGTCGTCTCCAGTCCGAAGCCGAGCAGCACGAACCCGGACAGCATCAGCGCGGGGTTGTCCTCGCCGCCCATCGCCGTCAGCAGCACGACGGCCGCCGCCGTCAGGCAGAACCCGAGGCTCACCATCCGCCGTGGTCCGAACCGCCGCAGCAGCCGCGCTCCCACCAGTCCCGCGGCCATCGCGGCGACGGTCAGCGGCAGCAGCCGTAGCCCGGTCTGCAGCGGGGACAGCCCCAGCACCAGCTGGAGATACTGCGCGGCGATCAGTTCGAGGCCCACCAGCGCGAGCATCGCCAGCACGATGCAGCCCACCGACGTGCTGAAGGCCGGCCGCGCGAACATCCGCAGGTCCACCAGCGGATGCGTCCGGCGCCGCTGCCGCCGTACGAAAAGCACGATCAGGCTCGCCCCCACCGCCAGCGGCACCGCCGTGAACGCGTCCAGCTCCCCGCTGCCGAGCCGCTTCACGCCCAGCACCAGGGCGAACAGCCCGGCCGCCGCCATCAGCGCGCCGACCACGTCCCAGGGCCCGCGCCCGTCGCCCTTCGACTCGGGCAGCAACAACCGCCCGACCGGCAGGCTGACCAGCATCAACGGGATGTTGACGAGGAACACGGAGCCCCACCAGAAGTGCTCCAGGAGGAAGCCGCCGAGCAGCGGGCCGACCGCCGCGCCGACCGCCGCCACCGCACTCCAGATACCGATCGCGAGCGCCCGCTCCCGCCGGTCCGGAAAGACCTGGCGCAGGATCGACAGCGTCGCGGGCATGATCATCGCGCCGCCGACCCCGAGCAGCGCCCGCGCCACGATCAGCGTCTGGGCGGTCCCGGCGAGGGCGGCCACGGCGGAGGCGACGCCGAACAGGCCGTACCCGAGCAGCAGGATCCGTCGGCGGCCGACGCGGTCGCCGAGTGTGCCGAAGAGGATCAGCAGCGAGGCGCAGACGAGGGGATAGACGTCGACGATCCAGAGCAGTTCGATCGCGCCGGGCCTGAGGTCCTCGGTGACGGCGGGCACCGCCACGTGCAGCACCGTCGCGTCGAGGGCGACCAGGAGCAGGCTGACGCAGAGGACGACCAGGACGACCCAGCGGTTGGCGCCGGCCCCGGCCGCCCGACGGCGCAGCGCAGCGGCAGCCGTCGTCGTCCCGGACATGCACGTACCTCCCAGATGCTCCCTCGCGTTCGGCGGGGCTCACGGGTGGGGACTCCCGTGACTCGGCCGGAGAGAAGCGGTGGTCTCCGGCCCGCGCAGCGAACGGCGAGTGACACGTCAGAGTACGCGAGTCCGCGCCACAGCCGAGTGGCGGACCTCTCAGTCCCGTACGGAACACCTGTGGTGTACACCACTTCTCCCCTCTCTCCTCGGCTCCCTCACCGGACCCCCACGGACCGTCCGGTTCGGACCGCGGTCGATAATCGGGCCGTGACCGATCTTGAGACGCGCGGGGCCCGGCCCGGCGCCGCGACCTGGCGCCGGGCGGCCCCGGCCCTCCTCGGGTACGCGGCCGTACGCGCCCTGGGGCTGCTGACGCTGGCCCTGTGGAGCGCCGCCCGTGACAAGAGCGCGTACACGCTGCTGACCGCCCGCTGGGACTCGCTGTGGTACGCGCGGGTCGCCGAGCTCGGATACGGCTACCAGGTGCGCCTGCCGAACGGCGACGTTCACTCCGACCTCGCGTTCTTCCCGCTGCTGCCGTGGCTGGAGCGACTGCTCGCGGCCCTGACCCCGCTGTCGTACGCCGACGCGGGTTTCCTCGTCGCCCTGCTCGCCTCGCTCGCGGCGGCCTGGGGGATCTTCGCCGTCACGGACCACGTGTACGGCCGTACGGACGACGGCCCCGACCGCGGGCCGGGCGGGGCGGCGGGGGACGGACGGGTCGGCCTCTACGCGGTCCTGCTGTGGGCCGTGCTGCCCGTCGGGATCGTGCAGTCCATGGCGTACAGCGAGTCGCTGTTCACCGCGCTGGCCGCCTGGTCGCTGTACGCGGTGCTGACCGGCCGGTGGGTGACGGCGGGCACGCTGGCCTCGCTGGCGGGCCTGACCCGGCCGGTGGGGCTCGCGGTGGTCGCGGCGGTGTGGGTGGCGGCGATCGCCTCGCTCGCCCGGGACCGGAGGGCGGCCCCGGGCGGCGCACGGACCAGGACGCGCGTCCTCGGCATACTGCTCGCCCCCGTGGGAGCGGCGGCCTACGTCCTGTGGGTCGGCCACCACACCGGCAAGGGGCCGCTCGGGTATCTCGACGTCCAGGCCGGCTGGCGCAACGGCTTCGACGGCGGCTACGCCTTCGCCCGCTTCGTCGCCGACAAGTTCACGTCGTTCCCCTCGGCCATGGCGGGCGTGGGACTGATCGTCGGGGTCGGGCTGGTCGTCCGGCTGTACGTCGTCTGCGTCCGCCAGGGCCAGCCGCCGCCCCTGCTGGTGTACGCGGGGGTCGTCACCGCCCTCGCCCTGTGCGCGTCGAGCTACTTCGGCTCGAAACCACGCCTGCTGCTGCCCGCCTTCCCCTTGCTGCTGCCTCTCGCCCGGACCCTGGCCCGCTCGCGTCCTCGCAGGTCGGCGCTGGTTCTGGGCGCGGTCGCGGTGGCCTCGGCGGGGTACGGGGCGTTCTGGCTGAACGGCTCCGGCCCCCCATGATCGACTACCCGGCGTGCTCGGCGTCCGTGAGCGCGCGGATAATTCCACCCCATGATTCGGTGAACGAATTTATAAGGGCCATAAAACCCCCGGCCAAAACGATCAAAGGAATTGAAGGGGCCGCCCCTCCGGTATTGCGGATTCCTCGGTAATAAACCTCATGCTGAGAGGAATCCCACATCACATGGTCATCACAAAGCCGTGGATTCGACCGGGAACTGAGCTCACTCGCTGTAACGTCGATTGGGTGCGTACCGAACGAAACCTCACCCGTCTGGACCGGGTGTTCGCCAGGCTCGACCGTGAGCCGGAACGACCGGCCCACCTCGATGTGCCGAAGATGAGCCGGCACCGAGTCGCGCTGCTCGCCGGAACCCTCGCGTTCTATCTGGCGATGGTGTGGCTCGTGGTGATCACCTCATGGCTGGTCCGACTCGACTGGCAGGTCATGTTCTTCCGCCCGTACCAGCAGTGGGCGGGCATCCACTGGTTCGTCGACTACTACGTGGTGCTCGGCCAGCGCGGCCCCACCGCGGTGATGGTCGCCGCCTGGCTGGGCTGGCGTTCCTGGCGCCAGCACACGCTGCGCCCGCTGCTGACCCTGGGCGCCTCGCTGCTGCTGCTGAACATCACGGTCGGCGCCGCCAAGCTCGGCATGGGCAGGCTGGGCCCGCACTACGCGACCAGCATCGGCTCGAACGAGATGGGTCTGGGCGGCGATATATTTCCCAGCGGCCATACCGCCAACGCCGTGGTGACCTGGGGCATCCTGGCGTATCTGGCATCCACCCCGGGTGCGCGCCGCTGGCTGTCCGCGGTGTCCGCGGTGGTGTCGCTCGGCGTCGGCATGGCCACCGTCTATCTCGGCACGCACTGGCTCAGTGACGTGCTGCTCGGCTGGACCGCCGGACTGCTGGTGCTGCTGGCCCTGCCCTGGTGCGAGCCGCTGATCGCCCGCGCCGAGGACGAGATCTTCGATCTGCGCGACCGCTGGCGGGCCCGCCGTGGCAGCCCGGTACCCGCGCCGCTCTCCCCGGTCGAGACGCCCGTGCGGCTCAAGCCGCGTGCCGTTCCGCAGAACAACGAGACCGCGGCCCGCTCCCCCCGGGCACCCGCCTACCTGGCCCCGGGCCCGCACACGACCCGCTCGGAGCGCACGCCGGTCACCCCGGCCGGCAGCCGCAGGCCGCCGCACCCGGACCGCGTCGCGCGGGGCACCGGCCCCGCCGCCCGCCCCGTGACCGGCGGCTGACCCCCGCACCGCGCACGCCTGGAAGGACCCCTTCCAGCCGACGGGGCCGGTACGCACAGCCCAGCCCCGCACGCCGACGGCCCCGCTCCTCGACAGGAGCGGGGCCGTCGCCGTATGCCGGGTCTCAGCCCTTCCAGGCCCGGGCCACCTGGCCGTCCTTCACCTCGAAGTTCAGCCGACCGCTCCGGTACTCCATCGTGATGACGGTCCCCGGCGGCAGCGAGCGGACCGTCGACCACCCCCGCTCGCGGGCGAGCCGTTCGGCCGTGTCGGCGTCGAGGCCGACATAGGTGTCCGGGCTGTCGTCGGGTTCGGCGGGAGGTGTCGGAATGGATGCCATACGGCCACGCTAGGCGCTGTCCGCCGACCGGGGAAGTCCGGACTTGTGCCGCAGGTCACTCGTCCGTCTCCGGTCACGCTTCTGTCACAGAACAACGACACTCGGTTCGGGCTAACTCCGTCACACGTACGAGCGGTTTCGTAGGCCTTCCGCTGGGATTCGAACGCAATTCCCGCGTGTCGTGCCGACCGCGGGAAAAGCATCGGCGGAAAGTTTCCGGAGAACCGTTCCGCCCCCCCTTTCTGCCCAGCGATTCCGGACGGGTCCAGGGGAACTGACACCGCATAGGAAATACACGGTCGCGGCACAGATCCCCCCGAACTCCCCCGGACGGAGCACGTGTCGACGCGAGCACCAAGGCGGCAGCTCGCGGGTACGCGTGGCGGGGCTTCAGCGGGCCCGGAGCGCGACGAGCGAAAGGGTGAGCGAGCGATGGTGACGCAGACCGTGCGGGCGCCGGCACGACCCGGGGGACGTCACACCCGCGGGCGCGTGATCGTCGACTGGCTGACCACCACCGACCACAAGAAGATCGGCCACCTCTACCTGATCACGTCGTTCCTCTTCTTCCTGATCGCCGGTGTCATGGCGCTGCTGATGCGCGCCGAGCTGGCCCGCCCCGGGCTGCAGATCATGGACAACCAGCAGTACAACCAGCTGTTCACGATCCACGGCACGATCATGCTGCTGCTGTTCGCTACACCGAGTTTCGCGGGCTTCGCCAACGAGCTGATGCCGCTGCAGATCGGCGCCCCGGACGTCGCCTTCCCCCGGCTGAACATGCTCTCGTACTGGCTGTTCCTCTTCGGCGGCCTGATCGTGCTGGGCTCGCTGCTGGTGCCGTCCGGACCGGCCGCGTTCGGCTGGTTCGCCTACGCGCCGCTCAACGACGCCGTGCACTCCCCCGGCGTCGGGCCCGACCTGTGGATCATGGGCCTGGCGCTGGCAGGCTTCGGCACGATCCTCGGCGCCGTCAACTTCATCACCACCATCATCGGGATGCGCGCCCCCGGCATGACGATGTTCCGGATGCCGATCTTCGTCTGGAACACCCTGTTCACGTCGATCCTGATCCTGATGGCGTTCCCGGTGCTGGCCGCCGCGCTGCTGGCCCTGGAGGCGGACCGGCGGTTCGGCGCGCTGGTCTTCGAGGCGGCCAACGGCGGGGCGCTGCTGTGGCAGCACCTGTTCTGGTTCTTCGGGCATCCCGAGGTGTACATCATCGCGCTGCCGTTCTTCGGCATCATCACGGAGATCATTCCGGTCTTCAGCCGCAAGCCGATCTTCGGCTATCTGACACTGGTCGGGGCGACCATGGCGATCACCGGTCTGTCGATGGTGGTGTGGGCGCACCACATGTTCGCGACCGGCGCGGTGCTGCTGCCGTTCTTCTCGTTCATGAGCTTCCTGATCGCGGTGCCGACCGGCGTGAAGTTCTTCAACTGGACCGGGACGATGCTCGGGGGCTCGCTGTCCTTCGAGACGCCGATGCTGTGGGCGGTCGGCTTCCTGGTGTCGTTCCTGTTCGGCGGGCTGACCGGGGTGATCCTGGCCTCGCCGCCGATGGACTTCCAGGTCACCGACTCGTACTTCGTGGTCGCCCACTTCCACTACGTCGTCTTCGGCACCGTCGTCTTCGCGACCTTCGCCGGCTTCTACTTCTGGTGGCCGAAGTTCACCGGCAGGATGCTCGACGAACGGCTCGGCAAGATCCAGTTCTGGACGCTGTTCGTCGGCTTCCACACCACGTTCCTGGTGCAGCACTGGCTGGGCGCGGGGGGCATGCCGCGGCGCTACGCCGACTACCTCGCCGCCGACGGCTTCACCGCGCTCAACACGCTCTCGACGATCGGCGCGTTCCTGCTGGGCCTGTCCACGCTGCCGTTCCTCTACAACGTCTGGAAGACCGCCAGGTACGGCGAGAAGGTCGACGTCGACGACCCCTGGGGCTTCGGCCGCTCCCTGGAGTGGGCGACCTCCTGCCCGCCGCCCCGGCACAACTTCACCACGCTGCCCCGGATCCGCTCCGAGGCCCCGGCGTTCGATCTGCACTATCCCGAGTACGCGGCCCAGATCCCCCAGCCCGAGCCAAAGAGCGAGCAAGCCGGTCCCGAGCGGTCCTGATCGCCTCGGTCAGCTCGGCCGGCTCCAGCACCTCGAACTCGAAGCCCAGCATCATCACGTGGATCACCATCACGTCGAGGTTCGGGGCGCCGGTGCGCAGGACACAGGCGTCCGGCCCGTCGGACTCCAAGGTGCCGGCGGACGCCGGCAGGCGCTCGGCGGCCTCCTCCAGCGGCACCAGCAGCCGGACGGCCGCGTGCGAGGCGTACGCGCGCGTGGAGATCCCCGCGGAGACGTACGCGGCGAGGTCGTCGGCGGGCGGTGTGCGCGGGGCGAAGCGCGGGCCGTGCGGCGGCTTGGGAGTGACGCGGTCGACGCGGAACGTACGCCAGTCGTCCCGGTCGACGTCCCAGGCGACCAGGTACCAGCGGCGCTCGCTGCACACCAGGCGGTGTGGTTCGACGGTACGGCGGCTGGGGGTGCCGTCGTGATCGCGGTACTCGAAGCGCAGGCGCTCGGCGTCCCGGCAGAGGTGGGCGAGCTCGGTGAGGACGGCCGGGTCCACGGTGGAGGGAGCGGGAGCGCGCAGCATCGGCACGGTGAAGGCGTTCAGGGCGCTCACCCGGTGACGCAGCCGGCCTGGCAGCACCTGCTCCAGCTTGGCGAGCGCCCGCACCGAGGTCTCTCCGATGCCGTCGATGCCCTGCCCGGCGGCCGTGCGCAGCCCCACCGCGACCGCGACGGCCTCGTCGTCGTCCAGCAGCAGCGGGGGCAGCTCGGCGCCCGCGCCCAGCTGGTAGCCGCCGCCGGTGCCGGGGCTGGCGTTGACCGGGTAGCCCAGCTCACGCAGCCGGTCCACGTCCCGGCGGACGGTGCGCGGGGTGACACCGAGACGGTCGGCCAGATCGGCGCCGGACCATTCGCGGTGGGCCTGGAGCAGGGAGAGCAGACGCAGCAGACGTGCCGAGGTCTCCAACATGCGCCCGAGTCTGCCAGCGATCGCGGACAGCCACTGTCCTCAATGCATCGCTGCCTAGGCGTGGCCGAGGGACCGGGCCGAGCCCTTCGGGATGACCAGCAGCGTGTTGGGGAGCAGCAGCCCCGGACGGGGGCCGACGGTTTTCCGGTTCGCCTCGTAGAGCTTCTTCCAGCCGCCCTTGACGCCGTACTTACGGGCGATCGAGGAGAGGGTGTCGCCGGTTTTCACGGTGTGCATACGGCCCTTGAGCCCGTAGCGCGCCGAGCAGACCGGCCAGGCGTTCCAGCCCTGAACGGCCAGCACCTTCCGGGCGACGGCGATCTGTTCCGCCCGGGTGGCCAGGTCCGCGCGCGGGGCGTACCTCAGCCCGCCGTACTCCTTCCAGGTCGGCTGCCAGAACTGCAACCCCCCGTAGAAGCCGTTGCCGGTGTTCACGTGCCAGCGCCCGCCGCTCTCGCACTGGGCGACGCAGCCCCAGGGCCACTGGTCCTTCGCGCACTCGTAGGGCACCCGTCTGTGCGGCCCGGGGACCGGCGGTGCCGGTGCGGCGTACGCCGCGCCGGGGGCGAGGATGAGCAGGGCGGCGGCGGCCAGGGCGAGCTCGATCGGCTTGGGGTACATCGGGCCACGCTAAGCAGCCGGTACCACGGGGCCCTCCCGGCGCGTCCGAGAAGGCCGAGGGCCCCACCCGGTCGGCGGACCGGATGGGGCCTCGTGCCCGGGACGACGGGGAGCGACGCTCAGATGTCGAGGCGCTGGCCGGGCACGATCGTGTCGGGATCACCGCCGATGGCGGCCTTGTTGGCGGCGTACAGCCGCTGCCAGGTGGTCCCGTGCCGGGCGGCGATACCGCTCAAGGTGTCGCCCGCGCGGACGGTGTAGTCACCTCGGGACGAGCCACGGGTGGCGTGCCAGGAGGAACGCTCCGGTGCCTTGGTGGAACGCTCGGGCGCGTCGGCCGAGCGCTCCGGTGCCTTGTAGGGCTTCGGGGCGGAGTTGGTGGTCGTCGAACCGGAGGAGGTCGCGGGTGCGTTCCCAGCCGCTCCGGCCCGTGCCGAACAGGTGGGCCAGGCGCCCCATCCCTGGGCCCGCTGGACCTTGGTGGCCACGGCGATCTGCTGCTCCCGGCCGGCCTGGTCGGCGGTCGCCGCGTAGGCCGTGCCGCCGTACGCCCGCCAGGTGGAGGCGGAGAACTGGAGTCCTCCGTAGTAGCCGTTGCCGGTGTTGATGTGCCAGTTGCCGCCGCTCTCGCACTGGGCGATGCGGTCCCACACCCCGCCGTCCGCCGCCACGGCGTTGCCGGTCGAGGCCAGCACGCCGAGCGGGGCGAGCAGTGCCGCCCCGGCGAGAACCGCCGTGGTACGGGCCTGGCTCCTGCCGGGAGCCTTCTGCGCCTTACGGACGTTGTCGCGGGTGGTATCGGCACATTCGGACATGTAGTTCCCTCTCCAAGGACTCGGGGTCCCCCAAGGCGGTTCGCCACGGCCCGCGTTCGTACGCGGTCGTCGCGCTCCGTCCCGTCCGCCGGAAGGTGGTGCTGAGAGCCTGTGTGATGCGGTTGGCGGACGTACCCGAGCGGTGCTGTCTGCACTCGGCGGAGAAATGTATGAGGGCGACCGGTCAAGATCAAGCAATCGCTTGTCCTCCCAGGCCAGTTCACCGTTACCGCGAGTACCGGCGATTTCCGGTCACCCACTTCATTCGTTGATTTCCGGATTTGTCGACCAGCCGACGCGGCGAGCTGTGACTCTGTTCACCTCTTCAACCCCCTTGCGCCCGCGTGGAGTTGACCGTCCGTACCGACTTCCGCACCCTCTGCGACCTTGCACGTAGAGCGGTTCGATTCCATTCGGCGCCGGGCCGTGACTCCCGCCACAGGTCACCCGTTGTCTCATTCATGAGCCCGGGACCCACCCGGTTTCACGGGCCGGGAGCCACCCGGTCCCACCACGCACCGCATCCCGAGGGAGCCACCCGTGCCGCGCATGCTCGACGTCAGCGACGAGGTACGCGCCGAGATCGGCGACGAAGAAGCCGACCGGCTGCTCGCCGGAGAGAACGCCCCCGGCAGCTACGACTGCACGTCGTGCCGTACCCCGGGCGACTCCGCACAGGAGCGCACCAGCACCGTCCTGTTCATCGGCGACGAGACCGCCGTCCTGGCCTTCGCCCACTCCAGCTGCCTGCCCTCCCAGGTCGTGCAGGTCACCGAGGAGCAGCTGCAGGGGGCGGTGCGGTCCATCAGCGGCGCCGGCGTCGACCTGGAGCCGGACAGGGCCGCGCCCGAGCAGGCCGTGCTCGGAGTGACCAGCGGGCTCGTCCTGATCGCCGGGGAGCTGCACCCCGCGCTGGTCGTCGAGCCGACGGCGCCGATCGTGCGGCCCGGCGCGACGGGAGCCGGGGACGACTTCCTGCCGCTCCTGATCGAGCAGGGGTTCATGCCGCTGACCGCCATCGAGTCCGTGCCCTCCGTCCTGCACGGCTGGTCGGTGCTGTTGGCCGTGGGTCAGCTGCACGCCGTACTGCAGCCGTCACCGAACGGCGGGCAGCCGGTCGCCTGGTGGCAGGCGCATCAGCCGCTCCAGGTGACGGAGGGCTGGCGGGCCGCGGCCAACAAGCACCAGCAAGTGCTGCTGTTCGCCGCGCCGGTGGGGTCGATCGGCCGGCAGCCCCGTGAGGACCTGCTGCGGGGCGCACTGGACAAGGCCGCGGCGAACGGCAAGTTGGTCGCGGCGGCGCTGCCGCTCGCCGGGACCTGAGCCGCAGCGCTCCCGCGGCTGCCACAGCGCCCCCTAAAGGGCGCTGACAGCCGCATCCCCGATGGCTCGGGGTCGTTTGGACATACGTGCACATCTACGACGTTCCCCGCCGCCAGTCCTATCACTCGGTTCCGTCCGCGCGGTCGGCCCAGGACCTCTGGGGCGGCCCATCGGCCACGCCGATCTACGACGCGCTCTACGCCGAGTACGTCAAGTCGTTCCGTACGCTGCCGGGAGACCGCAGCGGCGAGGACGAGCTGGGCTTCACCGCCTTCGGGAACACCCCGCACAGCACGGGCTCGTTCAACAACACCTACAGCGCCTACAGCGCGGGGGCGTACAACGCCCGGCAGCAGTCGCAGTGGCAGCGGGTGGGGCAGATCGGGCAGCAGCACAGCGCGCACGGCACCGGGATGCACCACGTGCCGGCGGCGCTGCCGCCCGGGCCTCGCAGGGGCGCCTGAGACGGTCCGGGGGGACGGCGGCATGAAGGAAGGGCGGTCCCGGTCGGGACCGCCCTTCCTCATACCCGCGTCACTTCTTCCTGCCGCGCTTCTCGCGTACCCGCACCGAGATGTGGATCGGGGTGCCCTCGAACTCGAACTCCTCGCGCAGGCGGCGCTCGACGAAGCGCCGGTAGCCCGCCTCGATGAAGCCGGAGGCGAACAGCACGAACCGCGGGGGCTTGGTGCCGGCCTGGGTGCCGAAGAGGATGCGGGGCTGCTTGCCGCCCCGGACGGGGTGCGGGTGGGCGGCGACCAGTTCACCGAGGAAGGCGTTCAGGCGGCCCGTGGGGACCCGGGTCTCCCAGCCGGCGAGGGCCGTCTCGATGGCCGGGACCAGCTTCTCCATGTGCCGGCCGGTCTGCGCCGAGACGTTCACCCGGGGTGCCCAGGCGACCTGACCGAACTCGGTCTCGATCTCCCGCTCCAGGTAGTAGCGGCGCTCCTCGTCGAGGGTGTCCCACTTGTTGTAGGCGATCACCATGGCGCGCCCCGCGTCCACGGCCATGCTGACGATCCGCTGGTCCTGGACCGAGATGGGCTCGGAGGCGTCGATCAGGATGACCGCCACCTCGGCCTTCTCGACGGCGGCCGCGGTGCGCAACGAGGCGTAGTAGTCGGCGCCCTGCTGGAGGTGGACGCGCTTGCGGATGCCCGCCGTGTCGACGAACTTCCAGGTCACGCCGCCGAGTTCGATGAGCTCGTCGACCGGGTCGCGGGTGGTGCCCGCCATTTCGTTGACGACGACGCGCTCCTCGCCGGCCACCTTGTTCAGCAGCGAGGACTTGCCGACGTTCGGGCGGCCGATGAGGGCGATGCGGCGCGGCCCGCCGACCGCGGTGCCGAAGGTCTGCTCGGGCGCCTCCGGCAGGGCCTCCAGGACGGCGTCCAGCATGTCGCCGGTGCCGCGGCCGTGCAGCGCGGAGATGGGGTGCGGCTCGCCGAGTCCGAGGGACCACAGGTAGGCCGCGTCGGCCTCGCCGCTCTGGCCGTCGACCTTGTTGGCGGCCAGGACGACGGGCTTGCCGGCCTTGCGCAGCAGCCGTACGACCGCCTCGTCGGTGTCGGTGGCGCCGACCTTGGCGTCGACGACGAACACGACGGCGTCGGCGGCCTCGATCGCGTACTCGGCCTGGGCGGCCACGGAGGCGTCGATGCCGAGGACGTCCTGCTCCCAGCCGCCGGTGTCGACGACCTTGAAGCGGCGGCCCGCCCACTCGGCCTCGTAGGTGACCCGGTCGCGGGTGACGCCCGGCTTGTCCTCGACGACGGCCTCGCGGCGGCCGATGATCCGGTTCACCAGGGTCGACTTGCCGACATTCGGGCGGCCGACGACGGCGAGGACGGGAAGCGGACCGTGACCGGCCGCCTCGATCGCGCCCTCGACGTCCTCGATGTCGAAGCCCTCTTCCGCGGCGAGCTCCATGAACTCCGCGTACTCGGCATCGCCAAGCGCTCCGTGGTCGTGCTCCTCGCCCGAGCCGTCGGAGTGGATGTGGTCGTTCATGAAGTCCGTACC
This sequence comes from Streptomyces sp. NPDC005263, assembly GCF_042872365.1. Taxonomy (NCBI): domain Bacteria; kingdom Bacillati; phylum Actinomycetota; class Actinomycetes; order Kitasatosporales; family Streptomycetaceae; genus Streptomyces; species Streptomyces sp. NPDC005263. The sequence continues at coordinate 38,001 of NZ_JBIAKJ010000013.1, read as the reverse complement.
TCGTTCATCGTGGTGATCGGTGGAGCATCCGGTTTTCTGCGGTTGATCCACTACTCGGTGTCGCCCGGCGCCCGCGTGGACGCCCGGCATTCTCACCGGCGGCCGGTCAGCCGCCTAGCGTTGTCCAGGTGCGCGGTGAGCTGCTTCTGAATGCGTTCGGTCGCCTCGTCGAGCACCCTGCGCGTACGTCGTCCGCTGCCGTCGCCCGCCTCGAAGGGGTCGCCGAAGACGACGTCGACGCGGCTGCGCAGCGGAGGCAGCCCCTTGACCAACCGTCCGGGCCGGTCAGAACTTCCCAGGACGGCCACCGGGACGATCGGAGCGCGGCCGCGTACCGCGAAGTACGCGAGCCCGGCGCGCAGCGCGGCGAAGTCCCCCTCGCCCCGGGTGCCCTCCGGGAAGATCCCGAGGACACCGCCGTTGTCCAGCACGCCCAGTGCCTGGGTGATCGCCGTGCGGTCGGTGGTGTCGCGGTCGACCTTGACCTGCCCGATGCCGAGCAGGAAGGGGTCGAGCGGTCCGATGAAGGCTTCCTTCTTGATCAGGAAGTGCGTCGGCCGGGGCGCCACGCCCATGACCATCGGGCCGTCGATGTTGTGGGAGTGGTTGACGGCGAAGATCACCGGTCCGGTCGCGGGCACCTTCCAGGCACCCAGCACCCGCGGCTTCCACAGGCCGTACATCAGGCCGACGCCGATGCGCCGCCCCACCTCGGCGCCCTTCCCGGAGGGCACGGACGGACCACTCACTTCGCGTCCCGCTTCTCCTCGACGAGCGTGACGACGCACTCGATGACCTGCGCGAGGGTGAGCTCGGTGGTGTCCACCTCGACCGCGTCGTCCGCCTTGGCGAGCGGCGAGGTCTTACGGCTGGAGTCGGCCGCGTCCCGCTTGATCAGGGCCTCGCGGGTGGCGTTGACGTCGGCGCCCTTGAGTTCGCCGCTGCGCCGGGCCGCGCGGGCCTCGGCGGAGGCGGTCAGGAAGATCTTCAGGTCGGCGTCGGGCAGCACGGTCGTACCGATGTCGCGGCCCTCCACGACGATGCCCTTCTCGGCGCCGGCCGCGATGGAACGCTGCAGTTCGGTGATCCGGGCCCGCACGTCGGGCACCGCGCTGACCGCGCTGACCTTGGAGGTGACCTCCTGGGTACGGATCGCGGCGGCCACGTCGGTGCCGTCGACCGTGATCGTCGGGTTCGCCGGGTCGGTGCCGGAGACGATGTCCGCCTTGCCGGCCACGGCGGCGATCGCCGTGGGGTCGTCGGTGTCGATCCCGTTGGTCACCATCCACCAGGTGATCGCCCGGTACTGGGCGCCGGTGTCCAGGTAGCTCAGGCCGAGCTGCGCTGCGACGGCCTTGGACGTGCTCGACTTACCCGTGCCGGAGGGGCCGTCTATGGCGACAATCACGGGCTGGGCGGCGCCGTTTTCCACGGGGGACACCTTCCTGGTGCGGTGCGCTGGGGTGTGCGGGGCGCGAACGTGCCCCGCACAAGGTTACTGGCTCCCCGGGCGCCCTCTGACAGGCGGATGACCGGGAGGACGGGCCGCTCGGGTGCGGGCGGTCACTGCCGGATGGCCCAGCCCCGTTCCTTCAGCGCCACCGTCAGCACGGGGGCCGCCTTCGGCTCCACCATCAGCTGCACCAGGCCCGCCTGCTGCCCGGTCGCGTGCTCGATACGGACGTCCTCGATATTGACCCCTGCCATCCCGGCGTCCGCGAAGATGCGGGCCAGCTGACCGGGCTGGTCGTCGATGAGGACGACCACGACCTCGTACGCCCGCGGGGCGGACCCGTGCTTGCCGGGCACCCGGACCTGGCCCGCGTTGCCGCGCCGCAGGACTCCCTCGATGCCGACGGTGCCCTCGCGGCGCTTGTCCTCGTCGGAGGACTGCAGCGCGCGCAGCGCCCGCACCGTCTCGTCGAGGTCCGCGGAGACGTCGGTGAGGAGGTCGGCGACCGGACCGGGGTTCGCGGACAGGATGTCGATCCACATCCGGGGGTCGGAGCCGGCGATCCGGGTCACGTCCCGGATGCCCTGTCCGCACAGCCGGACGGCGGCCTCCTCGGCGTGCTCCAGACGGGCGGCGACCATGCTGGCGACCAGGTGGGGCATGTGCGAGACGAGCGCGACGGCCCGGTCGTGGGCGTCGGCGTCCATCACCACCGGCACCGCGCGGCAGTGCGAGACCAGCTCCAGAGCGAGGTTCAGGACCTCGGTGTCGGTGTCGCGGGTCGGCGTCAGCACCCAGGGGCGGCCCTCGAACAGGTCGCCGGTGGCCGCCAGCGGTCCCGACTTCTCGCGGCCGGACATCGGGTGGGTGCCGATGTACGGCGACAGGTCCAGGCCGAGCTCCTCCAGCTCGCGGCGCGGACCGCCCTTGACGCTGGCCACGTCGATGTAGCCGCGGGCGACACCCCGGCGCATGGCGTCCGTGAGCACCGCGGCCACATGGGCGGGCGGGGCGGCGACGATCGCGAGGTCCACGGGCCCTTCGGGCGTCTCGTCGGTGCCGGCGCCGAGCGCGGCCGCGGTGCGGGCCTGCTCGGGGTCGTGGTCGGCGAGGTGGACGACGACGCCGCGCTGGGTCAGGGCGAGCGCGGCGGACGTACCGATGAGGCCGGTTCCGATGACCAGAGCGGTCCTCACTGGGCGATGTCCTTGCGCAGGGCACCCGCCGCACCGAGGTAGACGTGCGCGATGTCGGCGCGGGGCCGGGCGGACTCGATGTGCGCGAGGACCCGGACCACCCGGGGCATGGCGCCCTCGATGTCGAGTTCCTGGGCGCAGATCAGCGGTACGTCGGCGAAACCGGTGCCGAGCTTGCGGGCCGCGGCCGCCGGGAAGTCGCTGTGCAGGTCGGGCGTGGCCGTGAACCAGACGCTGATCAGGTCGTCGGCGGTCAGACCGTTCCGCTCCATGATGGCGGTGAGCAGGGCTCCGACCTGCTCGTCCATGTGGCCGGCCTCGTCCTTGTCGAGTTGGACGGCGCCCCGGACCGCTCGTACCGCCACGGCGATGCTCCTTGCTGATGTACGGCTTTTGATACGTCCAGCGTAGTCAGCCTCCGTCGGACCGGGGCTCGGCGCCCGTTCCCTGAGACGCCTGGGCCCACCTGTGGCCCGGGGTCCCGGGGTGCTTCTTCCGCGGTGCTTTCGGTGTCAGGATGCTGCTGCTCATCCCGCCGGCCTCGGCCCACTGGTTCTTCCGCACCTTCGGAGTGACGACATGACCGACATCCCTACGCGGCGCACCCTTCTCATCGCGGCGGGCGGGGCGGGCGCGGCGGCGCTGACCGCGGGCTGCGGTGGCGGCGAGGGCTCCTCATCCTCGAACGCCACCCCCGGTACGGAACTGGCCAGGACGGCGGACATCCCGGTCGGCGGCGGCAAGATCTTCAAGGACGAGGGGATCGTCGTCACCCAGCCCGCGCAGGGCGAGTTCAAGGGCTTCTCGAACATCTGCACGCACGCTCAGTGTCCGGTGGCCAGCGTCTCGGACGGCACCATCAACTGCACCTGTCACGGCAGCAAGTTCAACATCACCGACGGCTCGGTGGTCCACGATCCGGCGACGCGACCGCTGCCCCAGAAGAAGATCACGGTGCGGGACGGCTCGATCCGCCTGGCCTGAGGATCACCCGGGCCGCCCACTCGTCACCGGCCCGCCCTACCGGCGCCCGACCGGCAGGCGCCTGCGGCGCGTCAGGCGTCCCAGAGCGCCCCGAACGTCGCCAGCTCGCTCTGGTACTCGATCCGGTCCGCCCACTGCGCGGGCCACACCTCCGCACCCAGGTGCGCGCCCGCGAACGCGCCCGCCAGACAGGCGATCGAGTCGGAGTCCCCGGAGGTGCAGGCGGCGCGCCGCAGGGCCGTCAGCGGCTCGTCGACGAAGAGCAGGAAGGACAACAGCCCGGTCGCCAGCGCCTCTTCGGCGATCCAGCCCGCCCCGGTGGCCAGGCACGGGTCGGTCTCGGGCGAGGGAGTCCGCAGCGCCTCCTGGAGACGGTCCAGGACGCCCACACACTCGTCCCAGCCGCGCGCGATGAACTGCTCGGGCGAGGAGTCGTGGCCGCGCGTCCACAGATCACCGAGCCAGCGCTCGTGGTAGTGGCTGCGGTTGTCGTCCGCGTACGCCCGCAGCAACCCGGTCAGCGCGGCCGGCTCGACCCCCTGCGCGAGCAGCCGTACGGCATGGGCGGTGAGGTCGGAGGCGGCGAGTGCCGTGGGATGGCCGTGGGTGAGCGCGGCCTGCAACTGGGCGGCACCCGCGCGCTGTTCGTCGCTCAGCCCGGGGACCAGCCCGACCGGTGCGACCCGCATGTTGGCACCGCAGCCCTTGGAGCCGATCTGGCTGGCGTCCTGCCAGGGCCGGTCCGCACGTTCCAGCAGCTCGCAGGCCCTCAGACAGGTGTTGCCCGGTGCCCGGTTGTTCTCCGGCGACCGGTTCCAGGCGATGAACTCCCGCCGCACGGGCTCGGCCAGGTCGGGCCCGAGCACCCCGCGGTCCATGGCCGCCCTCAGGCCCCGCGCCAGCGCCAAGGTCATCTGCGTGTCGTCGGTGACGATCGCGGGCGTGGGCAGCGCCATCTCCCGCCACGGCCCGCACTTGGCGAGGATCGACGGCACGTCGTTGAACTCGGCAGGAAAGCCGAGCGCGTCGCCGAGGGCGAGCCCCGTGAGCGCGCCGGTGGCGGCACGCTTCGTGGCGGTCATGGTCATGGGTGGGTGGTGTCCTTCCCGGAGTGACAGGACGAGCGACGAGGCCCGTTTAATCGTCACCTTGACCATAAGGGGCGGCGGTAGGCGTGCGCAAGAAAGCGGCCGGCCCCATGATGGGAAACCGGCCGCCTGTGCCTCGGCGCAACTCGCCCACGCCTCGGCGGTGTTGTCTACAGGTCCACTTCCTTCATCAGCATCCCGACCTCCGTGTTGGACAGCCGCCGCAGCCAGCCCGACTTCTGGTCGCCCAGGGTGATCGGCCCGAAGGAGACCCGGACCAGCTTGTCGACCGGGAAGCCCGCCTCGGCGAGCATGCGACGGACGATGTGCTTGCGGCCCTCGTGGAGCGTCACCTCGACCAGGTAGTTCTTGCCGGTCTGCTCGACGACCCGGAAGTGGTCCGCCTTCGCGTACCCGTCCTCCAGCTGGATGCCGTCCTTGAGCCGCTTGCCCAGGTCGCGCGGGATCGGACCCACGATGTGCGCGAGGTAGACCTTCTTCACGCCGTACTTGGGATGGGTCAGCCGGTGCGCCAGCTCGCCGTGGTTGGTGAGCAGGATGACGCCCTCGGTCTCGGTGTCGAGCCGTCCGACGTGGAAGAGCCGGGTCTCACGGTTGGTGACGTAGTCGCCGAGGCACTGCCGGCCCTCGGTGTCCTCCATCGTCGAGACCACACCGGCGGGCTTGTTCAGCGAGAAGAACTGGTACGACTGCGTCGCCACCGTCAGGCCGTCGACCTTGACCTCGTCCCTCTCCGGGTCGACCCGCTTGCCCTGCTCCAGCACGATCTCGCCGTTGACCTCGACCCGCGCCTGCTCGATCAGCTCCTCGCAGGCCCGCCGGGAGCCGTAGCCGGCACGCGCGAGGATCTTCTGCAGCCGCTCGCCCTCCTGCTCGGCGCCCGGGAACGTCTTGGGCAGCTTGACGTCCTTCTTGCCCGCGTACCGCTCACGGTTGCGCTCCTCGGCGCGCGTCTCGTACTCGCGTGAGGTCGCCGGGGCCGTCCGCCTGCTCTGCTGGGGCCTCTTCGGGCCGCCCTTGGCACCGCCACGGGCCGCGCCGCCGCGACCGGCCTTCGGGCCCTCATGAGACGCGCTGGGCCCCACGTCGTAGCGGCGCTCCTCGGGGCGGGGCTTGCTGGGACGGCCCTGGCCCTGACCCTTGCCCTGGCCCTGACCCTTGCTCTGGCCCTGACCCTGCTTCTGGTCCCTGTTGTTGCCGGCCCCGCGGTGGTTACCGCGCCCACCGCTCTTGCCGCTACCGCTGCTTCGCATCAAATTTCCGTCGTCGTCGGGTTCGTCGTGGGACCGTCGTCCGGGTCCGGGGCGTCCGGATCGAACGACGGTACGCCTTCCTGTGTCTCGGCCTCGATCGCCTCCGCCTCCGGGAGGAAGGGCGCGAGCTCCGGGAGCTCGTCCAGACCGCGCAGGCCCATCCGCTCCAGGAAGTAGTTCGTCGTCACGTACAGGATCGCACCTGTTTCGGGTTCCGTGCCCGCCTCCTCCACCAGACCGCGCTGGAGCAGGGTGCGCATCACGCCGTCGCAGTTCACTCCGCGCACCGCGGAGACCCGGCTGCGGCTGACCGGCTGGCGGTAGGCGACCACCGCCAGGGTCTCCAGCGCCGCCTGTGTGAGCCGGGCCTGCTGGCCGTCCAGGACGAAGCCCTCGACGGCCGGCGCGTACGCGGGGCGGCTGTAGAAACGCCAGCCGCCCGCGATCAGCCGCAGCTCGAAGCCGCGCCCCTGCACGGTGTACTCGTCGGCCAGTTCCCGCAGCGCGTCCCCGATCTGCCTCTTCGGCCGCTGGAGTATCTTCGCGAGGTGCTCCTCCGTCGCCGGCTCGTCCACGACCATGAGGACGGCCTCCAGAGCCGGTTTGAGATCGAGGTCGGCGACCGTGCGCGGCCCGGCCGGAACGTCGGTCGTCTCCTCACTCACGTCTTCTCCTCCTTGGCGTCGTCCTTCGGTACCTCGGGCGGCCGGTCGAACTCGTCGGTGACCTTCGGCGTATCGCCCTCGTCTCCGCCGGTCCAGCGCACCAGCAACTCCCCGAGGGCCGTCTCCTGCTCCAGCGCGACGGCCTTCTCCCGGTACAGCTCCAGCAGCGCCAGGAAGCGCGCCACGACGGTCAGGGTGTCGTCGGTGTCCTCGATCAGCGCCCGGAAGGTCGCCTCGCCCCGCTCCCTGAGCCGTGCGACCACGATCTGGGCCTGCTCCTGGACACTCACCAGCGGCGCGTGGATGTGGTCGACGTACACCTGCGGCCGGGGCCTGGGCTGCATCGCCTTGACCGCGAGCTTCGCGAAGCCCTCCGCGCCGATGCTGATGACCACCTCGGGCAGCAGTTCGGCGTGGTGCGCCTCGAGTCCGACGGTACGGGGGTAGCGGCGGGCCTCGTCGTCGAGCCGGTGGCTGAAGATGTCGGCGATCTGTTTGTACGCGCGGTACTGGAGAAGCCGGGCGAACAGCAGGTCCCGGGCCTCCAGCAGCGCCAGGTCGGCCTCGTCCTCCACCTCGGCGGCGGGCAGCAACCGGGCCGCCTTCAGGTCCAGCAACGTGGCGGCGACGACCAGGAACTCGGTGGTCTGGTCGAGGTCCCAGTCCGGGCCCATCGCCCGGATGTGCGCCATGAACTCGTCGGTCACCTTGGACAGGGCGACCTCGGTGACGTCCAGCTTGTGCTTGGAGATCAGCTGGAGGAGGAGGTCGAAGGGGCCCTCGAAGTTGGAGAGACGGACCTTGAAGACACCGTCGCCGGGGTCTTCGGGGTCTCTGGGCTTTTCGGTCTCCCCGGGCTCTTCCAGTTCCTCGGACTCTTCCGGTTCCCCGGGCTCTTCCGGTTCCCCGGGCTCGTCGGGTTCTCCGGGTGCCTCGGACCGCACAGGGGCGGGAATGTCCGCCGGCGCGGGAACCGCGGCCTCAGGGGAGGGTTCCGCCGGAGCGGGGTGCTCCGCGACCGGCGGTTGCGCCGGCGGGGCGAGGGCTTCCGCGGGAACGGGAACCGCCCCCGGCCCTCTGCCCAGCGCACGCCGACGGCCGGCGGCTGCGCCGGCGCCCGGGGGAACGTCGTTCGAGGTCATGGCCCCCGCAGGCTACCGTTACCGCCCGCGCAGCCGTCGTACGAGGATGCTCGCGTCACCGCGTGACTCCAGGTCGGCCAGCACCACGGCCACGGCCTCGCGGACGATCCGACCGCGGTCGACCGCCAGCCCGTGCTCGCCCCGGAGCACCAGACGCGCGTGCTCCAGATCCATCAGCTCCTCGGCGGAGACGTACACGGTGATCTTCTCGTCGTGCCGCTCCCGCCCGCTGGGACGGCGCGAGGCCGCCCGTCCGCGCTTGCCGCGCGGGGCCGCCGCGTCCGCACCCGAGGCAGAACCTTCCTGCGGGCCCTGACGACGTCCGGCGGGGTCGGCGCCCCGGCTGCGGGACTCGCCGGCCCCGGCCGGTTCCGAGTCGGCCGCCACATGCTCCGCACCGTCACCGTCACCACCCTGGGCCGGCACCGACTGCGGTGCGTCCTCGGACGAGGACGGCGCCGCGGCCGCGGCCCCGTCGGACTCCCCCGCGGGCGCCGGCACCCGGGCCTCGCCGTTGACCGGGCGCCGGGGAGCGGACGGCTGGAGCGCCGTCCCCCCGGTCGTACGGAACAGTTCGTCGGCCCCCGGCAGACTCACTCGGCGTGACACCGGGCGAGCACCTCCCTGGCGAGCTGGCGATACGCGGCGGCGCCGACGGAGTTGGACGCGTACGTGGTGATCGGCTCACCGGCGACCGTGGTCTCCGGGAAGCGGACCGTGCGCCCGATGACCGTGTGGTAGACGTGGTCGTCGAACGCCTCGACGACCCGCGCGAGCACCTCACGGCTGTGCACGGTACGCGAGTCGTACATCGTGGCCAGGATCCCGTCGAGCTCCAGCTCCGGGTTGAGCCGCTCCTGGACCTTCTCGATGGTCTCCGTCAGCAGCGCGACACCACGGAGAGCGAAGAACTCGCACTCCAGGGGCACTATCACCTTGTGCGCGGCCGTCAGGGCGTTCACCGTGAGCAGGCCGAGCGAGGGCTGACAGTCGATCACGATGTAGTCGTAGTCGGCCAGGAGCGGCTTCAGGGCACGTTGCAGCGTCGACTCGCGCGCGACCTCGGAGACCAGCTGGACCTCGGCGGCGGACAGGTCGATGTTGCTGGGCAGCAGGTCCATGTTGGGGACCGCCGTCTTCAGGAGCACCTCGTCGGCCGCCATGCCTCGCTCCATGAGCAGGTTGTAGACGGTGAGGTCGAGCTCCATCGGGTTGACACCGAGACCCACCGACAGCGCGCCCTGCGGGTCGAAGTCCACGAGCAGCACACGACGGCCATACTCCGCGAGGGCGGCACCCAGGTTGATGGTCGACGTCGTCTTGCCGACGCCGCCCTTCTGGTTGCACATCGCGATGATCGTCGCGGGGCCGTGGTTGGTCAGCGGTCCCGGGATCGGGAAGTACGGCAGCGGGCGTCCGGTCGGACCGACGCGCTCCCGGCGCTGCCGGGCGGCGTCGGGCGCGAGCGTGGCCGCGTACTCTGGATCGGGCTCGTACTCGGCGTCGGGGTCGTAGAAGTGCCCGTCGGGCAGTTCGTCGTAGTCGGCGAAGTGGTTGCGGGGCGCGCCACTTCCGTCGCCGGCCATGGCGTTCACGTGATGGCCATCCATGCTCTGGTGTGTCCGAGTCACCTGGGGACTCTGCTGGGCTGCGAAGGTGCGCACCGCGACGGAGCCGACAGCCTCGAACCCCTCGGGGCCCTGGGCCCCTGCAGGCATTCCTGGTTGACCACCCCCGGGAGAAAATGTCGACTCATTCACAAGTCGTCTTACCTCCTTGGTGACCAGGAAACTTCTAGACAGGTCGGCGTGGCACCATGCCGACGGTTGGCGACTCTATGGCGTGTCGGGCGTCCGCAGCAACACAATCCACCGGACCCGGCAGGATGTGTCGGCAATGAAACATCCCTCTGTCAAGGGCGTACGGCCGTCGCACGGTGGGTTTCACCGGTGTACGAATCGGTTCAAGGGTTACGTTCGAGGCGAGTTGACCGAGTGCCGCAAAGTGACCATACACACACCTGGCCGGACCATGTCGGGCAAGGTCCGGCCAGGTGCACGGGGTTGACGACCTCTGTTGACGTATCGACCTTTACCAAAAGGAGACTTAAGGTCGCCGCTCAGCCGAGCAGCGCGTCGAGCTCCACGTGCTCCAGTCCGTGTGCCTCCGCGACCTCGCGGTAAACGACCTTGCCGTCATGTGCGTTGAGCCCCTTGGCGAGCGCGGGATCCCGGCGCAGCGCCGCGACCCAGCCATGATCGGCGAGCTCGACGATGTACGGCAGCGTGGCGTTGGTGAGCGCGTAGGTGGAGGTGTTGGGCACCGCGCCGGGCATGTTGGCGACGCAGTAGAAGACCGAGTTGTGGACCGGGAAGGTCGGCTCGGCGTGGGTGGTCGGACGGGAGTCCTCGAAGCAACCGCCCTGATCGATCGCGATGTCGACAAGGACACTTCCCGGCTTCATGCGTGACACGAGCTCGTTGGTGACCAGCTTCGGGGCCTTGGCACCCGGGATGAGCACCGCGCCGATCACGAGGTCGGCCTCCAGGCAGGCCTTCTCCAGCTCGAAGGCGTTGGAGACGACGGTCTGGATCTTCGTACCGAAGATCTTGTCGGCCTCCTTGAGCTTGTTGATGTCCTTGTCGAGCAGGGTCACGTGGAAGCCCATGCCGATGGCGATCTGCGCCGCGTTCCAGCCGGAGACACCGCCGCCGATGACGACGGCCCTGGCGGCCAGTACGCCCGGGACACCGCCGGGCAGCACCCCTCGGCCGCCGTTGGCGGCCATCAGGTGGTAGGCGCCGACCTGGGGGGCGAGGCGGCCCGCGACCTCGGACATGGGGGCGAGCAGCGGAAGGGCGCGACTGGGCAGTTCGACCGTCTCGTAGGCGATCGCGGTGGTGCCGGACGCGACCAGGGCGTCGGTGCACTCCTTGGACGCGGCCAGGTGCAGGTACGTGAAGAGCGTCTGGTCCTTGCGGAGGCGGTGGTACTCCTCGGCGATGGGCTCCTTGACCTTGAGCAGCAGGTCGGCGGTGGCCCACACCTCGTCGGCGGTCTCCAGGATCCGGGCACCGGCCGCGGCGAACTCGCCGTCCGTGATGGAGGAGCCGACTCCGGCACCCCGCTCGATGACGACCTGGTGGCCGTGGCGCACCAGTTCGTGCACACCGGCCGGGGTGATGGCCACCCGGAACTCGTTGTTCTTGACCTCGCGGGGGATGCCGACCTTCACGTCGATCACGGTCCTTGGCTCAGGGAATGGGGGGCATTGCATGACATACCCAGGCATGCTCGGGCACACCAGGACGCACCGCAGGAGAGCGCGCGGCAGAGCCAGTCTAATGAAGGTGTTCCCGCTGTCTAGCCTTTCATTGCGTCAATCTTCAGCGGATGTACTGCGGATTTCGCAGGCGTTCGCGTCTTGTTTCAGGTGAACGGCCTGCTCCGGCTCCGGCTCGGCCCGTGTTTCCGGCGTCCGCAGCTCGTCACCCAACAGCCGCTCGGCCGTACCCCGGTGCAGCGAGGCCGCCGCCGGATCGCCGAGACGCTCCAGCGTGTCGCCGAGCCGCAGCTGGAGCGCGGCCTGGAGACGGACGTCCTCGGCGCGACGCGCCCACTCCAGCGCCTCGTGGCAGGTGCGCAGCGAGTCCTCGGGGCATCCGGCGTACTCCTGGACGCGCGCGAGTTCGCTCAACGCCCGCGCGTGGGCCGCCACATCGCCGTCCTTGCGGTGCCCGGCCACCGCCGCCCGCCAGCCCCGCTGCGCCTCGCCGTAACGACCCGCGAGGGTGTGCGCGGCGGCGATACGGCCGTACAGCCGGGCGGCGTCCGCGCGCTCGTCCCGGGCCAGTCGCTGGGCGAGGGCGCGGCCGAACCAGTCGGCCGCCCGGTCGGGGTCCCCGAGCTCCAGGTGGGCCCCGCCCACGGATTCCATCGCGCGGCCGGTCGCGTACGGGTCGTTCGCCTCCCGTCCCGCGTCCAGCGCCGCCCGGTACCGCGCCAGCGCCTCGTTCGTGCGGCCGGTCCGGGCGTCCAGGTCGGCGAGGTTCAGCAGCGCGGCGGCCTTCTCCCGGGGCAGCTTCTGGCGCTCGGCCACGTCGAGGACGAGGCGGTGGACGCCGTACAGGTCGGACGCGACCGCCCGGGTGCCGCAGTGGGCCACCAGGGCCCGCACGAGCTGGGACATCAGACGCCGGGCGAGGGTGTCCAGCTCCCCGTCGGCGACCGCGAGCCGGGCCGAGGCGAGCAGGGCGGGCTTGCGCAGGGTCAGCCACTGGGCGGCCGCCCGGGGGGTCGGGAAGCGCAGGGCGGGGGGCATGCCCAGGAGCTTCTCGCGGGCCTCGGGGCTGTCGGTCTCGGTGATCGCCCGGCAGGACTGCAGCAGCCGCACGGTCCGCTCCAGCATGCGGGCCCGGGCCAGCTGCAGCTCGGCGGGCCGGTCCTGGGTCTCGGTGAGCGCCTTCAGCAGGGGGTGCAGACAGCCGGGGACCTCGTACTGCGGCAGCGGCGAGTCCACCGCCCGGAGCAGGCCGAGGGCGACGAAGTCGTCCAGGGTGGTGCGGGCCCCGGTCACCGAGCAGCCGGCCAGCGCGGACGCGGTGTGCGGGTCGACCAGGCCGGCCGGGGCGAGGGCGAGCAGGCGCAGTATCCGGGCGGCGGGACCGGGCAGGGACGCGTACACGAGCCGGAAGACCCGGCTGAGCGGGGTGCCCTCCTCGCCCTCCGCGTGCAGGTGCTTGGCGAAGTCGGAGACGGCCGACTTGGGGCGGGCGGCGAGCCAGCCGCCGGCCAGGGTCAGCGCGGCGGGCTGGCCCTGGCAGGTCACCGCCAGGCCCTCGGCGGCCCGCGGATCGACGGTGACGCGGACCGACCCGGTGTGCCGGGACAGCAGTTCCACCGCCGACTTGGTGTCGAGGCCGCCCAGGGTGCAGGGGCGGACGTCCGCGATCCCGGTCAGCGGGCCCCCTGAGACGGCGACGACCAGGCACTCCGGGGTGTCCGGCAGCAGGGCGTCGACCTGTTCGGCGGTGGCCGCGTCGTCGAGCAGGAGCAGCGTCCGGCGGTCGGCGAGGGCCTCGCGCAGGGCCGCGGTGAGGTCGTCCTCGGCGGCTCCGGCCGGGGCCGGCACCTCCAGGGCGGCGAGCAGTTCGCGGGCGGTGCGCTCGACCGGGACGGGGGTGCCGTCGGGCTCGCCGAGGCGGGCCCGCAGGACCCCGTCCGGGTAACGGTCGGCGACCTGTCGGGCGAGTTCCGCGGCGAGGGCGGTGCGTCCCGAACCGGGCCTGCCCGCGATGAGGAGCACGCGCGCGCGGGGGGCCTTGCGGCCGGAGATCGTATCCAGTCCGGCGCGCTCGATGTCGGCGCGCAGTTCCTTCAACTCCCGTGTGCGGCCGAGGAATTGGTCGTCCCGGGGAGCCTGTGCCGACAGCCGTGCACCGTCTGCGTCCACCACCTGATCCGTCACGGGCCACACTCCCGTCCCACCGCACGCGCAAGCCCGCCGGGACTCCGGTTCGGGCGTTTCCAGAGCCTAGTTCACGCTCTGCTACGTTCCGGGCGGAGCGCGGCGGACACATCCCTCAATCGGATCAGCCGATGGTCACACCAGGAGGGGGTGTGAATGGTCCGGAGTGCGGGTTGCGGGCGTTCAGGAGTCGAAGGGGCGTGCGGGCCAGGGCGCCTCCGCCGGGCGCAGTGCGTCGAGCCCTTCGCCGCCCCGCGCGGCGACCAGCGAAAGCACGCCCACCACGAGGCAGTTGTTGTGGAGGTCGCCCGCCAGCACACCCTGGACCAGGTCGTCGACCGGGACCCGCGCGTGCTCCATGTCGGCCTCCTCGTCCTCCACCTCGAAGCGGTCCCCGTCGGCCTCGGACAGGTCGCGGGCGAGAAAGATCCGTACGGCTTCGTCACAACCGCCGGGGGTGGTGTAGACGTCGGTCAGCACCCGCCAGTCCTCGGCCTTGACGTGCGCCTCCTCGTACAGTTCGCGCTGGGCCGCGTGCAGCGGGTTCTCGCCGGGCACGTCGAGCAGGCCGGCCGGGATCTCCCACAGCCGTTGCCGCGCCGGGTGGCGGTACTGCTTGATCAGCAGGACCCGGTCCTCCCCGTCGAGGGCGACGACGGCCACCGAACCGGGGTGGACCTGGTAGTCGCGGTTGACCACCGAGCCGTCGGGCATGACCACCTCGTCCGTGCGGACGGAGGTCTTGTTGCCCACGAAGGGGGTCTTGGTCGACCGGATCCGCCACTCCTCGGGGGTGTCCTTGATCGTCATGCCCTGTCCTTCCAGACGTACGGAAACCACGCGACGCAGGCGTCCGGAAGCCGTCCGACGCGCTGCGGCCACGTGCGAAAAAGCAGCCGGGGCGGTCACCTTTTGAAGGATCGCACCCCGGCCACCGTACAACTGGTGTGTTACTTCGAATTCTCCCGAGCCGCCTCGGTCCTTTGGACGGCCGCCTTCACCAGCCCGGCGAACAGCGGGTGCGGACGCGTCGGACGCGAGCGCAGCTCCGGGTGCGCCTGGGTGGCGACCAGATAGGGGTGGACCTCGCGCGGGTACTCGACGTACTCGACGAGCTTGCCGTCCGGCGAGGTGCCGGAGAACTGGATGCCGGCCCGCTTCTCCAGCTCCGCGCGGTAGGCGTTGTTCACCTCGTAGCGGTGCCGGTGGCGCTCCTCGACGTACTCCTTGCCGTCGTACACCTCACGCACGATCGACCCCTCGGCGAGCTTGGCCGGGTACATGCCCAGCCGCATCGTGCCGCCCATGTCGCCCTCGCCGGCGACGATGTCGAGCTGCTCGGCCATGGTGGAGATGACCGGGTGCGAGGTGGCCGGGTCGAACTCGGTGGAGTTGGCGTCCGGGATGTCGGCGAGGCTGCGCGCGGCCTCGATCACGATGCACTGGAGGCCCAGGCACAGGCCGAGCAGCGGGATCTTGTGCTCGCGGGCGTAGCGGATGGCGCCGACCTTGCCGAGCACACCGCGGTCGCCGAAGCCGCCGGGGATGCAGATGCCGTCCACGTCCTCGAGCTGCTGGGCGGCGCCGGCCGGGGTCTTGCAGTCGTCCGAGGTGACCCACTTGATCTTCACGCGGGCCCGGTTGGCGAAGCCGCCCGCGCGCAGCGCCTCGATGACCGAGAGGTAGGCGTCGGGCAGGTCGATGTACTTGCCGACCAGGGCGAGGGTGATCTCGTGGTCGGGGTTGTGGACGCGGTCGAGCAGGTCGTCCCAGGTCCGCCAGTCCACGTCGCGGAACGGCAGGTCCAGTTTGCGGACGACGTAGGCGTCCAGGCCCTCGCCGTGCACGGTCTTCGGGATGTCGTAGATCGAGCGGGCGTCGGGGCAGGCGACCACGGCGGCCTCGTCGACGTCGCACATCAGAGAGATCTTGCGCTTGATCGCGGTGGGTACCTCGCGGTCGCAGCGCAGCACGATCGCGTCTGGCTGGATACCGATGTTCCGCAGCGCGGCGACCGAGTGCTGGGTCGGCTTCGTCTTCAGCTCACCCGAGGGACCGATGTACGGCAGGAGGGAGATGTGGACGACGAAGACGTTGTCCCGGCCGACCTCGTGCCGGACCTGGCGGACCGTCTCCAGGAAGGGCAGCGACTCGATGTCGCCGACCGTGCCGCCGACCTCCGTGATCACGACGTCGACCTCGTCGGTCGCCATGCGGCGGATGCGGTGCTTGATCTCGTTGGTGATGTGCGGGATGACCTGGACGGTGTCGCCGAGGTACTCGCCACGCCGTTCCTTGGCGATCACCGTGTTGTACACCTGGCCGGTGGTGACGTTGGCGGAGCCGTCGAGATCACGGTCGAGGAAGCGCTCGTAGTGGCCGATGTCCAGGTCGGTCTCGGCGCCGTCGTTGGTGACGAACACCTCACCGTGCTGGAAGGGGTTCATCGTGCCCGGGTCGACGTTCAGGTACGGGTCGAGCTTCTGCATCACGACGCGCAGGCCACGCGCCTTGAGCAGCATGCCGAGGCTGGAGGCCGTCAAGCCCTTGCCGAGCGAGGAGGCGACACCCCCGGTCACGAAGATGTGCTTGGTCGTCGTGGCAGGGCTGTTTCGAAAAGCAGCGGGCGGCATGGCCAAGGCGGGGCTCCCGTGGTCGCGGTCTGGGGTTGCGGTGCGGCTGCCGCACCGGAGGCTTTCCGGGGGCGCCGTCGCTGCGGTTCGGGGGTTTCGTGCCCACCGGTCCACGGGCTACCAGGGTATCAGCGACCGGGCGCGGTGATTTCCGGCCACGCTCCGCGCACAGATCGGCACAGACCCGCACGCTCTCACGTGTTTCTCACCTCACGCTCACCCGTTCGGCTCACCCGCGTTGCCCGGGGCAGCACGCAGATCATCTACGTGCGTCGTATCCTGCTCGGACACTCACTGCCGAGCCAGGCCGGCAACACGGGACCACCCCCCTCCCGTAACGACCGGAACAACCGGAACAACGAGAGCTCGTCAGTTCGTTGAGCAACAGTTGTCGTTTTGCCTCACAGCGGTAGGACTGTTTTGATTCACCGCTCAACGACGCAGTAACAAGACCCACACCCCTTTTACCGCAAGCGACAGCCCCCTGTTCCGGGGGTGACGTGGCCGTTCGACTGGAGTTGCACGTGGCCGGGCGCATCGAAGATTACGCACTCATCGGAGACATGCAGACCGCAGCCCTGGTCTGCCGGGACGGCACAGTGGACTGGCTGTGCCTGCCCCGCTTCGACTCGCATGCCATCTTCGCCGGTCTGCTCGGCACGGAGGAACACGGCTTCTGGCGGATCGGCCCGGCGCACGCGTCCGGCGCCGAGCCGCCCACCGCGGCCCGACGCAGCTACCGCGGCGACTCCCTGATCCTGGAGTCCGAGTGGGACACCCCACGCGGCACGGTCCGGGTGATCGACTTCATGCCTCCGCGTGACGGCGCTCCGCAGCTGATCAGGATCGTGGAGGGCGTCTCGGGCCGGGTCCCGATGCGCTCGGCGCTGCGGATGCGTTTCTCCTACGGCCGGATCGTGCCGTGGGTGCACAAGCACGAGGGCCGCACGGTGGCCGTCGCCGGGCCGGACTCCGTGTGGTTCGACACAGAGGCCGAGACGTACGGGAAGTCGCTGACGACGTACGCGGACTTCACCGTCGCCCCCGGTGACCGGATCGCGTTCACCATCTCCTGGGAGCCCTCGCACAAGGAGCCGCCGCCGCTGCCGGAACCGGAGCAGTCACTGGAGGCGACGGAGGACTTCTGGCGGGACTGGGTCGAGCACTGCACGTACCACGGCCCCTACCGCGAGGCCGTGATCCGTTCGCTGATCACCCTGAAGGCGCTGACCTACGGCCCGACCGGCGGCATCGTCGCCGCGCCCACCACGTCCCTGCCGGAGGAGATCGGCGGTGTCCGCAACTGGGACTACCGCTACACCTGGCTGCGGGACGCGGCCATCACGCTCTCCTCGCTGCTGCGCACCGGTTACCGCGAGGAGGCCCGCGCCTGGCGCGAATGGCTGCTGCGGGCCGTCGCCGGTGACCCGGAGAACCTGCAGATCATGTACGGCATCGCGGGTGAGCGCGAGCTGGGCGAGGCCGAGCTGGACTGGCTGCCCGGCTACGAGAACTCCGGGCCGGTCCGGGTCGGCAACGGCGCCGCGCACCAACTCCAGCTGGACGTGTACGGCGAGGTCACCGAGGCCCTGCACCTGGCCCACATGACGGGCCTGGCCCGCAACGACTACGCCTCGCTGCTCCAGCTGAAGCTGATCCGCTACCTGGAGCAGCACTGGGACGAGCCGGACGAGGGCATCTGGGAGGTGCGCGGTCCGCGCCGCCACTTCGTGCACTCCAAGGTGATGGCCTGGGTCGCCGTCGACCGCACGATCAAGCTGATCGAGTCCGGGGACGCGGACGGCCCGCTGGAGAAGTGGCGTGAACTGCGCGACGACATCCACCGGGACGTGTGCGAGCGGGGCTACGACAAGGAGCGCAACACGTTCACCCAGTCGTACGGCTCGAAGGAGTTGGACGCCTCCCTGCTGCTGATCCCGCAGATGGGCTTCCTGCCGCCGGACGACAAGCGCGTGATCGGCACGATCGAGGCGATCCAGCGGGAGCTGTCCACCTCGGACGGATTCATCCTGCGCTACCCGACCTCGGGCGACAACGAAGGCGTCGACGGTCTGCCCGGCGACGAAGGGGCCTTCTTGGCCTGCTCGTTCTGGATGGCGGACGACCTCGCGATGATCGGCCGCGTGGACGAGGCCCGCAAGCTGTTCGAGAAGCTCCTGGCCCTGCGCAACGACCTCGGCCTGCTGGCCGAGGAATGGGACCCCCGCCTGCAACGCCAGGTCGGCAACTTCCCCCAGGCCTTCAGCCACGTGCCCCTCATCGACACGGCCCTGCGCCTGACGGCCTCGGGGGCGTACGGCGGCTGAGCGAGACCGGTTGGCCGTGCCCGCCTAGGGGGTGTCCGCAAAGTCGCGTCGTCCGCCCGAAGGGCGGGCCCTGCGGCGTCCGGTGCGTGCTCTCGGCGTGCCGGGCGGACGCCCGCGTACTGGTCGTACTCGGGTGTTCGCCCGGTGCGGCGAGAGTGCGTGCCGGGCGTCGCAGGGCAGGCGGGACTTTGCGGACACCCCCTAGGCTGGAAGCAGACAATGCCCCTTCTCGGAAGGGAGCGGCCATGGCTTCCCCCTCGAAGGCGGGCGCGGCTCTCACCGCGTTCCGCGAGGATCTGGTCGGCGACGTGTTCACCCCGCAGGACCCTGGGTACGACGACGCCCGGGCCGTCTTCAACGCCATGATCGACCGGCGGCCGGCGGTGATCGCGCAGTGTGTGGACGAGACGGATGTGGTGCGCTCGCTGCGCTTCGCCCGGAGCCTCGATCTGCCGGTCGCGGTTCGCGGCGGCGGGCACAGTGTGGCGGGCATGGCGCTGGGCGACGGGGCGGTGGTGGTCGACCTGCGTCACATGCGCGCCGTCACGGTCGATCCCGCGGCCGAGGCGGTACGGGTCGCGGGCGGCGCCACGATGAGCGACCTGGACCGCGCCACCCAGCCCCACGGCCTGGCCACCACCGGTGGCCGGGCGTCGACGACCGGGGTGGGCGGCTTCGTCCTGGGCGGCGGCACGGGCTGGCTGGACCGGCACTGCGGACTGGCCGTCGACAACCTCCTGGGCGTGGAACTGGTCACAGCCGACGGCAGCCGGGTGCATGCGAGCGACGACGAGAACCCGGACCTGTTCTGGGCCCTGCACGGCGGCGGCGGGAACTTCGGCGTCGCGACCGCGATCACTCTGAAGCTGCACGAGCTGCCCGAGTTCTCCATCGCGCTGCTGCTGTACCTCCCCGAGCACGGTCCCGAGGTCACGCGTACCTACCGCGATGTCATCACGGCCGGTCCCGACGAGGCCGGCGGCGCTGTCATCTATCTCACCGGCCCGCCCGAGGAGTTCGTACCACCGCATCTGGTCGGGTCGTTGCTGTGCGGGGTGCTGCTGACGTACGCCGGGTCCGAGGCGGACATGCGCAAGCTGGCCGAGCCGCTGCTGGCGCTGCCGCACGAGTCGGAGGTCGTCGGGGCGATGCCCTACGCCGACGTCCAGTGCATGATCGACGATCCTCCCGGAATGCGGAACTACTGGTCGGCGGAGTACCTGACGGGCGCGCCCGACGACTTCGTGGCGGCCTTCTGCGCCCAGGGGGAGGCCATGCCCGTACCGACCGGCACCCTGCACGCGCTGTTCCCGCAGGGCGGCGCGATCGGCACCGGGCCGCACACGTATCCCGTGCCCTACCGGGACGCGCCGTGGGCGGTGCACCCCTTCGGTCTGTGGGAGGACCCCGCGGACGACGAGCGCTGCGTCCAGTGGGTTCGGGATGTCCGTACCGCCGCCCGGCCGTGGAGCACCGGCGCGGTCTACCTCAACTTCATCGGCGACGAGGGCAGTGACCGGGTCGTGGCCGGCGTGGGCGCCGAGAACAGCCGGCGGCTGGCGGAGGTGAAGCGGCGGTACGACCCCGACAACGTCTTCCGTTTCAACCACAACATCAGGCCTGACTGAGAGCCGTCCCGGCGTCATGCGGGCTGCGGGGCGGGCGTCGCCGGAGCGGCCGGGACCTTGCGGGTCTCGCGCATGATCAGCAGGCCGTTGACCACCATCAGTGTCGCGGTCAGGCAGTGGACGCCGAGGGCGGTGGCCACGGAGCCGTGGTGGGCCAGCACGGTGGCCATGTCGCCGTACGCGGCGAGCGCCTCCACCAGCAGCACCAGGCCCAGCGCTCGGCGGTGGCCCGTCACCAGCAGGACGGCCAGCACCAGGCCTAAGACGACATCGCGGATTCCCTTGATGATCAGGAAGCCGCCGCCGTCGCCGGACGGCCAGCTCGGCAGGCCGAAGGTCGGTGCCGTCGTCTCCGGGCTGAGGATGAACTCCGTCCCGAACCAGAGGATGAAGAGGATGAAGGCGGCGGCGAGCACGGTGTTGATCTTCTTCAGTGACATGGTTCTTCTCCTTGTGAGTCTTCGTGAGTCTTCGTCAGCTTGGTGAGCTTCGTGGAGCTGCTGAGCCGTGTGGGACCCGATGTCGGGGGCGGCTTCGGTGTCAGACGAGGGCGGTGACCAGCAGGGTGAAGGCGGCGATGATGACGGCGACCCGGACGTAGTGGAAGCGCTCCCAGCGGTTCAGCTGCTCTTTCCAGTCCGCGGGCCGGTTCTCGGGGGTCCACGTCTTGTTCCGGTTGTTGATCGGGACGAGCAGCAGAAGCGACATGACCACGCTGACGATCAGCAGCCCGGCGGCGGTGACGACGAGGCCGGTGCCCTCGTGGTGCCATCCGGCGATGGCCCAGACCGCGCTCAGGACGAGCGAGCCGATGTACCAGAACGGCATCACGGCGCCAAGCATCCGGCCCCCGTGGGCGTGGGCCGCCTGGCTGCTGTCCTCGGGGAGGGCGCTCAAGATCGGGTTCATGACGAAGGCGACGGAGAACTCCACCCCCACCATCAGGCCGACGACCACGGTGGTGAAGACCTCAAGTGCGTTGAGCATGATGATCCCTCCTGGATCTAGCGCTGCTAGGTGTTGATGCAACGCTAGACCTACTGCCGCTCGATTGTCTAGCGGTGCTAGGATCGAATCATGTCGGTACAGGAACGCAAGCAGCGCGAACGGGCGGAGCGCGAGCGCCTCATCGTGGCGACGGCCCGCGAACTCGCCGAGCAGCAGGGCTGGGACGCGGTCACCACCCGCCGGCTCGCCGAACGCATCGAGTACAGCCAGCCCGTCCTCTACAGCCACTTCCGCGGCAAACGCGAGATCATCGGCGCCGTCGCCATCGAGGGCGCCACCGAGATGGCCGTGGCCGTGCGGGCCGCGACCTCCGAGGCGAGCAGCCCGCGCGAGCGGGTCGCCGCTCTTGCCCGCGCCTACCTGGACTTCGCCGCACGCAACCCGGCGGTCTACGACGCCTTGTTCCAGCTCGACGGCGGCCTGGCGTACGCGAAGGAGGAAACCCCGGAGCCACTGAAGGACGCCTTCGCCGCCCTGCTGGAGACCCTCGGCGAGGTCGCCGGGGACGGCGTCCACCCGGGGCTGTTCACCGAGACGTTCTGGGCTGCCCTGCACGGCCTGGCCACCCTGACCCGGGCGGGACGGCTGCCACCGGAGGACGCCGAGTGGAGGGTGGAGTTGCTGGTGGACCGGCTCGCGATTGCCTGACACGCCCTGCCGGCGGGGGCCGTGACGCCCCGCTGCCATCCGGCGCCGCGATGCGGCCGGTCGTCCCCTGACCGCGCGGCTCGCCCCGCGATCCCCGGAGATGTCTCCGGGGCTGGTCCGCGGGTAGCGTCCGCTGCATGGACAGCCGCACGGACCACCGATTCGAGACCCAGGGCGGCGGCATCACCGTGCAGCGCGCGCTGGAGCTGCCGGGCCTGCGCAGCGGTCTGCCCGAGGTCCTCGCGGGCGCCGACCGGCTGCATCGGACCGTCCGCTGGGTGCACGCGGGCGAGGTACCCAACATCGCCTCGCTGCTCAAGGGCGGCGAGCTGCTGCTGACCACGGGCTACGGCCTCGGGACCCGCCCGGCCGACCAGCGCGTGTTCGTGCGCACGCTCGCCGAACGCGGCATCGCGGCCCTCGTCGTGGAGCTCGGCCCGCGCTTCGCCCGCCTGCCCGCGGCGCTGGTCGACACGGCACGCGCGGCCGGTCTCCCGCTGGTCCAACTTCATCGCGAGGTGCCGTTCGTGACGGTCACCGAGGAGATCCACACCGAGATCGTCAACGGCCACTACGCCCTGCTCCAGCGGGCGGAGGAGGTGCACCGCCGCTGCACCGAAGCCCTGCTGGGCGGTGGCGGGATACCGCAGGTCCTCGGCATCCTGGCCGACTTCGGCGACAACCCGGTCTTCCTGGAGACGACGGACGGCCGGCTCCTGTTCGCCGCCGGGGCGGGCCCCGAGGGCGCGGACCCGCTCCAGGTGTGGGAGGGGCTGCGCGGCCAGCACAAGGACACCCCGCCGGCCGGCTCGGTCGTGGTGGACGTGCCGGGCGGCGGGCCGGGGGCGGGAGCGGTCCGGGCCCGCCTCGTCCTGCTGCCCGTACGCGCGCCGCTCGCGCCCGTGCACCGCATGGCCGCCGAACGGGCCGCGGGCATCCTGGCCGTGGTCCTGATGCAGGCCCGCCAGGAGGAGGAACTGGCCGCGCGGGGACGCGGGGATTTCCTGACCGACCTCGCCGAGGGCCGGGTCGCGGCCCAGGACGCCCCCGCGCAGGCCCGCGTCCTGGGCTTCAAACCGGGCGACGGCCCGCTGCTGCCCGTGGTCATGCGACTCGGGGACGCCCTGTCCCCCGGCGGCGGCTGGGCGGTCCTGGCGCGCGCGGTCGCGGAGGAGCTGGCGTCGGTGGGGGTGCCGGTCCTGCTGGGCGTACGACCGGTGGAGGGCCGTGTCCCGGTACTGCTGGGCCTGCGTTCGGAGTCGGAGCGGCCGGCCGTCGCGGACCGCGTCGCGGCGGCGCTGCGGGCGGGCGTGGAGCGGGCCGGGATGCAGCGGCCGGGAGCGCAGCCGCCGGTGGTGGTCGTCGGGCAGACCGGCGGCTGGGCGGCGGCCTCGGCGGGGCTCAGGCACGCGGCGGAGACGGCGACGGCGGCTCAGGGTCTGTCGGACCGTCCCTGGTACGACGCCCGCCGCCTGGACATCGACCTGCTGCTGTGGCGGTTGCGCGACCATCCGGACCTGGCGGCCTTCGTGGACCGTGCGATCGGCCCGGTCCGGGACCACGACCACCGCTCCAAACCGCCGCTGCTGCCCACCTTGGAGACGTATCTCGCGCACGCGGGACGCAAGGCGGAGACGGCCCGGGAACTCCACCTCAACCGGCAGACGTTGTACAACCGGCTGGCGCGGATCGGGGAGTTGCTGGGCACCGACCTCGACGATCCGCAGACGGTACTGGCGTTGAGCCTGGCCCTGCGGGCACGCCGGCTCGTGCCGTAGTCCGGCCTGTTTCCAGATCGACGGACTGTTTCTAGATCAACGGCCGGGGCTGGGTCAGTTCGTCGTAGACACTGAGCACTTGCGCGACGGTCTCGTCCTCGGACGGCCAGGTGGCCGCCTGCCGGGCGCCCCTGTCCCGCAGCGACTGCTGCCGCTCGGGGTCGCCGAGGAGGCGTACCACGGCGTCCGCGAACGCCTCGGGGTTGCCGGACGGGACGAGTTCGGCCGCGTCGCCCACGAGTTCGGGGACGGCGCCGGAGTCGGTGGCGACGAGCGGCACCCGCGCGTGGAACGCCTCCTGGGCGAGGACGGACCGCGACTCCTCGCCGCTCGGCAGCAGGGCGAGGTCGGCGGCGGCGAGCAACTCGGTGATGTCCTCCCGCCGTCCGATGAGCCGGACCGGCAGCCCCTCGGCTTCGATCCGCCACTGCAACTCGGCGCGCGAGGGCCCCTCTCCCGCGATCACCACCAGCGGCACCGGGTCGAGGTCGCGCCAGGCGCGCGCGGCATCCAGCAGCTTGTCGTAGCCCCGGTGTGGTTCGAGGGAGCCGACCGCCATCAGCAAGGGACGTCCGGTGGCACCGAGTTCGGCCCGGATCTTGGCCCGCGGCCGGTCGGGGTCCTCCGGCTCCACGGTCTGGCGCGGGCCGGGCAGCGCCACGGCGGCCAGACGCGCGTCCCTTGCTCCGGTACGGCGTGCCCGGTCCACCAGGACGGAGGTGGTGCCGAGCACCACGGTCGCGGCCTTCACCACCCGTCGCTCAAGCAGCCGCAGGAAGTGGGCGCGGGCCCCCTCGGCGTACGCGCGGTCGTGCCAGGTGACGATGAGCGGGGTGCGCCGTCCGCTGAGCGCGAGCACGGCGCGGAAGGAGGCGTGCAGGCCGTGCGCGTGCACCAGGTCGGCGTCGGTGCACGCCTGCCGCAGCGCGGCCACCGCCCCCGGGTCGCTGCTGCGTGGCACGTGCACGTGGTCGGCACCGGCCCCGGTGAAGTCGTAGGCGCGATCGGCCTCCACGGGGGCGCACACGGTGACCCGCACGCCCCGCGCCACCAGCCCGGAGGCCAGGGAGCGCACATGCGCGCTGCTGGCGGCGTTGCCTCCGCCGAGCACCTGCACGGTGCGCAGCGGCGACTGGCCGAGCGGTGAGTGGCTGCTCACGGGGGTCACGTGGCCGGGGCTCCTGGTTCGGCGTCGGGCGGTCACGAGGAAACGTACAGAAGGTGTCGGGCGGAGGGGGTGTACCGCGCGCTTCCTACGCGTACTGCGTTCTGGTCCAAGGATGCCAGTACGTACGGGTGTTCCGGGAACGCCGTCGGCCGTACGCCCTGGCGGCACGGTGGCCCAGGTCACCCACACGAGTGAAGGAGGGCATGATTCCGCACACATGTGCCCACACTGTTCACCCTGGGGGAGGCACCACCTACGCGCCGCGCGCCTCCCCGTGGACGGCCGCGGCGACCAGAGCGGCGGCATGGACGACCAGCCCCGCCCGCCCGTTGCCCGCGACGACGGCGGTGCCCAGCGCGGCACCCAGCGCGTGGGCGCCCGTGTCGCCCATCATCGCGCGCTCGCCGAGGTCGTCGGGGAGCACGGCCAGCGCCGCCCCCACGGCAGCGGCGGCCAACTCCGCCCCCGGCCCCTTCCGCAGCAGTCCCGGCGCGCCGAGTGCGACGACCGCCGCGGCGGCCCGCCCCGGCCGTACGTCGACCAGGTTCACCAGGTGCGCGGCTCCGGCGATCACCACACCCGCCAGCACCTTGTCGACCGCTCGTTCCTTCAGCGACGCGCCCGCGACGAGCCCCGCCGCGGAGATCCCGAGCAGCTTCACGGCCCCGCTGGTGACCTCACCGTCCCGCAGCGCGGTCAGATGCGCACGGAACCCGCGCCGGGCGTCACCGGCCCCGGCTACGTCGTCGTACGCCCCGCACACCCCGGCGACCAGCACCGCTAATCCGGCGGCGGGCCTCACCCGCGCCGTCCCGGTGGCGGCCGCGAAGGCGCACGCGGGCCCGGCGTACCACTCGACCGTCCGCCCCGCGTAGTTGGTCCGAGCCCAGCGCTCACGCCCGCCGGGTGGCTTGGCGCGCAGGCCGGCGGTCGCGGCACGGGTGACGGCGGCGGCGAGCCCCAACGAACTGATCCGGCGAGCACGACTGGTTCCGCGAGTACGGCTCATCATCCGGTCACCCTACGAGGACACGCCTCAGCCCGATGCGCTCACCACTACTCACCGAGCCGAGCATCAGGCCATGGACACCGACCTCCGGCTCTAGCCATCCGCCCTGGCCGTGGCCAACAGCTCCTCCGCGTGGGCCCGGGCCGTCTCCGAGTCCTCCTGGCCGGCGAGCATCCGGGACAGCTCCCGGACTCGCTCCTCCCCCTCCAGGACCTTCACTCCGGATCGGGTGACGGAGCCGTCGTGGGTCTTCTCCACCAGCAACTGCCGGTCGGCGAACGCGGCGACCTGCGGCAGGTGCGTCACGACCACCACCTGCGCGCTCTTCGCGAGCCGGGCCAGCCGCCGCCCGATCTCCACCGCGGCCTTGCCGCCGACGCCCGCGTCGACCTCGTCGAAGAGATAGGTGGGCACCGGATCGTTGCCCGCGAAGACCACCTCCACCGCCAGCATCACGCGGGAGAGTTCACCCCCGGACGCGCCCTTGGCGATGGGCCGGGGCGGCGCCCCCGGATGCGGGGCCAGCAGCAGTTCGACCTCGTCGGCACCGGCCGGCCCGTAGGCGACCGCACGCCCCCCGACCTCGACGCCCTCCGGGTCCTCGGTCTGGCGGATGTCGAAGGACACCCGCGCGTGCGGCATCGCCAGCGAGGCAAGCTCCGCGGTCACGGCGGCCGCGAACCGTTCCGCGGCCTCCGTCCGCGCGTCGGTCAGGGCCTGCGCCAGCCCGCCCAGTTCGGCCCGCAGGGCGTCCCGTTCGGCGGTCAGCTCCCCGGTCCGCTCGTCGTCCCCGTCCAGTTCGGTGAGCCGAGCGGCACTGTGCTCGGCCCACGCCAGCACCGAGGCCACGTCCTCGCCGTACTTCCGGGTCAGCGCGGTCAGCGCGGCCCGGCGCTCCTCGACGGCCGCCAGCCGCAGCGGATCGGCGTCCAGGTCGTCGGCGTACCCGGCGAGTTCCCCCGCGACGTCACCCAGCAGGATCCCGATCTCCCCGATCCGGTCCGCGAGCGCGGCCAGCGACGGGTCGTGCGACCGTACGGCGTCCAGGGCCCGCTGCGCGCCCGCGACGAAGGTCGCCGCGTCGATGCCCTCGGGGTCCTCCGGGTTGCCGGCGAGGGCGGCGTGAGCGGCCGTGGCGGCGGACGACAGCGCCTCGGCGTGTCCGAGCCGCTCCGCCTCCTCCGCCAGCTCCACGTCCTCCCCGGCGCGCGGTTCGACGCCGGCGATCTCGTCGAGCCCGTACCGCAGCAGGTCGGCTTCCTGAGCCCGCTCCCGCCCGCGCGTGACGATCTCCTCCAGCTCCACGGACACCGCCCGCAGTCGCCGGTAGGCCTCGGTGTACTTGGCCAGCGGAACCGCGACGGCGTCCCCGGCGTACCGGTCGAGGGCCTGCCGCTGCCGGGACAGCTTCAGCAGCCCCTGCTGGTCGGTCTGCCCGTGCACGGCCGCCAGGTCGTCGGCGAGCTCGGCGAGCAGCCCCACCGGCACCGAGCGCCCGCCCAGGTGCGCCCGGGACCGCCCTTCCGCGGACACGGTACGGCTGATCAGCAGCGCGCCGTCGTCGAGCTCGGCCCCGGCCTCCTCGGCCCGCACGACAGCCGAGTCGCCGGCGGACATGCTGATCCGCCCCTCCACGACAGCGTTCTTCGCCCCGATCCGCACCAGCGCCGGGTCGGCACGCCCACCGAGCAACAGCCCGAGGCTGGTGACCACCATGGTCTTGCCCGCACCCGTCTCACCCGTGACGGCGGTGAAGCCGGGCGACAGCTCCACGACCGCGTCGTCGATGACTCCGAGCGACCGTATCCGCATCTCCTCCAACACGGACACGACCTTACGAGGTCAGGGAGGGGAAGTGCGACGGCCCCCGCCCCTGTTGTGTGAAGGTGCAGGTAACGAATGTGCACAGCCGACGCTTGTCACCCGGGCGAGTGGAGGTGGCGCGGGGTCGCGGGGCCGTGTTTATGTGCGGCTCGGCGGCGTGGACGCGACCAGCCACGACCGCCGCGTGGCCCGGACGCTCCTCGTCCCCCGGGATCTCCAGGCCTAGGGCGTGTTGCGAAAGTCCCGCCTGCCGAGCGACGCCTGGCACGCACTCTCGCCGCACCGGTCGAAAACCCACGTACAACCAGTACGAGGGCTTCCGCCCGGCACACCGAGAGCACGCTCCCCCACTCTCGGCTGCGCTCGAGCGGGAGGGGCCCCCACGACGCCGCTCGGCCCGCCCTCCGGGCGGACGACGGGACTTTCGCAACACGCCCTAGTGGGGCGCCCCCCGCCATCCGGAGACCGGCAACGCGAACTTCGCCACCAACCGGTCCGTGAACGAAGCGTGATGCAGCCGGGCCAGCCGCACCGGCACAGCCCCCCGCCGCACCTCGACCCGCGCCCCCGGCGGCAACTCGACGGTCCGCCGCCCGTCACACCACAGGACACCCGGCGGGATGTGCGGCAGCACCTCCACCGCCAGCACGGAGTCCGGCGAGGTCACCAACGGCTTCGCGAACAGCGCGTGCGCACTGATCGGCACCATCAGCAACGCCTCGACCTCGGGCCACACCACCGGCCCGCCCGCCGAGAAGGCGTACGCGGTCGACCCGGTCGGAGTGGACAGCACGATCCCGTCGCACCCGAACCCGGTGACCGGCCGCCCGTCGATCTCGAGGACCACTTCGAGCAGCTTCTCGGCGGACACCTTCTGCACGGCCGCCTCGTTCAGCGCCCAGTCGGTGTGCACGATGTCCCCGTTGCGATGCACGACGACGTCGACCGTCATCCGCTCCTCGACCTCGTACGCCTTCGTCGCCACCCGCTCGACGACCCGGTCGAGGTCGTCCCGTTCGGCCTCCGCGAGGAATCCGACGCGCCCGAGGTTGACGCCGAGCATCGGCACCCCGGACGCCCGGGCGAACTCGGCGCCCCGCAGC
Organism: Streptomyces sp. NPDC005263; assembly: GCF_042872365.1. Taxonomy (NCBI): domain Bacteria; kingdom Bacillati; phylum Actinomycetota; class Actinomycetes; order Kitasatosporales; family Streptomycetaceae; genus Streptomyces; species Streptomyces sp. NPDC005263. The sequence continues at coordinate 9,606 of NZ_JBIAKJ010000013.1, read as the reverse complement.
AGCGTTCCGTCGCCCCCGAGCACGATCAGCAGCTCGCACCCGTCGAGGCACTGCGGAGTGGCCTCCTTGACCAGCTCCACCTCCTTGGGCAACGGCAGGTCGGCGGCCTCGTACTCCAGGACCCGCACGCCGATGCCCTCACGCAGCAGTCCCTTCACCACCAGTTCGGCGCTGCGGATCGCCGCGGGCCGCCCGGTGTGGGCGAGCAGGAAAACAGTACGAGCTCGGTTCTGGTTCAACGCGGCCCCTCCGCAACGGCACGATCGACGTCGGCCGGGTCCAGTTCGGGTGCCCCCGACCGCAGCCACAGAAAATACTCGACATTCCCGGACGGTCCGGGCAGCGGACTGGCGGTGACACCCTTCACGCCGAGCCCCAGTTCCCAGGCCCGCCGCGCCACCGCGCGCACGGCGTCGGCGCGCAGCTGCGGACTCCGTACGACTCCCCCACTGCCGAGCCGCTCCTTACCCACCTCGAACTGCGGCTTGACCATCATCACCAGGTCGGAGTCCGGCTTCACGCACCGCGCCAGCGCGGGCAGTACCAGTCCGAGCGGGATGAAGGACAAATCCCCCACGACAAGATCCACTGGTTCCCCATCAATCACTTCGAGCGTCAACTCGCGTACGTTCGTACGGTCCTTGACGGTGACGCGTTCATCGCTCTGGAGAGACCATGCGAGTTGTCCGTATCCGACGTCCACGGCGACCACGTGCGCGGCGCCCGCGCGCAGCAGCACATCGGTGAATCCGCCGGTGGACGCGCCGGCGTCCAGCGCCCGCCGCCCCTCGACGACGAGCCCTTCCGGAACGAACGCCGCGAGCGCGCCGGCGAGCTTGTGACCGCCGCGCGACACGTAGTCGGGGTCGCTGTCGTCGGCCGAGACCACGATCGCCGCCGCCGTCTCCACCTGGGTGGCGGACTTGGTCGCGACGGTCTTCCCGACGGTGACCCGCCCGGCGGCGATCAGCTGCCCGGCGTGCTCACGGGAGCGCGCGAGCTTCCGGCGGACCAGCTCCGCGTCGAGACGGCGACGTGCGACTCCTGCCACGTTCGGTTCAGCTCCTGTTTTCGTACTGGCCGGCGGGCGCCGGAGGTCCCGGGCGGGCGTCGAGCGCGGTCAGCGCGTCGCGCAGCCCCCGGTGTACATCCTCGTACACCTCGAGGTGTCCGTCGGTGGCGAGGTGGTCGGTGTCGCCGAGCCGGGCCAGCTGGGCGTCCACCTCGGCGTTCCCGGTGGGGGTACGGGGCACGTCCAGCGGGGCGGGCGCGGCGGGATCGTGGTCCGGTTCCGCCTGGCCGTCCGGTTCGTCCGGCACGTCGCGTACCTCGGGTACGGGGGGTGCCCCGGGTGCGTCTGGTACGGCCGTCGGAGCCGGTCCGTCCGTCGGGGCCGGCGCGTCCGCCGCCGGAACCTCCGCTTCCGCCCGGACCGCGAACTCGGGCACAGAGTCGCTCATGCCCAGACGCTACCTCGAAGCCCTGGGGTAACGTCGATCGCGATGGCCACGATCGAGGAGTGCCGCGCCGCACTCGAGAAGCTCTCGGACAACCTGCAGACCGCCGAGGGGGACGTCCGCACTGCCGCGGCCCTGGACCGCTCGGTGAGCTGCCACATCACCGACCTTGACGTCACCTTCGTCGGCCGGCTCGTCGACGGCCGGATCGAGGTGGCGGACACCCTCCAGGGACCGCCACCGGAGAAGGCCCAGATCAGACTCGCCATGGCGGGCGACGACCTGGTGGCCCTGGTGAACGGCGAGCTCAACTTCGCCAAGGCCTGGGGTTCGGGCCGGGTGAAGCTGGAGGCGGGCCTGAAGGACCTGTTCAGTCTCAGGAAACTTCTGTGACCACCGCGGCCGTCCGAGCCTTGCGCGCCGCCGGCACCACCAGCGGCGTGCCCGTCTCCGGGTCGTCGATGACCTGGCAGCGCAGTCCGAAGACGTCCTCGACCAGTTCGGCGGTGACGATGTCCTTCGGCGCGCCCTCGGCGATGACCGCACCGCCCTTCAGGGCGATCAGATGGGTGGCGTAGCGCGCGGCGTGGTTGAGGTCGTGCAGCACGGCGACCAGCGTGCGGCCCTGCTCCTCGTGCAGTTCGGCACACAGGTCGAGGACGTCGATCTGGTGCTGGATGTCCAGGAAGGTCGTCGGCTCGTCGAGCAGCAGCAACGGCGTCTGCTGGGCGAGCGCCATCGCGATCCACACCCGCTGACGCTGGCCGCCTGACAACTCGTCGACATAGCGGTCGGCGAGTTCGGCGACCCCGGTCTGCGCCATCGACTCCTGGACGACCCGCTCGTCCTCGGGCGACCACTGGCGCAGGATCCCCTGGTGCGGGTACCGGCCGCGGCCGACCAGGTCGGCGACGGTGATCCCGTCGGGCGCGATCGACGACTGCGGCAGCAGCCCCAGGGTGCGGGCGACCTTCTTCGCCGGCATCGACTGGATGACCTGTCCGTCGAGCAGCACCCGGCCACGACTCGGCTTGAGCATCCGTGACAGGGCCCGCAACAGCGTGGACTTGCCGCACGCGTTCGGACCGACGATCACCGTGAAGGAGTTGTCGGGTATCTCCACCGACAGCTGTTCGGCGATGACCCGCTGGTCGTAGGCGAGGGTCACGTTCTCGGCGGACAGGCGGTTCACTGTGCTCCTTGGATTGTTCGGCCCGTTACCGGCGCTGCTGTCGACGCTCATATCCGGCCCGCCTTGCGCTCGATGACCAGCAGCCACAGCAGGTAGACCCCGCCGAGGGCGCCGGTGACCACGCCGACGGGCAGTTGGCCCGCTCCGAACGCGCGTTGCGAGATCCAGTCGGCGGTGACCAGGAGGGTGGCGCCCATGCACAGGGAGGGAAGCAGGTTCGGCCCGGGCGAGCGGGTCAACCGGCGGGCCAGTTGGGGCGCGGTGAGCGCCACGAAGCTGATCGGCCCGGCCGCCGCGGTGGCGGTCGCGGTGAGCAGGACGGCGACCACCAGCATCATCATCCGCAGCCGCTCGACGCGCACTCCGAGAGCGTACGAGACGTCGTCGCCCATCTCCGTCATCCGCAGCCCGCGCGCGTTGGCGAGGACGAGGGGTACGAACACGGCGCACAGCCCGAGCAGCGGCCATACCTGGTCCCAGTCCCGCCCGTCGAGCGACCCGGTCATCCAGACCACGGCACTGGCCGCGTCAGTGAGGTCGGAGATGGTGAGCAGATAGCTGTTGAGCGCCGTGAGCATCGCGGCCACACCGATGCCGACCAGCACCAGTCGATAGCCGTGCACGCCCCGCTTCCAGGCGAGCAGGTAGATGGCGAGCCCGGTCACGAGACCGCCCAGGAGTGCCCCGACGGTGACCTGGGCCGCGCTCCCGTGCATCAGCACGATCACGATCAGCGCACCGGCCGCCGCTCCCTGTCCGAGCCCGAGCACGTCCGGACTGCCCAGCGGATTGCGGGAGATGGCCTGGAACAGCGCACCCCCGAGTCCCAGCGAGGCGCCCACCAGGAGTCCCACGAGGACCCGGGGCAGCCGCAGCTCGTTGATGATGAACTCCTGGCCCGCGTTGCCGTCGCCGACCAGCGACCTGAGCACGTCGGCGGGCGGGATCGGGAAGTCTCCGGTGCCGATCAGCACGACACCCGCGGTCAGCGCGGCGAGCAGCAGGAGTGCGACGACGACGACGGCACGGACGTCCAGCCGGATCGAGAGCCCGCCGGGGGTCCTGAGGACACGGGTGGTCTTCACAGCTGGGCCAGCCTCCGCCGACGTACGAGAAAGATGAACACGGGTCCCCCGATGAGCGCGGTGACGATGCCGACCTGCACCTCCGCGGGGCGCGCGACGACCCGGCCGAGGACGTCGGAGCCCAGCAGCAGCACCGGCGACAGGATGGTCGCGTACGGCAGGATCCAGCGCAGGTCGGGGCCGGTGAAGGACCGGACGACGTGCGGGACCATCAGCCCCACGAACACGATCGGCCCGCAGGCGGCGGTCGCGGCCCCGCTCAGCACGGTCGCGGCGAGCATCGACAGCGCCCGGGTGCGGTTCAGGTCGGCGCCCAGCGCCTTGGCGGTGTCGTCGCCCATGGCGACGGCGTTGAGCGGCCGGGCCAGGGCGAGCGCGAGGACCGAGCCGGCCAGCAGGAACGGCAGCACCTGCGCGATGGTCGAGTCGCTCGCCGAGGACAGCGAACCGACCGTCCAGAAGCGCATCCGGTTCAGCGCCGCGTCGTCCAGGATCATCACGGCCTGGAGATAGCCGTACAGCGCCGCACTGATCGCGGTGCCGGCCAGCGCGAGCCGAACCGGCGTCGCACCCCGGCTGCCGCCCAGGAACCAGACCACGGCCCCGACGGCGGCCGCGCCGAGGAAGGCGAACCACACGTACCCGCTCAGCGAGGTGACCCCGAGGAACGAGATCGCGGTGACGACCGCGGCGGACGCCCCCGCGTTGATACCGAGCAGCCCGGGATCGGCCAGCGGATTGCGGGTCAGCGCCTGCAGCACGGCCCCGGACAGCCCGAGCGCGGCACCCACCAGCAAGCCCAGCACGGTCCGCGACAGCCGGTCGGCGACGACGACGTCGGCGTACGTCCCCGACTCCTCGAACAGACCGTGCCAGACCTCTGTCACGGAGAGCGCCTTGGCGCCGATCGCGATGCTCGCCACCGCGACGAGCACCAGCGCCACGACCGAGAGCAGCAATCCGACGACGCGTATCGCCCTGCGGTTGGGGGGCGCGGGGGCGGTCTCCGCGCGCTGTTCGGGGGGACTGTCGACCAACACGTGGTTAGGTTAGCCTACCCTCGCATTCGGTCACGATCCCGGTGTCACGAAAGCCCACGGGACCATGGGTTCACAAGCCCAGCCGTGCCAGTGCCTTGCCCCCGTCCAGCTCGCACACACCATCACCGGCCGCCGTCCAGGCCGCCGCGCACAGCGCCCGCAGCCCGTCCAAGGCCTCGCCGTCACCGTCGAGTTCCAGCCTCCCCCCGGTCCCGGCCCGCGCCGTCCACCCGCCGCACCGGAAGCCCTGCCCGTCCTCGGTGACCTCCGGCTGCCCGGTGAGCAACCCCCGCAGATCGGCGTCGACATACGTCGGCCGGTGCTGCGGAGGCGCGGCCAGCAGCTGCGGCCCGTCCGTGACCCCGGTCAGGACGAGCAGCGAGTCGACCTCCCCGTTGAACGCCCCCTCGATGTCGGTGTCGAGCCGGTCCCCGACGACCAGCGGGCGTTCGGCACCGGTCCGCAGAACCGTCTCCCGGTGCATCGGCGGCAGCGGCTTGCCCGCCACCTGCGGATCGGCACCGGTCGCGATCCTCACGACCTCCACCGCCGCTCCGTTGCCCGGCGCGATGCCGCGCGCGCTCGGGATCGTCAGGTCGGTGTTGGAGGCGAACCACGGCACCCCGCGCCTGATGGCGTAGCAGGCCTCGGCGAAACGACTCCACGTCAGGTCGGGCCCGCCATATCCCTGGACGACCGCCGCGGGATCGTCGTCGGCCGACTCCACCGGCTCGAGTCCGCGCTCACGCAGCGCCACCCGCAACCCCTCGCCGCCGATCACCAGCACGCGCGCACCGGACGGCACCTGCTCGGCGATCAGCCGTGCGACCGCCTGCGCGGAGGTGATGACGTCCGAGGCTCCCGTCGGTATGCCCAGCTCGGTGAGGTGCTCGGCCACGATGTCCGGCGTGCGCAGCGCGTTGTTGGTGACATACGCGAGCCGCATGCCGCCCTCACGCGCGGTGGCCAGCGACTCCACGGCGTACGCGATCGCGTTCCCGCCCGCGTACACCACCCCGTCCAGATCGAGCAGCGCCGTGTCGTACGCCTCGCTCAGGGCCTGCCCACTGCCCTCGGGCCTCGTCCTGACACGCTGGCTCATTCCGCATCGCTCCTCGTTCGACGGCTTTCCCCCGATCATCCCGCATGCCACTGACACACGTACGATGCCGGGATGAACTCAGCAGGTCACTCGGAAGCAACGGCGCCCCGAGGCCTGGAACTCACCCCGTTCCGAGGCCTGCGCTACGACCCCGACCGGGTCGGCAACCTGGCCGCCGTGACGTCTCCTCCGTACGACGTCGTCGTGCGCCCGGACGGCGTGCACCACCTGCAGTCCGCCGACCCGCACAACATCGTCCGACTGATTCTCCCGCAGGCCGCGACCCCCGCCGAACGCAACGCACAGGCGGCCCGCACCCTGCGCGGCTGGCTGTCCGAGGGTGTCCTGACCACCGACTCCCAACCGGGCCTGTATGTCTACGAACAGAGCGACGGCGATCTCCTGCTCCAGCGCGGCGTCATCGGCGCCCTGCGCCTGTCGGACCCGTCGGAGGGTGTGGTCCTGCCCCATGAAGACGTCATGCCTCATGTCGTCGCCGACCGTGCCGCCCTCATGCGGGCCACCTCGGCGAACCTGGAGCCCCTGCTCCTGACCTACCGCGGCGACGGCGCCGCGTCCGCCACCAACGAGCTGGTCGAGCGGCTCGCCGAACAGCCCCCGCTGCTCGCGACGACCACGGAGGACGGCTACCGCCACCGTCTGTGGTCGGTGACCGATCCGACCGACGTGGGCCGCGTCCAGTCCGACCTGGCCCGCCATCAGGCCCTCATCGCCGACGGCCACCACCGCTGGGCCACCTATCGGCGTCTACGCGCGGAGCACACCTCCCCCAGCCCCTGGGACTACGGCCTGGTCCTCCTCGTCGACACGGCCCGCTACCCCCTGCGCGTCCGCGCCATCCACCGTCTCCTGCACGATCTGCCCGTCGCGGCCGCGGTGGCCGCCCTGGACGGCCTGTTCCGGGTACGCCGCATCGACGTCCCCTTGGCGCAGGCGCTGGAGGCCCTGGCGGAGGCGGCTCGCGAGGGCAACGCGTTCCTGCTGGCCGGCGACGGCACCTTCCATCTGATCGACCGCCCGGATCCTGCCCTGTTGTCCCGCACGGTCCCCGTCGAGCATCCCGCAGCCTGGCGCACCCTCGACGCGACCGTCCTGCACGCCGCTCTCCTCGACCACGTCTGGCACATCCCCGAGGACGACCCCGCCCGCGTCGCCTACATCCACGACACGGCGGCCACGATAGAGAAGGCCGAGCGTGACGGCGGTACGGCCGTCCTGATGCACCCCGTCCGCGAGGAGGTCGTCCGCGATCTGGCCCGGCTGGGCGTCACGATGCCCCGCAAGTCGACGTCGTTCGGGCCGAAACCGGCGTCAGGTCTGGTACTGCGCGCCCTGGACCTGTAGCACCCCGGACAGCAGAAAGGGTGGGATCCCGAACCCGGGACCCCACCCTTCTCTCAAGGCCGTCAGTCCTTGCCGTCGCCGTTCACGTCGTCGTTCTTGTCGTCGCTCACGGCGTCGTCCTCGTCGTCGTTCTCGTCGTCGTCCCAGTCGCCGTCCTCGGCCTGCTCCACGGAGGCTTCCTGGGGCTCGACGTCGGCCGAACGCTTGCTCTCGACCGTGCCTTCGCTCTCGCTCTCGCCCTCGTTCTCGTTCTCGTCGAAGGCGTCGACGAATTCGACCCCGTCGAGCTCGGCGAGCCGGTCCGAGGCGTCGGTGCTGCCGTCCTTGTCGGCCTCAATGGCCTTGGCGAACCACTCCCGCGCCTCGTCCTCGCGCTCGGCGGCAAGCAGGGCGTCGGCGTACGCGTACCGCAGCCGCGCGGTCCACGGCTGTACGGAGTGGGAGGCCAGCTCGGGGCTCTGCAGCGTGACGATCGCCGCGTCCAACTGCCCCATGTCACGCCGGGCACCGGCCGCGACGAGCCGCATCTCCACCTGTCCGGCCTTGTCGAGTTTGTGCACCTCGGCGGCGCCGGCCATGTCCAGCGCCTTCTCCGGCCGCCCGAGCCCACGCTCGCAGTCGGCCATGACGGGCCACAGCTCCACGTTGCCGGTCATCCGCCGCGCTGCCCGGAACTCCGCGAGGGCCTCGCTGTACTTCTGGTTCGCGTACGCCGCGAACCCGGCCGCCTCACGTACGGCGGCAACCCGCGACGCGAGCCGCAGGGCCACCTTGGAGTAGCCGTAGGCGCCTTGGGGGTCCTCGTCGATGAGCCGGGCCACCATTACCAGGTTCTTGGCGACGTCCTCGGCGAGCCCCTTCGGCAGGCTCTGCAGTTCCTGCCGTACGTCCTTGTCGATCTCGTCGCCGGTGACGTCCTCGGGGATCGGCAGCCGCCTGATCGGCTCCCGGTCCCGGTCACGCTCGTCACGGAAGCGACCGCCACCGCGCCGGTCGTCGCCGCCGCGCCGGTCATCACGTCCACGGAAGCCACCGGGACGGTCACCTCGGTCGTCCCGGCGAGGGCCACGGGCACCACGGTCTTCCCGACCCCGGAATCCGCCCCGCTCACCACGGTTGTCATCACGCCGGAAGCCACCGCGGTCGCCGCGGTTGTCATCACGCCGGAAACCGCCGCGATCGCCACCGCGGTCATCACGACGGTCGCCACCGCGTTCCCTGTCACGATCGTCCCGCCGGAAGCCACCCCGGTCGCCACCGCGGTCATCACGCCGGAAGCCACGATCACGGTCGTCACTCCGGAACCCACGGTCCCGGTCCCGATCATCACGCCGGAAGCCCCCACGGTCACCGTCCCGGCGATCGTCGGTACGCCGATCGTCTCGGCGGTCATCACGGCGGTCGTCCCGACGGAATCCACCGCGGTCACCCCCACGGTCGTCACGGCGATCGTCACGCCGGAAACCACCGCGGTCACCCCCACGGTCGTCACGGCGGTCATCACGGCGCCCATAGCCGGCACCCCGGTTGTCGTCCCGCCGGAAACCACCACGGTTGTCGTCCCGACGCTCCCCGCGGTCGTCGCGGCGGAAGGTGGGACGGTCTCCATCACGTCGGGGACCACGGTCACGATCGTCACGACGTGGCCCGGAGGGTCGGTCGTCACGACGCGGTCCGGAGGGTCGGTCGTCACGGCGCGGTCCGGCGGAACGGTCATCCCGGCGCGGCCCGGCAGGACGGTCGTCCCGTCGGGGCCCAGCGGAACGGTCGTCCCGTCGGAACGCGGGACGCGGTCCGCGGTCGCCTTCGCGTCGGTCATCCCGCCGGCCGTAACCGCCCCGGTTGTCGTCCCGCCGGAACCCACCACGTTCGCCACCACGGTCGTCGCTCCGACGATCATCACGGCGGTCATCACGGCGGTCGTCGCGACGGTCATCCCGCCGGTCGTCACGTCGGAAGCCACCACGGTCACCACCGCGGTCAGCACCGCGGTCATCGCTTCGACGGTCGTCTCGACGTCCGTACCCACCACGGTCGTTGTCGCGACTGAAGCCACCACGATCTCCGCGGTAGCCGCCGCGGTCACCCCGGTCACCACTGTCCCGTCGCCGCTGGTCGCGCTCCGGTCGATCGTCGGGAGAGTTGGTGGACATGGGTGACTCCTGTCTTTGGTACTGCAAGTCATTCTCGCGCAGTCGGGTACCCGACGCGCTCTGGAAAAACAAAAGGACCCCTGGTCCCCAGCTGAACGCTGGGGACCAGGGGTCCTTCCAAAAATTGTTCGGCGGCGTCCTACTCTCCCACAGGGTCCCCCCTGCAGTACCATCGGCGCTGTAAGGCTTAGCTTCCGGGTTCGAAATGTAAC
>NZ_JBIAKJ010000012.1:0-187899 GCF_042872365.1 Streptomyces sp. NPDC005263 | reverse complement strand
CTCGTGGCTTTCCTCCGGGCGCTTCCCTTCGGTCTTGCGTTTCCGACTCTATCAGATCTTTTCTCGACCCGATTTCCTCGGTGCTTTCCAGGTTCCCGCTTCCGCGTTTCCCTTTCCGGCGGTCCCAACATTATCAGAAGTTTTGGGCCGGATTGACCGGGCTCCATTTCCGATTCATCGGGAGGGTGGCTTCTGTGGAATCAAAGTTCTCGAAGCCGACAGACACTCACTGTCGCCGAGCCGGTTCAACCGAGCTCCAGGCAACTGTTCGAATCTACCTCCCCACGCGATCCGTGTCAACGGCTCTTGTGGGGCGAAGGAGACAGTAGCAGTTCAGCGGAGGCATCCGCACATCAGGCGGCCGTCGGCACAGCGGCGCTGCGTTCGGTTGCCTCGACGTCGCCCGTGTCACCGGCCCGGGCCGCACGACCGCCCAGGACATAGACGTAGGCAAGGAAGGCCAGCTCCGCGGCGATGCCGATGCCGATGCGGGCCCAGGTGGGCAGGCCGGACGGAGTGACAAAGCCTTCGATGGCGCCGGAGACGAAGAGGACCAGGGCGAGTCCTATCGCCATGCCCACGGCGGCTCGGCCTTCCTCAGCCAGGGCAGCGCGTCGGGAACGCGGGCCTGGGTCGATCAGGGTCCAGCCCAGGCGCAGTCCTGTGCCGGCGGCCACGAAGACCGCGGTCAGTTCAAGGAGGCCATGCGGGAGGATGAGGCCCAGGAAGGTGTCGAGGCGGCCGGCCGACGACATCAGTCCGAAGCCGACGCCGAGGTTGAGCATGTTCTGGAAGAGGATCCAGAGCACCGGCAGGCCGAGGAAGACGCCCAGGACCAGGCACATGGCGGCAGCCTGGGCGTTGTTCGTCCAGACCTGTGCGGCGAAGGAGGCCGCGGGGTGGCTGGAGTAATAGGTCTCGTACTCGCCGCCGGGGCGGGTGAGCTCGCGGAGCTCGCTCGGGGCCGCGATGGTGGCCTGCACGTCGGGATGAGTGCCGATCCACCAGCCCAGAAGAGCAGCGATGACCGTCGACAGGAGCGCGGTGGGTACCCACCAGTGGCGGGATCGGTAGACGGCCGCAGGGAATCCGTGGGTGAGGAAGCGGGTGACGTCGCGCCAGGAGGCACGTCGAGTGCCGGTCACGGCACTACGCGCACGTGCGACCAGTTGACTGAGGCGGCCGGTCAGCTGGGGGTCCGGGGCGCTGGACCGGATCAGCGAGAGGTGGGTGGCGGTGCGTTGGTAGAGAGCGACGAGTTCGTCGGCCTCGGCTCCGGTGAGACGGCGCTGGCGTCGCAGCAGGGCTTCGAGCCGGTCCCACTCCGCTCGGTGCGCGGTGACGAAGACGTCGAGGTCCATCGGTTTGTCTGCTCCTCCGTTGGTCGTCGGCGGTTCGTCATGGATGTCAGCTTGTCGTACTGCGGCGCGATGCGTCCTCAGCTTGGCAGACTGGCTGTTCACAGGGCAGGTCAGGGGAAGGGCGGCGGTTGTGAGTGAGCTGGTGACGGGTGAGGCGGTGGCGCTCGAGTTGCGTCCTGCGAGGCTCCCCAGCAGGGGGTTGGCCGTCCTGATCGACCTGGTCGTGGCCGTCACCTTGTACATCGTCGTGACGATCGTTCTGGTGGCTTCCACCGCCTCCCTGGATGAGGCGGCGCAGGTCGCGCTGTCGATCGCCGCGTTTCTGCTGGTGCTGGTGGGCGGGCCGATCGCGGTCGAGACGCTCAGTCATGGGCGTTCGCTCGGGAAGCTGGCCTGCGGGCTTCGCGTGGTGCGGGACGACGGCGGGCCGATCCGGTTCCGGCACGCGCTGGTGCGGGGGGCGATCGGCACGGTGGAGATCCTGATGACGTTCGGGGTCGTCGCCTGCATCGCTTCGCTGGTGTCGGCACGCGGGCGGCGACTCGGTGACGTGTTCGCCGGGACTCTGGTCGTGCGGGAACGGGTGCCCATCTCACGGGTGGCCTTCGTGCCGCCGCCACCGCCGTGGCTGTCCGGCCGTTTCTCAGCGCTGGATCTGTCCGCGGTCCCTGACGGTCTGTGGCTCGCCATCCGCCAGTACCTGACGCGGATGCAGCAGTTGGATCCGCAGGTCGGTCAGGCCATGGCGGAACGGTTCGCCTCAGACCTCGCGGCTCATACGGGTGCTCCGGCTCCGCAGGGAGTTCCGCCGGCCGCGTATCTGGCAGCGGTGGTGCAGGAGCGGCAGGCCCGGGAGGTTCGCCGGAACCACGGCGCCGGTGCGGCAACGGGAGCGGCGGTGGGGGTCGGCGTCGACCTGAGGGCCGGAGGCGGTACGGGCCCGGGCACGCCGTCGATCGGTGCCGGGGACCCACATGGTGCGCCGGGAGCCTACGGGCCCGCGCCGGGCCCCGTCTCGGTCGCTCCACGGCCCTCCGACGATGTCACCGAGACCCCGTCCGCGGCCCCTCACGAGGATGCGGTGCGGTCCGAGCGTCGTCCCGGTACTGGGTTCGCGCCGCCCGCGTAGAAGTGCCGGAACCCGGCTCGTTCCGCGCCTCATCCCACTTCGCACCTCATCGCACTCCGCCAGCTCCCACCACTCCGCCTCGCTCAGGTGAATACGGAAGGTGGTGAGTCGAGGTCCTCCAGTTCGATGCCGGGAGCCGCGAGGACCACGTCGCCGGCGATGTGCACGGTGTGCTGTTCGCCGGTGTCCAGCGCTGTGACCTGGTATTCCTCCACGGTCAGGGGGCCGTTGTCAGTGGCGTGTGCTTCGATCTTCAGCAAGGCCCAGGACTGGTCCACGGTGCGCGGGGCGAGGACCGGGTCGGTGAGGGCGACGAGGCGTACGCGGGTGGCCGAAGTGGAGGGGGTGAGGCGCAGGAGACGAGTGGTGGCGATGAGGAATGCCGGGGATGTGCCGGTGAAGGCGTGGGCGCGCACGCTGCCTTCCGTGGCATGGGTTCCGGTGGGGTCCGTGCGGACCCAGGTGACACCGTCGAGGGCGGCGCCGCGGACCTGCCAGCTCCCGGCGTGAAGTTCGAGGCGGATGGGGCGGCCCAGCTCGTCGAGGGTGAGGTCGACTGAGCCGCTGTGGTCGCCCGAGGGGGTGGTCAGTTGGGAGACGTATCGCCAACCGGACGGGCCGGGGGCGCAGTGGAAGTGTTCTTCTGCGAGAGGGGTGTGATCGTGCGGATCGTGGAGCGAATAACGGCCGCGGGGCATCGGGGTCCTGGAGCTTGACGGGCTGGTCCGGGTAGCAGCGGCCAAAGGGGCAGGCCCCCGGCACGGGGGTGCGGGGGCCTGCCTCGGAGGCACTGCGAGTGACGAGCGAGTCAGCGCACCGACGCGCTCGTCACGGCTGCGACTCGGACTCGGCGGCTGAGTCGCTCAGCGGGGGTACAGCGCTGAGCCACTCGGCGGCGGCGGTGGTCCGGTCAGTAGCGGTAGTGGTCCGACTTGTACGGGCCGTCGACCTCGACACCGATGTACGAGGCCTGCTCGGGGCGGAGCTTGGTGAGCTTGACGCCGAGCGCGTCCAGGTGGAGACGGGCGACCTTCTCGTCGAGGTGCTTGGGCAGCACGTAGACGTCGGTCGGGTACTCGTCGGGCTTGGTGAACAGCTCGATCTGGGCCAGGGTCTGGTCCGCGAAGGAGTTGGACATCACGAACGACGGGTGACCGGTGGCGTTGCCCAGGTTCAGCAGGCGGCCCTCGGACAGGATGATGAGCACCTTGCCGTCGGCGAAGGTCCACGTGTGGACCTGGGGCTTGACCTCGTCCTTGACGATGCCGGGGATCTTGGCGAGGCCGGCCATGTCGATCTCGTTGTCGAAGTGGCCGATGTTGCCGACGATCGCCTGGTGCTTCATCTTGGCCATGTCCGAGGCCATGATGATGTCCTTGTTGCCGGTCGTGGTGACAAAGATGTCGGCCTTGTCGACGACCTCGTCGAGGGTCGTGACCTGGTAGCCGTCCATCGCCGCCTGGAGGGCGCAGATCGGGTCGATCTCGGTGACGATCACGCGGGCGCCCTGTCCGCGCAGGGACTCCGCGCAGCCCTTGCCCACGTCGCCGTAGCCGCAGACCACCGCGGTCTTGCCGCCGATGAGGACGTCGGTGGCGCGGTTGATGCCGTCGATCAGGGAGTGACGGCAGCCGTACTTGTTGTCGAACTTCGACTTGGTGACGGCGTCGTTGACGTTGATCGCCGGGAACAGGAGGTCGCCGTCGCGCTGCATCTCGTACAGGCGGTGGACGCCGGTCGTGGTCTCCTCGGTCACGCCGCGGATCTCGGAGGCGAGTTGGGTCCACTTCTGCGAGCCGTCCGTGATGGTGCGGTGCAGGAGCTCGAGGATGACGCGGTGCTCGTCGGACTCGGCGGTGTCGACGTCCGGGACCTTGCCGTCCTTCTCGTACTCGACACCCTTGTGGACGAGGAGGGTGGCGTCACCGCCGTCGTCGAGGATCATGTTCGGGCCGCCGGTGGGGGTGTTCGGCCAGGTCAGGGCCTGCTCCGTGCACCACCAGTACTCTTCCAGGGTCTCGCCCTTCCAGGCGAAGACCGGGACACCCTGCGGGTTGTCGGGCGTGCCGTTCGGGCCGACGGCGATGGCGGCGGCCGCGTGGTCCTGGGTGGAGAAGATGTTGCAGGAGGCCCAGCGGACCTCGGCGCCCAGAGCGGTCAGGGTCTCGATGAGGACCGCGGTCTGGACGGTCATGTGCAGGGAGCCGGTGACGCGCGCGCCGGCCAGGGGCTGCGAGTCGGCGTACTCCTTGCGGATCGACATCAGGCCGGGCATCTCGTGCTCGGCGAGGGTGATCTCCTTGCGGCCGAACTCGGCCAGGGAGAGGTCGGCGACCTTGAAGTCCTGGTTGTCGACAGTCGTCATTACGTGCTGCTCCTCGGGGTTGGGGCGAGGTGGGTACGGCTGTTCTGCGCGGCGGCGGACACAGGGGTGCCCGAAAGAGGACACAGGCATGCCCGAGTACGCGCAGCGCAGTCCGTCGGAGGCCCTCTCTCCCTCGGTCGGTCCGCGAGCGGACCGCCCGACCGCCATCAGCAGCGACGTCTGGCTTCCACCCAAGCTACACCGGTGGACCCGGCTGCCCCCAGCCCGCCTCCGAACACTTCGCGCCATCACTGGCTTGGGGTCGGGGCTTGTGCCCGGCTCGCGCCGGACTCATGCCGGGGGCGGAGAGTGGGGCTGCTCACGGGTGAGAACAGGACATCCGCGAGCAGGGGCGGGAAGGAGCGCGGGTGCGGGCAGAACGGGGCTGACGGGGCATTTTGCTCTTTGGGGCTGTAGGTGAGTGTGCGGCAGGATGCCGGGAGATCGGAACAACTGATCGATCTTGCGGGGCGCCCGGGACGGCGTCCCGCTCGACAAAGGCGTGAGGAGATCGATGTGACCAGTCCGGCCGGCCCTCCCCCCACGGGCCGCGGCAACACCGAACAGAAGCCCTTGAGGCTGCTCGCGGTGACCGCGTGCCCGACCGGCATCGCACACACGTACATGGCGGCCGAGAAGCTCGCGCAGGCCGCCGCGAGCCGCGGTATCGAGATGAAGGTGGAGACACAGGGGTCCATCGGGGCTGAAAACGTACTCGACGACAACGATGTCAGCGGTGCGGACGGGGTCATCGTGGCCGCGGACAAGGATGTGGACCTGAGCCGTTTCGTGGGCAAGCGGGTCCTGACGGTCGGGGTGGCGGAAGGCATCCGGCACCCCGAGCAGCTCATCGAGCGGGTGCGGTCGGCGCCCGTGCACGCAGCGAACGGGACCACAGCGCCCACGGCTGCCCACGGTGGCGGCAAGGAGCGCAGCGTCGCGTACAAGGCGCTGATGAACGGGGTCAGTTACATGATCCCGTTCGTGGTGGTCGGCGGGCTGCTGATCGCCATCTCGCTGTCGCTCGGCGGGCACACCGACCCGTCCGGCGGGCTGGTCATCCCGAAGGACTCCTTCTGGATGGACGTGAACAACATCGGTGTCATCGGCTTCACGCTGATGGTGCCCATCCTGTCCGGATACATCGCCTACGCCATCGGGGACCGGCCCGCGCTGGTGCCGGGCATGGTCGGCGGCTGGATCGCCAACACGGGGTCGCTGTACGACTCGAAGGCGGGCGCCGGGTTCATCGGGGCGATCGTGACCGGGTTCCTCGCCGGGTATCTGGTGCTGTGGATCAAGAAGGTCAAGGTCCCGAAGTTCGCCCAGCCGATCATGCCGATCATCGTGATCCCGATCGTGGCGACCACGGCGCTCGGGCTGTTCTTCGTCTATGTGATCGGGAAGCCGATCTCGTGGGTGTTCGAGCATCTCACCGACTGGCTCAGCGGGATGACGGGCACCAGCGCGATCCTTCTGGGCGCGATACTCGGGCTGATGATCGCGTTCGACATGGGCGGGCCGGTCAACAAGACGGCGTTTCTCTTCGGTGCGGGGCTGATCGCGACCGGCAACCAGACGGTCATGGGCATGTGCGCCGCAGCCATCCCGGTCATGCCGCTGGGACAGGGCCTGGCCACGCTGATACGCAAGCGGCTGTACACCGAGCAGGAGCGGGAGACCGGTCTCGCCTCGCTGTTCATGGGGTGTTTCGGCATCTCCGAGGGGGCGATCCCGTTCGCGGCGGCACGGCCCGCGCAGGTCATCCCGGCGAACATGCTCGGCGGCGCGGTGGCCGGTGCGGTCGCCGGGGTCGCCGGGGTCGAGGACGCGGTGCCGCACGGCGGACCGATCGTGGCGGTACTGGGCGCGGTGAGCGGCGTACCGATGTTCTTCGTGGCGGTGGTGATCGGCACGGTGGTCACCGCGCTGACGACGGTCGCGTTGGTGGACATCGGTGAGCGTCGGCGGGGCCTGGCCTCGGCTCCTGCTGTCGAGCCGGTGCTGGTCGGGGCTGGGGCGGGCGTGAGTGCGCCGAGCGGCGCCGGGGCGGGAACGTCCGCGGCCTCGGCCGTCCCGGATCGGGATGCCGCGTCGGGCGAGGGTGCTCGGGGCGCGGGTGCTGTCGTACCGCGTCAGGGCGTCTCCGCGTCCGGGGCTGCTGCCGCGTCCGGGGCTGTTGCCGCCTCCGGGGAGAGTGGTGCCGCGGGTGACGAGGTCCTCTCGGGCTACCTCAGTGAGCGGACCGTGAAGGTCGAACTCGACGCGCGGGACAAGGAGTCCGCCATTCGGGAGATGGCGGAACTGCTGGCGCGGACCGGCAAGGTCGTGGACGGGGACGAGCTGGTGGCGACCGCGCTGCGACGGGAGGCGCAGGGAACCACCGGGCTCGGTGAGGAGATCGCGATTCCGCACGCCAAGACGGATGCGGTGAGCGCGCCCCTGGTCGGCTTCGCGCGGTCCGCCGAGGGGGTCGAGTGGGGCTCCCTGGACGGCACGAAGGCCAGGTTGGTGTTCATGATCGCCGTGCCGGAGGCGTCCGCGGGCGATGAGCATCTGCGGATTCTGGCGCTGTTGTCACGGAAGTTGATGGATCCCGGGTTCCGGGAGCGCCTGTCGGCGGCCGTGGACGAGGCGGCGGTTCTCGATGTGCTGAGCGAGATCCGTTAGCCGAGCGATCCCTGTGCTGAGCGATCCCTGTACCGAGCGATCCGTCAGCCGGTCAGTCAGCCGGAGGGGTCCGTTGGTCGAGGCGCAGGTGTGAGAACACGGCCGACGGGGCCCGCCGAGTCATCGGTGGGCCCCGTCGCCGTACGGGAGATCAGTGCGCGGTCGGGTGCTGTGCGGGTCCCCCGGGTGTGGCCTCGCGGTCGGCGCCCTTGGCGGCTTCGGCCTCGCTGTAGATGTCGGGTTCGAGGTAGATCACGCGGGCGATCGGGACGGCCTCGCGGATCCGCCCCTCGGCGGCGTTGATGGCGGAGGCGACCTCGGCGGCGGTGTCGTCGTGCTGTACGGCGATCTTGGCGGCGACCAACAGCTCCTCGGGGCCCAGGTGGAGCGTGCGCATGTGGATGATGCCGGTGACGGTGGCGCCGTCGACGATCGCGGTCTCGATCTTTCGGACCTCCTCGGCGCCCGCGGACTCGCCGAGCAGCAGGGACTTGGTCTCCGCGGCCAGCACCAGGGCGATCAGGATGAGCAGGATGCCGATGCAGAGGGTGCCGATCCCGTCCCAGACGCCGTCACCGGTGAGCAGGGCCAGGCCGACACCGCCGAGCGCGAGGACCAGGCCGACGAGCGCGCCGAAGTCCTCCAGGAGGACGACCGGGAGTTCGGGGGCCTTGGCCCGGCGTACGAACTCCTTCCAGGAGAGGGTGCCGCGCAGCGGGTTGGACTCCTTGATGGCCGTCCGGAAGGAGAAGCCCTCGGCGATGATCGCGAAGACCAGGACGCCCACCGGCCAGTACCAGTGCTCGATCTCGTGCGGGCTCTTGATCTTCTCGTAGCCCTCGTAGATGGCGAACATGCCGCCGACCGAGAAGAGGACGATGGAGACCAGGAAGGCGTAGATGTAGCGCTCGCGGCCGTAGCCGAAGGGGTGCTGCGGGGTGGCCTCGCGCTGGGACTTCTTGCCGCCGAGCAGGAGCAGGAACTGGTTGCCGGAGTCGGCGAGCGAGTGCACACCCTCGGCGAGCATCGACGACGAACCACTGAACGCGAACGCCACGAACTTCGATGCCGCGATCGCGAGGTTGGCGCCGAGTGCCGCCACGATCGCCTTGGTACCGCCTGACGCGCTCATGTGTCGCGTTGTCCCTTCGCCTTGGTACGTACGCGGGCGCCCCAGGAGGGTCGTCCAAGGACCGGGCCTTTGCCGGTCCTTTGCCGGTGGGTCATTCTTGCAGCCCCGCCCGGCGCAGACTCCTCAGGTATCCACAGAGCCGGTCAGACAATCACAGTGGCCCGGAAGAGGGTGCCCTCGCCGGACACCTCGGCCTTCTCTCCCGCCGGAACGAACACCGACTGCCCGGCCGTCAGTTCGTACTCACCCGCGCGGACCGACCCGGCCGCGCAGAGCAGGATCTGGGCGGTCGCGCGGGTGAGGTCGTGGGCGGCCGAGCCCTCGGACAGGACGTACCGGGAAAGCCGGAACTCGTCGATCGGGGTGTCGTAGACCTCTTCGCCGTCGGGTGAGGGCTCGGGGCGCAGCACACCGGGGTCGCTCGGTTCGAAGCGGACGACGCGCAGGAGTTCGGGGACGTCGACGTGCTTGGGGGTCAGGCCGCAGCGCAGGACGTTGTCGGAGTTCGCCATGATCTCGACGCCGAGGCCGTTCAGGTACGCGTGCGGGATGCCGGCGCCGAGGAACAGGGCTTCGCCGGGCTGGAGTCGGACGTGGTTGAGGAGCATCGCGGCGATGACGCCGGGGTCGCCCGGGTAGTGGTGGGCGATGTCCGCGTAGGGGGCGTAGGCGCCGCCGAGTCGGGTGCAGGCGGACGTGGCCGCGGTGACCGTGCGGGCCATCTCGTCCGGGTCGGCGGTGAGGATCGCCGTGAGGACCTCGCGCAGGGCCGCGTCCCCGGGGCTGGCGTGCAGCAGGTCGACGTACGGCTTGAGGGCGTCGACTCCGAGCCCGTCGAGGAGGTCGGCGGCCTGGGCAGGGTCACGGAAGCCGCACAGGCCGTCGAACTCGGTGAGCGCGCAGATGAGTTCGGGCTTGTGGTTGGCGTCCTTGTAGTTGCGGTGCGGGGCGTCGATGGGGATGTTGCGGCGTTCCTCGTCCGCGTACCCCTCCTTCGCCTGCTCCAGGTCGGGGTGCACCTGGAGGGAGAGCGGGGCGCCCGCGGCGAGGATCTTGAGCAGGAAGGGCAGACGCGGACCGAACTTGGCCACGGCCGGTGCGCCCAACTCCCGTTCCGGGTCAGCCTCGACGACCTCGACGAGGGTGCCGCGCTCCGTGCGGGAGGGGGCGCCCGGGTGGGCGCCCATCCACATCTCCGCCTGCGGCTCGCCGGTCGGCTCGACGCCGAGCAGCCGTGGGATCGCGGTGGCCGAACCCCAGGCGTAGGGGCGGATCGTGTTGTCGAGGCGGTCCATGGGGTTCTTTCTGCCGGTTTCTTGGTGCGTACCACGGTCGGAGCGTCGTCCGTACGACGGTCAGGGCGCCGGGCGTACGAGGGTCAGGGCGCCGGGCGCAAGCGGGCCAGAGGCGTCCTGGGCAAGATCAGGCCCTGGAAGCGAGCGCCAGGTAAACGGCGGCGAAATCCGTCATGGCGATCAGTTCCGCGAGGGTCTCCAGCTCCCCGCCGGGTTCCGGCTCCAGTTCGCTGATCGGTGTGTCGTGGTTGAGGGCCAGGTCGCGGGCGCCGGGGGCGGCGGTGAGACCGCCGATCGGGCGGTCGCGGAGCAGCACCACGCGCGCGTGCAGGGCGGGCGCTTCCTCCACGCGGTCGCGGAAGAAGTCGTCGGGGTCGGCTCCGGCGGCCAGCGTGCCCGCGAGGAGGGCGGTGTGTGCGGCGAGGGCCTCGGGCAGTTCGGCGACGACCGCGGGCGTGCCCGACAACTCGGCGAGGGCGCCGGCGAAACGGCGCCCGGCGGGGCCCGCGGAGGTGCCCTCGGTCCAGATCACCGGGAGGGAGTCGGCGAGTTCGGCGGCCAGGGTCTTGGCCGGGTTGCTGTAGGTCGCGATGGCGGGCCCGCAGCGTTCGGCGACGATGTCGAGGCGGTCGGCGACCTTGCTGAGGACGTCCGGCCCGGCGGTGAGCAGCCCGGCGCGGTCGAGGATCGCGAGCAGGGGGGTGAGCAGCGCCCACAGGACGCCGGGGGCGGACGCGGCGGGCAGTACGTCCTGCCGCTCGTCGTACGGGGCGATCGCCAGCGGTACGAAGAGGCCGTGGGCGCCTTCCACCGCCTCGGTGAGCGGGGTGCCGGCCGGGGCCACCGCGACGACCGTGCAACCGCGTCGGTACGCGGCTTCGGCGAGCAGCGACAGGCCCGGTTCGGTGCCGTCGGGGGTGGCGATCAGGAGCAGGTCCACGGAGCCTGCCCAGCCGGGCAGTTCCCAGCGCAGGGCGCCCGCGGCGGGGGCGACGCCGGTCGGAGCCAGCCGGATGACCGGGCTGCCGGGCCCCGCGAGGGTGCCGAGGAGGTCGGCGACGGAGGTGGCGGCGGCGCCGGGGCCCGCGATGAGGACGGCGCGGGGGCGGCCGTCCGGTTTGAGGTCGGGCACTCCGGCCTCGGCGGCGTGCCGGGCGGCGGTGCGGACGCGGGCACCGGCCTCGGCGGCGCCTCGGAGCAGGCCGCGATGGTCGGCCTCCGCGAGTGCCTCAGGGGTGTCGAGGAGTGATTCGTCGAGCATGGGCGGCAGCCTCCGGTGGCCGGGGTCTTCGGATACGCGGGTCTCCGGGTCGCCAGAGGGGGGCTCACGCGGGGCGGCGGGCCTCGTCGACGAGGAGGACGGGGATGCCGTCACGGACGGGGTACGCCAGGCCGCAGTCCTGGCCGGTGCAGATCAGCTCGGTGTCCTGCTCCTTGAGGGGTGCGTGGCAGGCCGGGCAGGCGAGGATCTCCAGAAGGCCGGCTTCGAGCGGCATGGGGTTGTCCCTTCGGGGCGGGTTCGCGTGCGCTTGTGTGTGCGGATGTGCCTGGTCAGGGTACCGCCGGGAGCGGGGGGTGTGGGGGGCCGGAGGGGGGCGGGGTCCGCGGGCGGCCGGGGTCGCCCCCGCCGGCCGCCCACGGACCTCGGATGATCCGCCTCAGCCCCGGATGATCCCCAGGACCTCGTCCCGCACCTTCGTCATCGTGACCTCGTCCCTGGCCTCCGCGTTCAGCCGCAGCAGCGGTTCCGTGTTGGAGGGGCGGACGTTGAACCACCAGTCGGCCGAGGACACCGTCAGGCCGTCCAGCACGTCCAGCTCGATGCCCTCCTGGCCCTCGTACGCGGAGCGCACCGCGGCGAGGCGGGCCGCCTGGTCGTCGACCGTGGAGTTGATCTCGCCGGAGCCGACGTAGCGGTCGTACTGCGCCACCAGCGCCGAGAGGGGGCCCTCCTGGCCGCCGAGGGCGGCGAGGACGTGGAGGGCGGCCAGCATGCCGGTGTCGGCGTTCCAGAAGTCCTTGAAGTAGTAGTGCGCGGAGTGCTCGCCGCCGAAGATCGCGCCGGTCCTCGCCATCTCGGCCTTGATGAAGGAGTGGCCCACGCGGGTGCGTACGGGTGTGCCGCCCTGCTCCTTCACGACCTCCGGCACCGACCAGGACGTGATCAGGTTGTGGATGATCGTGCCCTTGCCGCCGTTCTTGGCGAGTTCGCGGGAGGCCACCAGGGCGGTGACGGCGGACGGGGAGACCGGGTCGCCCCGCTCGTCGACGACGAAGCAGCGGTCGGCGTCGCCGTCGAAGGCGATGCCGAGGTCGGCGCCCTCCTCGCGGACCCGCTTCTGCAGGTCGACGATGTTCGCCGGGTCGAGGGGGTTGGCCTCGTGGTTCGGGAAGGTGCCGTCGAGTTCGAAGTACATCGGGACGAGGTCCAGCGGCAGGCCGGCGAAGACCGTGGGGACGGTGTGGCCGCCCATGCCGTTGCCCGCGTCGACGACGACCTTCAGGCGGGAGACGGACGTCAGGTCGACGAGGGAGCGGAGGTAGGCGGCGTAGTCCCGCAGCGTGTCCTGCCGCGTGATCGTTCCGGGCGCCGCGGCCGGCTCGGGGGCGCCCGACTCGCTCCATTCCTCGACCAGTTCGCGGACCTCGGCGAGGCCGGTGTCCTGACCGACCGGGGAGGCTCCCGCGCGGCACATCTTGATGCCGTTGTAGCGGGCGGGGTTGTGCGAGGCGGTGAACATCGCGCCCGGCAGGTTCAGCGCGCCGGACGCGTAGTACAGCTGGTCGGTCGAGCACAGGCCGATCTCGGTGACGTCCACGCCGCGTGCCGCCGCTCCGCGCGCGAAGGCGCGCGACAGTCCGGGGGACGACGGCCGCATGTCGTGCCCGATCACGATCGCGCTCGCGTCGGTCACCTGGACGAACGCGGCGCCGAACAGCTCGGCGAGCGACTCGTCCCACTGGTCCGGGACGACCCCGCGTACGTCGTACGCCTTCACGAGCTGGGAGAGATCAGCCACGGCCAACCCTTCTGAAAGTCCGGTAGGTCGCCCCAAACTACCCGCAGAGACCTCGCGGGCCCTGCGCCGCCGACCTGCGGGGCGCCGCCGTATCGGAGTCCGGAGTGATGACTCAGTTGTCCGGTGAGCGCAGCACCCGCAGATGACCGCGGCGCGCGACCTCCATCGGGTCCGCCCCGCGCCCTCCGCCGGCGCCGCCGGCCGCGCGCTCCTGGGGGCGGGCCGCCTCGCGCACCGCGTTGGCCAGCGCCTCCAGGTCGTCGCCGCTGGGCCGGGCCGGAGCCGAGCCGTCGAGGAGGCGGACGACCTCCCAGCCGCGCGGGGCGGTGAGGCGCTCGGAGTGCTCGGCGCACAGGTCGTAGCAGTGGGGTTCGGCGTAGGTGGCGAGCGGGCCGAGGACCGCGGTCGAGTCGGCGTAGACGTACGTCAGCGTCGCGACGGCGGGACGGCCGCAAGCGGTGCGCGAACAGCGACGTACAGGGCTCACGACGTTGGACGGTACCGCACTCTTGAGCGGGCCGCGACGACTCTGCTCCAGGTCGCCCCACTGTGTCGTGCTGTGAAACGTCCCACACGCCTCTCTGGGCACACCTCTCTGACCTGCACAGACACCACATTCCGAGAGGACGGGCCGGCCCGGGTCAGGTCACCACTCCGCACAAACCACGTCAATCACCCCGAGATCGACGGTCGCGTAGAGATACGGAATCGAGCCCAACCTTGGCTGGAATGGTCAACTACCGACATGCGGTGCGAGGCGGACGGCTGCCTCGCGAAGCCGCGTGGGGGTCGGGCACGCGCGCGCGGCGAGGACTACGCTTCACCAGTGATGGACAACCCCGTAACGCCCCGTGCCGCCGCGCCCGGGCCCCGCCGTCGTGACCGCCACGGACGTGGCATGCGCGGCCCCATCGCGCCACCGCAGGTGCCGCTCTCCACGAGCCGTGCGGAGGCGTTCGCGGATCTGGTGCAGGACTCCGTGGAACGACTGGAACGGCGCTGGCCGCAGCTCGCCGACATCGATTTCCTGGTGCTCGAAGTGCCACGGCTCGACGGGCCGGGGGAGGTGTGGAACGACGAGGCGGTTCCGCTGGGCGGCACGATCGCCTCCGAGGACGGACAGCGGGCGCGGGTGATCGTGTACCGGCGGCCGGTGGAGATCCGTACCAAGGGACGGGACGAGCGGGCCGCGCTGGTGCACGAGATCGTCGTGGAGCAGGTCGCCGAGCTGTTGGGGCTGACCCCGGAGACGGTGGATCCCCGGTACGGGGAGGACTGACCTCAGCCGGTCCTCCCCCGAGGCACCCCGGTCCGGTTACTTCTGCAGCACCGACAGGTCCTCGTCCGCTTCCGGTACCGCCACCATCCCCCGGTCGTCCGGGAGGGTCTGGATGGTGAAGCCGGGGACTCCCCCCTCGGTGGCCTCGAGGGTCCGGGCGGCATAGACCTGGCCCCCCGAGACCGGCTCCACCGTCAACGCGTACGTGCCCTTCAGCCCGCTGGGGACCGGCGCCTCGACGCTCTGGGCGGTGCCCCCCTTGATGGTGAACGTCTTCGACGCCGGAGTGCCGCCGCCGCTGCCCGCCGACGCGGTGACCTTGACCTTCGCGGCCTGGCCCGGCGCGGTCAGGGTGAGCGTGGTGCCCTTGGCGCTGTTGTCGGCGGACGTCGCCCGGGTGCCGACCGGAGCGGCGGCGGGGATGAACGCCGTCTCCTGCTTGTCCCCCTTGCCACGGACGACCCTGAGGGCGGCTACCACCGGAACGGACTGGTCGGTCGGGGTCAGGATCAGGGAGCCGGCCTCGCCGCGGGTGACGTCCCCGAGGTCGACCGCGGTCGTCATGCCCGCCTTCACGTGCAGCGTCTCGTTCCCGGCGGGTGTGATGGACCCGGACGGGGAGGCCAGGCGCACCTTCAGGTCGGCGTCGGAGTCACCGGGCGTGAAGGCGACCAGGCGTACGGCGGTGGCGTCCTTCGGGATGCCGGGGAGGACGAGACCGCCCGCCGGGTCGGTGGCCGCGGCCAGCCAGTCGCCGCCGAGCCGGTCGTCCAGCGCCTGCACGGACGCCGCCACCCGCCCGCTGCGGACGTTCACATGGACGGTGAGGTTCTCCTGCTTCGCGGCCGTGAGCGTGGACAGCAGCACCGGGTCACTGGAGTGCGGCTGGACCGTGATGCCCTCCCCCACCGTGGTCCGCAGGGCGCCGTCCTTGCCGTAGAGCTCCACGTCGACGACGGCGGCGGAGTCGTCCGGGTTGGTGAGGTGCACGTAGTCGGTGCGGTCGGCGGCGGTGCTGGCGCCGGGGAACCAGAACTCCGTGTCGGGGGCGGTGCAGTTGACGCCCTGGAGACCGCGGCCGGTGCCCGCGGCGACCTCGGTGGTCTCCTGGAGGGTCCAGCCGGGCGCGTAACCGCCCTCGGCGGTGCCGAGGAGCGCGGGGCTGTCGGCGCCGGAGACGTCCCCGGTGACCGGGGTGCCGGGGCCCTTCGGCGTCAGGACCGGCTTGGTCTTCTTCTTCGACGCGGCCGTGCCGTCGGCCGACTGCCCGGCGGCCGGCTGCAGTTCGCCCTTCCCGTCGCTCCCGGCGCCCTTGGTCACGGGCGTGAAGGACGTGTACGACGTCTCCGCGAGGTCGGAGAGGCTGGGCGCCGGGCACACCAGGCGGGTGCGCTCCACCGGCAGTTCGGCGGCCGCCCCCGTGGTGTCGGTGCCGGCGGCGTCCGGTGTGTCGAGGACGGCGAATCCGGTGATGGCGGCGAGCGCGGCGGTACCCGCGATCAGGGACAGGGTGGTGCGGTTCACTGCTGGCTCCCGTCGGGGCTCTGCTCAGGGCCGGTGCCGTGCGGGTGCGGCTGCTGCTGCTGCTGCGCTGGGTCGTAGGTGGGGTCGTAGCCCTGGTCGTAACCCTGCTGGGGGTAGTCCTGGCCGTAGCCCTGGTCGTACGGCGTCTGCTGGGGCTGACCGCCGTACGCGTACGGGTCGTACTGGCCGCCCTGGTACGGGTCCGCCTGGTAGGGCTGCTGGTCGTAGCCGCCCGCGGGGTACTGCTGCTGGGCGTCCTGGTAGTGCTCTCCGCCGTAGCCGTTGCCGTACTCGGCGCCGGTGTAGCCGGGGGTGTCCCACTGGCCGTAGGACTGCTGTGGGACGGCGGCGGGGATGGGGGCCTCCTCCCCCGGTGGAGGGGGTGGGAACTCGTCCGGCCGGGCGCCCTCTTCGGCCTCGGCCTGGGCGCGCAGACGGCGGGCGCGTCGGCCCTCGCCGGCGACGGCCTGGGCGGGGACGGCGGGCTCCTCGGGGAGGTCGTCGTCGACGTGGCGGCGGCGGCCGGGCAGCGCCAGCACGACGAGGACGAGGGCGAGCGCGCCCTGCGCCCACAGCCAGGCGGTGTGGGTGATCGGGTCGTCGAAGGTGACGTCCAGCTCGCCGCCGGTGGCGGGGAGTTCGAAGCCCTGGGCCCAGCCGTCGACCGTGGTGCGGGTGAGCGGCCGGCCGTCCAGGGTGGCCGTCCAGCCCTCGGCGGCGGTGTCGGCCAGGCGCAGGACGCGGCCGTCGGCGCCGGAGGGGATCGTGGTGTGGATGTCGACGGGACCGGCGGCGACGGGCCGCGGGGCACCGGACTCGGTGACGATGGTGGCGCGCGCGACCTCCTGGTCGACCCGCCACAGTCCGCTGCCGTCCCGCTGGCTGAGCCGGGACAGCCCCGGCGTGGCGTCCAGGACGCGGGTGACCTCGCGGGGCGCGCCCTTGTGGACGAGGACGTAGCGCACCGCGAACTTGCCGAGCTGGTCGGTCTGGTCGGCGCCGGAGCCGGCCACGAGGTTGGCGACGACCTTGTCGAGTCCGCTGTTCCCGCCGTCGGCGGCGGTGAGTTCGGCGTCGCCGAGGCGGGCGCCGGAGCCGCGGACCAGCATGTAGCCGACGTGGGCGGCGGAGTCGCTGTCGAGGACCAGGGTGCGGGCCTGGTCGCTGGTGCCGCTCTCCTCGGCGACGAACGCGGGCACCTGCACCGGGTCGCGCCGCTCCAGCGGCCCGTCGGCGCCGCCGATCATCCATCCGGCGGCGACGAGCAGCGGGCCCGCGGCCGAGGCGAAGGCGATCAGCGCGGCGACCGGCTGACGCCAGCCGAAGCTCTGCTCGGCCACCCGCGAGCGTGCCCCGTCGGCGCCGAGCACGGCGGCGGCCAGGAGGGCGAGGCCGTAGACGAGGGTGGCCGGGCCGGCCCAGGTGGAGGCGTTGGACAGGACGGCGAAGAGCAGACCGACGAGGGCGGCGGCCCAGGCGGTCCAGATGCCGAACTGCCGCTCGGAGCGCAGCAGGGAGGCGAGCGCGGCCAGGACCACGCCGATGAGCATCAGTCCGCTGACCGTGCCGGGGCCTCCGGGGCTGATGCCGAGCAGATCGAGGGCGGTGGCCGCCGAGGAGCCGTACTCCAGGCCGGCTTCCTGGAAGAAGCCGAACGGGAGCAGGGTCAGCGACCAGGGCGCGAGGACGAGCAGGGGGACACCGAACTGGGCCAGGAAGCGCGGGCCGTAGGCGGTGAGCTCGGCGCGGCGCACGACCAGCAGGCCGATGCCGAGGACCAGCGCGATCGGCCAGATGATCGGCGTGAACGCGGTGGTGACCGTCAGGAGCAGCGCGTACGCCCAGGTGGCGCGCCAACTGCCGCGTGTGCCGGAGGTGTTCGCGAGGCCGCTGGCCGCGATGCCGGCGCGCGCGATGAGCGGCAGCAGGACGGCGAGGACGGCGGTGCCGAGGCGCCCGCCGGCGAGGGCGCCGGTGGCGGCGGGCAGGAAGGCGTAGACGACGGCGGCCCACGCCCGCAGGAGGCGGGACTCGACGAGCGGACGGGAGGCGAAGTACGCGGTGAGGCCCGCCAGCGGGACCGAGCAGACCAGCAGGATCGTGATCGCGAGGCCGGTCGAGCCGAACAGCACGGACGCGAGCATCGCGACGAGGGCGAGGTACGGCGGCGCGGACGCGGTGCCGCCGGCGCCCACGGTGTGCCAGGCGTCGAGGTAGCGGGACCACAGGTCACTGGAGTCGGCGGAGGCGGGCAGCAGGGCGCCGCCCGCCAGCGCGCCGCCGCCGAGGAGGGCGCGGCAGGCGACCAGGGAGACCAGCAGCAGCGTCAGGAAGAGCACCGGGCCGGGCTTGCGGGCGATGCGCTTGAGGCGGGCGAACTGCTCGATCTCCAGGAAGTCGGCGTCGTCGCCGCCGGGCCCGGACTCGATCCCGCCGCCGTGCCGGCCGGCGCCGGAGGTGGCCTCCGGGTCGGAGCTGCCGAAGAGGTCACCCGCGGCCTGTTCGACCGTGGCGCGGATCGTCGCACCCGGCGGCGGGAACAACGGCCGCGTCTCCTCCTTGCCGACGGCGGGACGTCCGCGCCTGCGGCGGCCGGCGAGGATCCGCTCGGGCCGCAGCAGGGTGCCCACCAGACCGCGGATCTCGTCCACGGCCTGTCCGGGGACCTTGCCGACGAGGTAGGCCACGGTCCGCAGCACGGTGCCCAGGACGAGCCGCAGCAGCACCCAGGGCAGCATGGCCGTGCGCGTGTTGACGAGCAGGGTGTAGGCCGCGCCAGCCTTGTCGACCTTGTGCGGGGAGGCGGTGGTGCGGCCCGCGCAGTCGACGGCGCGGCGCTCGCGGGAGGCTGCCTCGGCGTGTCGTACGACGGCTTCCGGGGCGATCAGCACGCGGTATCCGGCCGCGTTGGCGCGCCAGCACAGGTCGACGTCGTCACGCATCAGGGGCAGTCGGCGGTCGAAGCCGCCGAGTTGCTCGAAGACGTCGCGCCGGATCAGCATGCCCGCGGTGGACACGGACAGCACCGGACGGACGTGGTCGTGCTGGCCCTGGTCCTGTTCACGGCGGTCGAGGCCGGTCCAGCGGCGGCCGGAGTGGGCGATGGTGACGCCGACCTCCAGCAGCTGCCGGCGGTCGTACCAGCCGCGGAGCTTGGGGCCGACGACGGCGACGTCGTCCCGGCCCAGTTCGTACTCGTTGTCCACGACCCGCAGCAGCTGGGCCAGGGCGTCCGGTTCGGGGGCGCAGTCGTCGTGCAGCAGCCACAGCCACTGGACCGGTTCGCCGTGCGGGAGGTCCGGCATGTCGTAGGCGTCGTCGCGCCAGGTGCGGCTGACGGGGTCCCAGCCGCTGGGCCGCTTCAGGTACGGCAGCTCGTCGGGCGTCAGGACGGGGGCGGTGCGGCCGGCCTCCTCGACGGCCTGGCCGAAGCCCGTGCGCCGGGCGAGGTGCAGCACCCGGTCGGCGCCGAGGGCGTCGGTGACCAGCTGGGCGGAGTCGTCCGCGCTGCCGGTGTCGGCGCCCACGGCGAACTGCACGGGGCGCTCCTGGCCGAGCAGCCCGGTGAGCGCGTCGGGCAGCCAGCGGGCACCGTCGTGGGAGACGAGGACCGCGGTCACCACATGACGCGGGAACTCAGGTGTGGCAGCGGTGTCGTGCTGGGCTGCCGGGTGGTTGTGCACGGACATCGAGGTACGGGCCCCGGTTCGCTGGACTGCGGTGGACGCCTGTGCCCCTGGGGGGGCAGCGGGGAGTCTCGGACGAGCGCCCACACTATCGGCAGAACCAAAAGGGGCGGTGCGTCGTGCCTCGATGAGGGCGGTGGCCGGGCGCCGGGCGGGTGAGGGCGGCCGGCCGCCCGTGGACGGCCCCACCGGCGACGGGCCGTTCGTGGACGTAGGTGTGCGCGGACGGGGGGCGGGTGCTCCTCGGTCAGACGGCGGCCTTCTTGAGTCTGCGGCGCTCGCGCTCGGACAGACCGCCCCAGATGCCGAACCGTTCGTCGTTGGCGAGGGCGTACTCGAGGCACTCGGAGCGGACCTCGCAGGCGAGGCAGACCTTCTTGGCCTCGCGGGTGGAGCCGCCCTTCTCGGGAAAGAAGGACTCGGGGTCGGTCTGGGCGCACAGCGCGCGCTCCTGCCAGCCGAGTTCCTCGTCCGCGTCGTCGACCAGCAGTTGCTGCACCGTCTCGGTCATGTGCGCCCCTCGTCTGTCTTTCGCATCCCCGTGATCCAGCCGTTACCGAAGTCGGCTGAACGACACGAGTGAAATTACAAGTGTGCTGATCCGGGCGAGTCAAGCCGAGATCTGCTATTGAGCCCCTTATTCACTCTGCGGAACCAAGGCCTAGCGGAAAGTGTTCAAATCGTCCTAAACCTTGACATGCAGACGAAGCCCGAGAGGGCACCCCCTGTCATGCAGGGCCTTTCCGGCCCTGCATGGAGGAGGACGCCCGGGGGTTCGAACTCGTTCCGACGCGCGCATCGAAGCAAACCGGATCACAGTCGCATCACGGGATCACAACGGGGCTTGCGCGCCTGGTGATGCGCCATGTGTCCCGGGTAACGCCTGCACAAACCTTTCACCTTGGAGATGGACCGGATGAGGTGAAAGATGTCCCACTTGTCGGGTGTCGAGTTGACAGTGGACGTGTGAACCGATGTCCTTGTGGGCATGCTCGCGAACTTGGCACTCACCTCGACCCGCTCGGCCGGGTCCCTCGGTGCTGCCCACGCTCGCTGTAGCTGTTGTTGCTGTCCCAGCTGTTGAGCCCAACGCGCTCCGGCTGTACGTGAGTCCACCGCGACTCGGCTGCCGTTTCCTTGGATCCGCACCAGGATCGAGCCCTCACGGGCATCCTCCCCGCTCGCGACCCGGGCGGACGGTACGCGACACCCAGCCCCCCACTCTTCCGCCGAGGACACACCCACCCCATGAACAGCGACAGCGACATCCAGATCGCCGGCGACATCCTCGAAGTCCCGCACCTGCTCCAGGCCCCGCGCGAGCACCCGGCCACCGTCGCCGAGTTCGTCGGCCTGGCCCGCTCCCTCGCCGCCGACCGCTCCCAGTGGGAGCACCTCGTCCAGTACGACGCGACCACGCGCTGGTACCACCGGCTGCGCACCGGGCCCGGCTACGAGGTGTGGCTGCTGTCCTGGGTGCCCGGGCAGGGCAGCGGGCTGCACGACCACGGCCGCTCCTCCGGAGTCCTGACCGTCCTGGAGGGCACCCTCACCGAGCGGACCGAGCGGGGCACCCGCGCGCTCGGAGCGGGCACCCAGCGGGTCTTCGCCCCGGGATACGTGCACGAGGTGGTCAACGACGCGCTGGAGCCCGCCGTGAGCCTGCACGTCTACTACCCGGGCCTCACCGAGATGCCGATGCGTCCCCAGTCCCTGCTGGGTTCGACCGGGCGGACCGCCCTGGCGTGCACGGCCCCCGCGGCCCACGACGACGTGGACGACGTGACCGCGTGACGAGGGCGGGGACCGGCCGAAAGCGGGCCGGGACCGGCCGGCGCTTCGTGTGACCGCCTGACGCGGTGTCGTACCCGCCTGCAAGACTTGGCCCATGCGCATTGTGGTTCTGGCAGGCGGCATCGGCGGTGCCCGGTTCCTGCGCGGTCTCAAGCAGGCCGCGCCGGACGCGGACGTCACGGTCATCGGCAACACCGGGGACGACATTCACCTCTTCGGACTGAAGGTCTGCCCCGACCTCGACACGGTGATGTACACCCTCGGCGGCGGCATCAACGAGGAGCAGGGCTGGGGACGGGACGACGAGACGTTCCACCTCAAGCAGGAGCTCGCGGCGTACGGCGCCGGGCCCGAGTGGTTCGGGCTCGGCGACCGGGACTTCGCCACGCACATAGTACGGACGCAGATGATCAGCGCGGGCTATCCGCTGAGCGCGGTGACCGAGGCGCTCTGTGACCGGTGGCAGCCGGGCGTACGGCTGATCCCCATGACGGACGACCGGGTCGAGACCCATGTCGCCGTCGAGGTCGACGGGGAGCGCAAGGCGGTCCACTTCCAGGAGTACTGGGTGCGGCTGCGGGCCGGTGTGCCGGCCGAGGCGATCGTGCCGGTCGGGGCGGACCAGTCCAAGCCGGCGCCGGGCGTCCTGGAAGCCATCGCGGAGGCGGACGTCGTCATCTTCCCGCCCTCCAACCCGGTGGTCTCCATCGGCACGATCCTCGCCGTGCCCGGCATCCGCGAGGCGATCGCCGACGCCGGGGTGCCGGTGGTGGGCCTGTCCCCCATCGTCGGGGACGCGCCCGTGCGCGGGATGGCCGACAAGGTGCTCGCGGCCATCGGCGTGGAGTCGACGGCCTCGGCGGTCGCCGAGCACTACGGCTCGGGCCTGCTGGACGGCTGGCTGGTCGACACCGTGGACGCGGACGTGGTGGAGCGGGTGGAGGCCGCCGGGATCCGGTGCCGGGCCGTGCCGCTGATGATGACCGACGTCGACGCGACCGCGCGGATGGCCCGGGAGGCGCTGACGCTGGCCGAGGAGGTACGGGCGGTATGAACGGCGTACCTGGCGTACCTGTCGACGGTTTCCGGGTCTGGGCGGTGCCCGGGCTCCCCGAGGTGCAGCGGGGCGACGACCTCGCCAAGCTGATCGCCGCCGCCGAGCCCGCGCTGGCCGACGGGGACGTCGTCCTCGTCACCTCGAAGATCGTGTCGAAGGCGGAGGGGCGGGTGGTCCGGGCGTCCGACCGGGAAGCCGCGATCGACGCCGAGACCGTACGGGTGGTGGCGCGGCGCGGTGCGCTGAGGATCGTCGAGAACCGGCAGGGGCTGGTGATGGCCGCGGCCGGCGTCGACGCCTCCAACACCCCTTCGGGGACGGTCCTGTTGCTGCCCGAGGACCCGGACGCTTCCGCGCGGGCGATCCGGGACAGCCTGCGGGACGCCCTCGGTGTCGACGTCGGGGTCCTCGTCACCGACACCTTCGGGCGGCCCTGGCGCGCGGGGCTCACCGACGTGGCGATCGGCGCGGCCGGGGTGCGGGTGCTCGACGATCTGCGCGGCGGCACGGACGCGCACGGCAATCCGCTCAGCGCGACGGTCGTCGCCACGGCGGACGAGCTGGCCGCCGCCGGCGACCTGGTGAAGGGCAAGGCCGCCGGGCTGCCCGTCGCCGTGGTGCGCGGACTGCCGCACGTGGTGGCCGGGGAGCACGCTGAGGGCGCGCGGACCATGGTGCGCGACGCGCGCGACGACATGTTCCGGCTGGGGACCTCGGAAGCGGTACGGGCCGCGGTGACCCAGCGGCGTACGGTACGGGCCTTCACGGACGAGCCGGTCGACCCGGGGGCCGTCCGACGGGCCGTGGCCGCGGCCGTGACGGCGCCGGCGCCGCACCACACGACACCCTGGCGGTTCGTGCTGCTGGAGTCCGAGGCCGCCCGGACCGGGTTGCTGGACGCCATGCGCGAGGCCTGGATCGCCGATCTGCGGCGGGACGGGAAGAGCGAGGAGTCCATCGCCAAGCGGGTGCGGCGGGGGGACGTGCTGCGCGGCGCGCCGTACCTCGTGGTGCCGTGCCTCGTCATGGACGGGTCGCACACGTATGGCGACCCGCGCCGGGACACGGCGGAGCGGGAGATGTTCGTGGTCGCCATGGGGGCCGGCGTGCAGAACTTCCTCGTCGCGCTGGCCGGGGAGCGGCTGGGGTCGGCGTGGGTGTCGTCCACGATGTTCTGCCGTGAGGTGGTGCGGGAGGTGCTGGGGCTGCCGGAGGAGTGGGATCCGATGGGTGCGGTGGCGGTGGGGCATCCGGCGGAGGAGCCGCGGGCTCGGGGGGAGCGGGATGCCGGGGGATTTATCGCTGTGCGGTGACGCTCCGCTGGGGGGCGGGACTGAGGGGTTTGGGGTGAGGGGTTTGGGGGCGAGTGCGGGCCGGTGGGGGGTTATTGCGCAGTTCCCCGCGCCCCTGGGGGGTGGGTGGATGGCTGCGGGTTGGTGGGGGCTGGTTGCGCAGTTCCCCGCGCCCCTAATAGGTGGGTGGATGGCTGCGGGCCGGTGGGGGCTGGTCGCGCAGTTCCCCGCGCCCCTTGGGGCGGTGGGTGGCGGGGGCCGAAGGTGGGTGTGGGTTCCGTTTAGTCTCGTAGGGCATTTCCTCTACCTTCAGGGATTTATCCGTGGCAGGACGGTTCACTCCGCGGCCCACGCGTGTGACTGTGCGCGGTGGGGAGGTTGTCGTGCCCGCCGCGCGGGGTGCCGGGTCGGTGGACGCGGGGCGGGTGCGGAGGTGGGTGCCTGGGTGGCCGGTCGATCTCGGGCTGGTGCTCGGGCCGCTTCGGCGGGGGCCGGGTGATCCGACGTTCCGGGCGATGCCGGACGGGTCCGTGTGGCGGGCCAGCCTGACTCCGGTCGGGCCGGGCACGCTGCGGGTCTCCGCGGTGGGCGGTGAGGTGCGCGGGGAGGCGTGGGGGCCGGGGGCGGAGTGGCTGCTTGACCGGTTGCCGGGGATGCTGGGGGCCGATGACGACCCGGCCGCGTTCACGCCTCGGCACCGAGTGGTGGCGGGCGCCTGGCATCGGCGGCCGGGGCTTCGGCTGACGCGGACCGGGCTGGTGCTGGAGTCGTTGATTCCGTCGGTCCTGGAGCAGAAGGTCACGGCCGACGAGGCGTACCGGGCATGGCGGTTGCTGGTGCGCAAGTTCGGGGAGCCCGCGCCGGGGCCCGCCGCGGGTGGGCGGCTGTGGGTGATGCCGACGCCTCGGACCTGGGCGCTGATCCCGTCGTGGGAGTGGCATCGGGCCGGTGTCGACAACAAGCGGGCGTCGACGATTCTGCGGGCCGTCCGGGTGGCGGGGCGGATGGAGGAGGCCGTCCGGATGGAGGCGGCGGCCGCGCAGGCCCGGTTGGAGGTGCTGCCGGGGATCGGGCCGTGGACGTCGGCGGAAGTGGTGCAGCGCAGTCATGGCGCGGCGGACGCGGTGACCGTGGGCGATCTGCATCTGCCGGGGATCGTGGGGTGGGCGTTGGCCGGGGACCGGGACGCCGACGACTCGGTGATGTTGGAGTTGCTGGAGCCGTATGCGGGGCAGCGGCATCGGGCGGCCCGGTTGATCCTGCTGAGCGGGAGGGTTCCGGCCCGGCGGGCGCCGCGGATGCCGCGGGGGGACATCGGGCGGTTGTGAGCCGCCCGGCCGGTGCCTCCCGGTCCCGGCCCTCCGACGCCGGACAGGCGCGCGATGCCCGGCCCGGCGTCGCCGTTCCCGCTGCTACTGGTCCGAGGAGAACCGCACCGACCCCGCCGGGATACGCGCGTCGCACCACACCCGCATGCCGTCGCGGAGCTCGTTGTCCGCGCCGATGACCGCGCCGTCGCCGATGACCGTGTTGGTGAGGACGGAACGTTCCCCCACGCGGGCGCGGGTGCCGATGAGGGAGTCGGTGATGACGGCGCCGGGTTCGATGACGGCACCCGGGAGGATCGTCGACCCGAAGACCCTCGCCCCCTCCGCGACCAGGGCGCCCTCACCCACCACCGTGCCGCCCGTGAGCTTGGCGTCGGGCGCGACGGTGGCCGTGGGGAGGATCAGGCGGTCGGCGCCGCGGCCGGGGACCGCGGGGGACGGGGCCCGGCCCAGGACCAGGTCGGCGGAGCCGCGGACGAAGGCCGCCGGGGTGCCGAGGTCCAGCCAGTAGGTGGAGTCGACCATGCCCTGCAGGTGGGCCCCGGCCGCCAACAGGTCCGGGAACGTCTCCCGTTCCACCGAGACCGGGCGGCCCGCCGGGATCGTGTCGATGACCGAGCGGCGGAAGACGTACGCCCCCGCGTTGATCTGGTCGGTGACGATCTCCTCGGGGGTCTGGGGCTT
This sequence comes from Streptomyces sp. NPDC005263, assembly GCF_042872365.1. Lineage (NCBI taxonomy): Bacteria > Bacillati > Actinomycetota > Actinomycetes > Kitasatosporales > Streptomycetaceae > Streptomyces > Streptomyces sp. NPDC005263. The sequence continues at coordinate 162,283 of NZ_JBIAKJ010000012.1, read as the reverse complement.
CTCCAGGAACGCCAGGACCCTGCCCGTGTCGTCCGTGGGGACCAGGCCGTACGCACGCGGGTCGGCGACCTTGGTGAGGTGCAACGACACGTCCGCGCCCGTGGTCTCGTGGGTACGCACCAGCGCCCGGATGTCCAGGCCCGTCAGGATGTCGCCGTTGAAGATGAGGACCGGGTCGTCGGGGCCCGAGTGGAGGCGGGAGGCCACGTTGCGGATGGCGCCGCCCGTGCCGAGGGGTTCCTCCTCGGTGACGTACTCGATGTGCAGGCCCAGCGATGAGCCGTCGCCGAAGTACGGCTCGAAGACCTCGGCCAGGTACGAGGTGGCGAGCACGATGTGGTCGACGCCCGCCGCTCTCGCTCTCGCCAACTGGTGCGTGAGGAAGGGGACCCCGGCCGCGCGGACCATGGGCTTCGGCGTGTGCACCGTGAGGGGGCGCAGCCGGGTGCCCTTGCCGCCGACCAGGAGGATCGCTTCTGTCACCTGTCGTCTCCGCTTCCTGCCGGGACCGGCCGAACTGTCTTTCGGCCGGACAGTGTATGCAGACCGTTGTGCACTGCCTTCGACGGCCAGGCGGCATTCAGCCCTTTGTCCCCGTCGGCGGCGAATGTGTCCTCCAGCCAGTCGAACAGACTCCGAACACACCTTGGTGGTTCCCTGTCCGATCCGGCCTGGCGTTTCTGGTCTGGCGTCCCTGGTCTAGCGTCCCTGGTAGCGGGCCGCGGCCGTGCGGGCGGTGCCGAGCTTGCCGTAGAGCTTTCGGCCGGGGCACTCGGTGGCGAAGCCGTCCCGGTGACCGGAGATCACATTCAGTCGCACATTTTTGCCTTTTCGGTAGAGATTGCCACCACCGGACTTCAGATATGTCTTTCCGCGCGGATTGCCCCCGTGAAGGCCGAGTTTCCACGCGGTGAGCCGAGCGATGGCCGTCACGGTGGCGGCGGACGGCTTGGTGGAGCTGTAGGTGCCGAGGACGGCGATCCCCATGCTGTTGGTGTTGAAACCGAGCGTGTGTGCGCCCATGACCGGCTTCGCCACGCCCCCGGCACGTCCCTCGTAGATGTTTCCGCACTTGTCGACGAGGAAGTTGTAGCCGATGTCGCGCCAGCCCATGCTGACGACGTGGTAGCGGTAGATACCACGGATGACCGAGGGTGCCTGCGCGCACTTGTACCCATTGCCGGTCGCCGTGTGGTGGACGAAGGCCGCCTTGACCGTGTTCGTGTAGCCGAACCACTGCTCCCGCAGCTTCTCGTTCGCGCCCCAGCCGTGCCGCGTGACGATGCGCGGGCGCGGTCCGATGTACGGCTTCGCCCGCGGATACCGCGCCGACTCGCCGGTCCGCAGGACGGACAGCTCCCGCTCGGTCGCCTTGCGGTCGAGCGCGGGGATCGCGGTGGCGCCGAGGGGGACCGACAGTTCGGCGTTGGCGGCGGAGGCCTGCACGGCGGTGAGGGCGTTGTCCGGTGCGGCGGCCGGTACGGTGCCGCGACCGGCGATGCGGCCGGCGATGCGACCGGCCAGGGGCTCCGGGGCGGTGACGTGGGCTGTGGCGGCGCGGGCCCCTCTGTCCTCAGTGGCCGCGGGGGCCTTTGTGCCCTCAGCGGTCGTCCGGGCTGTGGCCGAGGCGGTGTCCTCGCCGGGGTCCACCAGTTCGAGGCGCAGGCCCGCGGGGAGGGGGGAGGTCACCGTCGCCGCGCGGGGGCCGCCGGTGGTCTCGTCGGTGTGGGGCGCCGAGGTCGCGGCGTCCGCCCGGACACGTACTTCCACACCGTCACAGTCCCCCACCCACAGCGGAGCCGTGGCGCCGCGCACCCGCCCCGAGGCGCCTTCGGCGGTGTCCGGGTCGGCCCCGTGTTCGGCGTTGTGTGTCTCGACGTCCTGCCAGTCGGACCAGGTGCCCGTGCCGACGGCGCGGGTACGGACCTGGACTCGGCCGTGGAGTTCGGTGGTGGGGTCGTCCCAGACCACGCCGACGAGCGAGAAGTGCCGCACATCCCGGCGGAGCAGGCCTTGTTCGTCGGCGCGGCCGAGGGTGCGGTCGCGGGTCAGGGGCGCCAGCGGCAGTGACTGGGTGCCGCCGGACGCCTCCGCCGTCGACCGACTGCCGGTCGCCGTGGCCGCGTTGTCCGTCGGCGCCGCGGTGGCCGCCGCACTCGCCGCAGCCGGGGTGTTCACCGCGGCCGCGGGCGGAGTCAGCGGAAGAGCCAGGGCGGCCGCACAGGTGACACCGATCGAGGAAGCAAGGAATCCACGCATGTTCCCGATCTTGGACATAGTCATGCATATCTGTCCATTGCGGAATTGACGGGCCATCGGGCGGCGTTGCGCCGAACCGGTGGCGCGGCGCAGGCCCGGGAACTCGATGCGCCCGACGGGCCCGCGTACGCTTCGGCGGGTGAACGCCACCGACCGCACCCCTGCCGACCTGCTGCGTTCCGCGCTCGCCGCGGACCCCGGACGCCCGCTGGTCACCTTCTACGACGACGCCACCGGCGAACGGGTCGAATTGTCCGTGGCCACCTTCGCCAATTGGGTGGCCAAGACCGCCAACCTGCTCCAGGGCGATCTCGCCGCCGCTCCCGGCGACCGGGTCTGCCTGTTGCTGCCCGCGCACTGGCAGACCGCGGTGTGGCTGCTGGCGTGTTCGTCGGTGGGGGTGGTCGCGGACGTCGGCGGGGATCCGGGGGCGGCCGACGTGGTGGTGAGCGGGCCGGACTCGCTGGAGGCCGCGCGGGCGTGTTCCGGGGAGCGGGTCGCCCTGGCGCTACGACCGCTCGGCGGGCGTTTCCCGCAGACCCCGGCGGGGTTCGCGGACTACGCCGTGGAAGTTCCGGGTCAGGGTGACCGGTTCGCTCCGTTCGCGCCGGTGGACCCCGAGGAGCCGGCGCTGATCACGGCCGGACGGGAGTTCAGCGGGGCGCAGGTCGTCGAGCGGGCGCGGGCGGAGGCGACGGCGGTGGGGCTGACGGGGCCCGGCTCCCGGCTGCTGTCGGGGCTGCCGTACGACACCTGGGAGGGGCTGAACGCCGGGCTGTACGCGCCACTGGCCACCGGCGGGTCCGTGGTGTTGTGCCGGAACCTGGACCACCTGGGTGAGGACGCGCTGGCGAAGCGGATCGAGAGCGAGCGCGTCACCGCGACCGCCCGGTAGACGCAGCCTCCACACCCCCCGCCGCGCGGCCCCGCGCACCCCGTCCAGCAACCTTCACCCCCCTCGTCGCGCAGCCTCCCCGTCACCCGTTCGGCTCAGTTCCACCCGCCCTCGGCGCCCCGTCCGCGCCATCGTCGTAGGAGCAGTCCGCACGACGCGCTCGTACGCGATGAGGGGTGGATCCGACGTGACCGACACCGCAGGCCCCCCCGGACGGAACGGCGCCGACGTCGGCCTCGGTCCGGGAGTGGGGGCCTCGGCCAGTGGGAGGGGGCTGTCCCGGCGGCGCAGGCGGCGGTGGTTGCGGGGGGTGGGGCTGGCCGTCGTGGTCGTGGTGCTCGCGGCGGGCGGGACCGGGTGGGCCCTCTACGCGAAGCTCGACGGCAACATCACGCCGGACGACGAGGCCGCGGCCGAGCTCGCGCGGTACGAACGGGAGCGGCCGACCGCGTTGGTGCGGGGCGCGCAGAACATCCTGGTGATCGGGTCGGACTCGCGGTCGGGGGACGGCAACCGGCGCTACGGGCGGGACTCCGGGACCGAGCGGTCCGACACGACGATCCTGCTCCATCTGTCCGCCGGGCGGCACAGCGCCACCGCCATGTCGCTGCCCCGGGACCTGATGGTGGACGTGCCGGGGTGCCGACGGCCCGACGGCAGCCGCACCGAGCCCATGTTCGCGATGTTCAACTACGCCTTCCAGGTGGGCGGTTCGGCCTGCACGGTCCGCACCGTCGAGCGGCTCACGAACATCCGCGTCGACCACTACGTGGTCCTCGACTTCCACGGGTTCAAGGACATGGTGGACGCGGTCGACGGCGTCGAGGTGTGCCTGGCCGAGCCGATCCACGACAAGGCGGCCAAACTGCGGCTCCCGGCGGGGCGGGTGAAGCTCGACGGCGAGCAGGCCCTCGGCTATGTGCGGGCGCGCAAATCGCTGGGCGACGGCAGCGACACCGACCGGATGGACCGCCAGCAGCGTTTCCTCGGCGCCCTGGTCAACAAGGTCCGCAGCAACGACGTCCTGCTCAATCCGGTGCGGCTCTACCCCGTGCTGGACGCGGCCACGTCCTCCCTCACGACGGACCCGGGACTGGCTAGCTTGCGCGGTTTGTACGAACTCGTGCGCGGGGTGCGCGACATCCCCACCGAACGTGTGCAATTCCTTACGGTGCCCCGGGAGTCGTATGTCTACAACGCCAATCGCGACCAACTCGTGGAGCCCGAGGCCGAGAAGCTCTTCGAACGGCTGCGCACGGACAAACCGGTCGTGGTGACCGCGGCCACCTCACAGAATTCAGCGACAAAAAGCCCCAATTCGGCCGCAGAGTCCAAGGGTGACCACAGCGACAACGACACCGGCACCCCCGACGCGGTGGCGTCCAAGGGTGCAAAGGCGGGCGAAAAGCGCTCGGGCGAACCCACGGGCGACGCTTCCCCCGCGCCCACGTTCCGCGGGAACACGGCCGCCGAGAACCCCTGCAAGTAAAGATTCACCCTGGTGACGAACCTTCGCCCGAGAAAATGAGCGAATTGCCCGGTTGTAGGGAAGTGGAATGCGTCACCGGCGTCGCTCGACGCCTTATCGGGCCGTTAGTGTGAGCGATCCGGTGCGTTCCAGCCACGAGGTCCGTCCTTTGGCCGTGCACCGAGTGACCGAGACCCGGGCGCCTTTTGGAGGGGGAAGGTGCCGCGTGCCCCGACGGAGGAATCTGACAACCGTGGACGCGCCAGGCCGTGGGCGGGCGGATGATATCGATCCCGCAGACCAGTGGGTGCTCAATCCGAACACCGGCGAATACGAACTGCGACTGACCCCTTCCGCACCGCAATCGACGGCGGTCCCCAGACCGCGCGCCGCCGCCCCCGTCGAGGGGGGCACGACACGCGGCCGTACCGCGTCGCCCGCGGCTCCCGGCCGCGATGTCCCGCCGCCGCGCAGGCGCCGTGGCACGCCGGTCGAGGAACCGCTGCCGGGTCGGCGCGGACGCCGGCCGGTCAAGAAGACGTCGAAGGCCAAGAAGGCCCTGCTGTGGACCGGCGGCACGATGGCGTTCGTGCTGGTGGCCGGGGCGGGCGGCGCCTACCTCTACATCGAGCACCTCAACGGCAACATAACCTCGGTCTCCGACGACGGCGCGAGCACCGGCGGCTTCCAGAAGGACAAGGCGATCAACATCCTGTTGATCGGCACGGACAAGCGCACGGGCGCGGGCAACGAGGGCTACGGCGACGCCGGCAGCGTCGGGCACGCGGACACCACGATCCTGCTGCACGTCTCCAAGGACCGTTCGAACGCGACCGCGCTCAGCATCCCGCGTGACCTGATCGTCGACGTCCCCGACTGCCCCACCACGCAGGAGGACGGCACCCAGAAGATCATCCCCGGCACCCCCGGGGTCCGCTTCAACACGAGCCTCGGCCAGGACGACCGGACGCCCAGCTGTACCGCGCGCACCGTCACCGAGCTGACCGGGGTCAAGCCGGACAACTTCATGGTCGCCGACTTCAACGCGGTCAAGACGCTGACCACGGCGGTCGGCGGCGTCGACGTGTGTCTCGCCAAGGACCTCAAGGACCCGGACTCGCATCTGGACCTGAAGCAGGGGACGCAGCACATCTCGGGCGAGACCGCGCTCGCGTTCGTGCGCACCCGGCACGCCGTGGGATTCGGCGGTGACCTCAGCCGGATCGGGCTGCAACAGCAGTTCCTCAGCGCGCTGATGCGGAAGCTGAAGTCCAACGACACCCTGACCAGCCCGTCGAAGATGATCAAGCTGGCGGAGGCGGGCACCAAGGCGCTGACCGTCGACTCCCAGCTGGACAGCATCAACAAGCTGAAGGACCTCGGCCTGGAGCTGGGCAAGCTCAACGTGAAGAACCTGACGTTCACCACCGTGCCGGTGATCGACAACCCGGCGGAGAAGGTCAAGGCGACCGTCGTCGTCAACCCGTCGACGGGTCAGCAGGTCTTCGACATGATCAAGAACGATGTGTCGTTCACCGAGGTCAAGGACCAGAAGAAGAAGGAGGCGGCCGCCGTGGCCGCCCGTCTGAAGGGCGCCAAGTCGGCCGCGTCGGAGGTGCGGGTGCGCATCTTCAACGGCGGCGCGGTGGCCGGCAGCGCGCAGGCGGAGCTCGAGTACCTGCAGAACGACGAGGGCGTGGTGAAGTCCGAGAACGCCGGCAACGCGCCCGCGGAGCTGGCCAAGACCACCCTCGAGTACGCTCCCGACCAGGCCGACCAGGCACGTCGGCTCGCGGACATCATGGGATTGTCCGGGTCGGCGATGAAGCCGGGCAAGAGCGTCACCAACTCCCAGGGCCTGCCGACGATGACACTGACGCTGGGCAAGGACTTCGAGGATGCCGGTGTCTCGCTCACCGCTCCGACGAAGGCGCCGGAGGGGGTCCAGAAGTCCACGGCTGACAAGGTCGAGTGCGCCAAGTGACCTGACGGGCCTGTCGTACGTCTATAGGGACGTACGACAGGCCCGTTCGATGGTGCGAGGGTGGGGAGACAGGGGAGATGACGCGCAGCAGCGTGCATGGGGAGGGAACCCGACCGGACGTCCGGCAGGACGCCGCGGGTCGGGAGGGCGGCCGCCGTGGGGACGGCGGGACCCGTCGGCGCAACGGGCGTTCCGGCGATGAGGCGGGAGGCGGGGACGGCTCCGGCAGACGCGGCACGGGGGAAGGACGCGGAACCGGGGGCGGACGCGGCGGACGGCGGGGCGCACCGCCCGTGCGCAAGCACCGGGTGCTGCGCTGGTCGGCGACGACCCTCGCGGTGCTGATACTCGGCACGGCCGGCGCCGGGTACCTCTACTACGAGCACCTCAACGGCAACATCCAGAAGGGCAAGCGCAGCGGCGGCGACTCCACGGCCCGCAAGGCGGAGCCCAACGCGGCCGGGCAGACGCCGATGAACATCCTGCTGATCGGCTCGGACAGTCGTAACTCCGACGCGAACGTGGCGCTCGGCGGCAGCAGGGACAACCGCGGCAACCCGCCGCTGGGCGATGTGCAGATGCTCATCCACCTGTCCGCGGACCGCAAGAGCGCGGCGGTGGTCAGCATTCCGCGTGACACCCGGGTCGACATCCCCAATTGCGAGGACCCGGACACCGGCGAGAAGTTCCCGGCGACCAACAAGATCATCAACGAGTCGCTGGCCCGCGGTGGCGCCGGCTGCACGCTGACCACCTGGGAGAACCTCACCGGGATCTACATCGACCACTGGATGACGATCGACTTCGCCGGCGTGGTCAGCATGGCCGACGCCATCGGCGGCGTCGAGGTGTGCGTGGACCAGAACGTGTGGGACCGCCCGCTGCCCCGCGTGCCCGGTGGCTCCGGGCTGAAGCTGAAGGCGGGGAAGACCAAGGTCCAGGGCAAGCAGGCGCTGCAGTGGCTGCGTACCCGGCACGCCTGGGGCAGTGACCCGCTGCGGGCGCGGGCCCAGCACATGTACATGAACTCGATGATCCGCACGCTGAAGGGCCAGAACGCCTTCACCGACACCGGCCGTCTGATGAACCTGGCCGAGGCGGCCACCAAGTCCCTGAAGGTCTCCGAGGAGATCGGCACGGTGAAGAAGTTGTACGACCTCGGGATGCAGCTCAAGACGGTTCCCACGGACCGCATCACCATGACGACGATGCCGACCGTGCAGGACCCCAAGGACGCCAACCACCTGCTGCCCGCCGGCGCCGACGCCGACAAGATGTGGGCGATGCTCCGGGACGACATACCCTTCGACAACAAGGGTGACAAGGGCGCGAAGACGGACGGGACGTCGGACGCGAAGCAGCCCGCGAGCGAGAAGGCCTCCGCGGACCCCGCCGCGGCGAAGGACCAGATCGGTGTCCTGGTGACCAACGCCACCCGCACCGCCACTCTCGGTCCGGTGTCCGGCCGCGCGGGCGCGATCGCCCAGGAGCTCGTCGGGAAGGGCTTCACGAAGGCGGCCCGGGACTCCTCGGTGGCGCTCTCCGAGGAGTCGACGGTGGTGCGCTACCCGAGCGCCGAACTGGAGGGCGACGCCCAGGCGGTCGCGAAATCCCTCGGGATTCCTGTGAGTTCGGTGAAGAAGTCGACAGACGTGTCCGGGGTCACGGTCGTCGTCGGCGCCGACTGGCGTACCGGCACGGAGTATCCGAAGCCGAAGGCTCCCAAGGCCGGTGACCTGCCCGGAAGCTCGGATGCCATCAACGGCTCGGACAGCGGTCAGTGCATGCCCGTCTATCAGCCCTACCGCTGGTAGTCCAACTCCCTCGCCACTCAATCCCCAGAAAATTCACTGGCCGCCGAAGTGTGCGGATAGTGTGAGCGGTCCAGTGATCCCCGGCCACGAGATCTGGCCCAGACGGAGGATTCCGACAACGGTGGACACGCAAGGCCGTGGGCGGGCGGAGAACGTCGACCCCGCAGACCAGTGGGTGTTAAACCCGCAGACCGGCGAATACGAACTGCGACTGGACGATTCCACACAGCAGTTGGCAGCCGCGCCGCAGTCGGCTGTGCCCCGGCCCCGGGGGGCGGGTGCCGGCCGTACGGCGCCGCCCTCGTCCCCCGGGCGCAAGGTACCGCCCCCGCGCGGAGGCGCGGGGGCGCCCGAGGATCTGCTGCCGGGGCGGCGCGGTCGCCGGCCGGTCAAGAAGGCGTCCAAGGCCAAGAAGGCCCTGTTGTGGACCGGCGGCACCATGGCGTTCGTCATGGTCGCCGCCGCGGGCGCCGGCTACCTCTACCTCCGGCACCTGGAGGGCAACGTCCAGACGACCGACGTCGGTGACGCGGGCGCCGGTGACTTCAAGAAGGACGAGGCCTTCAACATCCTCGTCATCGGCACCGACAAGCGCACCGGCGAGGGCAACGGGGGCTACGGCGACAAGGGCAGCGTGGGCCACGCCGACACGACGATCCTGCTGCACGTCTCCAAGGACCGCTCCAACGCGACCGCGCTCAGCATCCCGCGTGACCTGATCGTCGACATCCCCGACTGCCCCACCACGCAGGAGGACGGCACCAAGACGACCGTGCCCGGGCTGCGGGGCGTCCGGTTCAACAGGAGCCTCGGTGAGGCGGGCCGGGACCCCGGCTGCACCATGCGCACGGTGACGGAGAACACCGGCATCCGGGTGGACCACTTCATGATGGCCGACTTCAACGCGGTCAAGACGCTGACCTCGGCGGTGGACGGCGTCAAGGTGTGCGTGACGAAGGCGGTCGACGACAAGGAGTCGAAGCTCGTCCTGCCGAAGGGCGAGTCCACCGTCGAGGGCGAGCAGGCCCTCGCCTTCCTGCGCACCCGCCACAGCTTCGGCAATCAGGGCGACCTGGACCGTATCAAGGTGCAGCAGCAGTTCCTGGGCTCGCTGATGCGCAAGATGGCCTCCGGCGACACCCTCACCAGCCCGAGGAAGCTGCTGAAGCTGGCCGAGGCCGCCACCGAGGCGCTGACCGTGGACAGCGCGATCGGTGACGTCGGCACGCTCAAGGACATGGCCCTGGAGCTGAAGAAGGTACCGACGAAGAACATCACCTTCACCACGACCCCGGTGCGGGACAACCCCACCGAGAAGGTCAGGGCGACGGTGATCTTCGACGAGTCCGCGGCACCCCAGGTCTTCCAGATGATCAAGGACGACGTGTCGTTCACCGAGGTCAAGGCCCAGAAGAAGAAGGAGAAGGCGGAGGTCGCCGCGCGCCTCAAGGGCACCAAGGCGGACGCCTCGCAGGTGCGGGTGCGCATCCTCAACGGCGGTGCGGCGGCCGGCAGCGCGCAGAAGGAACTCGGTTATCTGCAGAACAGCGAGGGCGTCGGCAGGTCGGAGAACGCGGGCAACTCGCAGACCACGCAGGCGAAGACAACCTTGGAGTACGGCCCCGACCAGGCCGACCAGGCACGCCGGCTCGCCGACATCATGGGCCTGTCCGGGTCCGCGATGAAGCCGGGCAAGAGCGTCACCAACTCCCAGGGCCTGCCCACGATGACCCTGATCCTCGGCGAGGACTTCACGGGCGCGGGCATCAAGCTCGACGCGTCCTCGGCCAAGACCCCGAACGTGCCCAGGTCCACGGCGGACAAGGTGCAGTGCGCCGGCTGAGCGGGTGAGCCGGTCCGTGGGCCGACCGTTCAGCCGGTCGAGCGGGTGAACGGACCGGGCGGGCCGGGCGGGCCGTGACCCGCACGGCCCGTCCCGGTCCGCGTCCGCTCTCCGCCCCGGTCCCCGTAAGCTCTCCGCCCGGTCCGCGTCAGCGCTCCCCCGGGCCGCCGTCAGGCGGAGGTGGCCTCCGCGTGGACCGCCGGGCGGCGCGACGCGATGACCCGCTTCGCCAGCGACTTCGGGCTGGTCAGAAAGCCCCAGCCCCACGACATGTGCATGGTGGCGAGGGCGACGGGGATCTGCAGCCGGGCCTTCAACGGCAGCCCCTTGCCCGCCGGCACGGACCCGAGGGCGATCGCCGCGAGGTAGCCGCCGGGGATCACGAAGCCCCACGGGGTCAGCGCGGCGCCGACCACGATCCCCGCCGCGATCGCGCACACCGCGGTCGGCGGGGCGAGGTACCGCAGGTTGATGGAGCCCTGGTGGTAGCGGGCGACGACGTGCCGCCAACGGCCGTAGTCCTTGTACTGCTTGGCCAGCGCCCGCACCGACGGCCTGGGCCGGTACGACACCTTCAAGTCCGGCGAGAACCAGATCCGTCCGCCCGCCTCCCGGATCCGGAAGTTGAGCTCCCAGTCCTGGGCGCGGATGAACTCCTCGTTGTAGCCGCCCTGCTGCTCCAGCGCCGCACGCCGGAACACCCCGAGGTACACCGTCTCCGCCTCGCAGGCCGCGCCCCCGGTGTGGAAGACGGCGTTGCCGACCCCGATCTTCGAGGTCATGGCGGCGGCGACCGCGTGCTCCCAGTCGTTCTCACCCTCGGCGTGCATGATGCCGCCGACGTTCTGCGCGCCGGTCTCCTCGAGGAGCCGTACGGCGGTGGTGATGTAGTCCGGCGAGAGCATGCCGTGCCCGTCGACGCGGACCACGATCGGATGGCGGGAGGCCTTGATCGCGGCGTTCAGCGCGGCGGGCGTGCGGCCGGTCGGGTTCGGGACGGTGACCACACGTTTGTTCGTGTGGGACGCGGTTTCCGCGACGAGCTCGGCCGCGATCTCGTCCGTACGGTCCGTGGACGGACCGAGGGCGATCACCACCTCCATCTCGCCGGCGTACTCCTGCGTGAGGATCGCTTGGACGGCTCCGCGCAGATGCCGTTCCTCGTTGAGGACGGGCATGATCACAGACACGGCGGGGAGCTGCACGTCGGGCTTGGCGTTCATAGGGGGCTCACGTTACCGCGAACGGGGGACACCAGTGCGACCCTCCCGGGGCGGCGCCCGTGGTCGCAGATCGTATGGACCTACGGTGCTCACGATCCCACGTTCGGCCCCAGCGGAGGTGTCCCGCCATGCCCACGCCGCCCCGCCGCTCCCCCGCACCGGCGCAGCGCAGCCCCCAGCCGCGCCGCCGCCCGCAGCGGTCCGCCGTACGGCGGAAAAGGCCGCGTTGGGCCATGCGGACGGTGACCACGCTGTCGGTGGTCGTCCTCGCGTCCGCCGGGATCGGTCACACGGTGGTCACGAGCATCGACGCGGACATCGCCCGGGTCGACCCCTTCAAGGACATGAAGAACCGGCCGCGGGCCGGTCACGGCATGAACGTGCTGCTGGTCGGCACGGACGGACGGGACAAGATCACGGAGGCCGAGCGGCGCAGGTACCGGCTCGGCGGCGCCCCCTGCCACTGCACCGACACGATCATGATCGTGCACATCTCGGACGACCGTGAGCGGGCCAGCGTCGTGAGCCTGCCCCGCGACTCGTACGCCGTGGCGCCCGCGCACACCGACCGGATCACCGGGCAGCGGCACGGCGGTCACCCCATCAAGATCAACGCGGCGTACGCGGAGGGCGGCCCGAACCTGACCGTGCGCACGGTCGAGGCCATGACCCATGTGAAGATCGATCACTACCTGGAGATCGACTTCACCAGCTTCATGAAGACGGTGGACGTCCTCGGCGGCGTGAAGATCTGCACCGTCGACCACCTGCGGGACACCTACACCGGCCTCGACCTGCCGCCCGGCGCGCACACCCTGCGCGGGGGCCAGGCCCTCCAGTACGTCCGCGCCCGGCATGTCGACGCCTCCTCCGACCTGGGCCGGATGCAGCGCCAACAGCGTTTCATGGCCGCCCTGATCGAGCGGGCGACCTCCTCCGGGATCCTTCTCAACCCGATGAAGTTCAGGGACGTCACCCTGGCCGTCCTGGGATCCGTACGCGCCGACAAGGGCTTCGGCACGGGCGAACTGCTGGACCTGGGCCGGGCGATGCGCAACTTCTCCCCGTCGTCCTCGGAGTTCACGACGGTCCCGATCGGGCAGATGGCGTACCTCGCGAAGGGCGTCGGTTCCACCCTGAAATGGGATGAGAGGAAGGCCGAGCGGCTCTTCCGGTCCCTGCGCGAGGACCAGCCCCTGTCCGCGCACCGCACGAAGCGCGAGGCGGTGCGGGTGCCGGTGGCCCCGCAGCAGATCCGCGTCCAGGTGGAGAACGGGACGCACACCGCCGGCCTCGGTGCCCGGGTGGACACGGCACTGGCGGCGGCCGGATTCCGTACGACGCACCGGCCCATGGACGCGGCCGACCGTTCCGTGCGGCGGACCGTCGTCGCCTACGACCCCCGCTGGGACCGCTCGGCGAAGTCACTGGCGACCGCCCTTCCCGGCAGTGAGCTGCGGGCGGTGAACGGGCTGGGAGCGACGCTGAAGGTGATCGCGGGCACGGACTTCCGGCAGGTGCGCGAGGTGCGGGCCGAGGACCCGTATCAGGGCGAGTTCGGTGTGATGCGGGGGGACGACGCGGTGTGCTCGTAGGTCCTCGTCCCTTTGGTGCCGTCCGCCCCATGGCGGAGGGGGCCGAGCAGGCGTAGGACGGAGGTGCGGGAGCCGATCCCGCGGTTCCCGCCACCGAAGGAGGAACCATGGCACAGCCAACCACCACCGCCCTCAGCAAGGAGATGCAGGACTGCGTCGAGGCGTGCATGGCCTGTCACAGCGCGTGCGAGGAGACGATGAGCTCCTGTATGCAGAAGGGCGGCCAGGCCCAGATGCAGGTCATGCGCGCGCTGATCGACTGTTCCGAGACGACCCGTATGTGCTCGGACATGATGATGCGCCGTTCCCCGATGTCGGCCGAGATGTGCGCCCTGTGCGCCAAGGCCTGTGACATGTGTGCCGAGGCCTGCATGTCGATGCCCGACGACCCCCAGATGATGGCGTGCGCCCAGGCCTGCCGCCGCTGCGCCGAGACCTGCCGCGCGATGGCGGGCGCCACGATGTGAGGACCCGCCCACCGGGCCGGGGACACCTCGCGGGGTGCCCCCGGTCTCGAGCCCGCCGAAGCCGAGAGGGGCCTCCCGGGCTGGCTAGGAGAACAGCGGCCGCAACGCTTCCGCCAGGTCCGCCGGGCCGCGGAAGTGGAGCGGGCGCATGCCCACGGCGGCTGCCGCCTCGACGTTCTCCTCGCTGTCGTCGACGAACAGACAGCGGTCCGGACGGACGGCGGCCAGGGACGCGGCGAGCCGGTAGATGCGCGGGTCCGGCTTGACCATGCCGACGCGGGCGCTGTTGACGACGTGGTCCGCGAGGTCGGTCAGCCCCAGCGCGGCGAGGTCGTCCTCCAGGCGGAGGGTGGCGTTGCTGACGAGGACCAGGGGGAGATGGCTGCGCGCCCGGCGCAGCAGGGACACCACCTCGGCGTCCGCCTTGAACGGCGACTCCAGCAGGGTGGTGCCCAGCTCCCAGGCCGTCGGCTCGGGCACCAGCCCGTCCAGGCCGTCGGCGATGGACCGCACCCACTCCTGCGCGTCGATCCGCCCCAGCAGCAGCGGCAGAATGGTCTCCGGTGCGAAGGCCACCTTCATGGTGGTGCCCTCGGCCAGGTCGGCGGTGCGTTCCAGGGCGTTCAGCCTGGAGGAGTCGTAGAAGCGGATCACGTTGTCGACGTCGCAGAGCACCGCGTCGAAGGGCGCTCCGCCGCTCGGGTCGGTCACTCGACCGTGACCTTCTCGTCGTCGTTCAGCTCCTGGACCAGGGTCTTCACCTTGGCCTTGTCCCAGACGAGGTTGCCGCCCGTGGAGCCGGAGATCGGCATGTTCATCGACTTGCCGTCGCCGCCGTTGACGCCCTTCATCGCCCAGAACATCTTGCCCAGGTCGTACAGGCCCATGTCCTTGTCGACGATCAGCGAGTCCAGGCCCGCGCCCATCGTCGGGTACAGCTTGAACGGGTTGAGGATGGTGCTCGGGGTGGCGACCTGGCTGGCGAGCGCGTTCAGGAACTTCTGCTGGTTCTTCGTACGGTCCAGGTCGGAGCCGGCCAGCGCGTACCGGGTACGGACGAAGGCGAGGGCCTCCTCGCCGTTCAGGGTCTGCGTGCCCTTCTTGAAGTCCGCGCCGGACTTCTTGTCCTTGATGTCCTGCGGGATGTCGATATCGACGCCGCCGACCGCGTCCACGATGTTCGCGAAGCCGGCGAAGCCGATCTCCACGTAGTGGTCGATGTGCAGGCCGGTGTTGAACTCGACGGTGCGCACCAGCAGCTCGGGACCGTCCTCGGCGTACGCCGCGTTCAGCTTCACGTGCCGGCCCGTGCCCGGGTACGACTTGCCGGACTCGGAGCCCTTGTAACTGGGTATCTCCACGTCCGAGTCACGGGGAAGGGAGACCAGGGTGTCGCCGTTGCTGCCGACGTGCAGCAGCATCATCGAGTCGGTGCGCTTGCCCTCGGCGGAGCCGGTGTGCAGCTTCTTCTTCTCGTCCGCGGACATGCCCGCGCGGCTGTCGGAGCCGACGATCAGGTAGTTGGTGCCGGCGCCCGCCTCCGGCCGGTCGATGACCTTGGAGAGATCGACCTCGCGGTTGAGCTTGGAGTCGGCCCAGAAGTACGTGGCGACGGTCGTCACGACCAGCACGGTCGTCACGGTGATGGCCGTCCACTTGATACGGCGGCGCCAGTTCGGCGCGGGGCGCGGCCCTCTGCCGGGGCTGCCGGGGCCTCCCGGGCCACCGCCGCCGTAGACCTGGCCCGTGTTGTAGCCGCTGTCGTAGCCGCTGTCATACCCGTTGCCGTAGGCGTTGCCGTCGCCGCCGTCGACGTACGACGGCTGCCGCGGGACCCCGCCGTACTGCTGGCCCGCCTGGCCGGGACCGTAGCCGCCCTGGCCGGGCGGCGCCGCCGGGCCGCGGCGGACCTGCCGCATCACACGGGCGCTCTCGGGCTGCGCGCCTGCGCTGCCGCGTCCGTACCGGCTGCCGCGGTTGTCGGGTGCCTCGGGCCAATCGTTCATGGGCCCCAGTGTGCCGGGCGAAGGTACGTCCCTTACAAGGTTCGTCGGAAAATAAGGGCAACCCTGTTGCGAAGCTGACACAAAACACGCCGCCCTCCACCCGACAAAGCGGACGGAGGGCGAACGGAGCAGCGAGCGCGTGGCTGCGGAGCGTGAGTTACGGCAGGTTGCGGGCCATGACGATGCGCTGGACCTGGTTCGTGCCCTCGTATATCTGCGTGATCTTCGCGTCGCGCATCATCCGCTCCACCGGGTAGTCCCGGGTGTAGCCGTAGCCGCCGAGCAGCTGGACCGCGTCCGTGGTGACCTCCATCGCGACGTCGGAGGCGAAGCACTTGGCCGCCGCGCCCTGGAAGGTGAGGCCCCCTTCTCCACCTCCGGCGGCGACGCGCTCGGACTTGGCCGCCGCGGCGTAAGTCAGCTGGCGGGCCGCCTCGATCTTCATGGCCATGTCGGCGAGCATGAACTGGATGCCCTGGAAGTCGGCGATCGGCTTGCCGAACTGCTTGCGCTCCTGGACGTAGCCCTTGGCGTAGTCCAGCGCGCCCTGGGCGATGCCGAGGGCCTGGGCGGCGATGGTGATGCGGGTGTGGTCCAGGGTCTTCATCGCCGTCGCGAAGCCGGTGCCCTCCTCGCCGATCATGCGGTCCGCGGGGATGCGGACGTTGTCGAGGTAGACCTCGCGGGTCGGGGAGCCCTTGATGCCGAGCTTCTTCTCGGGGGCGCCGAAGGACACACCCTCGTCCGACTTCTCGACGACGAAGGCGGAGATGCCCTTGCTGCGCTTCTCGGGGTCGGTGACCGCCATCACCGTGTAGTACTCGGACTCGCCCGCGTTGGTGATCCAGCGCTTCACGCCGTTGAGGACGTAGTGGTCGCCGTCACGGACGGCCTTCGTCTTCATGCCGGCCGCGTCGGAGCCCGCGTCCGGCTCGGACAGGGCGTACGAGAACATCGCGTCGCCCTTGGCGAGCGGACCCAGGTACTTCTTCTTCAGGTCCTCGGAGCCGGAGAGGATCACCGGGAGCGAGCCCAGCTTGTTCACGGCCGGGATCAGGGAGGAGGAGGCGCAGACCCGGGCGACCTCCTCGATCACGATGACCGTGGCCAGCGCGTCGGCTCCGCCGCCGCCGTACTCCTCCGGTACGTGCACGGCGTGCAGGTCGTTGGCCACGAGCGCGTCGAGTGCCTCCTGCGGGAAGCGGGCCTCCTCGTCCACCGCGGCGGCGTACGGCGCGATCTTCGCCTCGGCCAGTGAACGGATCGCGTCCCGGAGCATGTCGTGCTCCTCGGACGGGCGGTACAGGTCGAAATCAGCCGATCCGGCCAAGGTCTCTCACGCTCCAAAGACGCTGTGATGCTGGCGCTAATTACCGTTAAGTAACTCAAATTTTAAGGGCCCGCCCACCTGAGTGATACGTGAGCTTGGCGACAGCCGGAAAGCTGGCCTTCCAGGCCCGTTCCCCTCCCCGGACTATGCTCTTCCAGCGCACCTGTGAACCCCCACAGCCGTACCTCGAAGCCACCCCGCACCCCCACAGCCAGACCCCTGGAGCACCCATGAGCCTCAAGATCACCGTGATCGGAACCGGCTACCTCGGCGCCACCCACGCCGCGGCCATGGCCGAGCTCGGATTCGAGGTGCTGGGGCTGGACGTCGTGCCGGAGAAGATCGAGATGCTCCAGCGGGGCGAGGTCCCCATGTACGAGCCGGGGCTCGAGGAGCTGCTGCGCAAGCATGTCGCCGGGATCAAGGGGTCGACCGGGCGGCTGCGGTTCACCATGGACTTCGCGGAGGTGGCGGCCTTCGGCGACGTCCACTTCGTGTGCGTGAACACCCCTCAGCGGCACGGTGAGTACGCCTGTGACATGTCGTACGTCGACGCCGCCATCACCTCCCTCGCGCCGCATCTGACCGGGCCCGCCCTCGTGGTCGGCAAGTCGACCGTGCCCGTCGGGTCCGCCGACCGGCTCGCCGCCTATCTCGCCGCGAACTCCCCGGCCGGCGCGGCCGCCGAGCTGGCCTGGAACCCGGAGTTCCTGCGCGAGGGCTTCGCGGTCCAGGACACGCTGCACCCGGACCGGATCGTGGTGGGCGTGCGCAGCGAGCGGGCGGAGAAGCTGCTGCGGAAGGTGTACGCGGGTCCCATCGCCGCCGGCTCGCCCTTCGTGGTCACCGACTTCCCGACCGCCGAGCTGGTGAAGACCTCCGCGAACTCCTTCCTGGCGACGAAGATCTCGTTCATCAACGCGATGGCGGAGATGTGCGAGGCCTCCGGCGGCGACGTGGCCAAGCTGGCCGAGGCCATCGGGTACGACGACCGGATCGGCAGGAAGTTCCTGCGGGCGGGGATCGGGTTCGGCGGCGGCTGTCTGCCGAAGGACATCCGGGCGTTCATGGCGCGCGCCGGTGAGCTGGGTGCCGACCAGGCGCTGACCTTCCTGCGCGAGATCGACTCGATCAACATGCGCCAGCGCGGGCAGATGGTGGAGCTGGCGCGGGAGGCGCTGGGCGGCGGGGCTTTCCTGGGCAAGCGGGTCGCGGTGCTCGGCGCCAGCTTCAAGCCGGACTCGGACGACGTCCGGGACTCGCCGGCGCTCAATGTCGCCGGTCAGATCCACCTCCAGGGTGGCCAGGTGACGGTGTACGACCCGAAGGGCATGGACAACGCCCGCCGTGTCTTCCCGACGCTCGGGTACGCGGACTCCGCGGTGGAGGCGGTGCGGGGCGCGGACGCGGTGCTGCATCTGACGGAGTGGCGGGAGTTCCGTGAGCTGGACCCGGCGGCGCTCGGTGAGGTCGCGGCGACCAAGCTGGTCCTGGACGGGCGCAACGCCCTGGATCCCCAGCTGTGGCGGAAGGCCGGCTGGACGTACCGGGCGATGGGGCGGCCGACGGCCTGAGGAAATTCGGCGCGGAACTCGGCAGAGGCTCGGCGCGGAACTGGGTAGGGAACTCGGTACGGATGTCGTCAGCATCGCGGCGCCGCAATCGGCACCGAGTTCCGTGAATTGCTGACAGGTTTGCCGAAGGTCGAGGAATTCTCGCGGAATCGGTGAAGAAAGAGACCGGACTGCGGAGATTTCCTGCCCGTCATGCGCCTCCACGCCCTGACGGACTGGGTGCGGTGGCGCCAGTTCCCCCGATGCTGGCACCCGACTTCACGGCTGGCATATGCCGCCGTCCGCGAAACCATCAACATGAGTTCGAATTTTATTCGAGGTCCATCCGAGCAGCATGCGGAATGGACCGATCTCACAGTGGACACCCTCGCGATGGAGAGCTAGGCAACAATCGATTAACCGAGGCGTATTCACGCGGAATCCGCACTCCACTCCACTGGTCGTCATTCGCCACACCCTCATGTGGATTGACCCGACCATGCCAGGAGAGAACACATGCCCTTGTTCCGTAGGGCGGAGTGGCCACGGGATCACCGCGACGAGTTGGTGGCGGGAGCACTCGTCGGCGCCGTGGTGATCGTGCTGGGTTACGCGTCGGGCATCGGCGCCCCCTCCGCCTCCGGAGAGGCCGCCACGGCTCCCACGCCACCGCCCGCCGCCACGGCACCGGCCAGCCCCACGCCGACCGCCCCGGGCGGCTCCGGCGCGCAGGACCCCGGCACCGGAATGGGCCAGTACCCCGTCGGGACCGGCGGGATGCCCGGATACGGCGGGACCGGCGTCGGCTACGGCGGGACCGGCGTCGACACCGGCTACGGCTACGGCACCGGCGGCCAGGCGGGCGGCACCGGCGAGGCCGGTCACCCGGGTCACCAGCCCGCACCGCCCGCCGGCACCACCTCCCCCTCCCCCACGCCCACCCCCTCCCCCTCGGGCTCCACCCCCGCCGACGGCGACGGCTGCCAGGACGGCGAGGTCACCCTCGTACGGCCGTTGCTCGGCGGGCTCACCCAGCCCGTGTTCGGGCTGCTCGACGGCAGCGACGAGACACCCGAGCCGCAACCGTCCCCCTGCGTCGGTCTCGCCTCCGTCTCCCTGACCGGCCTCCTCGGCACCGGCTCCTCCCCCCAGCCGGAGGCGACGCCGTGACCACGCCGCTCCGCCGCACCCTGTTCCTGTTCCTGCTCACCCCGCTCCTCTACGCCCTGGTCGGGGCGCCCCAGGCCGCCTCCGCCCACACCGAGCTGGTCTCCGCCTCGCCCAAGGACGGCGCGCACCTCAAGAAGGCACCGGGCCACCTGACGCTCACCTTCGACGAGCCCGTCGACCTCACCGACGTACGCGTGCTGACGGTGGACGGCGACCGGCTTCCGGTGTCCCGGGCGGCGGCGGCGAAGGGCGGCACCCGCGCCGTGCGGGTCGCGCTCGCCGCGCCGGACCACGGCGATCTCGCCGTCGTCTGGTCCGTCGTCGACAAGGAGGACGGGCACGCCTCCTCCGGCCGGATCGCCCTCACCGTCGGCACGCCTGCCGCGAAGGCCACGACTGGCGGCGGTGAGGCCGCGTCTCCCGCTCCCGCGCCGTCCCCCTCGGTGCGCAAGGGCCTCGTCGCCGTCCGCTGGGCCGGTTACCTCGCCCTCGCCCTGTACGTGGGCGGTCTCGGCTTCCTCATGCTGCTGTGGCCGCGCGGCGCGGACGAGCCGCGGGCCCGGGCCCTGCTCGGTCTCGCCTGGACGACAGGGCTGCTGGCGACGGTCGCGGGCATCGGCCTCCAGGGCGCGTACACCGCGCTCGGCGGCGTCCGGGACGCGCTGCGCCCGGCGACGTACGCCGACGTGCTGACCACCGAACCCGGCGTCGTGCTCGCCGCGCGCACGCTGCTGTGGGTGCTGGCGGCCGTCGTGCTCGGCGCGCTGCTACAGGGCGGGGCCCGTGCCTCCCGCTCCCCGGGCTGGCGGGTGGGCGCCCTCGCGGTGACCTTCGGGCTGCTGCGGACGACCGGGATGACCGGCCACAACTCCGAGGGCAGCGAGCCCACCTGGGGCGCGGTCGCCGACTTCGTCCATCTGCTCTTCGCCTCCCTGTGGATCGGCGGACTGGCCATGCTCGCGCTGGCCGTGCTGCCGCGACGGCGGGCCGGGGAGCTGGCGGCGGTGGTGCCGGGCTACTCGCGGCTCGCGGCCGTGAGCGTCGCCGGGATCGTCGGCGCCGGGCTGGTGCTCGCCTGGCAGGTGGTCGGGTCCTACGGCGCCCTGCTGCACACCTCGTACGGGCAGCTGCTGCTGCTCAAGACGGGCGTTCTCGGGTGCGTCCTGCTCGCCGCGTACGCGAGCCGCCAGTGGGTGCGCACCCGCCTCGATCTCGCCGTGCTGCTGCGCGGCGACACCGCCACCGTGCGGTCCTTCGGCTACTCGGTCGCGGCCGAGACGGGGCTCGTCCTCGTCGTGCTCGCCGTGACGAGTCTGCTGGTCACGGCCGACCCCGGCCGTTGAACTCTCCCCAATGCACAAGGAGTTGCAGTGACGCAGAACAACGACACCGGTGACCGGCGGCGCAGGCCGCCCGCCGGGAACCGGGGCCTGCTGGTCGCCGGGCTCGGTGCGGCGCTGGCCGCCGTGCTCAGCCTCGGACTGCTGAGCGCGGTCTCGGGCTCCAAGTCCGACTCGGTGCAGAACGCGGGCGCGGCTCAGGCGCCCGCGGCTGCCGCCGAGGCGCGGCCCGCCGCGGCCGCCAAGGCGGACTACCAGGTCGACATCTCGGGCATGAAGTTCGGCAACGGGAAACAGCTCGTCGTCGAGGTCGGCCAGACCGTCCAGTGGACCAACCACGACAGCGCGCCGCACACGGTCACCACCACCAAGGCCCCGGTCAAGTTCGACTCGGGGACCCTGAACCAGGGCGACTCGTGGTCGTACACCTTCACCAAGGCGGGGACGTACGAGTACTACTGCGCGGTGCACCCGGACATGGTCTCGTCCGTGAAGGTCGTGGCGGCCGGTGGCGGCGGTGGCGGTTCCACGCCGGCGCCCACCCCGACGACGGCTCCCACGAGCACGCCCACGACGGGCCCCACGGGCACCCCGACCGGGACGCCCACCGCGGGTCCGACCGGCATGCCGATGCCGACCGGCACGGGCGGCACGGGTGGTGGTTCCGGTGGCGGTACGGGCGGCGGTTCCGGTGGCGACGAGCAGTGCGCCAGCGCCCAGGACGTGCTGATGCCGATCCTCCAGCACCTCTACGCGGCGCACCTGGAGCGGTCGCCGGGCGAGCAGGTGCAGGACGCCCTCGCGCTGGACTCGTACATCAAGATGCACACCGTGTGGGTCGAGAGCATCCTCAAGCCGGCCGTCGAAGGCGGCGGCACGGTGCTCGACAGCACGCTCAGCACGCTGCTGAACCACGTCAACAGCGCACACCTGGGTGAGTCGCTCGGCCAGCAGGTCACCGACCTGCTGAACGTCGACAGCTACGTGAAGATGCACACCGTCTGGGCCGGGCAGATGCTCACGCCCACCACGGACTACATCACCGACAACTGCTGACGCGGTCCGCGACACGGGTGGACGCCGCTCCGGCCGGGGCTCAGCCGGCCGGAGCGGCGACCGTGTCCATTCTCCACTCCACCGCCACGCATCGGGAACCGCTTTCCAAGGAGACCGGGATGACGACCGTCACCCTGCCCACCGTCCCTCCCCCGCCTCAGTCACAGGTGGGCGACGACCGCCGACTGCCCCTGCCCGGCCGGTACACCGTGGCCGCCGGCCGCTCGCTCGTCGAACTCACCGCCTGGTACGGCCCGTTGCCGACGCTGCGCCGCCGGGTGACGCTGGCCGGGGCCTGCCTGACCGTGCCGGCCGGCCCAGAGCCCGCGGAACACGCCGAGCACGCCGCCCCCACCGGGCAGGTCGCGCACACCGAAGACGCCGTCGGCCACGAACACCCCGACTTCCGCTTCGAGTTCGGCGGCCGCCACCTCACCGCCGCCCTCACCTCCGAGCGCGTCGACGAGTCCCCCGGCCATCTCCGACTCACCGGCGACCTCGCGGTGAACGGGGTCGCCTTCCCGGTGCTGCTTCGGCTGCGGGTGGTGGAGCGGTCCGACGACGGGCTGCTCGTCGTGGGCCGCGCCCGGCTGCCGTACCGGCTGTTGCGCCGCGCCACCGGGTTCCGGCTGCCGTGGCGGACGCCGGCCACCCGGCTGCGGCTGCTGGTCGCGGCGGAGTTCGCGTGAGGGCGATCCGGGCGGCCCGGCGGACGGCCCGGGGTGCCGCCGTGTCCGCCGTCCTCGCGCTTCTCGCGTTGCCGCTGCTGCCGGCCGGGCAGGCGTCGGCGGCCTCGTACAGCGTGACGATGAAGGGGTACGCCTTCTCGCCCGCGAACCTGACCGTCCCCGTCGGATCCACGGTGACCTGGACCAACCAGGACACCGCACCGCACGACGTGAAGACCACCTCGGGCCCGGTCTCGATCCACTCCCCCATGCTCAACAAGGGGCAGAGCTGGAGCTTCACGTTCACCGCGGCCGGGACGTACGGGTACTACTGCACCGTCCACCCGAACATGACAGCCGGGATCACGGTCCGCCCTGCGGCACCGGCGGCACCGGCGGCGCCGACGCACGAACACTCCGTGGGCTCGACCTCCTCCGGCGGCTCGGGCGGCTCCGGCGGCTCGACGGAACAGCGGGCGCCCACGCCGCCCCGGACCGCGGCGAGCAGCAAGGCGCCGCCGATGCGCATGCCGTCGGCGTCGCCGTCCGCCACCGCGTCCGGTGCGGCCGCGCCGCAGACGTCCCCGTCACCGCAGGATCCGCCGGCCGCGCAGATGCCCGCGACCCAGTCCGCCGCCTCGACCGCCCGCCCCCTGGATCCCCTGCTCGTGCTGACCGGCATCGTCGCCGGGGTCGCGGTGCTGTGCCTGTTGCTGGTCGGCTCCCGGGCCTCGTCACCCCGGAGGGAGGAGGCGTAGGCCGGACCTCGAGGACGGGCCGGGCCTCGGCCGCAGCTCAGCCCCTGGCCGCAGCTCAGTCCTTCGCCCGGTAGCGCCGCATCTTCGCGCGTGCCCCGCACACCTGCATGGAGCACCAGCGGCCGCGGCCGGCCGGGCTGCGGTCGTAGTACGCCCAGAGGCAGTCGGCCGCCTCGCAGGCCTTCAGGCGGGTCCAGGTGCCCTCGACGAGGGCCTGGGCGACGGCCGCCGCGACCCGGGACAGCAGCGGGCCCTCGTCGGCCGGGGCGAGGGCCGCGGAGCCGTCTGCCGCGTCGACCGTCACGACCAGGGGCGCCCGTGCGAGCAGCTCGCCCAGCGGGATCACCGTGCGGTGCGGGGCATGGCCCGCGTGGGCGAGCAGGGCGGCGCGCAGGGACTCACGCAGTTCGCGGGCCCCCGCCAGCTCGTCCTCGGCGACACCGAACCGCGCGCGGCCCTCCACCGAGTCCAGCGAGTCGGCGTCCGACTCGATGTCCAGCGTGTTCACCAGGGACTGGATCAGGGCCAGACCGCCGGGCGCGGGCGATCTCTCACTCATGCTCGCGACGTTACCGCCAATAGGGATGCATGCGGTAACCGTTACTGGTTACTCTCCTCTACAGGTAACCGAGGTAACTGCGGCTTCAAGGAGGAAGTCATGCCGTTCGCCAAGCTGGGCACCGTCGTCCTGGACTGTCCCGACCCTCGAGCCCTGGCCGGGTTCTACGCCGATGTGCTCGGCGGCACGACGAAGGACGAGGGGGATTGGGTGGACCTCAAGCTGTCCGACGGGCAGACCCTGTCCTTCCAGGCCGCCCGGGGCACGTACCGCCGACGTGGCCCTCGTCCGACGGCTCGCAGCAGTTCCACCTGGACCTCGTCGTGGCGGACCTGGACGAGGCCGAGAAGAAGGCGCTGGCGCTGGGCGCGAAGCCACTGGACGCCGAGGACCGCTCCCGGACCTTCCGGGTGTACGCCGATCCGGCAGGGCACCCTTTCTGCCTCTGTCTCAGCTGACCTGGGAGGACTTCATGACACCCGTGGCACGCATCCGTTCGGTGGTCGTCGACTGCCCCGAACCGCGCCTGCTCGCCGAGTTCTACGCACAGGTCGGCGGCGGCACCCCCGAGGGCACGGACGACGACTGGGTCGTGCTCCGTATTCCGGACGGCCCGCGGCTGGCCTTCCAGCGGGCGCCCGGCCTCACCCCGCCGGAGTGGCCGCGCGCGGACCGCAACGCGCAGCAGTTCCACCTCGACTTCGACGCCGGGTCCACCTGGGAGGAGATCGACGCGGCCGAGGAGAAGGTGCTGGCGCTGGGCGCGAGCGTCCTGGACCGCGAGGACTACGAGAAGAAGGGCTTCCGGGTCTACGCGGATCCGGCCGGGCATCCCTTCTGCCTCTGCCGGATCGACCCCGTCTGATCCCTCCCTCCCCCCAACTCCCGTCCCTTCGGGCGGGAGTTCGGGGCCGATCGGGCACCTTTGTACGGGGACCTTCGTCTTCAGTACGTGAACATTCAAAGACCCGCCCCGCTCCGTGCCCTCGTGATCGACGCCGACCCCCGCACCCGGCCCCTGATCACGGAGCTCAGCACGCTGGGCTTCGAGGTGTACGCGGCCAGCCGCGGCCGGTTCGCGATACCGGTCGTCCGTTCCGCGCGGCCCGACCTCGTCGTCCTGGACCTGGCGCTGCCGGACGACGACGGCATCGAGACGTACGAGGAGCTGCGCGCCGCCGGGGTGAACGCGCCGGTGCTGTTCCTCTCCGGCGAGGAGCCGGAGGCCCGGGCCGCGGCGCGCCGCGTGATGACGGGCACCGACGGGCACCTCACCAAGCCCTTCGCGCCGGCCGAGGCGGTCGCACGCCTCCAGGAGCTGCTGGCACGCGACCTGGCCGACGAGAGCCGGCTGCTGCGCAACGGCGGCCTCACGGTGGACGTGGACCGCCGCGCGGTCTGGCGGGACGACACCCGCGTCGAGCTGTCGGCCCGCGAGTTCGACCTGCTGAGCTACCTGATGGGCAACGTCGGCCAGGTCGTCACGAAGAAGCAGATCCTGGAGCGGGTCTGGGGGGCGCCCTCCCGCTCCGGGACCGTCGAGACGTACGTGTACTACCTGCGCCGCAAGCTGGGCGACGACGACCAGTCGCTGATCAGGACGGTCCGGGGGCTCGGCTACACGATGACGCGCGGCTGACGACCCGCCGCCCTGTCACCCCGCCCCCACTCGGACCAGCCGCCCGGGCCACCGCCGCCGTTTCAGCCGTCCAGTGACTCGATCGTCGCGTTGGACGGCCCCCGCGTCGACCGCAGGTCGCGGGCCACGTCCTCCGCCGCACCCAGGACCCGTACCGCGTTCTGCCAGGTCAGCTTGGCCAGGTCGGGCTTCGACCAGCCGCGGTCCAGGAGTTCGGCGATCAGGTTCGGGTAGCCGGAGACATCGCTGAGACCGTCCGGGGTGAACGCGGTGCCGTCGTAGTCGCCGCCGATGCCGAGGTGGTCGATGCCGGCGACCTCGCGCATGTGGTCGAGATGGTCAGCGACCGTGGCGACCGTCGCGACCGGACGCGGGTTGCTCTCCTCGAAGGCGCGGTGCACCTTCATCGCCTCCGGGGTGGTGGCGAGATGGTGGAAGCCGTGCGCGCGCATGTTCTCGTCGGCCGCCGCCGTCCAGTCCACGGCCGCCTGGAGCACGAACTTGGGGACGAACGTCACCATCGCCACGCCGCCGTTGACCGGCAGTCGTTCCAGCACGTCGTCCGGGATGTTGCGCGGATGGTCGCACACCGCCCGGGACGAGGAGTGCGAGAACACCACCGGCGCCGACGAGGCGTCCAGGGCGTCCCGCATCGTCGTGGCCGCCACGTGCGAGAGGTCGACCAGCATGCCCTCGCGGTTCATCTCCCGCACGACCTCACGGCCGAAGGCCGAAAGACCGCCGACGCCGGGCCGGTCGGTCGCGGAGTCCGCCCAGGCCACGTTGTCGTTGTGGGTGAGGGTCAGGTAGCGGACACCGAGGGCGTACAACCCGCGCAGCGTGGCGAGCGAGTTGCCGATCGAGTGACCGCCCTCCGCGCCCATCAGCGAGGCGATACGGCCCTCGTCGCGCGCCGCCGTCATGTCCGCCGCGGTCAGCGCGGGGCGCAGGTCCCGCGGGTAGCGGGCCAGCAACTGCCGTACGCAGTCGATCTGTTCCAACGTCGCCGGGACCGGGTCGGGCAGGTCCGAGCGCACGAACACCGACCAGTACTGCGCGCCGACGCCGCCCGCCCGCAGGCGGGGGATGTCAGTGTGCAGGTGGGGGCCCTGGTGGGTGGCGATGTCGCGGGCGTCGAGGTCGTAGCGGACCTGTTCGCGCAGCGCCCAGGGGAGGTCGTTGTGCCCGTCGACCACGGGGAACTCCCGCAGCAGCTCCCTGGCCCGGTCAACCGAGTTCGTCGAGTTCGTCGAGGTCGTCGGGGTCATCGGGTCACTTCCCGAATCCGAAGCCGTCGCCGAGTCCCTCGACCTTGGCGCGCAGCCGCTTGCCCTTCTCGGTGGCCTGGTCGTTCAGCTCCTGCTGGAACTCCTGCATCCGGCCGAGGAGTTCCTCGTCGTGGGTCGCCAGGATCCGGGCCGCGAGCAGGCCCGCGTTGCGCGCGCCGGCGACGGAGACCGTGGCGACCGGGACACCGGCCGGCATCTGCACGATGGACAGCAACGAGTCCATGCCGTCGAGGTACTTCAGCGGGACGGGAACGCCGATCACCGGCAGCGGGGTCACGGACGCGAGCATCCCGGGCAGATGGGCCGCGCCCCCCGCACCGGCGATGATGACCTTCAGCCCGCGCTCGGCGGCCTGCTCGCCGTACGTGACCATCTCGCGCGGCATCCGGTGCGCGGAGACGACGTCCACCTCGTACGTGATCTCGAACTCGTCGAGGGCCTTGGCGGCGGCCTCCATGACGGGCCAGTCGGAGTCCGAACCCATGACGATGCCGACAACAGGGCTCATTCGGTGATCGTGCCTCTCAGGTAGCCGGCAGCGTGACGGGCGCGCTCCAGCACGTCGTCCAGGTCGTCGCCGTAGGTGTTGACGTGTCCGACCTTACGGCCGGGCTTCACGTCCTTGCCGTACATGTGGATCTTGAGCTGGGGGTCGCGGGCCATGCAGTGCAGGTACGCGGAGTACATGTCCGGGTAGTCGCCGCCGAGCACGTTGACCATGACCGTCCACGGGGCGCGCGGGCGCGGGTCGCCGAGCGGGAGGTCGAGGACCGCGCGGACGTGGTTGGCGAACTGGGACGTGATCGCGCCGTCCATCGACCAGTGCCCGGAGTTGTGCGGGCGCATGGCGAGCTCGTTGACGAGGATGCGTCCGTCGCGGGTCTGGAACAGCTCGACGGCGAGGTGGCCGACGACGCCGAGGTCCTGGGCGATCCGCAGCGCCATCTCCTCGGCGCGCAGGGCGAGGCCCTCGTCGAGGTCGGGGGCGGGCGCGATCACCGTGTCGCAGACGCCGTTGACCTGCCGCGACTCGACGACCGGGTAGGCCACGGCCTGACCGTGCGGGGAGCGTACGACGTTGGCGGCGAGCTCGCGGACGAAGTCGACCTTCTCCTCGGCGAGCACGGGGACACCGGCACGGAAGGGGTCCGCGGCCTCCTCGACGGAGTCCACCACCCACACGCCCTTGCCGTCGTAGCCGCCGCGGACGGTCTTGAGGACCACCGGGAAGCCGTCGCCCTCCGCCGCGAAGGCGGCCACGTCGGCCGGATCGCGCACGATCCGGTGCCGCGGGCAGGGCACCCCGATCGCGTCCAGCCGCGCCCGCATCACGCCCTTGTCCTGGGCGTGCACCAGCGCGTCCGGGCCGGGGCGGACGGGAATGCCCTCCGCCTCCAGCGCCCGGAGGTGCTCGGTGGGCACGTGTTCGTGATCGAAGGTGATCACATCGCACCCGCGCGCGAAGTCACGCAGCGTGTCGAGATCGCGGTAGTCGCCTATGACGACATCGCTCACGACCTGCGCCGCGGAATCCTGCGGGGTGTCACTGAGGAGTTTGAATTTGATGCCGAGCGGGATGCCCGCCTCGTGTGTCATACGAGCGAGCTGACCCCCGCCGACCATGCCGACTACCGGGAACGTCACGGTCCTAGGGTATCGGCCACGCCTCGGTGGCTGGTTTCCCACCCTCCGGGCCCGTCTTTGCCGTCCTGTGAGCTCGCCCATAGGCGATCACTAAGGGGGGATGGTTAGCATGGCTGAGTTGACGAAATCTAACGGGATGGGGGCCTGGACAGCCATGGAACGTGGTTCCCAGGGGCTTCCTGCGGCTCCTCCGGCGCCTCGCAGCGCGGCGCGCCAGCGGGTCGACCGGTTGATGCGTGAGGCCGTCAAGTTCGGCGCCGTCGGCGGGGCCGGAGTGCTGGTCAACCTGCTCGTCTTCAACCTGGTGCGGCACTCGACCGACCTCCAGGTGGTGCGGGCGAGTGTCATAGCGACCGTCGTCGCCATCGTCTTCAACTACGTCGGTTTCCGGTACTTCGCCTACCGGGACCGCGACAAGAGCGGCCGCACCAAGGAACTCACCCTGTTCCTGCTGTTCAGCGCGGTCGGACTGGTGATCGAGAACGGCGTGCTCTACGCGGCGACCTACTGGTTCGGCTGGGACAGCCCGCTGCAGAGCAACATCTTCAAGTTCGTCGGCATCGGCGTCGCGACCCTGTTCCGTTTCTGGTCGTACCGCACCTGGGTGTTCCGCGCACTTCCGGCCAAGGAAGCCGTGGCCAGCGCGGAATCGTTCCTGGCGACGGACGCGAAGAAGGGTCCGGCGAAACAGCGCGCCTAGGGCCTGTCGTTTGGATCAGGCCGCAGGAAACTGACGGTGCTGGTCGATGCCGGTGAGCGGGGTCTGGTGCGTGCAGCTGCAAGGCGGAGGAGGGCGTCGATGCGGAGCATCGGCAACCGACGACAACGCGGGTGGGGGTCCCTCCCGCTCGAGCGAAGCCGAGAGTGGGGGAGTGCGTGCCAGACCCCGCGTCTGCGGCGTGATCCAAACGACAGGCCCTGACCGTCCTGCCCGCGTTCAGCGGACCGTCGGTTCCTCGTCCTGCTCGGCGGCCGCCTTCCGCAGCGGCGTACGCGACAGGAACAGGCCAAACACCGGGGGCTGGGTCTGGAGCATCTCCAGGCGGCCCCCGTCGGCCTCCGCCAGGTCCCGGGCCACCGCCAGACCGATGCCCGTGGAGTTGCGGCCGCTGATCGCCCGCTCGAAGATCCGCGCCCCGAGGTCGGTGGGCACCCCGGGCCCCTCGTCCGTGACCTCGATCACCGCCTGGTTGCCGGTGACCCGGGTGCGCAGCGCCACCGTGCCGCCGCCGTGCATGAGGGAGTTCTCGATCAGCGCGGCCAGCACCTGCGCGACCGCGCCCGGGGTGCCGACCGCCGTCAGATGCCGCTTCCCGGAGCTGACGATGGCCCGGCCCGCGCTGCGGTAGGCGGGGCGCCATTCGGCGAGCTGCTGCTGGATGACCTCGTCGAGGTCGAAGGTGACGGCGGAGCCGGTGCGCGGGTCGCGGTTGTTGGTGAGCAGCCGGTCGACCACGTCGGTGAGGCGCTCCACCTGCGTCAGCGCCACGTTCGCCTCCTCCTTCACCGTGTCCGGGTCGTCGGTGAGGGTGATCTCCTCCAGGCGCATCGACAGGGCCGTCAACGGCGTACGCAGCTGGTGGGAGGCGTCGGCGGCAAGCCGGCGTTCCGCGGTGAGCATGCGGGCGATGCGCTCGGCGGAGGAGTCGAGGACATCGGCGACCCGGTCCAGCTCGGGGACGCCGTACCGCTTGTGCCGGGGGCGTGGGTCGCCGGAGCCGAGGCGTTCGGCGGTCTCCGCGAGGTCGGTGAGCGGGGAGGCGAGCCGGTTGGCCTGGCGGATCGCCAGCAGCACCGCGGCGATCACCGCGAGCAGTGCGACCAGCCCGATGATCAGCAGGGTCCGGCCGACCTCGCGGGTCACCGAGGAGCGCGGCTCCTCGACGACGACGGTCTCGCCCTCCTCGCCGTCGGCCTTGCCCTGGATCACGTCACCGGGCAGCCGGGTGCCGACCTCGATGGTGCGCTCCCCCGGGATCCGGATCATGGCGTATCGATCCTGCGCCACCTGGTCCCGCAGGATCTGCGCGTCCACGGTCGCCGAGGTGAGCAGTCTGCTGTCCACGATGCTGGCAAGCCGCTGCGCCTCGGAGTCCACCCGCTCCTGCGCACTGGTGCTGATGGTGCGGGTCTCGACGATGACGAGTGACACCCCGAACACGGCGATCACGACGAGCACCACGGCGAGGGTGGACTGGATCAGACGGCGACGCACGGGGCCCTCCGGACAGCTTTACGACGAACGGCGCGCCGTGACGACGAACGGTGCGCCTAACTCTTCTCGAACCGGAACCCCACACCGCGCACCGTCGCGATGTACCGGGGGTTCGCCGCGTCGTCACCGAGCTTCTTGCGCAGCCAGGAGATGTGCATGTCGAGTGTCTTGGTCGACGACCACCAGGTGGTGTCCCAGACCTCCCGCATCAGCTGGTCGCGGGTGACGACCCGGCCGGCGTCCCGTACCAGGACCCGCAGCAGGTCGAACTCCTTGGCGGTGAGCTGGAGCTCCTCGTCGCCCATCCAGGCGCGGTGCGACTCGACGTCGATGCGCACCCCGTGGGTGGCGGGCGGCTGGGCCGGTTCGGCGGCGCCGCGCCGCAGCAGGGCCCGCACCCGGGCGAGCAGTTCGGCGAGCCGGAACGGCTTGGTGACGTAGTCGTCGGCGCCCGCGTCGAGGCCGACGACGGTGTCCACCTCGTCGGCGCGCGCGGTCAGGATGAGGATCGGGACCGTCAGGCCCTCGGCGCGCAGCCGGCGGGCCACTTCGAGACCGTCCATGCCGGGCAGACCCAGGTCGAGGACGACCAGGTCGACACCGCCCTGCGTTCCGGCGTCGAGCGCGGTGGGGCCGTCCTCACGCACCTCGACCTCGTACCCTTCCCGGCGCAGTGCGCGGGCCAGCGGCTCCGAGATGGACGCGTCGTCCTCGGCGAGCAGTACACGGGTCATGAGCCGATGGTAAACCGCGCAGGCCAGGACCTGGGGTGTGATCGACGGCCCGTTGTTCTTACCTTTTGACGTTCGGGGCCCAACCCGTGAGGCACTGTGATGCACACCTCCATCTATGAGGTGCGATTGTCGTAAAGACCTTGGAAGGGGCGTGTGAGGTTCCCGTCTTACCTGTGATTCGTGTCTCAAGTCCTTTTTTTTCCGGCGCTGTGCTGCCGTATGGTGAACGAACGCCTGCAGCACCGTGGGGACCTTTGGCGAGGAGTTGACGCTGAAGGTCTCTTTTGTGTGCGGGCCGGTCACCCACCGGCCTTGAAAGGAAAGCACCCCAGCAAGGATCGACCATGGCGTCCAGCCTGACGAAGGACTCGGTCACCCCCGGCTCCGAGAAGACCTTCTTCGGCCATCCCCGCGGACTGGCCACTCTCTTCATGACCGAGATGTGGGAGCGATTCTCCTACTACGGCATGAAGGCCCTGCTCACCGTCTATCTGCTCTCCGGCGGCCCCGGCGCCGGCAAGGGCAGCATGGGCGGCGGCCTGGCGATGGACGTGGCCACCACCACGGTGATCGTCTCCGTGTACTCGGCGATGGTGTACCTGCTCGCCATGCCCGGCGGCTGGCTCGGTGACCGGGTCTGGGGGCCGCGCAAGACGGTGGCCATCGCCGCCGTCACCATCATGGCGGGCCACCTGGTGCTGGCGCTGCCCGGCGGTCAGGCACCGTTCTTCGCGGGCCTGGCGCTGGTCGCGGCCGGTTCCGGTCTGCTCAAGGCCAACATCTCCACGATGGTGGGCCACCTGTACGACGGCCCCGAGGACCCGCGCCGCGACGGCGGCTTCACGATCTTCTACATGGGCATCAACGCGGGCGCGTTCTTCGCCCCGCTGGCCATCGGCACCGTCGGCCAGGAGGTCAACTGGCATCTCGGCTTCGGCATGGCCGCGGTCGGTATGGCGATCGGTCTCGCCGCGTTCCTGCTCGGCACCCGCAACCTGAGCCCGACCAGCAGCATCGTGCCCAAGCCGCTGGCGGCCGAGGAGCGCGCGGCCTGGCTGCGCAAGGGCCTGCTCTGGCTGATCGCGGCGGCCGTCTTCTACGGCGTCGTCGGCTTCACCGGCCACTTCACCCTGAACTGGGCGATGATCCCGCTCACCGTCATCGGCCTGATCGTGCCGGCGGGCGTGCTGCTGCGCATCAAGCGGGACAAGGACCTCTCGGGCACCGAGCAGTCGAAGATGACCGCCTACATCTGGTTCTTCGTCGCGGCCGCCGTGTTCTGGATGATCTACGACCAGGGCGCGTCCACCGTCCAGGCGTTCGGTGAGGGCAAGGCGGCGGGCTCGCTGCTCGGGTTCGACTTCCCGTCCTCCTGGTACCAGTCGCTGAACCCGCTGTTCATCATGGCGCTGGCCCCGGTCTTCGCCTTCGTGTGGGTGTGGCTCAACCGCGGGGGCAGGGAGCCGAGCACCATCGTGAAGTTCTCGATGGGTCTGGTCCTGATCGGCGTCTCGTTCTTCTTCTTCCTGATCCCGCTGGGCATGGCGTCGAACGGCACCGCGGTCAGCCCGATGTGGCTGGTGGGCATCTACTTCATCCAGACCGTCGGCGAGCTGTGTCTCTCCCCGGTCGGCCTGTCGGTGACCACGAAGATGGCGCCGGCCAAGTACGCCAGCCAGATGATGGGCGTGTGGTTCCTCGCGGTCACCGCGGGCGACTCGATCACCAGCCTGCTGTCCAACCCGGCGATCGCCGGTGTGGACCTCAGCGGCACCCCCGCCGTCCTCGGGGAGGCGGTCCTCGCCGCCCTCGCCGGCGTGGCGGTGTGGATGTACCGCCGCAAGGTGAAGTCCCTGATGGGCGACGTCCGCTGAGGCCTGCCGACCCCGTCTGATGATGCGCTGAGGGCCACCACACCGGGCAGGTGTGGTGGCCCTCAGTGCATCGCGGTCCCTGCCGTGGTCAGCGCAACCTCCGCCGTCCCGGCATGAACGTGAACACCGCGCCCCCCAGCAGTACCGCCGTCCCGGCGACCAGGCCGAGTGCCTTGAGGGCGCCGTCCGACTTGGCGCCGGTCTCGGCCAGGCCGCCACCGGACGTCGTACCGGAGGTGCCGCCCGAGCCCGAGGAGCCGGCCGAGCCGCCGCCGGACGCACCGCTCGCCTGCTGAGTGGTGTCCAGGGTGAGCGAGACCTCCGACTTGGTCGGTGTGCAGGTCGTGGTGGTGCCGAGGGCCTTGACCGTCAGGACGCCCGGCGACAGCGTGGACTCGCCGCTCGCGCCCGGCTTGTAGGTGCCCTTCAGGTCCGGGATCGTCATCGGGTCACCGGCGTTGATGGGCGCCGCGTTGGTCGGGCCCTCCACGTGCACCGTGCCCTTGTCGGCACCGCCGAGGACCACCTCCATCGACGGCTTGACCGAGTCCTTCGGAATGGCGGCCGGGCTGTCCATCACCGACCCCTTGAAGCGGACGGTGAGGTCGTAACTCCCGCCGTTCTTCTTCGCGTTGATCTGCACGGGCGAGGTCGCGTTCTTGTTGCCGATGGGCGTCTTGCAGGCGTACGGCACCTGGACCTCCTTGCCGGTGAAGTCGCTCTGCCCGGTGCCGTCGTCCTCGCTCTCGGTGGCGGTCGGCGTGCTCGTCGGAGTGGGGGTGCCGGTGGGGGTCGGGGTGGGGGTGGGGGTCGGGGTCGGAGTGCCGTCCCCCGCGGTCACCTTGATGGTCGCGGCCGGCTGCACCGCCGCCGTGGGCGCGCACTTGGTGTCCGTCGTCATGACGTTGATGGCGTACGCGT
Organism: Streptomyces sp. NPDC005263; assembly: GCF_042872365.1. Classification (NCBI taxonomy): domain Bacteria; kingdom Bacillati; phylum Actinomycetota; class Actinomycetes; order Kitasatosporales; family Streptomycetaceae; genus Streptomyces; species Streptomyces sp. NPDC005263. The sequence continues at coordinate 127,979 of NZ_JBIAKJ010000012.1, read as the reverse complement.
CCGGCGTCAGGGTGACCTCGCCCGGCGTCGTCAGCTTCAGCTTGCCCTTCATGTCGGACAGCACCATGTCCCCGCCCTTGGGGATCGCCGGGTTCTCCCGCGGCCCCTCCATGGCGACGGCGGTGGTCTGTGCGCCGGCCGCCTTCAGCGTTCCGGAGGGCTGGACGGAGTTCGCGGGCAGGTCGATCAGGTCCGGGTTCTTCGAGGCGGCCTGCACGAACTTCCACACCACCTCGACCTCGTCGCCGACCTTCGCGGTGGCCGGTGCGGTGATCTCCGCCTTGGTGGTGCCGTCGACGGGAGGCAGGTTCGCCGCGGCGGGCGGCACGCAGCGGGTCGCGTACGACACCTCGGCGGCCTGCGCGGACCCCGCGGTCACCCCGAGCAGCACGCCCGCCCCGCCGAGCACCAGCGCGAGGCCCGCCGCGCCCGCTCTTCTCGGCCCGTGGGCCGGTATGACTCTCCTTCGCTCGCTCACGTTGGTCCCTTCGTGGTGGGAGTCGTAGGACTCGTCGGACTGTCGTCGTGCGGTGCGGAGAGCCGGCCGGCCGTGCCCGGACCGGCGTCCGGAACGAACCACGGCAGGGTCGAAGCGGAGGGGGGCGCCTGCGCGGGGGCCTTCGGTCCGAAGACCTCGCCGGTCTTCGGACGGCGAGCACCGCGGGTGCCCGGTCCCGAAGCGCCGGCGGTCCTCGACCAGGGCGGGCGCAGCGGGAGTCGGGGCAGCCTGAGGCCGCGGTGGCGGACACCGCCCGCCCGGCGCGGCCGTACCCGGTCCACCACCGCCATCCCGACGCGGAACAGCGCGGCCGGTACGACCAGGCAGACCAGGATCCAGAACAGGGTCACGCCCCAGGGCCGCCCCACCTCCCAGGGCTGCTCGGCGAGGACCTTCCCGCCGTACTTCAGCGAGACCGTGTAGTCGCCGTGCGCGCCCGCCGACAGCTCGACGGGCAGCTTGAGCCGTGCCTTCCCGCCGGGCCGGAGGGTGCCGCGCCACTGCTGTTCCTCCCACTGCGGGGCGAACACTCCGTGGGCGGTGCCGATTTGGAAGACGGGGTCCTTGACGGCGGAGGTGCCGACGTTGCCGACGGTGAGGACGAGGGTGCGGTCGGGCGGCGCCCCGAACCAGGTCAGCAGCCCGCTGGAGCCGTCGAGCCGGGTGTCCGTGAGCACCGACAGGCGGCCGCCGGCCGGCTCGGCGGGCAGCGGCTCGACCGGGTGCCCGGCCACCTGGAAGACCGCGTCGGCCTGGGCCTGCGCCCCGGTCACCGTCGCCACGTGCACCACGCACGGACAGGGCACCGGCGGCTCGGCGACCGGCAGCTTCCGGCTGAACCGGCCCCGCGCGTCGGTGGTCACGGCCCGGCCGTCCGCGTTGGCGCAGGAGTTGGTGCCGCCGACCACGCCCCGGGAGGGCACGGCCCGCCCGCAGATCAGGATCATCAGCAGCGCCCGCTCCCGCCAGCCGCTGCCGGTTACGGTCACCGAACCCCCGGTGCCCGCCTGCGCGGTGGACAGCTTCACGCTCGGCCGGCCGGCCGCGGCCGCGGTGCCCGCCAGAGGCAGCAGGAGCAGCGCGAGCACCATCACCAACGCCCAGATCCGCACCTTCCCGCTCACGTTCCCACTCCCGTCATCCCGGCGACCGCCCACGGCGTCCCGGCGACCACCCCGACACCGACACCGACACCGACACCGGGACCACGCCGTACGCCGACGGACGCGCCACCCACCGCCGTCACTCCCCCGGCGCCCCACGGCAGGAACCGCACCGGCCCGACGCCGTCGCCACGCCCACCACGCCGTACGCCGACGGACGCGCCACCCACCGCCGTCGCTCCCCCGGCGCCCGCCTCGGGGGCTGCGCCCCGCGCCCCGCCGGATGCCGTCCCCCTCGGCCGCGGATCGACCGCGGCCGGATCGGGCCGGTCGAACCACCCGTGGGCGGCCTCGGCGGCCTCGGCGGCCTCGGCGGCCGCGGCGGCCTCGGCTCCGGTGGCGGCCCGAGCCGCGCCGAGCAGCGGCGGGAGGGACCGGCGCAGGGCACTGACGGCACGGTCGGTGGACGGCATCGGGCGGCTCCAGCGGCGGGGCGGTGCGGGTGGGCTCCAGGGGCGGGTTGGTGCGGATGGGACCAGTGACGGGGTGGTGCGGAGGGGACCAGCGCGGGGCGGGTGCGGATGCTGGCGGCGACGGCGGTCGCCCCGGGCGCGATCAGCGGCGGGCGGCCTGGTTCCTCCGGGTCAGCCACAACGCGCCCGCCGCGCCCGCGAGCAGCACCGTGCCGCCGAGCGTGCCGAGGGCCACCGCGGAGTCCTCGGGGCCGGTCTGCGGGAGTGCGGTGCCGGGGTCGCCGCCCGAGCCGCCCCCCGAGCCGCCGCCTGAGCCGCCGCCGCCCTGGGTGCCCCCGGAGGAGCTCCCGCCCGCCGCCGTCACGTCCAGGGACAGCGACGGCTGCGGGCTGCCGGTGGGCGTGCAGGTCGTCGTCGTACCGAGCGCCTTGATGGTGAGCACGCCCGCCGTGAAGGTGACCTTGCCGGACTTCTTCGGGGTGTACGTGCCCGACAGGTCACTGATCTTGATCGGGCTGTTCGCGGGGATCGCGGCCGGGTTGGCGGGGCCGGTGACGCTCAGCGTGCCGCTGTCCGCGCCGCCCAGCTTGATGGTGGCGCTCGGGTTCATCGACCCCTTGCCCAGTTCGACCGGGCTGGAGGAGACGCCCTTCTGCCACGACATGGTGACCCGGTAGCCGCCGCCGCTCTTGACGCCCTTGATGTCGATGGGCGAGAGCGCCGACTTGACGCCGATCGGTGTCTCGCAGCGGTAGTTGACGTCGACGACCTCGGCATGGGCGGCCGGGGCGGCCATCAGCACCGCCGAGCCGGCCAGGGCCGCGGCGGACGCGAGCGCGACGGTTCGTTTCTGGTACGTCCGGTTCGACACGGTCCCCTCATTCCCGAAGGCATTCCCGAAGGCGTTACCTGACGGCACATCAGATCGGCCGTCAAGGTACGCCGGGGCTCCAGAGGAAGGAAGACAAAGTGAACGCCGGATCTGTGGCGATCCGGCGTAGGTGAGGTGACGCGTGACGAAGGGCGCGAACCGTGGGTAACCCTAGGCTCGGCTCATGACGGAGCTCGTTGCGGAGCTCCGTACAGAGCCCTGCGCAGAGTCCCGTGCAGAGCCCTGCGCGGGACTCACGCGGGCGCCCCGAGCTCCGCCCACACCGTCTTGCCCGCGGCCCCGGGACCGCGCACCACGCCCCAGTCCAGGCACAGCCGCTGCACGATGAACATGCCGTGGCCCCCGGGGCGCCCGGCACGGTGCGGGGTGCGCGGGGACGGCTGGCCGGCACCCTTGTCGGAGACCTCCAGCCGGATCACCTTGTTGTCGCAGGTGATCCGCAGTTCGTCCGGCCCCTCGGCGTGCAGGCAGGCGTTGGTGACCAGCTCCGAGACGACGAGCAGGACATCCTCGGCGGCGGCCCGCTGGTCCGCACCGGACGCGGGCAGCCAGCCCCACTCGTACAACGCCTGCCGGGTGAAGTCTCGGGCGAGGGGAACGACACCGCTCTGCCCGTCGAAGCTCAACCCACGCACCTGACGCCCCCCTGACGACACGGCCGCGCCCCCGTCGGAAACCCCGGTCGACGGCACGCCCCCCTCGGACGTCCCGGAAGCGCCGCTGGGCTCCGGACCGCGGTCGCCCGGCGGGTTAGGCCGGGTGATGCTCATCAGCGCTTCACCTCACCGATTCACCAGTTCACGATTCAAAACGTCACTACTCAGTCGGTACGCCCGGCCGGCCCCGCACAGCGGGTACGGATGTCTCCTGCCCGACCGAGCCGAGCAAACACCCCCGTATTTCGGCACGAAAGGCGTGACGCCCGAAAAGCACCGGTCCCAGGAGGACGAATGAGGCGTCACCCGGGCCCGGCGCGGCGTCTCAGCCGGACTCGCCGGCCTCGCCCGATTCGCCGGCCAGGGCCAATTCCAGGGTGTCATGGACAGTGAAGACCGCATCCGCCCCCGTGATCTCGAAGACGCGCGACACCACGGGCAGCATCCCCGCCAGATGCACTCCACCCCCGGCCGCCTCCGCCTTCAGTCGCGCGCCCAGCAGCACGTTCAGCCCGGTGGAGTCACAGAACTCCAGGCGCGAGCAGTCGACCACCAGGCGACTGAATCCCTTGGCGAGGCACTCTTCGAGCGGCTCGCGCAACAAATCGGCGGTGTGGTGGTCCAACTCACCCGCCGGGGTCACGACGGCACTAGGGCCCGCTTCCCGAACCTCGACCAGAAGCCGGCCCGACTGTGCGCTGCCGACTGTCCCGCGGTCCATGCCGTCTTCTCTCCCGACGTCGTGGCTGCTGACTGACGCCCCCGAACACTACGCCTTCTCCACAGTCTCCGACACCTGAACAATCACCCACAAACGGACATAACCGAACATTATGCACTTGCGGTGGCCTCAGGAAACCGGGTAGGGCTAGTAGAGACACGTATTCGACACGGTCGGCTTCGGAGGCGCCGCACACCGCAGTGCACAAACCGGCTTCGGCAGCCATATGCCGAGAACGATGGAGGACATCATGTCACCCCGGCTCGACGCATCGCATACCCAGCAGGCGACGTCGACATCCCTACCGGAAAACCTGGATCCCATCGAGCAGGACGACGCGCTCGCCGGGCTTCCGGAGATCCCGCCTTACACCGAGGTGGGCCCGGTGGACGCGCGGGCACTGTCCAAGACCCTCTTCGCGCGCCTCGAGTCGCTGGAGGAGGGGACGCACGAGTACTCGTACGTCCGCAACACGCTCGTCGAACTCAACCTCGCCCTGGTCAAGTTCGCCGCCTCCCGCTTCCGCTCCCGCAGCGAGCCGATGGAGGACATCATCCAGGTCGGCACGATCGGCCTGATCAAGGCGATCGACCGCTTCGAACTCAGCCGTGGAGTGGAGTTCCCCACTTTCGCGATGCCAACCATCGTGGGCGAGATCAAGCGTTTCTTCCGCGACACCTCCTGGTCCGTGCGCGTCCCGCGCCGGCTTCAGGAGCTCCGGCTCGACCTGGCCAAGGCCGGCGACGAGCTGGCCCAGAAGCTCGACCGCGCCCCGACCGTGGGGGAGCTCGCGGAGCGCCTCAGCCTCTCGAAGGACGAGGTCGTCGAGGGCATGGCCGCGTCGAACGCGTACACCGCCTCGTCGCTGGACGCCCAGCCCGAGGAGGACGACGCAGAGGGCGCCCTCGCGGACCGTATCGGCTACGAGGACCACGGGCTCGAAGGCATCGAGTACGTCGAGTCGTTGAAGCCGCTGATCGCCGAACTTCCCACCAGGGACCGGAAGATCCTGTCCCTCCGCTTCGTCGCGGGCATGACGCAGTCCGAGATCGGCGACGAACTCGGCATCTCGCAGATGCACGTGTCGCGGCTGCTGTCGCGCACGCTGGTGAAGCTGCGCAAGGGGTTGACCGTCGAGGAGTGACGGCGAGCGCAGCCGAGGATGACTGAGCGACCCGGCCCGGTGTGGGCCGGGTCACAGTTGTCCCTGTTCGCCGACTGAAACCCCGCTGTCGCCGGGGTGGGGGCCTCGGATCAAGGCCGGGCGAGGCAGTCCCCCCAGAGCGCGGCCAGTTGTGCGGGGATCTCGGGGATGGCGGCGCAGCCCCGGGGATCGCGCGGGAACCCGTCACTGGCCACGAAGGTCCATGCGCCGCCCTTGGCCTCGGCCTTGCTGAAGTACTTTTCCGCGGCTCCCTCGTCCTGGACCTGGACCAGCTCGTTCTCGGTGGCGCCGGCCGTCGGCGTGAAGGCGGTCCCCGCGTAGAGAACGCCGTCGCACACGCCGTAGTAGAAGGTGCCCTTGACCGGGGCGATGTGCACCAGCCCCGGCTGAGATCGCCGGTACGCCAGGGTCACCGCGTCCTTGACCTCCTGCGGCACCACCAGGGAACGGCACGCCGGGGAAGAGGTCGACGGGGAGGTGCCCGCCGGAGGGGTGACCGCCGGGTCGTCGGGCGCCGCGCCGGGGGTTTTCGGGGGCACGGTCGGCGGGGCCGTGGACGCGAGCGGTGTGGTCGGGCTCAGGACCGCCTCGGGTGGATCGGCCTGGTGGGACTGGCCCGTGACGGCGAAGGCACCGCCGCCCACCGCGGCGATCAGGGCGACGCCCAGGGCGGCGGAGGCCATCCGGTGACGGCGCCGCAGCCTGTCGCCGCGCGCCCGGACCACTGTGGCGGGCCGGGCACTGGTTCGCGCGGCGAGCTCCTCGGACCCTCCCCGGAGGACGGACTCGAAGTCCTCAGTCATGGTGGTGCACCTCCTGGTCGGCGGAGCCGGGACGTCCGATACGTAGATGAGTCCCCGGGGACCTCTGAGGAACCGTCGGACCGCTTCCGGGCCGCGGAGACGGGCGGTCGCCCCCGACCTCGGACAGAAACTGCGCCATCGACTGGCGCCCACGGGACAACCGGGCCTCGACCGTTCCCGGCGGGACCTCGGTCTCCCGTGCGGTGTCCTCGACGGACAACCCCACCAGGTGATGCAGCACGATCGCCCGCCGTTGCTCGTAGGGGATGCGCCGCAACGCCGCGACGATCGCGACGTAGTCGGGGCTGACACCGGGCACCTCGTCGGGTGTGCCGTGCCGGCGGTGGGCCGTGAGGCGGTTGGCCGCCTTCCGCCACACACTCACCCGGAGCCGGCAGGCCACCGAACGCACCCACGCCTCCGGGTCCGCGTAGCCGGACACCTTCTCCCAGTTCTGCCAGGCCCGGGCGAACGCCTCCTGCACCAGGTCCTCGGCCTCGGCGAGGCTGCCGGTCATCGCGTACATCTGGCTGGTCAGCCGACGCACATGGCCGGCGTAGAAATCGTCGAAGACGCGTGCGTCACGCATTGCCCCTCCGCATCACTGGTTCGAGGGGTCGTGCCCTCAATCCCTTGTCACGCCCGGAGAGGGAGCGGGGTTGCATGGGCGCGGTGACGGGATTGTCCCCGGACGCGGGCGACGGCCACTGGCGGGCGCGGGGCGAGCTCCCCGCATCCCGCAGTCGTACGACTCACGAGCCGTCGGCGAACAGCTCTGACGCGTCGGTGACCTGGTAGGAGCGGTCGAGCCAGGTGTCGAGCTCGTCCAGGTCGGTGGAGGAGAGGACGCGGTCACGGACCTGGTCGGGGACGTCGATCTGACGGTGCCGGAGATTACGAAGGATCATCTGCGCCCTCTCCGAGGCACGCCCTTCCTCGCGCCCTTCCTCGCGCACCTGCTCGGCCAGCGGGTGCCGCCAGAAGTACTGGATCCGTGCCACGGCTCAGAAACCGTCGCCGAACAGATCTACCGCGTCGGTGACCTGGTAGGAGCGGTCGAGCCAGGTGTCGAGCTCGTCCAGGTCGGTAGAAGAGAGAATGCGTTCGCGGACAGAATCGGGGACGTCGATCCGGCGGTGCCGGAGATTACGAAGGATCATCTGCGCCCTCTCCGAGGCACGCCCTTCCTCGCGTCCTTCTTCACGGCCTTGCTCACGCCCTTCTTCGCGCACCTGCTCCGCCAGCGGGTGCCGCCAGAAGTACTGGATCGCTGTCATCAAGTCCCTCCACATCTGCTGGGCCTGGGGGTCTGCCAGGCATGAGTCGACGAACTGCACGAAGACCGCGGCACTGTCCGCGTCGATGGTCCGCAGGGCGGCTGCCAGGGATTCCAGTATGGCGGCGGCCCGCGGGCCCTTGCCGTGTGTCATCGCCGAAAGCACCGCAAGGGGTACGTCCCGTTGGGCCTCCCTCTCGTCGACGATCACCGGGACGTTGTCCGGCCCCAGCACGAACGGCCGTACCGTCAGAGACGGGCATCCCCGCACCCCGAGATGGATGGGCTCCGCCGCCCAGCGGGCCGTGGCGCTGTTCTGGGTGATGACGATGAGCACCGGTTCACAGCGGTACTTCTCGTGCAGGAAGCTGAGGTAGTACGGCCAACTGCCGCGCTTCCTCTCGTCCGGCTTGCCTTGGGACTCGACGACCAGGAGGTAGACACCGTCATCGGTCTCCGCCCGCAACAGCGTGTCCACGCGTCGCTCGACCGGCTCGATCTCGGTGAGGTCCACGTTCATCGCGGCGAAGTCGCGGGGCTCGGGGAACGGGACGCGTAAGACGTGTTGCAAGGCACGGGTCAGGAGCGCGGGATCCTTCTGGAAGATCCGGTGCAGCGCCTCGTGCGACGAGCCGACCATCGGCTCTCCTTTCTGTACGACTCGATCAACGAGCTACGCGGCGACCAGGTCACACCACACGTACTTGCCCCGGTTGCCGAATCTGGAGAGCGGCTGCCAGCCCCAGACGTCGGCGCAGGCTTGAACCATGGCCAGGCCCCTGCCCCCCTCCGCGTCCGTGAGGTTCGCCAATTCGCCCGGTGGCTCCGGTGGCCGGGGGTCCGCGTCCCACGCCCCGATCCGCAGGACGCCCGCCGACCAGCGGACACGGAGGGTCGCGGGGCCCTTCGTGTGGAGTACGGCGTTGGCGATCAGCTCGGTCGCGAGGAGTTCGGCGGTGTCGGCGAGGCGGATCAGGCCGTGCATGGTGAGGATCAGGCGGAGGGTGCGGCGGCAGATGGTGACGGCGCGGGGGTCGTTGGGGATGGAGAGGGAGTACGCCCAGGGTTCAGACGCGGGTTCGTTTTTGGGCATGCGGCAGCTCCAGGGAGGGTGGGTAGCGGGCGGTGGCATTGCCGCAGCCGTCATGGCAGGACGGAGTGGTGCGCTTCCGCAGCGTGTGCGTTGCGTCACCGACGGTAGGGTAGTAATTCCACCCCTTGCAAGCCGCTCGCGTAATCTGACACCCGAACGAGGAGTCGCAGAGAGGCAGTTGCCCGGATGACCATGCGGAACCAGCCGACCGCTCGCCAAGTGCGCCTGGGCGGAGAACTACGCCGACTGCGGGAGGCGGCGGGGTTGTCGGCCAAGGAGGTCGCAGGCCTGCTGAATTCGAGCTCGACCCACATGAGCCAGATCGAGGCAGGCAGCTCAGGCATCAGCGAGGAACGTCTGCGGAGGCTGGCGGCGCACTGCGCCTGCGCGGACGAAGCGCTGGTCGAAGCTCTGGTGGCGATGGCGGCCGACCGGACCCGGGGCTGGTGGGAGGAGTACCGGGGCGTGCTACCGCCGGTCTTCCTCGACGTGGCCGAGTTGGAACATCACTCGACGTTCCTACGAGAGGTCGTGATCACCCACGTACCGGGGCTGATGCAGACCCCGGACTACGCACGCGCCGTCTTCGGGTACATGGTCCCGGAGCTGCCTCCGAGCGAACTGACCCCACGCGTCGAACATCGCATGCAGCGCAGAAAGGTCCTCGAAGGCGAGAACGCGGCTACGTACGAGACGGTCATCCACGAGGCCGCGCTGCGGATCCGCGTCGCCGACCGCAAGGTCGCCCGCGCCCAACTCCTCGAAGTCATCCGCACCATCGAGGAGGAACGGGCAACGGTACGCGTCGTCCCGTTCGACACGGACGGATTCGCCGGCGCCAGCAGCGCGATGATGTACATCGGCGGACCGATCGCCCGGCTGGACACAGTGCTGCGGGACTCACCCAACGGCACAGCCTTTGTGGACACCGAATCTCAACTGGAGCGCTTCCGACAGTTGTTCCATAAGGTGGAGAAGGCAGCGCTGAGCCCGGTTGCATCCCGGGATTTCATCCACCATGTCGCAAAGGAACTGTGAGGCGTCAGCATGACCCAGGCCGCCCGCTGGCAGAAGTCGTCCTTCTCTGAGGGCGGCGACGGCAACACCTGCGTCGAGCTGACTGGTACCGGAGTTCACGTCCACCTCCGCGAAAGCGACACCCCCCACACCGAACTCACCACCACCACCGCCCCGTTGGCTCACCTCATACGCGGTGTGAAGTCAGGTCTGTTCCCCGCCGCCACACCCCGCTGACCAGCGGAACCCCCGGCCGGTAGGCCAGGTGGACGTGGCTGGGGGCGTCGAGCAGGGTCAGGTCGGCGTACGCGCCCGGCGTGAGGCGGCCGATGTCGTCCCGGCGCAGCGCACGCGCCCCGCCCGCCGTGGCCGACCACACCGCCTCGTCCGGGGTCATCCCCATGTCCCGTACCGCGAGCGCGATGCAGAACGGTACGGAGGAGGTGAAGGACGAGCCCGGGTTGCAGTCGGTGGACAGGGCGACCGTCGCACCGGCGTCCAGGAGACGGCGCGCGTTCGGCCACTCGGCGCGGGTGGAGAACTCCGCGCCGGGCAGGAGCGTCGCCACCGTGTTGCCGGAGGCCAGCGCGTCGACGTCCGCGTCCGTCAGGTGGGTGCAGTGGTCGGCGCTGGCCGCGTCGAGTTCGACGGCGAGCTGGACACCGGGGCCGTACGACAGCTGGTTGGCGTGGATGCGGGGGTGGAGCCCCTTCGCCTTGCCCGCCGTGAGGATCGCGCGGGCCTGGTCGCCGTCGAAGGCGCCCTTCTCGCAGAAGACGTCGATCCAACGGGCGTACGGGGCACAGGCGTCGAGCATCTCGCCGGTGACCAGGGCGACGTAGGCGGCGGGGTCGTCGGCGTAGTCCGGGGAGACGATGTGGGCGCCGAGGTAGGTGACCTCGTCGGTGTGGGCGGCGGCGATGCGCAGGGCGCGGGACTCGTCGGCGACGGTCAGGCCGTAGCCGGACTTGGTCTCGAAGGTGGTCGTGCCCTGGCGGAGGGCTTCGGCGAGGTAGTGGGTGAGGTTGGTCTCCAGTTCGCCGTCCGTCGCCGCGCGGGTCGCCGCGACCGTCGTACGGATGCCGCCCGCGCTGTACGGGCGCCCCGACATCCGGGCGTTGAACTCCTGCGTCCGGTCGCCCGCGAAGACCAGGTGGGAGTGGGAGTCGACGAAGCCCGGCAGGACCGCCCGGCCACCGGCGTCGACCCGATTGTCAGTGGCGGGTGCTTTGCTTGATTCACCGGTCCACGCGATGCGGTCGCCGTCGATGACGACGGCCGCGTCCTGGATCAGTCCGAGGGGGGAGTTGTCACCCAGGGAGGGATCGTTGGTGACCAGCGTGGCGATGTTGGTGATGACGGTGGTCGTGCCGGTGGTGCTGCTCATCATGTCCTCGTGGGGGCGGAGTTCGGCGGACGGTACGGGCGCGGGCGCTACGCGCGCAGGGCTTCCACGGCCCGCGACAGAGCGTGCGGCACATCGGGTACGAGGGTGTGCGCCCCGTCGCGTACGACGTGCCGTCCGCCCACGATCGTGTGCCGTACATCCGCTGCCGTCGCCGCGAATACGGCCGTCTCGGCGCCGAGCCTGGGCAGTGGGCCCGCTGTCCTGACGGAGTCGAGCGCGATCGTCGTGAGGTCGGCGAGCGCGCCCGCCTCGATGGTGCCGGCCTCGCTCCAGCCGAGGGCCGCGTGACCGTCGGCGGAGGCGGCCCTCAGGAGGGCGGCGGCGGTCCAGTGGCCGCGGGTGCGGGTGCGCAGGCGCTCGTTCAGCTCCATCGCGCGCGCCTCTTCGAGCAGGTCGATGACGGCGTGGCTGTCGGAGCCGAGGGAGAGGGGCGAGCCGGCCTTCTGCAGGGCGACGGCGGGGCCGATGCCGTCGGCGAGGTCCCGCTCCGTCGTCGGGCACATGCAGGTGCCGGTCGTCGAGTCGCCGAGCAGGGCGATGTCCTCGGGGGTGAGGTGCGTGTTGTGGACGCCCGTGGTGCGCGGCCCGAGGACCCCGTGGTCGGCGAGCAGCTGGGTGGGCGTGCACCCGTGGGCGGTCCGGCAGGCGTCGTTCTCGGCGGTCTGCTCGGACAGGTGCACATGGAGCGGGGCCCGCCGCTCCTCCGCCCACCGCGCCACGGTCGCCAACTGCCGGGCGGGTACGGCCCGTACGGAGTGGATGGCGGCCCCGATCCGCGCGTGATCCCGTTCCTTGAGAACTGAACAGCGTTCGGCCCAGGCGTCCGCGCTGCCGTCGGAGAAGCGGGACTGGTGGGTGTTGGGCTGCTGTCCGAAGCCGGAGGAGAGATAGGCGGTGTCGAGGAGGGTGATGCGGACACCGGCGTCGGCGGCGGCCTGGATCAGGGCCTCACCCATCGCGTTCGGGTCGGCGTAGGGGGTGCCGCCCGGGGCGTGGTGCACGTAGTGGAACTCGCCGACGGCGGTGATGCCGGCCAGGGCCATCTCGGCGTACACGGCCCGGGCGAGGGCGAGGTAGGTCTCGGGGGTCAGCTTGTCGGCGAAGGAGTACATGACCTCGCGCCAGGTCCAGAAGGTCCCCGAGCCGACCTGGACGGTGCCGCGCAGGGCGCGGTGGAAGGCGTGCGAGTGCGCGTTGGCGAGGCCGGGGAGGGTGAGTCCGCGCAGGATCTCCGCGCCGGGGGGTGGGGACTCGATGTCCGAGCGGACGGCGGTGATGCGGCCGTCCGCGACCTCGACGACGACCCCCGGCTCGACGTGGGTGTCGAGCCAGGCGTGTTCCAGCCAGTACGTCCGCGTGAGGGAGTGGGTCACCTGCTGGCCAGCCCTTCCAGTACGTCGGCGAGTGCGGTCACCCCGGCCACGCAGTCGTCCTCCGCCGCGAACTCGGCCGGGGAGTGCGAGACGCCGGTGGGGTTGCGTACGAACAGCATGGCGGTCGGGATGCGTCCGGAGAGAATCCCGGCGTCGTGTCCGGCGCCGGTACCGAGGACGGGGACCGTGAGGTCCGTGTCCGTGCCCAGGATGCGGGCGAGTTCGTCGCGCAGGGCGTGGTCGAACTCGACGACGGGCGTGAAGGACTCGCGGACGATGTCGAGGTCGATCCCGTGTTCCCGGGCGTGCGCGCGGGCCGCCTTCTCGATCCCTTCGACCACGGTGTCCAGGGACTCCTGGTCGGCGGCGCGGGAGTCGAGCCAGCCACGCACCAGGGAGGGGATCGCGTTGACGCCGTTGGGCTCGACGGCGATCTTGCCGAAGGTGGCGACGGCCCCCGCGAGTCGTGCCTCGCGGCGGGCGGCGAGGACGGTCTCGGCGTAGGGCAGCATGGGGTCGCGCCGGTCGACCAGCCGGGTGGTGCCAGCGTGGTTGGCCTCGCCCCGGAAGTCGAACCGCCACCGTCCGTGCGGCCAGATGGCACTCGCGATGCCGACCTGGTCGCCGCTGAGGTCCAGCGCCCGCCCCTGCTCCACGTGCAGTTCCACGAAGGCACCGATCCGGGCGAGCCGCTCCGGGTCCGGTCCGATGGCGTCGGGGTCGTATCCGGCGGCCGCCATGGCCTGCGGGAGGGTGACCCCGTCACCGTCGGTCAGCCGGTGTGCCTGCTCGACGCCGAGTTCTCCGGCGGCCAGCCGCGACCCGACGCAGGCGAGCCCGAACCGGGCGCCCTCCTCGTCGCCGAAGTTGACGATGGCGAGGGGCTTGTCGGGCGTGACGCCACGCGTGCGCAGTTCGTCGAGCGCGGCGAAGGAGGACACGACTCCGAGGGGGCCGTCGAAGGCGCCGCCGTCCGGTACGGAGTCGAGATGGGATCCGGTGACGACGGCGTCCCCGGCGTCGGGGTCCCCGAGCCACGCCCACTGGTTCCCGTTCCGGTCCAGCTCGTAGGCCAGGCCACGGCTCTCGGCCTGTTCCCGGAACCAGGCCCGGCAGTCGGCGTCGGCACCGGTCCACGCGAAGCGCCGGTAGCCCCCGGAGTCGGGGTGCCGCCCGATGGGCCGCAGGTCGCGCCACATGGAGTGGAAGGAGTCACCGCCGCCAGGCTGTGGGCGGTCGTTCCGCGGGGCGGAACGGGCGGGCACAGCCGAACCCGCACCCGGCGACGCCCCTTCGGCCCCAGCCGGACGGTTGCCGCCCGTTTCACCTCCCGGAAGGGTCACGCGTCGTCACCTTCGCGCATCGGCACCCGCACGCCCCGCTCGTCGGCGACCGACTCCGCGATGTCGTACCCGGCGTCCACGTGCCGGATGACACCCATGCCGGGGTCGTTCGTCAGCACCCGCCGGATCTTCTCGCCCGCCAGCTTCGTGCCGTCGGCCACCGACACCTGCCCGGCGTGGATGGAGCGCCCCATGCCGACGCCGCCGCCGTGGTGGAGGGAGACCCAGGACGCGCCCGAGGCCACGTTGACCATGGCGTTCAGCAGCGGCCAGTCGGCGATCGCGTCGGAGCCGTCGAGCATGGCCTCGGTCTCGCGGTAGGGGGAGGCCACCGACCCGCAGTCGAGGTGGTCGCGGCCGATGGCCAGCGGGGCGGCCAGCTCACCGGAGGCCACCATGTCGTTGAACCGCTCACCGGCCTTGTCCCGCTCGCCGTAGCCGAGCCAGCAGATCCGGGCGGGCAGGCCCTGGAAGTGGACGCGCTCCCCCGCCATCTTGATCCAGCGGTGCAGCGACTCGTTCTCCGGGAAGAGGTCGAGGATCGCCTTGTCGGTCTTCGCGATGTCGGCGGGGTCCCCGGACAGGGCCGCCCAGCGGAAGGGGCCCTTGCCCTCGCAGAACAGCGGGCGGATGTAGGCGGGGACGAAGCCGGGGAAGGCGAACGCCCGCTCGTACCCGGCGAGTTGGGCCTCACCGCGGATCGAGTTGCCGTAGTCGAAGACCTCCGCGCCGGCGTCCATGAAGCCGACCATCGCCTCGACGTGCCGGGCCATCGACTCGCGGGCGCGGGTGGTGAACCCGGCCGGGTCCTTGGCCGCGGCGGAGGCCATGTCGTCGAAGTCGACGCCCACCGGGAGGTACGCGAGCGGGTCGTGCGCCGAGGTCTGGTCGGTGACGATGTCGACGGGGGCGCCCTCGGCGAGCATCCGCGGCAGCAGCTCGGCGGCGTTGCCGAGCAGGCCGATGGAGAGCGGGCGGCGGGCGTCCCGGGCCTCGACGGCGAGCTGGAGGGCGTGCTCCAGGCTGTCGGCCTTCACGTCGAGGTAGCGGTGCTCGATGCGCCGGTCGATGGCCCGGGGGTCGCAGTCGATGCAGATGGCGACGCCGTCGTTCATGGTCACCGCGAGGGGCTGGGCGCCGCCCATGCCGCCGAGGCCGGCGGTGAGGGTGATCGTCCCGGCGAGGGTGCCGTTGAACTTCTTCGCGGCGACGGCGGCGAAGGTCTCGTAGGTGCCCTGGAGGATGCCCTGGGTGCCGATGTAGATCCAGGATCCGGCGGTCATCTGCCCGTACATGGTCAGGCCGAGGGCCTCCAGGCGGCGGAACTCCTCCCAGTTGGCCCAGTCGCCGACCAGGTTGGAGTTGGCGATGAGGACGCGCGGGGCCCACTCGTGGGTCTGCATGACGCCGACCGGACGGCCGGACTGGACCAGCATGGTCTCGTCCTGCTTCAGGGTCCTGAGCGTGCGGACCATGGCGTCGAAGGAGCGCCAGTCGCGGGCCGCCTTGCCGGTGCCGCCGTAGACGACGAGCTTGTCGGGGTGCTCGGCGACCTCCGGGTCCAGGTTGTTCTGCAGCATCCGCAGGGCGGCTTCCTGCTGCCATCCCAGGGCGCTCAGTTCCGTACCGCGCGGTGCTCGTACGGGGCGGGGTCCTGACATGGTCTGCCTCCTAGCGGACTGTTGCTGCCGTTATTCACATCCTGACCTCATGAATAGAACTAGTCAATACATGGGGGCGACGGCGTCGGCGCGGTTCGGGTGTTTGGCTGGACGCATGGGTGCAGACGCCGACGGGACGGGGGACGTCGTGAGCGACGTCGACACGAGCCATGTGAGCGAGGCCGACCAGGGGCGGGTCGTCCGCCGGGACGACGCGGTCCGGGCGGCCGTGGAGCAGGGGTTGCTGGGGCCCGGCCACCCCCTGATCGGCCTGCTCGACGTCACCGGAATCCGGGAGTCCGCAGCCCGGCTGCGGGCGGCGTTCGACGAGGTCACCGCGCCCGGTACACCCGTACTGCACGCCTTCGCGGTGAAGGCGTCCCCGCTGGTGCCGGTGCTGCGGCTGCTGCGGGAGGAGGGGATCGGCGCGGAGGTGGCGAGCCCGGGCGAGCTGGCGCTGGCACGGGCGGCGGGACTGCCGGCGACCCGGACCGTCCTCGACTCGCCGGCGAAGACCCCGGCCGAACTGCGCGAGGCACTGGCGTTGGGGATCGCGATCAACGCCGACAACCCTCAGGAGCTGGAGCGCATCGACGGCCTGATGCGTTCGGCACCCAGTCGCTCACCTCTCGGTATCCGGGTGAACCCGCAGGTCGGGGCGGGTGCGATCGAGGCGCTGTCCACCGCCACGGCGACCTCCAAGTTCGGGGTGGCACTGCGGGACGAAGGGGCGCGCGAGTGGGTGGTGCGGGCCTGCGCCGAGCGCCCCTGGCTGTCCCGGCTGCACGCGCACACCGGGTCGCAGGGCGTTCCGCTCGCCCTGATGGCCGAGGGTGTGGCGGAGACGTACCGGCTCGCGGAGGAGATCAACCGGCGGATCGGCCGGCCGCAGATCGACACCATCGACATCGGCGGCGGACTGCCGGTGAACTTCGCGTCGGACACGACGACACCGACGTACGCGGACTACGCGCGGGTGCTGAAGGAGACGGTGCCGGGGCTGTTCGACGGGCGCTACGGGCTGGTGACCGAATTCGGACGGTCGTTGCTGGCCAAGCACGGGACGCTGGTGGCGCGGGTCGAGTACGCCAAGAGCGCCGGCGGCCGGCCCGTGGCGGTGACGCACGCGGGCGTGCAGGTGGCGACGCGGACGGTGTACGCGCCGGGGGCGTGGCCGCTGAGGATCGCCGGGTACGACCGCGAGGGGCGGCCGAAGTCGGGGCCCGAGGTGGTGCAGGACGTCGCAGGTCCGGCGTGCTTCGCGGGCGACCTGCTCGCCCAGGGCTACGCGCTGCCGCTGCTGGCATCGGGCGACTACGCGGCGGCTCTGGACACGGGCGCGTACTACTTCGCGCACCACTACGCGTACAACTCCCTGGCCCGGCCCGGCATCTACGGCTTCGCCCCGGACGGGGCCGGAGGGACCGCCTTCTCGACCGTGCGGGAGGCGCAGAGTGTCGAGGAGATCGTGGCCGAATCAGGAGGGGCGCACGCCGACGCGCTCACCATCCTGCGCACCCCTGGGCACCGCTGACGCACGCCGGTGGAGCTGCTGATCAACTTGCCTCTGAATGAGGTCAGTTGACCCACCTTAGTCACCCGCCGCATGTTCCACTGGAAAATGCCAGAACACTCACTCCCCGCGCACACGTTGCGTAGCTTCGGCGTCACTCAGCCGAATCCCAGGGGGAGGGGGAGCCAGGGTGCCCGGAATCGACGAATGCCTGCTGGAAGCCATGCGACTGCCCGGTGCCCGGGGCGCCGCACTGGTCGACTGGACGAGCGGACTGGCCCTGGGCACCGTCGGGGAGTCCCCGGGCGGCGACCAGGAGACGGCCGCGGTCGAGGCCGCGGAGCTCGCCCGGATCGCCGCCGAGCAGCACACGTTCGCGGCGGGCGCCGGTGAGGGAGGCGACGGTGACGGCGCTGCCCCGCCGGTCGAGGACCTCATCATCAGCAACCGGGACAGCTACCACGTGCTGCGGTTCGTGCCGACGTCCTTCGACAGCAGCGTGTGCCTGCACCTGTGGCTGGCCCGCGCCGAGGGCAATCTCGCGCTGGCCCGCATCCGGCTGGGCGAGATGGCCGGACGGCTGGTGCTGGGATGACCGCCGTGCGGACCACTCCCCCGCCCCGGCTGCCCGTGCGGGACAAGGCGGCGGCCCTGGACCGGGGCTGGGGCGGCGTCTCACCGATGCTGACCCGGCTCGCCGCCGAGCGGGCCACCGGCGTCCTGGTCCGCGAGCGCGGCACGCTCCACCTCGCCCATGGCCGGGTGGTGCACGCCGAGAGCCCTGCCGCGCCCGGCCTCGACGTCCTGCTCACCGCCAGCGGCACGCTCGACGCCGGTACCTGGCGGCAGGCGTTGACCGAGACCGGCGACCGGCACCGCGCCGGGCACCTCCTGGTGGCCGACGGACACCTCACCCCCGGCACGCTGGACCTGTGCCGGCTGGTCGCGCTGTACGACGCGGCGTACTTCGCCCTCGCGCCCAGCAGCAGCCCGGGCCGCTTCCGCTACGCCGGCGAGGACGGGCCCGGCTGTCCGTGCCCCGTGCCGGTGGCCGCCCTGGAGCGCGAGACCCTGCGCCGCCGTGACCTGCTGCACCGCATCTGGCCCGACCCGGCCCTGGACGACGCACCCCTCGTCCGCGCACACCGCCCCGCGCCCCCGGCGCCCACCGCACGTCAGCGCGCGGTCCTGGCCTACCTGGACGACGCGCACCCGGACGACGCCCGTACCGCGCCCGACATCGCCAGGGGCCTGGGCCGCCCGGCGTTCCACACCCTGGTCGACCTACGGCGGTTGGCGGCCGCCGGAGTGGTCTCGCCCCGCCGACCGGCCCCCGCCGAACCGCCGAAGGCGCCCGCACCACCCGGAGCACCCGAGGCCCTCGACGCCCCGAAAGCTCCCGAGACCCCCGGCCGATCCAGACCAGCCAGACCACCGAGACCCCCGAGCCCACCCCGCCCGTCCGATCGCCCCGACCCGCTCGCGGCGCTCCCCGCCGAAGTCATCGACCCCCACATCACGTTGCTGAAGAGGCTCAGGGATGCGTTGGAGGCCCTTTGAGTGGCAGCGGCAGCAGCAGCGGACCAGCGGCGAGAGGAGAGACCTGATGGCGGCGGAGGCCGAAATCCTGGAGGAGTTGCACCGGCTCAGAGCCCGCGTGCCCCAGCTGACCGGCGCCCTGGCCGCCGGGGCCGACGGTCTCGTCCTCGCCCAGGACACCCCCGGCGTCGACCCGGGGACGGTGGCCGCGCTCACCTCCACCGCCCACGACCTGGCCAGCCGGCTGACCGACGCGACCGGCCAGGGCGACTTCCGCGAACTGCTCGTCCGCGGGGTGTACGGCTACGTGGCCACGTACGCGGCGGGCCGCACCGCCCTGCTGACCCTGCTCGCCCAGGACCGCGTCAACGTCGGCCGCCTGAACCTGGAGGGGCGCCGGGCCGGGGCCCGCATCGGAGAGCTGGTCGACGCCATCCCGGCGCCCCGGCCCAAGCCCCCCGCGAAAACCACGGCCAGGACCACCACGCCGCGGGCCAGGACCAGTCGTACCTCCCGGTCCAAGCCCGCCGACCCACGTGAGCCAGGCACCGAAACGCCCACCGCACCCACGGTGGCGCGTACCACCACCGAAAGTTGAGGGAACCGTCATGGCCAACACCGAAACCACACTCAAAGAGGCGCTGGCCTCCATCGAGGGCGCCACCGGCGTCGCGCTCGTCGACTACACCAGCGGGATGGCGCTGGGCACCCTGGGCGGCAGCAAGGGCTTCGACCTCAATGTCGCCGCCGCCGGCAACACCGACGTCGTCCGCGCGAAGATGCGCACCATGGAGCACCTCGGGCTCAAGGCTCAGATCGAGGACATCCTGATCACCCTGTCCGACCAGTACCACCTGATCCGGCTGATCAGCGGCCGGGGCGGCAACGGCCTGTTCCTCTACCTGGTCCTCGACGCCAAGCGGGCCAACCTGGCGATGGCCCGCCACCAGCTGCGGAGGATCGAGGAGGACCTGGAGGTCTGACGGGACGGGTCCCGGTACCACGACGGTGCCGTGAACGGCCCGGTCCTAGACGAGGGCCGCGGTGCGGCGGCGGGCTCCTCCCGGGGCCGCGTCGCCCGCCGCGATGCCCGTGCTGCGGTAGGCCCGGACCGCCTTGCCGGCCGGGCGGCCGCCGTCCCCGGCGAGCCAGTCGACCCGCACCCACAGCAGCGCGTCCTCGTCCCGCTCGCGCCGACCGAGCCAGGCGGCCTTGAGCCGCAGTCCGGTGCCGCAGCCGGCGAGCAGCATGCCCCCGGCGGCGGGCACCGCGAACGCGCTGCCGAGCGCGGCGAGGAAGCCGAGCAGCAGCCACCAGCGGTGTCCCCGGCGCCAGTTGCGCACACTCACCGCACGGTCCTGGAGCACGTCGTGCTTGCCCGCGCGGGCGGCCGAGCGGGCCAGTCCCAGGTACCGCTTGCGGCGGTGGAACGCCACCACCGCGACCGCGACGACGAACAGCGCCGCCCCCGCCATCACCCCGATCCGCCGGCCCGTGACACCCGGCACCAGCACCCCGATGCCCGCCGCGAACACCCCGAGCCACCCCATGGGCGCGGCTCCGGCCCGTACGACGACAGCCACCCGAGCCAGACCCTGACCTCCGCGTGACACGCTCCGCCTCCTCGTCGCCCCAGCACGATTTTCTGGTCGCGCAGATTAACGGGTGAAGGTGAGACGAGTCTGAGAGCGACCCGCGTTCACTCGACGAACAGCCCCCGGGCCGCCGCCTTCGCGTCGAACTCCTCCAGCCGGGCCTGCGCGCCCGGCAGGTCGTCGCACATCGCCTCCAGCAGGACCCGGCCCAGCAGCATCGGCGCGCAGGCCGTGTCGAAGGCGAGCCCGGTGCCGACGGCGGCCGGCAGCAGCAGGTCGGACACCTTGGCGACCGGCGCGAAGGCGGAGTCGGCGACGGTCACCACGGTCAGGCCCGCCTCCTTGGCGTAGGCGAGGGTGTCCACGACCTCGCGCGGGTGGCGGGGCAGCGCGAAGCACAGCAGTGTGGTGGCGCCCGCGTGCACGGCGGCGTCGATCCGGTCGTGGATCATCGTGCCGCCCTCGTTGAGCAGCCGTACCTCGGGGTGGACCTTGGCGGCGAAGTACGCGAAGCCGTACGCCTGCGAGGCCGCGGCCCGCAGCCCGAGCACCGGCAGGGGGCGCGAGGCGGCGAGCAGCCGCCCCGCCCGCAGCACCGGCCGCGGGTCGGCCAGCACCTCCGCCAGCAGGCGCAGGTTCTCGATCTCGGCCTCGACGGCCTGCTGGTACTCGTTGTACGAGGCCGCGTCCGCGGCCGGTTCGGCGGGCGCGACCTCGCGCAGGTGCTTGCGCAGCGCCGGGTAGCCGTCGAACCCGAGGGCGACCGCGAAGCGGGTGACGGACGGCTGGCTGACCCCGGCCAGCTCCGCCAGCTCCACGCTGGACAGGAACGGCACGTCGGAGGCCCGCCGCACCATGCTGTGCGCGATACGCCGCTGGGTGGGCGTCAGCCGGTGTCCCTCGAACAGGACCTGCAGCCGTGCGGCGGGACTGTCCGGCACGGCCGCGCCACCGCCGGACACACCCGCGCCACCGCCGGACCCGCCCGCGCCGCCACCGGGCACGCCCACGCCCCCGCCCCCGTCCGCCACTTCGGCGTTCCCGTTCACGCTCATGCGTCGCTCCCCCTCCAGATGTCCGTGAACCGGTCGAGCAGTGCGGCCGCGACGGTCACGTCGTGCGTGAGCGGCCGGTCGGCCTGGTCCTCGTCGAGCACCGACTCGGCCAGTTCCAGCGCGTGGCCCACCCCGAGCCCGGGCTCGGGCTCGAGGCCGCGCTGGCGCAGCGCCCGTACGGCGGCGACGAGTTCGCAGCCGACGACGTTCCGGAACGCACCGCACGCCCGCAGTGTCTGGCGTGCGGCGAGCGAGGCGAAGCTGGCCTGTTCCTCGACGCCTCGGGAGAGTACAGCGTGCCCGAGGGAGGCGGGCGCGGAGAAGGCCCGCAGGTCGCCGAGGGCCGCGGCGGCGGCGTACTCCAGGATCATCACGCCGGAGGAGGCGGGCTCCGGATCGGCGAGGAAGGGCCGCAGCCGGGTGAAGACGGGCTCGTTCAGGGACGACAGCCGGGACGTCGACAGCCGGGCCACCTGGGTCATCGCGAGCCTGAAGTGGTCCAGCGCGAGGGCGAGTTGGGCCTGGTAGAAGCCGCCGTGGTGGTAGGCGGCCAGGTCCTCGGGGCAGATCAGGGGGTTCTCGGCCGCCGCGTTGATCTCTATGGCGAGGACCTCCTCCAGGGCGTCGGCCGCGTCGTGTGCCGGGCCGTGGACCTGGGGCAGGCAGCGGAAGCCGTACGGGTCCTGGATCCGGCCGAGCGGCGGGGTGGGCCGGTCGGCGGCGCCGATCAACGTCCGCATCCGGCGGGCGACTTCGCTGGAGCCGCGGTGCGGGCGGGCGGCGTGCACGGGGGCGGCGTAGGCCTCGTGCGAGCCGTCGACGGCCAGCAGGGACAGGGCGCCGACCACCTGGGTGGCCTCCAGGAGTCCGCGCAGTTCGTGCAGGGCGAGCGCGGACTGGCCGAGGGTGAGGGCGTTGCTGCTGATGAAGGCGAGGGCGTCGTTGTTGTCGAGCGGTTGCGCTTCGGGGGCGCCCGTCCCCCGCCAGGGGTGTTCGCCGGCCAGTGCCAGGCCGGCCTGGGCGAGGGCCGCGATGTCGCCGGTGCCGACGGACCCGAACTCGTTCACGACCGGGTGGGCACCGCCCTCCAGCGCCTCGCACAGGGCGGTGACGACGCTGGGCCGCAGGCCCGCCCCGCCGGCCAGCAGTTGGTTGGCGCGCACCGCGAGCATCGCGCGCACCTCTCGGGCGGGCAGTTCCTCGCCGATGGCACCGGCGTGGCTGCGCAGCAGCCTGAGGCCGTGTTCGGCGGCCGCCTCGGTGGGCACGTCCTCGTTCCGGTTCGCGCCGACGCCGGTGGAGCGGCCGTAGACGCGCCCGGTCGCGGCGATCTGCCGGGCGGCGTCCCAGGCCTCCTCGACGCGCCGTGTCGCCTCGCTCCCGGGGACCGGTCGCGCGGTCCCGTCGGCGAGCCGGACCACGTCCACGACGCCGAGGCCGACGCCGTCGAGGACGACGAGGGCGGAGCCCGCGGTCCGCGGTGGGTCCACGATCTGAGACGACATTGAACCCCAAACCCTTCTCAACCAGGACATTCGATCTTGCTTCCTGGTCATCTGTTACGTCGGATTAACGCCGAGGCGTTGACAACCTATTCACCTACCAAGAACTCTGCATGACGTTATACAGCCGGGCAAGGGACAACTCATGATCCAGTTCGACGCGGTCCACAAGCGCTTCCCCAACGGCACGACAGCAGTCCACGACCTCACCCTGGAAATGCCGGAAGGCGGCGTGACGGTCCTCGTCGGATCCTCCGGTTGCGGCAAGACCACCACCCTGCGCATGGTCAACCGGATGGTCGAACCGACCTCCGGCACCATCCGGGTCGGCGGCAAGGACGTCCAGCAGCAGGACGCGGCCGAACTGCGCCGCTCCATCGGGTACGTCATCCAGCAGTCGGGCCTCTTCCCGCACCGCACGGTGCTCGACAACATCGCCACCGTGCCGCTGCTGCTTGGCCACGGCCGCCGCAGGGCGCGGGCCCGCGCCGCCGAACTGCTGGAGACCGTCGGCCTCACCACGGAGGCCGGAAAGCGGTACCCGCACCAGCTCTCCGGCGGCCAGCAGCAGCGCGTCGGCGTCGCCCGCGCGCTCGCCGCCGACCCGCCGGTGCTGCTCATGGACGAGCCGTTCGGCGCGGTCGACCCGGTGGTGCGCACCCAACTCCAGGACGAACTGCTGCGCCTGCAGAAGGAGTTGAGCAAGACCATCGTCTTCGTCACGCACGACATCGACGAGGCGGTACGGCTCGGCGACCGCATCGCGATCTTCCGCACCGGAGGCCACCTCGTCCAGTGCGCCCCGCCCACCGAACTCCTCGCCCGCCCGGCCGACGACTTCGTCGCCGACTTCCTCGGCGCCGAGCGCGGTCTGAAGCTGCTCTCCCTGAAGACCCTCGCCGACGTCCCGCAGGGCCCGGCCCCCGAGGGCGGCACCTGGACGCTCGCCCTCGACGGGGCCCGCAAGCCGCTGCACTGGACGTCCAAGGACGCCGACCTCCCCGTACGCGCGCTCAAGGACGACGACTCCCTGCTGTCGGCGCTCAACGAGTCCGTGGCCTCCCCCACCGGTCTGGTCGCCCGGGTCGACGCGGCCGGAGTGCTCACCGGCGTCTCGTCCCGCGACGACATCCACGCCCACGCGGGCCGGGCCCACACCGAAGCCCGCACCGAGGCCGCACCCGAGAAGGGAGTGGCCGCATGACCGTCGACTGGTCGTGGATATCCGGCCACACCGACGACCTCACCACCCTCACCATCTCCCACCTCCAGGCGGCCCTGACCGCCGTGCTCCTCGGACTGCTGATCAGCCTTCCGCTGGCCGTGGTGGCCCACCGGGTCCGCCCCCTGCGCGGCTTCCTGCTCGGCCTGTCGAACGTCCTGTTCACGATCCCGTCGATCGCCATCTTCGTGCTGCTGCTGCCGGTCAGCGGCCTCACCCGCACCACCACCGTCATCGGCCTGACGATCTACACCCTGGTCGTCCTGCTCCGCAACACGGTCGAGGGCCTCGACTCGGTGCCCGAGCGGACCAAGGAAGCCGCGAAGGCGATGGGCACCCGCCCGCTGCGCACGCTGCTCACCGTCGAACTCCCCCTCGCACTCCCCGTGATCATGGCGGGCGTCCGGATCGCGACGGTCATGTCGATCTCCCTGGTCTCCGTCGCCACCTACATCGGCGACGGCGGCCTGGGCCAGCTCTTCACCGACGGCTTCCAGCGCAACTACCCGACCCCGGTGATCGTGGGAGTGGTCCTGACCCTGCTGCTCGCGGTGGTCGCGGACGCGCTCCTGGTGGCGGTCCAGTACGTCCTCACCCCGTGGAAGAGGCGGCGAGCCTGATGTACGAACTCCTCAAGAACCTCGGCTCCTGGCTGACCGACGCCGCCCAGTGGTCCGGCTCGGACGGCATCGCCCACCGCCTCGCCGAACACCTCCAGTACTCGCTGCTGGCCACGCTCATCGCGACCGCCATCGGCCTCCCCCTCGGCCTGTTGATCGGCCACACCGGCAGGGGCGCGTTCCTCGCCATCAACCTCGCGTCCTTCGGCCGCGCCCTGCCGACCGTCGGCCTGGTCGTACTGGTCTTCCTGGCCAGCGGCCTGTCGATGTGGCCGGTGTACATCGCGCTGGTCGCCCTCGCGGTCCCGGCGATCGTCACCAACACCTACGCCGGGATGACCGCCGTCGACCCGGACGTGAAGGACGCGGCGCGCGGCCAGGGGATGCGCGCCCACCAGGTCCTCTTCCAGGTGGAGTTCCCCCTCGCCCTCCCGTTGATCATGACGGGCCTGCGCCTCGCCCTCATCCAGGTGGTGGCCACCGCCACGATCGCCGCCTACGTCTCCTTCGGAGGCCTGGGCCGCTACGTCTTCGACGGCCTCGCCCAGCGCGACCTCGTCCAGGTACTCGGCGGCGCGGTGCTGGTGGCCGCGGTCGCCGTCGTCCTGGACCTGGCCCTCAGCGGCCTCCAGCGCTTCCTCTTCCGCCACCGCACCGCCTAGGGAACCCCCGATATGAACCGTCGTACTCTCCTCGGCGCGCTCGCAGGAGCGGCCGTCACCGTCCCCGCCCTCTCCGCGTGCTCCAGCGGCATCACCTCCCTCGACAGCCAGGGCACCGCCTCAGGTGGCGGCGGCTCCAGCAAGGGCGGGGTCACCGTCGGCACCGCGAACTTCACCGAGAACCAGGTCCTGGGCTACCTGTACGCGGCCGTCCTGGAGGCAGCCGGCGTGAAGACCACCGTCCGCCCCAACCTCGGCACCCGCGAGATCCTGATCCCCGCCCTCAAGGGCGGCGACATCGACCTCCTGCCCGAGTACCAGGGCGCCCTCCTGCACTACCTCGACCCGAAGGCGACGGCGACCGAGGAGGGCGCGATGCAGAACGCCCTCACCATCGCCCTCCCGGCCGGCCTCCAGGTGCTGCCGTACGGCATGGCCGAGGACTCGGACGCCTTCGTCGTCACCCGCGAGACCGCCCGCAAGTACGGCCTGACCTCCCTCGCCGACCTGCGCAAGCAGAACGGCAAGCTGGTCATCGGTGCCGCGCCCGAGGTGAAGAAGCGCCAGGTGGGCGTGGTCGGCCTGAAGGACGTCTACGGGGTGGAGTTCAAGGAGTTCAAGTCCCTCGACTCGTCGGGCCCGCTGGTCAAGGGCGCCCTGAAGAAGGGCGACGTGGACGTGGCGAACCTGTTCACCACCGACACCGACATCCAGGCCAACGACTGGGTGGTCCTGTCCGACCCGAAGAACCTGATCCCGGGCCAGCACGTCGTCCCGCTCATCGCCGACCGCAAGGCCGACTCCACAGTCCGCAAGGCGCTCGCCCGCCTCGGCAACGTCCTCACCACCGCGCAGCTCACCGAGCTCAACCGCCAGGTGGACAAGGACAAGAAGGACCCGGAGGACGTGGCGAACGACTACGCGAAGCAGCACGGGCTGGCGAAGTAGACGGTCCCTGCGCGCCCCCGTCCGAACAGGGGGGCTAACCCCAGTGCGGCGGGCGCGCGGGCTCCTTACCGTGGGTCACATGAGCGGAATGGACGCGCGGGACACCGAGCTGAAGAAGGAACTCGACGCCACCCTGCAGGCCCGCAGGGAGCTGGGCGAGGAGTACGAGTCCGCGTTGGTCGACTCGTTCCTGGAGAAGGTCGACCAGCGCATCGACGGCGCCGTGGAGCGCCGGGTGCGCCGGCAGATGGCCGAGCAGCAGATGGTGGTGGCGCGGGGTTCCCGGTCACCGCAGACCACGGACTCCTGGGGCGAGCGCTACGGCTTCGGCATCGTCTCGCTGGTCCTGGCGGTCCCACTGTCCGCGATCGCCGGCGGCATCTCCGGCCTCCCCGGTCTGCTGGTCGCCTGGGGCGGCATCGTGGGCGTCAACGCCTTCCAGGCCGCCCGCGTCAACCCGGACCTCTTCCGGGGCCGCTGCGGCAAGGACGCCCGGGACGCCGAGGGCGACGCCTGGAAGGACTGACCGGCTCCCCGCCCGACCGGCCCTCACGCCTGTCGCGTGGGCAGGACGACAATCTGCCGCAGATTCACCCGCCGGGGCCGGCTCGCCACGTACGCCAGGAGCGTGCCGGGCGTCGCGACGGGGCGAACGTTGCCTGCCGCGGCACTGGCGAAGAAGTATGCGCGGGGACCGCCGCACCCCCGTTTCGGGGGGCGGGACGACGGCGGTCCCCGCGGGGGACGCGGGCCGGGTCAGGGCCTGGCTTGCGCGTCCTGGGCGTCGGTGGAGGTCCGGGAGCCGCTCCGGAGGTCCGTGACGCCGTTTCGGTGCCGGCTGGGCGGGGAGCCGCTCCCGCCCTGCCGACACCCACTAATGTGCCGGACCCGTGTTAAGCGTGTGCTGCGAGGACGTGACGCGCTCGTACCACTTCTGCGAAGTCCACCGATGCGGCGGGCGAACCGCAAGTCCGCCCGCGACACCGGCGGTTCACCGCAGGTTTGCCGTCACTTCCCGCCCTTGGCGAGGAATGCCAGCAGGTCCTGTCGGCTGACCACACCGGTCGGCTTGCCCTCGACGAGGACGATCGCCGCGTCCGCCGTGCCGAGCACCGACATCAGGTCCCCGACCGGTTCGCCGGAGCCGACCTGCGGCAGCGGCGGCGACATGTGCTTCTCCAGCGGGTCCTCCAGCGAGGCGCGCTGCGTGAACAGGGCGTTGAGCAGCTCCCGCTCCACGACCGAGCCGACGACCTCCGCGGCCATGACGTCCGGGTGACCGGCGCCGGGCTTGACGATCGGCATCTGCGAGACGCCGTACTCGCGCAGCACCTCGATGGCCTCGCCGACGGTCTCGTCCGGGTGCATGTGGACGAGGGACGGGATGGCGCCGTGCACCTTGTCGTTGAGGACGTCGGCGACGCGGGCGCTCGGGCCCTCGTCCTCCAGGAAGCCGTAGTCGGCCATCCACTCGTCGTTGAAGATCTTGCTGAGGTAGCCGCGCCCGCTGTCGGGCAGCAGCACCACCACGACGTCGTCGGGACCGAGCCGCTCGGCCACCCGCAGCGCCGCGACCACGGCCATTCCGCAGGAGCCGCCGACCAGCAGGCCCTCCTCCTTCGCGAGCCGCCGGGTCATCTGGAAGGAGTCCTTGTCGGACACCGGCACGATCTCGTCGGCGACGGTCCGGTCGTAGGCGGTGGGCCAGAAGTCCTCACCGACGCCCTCGACGAGATACGGCCGCCCGGAACCGCCCGAGTACACCGAGCCCTCGGGGTCGGCGCCGACGACGTTCACCTTGCCGTCGCTGACGTCCTTCAGGTAGCGGCCGGTGCCGGAGATGGTGCCGCCGGTCCCCACGCCCGCGACGAAGTGGGTGATCCTGCCCTCCGTCTGCTCCCACAGCTCAGGACCGGTCGAGTGGTAGTGGGAGAGCGGGTTGTTGGGGTTGGAGTACTGGTCGGGCTTCCAGGCTCCGGGGGTCTCGCGGACCAGCCGGTCGGAGACGTTGTAGTAGGAGTCGGGGTGCTCCGGGTCCACCGCGGTCGGGCAGACGACCACCTCGGCCCCGTACGCCCGCAGCACGTTGATCTTGTCGGTGCTCACCTTGTCGGGGCACACGAAGATGCACTTGTACCCCTTCTGCTGCGCCACGATGGCGAGCCCGACACCGGTGTTGCCGCTGGTCGGCTCGACGATCGTGCCGCCGGGCTTGAGCGCCCCGCTCTCCTCCGCGGCCTCGATCATCCGCAGGGCGATGCGGTCCTTCACGGAACCGCCGGGGTTGAAGTACTCCACCTTGGCGAGGACGGTAGCCCGAATGCCCTGGGTCACGTTGTTGAGCCTCACCAGCGGGGTGTTGCCGACGAGGCTGATCATCGAGTCGTGGAATTGCACCGTTGTCTCCGGATGCTTGCAAAGAGTGGCCGTGATGGTGCGGCCAGCCTATGGCTTCGCCACGACCCGTGGCTGCCGTTCACTGCCCGTTGAGATTGGGCGACGGTCCGTACGGGGCAAGGAGTGGATGTACGGATTCGAGGAGGTGGCGGCGACGCATGACGAGCATGTCGAGGGCGAGGGTGGCCCGGCGGATCGCGGCCGGTGCCGCGTACGGAGGCGGCGGGATCGGTCTGGCCGGCGCGGCGGCCGTGGGCCTGCTGCTGGCGGAGGTACGGATGGCCAGGCGGCTGGTGGGCAACGGCACGACGCCGCACGTCCCCCAGGCGGAGGGCCGCTACGGCCATGTCTACGCCACCCCCGACGAACCGGCCCTGCGCCTGGTGATGCTGGGCGACTCCACCGCCGCGGGCCAGGGCGTCCACCGGGCCGCCCAGACACCGGGCGCGCTGCTCGCGTCGGGACTGGCGGCGGTGGCGGAACGCCCGGTGGAGTTCCGTAACGTCGCCCTGCCCGGGGCGCGCTCCGACGACCTCGACCGCCAGGTGGCCCTGGTCCTGTCGGATCAGGGCCGGGTGCCGGACATCTGCGTGATCATGATCGGCGCGAACGACGTGACCCACCGGATGCCCGCGACCCGGTCGGTGCGACATCTGTCGACAGCGGTACGACGGCTGCGTACGGCCGGTGCGGAGGTGGTCGTCGGCACCTGCCCCGACCTGGGGACGATCGAGCCGGTGCAGCAGCCGTTGCGCTGGCTGGCCCGCCGCGCCTCGCGGCAACTGGCGGCGGCCCAGACGATCGGGGTGGTCGAACAGGGCGGCCGAACGGTGTCCCTGGGCGATCTGCTCGGGCCGGAGTTCGCGGCGAACCCGCGGGAGCTGTTCGGCCCCGACAACTACCACCCCTCCGCGGAGGGCTACGCCACGGCGGCGATGGCGGTCCTGCCGACGGTCTGCGCGGCGCTGGGCCTGTGGCCGGCCGAGGAGGAGCGCCCGGACGTCTCCCGCCACGAGGGCTTCCTGCCGGTGGCACGAGCGGCCGCGGAGGCCGCTTCCGAGGCGGGCACCGAGGTCGCGGCGGCGGTGCCGAGCACCGGGCCGAGGGGGCCTTGGGCCCTGCTGAAGAGGCGCAGGCGCCGGAGGGTACCGGTGACGGAACCGGCGCCCGTCACGCCGTCGCCCTGAGCTCGGCTCCCGTTCCCCCAAAAGCAAGCGCTTAGAAACTGCGGCAAGGGTCACACCGCGATACCCGTGACCAAGCCCATACGTACAGGTAACTTCCGAGTCAGCCCCACCCCCGTCGCCAATGGAGCCGTCATGCCCGAAGCCGTGATCGTCTCGACCGCCCGCTCCCCCATCGGCCGCGCCTTCAAGGGCTCCCTCAAGGACCTGCGCCCGGACGACATCACCGCCACGATCATCCAGGCCGCCCTCGCCAAGGTCCCGGAGCTCGACCCCCGGGACATCGACGACCTGATGCTCGGCTGCGGTCTGCCCGGCGGCGAGCAGGGCAACAACCTCGGCCGGATCGTCGCCGTGCAGATGGGGATGGACCACCTCCCCGGCTGCACGATCACCCGCTACTGTTCCTCCTCGCTCCAGACCAGCCGCATGGCCCTGCACGCCATCAAGGCCGGTGAGGGCGACGTCTTCATCTCGGCCGGTGTCGAGATGGTCTCCCGCTTCACCAAGGGCAACTCCGACAGCCTCCCGGACACGCACAACCCCTTCTTCGCCGAGGCCGAGGCCCGCACCGCGGCCGTCGCGGAGCAGGAGGGCACCACCTGGCACGACCCGCGCGAAGACGGCCTCGTCCCGGACGCGTACATCGCGATGGGCCAGACCGCCGAGAACCTCGCCCGCTCCAAGGGCGTCACCCGCCAGGACATGGACGAGTTCGGCGTCCGCTCCCAGAACCTCGCCGAGGAAGCCATCAAGAACGGCTTCTGGGAGCGCGAGATCACCCCGGTCACCCTCCCCGACGGCACGGTCGTCTCCAAGGACGACGGCCCGCGCGCCGGCGTCACCATGGAGGGCGTCCAGGGCCTCAAGCCGGTCTTCCGCCCCGACGGCATGGTCACCGCCGCCAACTGCTGCCCGCTCAACGACGGCGCCGCCGCGCTCGTCATCATGAGCGACACCAAGGCCCGCGAACTCGGCCTGACCCCGCTCGCCCGCATCGTGTCGACCGGCGTCTCCGGCCTCTCCCCCGAGATCATGGGCCTCGGCCCGGTCGAGGCGTCCCAGCAGGCACTGCGCCGGGCCGGCCTCGGCATCGATGACATCGACCTGGTCGAGATCAACGAGGCGTTCGCCGCCCAGGTGATCCCCTCCTACCGCGACCTCGGCATCGACCCCGACAAGCTGAACGTCAACGGCGGCGCCATCGCCGTGGGCCACCCCTTCGGCATGACGGGCGCCCGCATCACCGGCACCCTCATCAACTCCCTCCAGTTCCACGACAAGCAGTTCGGCCTGGAGACGATGTGCGTCGGCGGCGGCCAGGGCATGGCGATGGTCATCGAGCGCCTCAGCTGACCGACCCGCGCCCCAACCCCCCGTATCCATAAGGGAACCCAGCGTCACACTTCGGTCCGGAACCCGGGAAACTCCAAGGTTCTGGGCCGATTTGTGATCCAATTTCCCTCAGGATGTGACCTATCTCGCTCGGGGCGGGGATCAACGCAGGTCAGCCCCACTTCAGTAGCACTCCCCGAGCCCAAGGTCCGTCCGTTTCATGACGTATGCACTGACAGCGGGTTAGTCCGCCCTTCAAGCTGATGTAGGAAGTCGGGGGTCGACTTTTGGAACCGGGAGTTACGTCAGTGAGCGCCATGCCGATCGCCTTGTTGGTCACCACGGTCGCGACCGGCGCCGTGGGCGTCGCCGTGCTGCGCACCCTCATGGTGCTGCGCCGGCAGGTCGCCGCCCTGCACACCGAGATCGCCAAGGGCAACGCCACGGCCGCCGCCCGGGGCCTCGTACCCGCCGCCCGTCCCGCCGCCGACGTCGACGAGATACGGGCCGCGGTGGCCGAGGCGCTCGCGGAGGAACGTGAGCGCGAGCTGGCCGAGGCGCGTGCCTTCTGGGCCGCCCAGGAGGCGCGTGACACCCCCGACGCGCCCTCGCTCCTCGGCCTGCCCGACAGTGAGCTGTTCCTGCCCCGGCAGACCGATTTCGTGGGTCTGGAGCCGGTCGCCGAGCCCGGTGCCGACACCGACGAGTTCGCCGGGAGCTCCTCCTCCGGGGGTGACTCGCCGGAGCTGGCCGCGGCCCGCCGCCGCCACCCCTCCCACCCGGACTTCGTTCCGGTGGCGTCCCCCGTCGTCAACGACCACGAGCGCACGGTGGCCACGCTGGAGGCGTTGGCCGCCACCGCCACCGAGCTGACCGACGTCCGCCCCGGCCCCCTCGGCACCCTCGACGTCTACGTGTTCGCCGACGGCACCACCCTCTGCATGACCCCCGGCCACCGCGACACAGCGGAACGGCTGGCGGCGGCCCTGCGGGCCGGCGTGACGCCGGTGCTGCTGGGCGGCTCGGGCATCTCGGGCGCCTACACCCTGACCTTCGCGTGCGGCGAGGAGAACGTCTACATCCTGGCGGACCGGGTCATAGCGTCGCTCTGAAGCACCTGGAGCGTCGCCCGCTACACCCCCGCCCTCTTCTGCGCCTCCTCCACCAACCGCACAGCCTCATCGACCTGGCCCTCGTCCTCCAGCACGAGGGCCAAGTCGTGCACGGCCACGGTGATCTGGTCGGCGGCGGCGAACATCCCGGCGTCCGGCATCACCCGAGGCTCCGCTCCGGGCGCCTCCACGGTCTGTGCCCAGCGGGCCATCTCCCTGGCCAACTCCAGGGCCTCGGCGGCTGCACCGCGCTGCAGCCGACTCTGCGGCGCCGCCCTCAATCGGTCGGCAAAGTGATCCACGGCTTGCGTCAGACGCGTCGTATCCACCACGCCGTGAGCGTACGCGCCGTACCGAGACTGTTGCCAACGGGCGAACGCTCAGGCACGGTGACCTGAAGGACCGGCTTACATCCCCTTTGCGTCCGGAGGCGCCGATGTCCCACGTCCTCTCCGAGGAGACCCACCGCAATATGCTCGCCCGCATCCCCCACTGCACCGGTCGTGAAGTCTCCGACTGGCTCCGCACCGTCGAAGACGGTCCGGCTCTCTTCCGCTTCGAGGAAAAGGTCAGCTGGCTCCGCCACGAACACAACCTCGCGTACGGCCACGCGAAGGCGATCGTCCACGAGTACGACCTGAGGAGGGCGGCGCGCAAATTCGTCTAGGCGCGCACAACGACAAGGGCCCCGGGAGAACCCGGGGCCCTTTCACGCGGGCGCCCGCCGGCGAACGGCGGACGTCAAACAGCGGCTTGTCAGTCGCTGCTGTTGAGGATCGCGATGATCCTCAGGAACTCCATGTAGATCCACACCAGCGTCATGGTCAGCCCGAAGGCCGCCAGCCACGCCTCTTCCTTCGGGGCGCCGTACGCGACGCCGTCCTCGACCTGCTTGAAGTCCAGGGCGAGGAAGCAGGCACCGAGCAGGATGCCGACGACGCCGAAGACCACGCCGAGCGGGCCGCTGCGGAAGCCGAGGCCGTCACCGCCACCGAAGACGGCGAACAGCAGGTTCACCGCCATCAGCAGGACGAAGCCGAGCGCGGCCGCCATCACGAAGCCGTAGAACCGGCGGTTGACGCGGATCCAGCCGGCCTTGTACGCGACCAGCACACCGGCGAAGACCGCCATGGTGCCGATCACCGCCTGCATGGCCGCACCGTCGGCGATGCGGTTGTCGACGATGTTGGACAGCACGCCGAGGAACACGCCCTCGAAGGCGGCGTACGTCAGGATCAGCGCGGGCGAGGCCTTGCGCTTGAAGGACTGGACGAAGGCCAGCACCATGCCGATGAGCGCGGCGCCGATCCCGATGCCGTACGACCGGTTGATGTTCGCGTCGTCGATGGGCAGCAGCGCCCAGGCGAGCGCGGCCGTGACGATCAGGACGCCGAGCGTGCTGCCGGTGCGCAGGACGACGTCGTCGATCGTCATCCTGCCGGTGGTGGCCGGAGCCTGCGGCGGTGCGCCCTGCTGAAGGTCCTGCGATGCGTACGGGTTCTGGGCGTACGGGTTGCCGGCCTGCGGCTGCGCATACGGGTTGCCCTGCGTGCCAACGGCTGCGCCCCCGGCCTGCGGCGCGGTGTTGAAGCCCGCGTAGCCGTTGTCGCGGCTGAACCCCCGTCGCGAGAAGACCGGGTTGCTGCTCCTCATTTCACTCCTCCATGGCCGCCGTGTGTGGGCCTTGGCTCAAGAGTAATAGGTAGGCAAAAGAATGCCTCTAGTGCTTGGGGAGGATCTTTCCCTTGCCGTGGTGCGCAACACGCTACGCGAACGGGTGATTCCCGACACTGGCGGGGTGGTTCACCCGAATGGGAACCCGGTGTACGCCTCGGCCAGGTCGGTGTCGGCGGCCCGGGAGGAGGCGATCCGTTCCAGACGGGCCAGTTGGAGGCGGTCCTCGAAGGCGGTGGCGTCCGGGGCGCGGTGCAGGAGGCTCGTCATGTCGTAGCTGAAGCGCTCGGCCTGCCACACCCGGCGCAGACAGGTCGCCGAGTACGCGTCGAGCAGCTCGGTGGATCCCTTGTCCCGCTGGTACGTCAGGGCCCTCGCGAAGGTGACGACGTCCCCGACGGCCAGGTTGAGCCCCTTGGCCCCGGTGGGCGGCACGATGTGGGCCGCGTCCCCGGCGAGGAAGAGCCGGCCGTGCCGCATGGGCTCGTGGACGTAGGAACGCATCGGCGTCACCGACTTCTGGGTGATCGGTCCGCGGGCCAACCGCCAGTCGTCGGCGGTCTCGAGGCGGCGCTCCAGTTCCGCCCAGATGGCGTCGTCGCTCCAGGATTCGGCGTCCGTGCCCTCGGGGACCTGGAGGTAGAGACGGGAGACGGCGGGGGAACGCATGGACAGCAGCGCGAAGCCGCGGTCGTGGCGGGCGTACACCAACTCGTCGTGCGAGGGCGGGACGTCGGCGAGGATGCCGAGCCAGGCGAAGGGGTACGTCCGCTCGAACACCTGGGTGAGCCGGGAGGGGATCGCCTTGCGCGCCACCCCCCAGAAGCCGTCGCAGCCGACGACGTAGTCGCACTCGAGGACGTCCTCGAGGCCCTCGTGCCGGAAGCGGACGCGCGGCCGGTCGCTGTCGGCGTCCTCCACGGCCAGGGCCTCCGCCTCGAACAGCAGGGGGCCGCCCTCGGCGAGCTGGAGGGCGATGAGGTCCTTGCAGACCTCGGTCTGGGCGTAGACCATCACGGACCGGCCGCCGGTGAGGGCGGGGAAGTCGACACGGTGGCGCTGGGTGGCGAACCGCAGTTCGATGCCGTCGTGGGGCAGGCCCTCGCGGTCCATGCGCGCCCCGGCGCCGACCCGGCGCAGCACGTCGACCGTGCCCTGTTCCAGGATCCCGGCCCGCTGCCGGTGTTCCACATAGGCGCGGTCGCGGCTCTCCAGGACGACCGAGTCGATGCCCGCGTCGTGGAGCAGCCGGGCCAGGAGGAGACCGGCCGGGCCGGCTCCGATGATGCCGACGGTGGTGCGCATCGACCAGCCTCCCTGTTCGCGTGGTGAAGTTTGTTTCACAATCTTCCGGCCCTGAGTGTCCGACCGCACGCGCCCGCTGTCAACGGTCGGGACCTGGACAGACGACGCGGGCCCGGCAGAGACTGCCGGGCCCGCGGGGGAAAGAGAGGGGGCACCACACGCCCCGTGTCTCAGGACAGTGCCCGCTGGTACTTCTCCGTCAGCTTGCCGTCGACCAGGTAGAAGCGCGCGTTCGGCGGGAACAGGCCGGTCGCGGCGGTGCAGTAGTAGTTCACCTGGTGGCCGGCCGTCGCGGGCCAGGCGGGGTAGCGCTCACCGGCCTGTACACAGGAGTCCGGGGACACCATCGACCAGAGCTGCGCGTCGGTCATGCCCACCTTCACCTTGTCGTACTTCGCCAGCGTCATGGAGGGCGTCTTCGGCGTGAACAGGAACTCATGCCGTTTGCCGATCAGCTTGTCGTCCGCGTCGAAGGTGAAGTCACCGTACGGCGCGTAGTCGTCCGACTTGGTGAAACACATGATGGAGACGTCGTCCTCCTCGCACCATCCAGCCGCGGACCCGGGCTTGGTCAGCCCGACGCCGAGCGTCTCGCGGACCTCGGCCTTCGACGCGCCGAACGGGACCGCGCTGTACTTCTCGGCCGTGAAGCTGAACTCCTCGGCCGCCCCCGCGCCGACCGCCGTACCCAGCACCGCCGCGCCGGCCACCGCCAGCGCGACCACGGAACGCCCTACCCTCGCCATCCGGTGCATCCCTCTCCTCGGGTCTTCTCAGGACGCACCCATGCTCATCGGCGGCGCTCTTCGGGGCGTCTCGGAACGCTCTGTGTCAGGAACGCCGTGTCTGGAACGCGCCGCGTCTGGAACGCGCCGCGCGCAGGAAGGACGACGGACGGCTCCCGACCAGGGTCAGGAGCCGTCCGTCGTCGGGCGGATCGTTACTTCTTGAGGACGGCCTTCATCACGTTCCGTGCGATGGGCCCGGCCAGGCTGCCGCCGGAGATCTCCTCACGGGAGATGTCCATGGCGGTCGGGTCGATGAAGACGGCCACGGCGACGGACCGGCCGTCGGACGTGATGCCGTAGGAGACGAACCAGCCGTAGGGAACCTGGTCCCGCACGTTCACGCCGCGCTGCGCGGTGCCGGTCTTGCCGCCCACCGTGACGCCGTCGATCAGGGCGCGCTTGGCGCTGCCCTCCTTGGCGGTGAACTCCATCATGTCCCGGACCTTCGCGGCCGTTTCGCTGGAGACGGCCTGGCTCATCTGCTTCGGCTCGTGCTTCTCCAGGGTGTTCAGCGCGGGCGAGCGCACCTCGTCGACGAGGTAGGGCTGCATCACCTTGCCGTCGTTGGCGAGGGCTGCGGTCACCATCGCCATCTGCATCGGCGTACTGGTCAGACTGCCCTGCCCCATGCCGGTCAGCGCGGTGCCGGGCTTGTCCAGGCCGCCCGGGTACAGGCTCTTGGCGGCCCGCAGGTCGCCGAGTTCCGGTGCGTAGACGTCCTTGTTGTAGCCGAACTTCTCGGCCGTCTCCAGCATCCGGTCCCGGCCCACCTTCACCGCGGCGTCGAGGAAGACGTTGTTGCAGGAGTGCTGCATGGCGGTCTTCATCGAGGCCTTGTTGCACACGGCGTCACCGGCCTGGCTGCTGATCTTGTTGGTGGACAGCGGCAGCGGGTACGGCGAGACCGCGTCCGACCGGGCGTCGACGTCCGTGACGACGCCGTGCTCCAGCGCGGCCGCCGCGGTGAGGATCTTGAAGGTGGAGCCGGGCGGGAACGTCTCGCGCAGCGCCCGGTTGGACAGCGGCTTGCCCTTGTCGGTGTCCAGCGCCTTGAACCGCTCGCCCTCCTTGAGGGAGTTGCCGGCGAACGAGCCGGGGTCGGCGGAGGGCGTGGAGACGAGGGCGAGCACCTTGCCGGTCTTCGGGTCGAGCGCCACCGCCGAGCCACGGGCCTTGAGGTCGGTGAGGCCCTCGTACGCCGCCTTCTGTGCCTTGGGGTCGATCGTCGTGATGATGTCCCCGCCGCGCCGTTCCTCGCCGGTGACGACATCGGTGAACCGTTCGAAGGCGAACCGCTCGTCCGTGCCGCTGAGCACGCTGTCGTAGGTGCTCTCCAGCAGGGTCACGCCCATGGACTGCGAGGCATAGCCGGTGACCTGCGCGTACATCGGGCCGTTCAGGTACTTGCGCTTGTACTTCAGCTCCGAGCCCTCCGTCTTCACCGATCCGGTGATCGGCCGGCCGCCGACGATGATGTCGCCGCGCGGCATCGAGTACCGGTTGATCAGCACGCGTCGGTTGGAGTCGTCAGTGGCGAGGTCGTCAGCCTTGACGTATTGCAGCCAGTTGGCCCGTAGCAGGAGCGCCAGCGTCAGAAGTCCGCAGAAGATGGCTATGCGCCTGAGCGGTTTGTTCATGCGGCACTCCGTCCGGCGGCCACCGAATGGCCTCGCGCCCGTCTTAATCGGCCGTGGGTCGGAGTTGAAAGCACCATGCGCGGCACCCTAGTTGACGGGTTGCCACCACCGGCACAGGTGACGGTTACCGGCCAAAGGACCGCCGGAACGCGCCACTGAACGGCGGCGTCCTGGAGTGCGGGCCCGGTGCGAGCGCATGCCCTGGGCGCCGGAGCCGGCCAGGACGCGTGTCTCCAGTTCTCGAACGCGGCCCTCGCCACAGCGGTCCTCGACACCGGCGGCGCCCTGACGCGCTCTCGGGTCCACACCTGGAAGACGTACCGCTCCTCGACGCGGGCCCAGGGTCGATGCACCCCGTGCATTTCACCCGGCCGGGCGGCCACCGCCGGCCTTGTCGTCGACGGCCTGGCGGAAGACTTCCGCCGAGGCCTCGTCGTCGAACCGCTCGGTCTGAAACAGAGCCGTGTTCCACGTGGTGCCCGGAGCCGGACTTGAACCGGCACGCCCGCGAAGGGGCAGCGAGGTTTAAGCTCGCCGTGTCTGCATTCCACCATCCGGGCAGGCCATGGGCTCCGCATCGAGGTCCCGAGCCTATCGGGAGGCTTCCCCCGAACATCGGTCGGGCGGACCGATGTTGTCTTATTTTATTGAGGCCTGAGGGTGCATCAGCACCTGGAACAGGCCATCCGCACTTGCCAGCAGCCTTGCGCGCGACGTACGGCCACGCATGCGGAATGACGGAATTTCACCGTCTGAACAAGGACGCTCCACCTGTTCTCGACGCCTCCCGCCCCCGCCGCGCTGTCATCCCCAGGTATGACAGCGCACGGTGTGGTCCGACCCGAGGCTGCCTTCGGAACCAGAACAGCGGCTGACTACACGGCAGCTCGTGGCGGCGACGATTGAACACGTCCCGCCGGGGCCCCATCCGTCGTCGTTCCCCCAGGAGTGCCAACTCGTGACCACCGCATCCATCGCCGACCGGACCACCGCAGTGGCCGCGCGCGCCACGGATCTGTCGAAGATCTACGGACAGGGCGACACCCAAGTGGTCGCCCTGGACCGGGTTTCCGTCGAGTTCCGACAGGCCGAGTTCACCGCGATCATGGGCCCCTCGGGCTCCGGCAAGTCCACCCTGATGCACTGTGTGGCGGGCCTGGACACCTTCTCGTCCGGTTCGGTGCGCATCGGTGAGACGGAGCTGGGGTCCCTCAAGGACAAGCAGCTGACCAAGCTGCGCCGGGACAAGATCGGCTTCATCTTCCAGGCGTTCAACCTGCTGCCGACGTTGACGGCGCTGGAGAACATCACCCTCCCGATGGACATCGCGGGCCGCAAGCCGGACAAGCAGTGGCTGAACTCGGTGATCACGATGGTGGGCCTGGCCGACCGTCTCGGCCACCGTCCCTCCCAGCTCTCCGGCGGCCAGCAGCAGCGCGTCGCGGTGGCCCGCGCCCTGGCGTCCCGGCCCGAGATCATCTTCGGTGACGAGCCGACCGGGAACCTCGACTCGCGCGCCGGCGCCGAGGTCCTCGGCTTCCTGCGCAACTCCGTACGGGAGCTCGGGCAGACGGTGGTGATGGTCACTCACGACCCGGTGGCCGCCGCGTACGCGGACCGGGTGGTGTTCCTGACGGACGGACGGATCGTCGACGAACTGCACGCCCCGACCGCGGACTCGGTCCTCGACCTGATGCGGCGACTTCCCGGGGGCGGTCACACCAGCGGCTCCGCCGCGCGGCCCCAGACCCCCGAGTTCGACACGAAGGGCCGTACCAGCTGATGTTCCGCACCGCCCTGCGCAACGTGTCCGCGCACAAGGCCAGGTTGCTCATGACCGTGCTCGCCGTGATGCTCGGCGTGGCCTTCGTGTCCGGGACCCTGGTCTTCACCAACACCATTTCCGAGGCGTTCCAGAAGAGTTCGGCCAAGGGCTTCGACCAGGTCGACGTGGCCGTGGAAGCCGAGATGCAGGAGGACAAGGGCGACACCCTCGGCAAGAGGTCCGAGCTGACCCAGGCCCTGCTCGACGCCGGCGCGAAGGTGCCGGGGGCGGCGTCCGCCGTCGGCGTCGTCGAGGGGTACACCGCGATCGCCGACAAGGACGGCAAGCTCATCGGCGGCGGCTTCCAGTCCCAGGGAGGCAACTACTGGGGCGCCAAGGACTCCCGGTATCCGCTGACCGACGGCCACGCGCCGCGCGGCGCGAACGAGGTCCTCATCGACTCGCAGACCGCGAAGCGCGCCGGGTACCGGGTCGGTGACACCGTACGGATCTCGGTCGACGGTCCGGTCCTCGCCCCGAAGATCACCGGCATCTTCACCACCGACGACGGCAATGTCACCGCCGGCGGCAGCCTCGCCCTCTTCGACACCGCCTCGGCCCAGCAGCTGTTCGGCAAGAAGGGCACCTACGACGAGATCGACGTGCGGGCCAAGCCCGGCGTCAGCCAGACGGCGCTGAAGGCGGAGCTGGACAAGGCGCTGCCGAAGGACCTCGTCTACACCACGACCGGGCAGGAACTGGCCGACGACCAGGCGGAGATGATCTCCGCCTCGATGTCCGGGATGAAGCAGGGCCTGCTGGTGTTCGCGGGGATCGCGCTGTTCGTCGGCACGTTCATCATCGCCAACACCTTCACCATGCTGGTCGCCCAGCGCACCAAGGAACTGGCGCTGCTGCGCGCGGTCGGAGCCTCCCGCCGCCAGGTCACCCGGTCGGTGCTGATCGAGGCGTTCGTGGTGGGCGCGGTCGCCGCGGTGACCGGCCTGGTCGCCGGGATCGGCATCGGGGCGGGCCTGCGGTCGCTGATGGGCTCGTTCGGGGCGACCGTCCCGGACGGACCACTGGTCATCACGCCCGGCACGGTCGGCGCGGCCCTCGCCGTCGGCGTCCTCATCACCATGCTGGCCGCGTGGCTGCCCGGCCGCCGCGCCGCGAAGATCCCGCCGGTGGCCGCGATGAGCAGCCTGCACGCACCGGCCACCACCAAGTCGCTGGTCCTGCGCAACACACTGGGCGCGCTGTTCTCGGCGGCGGGTGTCGCGGTGGTCCTCGCCGCGACGACGATGTCCGGCTCGGATGGCCAGGCCCCCATGGGCATGGGCGCGGCCCTGCTGATCATCGGCGTCTTCATCCTCACGCCCCTGCTGTCCCGCCCGCTGATCGCGGCCGCGGCACCGGTCATGCGGGTGTTCGGCGTCTCGGGCAAGCTGGCCCGTCAGAAC
The DNA here is from genome assembly GCF_042872365.1 of Streptomyces sp. NPDC005263. Classification (NCBI taxonomy): domain Bacteria; kingdom Bacillati; phylum Actinomycetota; class Actinomycetes; order Kitasatosporales; family Streptomycetaceae; genus Streptomyces; species Streptomyces sp. NPDC005263. The sequence continues at coordinate 87,180 of NZ_JBIAKJ010000012.1, read as the reverse complement.
TCGGTGCGCAATCCCCGTCGTACGGCGGCCACCGCGTCCGCGCTGATGATCGGCCTCACCCTGATCACCGGCATGACGGTGATGGCGGGCAGCGTGCAGAAGTCCATCGACAAGATGGCCTCCTCCGCGATCCGCGCGGACTACGTGGTCCGCATGGCCAACGGCAACGAGCTCTCCCCCGACGTCGAGAAGAAGCTCCGGGCGACCGACGACGTCACCGCCGTCAGCCCGCTGCGCAACGCCCCCTCCCGCATCGGCGGCGGAACCGAGTACCTCACCGGCGTCACGGGCGACGCGATCGGAAAGCTGACCGACCTCAAGGTCGACAACGGCTCCTTCGAGGTGGGCGGCACGCAGGTCGTCGTGGACCGGACCACGGCCAAGTCGCACGGCTGGAAGGCCGGTTCGGGCTTCACCGTCGCCTACGAGGACGGCAAGAAGCAGGCCCTGACCGTCGCCGGGGTCTACGAGGGCAACGAGCTGATCCAGGGCATCCTCCTGGACAACGCCACGCTCTCCCCGCACCAGTCCGACCTGGCCGACATGCAGGTGATGGTCAAGACGTCCGACGGCGCGTCCGACGCGACGAAGGACAGGCTGGAGAAGGCCCTCGGCTCGAACCCGGCCATCAAGGTGCAGAGCAAGCAGGACCTCTCCGACGACGTCGCGAAGATGTTCACGCTGATGCTGAACATGCTCTACGGGCTGCTCGCGATGGCCGTGATCGTCGCGGTGCTCGGGGTCATCAACACCCTGGCGATGTCGGTCTTCGAACGCTCCCAGGAGATCGGCATGCTGCGCGCGATCGGCCTGGACCGCAAGGGCATCAAGCGGATGGTCCGCCTGGAGTCCCTGGTCATCTCGCTCTTCGGCGGGGTGCTCGGCGTCGGGCTCGGTGTGTTCTTCGGCTGGGCGGCCGGTGAGCTGATCGGCACCAGCCTGCCGACGTACGAACTGGTCCTGCCGTGGGCGCGGATGGCCGTCTTCCTCCTCCTGGCGGCGACGGTCGGCATCCTGGCGGCACTGTGGCCGGCCCGGCGGGCGGCCCGCCTGAACATGCTGACGGCGATCAAGTCGGAGTAGGGGCGGGGACAGGGGTACGGCAGTCGGGGCCCGCTTCCGTCGAGGGAAGCGGGCCCCTCTTCTTCAGTTCCAGGTGCGGGAGCGCAGCGGCATTCCGGAGTCGCCGGACTCGGGGGTGCGGACGGCGAGGACCTGGTTGACGCCGATGCGGTTGCGTTCGAAGGCGACCGCGGACGCGGCCATGTAGAGCCGCCAGACGCGGGCCCGGCCGGGGCTGGTCAGCCGCACGGCCCGGGCCCAGTCGGCCTCCAGGTTGGCGACCCAGCGGCGCAGGGTGAGGGCGTAGTGCTCACGGATCGCCTCGACGTCCCGCACCTCGAACCCGGCGCGTTCGAGCAGGGTCACGGTGGTGCCGATCGGGGCCAGCTCGCCGTCGGGGAAGACGTAGGCGTCGATGAACTCGTCGATGTCGTAGGCCGATTCGTCGCGCTGCGGGCGGCGGCCGATCTGGTGGTTGAGCAGCCGCCCGCCGGGCTTGAGGAGCCGGAAGAGGGCCTCGGCGTACTCCAGGTACCGTTCGGAGCCGACGTGTTCGGCCATCCCGATGGACGAGATCGCGTCGTAGGGCCCGTCGGCGACGTCCCGGTAGTCCTGAACGCGGATCTCGATCCGGTCGGTCAGTCCCTGGTCGGCGACGCGCTTGCGGGCGTAGGCGGCCTGCTCCTGGGAAAGGGTGATGCCGACGACCCGCACGCCGTGCTCGCGGGCGGCGTGGATGGCCATCGAGCCCCAGCCGCAGCCGACGTCGAGGAGCCGCTGGCCGGGCCGCAGGGCGAGCTTGCGGGAGACGAGTTCGAGCTTGTCGCGCTGGGCGGCCTCCAGGGTGGCGCCGTCCGCTTCGGGGGCGGGCCAGTAGGCGCAGGAGTACACCATGGACGGCCCGAGGACGATCTCGTAGAAGTCGTTGCCGACGTCGTAGTGGTGACTGATGGCGCGTCTGTCGGTCCGCTTGGTGTGCAGGCCACGGCGCGGTCTGCGGATCTCCTCGCGCGGCGGGGCGGGCGGCAGCGGGGGCCCGGCGAGCGCGATGAGGCCCCGGGCGGCGGCCCGGAACTCGGGGTCGCGGAGTGCCTGGACGAGCGTGCGGGCGTCGTCCCCGCGCTCCCAGACGAGCCCCGACATCAGGTCGAGGCAGGCGTACAGATCTCCCTCGATGTCCAGGTCACCGGCGACCCAGCCACGGGCGAGACCCAGCTCGCCCGGCTTCCACAGCAGGCGGCGCACGGCCCGGCGATTGCGCACCACGAGGATCGGCGCGCCCGGCGGCCCCGCCTGCGAACCGTCCCAGGCGCGGACGCGCACCGGAAGAGGGGCTCCCACCAACTGTTCCACCAGGCTCTGCAGCCGCAGCGCGGCATCCGGCATGATGTGCACCTCCGTGACAATGGATCCCGGAATGTCCAACACCACGTAAACACCTGCGGGGCCGGGCCGCAGTCCCCCATGCGCGTTACGGCTTGGCAAAACGCGTGCAGACGCCACGTTTGCTGTGCCGCGGGGCGAGACTCGGAGAGCGCCGTGTGCGCCGTGTGCGTCCGGCGCAGGACGGTCATCGGTGGCCGCCGCGACCGATGGCCGTCATCACAGAGAGGGAGCACGCCGAAGGGGCCGCCCGCACCACGGATGGCGGGCGGCCCCTTCGGGGCGTTCAGTGACCGGAGGTCAGGAGGCCTTGGCCTGCTCGGCCTTGGGCTTCTCCTCGGCCTTGGGCGCGGCGACCGGCGCCGGCTTGGCCGCCTCGTAGAACTCCTCGCGCGGAGTCTCCAGGGCGCCCAGCGCGACGACCTCGCGCTTGAGGAACATGCCGAGGGTCCAGTCGGCGAAGACGCGGATCTTCCGGTTCCAGGTCGGCATCGCCAGACCGTGGTAGCCGCGGTGCATGTACCAGGCGAGACGGCCCTTGAGCTTGATCTTCATCTTGCCCATGACGATCATCGCGACGCCCTTGTGGAGGCCGAGGCCCGCGACCGCACCCTTGTTGGCGTGGCTGTAGTCCTTCTGCGGGAAGCCCCGCATACCGGAGATCACGTTGTCACCGAGGACCCGCGCCTGCCGCAACGCGTGCTGCGCGTTCGGCGGGCACCAGGCGTTCTCGTTGCCCGCCTTGCGGCCGACGAGGTCCGGAACCTGGGCGTTGTCACCGGCGGACCAGATGTAGTCCGTGCCCTTGACCTGGAGCGTGGACTCGCAGTCGACGTGACCGCGGGGACCCAGGGGAAGGTTGTAGCGGGACAGGACCGGGTTGGGCTTGACGCCCGCCGTCCAGACGATGGTGCTGGAGTCGACCTCGAGGCCGTTCTTCAGCACCACGTGGCCGTCGACGCAGGAGTCCATGGAGGTGGAGAGGTAGACCTCGACCCCACGGGTCTCCAGGTGCTCCTTGCCGTACTGGCCGAGCTTGGGACCGACCTCGGGGAGGATCTTGTCGGCCGCGTCGACGAGGATGAACCGCATGTCCTCACGGGACACGTTGTTGTAGTACTTGGCCGCGTCGCGGGCCATGTCCTCGACCTCACCGATGGTCTCCGCACCCGCGAAGCCACCGCCGACGAAGACGAAGGTGAGCGCCTTGCGGCGGATCTCCTCGTCCTGCGTGGAGTCGGCCTTGTCCAGCTGCTCCAGCACGTGGTTGCGCAGGCCGATGGCCTCCTCGATGCCCTTCATGCCGATGCCCTGTTCGGCGAGGCCGGGGATCGGGAAGGTGCGGGAGACCGCGCCGAGCGCGATCACCAGGTAGTCGAAGGGCAGCTCGTACGCCTCGCCGACCAGCGGGGTGATCGAGGCGACCTTGCGGTCCTGGTCGATGGTGGTGACCCGGCCGGTGAGGACCTCCGCCTTGGGCAACACGCGTCGCAGCGGGACGACGACGTGGCGCGGGGAGATGCTGCCGGCGGCGGTTTCGGGGAGGAAGGGCTGGTAGGTCATGTACGACCGGGGGTCGACGACCGTGACGGTCGCCTCGCCGTAGCGCATCTTCTTCATGATGCGCCGAGCTGCGTACAGGCCTACGTACCCACCGCCTACTACGAGGATCCTGGGACGCTCCGTGGTGCTCATGCCATCGAGTATCCACCCGCCACTGGACCCTGGCTCGTGCGCCCCTTCACAAGCATGGTCGGGGTGTGTGCTATTCTCCGCGGCTCGCGTGATCCACATCATGGCGTGAACCGGGAACCTGTGCCAGTGGATCACCGTTGTCAATGCCGCGTGAGCTGCCTCTCTGTGCCCCCGAGCCCCCCTGTGAAGCCCTCTCGCCCGACCCTCCGCCACCCCCTTCGAAGCACCCCCGCGCACCCCTTCTGAACACGTTCAAAGGGGCGTTGACCCCCCAGAAGGGTCAACGGGCCGCCATTCGTCCTCCGAGCGGGCCGATTTCCTTGTGAAGAACTTCACGAACTTTCTCGGGAGCCCGTGACCGAGGGGCCCGCGAGGGCCCTCCGGAGGCGCTCATACGTTCTCCCACCTGCTCAGCAGAGGCCCGTGGATCATCGATGGGCGGACCTACGCCACCGACCACGCGATCCCGTCGAGGATGTCGTGCTCGCTCACCACGACCTCCGCCGCGCCGGTCCGTTCCATGATCGCGAGGAGGGCGAGAGCGCCCGCCCCGATCACGTCGACGCGGCCCGGGTGCATGGAGGGGACGGCCGCGCGCTCGGCGTGGGTGGAGCGCAGCAGCCAGTCGGTGATCTCGCGGACCCGGTCGCGGGAGACCCGGGAGTGGTGGATGGCCGTGGAGTCGTACTCGGGGAGGTTCAGCGCGATCGCGGAGACCGTCGTCACCGAGCCGGCCAGGCCCACCAGGGTGCGCGCCTCGCGCAGCGGGACCGTCTGTTCGGCGAGGTCGAGGGCGGCCTCGATGTCGGCGCGCATCGCCTCGACCTGGTCCGGCGTCGGCGGGTCGGTCACCTTGCCGTCCACGACCAGGTGACGCTCGGTCATCCGGACGCATCCCACGTCCACCGAGCGCGCCGCACGCACGTGGTCCTCGCCCACGACGAACTCGGTCGAGCCGCCCCCGATGTCCACCACCAGGAAGGGCCGGTGCAGGTCGTCCCGCCCGGTCAGCTCCCGCGTCGCGCCGGTGAAGGAGAACTCGGCCTCCTGGTCACCGGAGATGACCTCGGGCTCGACGCCCAGGATGTCCAGCACCCCGCGCACGAACTCGTCCCGGTTCTCGGCGTCCCGGGAGGCCGAGGTGGCCACGAAGCGCACTCGCTGCGCACCGTGCTCCTTGATGATCGCCGCGTACTCACGGCAGGCGGCGAAGGTCCGCTCCAGCGCCTCGGGGGCGAGACGGCCCGTCCGGTCGACGCCCTGGCCGAGACGGACGATCGTCATACGGCGGTCCAGGTCGACCAGTTCCCCGGTCCCGGGGTCGGCGTCGGCGACCAGGAGCCGGATCGAGTTCGTGCCGCAGTCGACGGCGGCGACCCTGGTCACGTGGCGTCCTCCTGAGCCCGCGTCACACAGGTCCCCTTGCGCCACCACTCCGGCAGCATCTCCAGCGCCTCGTCGCCCAGCGGGTTCACCCCGGGGCCCGCCGCGAGGGAGTGCGCGACCAGGACGTGCAGGCACTTCACCCGGTCCGGCATGCCACCCGCGCTGGGGAAGCCGGTCAGCTCCTCGATCTCGTCGCGGCGCCGGATGTAGTCCTCGTGCGCGGCGCGGTAGGCGGCGGCCAGCTCCTGGTCGCTCTCCAGACGGGCCGTCATCTCCTTCATCACGCCGTTCGCCTCCAGCGTGCCGATCGCCGAGGCGGCCTTCGGGCACGTCAGGTAGTACAGCGTCGGGAAGGGCGTGCCGTCGGGGAGGCGCGGGGCCGTCTCCACCACGTCCGGCTCGCCGCAGGGGCAGCGGTGCGCGATCGCGCGCAGGCCGCGCGGCGGGCGCCCGAGCTGCTGCTGGAAGGCCTCGACGTCCGCGTCGGTGGGCTCGGTGCGCGGGGTGGGCGGCGGGGGCGTTTGCATGCCTGTACGAGAGTCTCTCTGAAGTGTCTGTCGGTTCACTGGTCGGAGGCGTCGGACGAGTCCACGCCGTCCCAGACGTTCGCGTACCAGGGGCGGTCCGCGGCGCCCAGGTCGGAGCGGGACTGCTTGGCCGCGTTCGGGTCGATGACGACGAAGCCCGTCTCGCCCGGCATGACGTAGTGCAGCCGCTGCCGGATCTGCTGCTCCGCGTACGCGTCGTCCTGCCATCGTGCCTTGAGGTCGCGCAGCTGTTCGACCCGCTCCCGGGTCCGCTCCTGCTTGCGCTTCACCTCGGCGATCTCGGCGCGCTGGGCGACGTACTGCCGCATGGGATAGGCGAGCGCCACGATCAGCGTGCACAGGACGAGGGCGAGCAGCGCGGCGCGGCCGGTGAGCCGGGAGCGGCGGGCCTGCCGTTTGGTCTGGGAGCGGTAGACACGGGCCGCCGTCTGCTCGCCGAGCAGCCTGATCCTGGTCGTCGTGGAGAAACGGTCCCGGTCCTTCACGGCCATGTCCCCGCCTCCCGTCTCACACGTGCGTACGTCCCCGGACACGGTACGGGACCGGGTACGGGGACGTACGTACGACTGGCTAAGGCTTGGGCCTACTGGTTCGCAGAGCGGCTGTGCCTACTGGTTCGCAGAGCGAAACCGCGGGAAGGCCGAGCGCCCCGCGTACACCGCGGCGTCGTCGAGGATCTCCTCGATGCGCAGCAGCTGGTTGTACTTGGCGACGCGCTCGGAGCGGGCCGGGGCGCCGGTCTTGATCTGGCCGCAGTTGGTGGCGACGGCGAGGTCGGCGATGGTGACGTCCTCGGTCTCGCCGGAGCGGTGGGACATCATGCACTTGAAGCCGCTGCGCTGGGCCAGCTCGACGGCGTCCAGGGTCTCGGTCAGCGAGCCGATCTGGTTGACCTTGACGAGCAGCGCGTTGGCGGCACCCTCGTCGATGCCGCGGGCCAGACGCTCCGGGTTGGTGACGAACAGGTCGTCGCCGACGAGCTGGACCTTGTCGCCGAGCCGGTCGGTGATGGTCTTCCAGCCGGCCCAGTCGTCCTCGAACAGCGGGTCCTCGATGGAGACGAGCGGGTACGCCTCGACGAGCTCGGCGTAGTAGTCCGTCATCTCGGCGGCGGAGCGCTCCTTGCCCTCGAAGGTGTAGACGCCGTCCTTGTAGAACTCGGACGCGGCGACGTCGAGCGCGAGGGCGATCTGCTCGCCGGGGGTGTACCCGGCCTCCTTGACCGCCTCGAGGATGAGGTCGAGGGCCTCACGGTTGGAGCCGAGGTTCGGGGCGAAACCGCCCTCGTCGCCGAGACCGGTGGACAGGCCGCGGCCCTTCAGCACCTTCTTCAGGGTGTGGTAGACCTCGGTGCCCCAGCGCAGCGCCTCGGAGAAGGACTCCGCGCCGATCGGGGCGATCATGAACTCCTGGATGTCCACGTTGGAGTCGGCGTGCGAGCCGCCGTTCAGGATGTTCATCATCGGCACCGGCAGCAGGTGCGCGTTCGGGCCGCCCAGGTAGCGGAAGAGCGGGAGGTCGCTGGCCTCGGAGGCGGCGTGGGCGACGGCGAGGGAGACGCCGAGGATGGCGTTGGCGCCGAGCGAGCCCTTGTTGTCGGTGGCGTCCAGGTCGAACATGGCCTGGTCGATCAGGCGCTGCTCGGTGGCGTCGTAGCCGACCAGCTCCGGGCCGATCTGCTCGATGACGGCGAGGACGGCCTTCTCGACACCCTTGCCCTGGTAGCGGTTCGGGTCACCGTCGCGGAGCTCGATGGCCTCGAAGGCGCCCGTGGAGGCTCCGGAGGGGACGGCGGCACGACCCGTGCTGCCGTCGTCGAGGCCGACCTCGACCTCGACCGTGGGGTTGCCTCGGGAGTCCAGGATTTCCCGGGCTACGACGACGTCGATGGACGGCACGAGCATCTCCTTCTGGGATGTGACGCGGGGTACGCGGGGCCGAGGGGCCCCGTAGTGCACGGAGTCGCGGTCGGCTCCGCGAGATGAGCCTAACCGCCTCGGGGCGATCGACCCCCCTGTCGCCCACCCCTTGGGCAGAACCGAGAGGTAATTGTTTCCGAACGGAACAAAGACACGCGCGGAAGACCGCACACAGTCGCGCGGAAGACCACACAAAAAGACCCCGCTCCGGTGCGTACGGGGGAACACGCACCGGAGCGGGGAGCCCGTGGGGACGGGGGCCCTCACGAGGCCCTCGGCACGAGGACCACGGAGGTGAGGGCGCTGTGGTTCGGACGAGCGCCGCGTACTACTTCAGGTGCAGCTGCTGACCCGGGTAGATCAGGTTGGCGTCCTGGACGATGTCCTTGTTCAGCTCGAACAGCTTCGCCCAGCCGCCCTTGACCTTGTGCTTCTCGGCGATCGAGCTGAGGGTGTCGCCCTTGACGACCTTGTACTCGCCGTCGCCCTTCTTGACCTTCTTGCCGGTCGGGGTGGTGACGGTCTTCTTGGCCTCCGGGCGCTCCTGGGAACGCGAGGCGGGCTGCTCGTCGGTACGGGTGCTGGTCTCCGAGGAGCCGCTGGAGCTGCTCGAGCCGCTGGAGGCGTTCGAGCCGCTGGAGCTGTTCGACGAGGTGTCGGAGCCGCCGTCGTAGCCACCGCTCGACAGGCCCTTGCCGCAGACCGGCCAGGCGCCCTTGCCCTGGGAGGCGAGGACCTTCTCGGCGACGGCGATCTGCTGCGCCTTGGAGGCCTGGTTGGCCTGCGAGGCGTACTGCGTGCCGCCGTACGCGGCCCAGGTCGAGGCGGAGAACTGCAGGCCGCCGTAGTAGCCGTTGCCGGTGTTGATGGACCAGTTGCCGCCGGACTCGCACTGGGCGACGGTGTCCCACTCGGAGGAGGTGGCGGCGGAGGCGTTGCCGGCCGCCATCAGCGGAGCGGCGATGGCGACGCCGGTGACTCCGGCGATCGCGGCGGCGCGAGTGGTCTTGGACGGACGACGGTGCTTGCCCTTGCCGGAAAACAGCATGGTTGATCCCCTCACCGACGCCTGCGAGGTGAGCTGTCGGGTTCGGGCCGGTTGAGTTGCCCGGCCGCATCCCTCTCGGGACGCGGCTTCACCCCAAGCCGGGCTCAACTGCTGAGCCCGGCGCCTACCTTGGGTCCCCCGCTCCTGCCTACGGCGCTTGACGCGACGACTGTTCCCGGACGGCCGCTGGCAGGATTCGGCGTTGCGGCAGCCGGGGCTCGTGTTGGCGAGCGGTCCGACGTTAGACACGCGATCCGCGGAATTTCAAAGACGATCAAGGCTTCTGAGACTCATCCCACACTTTCACCAAACGGGACATTCGGCGCGAAGCGTAACGTGAACTCCCGCCGCTTTAGCCCTATTCGGCACCAAGTCCAAGGGTCTGACCGGGGGAGATATGACTTGGGTCGGAGCCGATCGCCTGCTTGTTCTCCTCGTAGAGGGCGCGCCACCCTCCCTGGAGGTCGAGGGAGTCGGCGATGGACTCGAGGGTGTCCCCGACGCGGACGGTGTACGTCTCACCGCCGGCGGCGTGACGGCCACTGGAGGTGCCGGCGTCGGCGGTGTCGACGGCCGCGTCCTCGTCCGCGCTGCCGCCGCGGTGCTTGCCACCACCGAGAGCCCCGGTGTCGACCAGACTCGAAGAGCCGCCCACCCGCCAGGAGTTGTCCGAGTCGCCCGAGTCGTCCTGTTTCGCCGTACCGGCGGAGGTGTCCCCGGAGTCCTGCGAGCCACTGGACCCGGATCCGGAATCAGCGGATGTGCCGGACTTAGCCGAATTGCCCGCACGGCTCGCACCGTCCGACGAGCCGGAGGAGGAGTCGGACGACGAGCTGGAGGGAGTGTCCGACGCGGACGCCGAAGGCGTGCCCGACGCGCCGTCCGAGGATCCACTCCCGGACGAATCAGCCGATGAACCTTCAGAGTCGGACAAGCCGGACGAACCCGAGTCGTTCGACGTGCCCGAGCCCGTGTCGACCCCCACACCCGTGTCCACGTCGGCCGCCTCGGAGCTCTTGGTGAGCCCGTTGAGCAGCCCGCAGGTGGACCAGTAGCCGACACCCTGGTCGGCCAGGATCTTCTCGGCGACGGCGATCTGCTGGTTGCGGCTGGCCTGGTCGGCGCGCGTGGCGTAGTCGAGTCCGCCGTACTGCTCCCAGTCCTTCTGCGCGATGTTGAGGCCGCCGTAGTGTCCGTCGCCTTCGTTCGCGCTCCAGGAGCCCTCGGTCTCGCAGTTGGCGACCTGGTCCCACGTGGTCCCGGTGGCCGCACTGGCGCCGGTCGCGCCGAGCAGCGGGATCGCGATGGCGGAGCCGGTCACTCCGGCCGCGACGAGGAGAGCCGGAGCTTGACGGGGGCGACGATGCCGGCCGTTCCCGGAGAGCATGCGGAAACCTTTCGCGAGACAACAGTGACCGACGGCGAGTGACACTCGCCGCCGCGTTGATCCGTGAACGTATAGGCAGACGATCACTTGTCACAAGTTAATGCCGCGTAGATCACGTGAAGATCACAGGTTTGAAGGTGTGTCACCTTTACGCAGGTGAGGGGCCCGACCACGTGGCGTGAACTCCACGGGCAAGGTACGCAGTCCTCGCATGATGAGCCCGCCACGCCAGCGCAATTCGGCCGAATCCACGGCGAGTCGCAGGTCCGGGAGACGGGTGAGGAGTGTGCCGAGGGCGCTCTGGCCCTCCAGCCGGGCGAGGGGCGCGCCGAGGCAGTAGTGGATGCCGTGGCCGTATCCGAGGTGTTGGTTGTCACTCCGGGAGAGGTCGAGCACATCCGGATCGGCGAACCGCTCCGGATCCCGGTCCGCGGCGGCGAGTACGACGAGTACGGGGTCGCCGGCCGCGATGTCCTGCCCGCCGATGCTGACCGGCTGGGTGGCGAACCGCCAGGTGGCGAGCTCGACCGGGCCGTCGTAGCGCAGGAGTTCCTCGACGCCGGTCTCCAGGAGGCCGCGTTCGCCGGCGGCGAGGGACTGTTGGAGGCGGGTGCGCTGGTCGGGGTGGGTGAGCAGGGCGTAGGTGCCGTTGCCGATGAGATTGACGGTGGTCTCGAACCCGGCGAACAGCAGGATGAAGGCCATCGCGGCGGCCTCGTTCTCGGTGAGGTGCTCGCCGTGGTCGGAGGCTCGGATGAGCCCGGAGATGAGGTCCTCGCCGGGGGCGCTCTCGGCGGGAAGTGCCTCACGCTTGCGGTGGATGAGTTCGGCGAGATAGCCGCGCATCTTCTTCACCGACCGTGCGACGCCGCCGCGTGGCCCGCCCCCGTGACGGATCATCATGCCCGCCCAGTCCCGGAAGTCGTCCTGGTCCTCGCGGGGGACGCCCAGCAGGTCGCAGATCGCGTAGATGGGGAGGGGGAACGCGAAGTCATGAATCAGGTCGGCACTCCCCTTCTCCACGAACCCGTCGATCAGGTCGTCGGTCAGTTCCTGCACCCGAGGGGCGAATTCGGCGACCCGTCGCGGAGTGAACGCCTTCGACACCAGCCGACGGAGCCTGGTGTGGTCCGGCGGGTCGATGTTGAGCAGATGGGTCATCAACTCGGCTTTGCGCTCACCGGGGATACCGGTCTTGCCCTTGGCGTGCGCGGGCTCGTCGTGGTGCGCCGGGTTCTTCGAGAGGCGCTGGTCGGCGAGGGCCTGCCTGGCGTCGGCGTAGCGGGTGACCAGCCAAGCCTCCACGCCGCTCGGGAGCTTCGTCCGGTGGACGGGGGCATGCTCCCGGAGCCAGGCGTACGCCGGGTAAGGGTCCGTGGCGAACTCCCAGGTGAAGAGTTCCGGGGCTGGGCTCGTGGGGGTGGGCTGGTCGGTCACTCCCTGACGGTATCCGGATCGCCGGGGCACCCTGATGCCGCGGCACGGGGCACTAGCTTCCGAGCCCCTCGGCGGCCCGTATCGCGTCCCGGTAGGCACGGGCGGCGGCGCGCAGGGCCGCTTCCGGGTCGACTCCGGCCGCTTCCGCCCGGACCGCCAGGGTCAGCAGCTCGTAGCCGATGCCGTCGCCGACCGGGAGCGGTACGTCGAGCTGCGCCGTGCGGACTCGTGACGCCAGCTTCGCCACCAGGGCGAGGCCCGGCTGCCCCAGGGGTATGCCGTCGGTCACCGACTCGCGGCGCTTCTCGATCGCCTTGGTGCGGAGCCAGTGCTCCTTGACTTCCTCGGGGGTCGTCGCCGTCTCGTCGCCGAAGACATGCGGGTGGCGGTGGATGAGTTTGGCGACGATGCCGCCGGCCACGTCGTCGATGGAGAAGGGGTCGGTGCCGTCCTCGGCGCGGCCCTCCTCCGCGATGCGGGCGTGGAAGACGACCTGGAGGAGGACGTCGCCGAGCTCCTCCCGCAGTTCGTCGCGGTCCCCCTCCTCGATCGCCTCGACGAGTTCGTACGCCTCCTCGATGCCGTACTTCGCCAGGCCCTGGTGGGTCTGCCGGGACGACCAGGGGCACTCGGCGCGGATGCGGTCCATGACCTGGACGAGGTCGAGGAGGCGGGCGCCCGGGAGATCGTAGGAGGCGGGCAGCAACTCCAGCTCCGGCATCGAGACCCGGCCCGATCCGGCGAGGCGGGCCAGGCCGTCCGTGAGGGTGGACTCGCCCTCGCCGGTCGCGACCACGACCACCGTCTTCCCCCCGGCGCACGCGGCGACGAGTTCCTCGGCGGTGGGCGACGCCTCGTCGACGGTTGTCCCTGCCTCACGCAGATACGGCAGCTGCGGATGCGCGCCGTCCGCGCACAGCACGCGATCGGCGGCGTGCAGTGCCTGCCAGGCGGGCCAGGACAGCAGCCCGGGTGCGACACGGTGACTGGTGGTGAGCAGGACGACACGGCCGGGGGCGGGGTCGGCGTCCGGGGGGTGACCTGGGGTCGAGGCGGCTTCGGGGCTGTTTGCGTTCACCATTCGAAGCTAACGCACGCCGCCGGGCCGGCGATCAGGTTGTCCACAGGCACAGGGCGGCGGTGCGATCGTATGAACATTCCTCGTGTGCGGGTCCCCGTGAACACCCCTCGTGTGCGGGTCCCCGGCTTACCGTCACGCCTCCCCGCCCGCCCCGCTTCAGCGCCCGCCCCTCGTCAGCGCCCGCTCACGCCGTCTGATCAGTAGCCGACACCGTGACCTCGCGTACCCACGGCGTCTTCGCGTCGACGCGGCTGCTCTTCTCCACGTCCCAGGTGCCGTAGCGCGGGTTGAGGTCGACGCCGAGTTTCTTGGAGGCCTTGGTGAGGACGCTCCAGAAGGCGGGGTCGCGGGTGTCGGTGCCGAGCTTCGCGGCGAGCTTCTGGGCCTCCAGCTGGAGGCGGAGGTTCTCGTCGAGGCGCTCGGGGGCGATGCCGTACTGCTGGAGCCAGGCGGTCTCCAGCGCCTGGGCTCCGCCGGTCTGCTGCTCAAGGCCGGCCCGCATCTGCTGGATCTCCTTGCGGCTGACGGTCACGCCCGCGTCGTCGGCGGCGCGGTGCAGTACCTGGTCGAGGACCATGGTGTGCAGGGTGTCGCGGGCGAGCGTGCCCGTCTTGGCGATGACCTGCTGGTACTGCGCTTCGTCCGGCACCGCCGCCCGCTGGGCGTCGCGCACCTCGCTCACCCGGTTCTCCAGCTGGGCGACGGTGATCCGCTGGTCGCCGACCACGGCCGCCGCGCCCGGATGCGCGTCGTTCCCGCAGGCGGTGAGGAGGGGGGCCGCGGCGATCGCGGCGGAGAGCAGGAGCGCGGTGCGACGGCGACGGCGGTGCAAGGAGACCTCCCGAGGAGATTGTGCGACGGTGCACAAGGTCTTGCGATGATCGATGTTAGGCAGTGGGCAGGCTCTGGCCAACCCATTGGACCAACGATTCATCTGGACTTCGGGCACCGCCGCGCCTGCTCCCCGCCCTCACCGTCCGGGGTGGTGTTCAGCCCCGCCCGGCCACCGCCCGCTCGACGGCGTCGGCGACACCGGCCCGCACCCCGTCGCCCGCGTGGACGGCGGTCACGTTGGAACCGTCCGCCTTGCCGTCGCCGACCAGCACGAAACCCACCTTGCGGTACTGCGGCGCGGTCTGCGCGGCGGCCGTGACCTCGGGCTTTCCGACGGCGAGGACGACCTCGCACGAGCGCTGGAGCAGGCCGTTGAGGAACGGCCGCGCGTTGCCCGCGCTCTGCTCTCCGGTCACCTGCGCGTAGCTCACGCGCGCGTGCGTCTTCGCTGAGGCGTCCTGCATGCCCTGCCAGACCTCGGCCTCGGCCCCGGCGGTGATGCCCTTCTCACCGGTGAGCAGACAGGCGTCCGCTTCGGTGTAGTGCCGGGCCCGGGTGTCGGGGACGGGCGGCCGGTCGTCGCCCTGGTTGAGGAGTACGAGGGTCACGACCACCGCGGCGACGACGGCGACCGCACCCGTCGCCAGCGCGATGGTGCGCCCGCGCAGCGAGCGCAGCCACGCGACGACGGCACGCCCCACGACCGCGGTCCGTCCGGCCGCTCCGGACCCTCCGGCCCGCTCCTGCCGGGCGGAACGCGCCCGCGACACCTGTCGCACTTGCTTGACCACTGCTTGCTTGCCTGCTTTCGAACCTTGTCGTACGTCGCTGTCAGCGCCGGTCGGCCCGGCGGGGCCAGACTCTCCACGCGTGCAGCGAGGCGCCCCCCATCGACAGCATGATCAGCACCAGGTCGGAGGCGAACAGCACGCCGTGGGTGTCGTCCGGGGTCAGCTGGAGTTCGGTGACCCAGGCCACCAGGACCGCGCTGAAACCGGCGAAGGCCCACAGGTCGGCGCGAGCGCGCCGCCGCAGGGCGAGCACGAGGGAGGGCACCGGGCACAGCAGTCCCAGACTGACCAGTGGCAGCACCGCGAACCCTGCCCGCACCGCGGTCGCGCGCAGCGCCGGCCTGGCGAACACCTTCATCTGTCTCAGCATGCGTGTCAGGTCAGCGTCGGCGTCAGCCGACGATCGCGACCGGAGCGTCCCACGCGTCGCGGTCCACGGTGATCGTGTAACCGTTCCGCGTTTCCTTGCTGTTGACCAGGTACTGGTGGCCGCGGCTGTGGTCGGTGTACTGGGTGGCACCCCACGGCCAGTCGGTGGTCGTGGTGTTCTGCTTGTCCCACAGCGCGTACCAGAGGTTGCCCGGCAGGTCCGTCTTGTCCTTCGCCGTGGCGATGGCCTTGGCGCTGGAGCTGGTGAAGCCGTAGTAGCCGCCACGGTAGATCTTGCCGCGCAGTGTCTTGGTGAAGGAGCGGACGTACGTCAACACGGCGTTGTTGCACGACGTGTTCGTGATGTCGTACGGCTCCATGTCGAGGTAGATCGGGCTGCCCGCCTTCATGCCGAGGGCGGACGCCTTGGACACCGCGTCGGCCGCGTCGGTCGCGCCGAGGGAGGCCGCGTTGGTGGCCGTGAGCTTCTCCGGGTTGGAGCTGGTCTGGCAGGGCGGCTGGGCGCCGACGTAGATCGGTATGAGCTTCCAGCCGGCGGTGTTGACCGACTTCACCCAGGAGTTGGTGAGGTTGGGCTGGGAGCAGCCGCGGTTCTTGCCGCCGACGTAGACGGCGGCGGCGCCGTAGAGGCCGCCCTTCCAAGCCTTCATGGCGTTCAGCGAGGGTGCGGTGCAAGTGTCGAACGCACGGCCCGTGTACGTCTTCTGGGCGGGCCAGGCGGTGGCCGCCATGGAAGTCTGCGCGGCGATCCCGCCCCCCGCGACGACGGCAGCGCCGGCCACCGCCCACGTGATGTATCTGCGCTTCCTGGACTGCCGGTGCTCGGCCATGTCCCACCCCTTCATGCGTACGTCGTTTTCGCGTACGCGCCTGAGCGGCGTACGGCGTCGTATGACGACGGCGTACGTCAGCCCGAACCAAGTTTCTCTGAGCCCCCGAGACGGCGCGGCGGTACGGCGATCACGTCGATGACGACACTGACGGCGACCTTGATCCTGCGCACGAAGCGGAGAGAACCGTAACTGTCGGCGCCTTTGCAATCGGCAAACAACGCCTCTTGATCACCACAAGATTCCCTCATGTCGCGGCAAAAACACGCACAGTGCGCCCACTTGGAAGCCACAGAACCGGCCAAACCGGCACCTTGGCCGCGCCATCCGTACGGACGGTGAGCCCGTCGACCCTACGCGGCTGCCAACTCGCACCACACGAGCTTGCCCCGACCACCACCCTCCCCGGCCGACGGCTGCCAGCCCCAGAGGTCGGCACAGGCCCGCACCAGCGCCAGTCCGCGCCCGTCCTCCAACTCGCCCAACTTGCCCAACTCGCCGAACTTGTCCAGTTCGTCGGCAGGCCGGTCGAGCATCCGTGACGGCTCGGACGGCTCGGGGTCGGCATCCCAGGCCCCGATCCGCAGTACGGCATCGGAGACCAACTCCGCCGCGAGCAGCTAACGCCCGTACTGTGCTGCTGTGACCAGTGACAATGCCGACCGCGGGGCGCTCTGGGACGGCGCCGCAGTCCGTGCCCGTGTCGCCGCCATGGCCCAAAGAGACCCTCGGCGTGAGCGTTTCGGGTCCTCACACCATGGATATCGACTTCGGCCTCCTCTGGCAGAGGACACGGTCTGGCTGTTCGAGCAACAGCATGGTGTCCGGCTCCCCGCCTCCTACCGCAGCTTCCTCAAGGATGTTGCCGACGGAGGAGCGGGACCCGACTACGGACTCCTGGGGCTTACCGAGGAAGTAGACGGCGACGAGGCGCTGCACGACCTTCGAGAAGAGGGCCGACGCGCGGGCTTCCTGTCCACGCCGTTTCCGCACACCAGCGAGTGGCCGGGGCCCGGGAAGGACGGTGATGCCAACTACTCGGTCGAAGGGAGCCTGGTCATCGGGGAGTGCGGTTGCGGTACGTTCCACCGCCTAGTCGTCACGGGGAGGAACGCCGGCCACGTCTGGCTCGACGATCCTGACTGGGGTGGCCTGACGCCGGGGCCGGATTTCCGAGACTGGTACTTGGCATGGCTGGCTACGCCCTGACTGCCGCGGCCCGAGCCCGTCCGGGCGAGCTAGGGCCTGTCCGGCGGATCATGGGGGCAATAGGATCCGACCGTGATTAATGTGCAGGTCCGTGGCGAGAGCGGCACGATCGAGGCCCGGGCTAAGCACGGCGTGGTTTGGGGTCCAGAGCTGGCCGGGCTCGACCAGTCGGTGTTTCCGATGTTGGGGCACCTATTGCCGTATGCGGACACCGTTTTCAACCACCGGCAGGTGGCAACCCTGCTGGAGGAGATACCACGACTGCCTCCGGACGTGCTCACCGATGAGTTCGCGCGCGAGCTCATCGAGCTGGGCCAGAAGGTGCTCGGGGGACAACACTTGTACTTGTGGTTCCTCGGGGACTGAGGCAGCAGGTTGCCTCAGCTGCAGAGCCGCAGTCGGACGGCTGCGGTTGTGACGGTGCCGTGGAAGACGTAAGCCCTCTTGTTCTAGCGGGTGGCGACCGCCCGCGCGTTCTTGAGCCGGTTGATTGTCCGTTCGACTTCGTTGCGGCGCTTGCAGATCTCGCTGTCGAAGCCGGTGGGCCGGCCACCATTGGTCTTGTCGCCGCCGAGGTGATTGCTCTCGACGACTACCCCAAAGTGCAGTCCGGCCGCGCCGACGATCGTGTGAAGTCGTTGTGGGCCTCTTGCGCCCGCATCTGAAGAACGCGGCGGTCCGCGACCTTATGAGCGAGCACGGACGATCGCGCCACCGTCACTGGGTGCCTGACCCCCGCCCCGACTCCAAGTCCGGCCCAGCCCAGCCCCAAGAAAGTCAGCCACGACGACGTGGTGCGCCGGGAGATCACCCCGGCGCGTGTCTCCAGCAACCCGCGTCGGCCTCAACCACGCCCTTTCGTTCCGTCACGGCATCCGCCCGGGCTCCACTTGGCCGGTGGCAGCGACATGAGCCGCTTGGCCACCCTCCTCCTGGAACAGGGCGTCGAACTCGTCGTGGGTTCAAGGCCACGCTCCGCACCCATCACTTGGCCAGTGCATTCCTGAACGGTTCTGAATGAGCCCACTCCCAGAAGGCGGATCCACTCTCTACTTCCTGTTCCACTGAACTGAACAGTCGTGACGGATCGACTCCTTCAGGAATGTCGACAGCTACGTGACGGTCTCCGCTCCATTCAGCGATAAATCCTCCAACGGAGATCGCCTCACGCAAAGCCTCGCGCGAGTCGCCGCCAGTCACAGGAGGCCTCGGCTCGGCGAAGAAGACACGAAAAACGAGCCTTCCCGATGATGCGACCACGTTTTCGACCCATCGCCCTTCATGAAGCCGAACAACGTCTCCCAGAGCCATACCGTACACGCGGAAAGGAATGCAGCAGATCTCAAATTTGCCATCTGCAAGCGGTCGCACCCACATCCGCTCCCGCTCATCCTCAAAACCGAATGGGGCCAGGTCGACCATGGCCATGTAAGCATTCTCAGGCCGCCAGACAGGAGATTCGTGCACGATATATGAAGCGCCGTCGGCAGAGGGTGTCATGCAGACAATTCTCATCCTAATAAAAACGGTGCCCACCGACACTTCGATCGATGGGGCTTTCTGGCAATTTGGAGAATTAGCATCTACTCACTCGCTGCACCACCTGAAGGGTGCGCTACCTCTTTCGCGTAAGTAATCGCTTCGGCCACAGCATTCGCGTCGACCTCTCTCAGTGTCGGCATAAGGTAGAGCGCGCCTGCAGCATCTATGCGGATTTCACAAGCGCAATCTCCGGTGTCCATTGCTCGGCATTCAACGTAGCTGTTTTCTTCCTGAATGCTGGCCACATGGAAGAGGCGAAAATTCCGCCCCGCGATCTCTACTACCCTCACCCAAGGAACCCTTCAAATGTGAGCCGCCTCCGCGCATACTCCAGCATGCACCATAGCTACCGTGGATGCCCGCCTGGCCGAGGCCCGCTCTCTGGCCCGGGTCACAGGCGAGTTGCCCGATTTTGGCGTCACCTGGGGGCCGGTGAACGTCGGTCTGCATGCGGTGGCAATCGCCTCGGAAATCGACGACTTCGGGCGCGCGATCGATATTGCTCGCCAGGCTTCAGATTGCAGTTGTGGACCAGGACCTACTGCGCGGGCTCGGCACCTGGGTCGGATCGAGGGACTCGACAAGGAGCCGTGGCCCCCAAGATGCCGACGGAGCATCCCACCGAAACTCGGGCGGGATGCTCCGTGACGTTACGGCCGCCTACCGCCCGGAGGTCCATAGTTGGCGGTCAGGGTTGCGGCGTACTTGTCCGGGACGGTCCGACCCGCGAAGGTCAGCGGGAGTTACGACTCCAGTGCGCCTGACACCTCCAGGAACGGTCCGAACTGCGCGCGCCATTCATTCCGTGCGGCCACGTTCGGAAACCCCCGGAAAACTGCAACCTCTGGATCCCTTTCACCCCAACCCCCCCCATCTTCCGGAGGGTCCGGTCACGGCAATGACGTTCGCGGAGATCGTAATCGACCCCATGATGTCGCCGTCCGGCTCGTGACCGATCGCCGCCCAGTAGTCGTCCACGTCAGCCTCGACAGACAACGACAACGCTGGATACATCCGATACTCCGGAAGGTAGAACGCATCGCAATCCGGCTCAAGAACCAGCAGTTCGACCTGACTGTCGTCATGCCACCGGGCCATCGCGCAGAGCGCCGGCCAGAATTCCGGGGTGAGGACCGCATCGAACTCACAAAACAGCGAGCCCTTCATACCCTCTTTGAAGACCTGGTCAGGCAGCCTGGCATCAAGCTCGAAGGTGGCTGCGCTACGGGAGCGAACATTCAGATAGTCGTCGCGATCGATCACTATCGAACCCGCCTCTACCATTAGACCTCACCCAGCCTGATCTTGATGTCGGCCTTCTTGGACCCCGGATTGTAGTGGCGCCGGGACTCGATGTTGTGCATCATCATGGCCGGAATGCCGCCACTATCGAGGTCGGCAATCACGCCACTTCCACTCGCATCATGCGAGTTATCACCACGCGCAACTCCGCAGTTGTGGACCAGAACTGGAGTGACCCACGCCAGCACATAGTACGTGTGCTACGCGACGCCGCTCTACCTGCGTTTTCGCAGGTAGAGCGGTGATTGAGGTCCGCTGGGGTGCGGGTTCGGCCGGCGTTGTTCGTGGTTGTTGCTGTCACTACTGCCGTCAGTCAGAGGTCCAGACCCAGTCTGGACCTTTGGACTGTTTGAGGTGCTCGGTGAGGGCGTGCACGGTCCAGTCGGCCTGGCCGAGGACGGAGCGGAGGGTGCCCGACGCAAGAGAGCGGTGCAGGGGGCACGATGACGGCGTGAGGGTCGGCCCGCCGCCCTCGACAGCGGCACCGCCATCCGACGTACCCTCCAGCGCACAAACTGCAGCGGCCTGACCACCCTCCCGACCAAGACCCAGAGCTCCGAACGGCGCATCGCGCTGCCGACGCCATGCTTGCGCTCCCTGGAGCACCGCCGCGACGGGCAGCGCCAGGAACGCGAAGCGGCAGGCTAAAGCTGGCAGGACAGCGGCTGCGCCCGTCCACTACTGCCGTCACCCCACACAGAAGCCCCGCCAGAACACATCTGGCGGGGCTTCCTTTTCGCTAACGCTATGGGAACTCCTTGGATCTCAACAGCGCCCGGGGCTCCGGCTACCCCAGCATTTGATCTTCGTCAAAGCCGAGCTCGTCCTCGACTCCGAGTTCGACAGCCGCATGCCATCGGACAACGTCGGGCCACGGCTGGGGCGTCATCCGGCGAAGGCGTTCAAGGGCCTCCGGCGTGCCGATCTCCCCCAGAGAGGAGATGACCTTCTGGCACAGCCAGTACGCCGGAGCGTCCTCGTCCACCGAACCTTCCGCCACCCTGAACAGGCAGGCGACCGCGTCCGTTTCCCGGATCTCCCCGAGGATCTCCACGAGATCCTCTTTGTTGAACCCCACGGCGTCCGAATCAAGGATCTCCTGAAGAGCCCTCCCCAGGCCCGGCGCCCGCAACGGGGCGGCCAGGTTGGCGAACTTGTCGACCCTTGTCCAGTTTCCCGCGTGAGCGGCTTCCCGGATCCAGGATGCGAAGAGCTGAGTGACCTCGGGATGCCCGGCCGCGATGGACCTGGCATCCCGCCCCGTGCCGTCGGCGAGTGCTTCAACCAGATCAGCCTGAGATCCTTCCTCTCCGTGGAACGTCACCAGTCCTCCACTCTTCCGAATCCGACGATTCTCGAATTGAACACTCCGACGGGAGCAGGGCGTCGACCTCGTCGTCATCAAGGAACTCCTCGGACACGCCCACATCGGCGTCACCGCCGGTGTCTACGCCCACGTACGCCTCCGCCGACTTGTGCAGCAGCCGTTCGCTGACGTGCCGTCAACTACTGCCGTCAGACACCACAGAGGCCCCACCGGAAACAAACTCCGGCAGAGCCTCTGGCGATGTCCGGACTTGGCTTCTACAGTCGGGCCTCCAAGGCCGAATCAGGGAACGCAAGCCGAGCGGGATTCAATTCATCCTTCGCTGATAACCGTAGGACGCACTCCACTGATGAGATTGTCCATAGCCTTTGGCATTGGGCCAAAGCTGGCGACCCACGTTTCGATCAGATAGATCTCGCTCTGCTCGTCAATACCGAGGAAATATCGACCCACGTCAAGGACTCCGATCGGGAAGAGCGACTTCCCAACCTCTTCGCCCCATTCGAAGAACCTGTCTTCTTCGCCGGAGCACAGAAGCGGGTCAAGCTCGAAAGGCTCACGCGCCCGATTGACTCCGGGGCCCGAGATGTCGACCACAAGGCCGCCAAATTCGACCAAGAAGGCCCGAGCCGCATCATGGGCTACCACCCCAGCCATCTCCAGGGCAGCCACCCACGACGACGCATCTACCTGCCGTCCTGCGTGCCATCCAGCATCACGGAGGACTGCCTGCGACTCAAGCGAAAGATCATTCACTAACCTATCCCCTCAAACGTGATATCGAATGCTTATTCGAGGGCTACGCAACTATCACATGGCCCGACAGGAACTCCACGCATTGGATTGGCGGTCGAACTTCGCACGATAACCGCCCCAGCACGAGATCCGGTTGGGTTGAATCCATCGCTCAGAGCATCCGACACGCACACTGCCAGCCCGCATCTTCCATGGCCAACGCCTCGTTCAGCCTCAGGGATATCATCCAGAATGGCGCGAACGTTGGGGTGAAGTTCGGGAGCCGCACCACGAATGCTTGGACTCGAATAGATCTTACCTCCCGGCAACTGAAGAGCCTCTGTCACTGCGGGCCTCGCCTTACCCGGCGTGATTTTCGATGCCTTATCAGCCGCCGCGCGTGCAGCCCCCAGGACCGGGCAACCATCCGAACCATTGGAATTATGGACCAAGATCGGGACGCCGCCCGCCGCCACACAGTACGTGTGCTACGCGAGCCCCGCTACCTGCCTTTTCGCAGGTAAATCGAGGTTTGCTGGTCCGGTGGCGAGCGGAGGTGTCCGTGGTTGTGCGGGGTTGTTGCCGTCAGGTGGTTCAGCCCAGGTACGGTTTCCCGCGGTGTTCCAGGAAGTGCTGAAGTCTGAGCCGTTGGGTGTGGTGCATCGGCAACTGCTCGATTTCTTCGGGCGGCACGAACCGGAGTTCGGTGGACTCGTTGGAGATCTCCAGCTGGCCGCCGGTGATGCGGGCGGTGAAGCAGACGTTGAACTGTCGCCGGACTTCGCCGTCGGTGTAGGCGATGATGTGTTTCGGGTCGGTGTAGGTGCCGACCAGGCCGACGATCTCGACGTCGAGGCCGGTCTCCTCCTTGACTTCGCGGACAGCCGCGCCTGGCAGGGAGTCGGTGAGGTCCATTCCGCCGCCGGGCAGTGCCCACAGGTCGTTGTCGCGGCGGCGCTGGAGAAGAATCCGCCCGTGGTCGTCGGTGACGACAGCGGAGGCGGCGACGACCATGCTGTTCGGCTTGGGCGCGTTCGGGTCGTCGTAGTACTCGGTGCGGGCCACGGTCAGCCTTCCTCTCGTACGGGGGTTGCCGTCGTCCACACGGCGTCGAAGCTCTCCGCGTAGGTGTCGAACATGCCGCCTGTCTCGTGTCGGCGAAGATGCCATACGGGGGCGGCGTACGCGTTGACGCCCCAGACATGGGCGTTGACGAGTTGCTGGTCGTCGGCGCGGTAGAGGGAGTTGTAGAGCGTGGTGCCGTGGGTGCGGACTTCGATGCCGGGGGTGCCGACGAGCGGCCTGTAGTGCATGAGGGCGAGGCGGCAGCGGGATTCGACGCCGTGGCCGAACCGCTCCTCCTGGCCGCGGGCTTGGACGTTGTCGCTGTCGGGGTCCCCGATCGCGATGCGGACGGTGCAGCCCTCGGCGGCGCGTTCGGTGAGGAGTTCGTTCAGCCGCGGGTAGGCCTCGTGGAGGAAGACGGCCGCGTAGACGAGGATGTCGATCCGTTCCCGGGCTTGGGCCATCAGGTCGGTGAACGTCGAGACAGGGATGTCGGCCCGCTGCTCGTAGAGCGCCACAAGCTCAGGGCTGATGGCGCGGGCGGGGCGGGCCTGTCGAAGCGTCGGCCAGAGTGCGTGCACGTCTTCTCCCAGGGCCTTGGCCGCCTGGAGGGCGGTGGCACGACGTGGGATACGCCCGAGGTTCACCCAGCGCTCGACCGACTTGGGGTCGACCTCGACCTGCTGAGCGAGTGCGGCGTACGTCCAGCCTCCCGCTGCCATGACGGCTCGTAGTCTCTCGTTCGGCACGAGTCTCCCCCTTCGTCCCAGGACGGCACCAGGGACGTTCTACACGGTGCGGGACGTCCCGAAGTGGGCTTTGGTGGTGGTTCCTTCGTCCCGGTGACCGGCGTGAGGATCGGTGCCGACCCTGCGGCATCAACAGCCCCAGGGGCACGCATCAACGCCGCCGAGGAGCGTCACCGTGCGAAAGAGCGCCACCCCATGTGTTCCCGCCCTGCGACTGGACGCCCGGTCGCGCGCCGCCTCGTCGGGGTGGTCACGATGACGGCCCCCACCCCTGATGCCGACGGGCACACCGTCTCGCCCGAGGCCGGCGCCCTGGTGGTCGACCGGCGAAGCGGCAAGGTGGGCGTGGTGATGGGGCATGTGGGGCGGTACGTGCAGCTTCGGCCGCCGCGCGGTGGCCGGGAATGGGACGTGCCGCCCGAGGACGTACGTACGCCAACTCCGACGGAGGAGTTGAGCGCGAAGGTGGCCGTGGCGAACCGGAGATGGGGACGGTGACCCCTCGCTCGGTCCTGCGCTACGAGACCTGGACTCTCCAGCCCGACCGCGAACCGGACGCGGAGCCGGTCCTCTATGCGATGCAGTGCGCCGTGGACGGAGAGACCTCACCGACAAGCGAGGACTTCGCCGAACCACAGGACTGGGTACTGCGGCACTGCGGCCAAAACCCGTCCCACCACACCTACCGGGAGATCATCACCCGCCCCTGGCTGACCTGGCGCCAGACGTGACCCGCCTCGCTCGCCCAGGCGCCGCACCGCGTTGACCCACCCGACTCCCGTCCCTGCCGGGCGCAGCCGATCGAGGCTCCCCCGCACTCGTCAGCCCCGGCAGGGACGGGCTTCACATGTGTGCTGTGCTCATGGCCGTGGTGTTCTGGGCTCAGCCACAGGCAGTCAGCCACGACGGCGGGCGCGTCGACCGGATCACCCGTCACCTGTGTCTCGCTCAGCCCCGCATCGGCAGCAGTCCCGTTGTCTCCATCGTCATGGCCCTCAGCCCGGCACCACGGCCGACGTTCCGAACGACAGCACCGCCGGGATACTGATGCCGCACGGTACGAACTCGCCGGACGGCCTCTCGGGTGCCCGGCCAGTCTGCTGCTGAGCGGTCGGACAGCGGGGCTTTCGGTTGGCAGTCCGGCCTATGCTCCGCGACGATCCGTAGCCCCGTCGCCCTGCCCTTTCAACCTCAGCGGCAACTCCTGCCGTCACCCCACGCAGAAGCCCCGCCGGGGCACATCCGACGGAGCTTCCAGTTTGCTGCAGCTACGCATAGCTGCAGCACTCACGCACTAGTCTCCCAGAAACCATAGATAGAGATGTGACCCATTCTCCACCTGGAGACAGAGACTTTCGATCTCCGCTACTGAATCCTGTCCAAGAATCTCCCGGACAGACCGGTGAGCGATTTCCCGTCGAAGCCTCTCGGCTTGTCGCGCATTGAACATTGTATCCGCGCAGGGCAGTAGCCTACCCAAGAACGGGAATTTTTCTTCATTAATATGCTGGACGGTTTCCATCCAATCCAGTCTGCAAGATCCGCCCAGCACGATTTCTCCGCTTTCCGTGCGTACCTGAGCATTGATCATCAGCCACTGCCTCGTCATTTCGGGTGAACGCTCCGACCGCGCCGTTCTGCACTCATACCGCAACCGAGTGGCGTGACTGCCCCGGGTGACCGGAACCCTTGCCCGTCACTCTGACCAGCGGCATCCTGCCCACCGAACCTTCTGCTACCTGAAATTGGAACCCGGCGAGGATCCTTGGTTCCCGTGACGCCGTCGGAGCACCCCGCTCAAACATCAGCGGGATGCTCCGTGCCGTTACGGCCGCTTACCCCTCAGAGGTCCATAATTGGCGGTCAGGGCTGCGGCGTACGCATCCGGAACAGGCCGCCCGCCGAAAGCCATCGGAAGGTACGACTCCAACGCGCCTGACACGTCCAGGAAGGGGCCAAAGCGAGCGCACCATTCACTGCGCGCGGCCTCGTCGAGGAACCCCTGGAATACCGCCACCTCGGGATCCCTTTCGCCCCAGCACCCCCACTTTGCGGATGCTCCGGTCACGGCGACCACATTCGCCGAGATCGCGATCGACTGCAAGGCGTCGCCGTCCGGCTCGAAGCCGATCGCGGCCCAGTAGTCGTCCTCACCGGCCTCGACGGATAGAGACACCGCCGGATATCCCAACCCCTCGGGGACATGGAAACCGTCAGAGTCCGGCTCGAGAACCAGCAGTTCGATACGGTCGTCTCCGTGCCACCGGGCCATCGTGCAGAGCGCTGGCCAGATTTCCGGAGCAAGAACCACGTCGAACTCACAGAACAACGAGTCCTCCGCGGGCTCCCTGAAAACCTGGCCAGGGAACCTGGCATCAAGATCGAAGGTCACCGCGCTACGGGAGCGGATGGCACGATACTCGTCATGGTCCGGCATGAGCGAACCCTCGCCTAGCATCACTCATCCCCCAGTCTGATCTTGATGTCGGCCTTCTTCGATCCCGGCCTGTAGTAGTCCGCTGTCCACCCGTCGACAGTCTTGGCCTTGCTCCGCAGGAAGTACCGCGCCCCATCCTTCTGATATTCAATGTTGGGCCCCCTTTCGAGGCGGGTCCATCCGTTGCCCTCAAGGTTCTCTCCGAATTCCGTGGGACCGACATCCGTCCGCACATTCCTCATTCGAGCCTTGGGTTCTGTGATGTCCTCGTATTTCGATGAGGTCCGGCAGTTGCTGTTGTGAACAAGTACCGGTGTCGAGCCCGCCTCCACATAGTACGTATGGAGGCTGCCGACAGTGAGGTCGTACGTCGTTGTATTCGCGTGGTACAGGCGGACACCGGTGACCTCGGTTGTGCCGGTCGGGGTCTGGAGGATGTCGCCGGTCTTGAGGTCCTTGGCCTCGACGAAGGCCGACTGGGTCTCGTCGTAGAAGGGGTGGTGGAAGGTCGTCGTCAGGTGGGCGTCCTGTGCGGTCGCTCCGGACGCCGTGCTGACCGCCGCCACCGGCTGCGTCGCCGGCGTCTGACCGTGGCCGCCCGACAGGGCGCCCAGCACCGCCGCCGACGCCGCCAGGCCGAACGCCGCCTTGCGGGCGACCTTCTTGGCCAGCGACTTCGCCCCGGCCTTCGTCTTCACCGGCGCCGTTGTCGCAGAAGCGGCCGCCTTCTCCGTCGTCCCCTTCACCGACACATCCACGAAGTCCCGGTCCGTCCGCGTCACGATCACGTCCGTGACCTTGTGCGACTCGGTACCCGAAGCCCCCGGCACGGAGTTGGCGATCGTGTCGCCCACCCGCACCCGGTCGATGGCCTTCGTCGAACCGTCAGCCATCAGCACCCGGGTCGAACCGGTGAAGCTGTGCGGCATGGTCGGGACGCGGCAGCCCGGTCCGGACTCCCCACCGGCCCCGCCCGCGTCGTCCGAGTGGGACTGTGCCCGGGTTCCGGCTCCCTCCGACTCCGCACGGGACGCCGCCGCCTCCGTGGCATCCGTCGCCGCCGACTCCTCCGCTCCCGCGGCGCCCTTGCCGAAGAGCCCGCCGACGACCTTCATCGCCTTGGGGGCCGCCTTCGCCAGGAGCTTGCCGCCGATCTTGCCCAGGGCGCCGCCGAGCGCGCCGGCCACCGCTCCCGTCACCGCCGCGCCCGCGAAGGCGCCCGCGTCGCAGTCGTCGCCGCCGTTCTCGGCGCAGGCGAAGCCCTGCTCCACCAGGGAACCGACCGCGCCCGCCGCGGCCGCGCAGCCGATCGAGCCGACGCCGCCCGTCAGGGCCTCGCAGCCGGCGAAGACCGCCGTGGAGACCACGAAGGACGTGATCGCGGCCGCGTGGTGCTTGACGTACTTCGCCGTCGTCTTCGCCGCCTTGACGGTGGCGTGGTACGCGGTTCGCGTCGCGTGGGCGACCGCGTGGGCCGCCTTCTTCACGGCGTGCGCGACCTTCTTCGCGGCCTTCTTCACCGTGTGGACCACTCGGTGCACCGCATGGGAGACCTTGTGGTACGCGCTGTGCACCGCGTGGACGACCCTGTGATACGCGCGTCTGACGTGCCGTGCCGTGTAGTGGTAGACGCGGCGCACCACGTGCACCGTGGCGTGGTAGACGTCCCGCACGTGGTGCACGACCTTGCGGGCCGCGTGCTTGACGGCGTGGACGACCTTGCGGGCCACGTGCTTGACCGCGTGGTAGACCTTGTGCGCCGCGTGCTTGACCGCGTGGTGCACCTTGTGCACGGCCTTCTTGGCGCCGCACACCACGTCGTACCAGGAGCAGTTGCCCGACTCGTCGGTGCCGGCGAGGGGGTTGTCGTCGACGTAGGCGAACGGGTTGGCCGAGACGGAGTTCGGCACCGGGTTCAGCGAGATGCTGTCCTTGTTGAGGAAGACGCCGGTGTCCGGGTCGTACCAGCGCGAGGCCGTGCCGACGTCGCCGCTGCCGGGTTCGGTCCAGCCGGACTGGAAGCCGAGGTGGCCCACCAGTGACGCGGTGGACACCACCTTGCCCAGCGGGTCGTACGACGCCGAGCCGCTGAGTGTCGTCGCGCCGGAGGTGAACGTGCCGACCACGTCGTTGTGCTGGTCGGTCAGGGCCAGCACCCCGCTGCCGCCGGTCGGCTTGATGCCGACGCTGCCGCCCGCCGGGTCGTAGGTGTACGTGGCGTCGCCGTCCGACGCGATCGTGTTGCTCGCGCCCGAGTAGGCGAAGGTGCGCGTGGAGTTGTCGGAGTGGTCGGTGTCGGTGATGTTCCGGCCGGTGGCGTCCAGCGTGTAGGACTGGTCGCCCGCCACGATCTGGGCGCCGAAGGCGTCCGTCCGGTACGACACCGTGCCGCCGCCGGTCGACGTCTCCTGCGTCATCGTGCCGCGCGCCGAGTAGCTGTAGGAGTGCGTGCCGTCCGAGGTCAGCTCGTCGCGCTCGTCGTAGGTGTAGACGTCCGCGCCGTTGCGGACCCGGTTGCCGGAGGCGTCGTAGCCGTACGCCGTGGTCTTGGTGCCGTCGTTCCAGGACGTGAGGCGGTTGGCCCAGTCGTAGGTGTAGGTGTTGTCCGACGCGCCGGACACGCCCGTCGTCTTCTTCGACGTCAGGTTGCCGATCTTGTCGTAGTCGTAGGTGAAGCTCGCCAGGGTCGTGGTGCCCTGCGCCAGCACGTCGCTGGTCAGCTCGTGGGAGCTGTTGTAGCCGAAGGTGCGGGTCTGTCCGGTCGAGCCGTACTTGACCGTCTTCAGCGCGTTCAACTGGTTGTAGCTGTACGTCAGTTGCGTGCCGGTCGCCGCGTCGTCCAGGGACGACAGACGGCCGGCCGTGTCGTAGCCGTAGGCCGTCCGGCCGGCGGCGTCGGTGCGGGAGGTCATCGCGCCGTCGTCGTTGTAGGCGAAGCTGGATGAACCCGCCGAGCCCGACGTGGTGAGCACGTCGCCGCGGTCGTCGTAGGTGAACGCGTCGTGCGTGGCGCTCTGGTGGTCCGCCTCTCCGGTGGTGCCCGCCTGGTCGGTGTCCGCGGACAGCACCCGGCCGTCGGCGTCGTAGTCGAAGCTCCGCCTGGCCGTCGCCGCGTCGGCGTCCGCGCCGGACATCGACTTCAGCTGACCGTTCACGTCGTAGGTCAGCGCCGTCGTGACGCCGCCCGGCAGGGTCGCCGACGTCATCTGCCCGTCGGCGTCATAGGCGAAGGTCGTGGTCGAGTCGGCCGCGGAGGTGTACCTCGCGGTGGTCGGCTCGATGATCTTCTCCTGCTGGCCCCACGGCGTGTACGTGTACCGCCAGGAGTTGCCGCGGCCGTCGGTGAAGCGGGTGCGGTTGCCGGCCGCGTCGTAGCCGAAGCTCGTGGTGATCGACGTGGTGGCGTCGACCGGCTGGATCTCCTGCGTGACGGTGCCGGCCGCGTCGTAGGTGAAGCGGCTGGTGTGACCGTTCGCGTCGGTGGCGGCGGTGAGGTTGCCGACGCCGTCGTAACTCTGCGAGGTCTCCCACAGCTTGTTGCCGAGCGCGTCGTAGCCGCGGGTGGCGGCCGGGTCGCCGGAGGCGTTGTAGTCGGTCTGCGTCGTGGTGCCGTCCGCCAGGGTGGTCTTCTGCGGGTTGCCCTCGAAGTCGTACGTGTAGCCGGTGGTGTTGCCCGCCCCGTCGATGACCGAGGTGACGTCGCCGGCCCTGTTGTAGCCGTACGTCGTCGTCACGCCGCCCGGCGAGGTGCTCGACGCGGCGTGCGCGCCGTACGGGTTGCCGGTGGTCACCGCGTAGGAGGTGGTCGACGTCAGCGTCCTCGTCGACGGGTAGCGCTCCAGGGTCGTCTGCGTCAGCTGGCGGCCCAGGTAGTCGTACGTCGCCTGCGCCTGCGCGCCGGTGGCGTCCGTGGAGGACAGTGTCTCGCCGTTGGCGTCGTAGACGGCGTGCGTCTTGGTGCCGTCGGGCGCGGTGATCTGGGCGACGTTGCCCATCTGGTCGTAGAGGTACGAGGTGGTCCTGCCGCCCGGCGTGGTGACCGAGGTCTGGTTGCCCTCGCTGTCGTACGTCCACACGGTGGTGCCCGCGTCGGGTGCCAAGGCGCCCGCCGGGGTGTACGGCGGCAGGGTCTCGGAGACCTTGTCGCCCTCGGCGTCGTACACCGTCGAGGTGACCAGGCCGTTGGGGTCCTGCTCCTCGACGGCCTCGCCGAAGGTGTTGAAGCCGCTGGTGGTGACCGGGCGCACGGTGGCGGCGGTCGTGCCGTCCGGTTCGGCCTGGACGGCGGGCGCGGTGGTGACCGCGAGGTTGCCCGCCTCGTCGTAGGCGTACTCGGTGGTGTGCTGCTCGGCGTCCGTCATGGACGTCGGCAGGCCGCGCTTGTCGTAGGTGTACTTCGTGGTCTGCTCGTCCGAGGAGCCGACCGTGCCGCCGCTGCGGCCCTTGCCGTACAACGAGGAGATCTCGGAGGTCGACAGGGCCCGCTGGTAGGTCTGGACGTTGCCGACCGACCCGTCGACGACGTTGCCGACCGTGCCGTCGGCCTGCTTCGCGCCGCCGATGGACAGCGGCCCGGAGCCCGTCCACGGCGTGGCGTTGGTGGCCGAGCCCGCCTGCGCGCCGTTGACGTACAGCTTCATCGCCCCGGTCGTGGAGTCGAAGACGCCGACCAGATGCGTCCAGGTGTTCAGTGTCGGCGCCGCGGACGCGGAGGCGGTGGCGTAGGTCGGGGAGGCGACGTCCCCGCTGGGAGAGATGAAGCGGTAGACGCCGGTGCTGGAGGCGTACTGCAGGTAGAACGACGATCTCGTGGTGCCGCCCTGCGCCACGAAGGTGCGGTAGGTGGAGGTGTCGGCGAGGTTCACCCACGCCGAGACGGTGTAGGAGGCGCTGGTGTCCAGGACCGGGCTGTCGGTGGCGACGACGTCACCGGTGCCGGTGGCGGAGCCGGCGAACTTGGCCGCGTCGTCCGTCCAGGTCACACCGGGGCCCGCGGTCGCGGTGCTGCCGGTGCCGGAGGAGTCCGTGACCGACCTGCCGGAGGACTGGTTCAGCTTCCACCAGCCCGCCGGGTGACCGGAGGCGTCCCCGTACAGCGTCTCGCTGAGCAGGTTGCCCATGTCGTCGTAGGTGTTGGTGGTGGTGCGGTCGTAGCCGGAGGTGTCGTGGTCGTTCTCGGAGGCGATCTGGTCGTCCGGGGTGTACGACACCGCGGTCACGCGGTCCACGCCGGTCGGGTCGAGTTCGGTGGAGGTGGTGCGGGAGGCCGCGTCGACCTTGTACTTGGTGACCGTCTCGCCGTTGTCGGTGGTGGACTGCTGCAGGTTGCCGGCCGCGTCGTAGGTGTCCGACTCCAGCACGTAGGTGCTCTTGCCGTCGGCGCTGGACCGCTTCACCGTCGCGGTCAGACCGTCGTCGGTGTAGGTGTACGACGTGGTGTTGCCCATGGCGTCGGTGACCGACGCCAGCCGCCCGGCCGGGTCGTAGGCCCGGGAGGACTCGGTCAGCAGGGCCGCCGTCTGCGGGTTGACCGGGTCACCGGTGTACATCAGGCCCTGCGTGAGCAGGTTGCCGTTGTCGTCGTAGGTGTACCGGGTCTCGTTGCCGGCGCTGGTGACCTCCTTGGTCTTGTTGCCGGAGGTGTCGTACGAGTACGTCGTCGTGTTGCCGGCCGGGGCGCCCTCGGCGGCGTTGGCGTCCGCCTCCGTCAGTACGCGGTCGTAGGGGTCGTAGCTCCACGTCTGGGTGCGGGCCTGGTCGCCGCCGCTCGCGTCGGACACGGTCTGCGAGGTGACGTTGCCGTCCTCGTCGTAGACCGAGGTGGTGACGGCGCCGTGCGTGGCGCCGGTGACGCGGTCGGTGAGCTGCGGGTCGTGCTCCTCGACGACCTGACCTGCGGCGTCGTAGGTGTACGACGTCACCAGGCCACCGGGGTAGGTGTCGGAGATCACCTTCTGGCTGAGGACCTGGCCAAGACCGTCGTAGGTGTACGAGGCCTTCAGCCCGACGGCGTCGGTGGTGGCGGCCACGTCGCCGTTCTTGAGGTACGACACCTGGTTGACCGCGCCGCCCGGGCTGACCGTCTTCACCGGCAGGCCCTTGGGCACCACGCCGCCGTCGGCGGACGGATAGGTGCTGGTGCCGTCGCTGTAGACGGTCGTGGTGGTGCGGCCGTCGGGGAAGCCGGGCACGGCCGGGCCGGTGATCGCCGTCTGGTTGCCCGCCGTGTCGTACGTGTACGACGTCAGGTAGGTGGTGTCGGTGGCCGAAGCCGACCGGCCGTCACGCTCGGTCAGCAGCTGGTCGTTGCGCGGGTCGGCGGTGGTCAGCTGGGCGGTGGTGTCGTCCGGGTAGTACGTGTAGTACTCGGTGTTGCACTTGTTCGCGGCCTGGTCCTGGCAGGACGTCGAGGAGACCACGTTGCCGCGCACGTCGTGACCGGTGACGGTCATCGCCCCGTTGGGATCGGTCACCGTGTGCTCGAAACCGGCGGAGTCGTAGCCGAAGCTGGTCTTGTAGCCGAGGCCGTCGGTCTGGGTCAGCGCGCGGTTGCCGTTGGTGACGTCATAGGTGTACGTCAGCGTCGAGTTGGTCGGCGAGGTGACCTTGACCGTCTCCACGGGCAGCAGGCCGGTGGAGTTCTTCGCGGCCTCGTACTGCTGGGCGACGTCCGCCGCGGACAGCTGGGAGCGGTAGAGGGCGACCTCGGCGATGGAGCCCTTGAAGTAGGTCGCGTAGCCGGTGCCGCTGGTCGAGCTGGTGTGGGACTCGTCCGGCCAGTTGCCGCCGTTGAACCCGGCGCCGACGTAGGTGTACGGCTGCCCCGACATCGCGGCGGTGCCGGTCTGCGTGCCGACCAGGGTGCCGTCGAGGTACAGCGTCTGGCTGGTGGCGCCGGCCGACAGCACCACGTGGTGCCACTGACCGTCGGTGACGGCCGCGGCGGAGACGAGGGGCTTGGTGGAGCCGCCGGAGAAGTAGTACTCGCCGTGCAGCTTGCCGCTGCTGCCCACGTACAGCACGGGTGTGTAACTCGTCGTGGTCGTGGCGCCCAGCGGGTCCTTGCTCGCGCCGAGCAGGACGCCGTTCGCGGTCGTGGTCTTGAACCACAGGCTCGTCGACTCCGGACCCGAGCTCGGCACCGAGCCGTTCGGCAGGGTCAGCGTGGAGCTGGTGCCGGAGAAGGTGGCGGCCTTCTGGTCGCTGAAGGGGCCGGCGGTACCGAGCGTCACCGCGCTGTAGGCGCCGTTGCCGCCGCGCACCTGGTCGACGGCCGTGGTCGCGCCCGCGGCCTCGTTCAGCCGGAAGTACTCGGAGGGCGCCCCGCCGAGAACCGCGCCGCGGTAGGTGTCGCTGGAGCCGGCGACGGACGGCGTGCCCATCTTCCACACGCCGCCGTTCTCGTCGGTGAGCTGCGTCAGCGCGGTGGTGTTGGCGTCGTACGACATGGTCGCGTACGTCTTGCCGGACGGCCGGGTGACGGAGGTGAGCAGGCTGGTGCTGTGGGTGCCGTAGGTGTAGAGGGCCTTGACGTCGGCGGCGACCAGCGGGCGGCTGTACCAGCCGGCGTTGGCGATGGAGCCGTTGAAGTAGGTGGCCTTGGCGTCCTTCCCGCTGTTCGGCTCGTCGGGCCAGCTGTCGCCGAGGAAGCCGGTGCCGAGGTAGTTGAAGGACTGGTTCTTGCCGAAGGCGACCGCGCTCTGGATGGAGATGGTGCCGGTGCGCGAGCCCACCTTGGCGCTGTCCAGGTACAGGGTCTGCGAGTTGCCGGCCGCGGACAGCACCACGTGGTGCCACTTGCCGTCGGCCACGGACGCCGAGGACACGATCGGGTTGACGCCGCCGCTGTACCAGAACTCGGCGTTCAGCTTGCCGTCGGTGCCGACGTAGACGGACGGCGTGTAGAAGCCGGCCGCCTGCCCGGAGCCGATCGGCTGGGAGGCGTAGGAGTAGAGCACGCCCGGGCCCGCCGAGGTCTTGAACCACAGCGAGATCGCGCCCGAGTCGGTGTCGTTGCCGAGGTCCTTCGGCAGCGCGATGTCGGAGGAGGTGCCGTTGAAGCCGGCCGCCTTCGCGGAGGAGCCGGTCAGCGGGCCGCTCTGGCCGAGGGTGACGTTCTCGTACGTCGCGTTGGTGGTGCCCTGGTTACCGAGGACCGCGTCCTTGGCGGTGGTGCCGGAGGTCTCCGACAGCGGCCAGAAGGTGTGCGGGTCGAGGTCGAGGGCCGCGTTCTGGTAGCCGGAGCCGGTGGTGTAGCCGTAGGTGGTGCACTTGGTGGCGGACAGCGGCGCGCACACCTTGGTCAGCTGGTCGCCGGTGTAGCCGTAGGTCCACGTCTGCACGGTCGCGGTGTCGCCCGGCGTGACCGGGTCGGTGGCCACGGTCGCCACGTGCGCGGCCAGCGCGCCGGAGGGGGTGTTCCAGGTCAGGTTCAGGGAGCGCCCGGAGACCGCGGAGGCCATCTTGGTGACGTGGCCGCCGGCCCAGGTGAGGTTCACCGAGCGGCCGTTGGCGTCGGTGACCGCGGTCAGGCCGTAGGCGCCGGAGCCCAGGGACTGGGTGAAGGTGTAGACGGTGTCGTCCTTGTCGGTCAGCGTGTAGCCGCCGGTGACCGTCTTGAAGGTGGCGAAGCGTCCGTTGCCGGAGGTGAAGGAGCCGTCGCCGTTCTTGCCGTAGCCGACCTGCGAACCGTCGGGGTAGGTGACCTGGACGCTGGCGACCGCGCCGGAGGCGGTGTACTGCTCGGTGGCCCTGGAGTCGAAGATGCTGGACCAGCCGGAGCCGAAGGCGCCCGTCCAGCGCGGGTCGCGGGAGTTGTAGTCACGGTCGACGTCCAGCGACGGGCCGACGGTGGAGATCGAGGCGTCGGTGTCGGAGGTCGTGTAGTTGCCGATGGCCGCGTCGAAGCCGTGGTCGCTGCTGTTCTGCGACAGGCCGGAGGTGATCACGGTCTGCGGCACCTGCACGGACAGCTCGTACGGCGTGGCCGGCGAGTACAGGTTGGTGGCGGAGTCGTACGCCTGGACGGTCCAGGAGTAGGTCTTGCCCCAGGCGAGCTTGCCGGCGGGCGTGATCCAGTCGCCGGTGGAGACCAGACCGGAGTCGGCGACCTTGGTGCCGCTCGCGTCGTAGACCCGGAACAGGTACTGGTTGGCGCTGCCGCTGGTGGAGTTGGCGCCGCCCGCCCAGGCCGTGAACTCCGGCGTGGTGGTGCCCACCACGGCGTTGTCGGCGGGGAACTGCTCGTACAGCTGCGGGGCGGTGTTGCCGGTGTAGGTGACCTCGATCCACGGGCCCTTGTTCGGGTCGTTGAAGGAGCCGAACTGCTTCCAGTGCAGGTTGTCGCTGGTCGAGGCGTACACCGCCAGGCCGTTGTCGGCGCTCGCGCCGCTGAACCAGCCCTGGATCGCGGACGTCGACAGCGGGACGTTCACCCAGTCGCCGACGCTGCGGTCGGCGCCGGTGTTGGCGCAGGCGTTGGGCACGCTCGGGGTGGCGTTGCCGATCGAGGAGCCCTTGGAGGGGCCCGGGTAGCTGGTGACGGACTCCGGAGTCCAGGCGCTGGTCACCAGGGCGACGTCGAACCGCTCGGGGGTGCAGGTGGCGGCCCAGGTGTCGAACAGGTGCAGGGACGCGGAGGTGACGGTGGCCTTGCTGCCGTCCCAGGCGGTGTCCCAGTGGTTGACGAAGCTGTTGGCCGCGTGGGTGCCGGAGTCGTAGGAGCCGACCTTGACGGTCTGCTCGTAGGAGTGGTCGATGTTGTTGCCGGACCCGGACTCCGCGTAGGTGGTGGTCCAGCCGTCCTGGACGGTCGGGTCGACGGTGACCGGGAAGATGCGCGCACCGCTGTGCAGCCAGGCGCTGTCCAGGGTCACCCGCAGCGCGTAGCCGTCCTCGGTGCGGACCAGTTCGGTGGTGACGTCGTGGGTGGTGGCCGGGTCACCGGAGCGGCGGTTCACCTTCGAGTCGTACGCGTACGCCGGAGGGATGCGCTCGACGGTCTTGCCGGCCGAGTCCCGCAGGTCGATCCAGCCGTTGTCGCGCTGGACGGGCGTGAGGCCCTTGAGGCTGAGGGGGAAGGTCCAGGTGTTGCCGGCGTCCGCGGAGTGCAGGACGACGGACTCCTTGACGCCGGTCGCGGTGGGGGCGACCGCGAGGTCGGTGTCGTCGAGGACGTTCGCGTACGTGACGGTCGAGCCGTCTGCGGTGCCCTGGACGGGGGCGGCGCCCTGCAGGGCGTAGGCGACGCGGTGGTTCTCGTCAGATGTGAGGGAAGCGAGGAGGGGATCGGTGGCGTCGGCGGCGAAGTCGACGGCGAGGGAGTTGGCCTTCTCGTGCCAGCGCCCGTCCGGACCGGCCCGCACGTCGACGTCGATCGGCGCCCATCTCCCCTTGCCGACCTGGTAGTTGACGGGGGTCGGGGATATTCGGCGGGTGACGGAGCCGTCGGCGTTGTCGAAGACGGTCTCATTGCGCGCGGACTTGGCGGCGCTGCGCTTGCTGGTCTTGGCGTTGAAGCGGGCGGCGACGGCGCTGCGTCCCTTGTGCACGGTGGCCTTGTGCGCGTGGTACCCGGGCAGTTCGCCCTTGCCCTTGCCGGGGGCGTGGCCCTTGCCGCGGTGGGCCGCGGTCGCCGAGGCGGGCACCTGGTGGCGGTGGCCGGCGGCCATGCCGGACTGCTGGTGGGGCAGCTTGCCCCAGTGCGGGTCGGTGAACCACGACGCCAGCGAGGCCAGGCTCATGCTCGGCAGCTCGACGCGGCCCAGCTCCCTTCCCTCGGCGACGGCCTGATCGGTCGTCAGCATCAGGACGAGGGTGGTGAGCACGAGCCCGGCGACACCGCGCAGCGCGCGGCGGGTGCGGTGGGGGCGGCGTACGGAGCGCGCGCGATTGGGCGGCCGGTGGGGCAGCACGGCTTGGTCTCCATGTGAAGAGAAATTGACAATAAGCCTGCCGATCTTGCCATATGTGAAGATCTCATGAATGCACGAGAGAGGTGATCTTGCGCAGTTCTTGACTGCACGTCACCGAATCCGACCGCTTTACCGGTGTCTGCACCTTTGCGATTTGGAAGATTCTTTGCCAGCGCCGGAGCGCGCTCGCTGCCCCCAGCCGACACCCGGCCCCGTTCGGCGTCACAAGGGATGCCGCA
Organism: Streptomyces sp. NPDC005263; assembly: GCF_042872365.1. NCBI lineage: Bacteria > Bacillati > Actinomycetota > Actinomycetes > Kitasatosporales > Streptomycetaceae > Streptomyces > Streptomyces sp. NPDC005263. The sequence continues at coordinate 49,871 of NZ_JBIAKJ010000012.1, read as the reverse complement.
TCCACACGTTCGGCTCGACGTACACGGCGTACCCCCGCTCCGGCTCGCACCGCACCGGCACCAGCGCCCCGGGCACCTCGATGTCGCCCGCCGTGTCGAAGGCCAGTCCGGTCCAGCGGCGCCACTCCTCCAGCGAGCCGGACACCGTCATGGAGGCCGGTGCCACGGACTCGACGGTGGCGCCGGCCCGGGCGTGGACGCGTAGCCACGGGTCGTGCGGGAGCCCGTCGGGGCGTACCCGGTGGGCGTACTCCTCGATCGGGGTGTGCGGTTCCAGGTGCTTGGCGTTGGGGCGGACCGGGGCGACGACCTCGTGGAAGCCCTGGGCCCGGGCGTTGTCGCGCATCGCCGACAGCATGCGTCCGGACAGTCCGCGGCCCTGGAGCCCGGGAGTGACGGTGATGGAGATCGCGCTGACCGTGTCGGGCCGCACGCCGCGGCGCAGGTCGGTGAAGGCCCACAGGAGCACCTGGTCCCAGCCCCGGGCGGGCAGTTCGCGGCGGCCCTCGACCTCGAGGGCGAACGGCACGCTGTGGGCCTGCGCCACGACCTCGCCGCGCGCGTCCTCCGCGAACAGCACGTGCTGCGGCAGTTCCGTGGCGATCCGCCCGAAGTGGGAGTCGGCCACGGCGTCCTGGCTCACGAACTCCGGCCAACTGCTGGCCATCGCGTTGACCCGCTCGTACATGTCCGGGCGTTCGGCGAGGCTCGACACCTTCAGTTCCATACGGTCACCGTAGGTCGGGTGCGGGACGGGGGCATCGGATTTCCCGCGCCCTGATCCCAACGGCCGCTTGTCTTGGGCTGGTTGGTGTCCGCAGATCGTGTCGGCGTAGGTTGGCGGCATGCTGGAGGGGGCGAGGACCACGGGGAAGACACCGGGCAGGACGACCGGGAACGCCACGACGGAGGCCGCATCTGACGCCACGTCGGGGACCACCACCGCGGCGGCGGCGTCGAAGTCGCCGGGACTGGCCCGGTCCTCGTTGCTCATGGCGGCGGGCACCGTCGTGTCGCGGGCGACGGGGCTGATCCGTACGGTGCTCCAGGCCGCGGCGCTCGGCACCGGACTGCTGGCGACCACGTACAACACCGCGAACACCGTGCCCACCAGCCTCTACACGCTGCTCATCGGCGGAGCGCTGAACGCGGTCCTGGTACCGCAGCTGGTCCGGGCCCGCGCCACGCACCCGGACGGCGGGCGGGCCTACGAACAGCGCCTGGTGACGCTCGTCCTGACCGTGCTGGGTGTCGGGACGGCGCTGGCGGTGTGGGCGGCGCCGCAGATCGTCAGCGTGTACGTCCGGGACACACCCGACACCCACCAGTCCTTCGCACTGACGGTGGTCTTCGCCCGGTTCCTGCTGCCGCAGATCTTCTTCTACGGCGTGTTCGCCATCGTCGGTCAAGTCCTCAACGCCCGGGAGAAGTTCGGGGCGATGATGTGGACGCCGGTCCTCAACAACGCCGTACTGATCGGCATGTTCGCCGCCTATCTGGGGCTGATGGGCGCGCCGGGCGGCGTGGGGGACATCACCGCGGGGCAGGTGCGGCTGCTCGGCATCGGGACCACCGCCGGCATCGCCGTGCAGGCCCTGGCGTTGGTTCCGTTCGCCCGGGCCGCCGGGTTCCGGTTCCGGCCGCGGTTCGACTGGCGTGGCACCGGCCTCGGCTCGGGCATCCACGCGGCCAAGTGGACGCTGTTGTTCGTGCTGGCCAACCAGGTCTCCCTGACGGTCGTGACCAACTTCGCCAACAGCGCCGACCAGGAGCTGCCGGATGCGAGCGTCGGCTACACCGCCTACACCTACGCGCAGACCATCTGGATGCTCCCCCAGTCCATCGTCACCGTCTCCCTGGTGACCGCGCTGCTGCCGCGGATGAGCCGGGCCGTGGCCGAGGGCCGGATCGGGGATCTACGGGCGGATCTGTCGCGGGCCCTGCGGGTCAGCGGTGTCGTCATCGTGCCCGCCGGTTTCCTCTTCGTCGCGCTCGGGCCGCAGCTCGCCGCGCTGCTGTTCGCGCACGGAGCCGCCGACCCCGAGCCGCTGGGGCAGATGTTGCAGGCGTTCGGGCTCGGTCTGATTCCGTTCTCCGCGCAGTATCTGCTGCTGCGGGGTTTCTACGCCTTCGAGGACACCCGTACTCCGTTCCTCATGGCCTGCTGGATCGCCGCGGTGAACATCGCTCTGGCCACGGTGTGCCAGGTGGTGCTGCCCGTGCGGTGGGCGGTGACCGGCATGGCCGGCGCCTACGCGCTGTCGTACCTGGCCGGACTCACCCTGACCGCACGGCTGCTGCGCCGCAAGGTCGGTGGCCGTCTCGACGACGGGGCCCTGCGTCGCAGCTACGCGAAGCTGCTGTGCGCCGCCGGTCTCGCCGCCGCGCTGGGCTGGGCCGCCGCGCACGCGTGTGCTGCCTCCACCGATCCGGGCACCTGGTCCACCGCGCTCGCCCTCGTGGCGGGGACGGTCACCATGGCACTGGCCTACCTCGGTCTGGCCCGCCTGCTGCGGGTCAGTGAGCTGCGGCGGCTGCCCGGCCTGCGGTGAGTGTCACCGGCCGACCGCCGAAGCCCGCGGCACCGCACCCGTGGTCGCGCGGTCGTCGTCTCACCCGTCGCACTGCTTCAGCATCATCTGCCGGTCCGGTGCGGTCACCGGCAGCTCGTACTTGACGGCGACCTGCGCGAAGCGGACGACGTAGGCGCACCGGATCTGCTTGCTCGGCGGGAGCCAGGACGCGGGGCCGGAGTCACCCTTGGACGAGTTCGCGCGGCCCTCGGCGGGGATGAGGTTGAGCGGGTCGTTGGCCAGTTGTTTGCGTTTCTCCTCCGACCAGCGCGAGGAGCCCATCTGCCAGCTGTAGGAGAGCGGCACCACGTGGTCTATCTGCACCTCGGTGGCCTTCTGCTTGCGCCACTGGATGGTCGTACCGGTGTACGGGTCGTGCAGGGTCATGGCGACGACCACGCAGTCGGAGCCGGAGCGGAAACGCAGACTCCGGCCGTCGCGTTTGAGGAGGTCGTTGCGGGTGTCGCAGCCGTTCCTCGCCAGGGGCACCCCGTCGGCCGTGTCCATCCAGGCGTAGCCGAACTCGTCCCGGTCGTAGCCCGTCTTGGGGCCGCGGCCCTTGGTGCGCAGGCTCTCGATGAGCTTGCGGGCGGTGGCCTCGTCGGTGTCGCCGGCGACGGGTGCCAGGCCCGGCTTCGTGCCGTCCGGATTCTTCAGTGGGCTGACGGATCGCCCGTCCGGCGCGGGTGCCGGCGCGCCGCTCTCCGGTGTGGGGCCACTCGTGTCGAGGCCTTCGCATCCGGCGACCAGCGTCACGGCGGCGCACGCGGCCAGTCCGGTCATGACGGCGGAACGCGGCCCGCCCCTCAGACGCATCATGATGCGCCCCTCCCCTGCCTTCCGGTTCCGCCTCCGCACGGGCGGTTCTCGGTGATTCACGGTAGCGGCCAAGAGGTCCAGACCATACCGGGCCTAAATGGGCATTCCTCAGGTGTCGGGCGTATCGTCGACTGCGAGTCGTCTCCGGAAGGAGCTCCGGATGGGCATCTTCGACAGATTCAAGAGCCAGGCGAAGGGCAGCAAGGGCAAGGACATGTCCGACGCCGCGGAACGCAAGACCAACGAGAAGACGGGCAACAAGTACGAGCGCCAGGTCGACGACGCGCAGCAGCGCATCGAGGACCAGGCAGGCATGGATCGCGACCGGCCCGAGCAGCCGTAGGGACGGGGAGACTCAACGGGCGCCATGGCGACTGTCCTCGCCGGAGACGGCGGCTGACCGGTCCACGCATCCACCACGGATGGGAGGCCGCCCGCGGAGGCTCACCTCCTGCGGGCGGCTTCGCCGTTCACGCCTTCCCGATTCCCAGCACGCGGCACCCGCCCACCCACGCTGTTCCGCGCCCTCTGACGTCCCTGAGCGGCCGCACTTGACCTTGACACCGGCGGCAGGGTTCGACCATCACCCCCATGAACACCAACACGCCGCCGAGCAACCCCGATGGCAGCCCCAACCCGCCTCGAACCGTCCTCGTCACCGGCGCCGGCACCGGAATCGGCCGGGCCACCGCCCGCGCCTTCGCCGCGCAGGGCGCGCACGTCGTCGCCGTGGGCCGACGCGAGGCGCCGCTCGCGGAGACCGCCGCGTACGACGAAGCCCGCATCACTCCGCTCGCCATGGACATCACGGCCGACAACGGCCCCGAGACGATCGTCCGTGCGGCGCGGGAGCGATACGGCCGTCTCGACGTCCTGGTCAACAACGCCGCGATCATTACCACCGAGTCCCTGCGCACGTACACGCGCGGGTCGGCGCACGCCCAGCTCGCGACGAACCTGGTCGCCCCCGTACTGCTCACCCAGGCCGCGCTCCCAGCGCTGGAGGAGTGCCGCGGTGTCATCGTGAACGTGACGACGTCGGTCGGCCAGCGCGGCTGGCCCGGCAACTCTCTGTACGCGGCGGGGAAGACGGCCCTGGAGACACTCACCCGCAGCTGGGGGGTGGAACTGGCCCCGCACGGCATCCGCGTCGCCGCCGTGGCCCCCGGCGCCATCGAGACCCCGATCGCGGACCACTCCGGCTACACGCCCGAGCAGCGTGCCGCGATCCGTAAGTGGCAGCTCGACCACACCCCACTCGGCCGGGTGGGCCGTCCCGAGGAAGTCGCCTGGTCGATCATCCAACTCGCCTCGCCCCAGGCCTCGTTCATCACCGGAGTGGTCCTGCCGGTGGACGGCGGAGCCGTCGTCACATGAGACTGGCCGTCATGTCACAGCCCCTCCCACAGCCCCGCATGCGGATGCGGATCGGTGAGCTGGCCGGGGAGACCGGCACGACACCGCGCGCCCTGCGCCACTACGAGCAGGCGGGGCTCATCACCTCCGAGCGTGCCGCGAACGGCTATCGGCTCTACGTTCCCGCCACGACCGTCCGCGTCCGCAACATCCGCCGCCTCCTGGACGCCGGCCTCACCCTCGACGACGTACAGGTGTTCCTGTCCTGCCTGGACGGCGATGTCACCGCCGGGCCGCCCTCCGACCAGGCCCTGCGCGTCGTCGCCGAGCGCCTCGCCGTGCTGGAGCAGCGCATCGCCGCCCAGACCGCCGTACGCGACAGGCTGACGGCGGCGCTGCGCCAGGCCACCGGCGCACGGGCACGTCCGGTGGCCTGATCTCCTTGCGAGGGATGCCTCCGCCCCAGGGCAGGAAACCTACGTCCCAGACCAGGAAACCTACGTCCCAGGCCAGGGAGTCCAGCCCTACGACCCCAGGATCGACGTCAGGAACTCCCCCACCCAGCCGAGCAGTTCCCGCCCGACCAGCGGCTTGCCGCCGACCTTCGCGGTCTTCGGGCGGGGGACCAGCACCTGGTGTGCGGCCGGTTTGATGACGGTGCCCGGGTACAGGCGCTTGAGCCTGAGTTCCTGGGACTCGCGCAACTCGACCGCCGCGAAGCGGATGTTGGTGCCCTGCAGGACGATCTCGCCGACGCCGCACGCACGGGCCAGCATCCGCAGGCCCGCCACCAGAAGCAGGTTCTCCACCGGTTCGGGCAGCTTGCCGTAGCGGTCGACGAGTTCCTCGCGTACGGCCTTGACGTCCTCCTCGGAGTTGACCGAGGCGATCGACCGGTACGCCTGGAGGCGCAGCCGCTCGCCGGGGGCGTAGTCGTGCGGGACGTGCGCGTCGACCGGGAGCTCGATCTTGACCTCCAGCGGCGGCTCCTCCTCCACACCGCCCTCCAGGGAGGCGCGGTAGTCCGCGACCGCCTCGCCGACCATGCGCACGTACAGGTCGAAGCCGACGCCCGCGATGTGGCCGGACTGTTCGCCGCCCAGCAGGTTGCCCGCGCCGCGGATCTCCAGGTCCTTCATCGCCACGTACATGCCCGCGCCCATCTCCGTGTGCTGGGCGATGGTCGCGAGCCGTTCGTGCGCGGTCTCGGTCAGCGGCTTCTCCGGCGGGTAGAGGAAGTACGCGTACCCCCGCTCGCGGCCTCGGCCGACGCGGCCCCGCAGCTGGTGCAGCTGGGAGAGGCCGAAGTTGTCGCCGCGCTCCACGATCAGGGTGTTCGCGTTGGAGATGTCGATCCCGGACTCGACGATCGTGGTCGAGACGAGGACATCGAACTTCTTCTCCCAGAAGTCGACCACCACCTGCTCCAGGGCCGTTTCCGACATCTGGCCGTGGGCGGTCGCGATGCGGGCCTCGGGGACGATCTCGCGCAGGCGGGCCGCGGCGCGGTCGATCGACTCCACCCGGTTGTGGATGTAGAAGACCTGGCCCTCGCGCAGCAGCTCACGCCGGATGGCCGCGCCGATCTGCCGCTCCTCGTACGGTCCGACGAAGGTCAGCACGGGGTGCCGCTCCTCCGGCGGGGTGGTGATGGTGGACATCTCGCGGATGCCGGTGACCGCCATCTCCAGGGTCCTGGGGATCGGGGTGGCGGACATGGTGAGGACGTCCACGTTGGCGCGGAGCTTCTTCAGCTGCTCCTTGTGCTCGACGCCGAAGCGCTGCTCCTCGTCGACGATGACCAGGCCGAGGTCCTTGAACTTGGTCTCCGAGGAGAACAGGCGGTGGGTGCCGATGACGATGTCCACCGAGCTGTCCTTGAGGCCCTCCAGGACAGCCTTCGCCTCCGTGTCGGTCTGGAAACGGGAAAGGGCCTTCACGTTCACGGGGAACTGCGAGTAGCGCTCGGAGAACGTCCCGAAGTGCTGCTGGACCAGCAGGGTCGTCGGGACCAGCACGGCGACCTGCTTGCCGTCCTGGACGGCCTTGAAGGCGGCCCTGACCGCGATCTCCGTCTTGCCGTAGCCGACGTCGCCGCAGATCAGGCGGTCCATCGGGACCGTCTTCTCCATGTCCTCCTTGACCTCGGCGATGGTGGTGAGCTGGTCGGGGGTCTCCGCGTACGGGAAGGCGTCCTCCAGCTCGCGCTGCCAGGGGGTGTCCGCCGCGAAGGCGTGCCCGGGGGCGGCCATCCGCGCGCTGTACAGCCTGATCAGGTCGGCCGCGATCTCCTTGACGGCCTTCTTCGCGCGGGCCTTCGTCTTCGTCCAGTCGGCGCCGCCCAGCCGGTGCAGGGTGGGGGCCTCGCCGCCGACGTACTTGGTGATCTGCTCCAGCTGGTCGGTGGGGATGTAGAGGCGGTCGCCGGGCTGCCCGCGCTTGGCGGGGGCGTACTCCACGACCAGGTACTCGCGGGTCGCGCCCTGCACGGTCCGCTGCACCATCTCGATGTAGCGGCCCACGCCGTGGTTCTCGTGGACGATGTAGTCGCCCGCTTCCAGGGTGAGCGGGTCGATGGTCTTGCGGCGGCGGGCGGGCATCCGGGCGCCGTCCTTGCCGGCCGCCTTCTGGCCGGACAGGTCGGTCTCAGTCAGGACGGCCAGCTTCAGCGCCGGGTCCACGAAGCCGTACTCGATCGAACCGCACGCCACGTGCACGACGGACGGCTCGATCTGCCCGAGTTCCGCGTCCAGGCGGGCCGCGATGCCCTCGCCGCCGAGCACCTCCACGGTGCGGGCGGCCGGGCCGTGCGCCTCGGTCACGAAGACCGTGCGCCAGCCGTCGGCCAGCCAGCCCTTGGTGTCGGCGAGAGCCTTGGCGGTGTCGCCGCGGTAGGTCTCCGGGGCGTGCATGCCCAGCTTCAGGGTGTCCCCGTCCGGGACGTCCAGTTCGAGGTCTGCCGCGAACGGCGACACCGACCACCACATCATGTCCAGCTCGCGCGCCCGGTCCCGGATGTCCGCGATGGACCACAGGGAGGCCGCGCCGACGTCGATGGGGGCCTCGCCGCCGCCGGCGGTGGCCGCCCAGGACGCCTGCAGGAACTCCTGGCTGGTGGCCACGAGGTCCGCGGCGCGGGTGCGGACCCGTTCCGGATCGCAGACGACGGCCATGGCGCCCTTGGGCAGCACGTCGAGGAGGAGTTCCATGTCGTCCACCAGGACGGGTGCCAGGGACTCCATGCCCTCGACCGCGATCCCCTCGGCGATCTTGCCGAGCAGTTCGCCGAGCTCCGGGTGCTGTTCGGCGAGGTCCCGCGCGCGGGCGCGGACGTCGTCGGTCAGCAGGAGTTCGCGGCAGGGCGGGGCCCACAGGCCGTGTTCGGCGATCTCCAGGGAGCGCTGGTCGGCGACCTTGAAGTAGCGGATCTCCTCCACCTCGTCGCCCCAGAACTCGATGCGCAGGGGGTGTTCCTCGGTGGGCGGGAACACATCGAGGATGCCTCCGCGGACGGCGAACTCGCCGCGCTTCTCGACCAGCTCCACGCGGGCGTACGCGGCGGCGGCGAGGGCCTCGACGACCTGGCCGAGGTCGGCGGTCCGACCGGTCCTCAAAGCGACCGGTTCCAGGTCACCGAGGCCCTTGACCTGCGGCTGGAGCACGGAGCGTACGGGCGCCACGACGACGGAGACCGGGCCGGTGTCGGGGTCGTCGGGGCGGGGGTGGGCGAGGCGGCGCAGCACGGCCAGGCGGCGGCCCACGGTGTCGCTGCGGGGGCTGAGGCGCTCGTGCGGGAGGGTCTCCCAGGACGGGAAGTCCACGACGCCCTCCGGGGGGAGCAGCGAGCGCAGGGCGGCGGCGAGGTCCTCCGCCTCACGGCCGGTCGCCGTCACCGCGAGGACCGGGCGGCCGGACTCGCGGGCCAGGGCGGCGACCGCGAGGGGGCGGGCCGCGGGGGGGCCTACCAGGTCGACGTGCATGCGGTTGCCGTCTGCGGCCGCGGTGATCGCTTCCGCGAGGGCGGTGTCCTTGACGACGGCGTCGAGCAGACCGTGCAGGCTCATTCGGGGGCGGCTTTCGTCCGGGGGTGGGCAACGCGAATCGCCCGACGCGAGTTAGGGGCCGGGGGGTATCCAGCGTACGACGGCGCCAGCGCGGGCGTCGGGGGCTGTGGACAACCTTCGGGGTGGGTGGGTTTCTCGCCCCCGCCGCCCCTGCCCGTCCCGTCCTCCAGGGGCGCTGCCCCTTCGACCCCGCCTGGGGCTGTGCCCCAGACCCCCTGCTGCCTGAACGGCCTTGTCCTCAAACGCCGGACGGGCTGAAATGCGGACCGGCTCGCCCCAGACCCCCTCGGTCTTAACGGCTTGTCCTCAAACGCCGGACGGGCTGAGAGGGTCGCACTCACGCCCAGTAACCTTCTGCCCACACCCCGCCCCGATTCATGAGGCCACTATGCCGGTTCCCGCACTGCCGTCCGTGTCCCCGCAGCCCCTCATAGCGGAGCCGGTCCCGCATCCCCCGCGTGACCGGCTTGTTGCTCCCTCCCGGCGGGATCCGTGGCTGTTGGCCGGGGTGCTCTTCCTCGGGTACGCGGCCGTGTCGCTGAGCCGGTACCGGCATATGACCAGCCGGTCCTGGGACCTGGGGATCTTCGAGCAGGCGGTCCGGGCGTACGCGCATCTGCGGGTGCCGGTCGCGGATCTCAAGGGGCCGGGGTCCGACATCCTGGGCGACCACTTCAGCCCGGTGACCGCGCTGCTCGCCCCGGTGTACCGGCTCTTCCCGTCCCCCGTGACCCTCCTTGTGGCGCAGGCCGCCCTGTTCGCGGTGTCCGCGGTGCCGGTCACCCGGGCCGCCGGGGCGCTGCTGGGGCGGCGGCGGGGGCTCGCGCTCGGGCTCGCGTACGGGCTGTCCTGGGGGCTTCAGCGGGCGGTCGACTTCGACTTCCACGAGATCTGCTTCGCGGTCCCGCTGATCGCCTGGTCCCTGGAGGCCGTGCTCGCCGGGCGGTGGTGGCGCGCCCTGTGCTGGGCCGTTCCGCTCGTCCTGGTGAAGGAGGACCTGGGGGTGACGCTGGCGGCGATCGCGGTGGTGGTCGCGATACGCGCCCGGCCTACGTCCTCGCGAACCGCGTGGTACGCGCTCGGGGTCGCCGTACTCGGGCTGGCCGCCAGCGTCCTCACGCTCACCCTGGTCATACCGGCCTTCAACACCACCGGGGCGTACGGCTACTGGGACAAGGTCGGCGGCTCGGGCGGCGGCGGTCCCTTCGACGGCCTCGACACGAAACTCCGTACGCTCGGCTGGCTGTTGATCCCCACCAGTGGACTGCTCGCCCTGCGTTCCCCGCTCCTCCTGGTCGCCGTGCCGACGCTGGGCTGGCGGTTCCTGTCCTCCGACTCGAACTACTGGGGCACGGACTGGCACTACAGCGCCGTCCTCATGCCGGTCGTCACCCTCGCGCTCGCCGACGCCCTGGCCGCCGTACGGTACAGCCCGCGTCCCCGGCTGCGGTCGTACGCCCATCACCTGCCCACCGCCGTCGTCGCGGCCGCGCTGGCGCTGACCACCAGCCTGCCGTTGTCCGCGTTGACCGAGTCGGACGCCTATCGCAAGCCGGCCGGGGTGAAGGCCGTCGAGCGGATGCTGGCGCGGATTCCGGACGGGGCGAGCGTGGAGGCGAACATCGGTCCGATCAGCCGGCTCACCTCGCGGTGCCGGGTGTTCTGGGTCGGCAACACCCGCGGGATCAACCCGGACTTCATCGCCGTGGACAACAACAGGAAGTGGCTGAAAGACGTCGACGACTACGCCCGGAAGCTGCACCCCCACGCGACCTACACCGTCGAGGACGCCACCCACGGGTACATCCTGATGAAGCGGGAGACCGCGGGCGGACCGTGACGTGCCGTCGGGCCCGGCGCCGGAGGCAGCAACCTCCCACACCGGGCCCGACATCCCCCGTTCCCCCGTTCCCCCGTCCCCGTCCGCGATGGCTATTCGGTCGCGATCGCGTTCAGGACGTTCATCCGGCCCGCCCGGAAGGCCGGGACCAGCGCGGCGAACAGGCCCACGAAGGCGGAGCCGATGAAGACGCCGATGATCGTCGGCCAGGGGATCTCAAGGACGTTCAGGCCCTCCAGGGCGAGCAGCTTCTGGGCCGTCGCGCCCCAGCCCATGCCCAGGCCGAGGCCCAGCAGGGCGCCGAAGAGGGCGATCACCACCGACTCCATGCGGATCATGCGGCGCAGCTGGCGGCGGGAGAGGCCGATGGCCCGCATCAGGCCGATCTCCCTGGTCCGCTCGACCACCGACAGCGCCAGGGTGTTCACCACTCCCAGGATCGCCACGATGATCGCCAGGGCGAGCAGGCCGTAGACCATGTTCAGGAGCTGGCCGATCTGGTCCTTCAGTTCCTGCTTGTAGTCGGTCTGGTCGCGGACCTGGTACTGCGGGTAGGCGTGCATCGACTTCTTCAGCGCCGCGTACGCCTGCTCCGCCTGACCGTCCTTGGCCTTGGCGAACATGATCATGTTGGGCGGGATCTGGCCCGCCGGGACGTACATCCGCATCGTGTCGATGCTGATGTAGCGCGCGCCCTGGTCGATGGCGGTGTCGTCGTCCGTGATGGCCGCGACCTTGAGCTTCGCCGTCCTGCCGCCCTTGAAGGCGACGGAGATGGTGTCGCCGACGTGCACACCGTGCTTGTCGGCGTAGTCGGAGCCGACCGCCATGGCGTTCTTGCCGTAGGCGGCGGACAGGTCACCGGCCGTGGTCGGGCGGCGCAGGTCCTGGGCGTACGTCGGGTCGGCGGCCGTCACTCCGGAGTCGTCGGTCTTGCCGTCGGGCGAGGTCAGGGTGGCCTCGAGGTCCTTGTAGCGGGTGACGTGGGCCAGGCCCGGGGTGTTCTGCATGGCCTTCTCGGCCTGCGGGACGATCCGCTGGTTGCCCTGGACGATGAAGTCCGCGCCGACCGACTTGTCGAGTTCGCTGGTGGCCGAGGCGACCATGGAGGAGCCGACCACCGACAGGCAGGCCACCAGGGCCAGGCCGATCATCAGGGCCGCGCCGGTGGCGCCGGTGCGGCGCGGGTTGCGCAGGGCGTTGCGCTCGGCCAGCCTTCCGACCGGGCCGAAGGCCCGCAGCAGCACCGCGCTGATCGCCCGGACGACACCGCCGGCCAGCAGCGGGCCGATGACGACGAAGCCGATCAGGGACAGCACCACACCGGCGCCGAGCATCAGCGCGCCGTCGCTCGCCTTGTCGGCGGCGGCCGCCATGAACAGGGCGGCGGCACCGGCGGCCGTCAGCACCAGCCCGATCACGCCGCGCACCAGGCCGGCCCTGCCGTCGGCCGGCGTGCCCGCGTCGCGCAGCGCGGCCATCGGGGAGACCTTGCCCGCCCGGCGGGCCGGCAGGTAGGCGGCGAGGACGGTGACCACGACGCCCAGGACCACACCGGCGACCGGGGTGGTCGCCTTCACGGTCAGGTCGTCGGTGGAGAGGTTCATGCCGGCCGCCGACATCAGCTTCATCAGGCCGATGGCGATGCCGACTCCGGCGCCCACGCCCAGGATCGAGCCGACGACACCGAGCAGCAGCGCCTCGACCAGGACCGAGCGGTTGACCTGCTTGCGGGAGGAGCCGATCGCCCGCATCAGGCCGATCTCCCGGGTGCGCTGGGCGACCAGCATGGAGAAGGTGTTGATGATCAGGAAGATGCCGACCAGGAACGCGATCCCGGCGAAGCCGAGCATGGCGTACTTGATGACGTTCATGAACTCGCCGACGTCCTTGCGGTTCTCGTCGGCGTTCTCCTTGGCCGTCTGGATCTTGTACGTGCCGTCCAGGGCCTGGGTGACGTGCTGCTTGAGCTGTGCGTCGGCGACTCCGGACTCGGCGTCCACGTAGATCTGGGTGAACCGGCCGGTGGCGCCGAGGAGTTCACGCTGGGCGGTGGCCGTGTCGAAGTAGAAGACGGAGGCACCGGGGTTGGTCACCTTGAAGGTGGCGATGCCGACGATCTTCGCCTTGAAGTCGCCGGTCTGCGCGATGGTGCGCAGTTCGTCGCCCATCTTCAGGTCGTGCTTGTCGGCGGTGTCGGCGTCGACCATCACCTCGGTCGGGCCCCGCGGGGCGTGTCCGGAGGTGATCTCCATGGACCGCAGGTCGCTCCTGGTCCAGTTTCCGGCGATCGTCGGGGCGCCGCTGGTGGACCCCATGTTGTCGTTGTCGCGGTCGACGACGGTCACGTTCATCGAACTGACCGCGCCCTCCGCCGACTTGACGCCGTCCGCCTTCTCGACCTGCGTCAGCAGGGAGGCCGGCAGGGACTCGGGCTTGCCGTTCTGCGGGGTGTCGTCGCTCTTGGCCTCCTTGGGGGAGACCGTGACGTCGGACGCGGTCGTCGCGAAGAGCTTGTCGAACGTCGTGTTCATGGTGTCGGTGAAGACGAGCGTGCCGCAGACGAAGGCGACCGACAGCAGGACCGCCACCGCCGACAGGGCCATGCGTCCCTTGTGCGCGAAGAAGTTGCGCATCGAGGTCTTCAGGACGGTCATGACGTGCGCCCCCGGGCGTCGAAGTCCTTCATGCGGTCCAGGACGGCGTCCGCGGTCGGCTTGTGCATCTCGTCGACGATCCGGCCGTCGGCGAGGTACAGCACCCGGTCCGCGTACGAGGCGGCCACCGGGTCGTGGGTGACCATCACGATGGTCTGGCCCAGTTCGTCCACCGACCGGCGCAGGAAGCCCAACACCTCTGATCCGGCACGGGAGTCGAGGTTTCCGGTGGGCTCGTCCCCGAAGATGATCTCGGGTCGGGCGGCCAGCGCCCGGGCCACCGCGACCCGCTGCTGCTGGCCTCCGGACAGCTGGGTGGGCCGGTGCTTGAGCCGGTCGGAGAGCCCGACGGTGTCGACGACCCGGCCCAGCCAGGCCTGGTCCGGCTTGCGGCCCGCGATGTCCATGGGAAGCGTGATGTTCTCCAGCGCGTTCAGCGTGGGCAGCAGGTTGAACGCCTGGAAGATGAACCCGATCCGGTCCCGGCGCAGTTGGGTGAGCTTCTTGTCCTTCAGGCCGGTGATCTCGGTGTCGTCCAGGTAGATCTGTCCGGACGTGACGGTGTCGAGACCGGCGAGGCAGTGCATCAGGGTGGACTTGCCGGACCCCGAGGGGCCCATGATCGCGGTGAACTGGCCGCGGGCGATGTCCACGTCGACGGTGTCGAGCGCGACGACACGGGTCTCGCCGGTGCCGTAGGCCTTCACGACCTGCCGCGCCCGCGCGGCAACGGCCGTACGCCCTCCAGTGCCCCCGTGCCTGGGAATGGTCACAGCCGATGTCACGGTATGTCTCCTAAGTCGGTCAGTGCGAGTCGGTGTTCAGCCACGGGTCGAGCGGTGGGTGAACGTGCGGTGCAGCAGGTGGAGCGCGGGATGAAGTGCTGACGTCGATGAGTCTGGCCCCCGGAGGGGGCCCGGCGCGCTGGTGCTCAGCGCAGTCTTTCCCTGAGGAAAACCCCACCCCCGCCGGTGTGGTGAACCGCCCCCCAGCGGCATAGAGCCAGGTTATGGACGCGCCCGTGCCGTCTCATCCTCCGGCGGTACGAACCCTCCCCGAGCCGTAGTACGGAGGTCCCCCTAGGGGGCCTCCACCGAGGGGTGGATGCGCTCTCGGGGTCGGCTCCACCCTCCGGCCCACCCAGGCTCCACCCTGCCGTGGCGTGAGGGTCAAGCCCTCCCGCGATCTCGGGCGGGATGGGAAGCTGTCCCGCGGCAGATAGATGCAGGGGGAAGGAATCCGCGTGGGCGATACGAGACCGGCGATACGCGAAGCCGGGCGGGACACCGCACCCGACCGGCGCGGCGCGGTCGTCGCCGCCCTGATGCTCGCGATGGCGCTGGCCGCCCTCGACGCCACCATCGTCTCCACGGCCGTACCGCAGATCGTCGGCGACCTCGGCGGCTTCTCGGTGTTCTCCTGGCTGTTCTCCGGCTACCTGCTCGCGGTGACGGTGACCCTGCCGGTGTACGGGAAGCTCTCCGACACTTTCGGCCGCAAACCGGTGCTGGTCGCGGGCGCGGTCCTGTTCCTGGTGGGCTCCCTGCTGTGCGCGCTGGCCTGGAACATGGGCGCGCTGATCGCGTTCCGGGTCGTGCAGGGCCTGGGCGGCGGCGCCCTCCAGGGCACGGTGCAGACCCTCGCCGCCGACCTGTACCCCCTCAAGGACCGCCCGAAGATCCAGTCCAAGCTGTCCACGGTGTGGGCGGTGTCGGCGGTCGCGGGGCCCGGGGTCGGCGGGCTGCTGGCGGCGTACGCGGACTGGCGCTGGATCTTCCTGGTGAACCTGCCGATCGGGGCGGTGGCCCTGTGGCTGATCGTCCGGTACCTGCACGAGCCGGAGCGGGAGACGCGGGCCCGCGCGCGGGTGGACTGGGCGGGCGCGCTGGCCGTGTTCGCGTGCGGCGGGGTGCTGCTGACCGCCCTGGTGCAGGGCGGGGTGGCGTGGCCGTGGCTGTCGGGGCCCTCGCTCGCCCTGTTCGGGGCGGGGCTCGCGCTGGCCGGGCTGGTCGTCGTCATCGAACGCCGGGCCGCCGAGCCGATCATCCCCGGGTGGGTGTGGCGCCGCCGGACGATCGCCGCGGTCAACCTCGCCCTCGGCGCGCTGGGCCTGCTGATGGTGGCGCCGAGCGTGTTCCTTCCGACGTACGCGCAGTCGGTGCTGGGACTGACGCCGGTGGCCGCCGGGTTCGTGCTGTCCGTGTGGACGCTGAGCTGGCCCGTCTCGGCCGCCCTCAGTCAGCACGTGTACCGGCGTATCGGCTTCCGCAACACGGCGATGCTGGGCATCGGCACGGCGACGCTGCTCCTGTTCGCCTTCCCCTTCCTGCCGTATCCCGGTGAGGCCTGGCAGCCGGCCCTGCTGATGCTGCTGCTCGGCGGCGCGCTCGGCCTCTTCCAGCTTCCGCTCCTGGTGGGCGTCCAGTCGACGGTCGGCTGGGCGGAACGCGGCACGACGACGGCGTCCGTGCTGTTCTGCCGGCAGACCGGCCAGACGGTGGGCGCTGCGCTGTTCGGGGCGGTCGCCAACGGTGTGCTCGCGTCGCGGCTCGGCGGCGCCGGCGACCTGGACTCGGTGACGCGCGCCCTGGACGGGGACCACGCGCCCGAGGCCACCCGCCGGGCCGTCGCGGACGCGGTGCACGCCGTCTACCTGGGCGCGTCCTGCGCGGCGGCGGTGGCGTTCCTGGTGCTGCTGTTCCTGGCGCCGCGCAGGTTCCCGGTACTCAAGGACTGACGTGCCAGAAGTGTCAGGGCAGCCGTACGGAGACCTCGGGGTTGTCCGGTGACGGTCCGTCCAGCAACGGCTGGGCGATGCCCTTCAGCTGCTGGTCGAAGAAGGCGGCGAGGTACGCGCGCGTGAGGGCCTCCCCGCGTTCGAAGGGAAGCGACGCGGTGTCGGGGATGCCGACCAGCTCGGCGAGCAGGGGTACGTCCGTGAAGGAGCCGTGGTCGGCTCCTTCCACCGTCAGCCAGCGTTTCCAGCCGTCCAGGTGGGCCCACCCCTCGTTCCAGGTCTTGTCGGTGGTCCTGTCCTTCGCGCCGAACATCAGGAAGGGGCGGCCGTCGAGGCCGTTGCCGGGAACGGGCGCGAACATGGTGCCGTCCATGTTCGCCCCGGCCCGCACGCGGGAGTCGGCGGCCATGGTGGCGACGGCGGAGGCGCCCCCGATGGAGTGCCCGGCCATGCCGATCCGCCGCGGGTCGATCATGCGGGCGTGCCGCCAGGCGGGGTGACGGCCGGTCAGCCGGTCGAGCACGAAGGACACGTCCACCGCCCGGCTCTCGGCGACGGCCCGGAGGCCGAGCTCGGGCAGCTTGTCGCATATCGCACAGGGCAGGGTGGTGCCGTCGGGCAGGGTCGTCCCGGCGTTCTCGTAGGGGTGGTCGACCAGCGCGACGACGTATCCCCGGCTCGCCAGGTCCTCGGCGAGGCCGGTGAGCGTGGCACGCGGGAAGGTGAACCCGGGTGAGAGCACCAGCAGGGGGAACCGGCCGCCCAGGGGGCGCGCGCCGGGGTGCGACCAGGTGCGGACGCCGCTGATCACCTCGGGCGGGACGGTGACGTCCGGAGCCCTCAGTTCCAGCAGGAGGCGGGCCTCCTCGGTGGTCATGTACGGCGCCGTCGGGCCGGCTGTGCCGCGCCGAGCGGGGTAGTACATCGACACCATCAGCTGCCGCGCGCCGGCGGCGGGCACCCAGGGGTCGGGACGGTCGGCGTCGACGAGGTGGAGCGAGTCGCGACCGACGGCGTACGGGCCGGTGGGACGGGGGAGCTGGGCCGACGCGGAGACGGACGCGGTGGAGGCCGTCGAGTTCGCTGTGGTCGCGGAGGCGGCACCGGCCAACGGCAGGGTCAGGGTGAGCGCGAGCACGGCGGTCGCGGCCGTGGCTAAGCGGCGTGATCTGGTCATACCGAGGACGCTAGGCCGCGGGACACGGGCCTGACATCACCCCTCGGTCTCGTCAGCACGTGGTCCCGTAGTCCTACGGGACCCCTTACCTCAGACCGACGGCCGAGCGTCCCGTCCACCCCCTCGGTCCACCCCCGGTCCGCCGCCCCCCCCGTCCGCAGCCTCCGCGCCCGCCCGCAAACACCCACGACACCCGCCCTCGCCGTGCGTACCCTGACCCCCATGCCGAACCTGGAACGCCTGCGGGCCGATCACGCGGACGCGCTGCTCGCCTTCGAGCGGGCCAACCGCGGCTACTTCGCACGGTCCATCCCGGATCGCGGGGACGCGTACTTCGAGGAGTTCGCCGCCCGGCACAAGGCCCTCCTCGCCGAACAGGACGCCGGGCTCTGCCACTTCCACGTCCTGGTGGACGAGGACGGCGAGTTGGTCGGCCGGGTCAACCTGGTGGACGTGGCCGCCGGATGCGCCGAACTCGGTTACCGCGTCGGCGAGTCGGCGGCGGGGCACGGGGTCGCGACGGCGGCCGTCCGGGACGTGTGCCGGCTGGCGGGGACGGCGTACGGCCTGGTCTCCCTCACCGCGCGGGCCACCCTCGACAACCCGGCGTCGCGCACCGTCCTGGAGCGCAACGGGTTCACCGAGACCGGGCCGATCACCCTCAACGGCCGCCCGGGCGTCCGCTACCTGCGCACCGGACTCACCGACTGACTCCCTCGGCCCCCTCACTCCAGCGCGGCCCGCCCCGTGAGCGCCGTCAGGCTGTTGCGTACGTGGTCCATCTCCGTCCGCAGCTCGTCCCACCGGTCGCCGTGGTCGCGCAGCACCTGTTCCGTCTCCCGGGCGATCCGCTCCTCCAGCACCCGGGCCTCCGCGATCACCTCGGTCGCCCGCGCCCGCGCCTCGTCCGGCAGCCGTCGCGCCAACAGCTCCGCGTCGGCGTACGCCTGCTTCGCCTCGGACAGCGCGGCCTCGGCCCGCGCCCCCCGCTCCACGGTCCGGGCCGCCAGCGCGGCCAACTGCTCCGCGGCCTCCCGCTCGGCGTCGGCCCACCGCCGGGCGTGCTCCTTCTCCTGTTCGCCGAGCAACCCGTCGGTGCGCTGCCGCAGCTCCCGCACCGCGGACAGCGCCTCCGCGCGCTCCTCCTTCACTTCACGCCGGGCGCCGGTCCAGATCTCCTCAGCCGCGGCGCGCGCCGCCAGCAGCCGTTGCCGGGCGCGTTCCTCGGCCTCGGCGCGTACGGAGTCGGCCTGCGCCTGCGCGGCCTCGCGCACGCCGTCCACCCGCGCCCGCGCCTCCTCCACCAGGCGCCGCGCCTCCTGCCGCGCGCCCTCCCGCAACGCCGCGGCCTGCTCCTGCCCGAGTTCGAAGAGCCGCCGCGCGTTCTCACCGAGCGTCTCGTAGGTCTGCGGGGCGAGCGCCGCCACGGTCTCCCGCAGCTCGGCCACCTGCGCCTCCATCTGCTTGGCGAGCACGGTCAGCCGGGCGGCGCGTTCCCAGGCCGCGTCCCGGTCCCGGGAGAGGGCATCGGCGTACGCGTCGACCTGCTCGGGACGGTAGCCGCGCCCTCGTCCGGCCACGAACCCCCGTGCCGAGACCGATGCGCTGCTCATCCTGGACCCCTCTCCGCCGAACGGATGCGACATGATGATTTCGCGCACATCTTGATATATCGGACGTAAGTGTTCATAACGCGACACTCCGAGGGCGGGTTACGGCCGCACACCGCACACATGAGCGACAGGTGCGCACACGGTCGGCAGGCGCGCACACAAAAGGGCCGGACCCGGTCACTCGACCGGGTCCGGCCCTCTCCCGACGCGGTGCGCGTCAGCGTCGTCGCGTCACAGCAGTCCGTCCCACATCTGCTCCAGCAGCACGGACCACCAGCTCTCCGGCGAACCGAGCGCCGCCGGATCGAGGGAGGCCAACTGGGCCTGGAAGTCCACGCTCCACCGGCCCGCCTGCTCCTGGTTCAGCCCGAACCTGAGCCGCCACATCCGCCCCAGCAGCGCCAGGCACCGCTGGAACTCCGGCAGCCCCGTGTTCACGAACTGCGGCGGTACGGGAGCGCCGCCCGGCCCCGCCTCCACGGGCACGGCCACGATGTTCGCCGTGCCGTACTGCACGCAGATCGCCTTGCCGAAGTCACTGCCCATGACGAGGTACGAGCCCGCGTCCGCGGACGGCTGCACCCCGCGCTCGGCCGCCAACTCCGCCAGCGTCGGCACCGGCCGGCCCGGCTGGGCCTGCGCCCAGAAGAACGGTCCCATGTCCGTCGGCAGGCCCGCCACCACCAGCGAGTGCGCCACCACCGGCGGCACACCCTGCCGGGACACCGCGCCCTGCTCGAACCGGAACAGCCCCGGCCCGAACGCCCCGGCCAGCTCCTGCGCCACGCCCTCCGGCGGAATCGGCGGCGCCGGCTGCACCTGCGGCAGCGCGGCGCGAACCGGAGCGGGACGGGCGGGACCGTCGGCCACCTGGTGCAACTCGCCCTGGTGCGCGATCAGTTGCCGCATGCCCTGCTGTCGGCTCGCGTGATCCGTGCCGTACGGGGCGATGCTCGCGAGCCGGGCCTGCGGCCACTGCTCCCGGATCATCCGCGCGCAGTACGCACCCGGCAGCTCGCACGACTCCAACTCCGTGTGCAGCTCCAGTACCTGGTCCGGCGGCACGTTCATGGCCCGCAGCTCGTGGAAGATCTGCCACTCCGGGTGCGGTGTCCCCGGCGCCGAACGCCGGATCAGCTGCTGCTCGGAACCGTCCTGCGCGCGGTAGCGCAGAACGGCCTGGTACCCGGGCCCGACCGTCGGCTGCCCCTGCGGCGGATAGCCGTACGCCTGCTGCCCGGCCCCCGGCGGGGGCGGCGGCATTGCGCCGGGCGGCGGAGGCGGCATGGCGCCCGGCGGGGGCGGCGGCGGCATCGCACCCGGCGGCGGCATGGCGCCCGGCGGCGGAGGCGGTGGCATCGCACCCGGCGGCGGCATCGCGCCGGGCGGCATCGGCTGGGGCGCGCCCGGCGGCATCGGCTGGGAGACGCCGGGCGGTGCCATGCCCGGGGCACCCGGGCCGCCGGGAGCACCGGGAGGCGGTGGCGGGGGTGCGCCGGGTGCGCCTGCCGGGGGCCCGGACAGCACGGTCTCCGCGTGGTGCACAGCCCCGCGCGGGCCTCCGGATGAGCCCTGGGCAGCGGGGGCACCCGGGTGCTGGGGCGCGCCGGGCGCCCCGGGAGGCTGCGGCGCGCCAGGGGCGCCCGGAGCACCGGGCGGGTGGGGCGCACCGGGCGGCGCGCCCGCGCCGGGGCCGGTCCGGCTCGGGTCGGCGAGCATCGTGGCGGCCTGGTGGACACCGCCGGGAGGCGTCCCGCCGGGCGCCCCCGGAGCACCGGGAGCCCCCGGCGCGCCCGGAGCGGGAGGTACCGGGGGAGCCCCCGGCCCTGCGGCGGGCGGCCCCTCGGGACCGTCGGGACCGTCAGGACCGAGCGCCGACACGAGTTGCGTAGGCACATACCCGCCCGCCGCCGGACCCGCCGGACCCGCAGGTCGCGCCCCCGGCGTACCTGGGGCGCCCGGCGGAGGCGGCGGGTTCGCGCCCGCACCGCGCGCCCGCCGCATCGGAGGCTCCGCCTTGCTCGTGGCGGCGTCGGCGATGTCCCCGGCGTTCGGAGCGAGCGGCCGTCCCGGCGCAACGGCGCCCGGGGCGGGAGGCTGCGGGGCGGGCGGCTGCGGGGCGGGAGGCTGCGGTGCCCCACCGTCGGCCCCCTGCGGATACCCGTACGCGGGCCCACCGGGAGCGACCGACGGCGGCGCGGGCGGCTGGGTACCGGCCATCCCGGCACCACCAGGCCCCTGCGGATACCCGTAGGAAGATCCATCCGGAACCCCGGGCGCACCCGATGTCCCCGCCCCCGACGCGTTCGGGTCGTCCACCGCCGGCGCTTCCGCCGTCCTCGGGAGTCCGCTGCCGCCCGACATCAGTGCCGTCTGGGCGTCCGGCGGCGCCGCGGGCGGCTGGGCCGCGTCGTCGGAACCGCTCAGCGGCGGCGCGAACACCGTCGCCGGCAGCGGTACCGAACGGTCCTCGCCGGCATCCGCGTTCGTGTCCGTCCCGGCCCACGGCGTCGCCCCGGGCGGCACAGCCGGCGCCTCGGCGGGCCCGCCGGAAGCCCCGGAGGCACCGGAACCCGCCGCGGCCGCGGCACCCACACCTCCGGGCCCGGCCTGCGTCCGGGCAAGCTCCCCCGCCCCACCGACCGAAGCTGAACCGGAAGCAGAACCCGGCTCCGCGCCCGCACCCGCCGACGCGGACCCAGACGCAGACGCAGACGCAGACCCAGACGCCCCCGCCCCCCGCTGATCCGGAATCCCCAGCTTGTCCGCCGCCTCCTGCAACCACTCCGGCGGACTCAGCAGGAAGGACGTCTGGTTCAGGTCCACCCGGGCCGCGGGCGCCGGCGCCTGCTGGTCCGCCGGGTCGGGACGGCCGTACTCCTCCTCGTAGCGACGGATCACCTCACCCACGGGCAGCGAGGGCCACAGCGTGGCCTCCCCGCTGTCCCGCGCGATCACCAGCCGTTGCCTGCCGCCGTCGCCGCGGGGCCCGTCCGCGCGGTCCTCGGCCCACACCACGAAGCCGCGCTCGAACTCCCGTACCCGCACCTCACGCTGCTGGTACGACGGCACATCCCCGTTGATCCACTCTTCCGCGCGCTCCTGCGCCTGCGCGAACGTCACCATCGCTGAGCTCACTCCCCCACGGAAGAGACGGGAACGGACCGCGCGAACCCGCCGTCCACCATCAGGTTCGCCACGGTCTCCAACTCGGGCGGGTTGCCCGCCAGTCGCGCCAGGAAGACGTCGAAGTCCTCACCGCACGGCAGCAACAGCCGCTCCACCCGCTCGGCCGGCGGCAGCCCCGGGTCCACGTCCCGCGCGTCGTCGTACGCGCAGAACCACACTGTGCCGATCCGGTCGCCCTTCACCTTCACGGCCAGCAGACCGCCCTGCACGAACCCGACGCCCAGGTAGTCCTTGGTCAGATGGTCCCGCAGGCACTTGTTGACGTACACGAGGTCATTGACCGCCGCCTCGTCGCGCACCGTGAAGAACGGCTGGTCCACCAGCAGTCCCAGTTCCGCGTCCAGCGCCGCGCCGACCGGCGCGCAGCCGCCCGCCGCCTTCAGGAACGCCCGGTACGCACCCGGCAGCCGGTAGCCGAGGTCCTCCTCGACGCCCTGCACCTGTGCCTCCGTCACCGCCACCCCCGACTTCGGCAGCCGGACGTGCGCGGGGCGCGTCTCCTGCAGCGGCCTGGTGCCGCGCTTGTCCTGGGCGACCGCCGCCGTGGCGATGCCACCGTGGTGCCGCAGCAGCGCCTTGACCTCGACCGGAACCAACTCCAGCCGCCGGCCGCCGACCACGTGGTGCCACGTCCAGCCGTGCGGCGTGGCCACCGCGGGCACCGTGTCCCACAGTTCGTGCCCGGTCGCCGACAGCGCGGCGTTCGCCGACACGTAGTCCGTCAGCCGCAGTTCGTCGACGCCGAAGCCGGCCGGCGGCTCGGCGATGTCCACCGCCGCCCGCGCGTAGGCGGAGAAGTCGGGGTAGCCGCGCTCGTCGATCCGTACCCCTCTGGGGTGACGGGCCGCCCGGACCGGATCCGGGAAGTGCACGACCTGCCCGGCGTAGGCCGCGTTCGGCGGCGCGGCTTGTCCCCCGGCCTGGCGGCCGGGAGGTGCCCCCAGCCCGAGCCGACCTGTCGTCATGGCGGTTGCCCCCTGCGGCATTCTGTACGACCCGTAGTGGTCGGCATTCCGCCACTACGCCCCGTATCGACTGTCTCGTCCGTCACGACGTCCGTCTCGACCCCTGTCTCGACGCCCGCCCCGACTCTCTCCACGTCCGTCCACGCGTTGACCGCGTGGATCGCGGTGCCGACAGCCTATGCGGTACGGCAAGACCGGTCACCGGGCACCGGCCAGGGCCCTCCACTTCCGTGACCAGCCGTCACCCTGCTGTGACGGCACGCCCGAACACGGGCGTGTCGCGCCGCCCCAGCTTCCGCACCAGCCACGCCATTTGGCAGTCTGTGTCAGCCGGGGCCTGCCCGGGAGGGGATGACGATCATGAACGCTACGCAGACGGGACCGCACCCAGGACCGCGACCAGGCACGTCCGCAGACCCACGGACCAGCACGCAAGCGGGCCAGCACCCGGGAGCCCCGACGGGGCCCCACACCGGATCCCAGACCGAATCACAGCCCGGGCCGCAGACCGGACAGCAGACCGGATCACCGGCCGTGCCGCAGCCGGGAGCGGAGCCCGGATCGCAGCCCAGACCGCACAACGGCCCGCACAACGGCCCGCCGTTCGGCCCGTCCGGAGACCCCAGAATCGGCTGGAGCAGCACCGAGACCCCGCACGCCCCCGCCCTGCGGCACCGTCGCGACGGCATACTCCCCACCGTCGCCGCCGCCCTCTCCGTCCGCGGCGTCACCCTGACCGGCACCGCCGCCCGCGGCGACCAGCCGCCCGCCCTGCACCCCCTGGTCCAGGACTTCCTCGACACCCTCCCGAGCGCACAGCGGGACCGCTTCACCGGCCGCTGCGCCGAGGCCATGCTGCTGTCCCGGCACATCGCCGCCGTCGACGCCGCCCGCAGCAAGCGAGCCGCCCGCAAGCCGATGACCAACGGCGAGGCCCGCAAGGCTCTCAAGCAGGCGAAACTCACCACCCGGCGCATCCGCGAGGACGGCGACCCGCTGCACGGCAGTTTCGCGGCCCCCTGCCGGGCCTGCACGGCGCTCAGCGCCCACTTCGGCATCCGTGTCGTGGACTCCACGCAGGCGGGTGACTGAGCCGCTCACCCACCCGTCACGTACATCCCCGTGCACCGCCACACGTACATCGGCACGTACTACGGCAAGGCGCCTTGACGAACGAAGGGCAGATGCACCCCGACCGCACCTCCACCACGCGCTTCGCCGTACCCGTCGACGCCACCCTGCGGGCCGCCGGCTGGCAGCCGGGGCGCTGGGACATAAAGCAGGCCGAGATCTGGGCCGACACCCTGCGTGAACACGCCTCGCCCGCCGGGCACCGGCACGCCGTCTTCCCCGCCGCCGTCGAGGCCTGGGCCGAGTTCGGCGGTCTGCACCTCGCCCCGACCGGCTCCGGCCGTCAGGTCGCCCCGGTCGCTCTCCACTTCGATCCCCTGCACGGCCTCCACCTGGCCCGTACCCTCGCCGACCTCGGGCGCGCGCTCGGCACCGAGGTCTGCCCCCTCGGCGCCGAGACCGACAGCCAGGCCCTCCTCGCCATCGACACCGAAGGCCGGGTCTACGCCCTCGACCACACCGGCGACTGGTACCTGGGGGCCGACCTCGACCACGCCCTCGCCACGCTCGTCTCGGGCATCGAACCGACCCGCCTCACCACGAGCTGACCAGCCGCGCCCCGGCTCCCGGCGTCAGGAAGCCGGAATCACCGCCGACACCCGGAAACCCCCCGCGTCCGTCGGACCGGACACGAACACCCCGCCCAGCGCGAGAACCCGCTCCCGCATGCCCACCAGCCCGTTGCCCCCCGACGGCAACCGCGCGGCGGCCGCGGCGGCCACCTCGTCCGGGGGGTCGTTCTCGACCTGCATCGCGATCTCCGCCACCCGGTGAGCCAGCCGTACGTGCGTCTTCGCCCCCGCCGCGTGCTTGTGGACGTTCGTCAACGCCTCCTGCACCACCCGGAACGCCGTCTGCTCGATCTCCGCCGCGTACTCCCGCGAGTCCCCGTCCACCGACAGCTCGACGACCATCCCCGCGGCCGCCGACTGCCCCACCAGCACATCCAGATCCGCCAGCCACGGCCCGTCCGCCGCGCTCTCGTCGTCCGCGGCCCGTGAGGCCGCCGCCGCGGCCGCCGCCCCCACCGCCGCCAACGGCACCCCCTCACGCGGCGTCGGCGCGCCGCTGCGCAGCACACCGAGCATCTCCCGCAGCTCGGTCAGCGCCTGGCGTCCCATGTCGCCCACGAGCGCCGCGTTCTTCACGGCCTTCTCGGGGTCCTTGCGGGCGACCGCCTGGAGCGCGGCCGCGTGCACCACCATCAGGCTCACCCGGTGCGCGACGACGTCATGCATCTCCCGCGCGATCCGGGTCCGCTCCTCGCCCCGCGCCCACTCGGCCCGCTCCTCGGCCCGCTCCGCGAGCAACTGGAGCTCCCGCTCCAGACTGTCCGCGCGCTCCCGCAAGCTCTCCATCAACCGGCGCCGGGCCCCCACGTACAGGCCAAGCAGCAGCGGCGGCGCGGTCAGCCCCAGCGAGGTCGTGATCGACGCGAAGGGGACGAACCAGTCCCCTATCGTCAGGTCACCCCGGGCCATGTCCTGCCGCACTCGCACGAACGTCACGATCAGCGTGCCCAGCAGCGACATGCCCGCAAGCGAGCCGATGATCCGGCGCGGCAGCTCCGACGCGGCCAGCGTGTACAGGCCGACGATGCCCATCAGGAAGCCCATCTGGGCGGGAGTGATCGCGATCGACACCAGCACGACCGCGATCGGCCACCGGCGCCGCAGCACCAGCACCGAGCCGGCCAGCAGCCCGAACACGATCCCCACCGGCAACGGGATCCCCGCGTCCCGCGCGAACGGAATGCCCTCCACGGCACACTCCACCGCGGACACCAGTGCCAGACCCACGTCCAGCACCGCGCTGCGCCACCTCACCCACCACCACGGCGGCCCTTTCTCGGCCGCCGCGTGCAGTTCCCCCGTCGTGGTCATGCCCTCCAGCCTACGGTCGCCGGGCGCCCCTTTTCCGGTGAGTTTCCGTGACTGACCCGCACCACACTCCGTGACCGACCGGCGACGAATCCGCCCGCTATCCCTCGAACTGCTGATTCGATCACCGTTCGACCCTGGAAGATCGGATTCCGCTACCCGGCGCATCGACGCGTATCGACATGGAGCGTCGCGTGGAGGGTGCACCGTCGCACGGAAGGCTCTCGGTACGGCATAGTGTTGGGTGCCGACTCGACGATCTCGCCGGTGCGCGGTTCGGTCGAGCGTCATTCCCCCGTGGTGTAATTGGCAGCACTGTGGCTTTTGGTGCCATCTGTCCGGGTTCGAGTCCTGGCGGGGGAGCAACGGCCGGTCCGGGCCCTGACAGCGTCAGGGCCCTTCCTCATATCTTCTACGAAACGCCCCGGTATCCTGCGGATGACCAACCCCACCCCAGAAGCCGAAGGGCAACCCCGTGAGCGCCATTCGCCCGGCAGCCGTCGTCGTTCTCGCAGCGGGTGAGGGCACCCGTATGAAGTCGGCCACACCGAAGGTCCTGCACGACATCTGTGGCCGTTCCCTCGTGGGCCATGTGCTGGCCGCCGCCCGCGAGTTGCAGCCGGAGAACCTGGTCGTGGTCGTGGGCCACGCCCGCGAGAAGGTCACCGCGCACCTCGCCGAGGTCGACACCGAGGTCCGTACGGCCGTACAGGCGCAGCAGAACGGCACCGGGCACGCCGTGCGGATGGCCCTCGACGAGCTGGGCGGCTCGGTGGACGGGACCGTGGTCGTCGTCTGTGGAGACACCCCCCTGCTGACCGGCGAGACGCTCCAGCGGCTCGCCGCGACCCACTCCGCCGACGGCAACGCCGTCACCGTGCTGACGGCCGAGGTGCCGGACGCCACCGGGTACGGCCGGATCGTGCGGGAGGGGGCGTCGGGGCCGGTCACCGCGATCGTCGAACACAAGGACGCGTCCGAGGAGCAGCGCGCGATCCGGGAGATCAACTCGGGTGTGTTCGCGTTCGACGGGCCGTTGCTCGCCGACGCGCTCGGGAAGGTGCGTACGGACAACTCGCAGGGCGAGGAGTACCTGACGGACGTCCTGGGGATTCTGCGCGAGGCCGGTCACCGGGTCGGCGCCTCGGTGGCCGCCGACCACCGTGAGATCGCCGGGATCAACAACCGCGTACAGCTGTCCGAGGCGCGGCGGATCCTGAACGACCGGTTGCTGACCCGTGCGATGCTCGCCGGCGTCACCGTCGTCGACCCCGCGACGACGTGGGTCGACGTCACCGTCACCTTCGAGCAGGACGCCACCGTCCAGCCGGGGACGCAGCTGCACGGGTCCACGCATCTCGGCGAGGGCGCCGTGGTCGGCCCCAACAGCCGGCTCACCGACACCCGGGTGGGGGCCGGTGCCCGGGTCGACAACACCGTGGCGGACAGCGCGGAGGTCGGTCCGCAGGCGACCGTGGGGCCGTTCGCCTACCTGCGTCCCGGCACCCGGCTCGGACCGAAGTCCAAGGTCGGCACGTACGTGGAGACCAAGAACGCCTCGATCGGCGAGGGGACGAAGGTCCCGCACCTGTCCTACGTCGGTGACGCGACGATCGGTGAGCACACCAACATCGGTGCGGCGAGCGTGTTCGTGAACTACGACGGCCAGGACAAGCACCACACGACGGTCGGCTCGCACTGCCGTACCGGTTCGGACAACATGTTTGTGGCTCCCGTCACGGTCGGGGACGGTGCCTACACCGCCGCCGGGTCCGTGATCACGAAGGACGTGCCGCCCGGTTCGCTGGCCGTGGCCCGCGGTCAGCAGCGGAATATCGAGGGCTGGGTGGCCCGTAAGCGTCCGGGAAGCGCGGCGGCGAAGGCGGCCGAGGCCACATCCCGTCAGGAAGAAAGCGAAGACTGACCGGAAACGGACGCGCCGGGCACGGCGTACCGTGATAGGTGCACACCCGCACCCCACCACCGGAGACGGTCTCTCGCAGCCAGCTGAGACGGCCGTCCGGTACCCGCTGAGAAACCTCTGAGGAGACAGTGCTGTGACCGGGATCAAGACGACCGGCGAGAAGAAGATGATGTTCTTCTCCGGCCGCGCCCACCCCGAGCTTGCCGAGGAGGTCGCCCAGCAGCTGGGTGTCGGGGTCGTCCCGACCAAGGCCTTCGACTTCGCGAACGGTGAGATCTACGTTCGTTACCAGGAGTCGGCTCGTGGTGCGGACTGCTTTGTGATCCAGAGCCACACGGCTCCGATCAACCAGTGGATCATGGAGCAGTTGATCATGATCGACGCGCTGAAGCGGGCCTCGGCCCGCTCCATCACCGTCATCGTGCCGTTCTACGGTTACGCGCGGCAGGACAAGAAGCACCGCGGGCGTGAACCGATCTCGGCGCGTCTGGTCGCGGATCTGATGAAGACGGCCGGGGCCGACCGGATCCTGACCGTGGACCTGCACACCGACCAGATCCAGGGGTTCTTCGACGGGCCCGTCGACCACCTCTTCGCTCTGCCGCTCCTCGCGGACTACGTGGGCACGAAGGTGGACCGGGACAAGCTGACCGTCGTGTCCCCGGACGCCGGACGGGTGCGGGTCGCCGACCGCTGGTGCGACCGGCTGGGCGCGCCGCTCGCCATCGTGCACAAGCGGCGCGACAAGGACGTGGCGAACCAGGTGACCGTCCACGAGGTCGTGGGTGAGGTCAAGGGCCGGGTGTGTGTGCTGGTCGACGACATGATCGACACCGGCGGCACGATCTGCGCCGCCGCGGACGCCCTGTTCGCGCACGGTGCCGAGGACGTCATAGTGACGGCCACCCACGGTGTGCTCTCCGGTCCGGCCGCGGACCGGCTGAAGAACTCCCGGGTGAGTGAGTTCGTCTTCACCAACACGCTGCCCACTCCGGGCGAGTTGAGCAGTGACCTGGACAAGATCACGGTGCTGTCGATCGCGCCGACGATCGCGAGCGCGGTGCGTGAGGTGTTCGAGGACGGCTCGGTGACGAGCCTGTTCGACGAGCAGTAGAGACCGCGGCGGTACCGCGGCGAAGATCCTTTTGGGTACGGCCTCCCCCTCCGAGTAGACTGCCGAAGTTGCTCGGCGAGGGAGGCCGTACCTGTTCGCGCAGGTGGTGGCTGTCCGTTATCGACGCGCTCTTCGTAGCAGGCCGTTCGTGGCCGGGTGACCACGTCCGTCCTAGTTTCACGAGGAGTGATCCACATGTCCGAGGTCAAGATCGCCGCCGCGACCCGCACCGAGTTCGGCAAGGGTGCCGCCCGCCGCATCCGTCGCGACAGCAAGGTTCCCGGCGTTCTGTACGGTCACGGTTCCGACCCGATCCACCTCACGCTTCCCGGCCACGACCTGCTGCTCGCGCTGCGTACGCCGAACGTCCTGATCGCCCTGGACATCGACGGCAAGACCAACGAGCTGGCGATCCCGAAGTCCGTGCAGCGTGACCCGATCAAGGGCTTCCTGGAGCACGTCGACCTGCAGCTGGTCACGCGTGGCGAGAAGGTCAACGTCGAGATCTACGTGCACACCGAGGGCGAGCTGGCCCCGGGCGGCAACCTGCTGGAGCACGTCCTGAACGCGCTTCCGGTCGAGGCCGAGGCCACCCACATCCCCGAGTCGGTCACGGTCTCCATCGAGGGCCTGACCGCCGGTGACTCCATCCTCGCCAAGGACATCCCGCTGCCCTCGGGCACCAAGCTGGGCGTCGACGACGACACCGTCGTCCTGCAGGTCCTGGCCGCGCAGGCCGAGGAGGTCACCGAGGACGAGGCCGAGGGCGACGAGGCCGCCGAGGCCTGATCCTCACCTTCGTCGTTTCGTCAGCCGCTGTTCCCGACGGGGACGGCGGCTGGCGCGTATCAAGGGAGACATGGACGTGACGACCGATGCCAACGCGCCCTGGCTGATCGTGGGGCTGGGCAATCCGGGGCCGGAGTACGCGGCGAACCGGCACAACGTCGGTTTCATGGTCGCCGATCTGCTCGCGGAGCGGATGGGGGGCCGGTTCAAGCGGGCCGGCAAGGCACAGGCACAGGTCGTCGAGGGGCGGATCGGGCCGCCCGGACCGGCGAACCGGCGGGTGGTGCTGGCGAAGCCCATGTCGTTCATGAACCTGTCGGGCGGGCCGGTGAACGCGCTGAAGGACTTCTACAAGGTGCCGGTGGCCAACATCGTGGCCGTGCACGACGAACTGGACATCGACTACGGCACGCTGCGGCTGAAGCTGGGCGGCGGGGACAACGGGCACAACGGGCTGAAGTCGATGACGAAGGTGATGGGCGCGGAGTACCACCGGGTGCGCTTCGGGATCGGCCGGCCTCCGGGTCGTATGCAGGTCGCGGACTTCGTGCTGAAGGACTTCTCGGGGGCGGAGCGCAAGGAGCTGGACTACTTCGTGGACCGGGCCTCGGACGCCGTGGAGGCGCTGGTGATCGAGGGGTTGGAGCGGGCGCAAAGCACGTACAACTCCTGACTTGTCCGCCCACCGGGCCCCGCTGGAGTTGACCGGGCGCAGGACCATGGCCAATGATCCCGGCCATGTCGTCGCGTGCCTCAGCCACCCCGTCCCGCCGGGCCTCGGGCGTCGCGCTGCGGTTCGGGCGGCTCGCGGCGATGGGTACGGTCGCCGCACTGATCCTGATCGCGGGGGTGTGGGCGTCCTGGGGCTCCGCCCAGCACGTGATGCTCACCAAGGGGCGGGAGCGGGGCACGATCCAGGTGACGCGCTGCGGTGCGGACACCTGCACCGGCCCGTACACGCCGGTGTCGGTCGGTTCGACGGCCCGCAAGAGCGTGGTCATCGAGCACACGGTCGCCGTGCGGAAGGGCCGGACGTACGACGTGGTGGTCAAGCCCGGCAGTGACGACGTGGTGCGTTCCGGTCCCGCCGGGATCCTTTACGCGTGGGTGCCGATGGGCGGGGCGCTGCTGCTGGCGTCGGTGGTGGTCGCGGGCGGGTTGCGACGGACGCGGATGGCCTGGGTGATGGCGGGGTCGGGGGTCGCGCTGCTCACGGCTACTTTTGTGGTGGTCTGAGACGCTTCGGGGGTCTCGACCTCGGTGGCCGAACCATTCGTTCCCGCTTCGTGATTGACCTGTGGTCAGTCCCGGCCGGAAGCTGAGCGACACCCTCCACATCTTCCCTTTCGCATCTCGAAGATGGAACTGCCCCATGCGTATCCTCAGCCGCGTCGGCCTCCTGTCCGCCGCAGCGACGGCGGCCCTCCTGGCCGCCCCCCTCGCGCACGCCACACCTCTTTCCGCCGTCCCCGGCGACAACGGCACCGTGAAGATCCACGACGCCACCACCGGCGAGGAGCTCCCCAGGAACGAGCCCCACGTCTGCACCTTCTACCTCGACGCCTTCGGCTTCGACGCGGTCCAGGAGGTCGACTGGCACATCGAGGCCTGGGCCCCGACGGCCGACGTCAAGGGCGAGACCGTGAAGTCCGGCGAGATCGCGCTGGACCCCGACGGCCACGGCCGCACCGACGACATGGCACTGCCCGACGGGCACTACAAGCTGTTCTGGAACTTCGACGGCGAGAACGGCGCCGCCAAGCACAAGGTGTTCTGGACGGACTGCGAGGGCGACGACGGGGGCGGCGGTTCGACGCCGTCCGAGTCGGCCTCGCCGAGCTCGTCGGCGAGCACCTCCCCGAGCTCCTCACCGAGTTCCTCCCCGAGCTCCTCGGCGAGCGAGTCGGCGAACCCGTCCGCGTCGCCGAGCCCGAGCTCGTCCGCCGGTGAGTCGACAGACCCGTCGGCCTCCTCCTCCCCGTCCGCCCAGGGCCCCGGCGGCGGCCTCGCCGAGACCGGCAACGGGGCCCCGGTGGGCCTGCTGTCGGGGGCCGCGGCCGCGCTGGTCGCCGCGGGCGGGTACCTGGCGTTCCGTCGCCGCAGGAGCTGATCGCGCGAAACGGCGGTGCCCCCGGGCCTTACGAGGCTCGGGGGCACCGCCGTTCGTACGAGGACGTCAGCCGGTGTTGCGCAGGCCCGCGGCCACGCCGTTGACGGTGAGCAGCAGGGCGCGGGAGAGCAGCGGGTCGGCTTCCTCGCCCGCGGCGGCCGCGTCGCGCTGCCGCTTGAGCAGGGCGACCTGGAGGTAGGAGATCGGGTCCAGGTAGGCGTCGCGGATGGAGACGGTCTGCTTGAGGACGGGGGTGGCGTCCAGCAGTTCCGTCTCGCCCGTCACCCTGAGCACCTCGCGCACGGTGAGTTCGTGCTCGGCCCTGATCGTGTCGAAGACGTGCTTGAGCTCGTCGGGGACCAGGGTGTCGACGTAGTGCTGGGCGATCCGCAGGTCCGTCTTGGCGAGGGTCATCTCGACGTTGGAGATGAAGTTGCGGAAGAAGTGCCACTGCTCGTGCATCTCCTCCAGCACGGCATCCCCTTCTTGCCGCAGTCCCGCCTCGCGCAGTGCCTTCAGTCCGGAGCCGACCCCGAACCAGCCGGGGACGATCTGCCGGGACTGGGTCCAGCCGAACACCCACGGGATGGCACGCAGCCCGTCGAGCGAGACGCCCGAGCCGGGGCGGCGGGAGGGCCGCGAGCCCAGGTGCAGGTCGGCGAGCTGGTCGACCGGCGTGGAGGCGAGGAAGTACGTCGGCAGGTCGGGGTCCTCGACGAGCTTGCGGTAGGCGTCGTGGGCGGCGTCGCTGACCACGTCCATCGCGGCGTCCCAGCGGGCCAGCGCCTCGACCGACTGGCGCGGGGCGGTGTGCAGGGCGGACGCCTGGAGCGTGGCCGCGACGGTCAGCTCCAGGTTCTCCCTGGCCAGGGACGGCACGAGGTACTTGTCGGAGATGACCTCGCCCTGCTCGGTCACCTTGATCTCGCCCTCCAGGGTTCCCCAGGGCTGGGCGAGGATCGCGTCGTGGGAGGGGCCGCCGCCGCGGCCGACGGTGCCGCCGCGGCCGTGGAAGAGGCGCAGCCGGACGCCGTAGCGGTGGGCGACGTCACGCAGGCGGCGCTGGGCGCGGTGGATCTCCCACTGGCTGGTGGTGATGCCGCCGAACTTGGAGGAGTCGGAGTAGCCGAGCATGACCTCCTGGACGTCGCCCCGCAGCGCGACCAGGCGCCGGTAGGACGGGTCGGAGAGCATGTCCTCCAGGATCGTGTCGGCGGCCTTGAGCTCGTCGGTGGTCTCCAGCAGCGGCACGATGCCGACCTTCGCCCAGCCGGCGTGCAGGTCGACGAGGCCCGCCTCGCGGGCGAGGACGGCGGCGGCGAACACGTCGTCGGCGCCCTGACACATCGAAATGATGTACGACTCTATGACCTCGGGTCCGAACACCTCCAGGGCCCGCTTCACGGTCTGGAACACGCCGAGCGTCTTCTCACCGGCCGCGTCCACAGGCGCCGGGCTGGGCGCGAGCGGGCGGCGTGAGCGCAGCTCCTTGGCGAGCAGCTTGGACCGGTACTCGCGGGGCATGTCGGCGTACCGCCAGGACTCCTCGCCGAGGCGGTCGAAGAGCTGGCCGAGGGCGTGGTGGTGGGCGTCCGCGTGTTCCCGTACGTCCATGGTGGCGAGCTGGAGGCCGAACGCGGCGAGGGTGCGGATCGTACGGTCCATGCGGCCGTCGGCGAAGAGGCCGCCGCGGTGCTCGCGCAGCGAGGTCTGGATCAGGGTGAGGTCGTGGATCAGCTCGGCGGTGCCGAGGTAGTCGCGGCCCTGCTCGTGCGGGATGCCCTTGGCCAGGCGCAGCTTGGTGTTCTCCAGCTTCTGCCGGATGCAGGTGGCCTTGAGGCGGTAGGGCTCCTCGGCGTTGAGGCGCTTGTAGCGGGGGCTGATCTCCGGGAGGCGCTCCAGGTCGGTGCCGAGGGAGTCCAGGAGCTCGTCGGTGGCGCCGGTGTAGCGGATCGAGTTCGACAGGAAGCCGCGCAGCTCGTCGACCGTCTCCAGGGCGTCGTTGATGCCGTGCTCGTGCTGGAGGATGAGAACGTCCCAGGTGACCTGGGGGGTGACGTTCGGGTTGCCGTCGCGGTCGCCGCCGATCCAGGTGCCGAAGGTGAGCGGCCGGGACTCGTCGGGGAGCGTGACGCCGACGCGCTCGAGTTCCGCCGTCAGGTCCTCCAGGACGTCTCCGACGGCGCCCGCGTGCAGCTCGTCCAGGTAGTAGATGGCGTTGCGGGCCTCGTCGGCGGGCTCGGGGCGTACCACGCGCAGCTCGTCGGTCTGCCAGACGAGGTCGATGTTCTCGGCCAGCCGGGTGTCGTGACGCCGGCGGTCGGACTCGATGACCGGGGTCTCCAGGAGCGTGGCGATGCGGCGGAGCTTGTTGAGGACGGAGCGGCGGGCGGCCTCGGTGGGGTGGGCCGTGAACACCGGGCGGACGTTCAGGTTGGCGACCGTCTGGCGCAGGTGTTCGGGGTCGGCGTCCTTGAGCCGGTCGGCGGTGCGGGCGAGGAGGCCGCCCTCGGCGGCGCGCCGGGCGCGCAGCTCGCGGCCGCGGTGGACCTGCTCGGTGACATTGGCCAGGTGGAAGTAGGTGGAGAAGGCGCGGACCAGCTTGGCGGCGGTCTGCAGTTCGGTGCCGCGCAGCAGCTCGGCGGCGGCCTCACCGTCCTCGCGGGTGAGGCGGCGGACCTTCTCGACCAGTTCGAGCAGCTCGGGGCCCTCCTGCCGGACGAGGGTCTCACCGAGAAGGTCACCCAGTCGCCTGATGTCGGCACGCAGCTCGCTGCTCGTCGGGGTGGTCGGAGTTGTCAGGTCGTCGGCACTGCTCACAGGTGCGGCTCCTTGCAGTGTTGAAGCTCGTCTGGGAGGGAACCCGGACGGCGGCCTCGGGCGGCACTGCCGCATACGAGGCTGGACAGCCGGGAAGAATTCAGAGCGGACCGCGCTGTCCGACCGACACAAGGATAGGTGTCCGTGTGGACGCGCAGACTGTCGGGCTCTTGCCGCCGGGCAGCGCACTGCCATACTTACGATGCCGTAGGTTACGGAACCGTAGGGAGCCCTCCACGATTCCGGTGACCTGGCATCTACCTCATTCCACGACCCCACAGGGGACGCGCATGACCTCAAGCTCCGACGTGATCGACGATCCTTCGAAGGCGACTGACGACTCTCCGACGCCCATCGGCACCCTGGGCGGCGAACAGAAGCGTTCGATCGAGCAGATCGCGCTGCTGCTCTTCATCACCGTCCCCTTTCTCGCTCTGCTGGCGGCCGTGCCGCTGGCATGGGGGTGGGGCGTGAGCTGGCTGGATCTCGGCCTGCTGGTGTTCTTCTACTACCTGGGCTGTCACGGCATCACGATCGGTTTCCACCGCTACTTCACCCACGGGTCCTTCAAGGCCAAGCGGCCGCTGCGGATCGCGCTGGCGATCGCCGGGTCGATGGCGGTCGAGGGACCGCTGGTGCGCTGGGTGGCCGACCACCGCAAGCACCACAAGTTCTCGGACGCCGAGGGCGACCCGCATTCGCCCTGGCGCTTCGGGGAGACGCTCCCCGCGCTGATGAAGGGCCTGTGGTGGGCCCACATCGCCTGGATGTTCGACGAGGAGCAGACCTCCCAGGAGAAGTACGCCCCGGATCTGATCAAGGACCGCGCGATCCGGGCGATCTCCCGCCAGTTCGTGCTGTGGACGGTCATCTCGCTGGCGCTGCCCGCGCTGATCGGCGGGCTGGTGACGATGTCCTGGTGGGGCGCGTTCACCGGGTTCTTCTGGGGGTCGCTGGTCCGGGTGGCGTTGCTGCACCACGTGACCTGGTCGATCAACTCGATCTGTCACGCGGTGGGCAAGCGTCCGTTCAAGTCACGGGACCGCTCCGGCAACGTGTGGTGGCTGGCGGTCCTGTCCTGCGGTGAGTCCTGGCACAACCTGCACCACGCCGACCCCACCTCGGCGCGGCACGGAGTGGAGCGGGGGCAGGTGGACTCCTCGGCACGCTTCATCCGCTGGTTCGAGATGCTGGGGTGGGCCTACGACGTGCGCTGGCCGTCACGCTCGCGTATCGATTCCCGCCGCAACACCCCGGAGGACGGCTCCCGGCAGAAAAGGCAGACCGCCGAGGCGGCATGATTGACGCCGTGGCGACCGACTCCAGCAGCACCCCGAGCAATGACAAGCCGCGGCGTGCGCGTCGCACCCGGATGACCGGTGCCGAGCGCCGCGAACAATTGCTGGAGATCGGTCGCACCCTTTTCTCGGCGAAAGGTTTCGAGGGCACGTCGGTGGAGGAGATCGCGGCGAAGGCCGGGGTGTCCAAGCCGGTGGTCTACGAGCACTTCGGCGGCAAGGAGGGGCTGTACGCGGTGGTGGTGGACCGTGAGATGCGCCGCCTGCTGGACATGGTGACCAGCTCACTGACGGCCGGCCACCCCCGCGAGCTCTGCGAGCAGGCCGCCTTCGCGCTCCTCGACTACATCGAGGAGTACACGGACGGTTTCCGCATCCTGGTCCGCGACTCCCCCATCCCGCAGTCGACGGGCACCTTCGCCTCGCTGATCTCGGACATCGCCACCCAGGTGGAGGACATCCTGGGCCGCG
Source organism: Streptomyces sp. NPDC005263 (assembly GCF_042872365.1). NCBI lineage: Bacteria > Bacillati > Actinomycetota > Actinomycetes > Kitasatosporales > Streptomycetaceae > Streptomyces > Streptomyces sp. NPDC005263. The sequence continues at coordinate 13,344 of NZ_JBIAKJ010000012.1, read as the reverse complement.
AGTTCAAGAGCCGCGGCTTCGACCCCAAGCTGGCCCCCGTGTACGCCCAGGCCCTGGTCGGCATGGTCGCCCTGACCGGCCAGTGGTGGCTGGACGTCCGCCGCCCGAAGAAGGCGGAGGTGGCCGCCCACCTGGTCAACCTGGCCTGGCACGGGCTGGACGGGCTGGAGGCGAAGCCACGGCTGATAGGGCGCCGGAAGAACTGAATCGCCCGACGGTCATCACGCTCCCCTGCGGGCGACCGCGAACACCCGGCGGAACGGGAACGGCGTGCCGTGCGGGCCGGCCGGATACGCCTCGCGCAGAGCCGCCCGGTACGCGTCCACGAACGCCTCCCGCGCCTCCGGATCGTCCGCGAGGGCGGTGAGGACGGGGCGCAGGCCGGTCCCCTTGACCCAGTCCAGCACCGGGTCCTCGCCCCGCAGCAGATGGACGTACGTCGTCTCCCACGCGTCCACCTCGCAGCCGAGGTCGGCCAGCCTCTCCAGGTAGAACCCCGGGGTGTGGACGGCGTCGTCGTGCCGGAGGGTGTCGGCGAGGCGGTCCTTCCAGCGGGCGGAGTGGGCGAGCTCGCGCATCAGCCGGTGGCTCGGCGAGTCGAAGTTCCCGGGCACCTGGAAGGCGAGGGTGCCACCGGGCGCCAGCCCCGCCACCCAGTCCGCGAACCGCTCCACGTGCCCGGGGACCCACTGCAGCGTGGCGTTGCTGATGATCAGGTCGTACGGCCTGGTGGGCGCCCAGGTCCGCACGTCGGCGTGGGCGAAGTCGAGCCGGCCGCCCCCCGGGGTCGAGCCCTCGTACTCCACATGGGCCCGGTCGAGCATCTCGGGCGAGTTGTCGTACCCGGTGACGTGGGCGGTGGGCCAACGGGCGGCGAGCAGGGTCGTCACGTTGCCGGGGCCGCAGCCCAGGTCGGCGATGCGGGGTGGCCCTGCGGGCGGTTCTGTGGGCAGGTCCGGGACGCGGGCCAGGAGGTCCGTGAAGGGGCGGGCCCGGTGGTCGGCGTGACGCAGGTACTGAGCGGGGTCCCAGGTGGTGGCGGCGGACATGTGGCCTCCTCAGTGTGACCGTGATCGACGGTTTCAGGATCCCCGCCGATTTACCTTGATGTCAAGAGACTTGATGTCAAGAGACTTCACATCGACACAACCACTACACTGATCGTCATGGAGGACGAGGTCGATCGGCTGGTCGCAGCGTGGCGCCGGGAGCGCCCGGACCTCGACGTGGAGCCGCTTGAGGTACTCAGCCGGGTGAGCAGACTGGCCCGGCACCTCGACCGGGCACGTCGGCTGGCCTTCGCCGAGCACGCCCTGGAGCCCTGGGAGTTCGACGTGCTGACCGCGCTCAGGCGGGCGGGCACGCCGTACCAGCTCTCGCCGGGGCAGCTGCTCACGCAGACCCTGGTCACCTCGGGCACGATGACCAACCGCATCGACCGGCTGGCGAAGAAGGGCCTGGTGGAACGGCAGCCCGACCCCAGCGACCGCCGCGGTGTGCTGGTCCGCCTCACCGAGGAGGGCCAGGACCGCGCGGACCAGGCCCTGGCCGGTCTGCTGTACCAGGAGCGCGCGATCCTCGCGGAACTCTCCCGCGCCCAGCGGGTCGAGCTGGCGGACCTGCTACGCCAGCTGACCGCCCCGTTCGACAACATCCCCGGCTAGGGCCTGTCCGGCGGATCAAGCCGGAGACGCGGGTCTTGGCGCGCCCATCTGCGCTTATCAGGCACTGTCACTTTCCTCCGGCCTGATCCGCCGAACAGGCCCTAGGTCCACGGGGCCGACACCGGCCCGGCGGGCGAGCGCGACGGCGGCCAGCGTGGAGTGCACGCCGAGCTTGCCGAGCACGTTCTGCATATGGGTGCGGACGGTGTGCGGGGAGAGGAACAGCCGCTCGGCGACCGCCTTGCGGCCGAGACCCGCGACCATGCAGCGCAGCACCTCCCGCTCGCGCGGGGTGAGCGACTCCACCAGGCGCTCGCTCTCGGTGCGGTGCTTGCGGGCGGCCGTCAGCTCCCGCAGCACCCCGGTGAGCAGCGCGGGCGGCAGATGGGTCTCGTCGCGCAGCACACCGCGGATGACCGTGAGCAACCGGGACAGCGAGCAGTCCTTGGCGACCCATCCGGAAGCGCCGGCCTGCAGGGCCAGCGCGGCCCGCCGGGGGTCGTCCTTCTCGGCCAGCACCACGATCCGTACCGCGGGCTGCGCGGCACGCACCCCGACGACCAGCGAGATGCCGTCGACGAGGCCGTCCTCGCCCACCTCCTGGACGGGCACCGCGGGCCGTATGCCCGGCATGCCGCCGCCCAGGTCTGCGTCGACGAGCAGCACGTCGTAGCGGCGCCCCTCGGCGGCCGCGCGCTCCAGGCTGCGCAGCGCGGCCGGGCCGCTGCCCGCCGCGGAGACTTCCACGTCGGGCTCGGCGGCCAGGGCGGCGGCGAGCGACTCGGCGAAGATGCGATGGTCGTCGACGACCAGCACTCGGATGCGAACCACGAAACCCCCTTCCCCAAGCTCCTGAAGAGCAGGGGATACCCCAAGGTCCGGCGAACGGTGACGGAGCGCGGGTACGACGCCTGGGGATGACGTCACCGCACGGCCGCCGCCGTGAAGAGACCGCTACCCCCCATCGGGCGTCGTACCCGACTGTCTCGCCCCCTGATCAGCTCCGGCCCCCACCGGTGCTGTTCATCAGAGTACGGGCGAGGGCCGAGAGCGGAAGGTAATTTGCAGAACTGACTGTCCGACGCGTTTATGGTGAGCCGCATGTTTCGTATCGAGACAGAAGTCGACAAGGAACGGCGTGATCTGCTCCGGAATCGGCTGCGGGAGACGAACACCGCCGCCTCCCCCGTCCTACGCGCCCTGCGCGCCACACCCGGCGCACGCGAGGTCCCGCTCCACATCTGGGCGCTGGACGAGACCGATGCCCTGGCGGGCGGCCTCGTCGGCCACACCTGGGCGGGCTGGCTGCATGTGACGTACCTGTGGGTCGACGAACGCCACCGGGGTTCCGGCATCGGCTCCCGGCTGCTCGCCAGGGCGGAGCGAGCCGCCCGCGACCAGCGGGGCTGCTCGGCCGTACGCCTGGAGACCTGGGACTTCCAGGCGCCGCGGTTCTATCAGAAGCAGGGCTACGAGGTGGTGTCCGTGATCCCCGACTATCCGCCGGGGATCACCGAGTACACGCTGGTCAAGCGGTGGGCATGAGTCAGTGGCCGACGCCTTTGCGCCCGTTCTCGGCGACGACCGCCGCCATCAGTTCGGCGTCGAGTCCGGAGAGATCGGCCAGCCGTGTGGCGGCCGCGTAGGAGTTGAGCAGTGTTTTGGTGACCCGCAGTGCGGCGGGCGGGCGTCTGGTGATGGGCTTGGCCCATGCTGTGACAGCCGCGTCGAGCCCCTCGGCGGGAACGGCCTTGTGCAGGATCGAGAGGGACAGGGCTTCTTGAGCGTCGAAGGCACGGCCCGTGAGGACCAGTTCACGGGCGCGGGCGGCGCCGACCTCGTTGAGCAGCCGGGGCAGCAGACCGCCCCAGGCCATGGGCAGACCGAAGGCGAGTTCGGGCAGCCGGAAGCTCGCGTCCTCGGCGCCGACGCGCAGGTCGCAGGCGAGCGCCAGGGCGAACCCGGCGCCTATCACTTTGCCGTGGACGCGGGCGACGGTGACCGCCGGGTTGGACGTGAGCGCCTCGCTCACGCGCCGGGCCTTGACCCCCGAGATCCGGACGCCGCCGCCCGTGGGGTCCTCCCCCAGGTGCTCGGCGAACTCGGTGCGGTCGCCGCCGACGCAGAAGTCGTCCCCGGCACCGGACAGGACGAGCACCCGCACGTCCGGTTCCTGGTGCGCGAGGACGGCCCACAGGTCGTCCAGCATCGCGTCCGTGACGACGTTGCCGGGCTCAGGGGTGCTGAGTTCGATGAACAGGACACTGTCCTGCCGATGGACTCGCAAGGTCTTCAGCGAGAGGCGGGGGCGCAGGACCGGCGGGGTCGTCATCTGTGGTCACTTTCAGGGAAGTCACGCGGCGGAACACCATCCGGGGCGCGTACGCCGGGGCGGATACCGGGCGCAAAGTCTGGAAACGTTTCAGCAGCTCGGTCAGGAGCGTACGGCCTTCGAGGCGGGCCAGAGCCGCTCCCAGGCAGTAGTGGATGCCTCCGCCGAAGGTCATGTGGCTGCCGGCGCGCAGGACGTCGAAGCGTTCCGGGTGCTCGTTGCGCCGTGGGTCGTGGGCGGCCGCGCCGTACATCACGTGGACCATCTGGTCCTTGGCGATCGGGGTGCCGGCCAGGACGGTGTCGTCGGCGGCGACACGGGTGTTGATGTGCACCGGGGGGTCGTAGCGCAACGCCTCCTCGACCGCGTCGTCGACATGTTCGGGGTGTTGGCGCAGCCACTCCCACTGGCTGCTGTCCCGGGTCAGTAACCAGACGGCGGTGGCCATCAGGGTCGCCGAGGTCTCCAGCGAGGCGATGGTGATGAACATGACCAGGTCGTAGACGGTCCGGTCGGCGGCGGCCGGGTCGTCGGGCAGCTGCTCGTCCCAGTGTCTGATCCAGTCGGAGATCACGTCGTCGCCGGGGCGGGCGCGGCGTTCGGCGATGAGTGCGGTGAAGAACTCCCGCATCTCCGCGGTCGCCTGGGTGGAGACGGCCAACTCGCTCTTGGTGGGCAGGAGTTCCTGGGAGTGGACCTGGCGGTGGGTGAAGTCGAGGATGTGCGCGTGGTGTCGCGCGGGGATGTCGAGCCATTCTCCGACGGTGAGGACCGGCAACTGGTCACCGACAACGGTGACGAAGTCGGCCTCACCGCCGTCGCGTATTCGCTCGGCCAGTTCGTCCACGATCCGCCGGGCGTGGTCCGCGACGCGGGGTGCCAGCGAGTCGAGGGTGTGGCGGTCGAAGAGGTTGCCCAGGCTGCGGCGTTGACTGGTGTGGCTCGGCGCGTTGAGCCGGAACAGGGCCCGGCTCATCGCCTGGACGGCGGAATCCTGCCAGCGTTCGGGGTGGGGCTGACGTTCCTGCCAGGCGAGGTCCGGCACCAGCCAGTTCCTGCCGCGCAGGACCTGGTTGCAGGCGTCGTATCCGGTGACCAGGTAACCACCCCAGGGAGCGGGAACGACGTCGCCGAGGGCGCGAAGTCGGTCCCACACGGGCAGCGGGTTGCTCTGGCCTTCGGGGGAACGCAGGCGCCGGAGAAGGGAGATGACGGCTCGACGGTCAGTGGTGGTTCCGCTTATGTCGCCGACGGCGGTCACGCGGAGCTCCTTTATAGCTGGGCGTTTCCGTTACTTGCGGAACCTACCCTTCCCCTAACCCCCCTCATGCGCCGCTCCGTGTTGCTCCCGTCACATGCGGTGCACCGGACTTATGGGTCCTTCCGGTGCACCGCCGTCAGTTGGTGATCTGTCAGACCCGGAACAGGTCGACCAGGGTGCTCCAGAAGCCCCTCTTCTGCGCCGGCTGCGCCTGCGGTACGGGCTCGGCACCGGTCGGTGCCACCGGCTGCTCGGGCGGGGGCATCGGCGCCGAGGTCTGCAGGGCCGAGACCATGCGGGTGGCCGGGGTCGGGCTGAACCGCACCGGCAGGGCGGCCAGCGCGTGCTGGAACGGCCCCGGCCGGTACTGCAGGGACTCGTCCGGAACCGCCAGGGTGAGGTCGGGCAGCGCGTTGAGGATCCGCTCGATCGCGGCGATGGCGATCACCAGGGCCGGGTCCTTGGCCGGGCAGGAGTGCGGGCCCGCCCCCCACGCCAGGTGCGCGCCCTTGTTGTGGGACTCCCGGGCCTCCTTGAGGGCCGGGTCGCTGTTGGCGCCGGCGAAGCTGATGACGACCGGCGAGTTCGCCTCGACGACCACCCCGCCGAGGTCGACGTTCTGCACCGGGAAGTGCGCGGCGTAGTTGGCGATGGGCGGGTTGTTCCACAGGACGTGGTCGATGGCCTCCTCGACCAGCATGCCGGAGCCCGCGCCCTGCTTGGACAGCAGCAGGTGCAGGGCGTGGCCGATGAGGTTGCGCTGCGGTTCGAAGCCGGCGCCCATCAGCATGACGAGCTGGTCCTTGAGCTCCTCGTCGGTCAGGCCCGCGGGGTGCTGGATGAGCCAGGAGGTGACGTCCTCGGCGGGCCGCCGGCGCTTGAGGGAGATCAGCTGCATCAGACCGGCGGTCAGTTCCTCGTTGGCGCGCTGCACGTCGATGCCGTCGAAGAGGGCGCCCAGCGAGCTGGTGAGGGTGTCGCCGATGTCGGCGGGGCAGCCGAAGAGCTTGTTGAACAGCAGCAGCGGCAGCATCTTGGCGTACTCGTTGATCAGGTCGGCGCGGCCGCGTTCGCTGAACTGGTCGATGAGGAAGTCGGCGATCGGCTCGACGTCCCGGCGCAGCCGCGTCATGTTCAGCCGGTCGAAGCTCGCCGTGACCGCCTGGCGCAGCCTGAGGTGCACGGCCCCGTCGGTGAACAGGCAGTTGGGCCGGTAGGCCATCATCGCCAGGATGGGGCTGTCGAGGGGGACGCGACCCTCGTTCAGCGCCTTCCAGCGGCGGGAGTCACGGGCGAACAGCGAGGGGTTCTGCAGCACCCTGAGGGCCATCTCGTGCTCGACGACCAGGGTGGCGTCCACGCCGGGCGCGAGTTCCACGGGGCCCGCGGGACCGTGGGCGCGGACCCGGTCGTAGACCTGCTGCGGGTCGGCGGTGAAGGTGCCGTCGAACATGGGGCATCTGGCGCCGGGGGCGCCCGGCGAGTGGTGAGTGTCCACGGGGGATGTCCTTTGCGGGCCTGGGCCTGGCGGCCCGGCCGGGGAGGGAGTGGATCAGGCCGCGCGATCGAGCAGATGGCGGACCAGGGCGATCAACGCGTTCGCGGACGACCGCTGGTCGCGGGCGTCGCAGTAGACGACAGGGGTGTCCGGCAGCAGGTCGAGGGCCTCGCGGATCTCCGTCTCGTCGAAGAACCGGGAGTCGAAGCTGTTGACGGCGATGGCGTACTCGAGCCCGTACTCGTCGATCAGGTCGATGACGGGGAACGTCTCCTCCAGCCGCGCGGGGTCGACCAGCAGCAGCGCACCGAGCGCGCCGCGGGCCATGTCCTCCCACAGCTGCATGAAGCGCTGCTGTCCGGGGGTGCCGAACAGGTAGAGCACGAGTTCCTCGGTCAGGGTCAGACGTCCGAAGTCCAGGGCCACGGTGGTGGTCTTTTTGTCCGGTACGCCCCGCAGGTCGTCCACATGCAGGGACGCCTGCGTCATCTTCTCCTCGGTGCGCAGCGGCGTGATCTCCGACAGCGAGCCGATGAAGGTCGTCTTGCCCACCGCGAAATGCCCCACGACCAGGATCTTCGCGGCGGTGGTGACCGCGTCGGAGACATAGATCGTCCCGTTCGCGGCCGTCTCAGACGATGAGGGTTTCGAGTCCATGCAGAACCTTCTCGAGGGTCTCTCGGTCAGCGAGCTGGGCGCGGGTGGGTTCGGAGCGGCGCAGAAGGTGGCCCTGTTCGAATAAATCGGTGAGCAGCAGCCGGGCCACCCCTACCGGCAGCGACAGATGGCCGGCCACCTCCGCCACGGACAGGTAGCCGCCCCCGCACAGCTCCCAGATGGCACGGACCTCGGGACCGGCGCCCAGGGGCAGTTCACGGTCGGGGGCCAGGGTGACCAGGGTGTGCAGGGCGAGGTCGTCCGCCGACGGCAGCCGCCGTCCGCCGGTGATGACGTAGGAACGGACGAAGTCGCTGGTTACCGGAGCTTCCTCGCCGGGACCGGTCATGCGTCCGCACCGGCGTTCAGTCGCGGCGCGGCGCTCATCGCCTCGCGCAGCGCACTCACGGTCTTCTGCATCCGGAAGGACATGGCTTCCATGTCGACGTCCAGGGCCGCCGACACGGCCAGGTAGGCGCCGCTGCCCGCGGCCACCAGGAAGATCCATCCGCCGTCGAACTCGACGAGCGTCTGCTTCCAGGTCCCCTGTCCCCCGCCCACGAACCCGGAGACGGCCCGGCACAGGGACTGGATGGAGCTCATCGCCGCCGCGTTCTTCTCCGCTTCGTCACGGCTGATGTCGTCGGATCGCTGCATCAGCAGGCCATCGGCGGAGACCAGGATCGCATGGCGTGCCCCACGCACCTCGAGCACGCCGTTCAGCACCCAGGAGAGGTCGGGATTCACTGGTTCTGGGATCCTTCCGTGTTGTTCGAGACCCGGCCGAGGTGCGTGCCGCGGGCGAACGCGCCGATACGTGACGCCGTCACTTCGCTGGCGTTCTCCCCGTCGGAGCCCGAGCCGGCGGGTGCCGCCTGGTCGGGCTGGGGAACCATGGAGACGGGCCTGTTGCGCCTCCTGCGCCGCGGCAGTCCGCCCTGCGTGGTGCCGACGACGAGCGTCGGACCGGGGGCGGGCACCGTGGCCCGGGGCCGCTCGCGCCGCTCGGCCTGCTGGTCCTCCCCCTCACGGTCCTCGTGCGAAACGGCGGGCTGGGGAGCGTCAGTGGTCAAGAGGCCCTCCGGCACACGGATCACGGCGCGCACTCCGCCATAGGGGGAGACCGAGTCGACGGACACCGAGAAGCCGTAGCGGGCGGCGAGCATCCCGCACACGGCGAAGCCGAACTTGGGCGGGTCACCGAGGCCGGTGATGTCGACGGTGCTGTCGGGTGACAGCAGGGTCGCGGCCCGGGCCTTGGTCTCCTGGCTCATGCCCACACCGGCGTCGTCGACCACCAGACACACCCCGGTGGGCACGGCCTGGATGTTGATCTCCACCGGCGACTGGGGCGCGCTGTACTTGGTCGCGTTGTCCAGGAGTTCGGCGAGGACGACGGCGACCGGCTCGACGGCCTTGCCGGTGATGGAGATGCTGACCTGGGCGTTGACCCGGACCCGGGAGAAGTCCTTGATCCGGCCCTGGGCGCTGCGGGCCACGTCGAACACCGAGGCGCTCTCGTCGCGCCGCCCGAGCCAGCCGCCGCACAGCACGGAGATGCCCTTGGTACGGCGGCTGAACTGGCTGCTGGTGTGGTCGACCAGCATCAGGTCGGCCAGCACGCCGGAGTCGTCGCCGTACTCCTTCTGCAGGTTGTCCAGGAGGACCTGCTGCTCCTCGGCGAGGGACTGGAGCGTGCCCATCGCCGACTTGAGGACGGCCTTGGTGTCCGACTCCGCGTCCTTGCGGACCTCCGAGAGGTCCTCCACATGCCGTGCGGTGAGGGTTTCGTAGCCCGTCTGCACCTGGCGCAGTTGCCCTTGGACGGCCACCAGGTTGCTTTGAAGGTTGTCGTTGTTGCGGCGGAGAGCCATGTTGGTTCTCCGCGCGCGCATCACCGCGAAGACCGCGGCGATGATCACGATGAGCAGGATCCACACCATCGGATCCTGGAAAAATGACGTCATGAGACTCTCTTCAAGTCGCCTCGCGACGGGGGCCAGAGCAACAGCCTCTCCTTCGCGATGGGGCCCTAGAGACTGTCCCCCCGTACGCGTTCATGACGCGCCGTCAGCCTACTGAAAAGTACATTGATCGTATCAGTAGCAACATGGTCAACAGGCGTACCAGTCCTCGCATTTGAGGACCTTCACAAACACCACCCGCTGGGTCTATCTTCCGTTGTTCGTCTTGAACAAGCGTCAGCCCCGCGCTCGTTGAGGAGCACGGGGCTGACGTGTGGAAACGGGGCTCAGCGCAGGCGACGCGCTCCCGCCGAGGGCACCGCCTCGAACACCCGCGGCGCGGTGAAGCCGGCCGCCGCGAAGGCCTCCTGGACCGACTTGGTGATCGTGTCGACCTCGGCGGCCTCGGCCAGCACGATCGCCGAGCCGCCGAACCCGCCGCCCGTCATCCGCGCGCCGAGCGCTCCGGAGGCCAGGGCGGTGTCGACGACCAGGTCCAGCTCCGGGCAGGAGATACGGAAGTCGTCGCGCAGGGAGGCATGGCCCGCGATGAGGACCGGCCCGATCGCACGGGTGTCGCCGGACTCCAGCAGCGACACGACCCGCTCGACCCGCTCGTCCTCGGTGACGACATGCCGCACCAGACGGCGCACCTCCTCCTCGTCCCCGAGCCGCTCCAGCGCCGCGTCCAGGTCCGCGTAGGGGATGTCCCGCAGCGCGTCGACGCCCAGCAGGGCCGCGCCCTTCTCGCAGCCGGCCCGGCGCTTGCCGTACTCACCGTCGCTGTGCGCGTGCTTGACCTGGGTGTCGACGACCAGCAGGCGCATGCCCTCGGCGGCCAGGTCGAAGGGGATCTGCTTCTGGGACAGGTCGCGGGTGTCGAGGAACAGGGCGTGGCCCGACTCGCAGCAGGCGGACGCGGTCTGGTCCATGATCCCGGTCGGGGCGCCGACGTACACGTTCTCGGCGCGTTGGCACAGCCGGGCCAACTGCCAGCGCTTGAGCCCCAGTTCGTACAGGTCGTTCAGGGCGAGCGCGACCACGACCTCCAGCGCCGCCGACGAGGACAGGCCCGCGCCGGACGGCACCGTGGAGACCAGGTGGATGTCCGCGCCGGTGACCGGGTGCCCCGCCTCACGCAGCGCCCAGAGCACACCCGCCGGGTACGCCGTCCAGTTCCGGTCCGACTCCGGGACCAGGTCGTCCAGCCGCAGTTCGGCCACGGGGGCGTCGATGTCCGCCGAGTGCAGCCGCAGTACGCCGTCGGTGCGCCGCGAAACGGCCGCTACGGCGATGTGCGGAAGGGCGAACGGCATCACGAAGCCGTCGTTGTAGTCGGTGTGTTCGCCGATGAGGTTGACCCGGCCCGGCGCCGCCCACACCCCCTCGGGACCCGCCCCGTACAGCTCCTCGAACCGCTCGGCGACAGCCCCTGCGACAGCCTCGCTCATTGCCCTGACCCTGACCTTCCGTTCGTACCGCTCACTGATTGCCGCGCCGCTGCGCGAAGTCCCACGCGTCCGTGACGATCCCCGCGAGGTCCGCGCGGGACGGGTTCCAGCCCAGCTTCTCGCGCGCGCGGTCGGCCGACGCCACCAGGACCGCCGGGTCGCCGCCCCGACGCGGGGCCACGACCTCCGGGATCGGGTGCCCGGTGACCCGGCGGACCGTCTCGATGACCTCGCGGACGGAGAAGCCGTTGCCGTTGCCGAGGTTGCAGATCAGGTGCTCGCCGGGGGTGGCGGCCTCGACGGCCAGCAGGTGCGCCTCGGCCAGGTCGGCGACGTGGATGTAGTCCCGGACACAGGTGCCGTCCGGCGTCGGATAGTCGTCACCGAACACGGAGATCGCCTCGCGCCGGCCCTGGGCGACCTGAAGGACCAGCGGAATCAGATGCGACTCGGGATCATGCCGCTCACCCTGGGCCCCGTAGGCACCCGCCACATTGAAGTACCGCAGCGACACCGCGCCCAGCCCGTGCGCCGCGGCCTCACCGGTGATCATGTGGTCGACGGCGAGCTTGGTGGCCCCGTACGGGTTGGTGGGCTGGGTCGGCGCCGACTCGACGATCGGGGTCTCGGCCGGCTCGCCGTAGGTGGCGGCCGTGGAGGAGAAGACGAGCCGGCGTACGCCCGCGTCCCGCATGGCCCCGAGCAGCGCCATGGTGCCGCCGACGTTGTTGTCCCAGTACTTCTCGGGCTTCACGACCGACTCGCCGACCTGCGAGGAGGCGGCGAAGTGCAGGACGGCGTCGAAAGAGGAGTCCAGCCACTTGGCGGCATCACGGATGTCGCCCTCGACGAAGGAGGCGCCCGCCGGCACCCCTTCGCGGAAGCCGGTGGAGAGGTTGTCGAGGACGACGACCTCGTGGCCCGCCTCCAGCAGATGCTGGGCGACCACCCCGCCGACGTACCCTGCACCGCCCGTGACCAGGTACTTTCCGCTCATGAACTCGCTACCTCCCGCAGTCGCTGTGCCGCAGCCTCCGGCCGGATGTCGTTGATGAACACGTTCATGCCGGATTCGGAGCCCGCGAGGAACTTCAGCTTGCCGGACGTACGACGGATCGTGAAAAGCTCGAGGTGCAGCGCGAAGTCGTCACGACTGACGCCCTCGAACTCCTCCAGCGCGCCGAACGGCGCCTGGTGCCAGGCGGCGATGTACGGCGTCGCAGACTCCCCCGCCCCTTCCTCCTGCCCACTGTCGAAGATCCGGTCGAAGCGCCGCAAGAGTTCCAGATAGACCTTGGGAAACTCTGTGCGCGCCTCCTCGTCGAGGCCGAGCAGATCGGGCACCCGGCGCTTCGGGTACAGGTGCACCTCGTACGGCCAGTGCGCCGCGTACGGCACGAAGGCGACCCAGTGCTCGCTCTCCAGGACGACCCGCTCCTCGGCGAGTTCACGCTCCAGGACGGCGTCGAAGAGGTTCTCCCCGCCGGTCGCCTCCTTGTGGGCCGCGACCGACCGCAGCATCAGCGCGGTGCGCGGGGTGGTGAACGGATAGGCGTAGATCTGCCCGTGCGGGTGCCCCAGGGTCACGCCGATCTCGGCGCCCCGGTTCTCGAAGCAGAAGACCTGCTCGACAGACGGCAGATGGGACAGCTCCGACGTCCGGTCGGTCCACGCCTCCAGGACCAGCCGCGCCTGCTCCTCGGTGAGGTCGGCGAAGGACGCGTTGTGGTCGGAGGTGAAGCAGACGACCTCACAGCGACCGGAGTCGCCGGCCAGCGAGGGGAAACGGTTCTCGAAGACCACGACGTCGTACGACGAGTCCGGGATCTCGCTCAGCCGCTCCCCCTGCGAGGGGCACAGCGGACACTCGTCGGCCGGCGGGTGATACGTCCGGCCCTGCCGGTGGGAGGCGATGGCCACGGCATCTCCGAGCAGCGGATCCCGCCGCACCTCGGACGTGGTGACGGTCCGCTCCAGCGGCCGCCGGTCGACCGCGTCCCGGACGACGTCGTCCCGCAGGTCGTAGTAGATGAGCTCGCGACCGTCCGCCAGCCGGGTCGAGGTCTTCTTCACTGCGGACTCCCTATTCGAGCCACTCAATCACCAAACAGAACCAAACACATCGAAACACAACTCCCCACAGCCGTCAACATCACAATCAAACAAAGAGCGTCAAAAAAGGTGTCGTCCTGGGCATCGGCTTCGCGTTCGTCGCCGCCAACCTGGGTGCCACCGAGATCCTCGGTACGGCGGCCAACGGCGCGCAGTACGGCGTCTACACCACGCACTGGTACTGGGTCGGAGCCATCCCGCCGCGATCGCCAAGGCCCAGGGCGTCACGCCCGACAACGGACCTGCCGACCGTGTCCTCGCCCGCCGTCACCGGACGGGCGGAACGCGTCGCCGCACCCGCGCACGGCGCGAAGGGGACGGGTCGGGGGTGTCCGCCCGCAGCGGTTGTCGCGTCAACACCGCCCACCCCCCAACAAACCGATTCCGCGACGTTCCGAGGACGGA